>NZ_RQRS01000018.1 GCF_004335085.1 Pedobacter nototheniae | reverse complement strand
CAGACGGGCGTCGTACCTTTTTCTTAACAAAAAGGTACCCAAAAGTCAAGGCTGCACCTTTTCTTGCATAGCAACATTATAATTCCGACAGCAGTAATATGAGGCTTAGCCCAAAACACAATCCTTGACCCGCTGCATATTCCTTTGGTTATTCGTAAAACGGATGTAAGTACAAGAATTATAATGAGCTACTCTGCGAAATGCTGCTATGCCTGGGCGTAATCGGAAAGTTCAGTGATATAATTAAAGTCAGTTTAGCGATTGCACTTAATCCACTAACAAATCCAAACCACTGTTTCTTCGTTAAACTCCAAACCGGCATGGTCAATTATTCGGGAAGCACAGTCAAGGCCTCTTCACTGCCTTAAACAGAAAAATTGCAAGCCGACAATTTTTGGTTCTTTTTGTTGTCAAAAAGAATAAGGCCCCCGCGGCAGCGGATTCTATCTTTGTACCTCTACAAAATCTTCCCGACAACCGCATTCTCTCCAGCAGAGCCTCGGATAACCTCCCGACGATCGGATTTTGCCATATACGCTACCATCTTACTAAAGTTTAATGTAATCCCTTAGTGACGTGTTGTTTCTGCGGCGATTAAAACTTCGAAAACAAGTTATTTTTATTATTATTGCCATTCAATAAACTAACAAACTCAATGTCTCCGAATAAAAGATTAAAAGTTGGCCAAGGCTATATCAGTGGATATTTATCAATTTTTTTAGGTGTTTTAGTCTTGCTAAGTGTTTTTTGCTTCAGATATCCTGAACAATTAACCACACCAGAATTTAGAGAGGTTTACACCAAAAGTATAGCAGAAGCGCTAATGATTTTTGGAGTAATTGCATCCTTCTTTTTCGCTTTGTTAAGCTTATTACTGAGTAAAAAAATTAAACTAGCGCTAATTGGTTCATCCATAACGGGAGCAGCAATTGTATTGGGTGCATTAACTTTAAAGGGAACTGATGTAGCTAAAAGCAGCTGGCATTTTGGTTTGGATTGGATGATTTTGGATTTACTTTTGATGGTGGCAATCTTTGTACCGTTGGAGTTATTTTTCCCGAAGAATAAATCACAAACGAAGTTTCACGAAGAATGGCGAACAGATTTAACCTACTTTGTAATTAGTCATTTATTTATTCAGTTTTTCGGTATTGTTACTCAAAAGCCCGCGATTGTATTTTTTGGATGGATGGGTTTAGAAAAAGTACACCTTTGGGTGCAGAGTTTGCCTTTTGCAGTGGCGTTATTCTTAGCATTTTTTAGTACTGATTTATTTCAATATTGGGCACACCGTTTCTTTCATACACGTGTTGCTTTATGGCGCTTTCACTCTATCCATCATTCTACACAAAACATGGATTGGCTTGCTGGAAGTAGAACGCACTTTATTGATATTTTCTTTACCCGTGCAATGACGTTTATTCCTTTGTATATTTTAGGTTTTTCATCTACCGTGTTTAATGTTTATATCATATTTATTGCCATACATGCAGTATTAATCCATGCAAACACACGGATAAATTTCGGTCCTTTAAAATATATTTTTACTACGCCACAATATCACCATTGGCACCATTGCGAAGATCCGAAGTATTATGGGCATAACTTTGCCTCTATATTTCCATTTATAGATATGATATTTGGCACCTATTATTTGCCGGACAAAAAATGGCCTGCAGGTACGGGTGTTCATGAAGCTGCTTATCCAAAAGGTTTTATTAAACAATCCATTTACCCCTTTACGAAAAGTCCTTTTGATACCGATTTGAATATGGAAGAACGGAGTGATAGATAGTTTAATTTTTAAATTATAAAGATTTTCACTCTTAAACAATATTATAAAAGAACGTCATTGCGAGTTAATAAACTCACAATGACGTTTTAATTGTTAAGCCTCTTCTTTCGCTTCTACCTTTGGTGGCATTAATTTATAAACAACTGGTGTTACAATGCGTGATAACAAGGTAGAACTGATTAAACCACCAATCATTACAATGGCCAATGGAGAAATTAGTGGATTACTGGACATTGCGATAGGCAGCAAACCTCCTATTGCGGTAAATGTGGTAAGTATAATTGGTAAGAATCTAATTTCTCCAGCTTCTTCAATTGCCTGGTTTAGTGGCATTCCTTCTGATCGTAGCTGATTGGTAAAATCAACCAGCAAAATGGTATTTTTAACTTCTATACCTGCCAATGCCACAATACCAATAGTTGCTACAAAAGAAAGCGAATTTCCAGTTACCATTAATGCCAATACTGCGCCAACTATGCCCAGCGGAATTACAGAAAGTACAATAAGCGTACTTTTAAAGGTTTTAAATTCCAATACCAAAACTGCAATAAACATAAATAAGGTAACCAACAAAATACTTCCGAAACCACCAAAAGATTGATTTCTACTTTCTAACTCTCCTCCCATTTCGAAGCTATAACCTGTTGGCAGTTTAAAGTTTTTCATCTGCTTTTCTACATCCTGAATAACCTTATCATTTAAAAAACCTTTCTGCACAAAGGCATTAACAGAAATAGTTCTGGTTTTATTATAGTGGTTTATACTCAGTGGTGAAGTTTCTAGCTTTAAGGTTGCCACTTGCAATAATGGTATTGCCAAGCCTTGGTTATTATTGATGTAAAGGTTGTTAAATATACTCAAATCAGGATATGATGGGTGGTTAGTGGTTAATAATATACTGTAATCATCTCCTGTTGATTTCGGATTAATAAACTTACCCACATCAATACCAGCAACAGCCATCCGCACCGTCCTATCAATATTTACTGTTGCAATACCAAGTGCTTGCGCCTTGTCTTTATTTATTTCTACTTTAATATCAGACTTTAAATTTTTTAAAGGGTTATTTACATAGATTGTTCCTTTGGTTTTAAGCAACATATTTTCTATTTGTCCACCAAGTTTCCTCAATGTGTCCAAATTATCGCCAAGCAAACGCACTTCTACTGGAGAAATAATAGGCTGGCCTTGTTCAAAATCTTTAACCTCAACCTTTGCACCAGGGTAAGGTGTCCACTTTTTCCGAAGCATTTCTATTATCTCAATCTTCCTATCCGATTTAATATCTGGCTGCAGGAGCACAAACAATTCAGAAAAATCGGTGCGTTCATTTTGTGGTATCACGTTATAATAAATTCTCGGATTACCCTTACCAACGTTAGATGCGAAATAACGTACCTCAGGAATTTTCTTCAGCTCTTGTTCTATTTGTCGGGTAATGGAATCGGTATATTTTAAGTTTGATTGTAACGGCGTAGAGATATTAATCAAAAACTGAGGTTTCTCAGAAGCAGGAAATAAGCTGAAACCAATTACAGGAATTAACGCAATTGAACCACCAAAAATTACCAGAGCAATTACGATTGTTAATATTGGTTTAGCAAGTGCTTTATCCAATAACTTAGAGTAAGAACCATGAATAATTTTTTGTAACGTACGCAAGAAAATATTTCCATTGGCATCTGCATGAGGTCTTAATAATTTGCTTGATAAGAATGGTACAACGGTTAATGCCACCAACATGGATGCAATTACAGAACAAATTACAGCTACAGGTAAGCTTCTAATAAATTCTCCTGATGCTTCTGGCAAAAACATTAATGGCATAAAGGCAATAACCAATGTTGCTGTACAACCCAAAACAGCCATACCAATTTGTTTTGTTGCTTTTAATGTGGCATCCAAGCGGCTATGTCCATCACGCATCCATCGTTCAATATTTTCTACAACAACAATGCTATCATCAACCAATAAACCCAATGAAACCACTAAACCAACTATACTTAACTGATTTAAACTGAAACCTAAAGCACTGATTAATACAATACCAATGGCTAAGGAAAGCGGAATAGAAACCATTACCACTAATGATGCTCGTGTGCCTAATGGCAATAAGGTAATCATAACCAGTAAAATGGCAATGATAAAATCTGTGCCCAAACCACCTAAACGGTTATTTACATTATCGGCCTGATCAAACATTAATTGCTGATCGATGTTTGCTGGCAATGTTTTCTTAAAAGCATTAATTACGGGTAAATATGCTTTTTGGGCAACGGTTATATTACCACCAGTTTTTTGTGCAGCCACCACAAACACGCATCTAAATCCATTTAAGCGGGTGATGTCTTTTTCTTGAGAATAATCAAAATAAACATTGGCAACATCTTTTAGGGCAGTATTTTTACCATTGCCACTAAACACCACGGTATTTTTTATTTCATCGATATTTTGATAATTTCCACTGGTTTTAATGTTGAATGACTTGTTGCCTGCATTTACACTGCCTCCTGGAATATTGGCAACTTCGCTTTGAATGGCACTTGCAATTAATGTTACCGGAATATGGAGTTGCGCCAATTTCTCCAAATTTAAATCTACCCTAACCTGCTGATCGGGTAAGCCCATAATATCCACATTTTTAAGGTATGGGATTTTCTCCAAAGCGCTTTGAAGGTCTTCTGCCGCAGCCTTAATTTTATCTCTGGAGGCGTTTTCTGATACAAGGGCAATTTGTAGCACATTTACATCAGATGGTGCAACCTGTTGCACTTCCATACTGTAAATTTCTGGCGGTAGGTTTGCCCTTTCACTATTTACCTCACGCACCAGTTCTTGATACTTATCATCAACATTTACATTGTACTTATACTCTACAAAGAGCACTGCCAAACCATCTCTAATGGTTGTTTTTATCGTTTTTATGTTATCTAAGCCATAAATACGTTTTTCTAAGGGCTTAACAACCAGCTCTTCCATATCCTTTGGGCTAGCGCCCGGATATACCACCACAACAGGATAGCTGGGTGCATTCATATCCGGATCTTCCGACCTCGGCATGTTGAATATTGTTGTAATGCCGAGTGCCAAAACCATGAGCACCATAATTAAGGTAAACTGATAGTTTTTTACGGCGTATTCTGATATTTTCATTGTTAACTATAATTTAATAGAACATTTGAGCTGTTAACCGATAAAACACAAAGCAATAAGTACCCTTAACCACAAAATATTTTTGTGCTTCGCGTTTTTAAGTGGTTATATTTTTTACTTTTTTACTACTTTAATTTTAGATCCTTCTGTTAAGTATGCGCCACCCGAAACAATTATGGCAGTTGCATTTTCCAATCCTCCAATAATGTTTATTCTGTCGTTTTGTATGGCACCTAGTTTAACCTTAATCTTTTTAGCTGTTTTCTCATCATCAGTTACAAAAACATAACCCTCATTTTCTCCAGCATCCAATAAGGCATCATATGGAATAGAGTAGCTGCTTGTAGTTTTGGTAGGAATAATGATGGCCTTACCAAATAAGCCTGCCGCCAAACCTTTAACATTTTCATCATTAAGGGTAAGCTCTACTCCAAAAGTTCCGCTCTGCGGATCAATACCTTCAGCTTTGCGGCTAACTTTTGCTTGCAATGTAGCTTGAGGTAAAGCATCAGTAGTAATAGTGGCACGATCGCCAATTTTTAATGCAGCCCATTGCTCATCACTTAAGCCAATTTTTAAAAGCCATTTGCTTTGTTTAGCACCATTAATTTGTAAAACAGGAGTTCCTGGCCCTACAACCTGCCCATCATTGGCGAGTTTTTTTAGTACATAACCATTGCTTGTAGCTCTAATTTCTGAGTAATTTTGATTAAACTTTACTGCATCCAATTGCTGTTTAGCTACCTGTAGTGCTGTTTTGGCGTTCTGCATTTGCTCCAATGTTGCCACACTATCTTTATATAGTTTACTGGCACGGCTATAATCTCGCTCTGCTTTTTGGTAAGAAAGGTTTACCTGCTGTACTTGTGCAGAAATTTCTGTTTGATTAACAGATGCAAGCAATTGCCCCTTACTTACAGCATCGCCCTCCTTAACATAAATTTTGTTTATAATACCACCATTTTTAAAGGAAAGGAAGGTTTCATCATTAGTGGTAAACTGGCCTGATGATGAAATTGCGTGGTTGGCATCTTCAATTTTTAGTGCCATAATTTTTACAGGAATGGTATCTTGATTACCTATAGGGCTGGTTTCTGTTTTATGGTTATTGCAGGCATTAAAACCTAATGCTACAAGAATTAAAATCGGATAAAAAAATTTCTGCTTCATAAATTAATTTATTGAATAGGTTGCGGTTTCGCGTTCTAAATCAGCTACGGCCGATAAAACTTTATACCTGTTGATATTAACTAAAAGTTGGGCTGATGTGTATTGGTTACGTGCATCAATGGTTTCTATAAAAGAATTGGTGCCTGCTTTATATCCCTTTTCAATTAGCCTTTGATAGCTTGATGCGGCTTCAAATTGTTTTAAGGATGATTGATATGTTTGATAAACGGCTCTTAAATTGTTTTGAGCTGTTTTGGTTGTTAAATTTAATTGTTGGGCTGCCAAATTAGCATTTAACTCTGCATTGCGAATATCCAAATTGCTCTGCTTAATTTTATAATTGTTCCTATTACCAGTAAAAATTGGAATATCTAATTGTAAGCCTACCATATAATAACGGGTATTATCGTTAAACTTAAAGCCTTCTGATTGTGAACCAAGATCAACAAAGGCACCCAATTTTGGCACAGCAAACTGTTTATTCATTTTTAACGCGTTTTTATTAATTGCCACCACCTGGTCTAAAGCTTTTAACTCTTCTCTACTGTTAGAAAAAGATAAATCAGCTAATAATCCACTTACTTTATTCAGCTCATTTTTATTACTTTCATCAATATTTATTTTCTCGTCAGAATTTCTGTTTAACAGAAAGTTAAAATACATTCTGGCATTAATAACCTGCTGTTCTGCAGTTACCAATTGAGCATTTGCTTGTTCTACTTCACTTTTTGATCGCAGTACATAAGCTGGCAAGCCCTTACCACCATCCAATAATTTTTCATTAACTCTAAGTCCCTCATTAGCCAGTTGTAAACCCGATTTATAAATGTCTACCGCTTGCAATGCACTTTGATAATTGTAATAAGCGGTTTTAATATTTTTAATCAAATCTCGCTTGTAAATCAAAACCTCAAATTCTTGCAAATGCACCTGCTGTTCAGAAATCCGTCTATTGTAAATTAAATCGGAATTTATAATTGGTACACTTGTTCTGATTTTAGCGTCATAGAAATTTTTTGGTAGAAAATTAATGTTCTGGTTTTCCATTAAAGGAAACTTATTGGTTTGCGTTAGCTGGTTTAACGTGGAATAAACCGGATTGAGTAAATCGCCTAGTGGTAACGGAATATTTCGACCTCCATCTGCCGTTTGGTATGCACCTTGAAAAGCCACCGTTGGTAAAAAAAAGCTTTTTGCAGTTTTTAAAGCATACTGCGCTTTTTCCAGCGAAATGTTTTTCTGTTGCAATACAATATTATTCTTAAAAGCATCTGTCACATATTGATCCAACACTTGTTGCGCATTTGCAAAAGCTGTAGAGAGAACAAGAATGATTGCAATTGAAAAGAATTTAAACTTCATGATTAACAGTGTTAATATTTACTACTTTAAACCTTGCAAAATTTTAATAAAACTGTCGAAAGTAAGGTCCAAAATGTTATTTCCTTCAGGAACGGGAACCTTTGCTGATGCCACATGATCTAAATGCCCTTGCAATTTTAAGCTACATAAGCCATGCATTAACGACCATACATTTAAGGCAAACGTACTGGAATCGAAACTTTTAAAATAGCCTACAGCCTGGCAGTCTTCTACCGTTTTAATCAAAGCCAGAAAAGATTTATCACCCTCTTCCCACTCCTCATCTGCGCAATATTTTTTAACAAACTCTATAGGTTCTTTCTGAATAAACATCAACTCATAAAAATCAGGATTGCTCAATGCAAAACTCATATAAACCCTACCCATTGCCTTTAATCGTTCAAAAGGCTCGTGTACATGTTGTAAAACCATAAATTGTGTACCTAATAATTTAAAGCCTTCCTGGTGCAAGGCATACATAATATCTGTTTTATCTTTATAGTATAGATAAATTGTAGTTGGACTAAATTCTATCTTTTCTGCTATTTTACGTATTGAGGTTGCATCATAACCTTCTTTAAGAAAAAGCTCTTTGGCGGCATCTAAAATCCTCAACCTTAAATCTTCTTTATGCTTCTCTTTTCGCTCTTTTATTCCCATAATAATTCATTAACACCGCAAACATAGTTAACAGTGTTAATAAAATAAAATATTTTTGATAAAATTTTCAAAATAATATTTTAAACAGTTCAAGGAAGTAGATGATTTTGCTTCAGAAATACGTGTAAATTGGATTGGATTGAAGATTTATCAAACGTTTGCGCAGTATACCCTTCTATTTTCTGACAGTTTTATAGAATTGGCTATATATAAAACCCTTATCTTTGCGTAAATCATAATTAAAACATCATGCTTAAAGGATTTTTTAACGTACCAACACCAGTAAACGAACCTATTTTAAACTATGCCCCGGGCAGCAAAGAGCGTGCACTTTTAAAAGAAGCGCTTGCAGAAGCGCGTGCGCACCAACAAGATATTCCAATGTATATTGGTGGTAAGGCGGTGCATACTTCAAAAAAAGGTAAAGTTGTTCCACCACACGATCACCAACATATTTTAGCTCAATTTAGCATTGGCGATAAAACTCACATTAACCAGGCTATTGAAGCGGCATTAGCTGCAAAACAGGATTGGGAAAATTTAACATGGGAGCATAGAGCAGCTATTTTCTTAAAAGCGGCTGATTTAATTGCTGGCAAATACCGTTATAAATTAAATGCAGCAACCATGCTTGGTCAAAGCAAAAACGCTTATCAGGCAGAAATTGATGCAGCTTGTGAGCTGATTGATTTCTTACGTTTTAATGTAAGTTACATGGTTGATATTTACAAACAACAACCACCAGTATCGCCTAGAGGAAGCTGGAACCGTGTAGAGCAACGCCCATTAGAAGGTTTTGTGTTTGCACTAACTCCTTTTAACTTTACTGCAATTGCGGCAAACTTACCTGCCTCTGCAGCTATGATGGGCAATGTGGTGGTTTGGAAACCAGCCGATACCCAAGTTTATGCCGCCAACTTATTGATGGAAATTTTCCGTGAAGCGGGATTACCTGATGGCGTAATTAACTTAGTTTATGCGGATGGACCTGAAACAGGAGATGTAATTTTTAACCATGCAGATTTTGCTGGTATTCACTTTACAGGTTCTACAAAAGTTTTTCAGGAAATATGGAAAACCATTGGTACAAATATTCATAAATACAAATCATACCCTCGTATAGTAGGCGAAACAGGTGGTAAAGATTTTATCCTTGTTCACCCTTCAGCACAGGCAGATATTGCGAGTACTGCAATTGTTCGTGGCGCTTTTGAATATCAAGGACAAAAATGCTCGGCTGCAAGTCGTGTTTACATTGCTAAAAGCTTATGGCCTACTATTAAAGAATTAATGCTTCGCGATTTAGCGACCTTTAAAATGGGCGGAACAGAAGATTTCGGCAACTTTATTAATGCCGTTATCGATGAGCGTTCATTTGATAAATTGGCAAAATATATCGATCAGGCTAAAAAAGATAAAGGTGTAGAAATTATTGCTGGCGGAAACTACGATAAGAGCAAAGGCTATTTTATTGAGCCTACTGTTTTAGTGGTTGATGACCCGAAATATACTACAATGAGCGAAGAGTTGTTTGGCCCTGTTTTAACGGTTTATGTTTATGAGGACAAAGATTTTGATCAGGTTTTAGAACTTGTTGATACCACTTCTCCTTATGCACTAACTGGTGCTTTAATTGCTCAAGATCGTTATGCGATTGATAAAGCTTCACATGCTTTACGTAATGCAGCAGGTAATTTTTACATTAACGATAAATGTACTGGTGCAGTTGTTGGTCAGCAGCCATTTGGCGGTGCCAGAGGATCAGGAACGAATGATAAAGCCGGCTCAATGATTAACTTATTGCGTTGGGTTTCTCCTCGTACAATTAAAGAGGTTTTCGAATCTCCAACAGATTATCGCTACCCATTTTTAGCACAAGATTAATCTTTATAAAATTTTATTACCATAAAACCTCTGAGCAATCAGGGGTTTTCTTATTTATAGCCAAACAAAAATTAAATTATTTTAAGATATATATTAAAGATTTGTCTTGCCGGACGGGCGTAATCGGAAAGAATGGTAATTTTAATTAAAAGTTAGTTTAGCGATCGCCTAACACACTCATAAGTCCAAACCACTGTTTTTAGTTAAGCTCTCAATCGGCATGGTCAATTATTCGGGAAGCACAAGCAAAGCCTACCCACTGCCTTAAACAGAAAAATTGCAAGCCGGCACTTTTGTTTCTTTTGGTGCCAAAAGAAAAGAAGCCCCCGCGGCAGCGGATATAAGATTTGTCTTGCCAGACGGGCGTCGTACCTTTTTCTTAACAAAAAGGTACCCAAAAGTCAAGGCTGGCACCCTTTCTTGCATAGCAGCATTATAATTCCGACAGCAGTAATATGAGGCTTAACCCTATACGCAATCCCAACCCTCGCTGCATATTCCTTTGGTTATTCGGATAATGAAAGTAAGTACAAGAATTATAATGAGCTACCCTGCGAAATGCTGCTATGCCTAGGCGTAATCGGAAAAGATGGTAAATAATTGAAAGTTAGTTTAGCGATTGCTTATCATCCCAACAAGTCCAAACCACTGTTTTTTAGTTAAGCTCTCAATCGGCATGGTCAATTATTCGGGGAGTACAAGCAAAGCCTACCCACTGCCTTAAACAGAAAAATTGCGAGCCGGCACTTTTGTTTCTTTTGGTGCCAAAAGAAAAGAAGCCCCCGCGGCTAGCGGAAATACATTTGTCTTGCCAGACGGGCGTCGTACCTTTTTCTTAACAAAAAGGTACCCAAAAGTCAAGGCTGGCACCCTTTCTTGCATAGCAACATTATAATTCCGACAGCAGTAATATGAGGCTTAGCCCAACACTCAATCCTACGCTCGCTGCATATTCCTTTGGTTATTCGTAAAACGGAATTACTACAAGAATTATAATGAGCTATCCTGCGAAATGCTACTATGCCTGGGCGTAATCGGAAAGGATAGTAATTTTAATTGAAAGTTAGTTTAGCAATACGCTTAAAACACTAACAAGTCCAAACCACTGTTCCTTCGTTAACCTTTAAATCGGCATGGTCAATTATTCGGGAAGCAAAAGCAAAGCCTAGCCACTGCCTTAAATAGAAAAATTGCGAGCCGACAATTTTTGGTTCTTTTTGTTGTCAAAAAGAATAAAGCCCCCGCGGCAGCGGATAAAAGAATTGCATTAGGATCATAGCTTTATATTAAAACCATATAAGACATTTAAGATCATTTAAGTATCGTTTTTTTTTGCAGACTGAAGCGAGGGGCGTGAAGCAAAACATCATAACTATCTACTGTTGGTAAGATTGCTTCGTGCCTTGCAAAAACGATAACGAAAATATTATGAACGTTGTTATAGCAATACGCTTAAAACACTAACAAGTCCAAACCACTGTTTTTTAGTTAAGCTCCAAATCGGCATGGTCAATTATTCGGGAAGCACAAGCAAAGCCCACCTACTGCTTTAAATAGAAAAATTGCATTAGGATCATAGCATTATATTAAAACCATATAAGACATTTAAGATCATTTAAGTATCGTTTGTTGCAGACTGAAGCGAGGGGCGTGAAGCAAAACATCATAATTATCTACTGTTGGTAAGATTGCTTCGTGCCTTGCAAAAAACGATAACGAAAATATTATGAACGTTGTTATAGCAATACGCTTAAAACACTAACAAGTCCAAACCACTGTTTTTTAGTTAAGCTCTAAATCGGCATGGTCAATTATTCGGGAAGCACAAGCAAATCCCACCCACTCACTTTAACAGAAAAATTGCGAGCCGACAATTTATTAATAGTTGTTTGTTTTTTATTTGTATTAATGAGCTCGCAGAAATGCTCGGTTTTGGTTCTTTTTGTTGTCAAAAAGAATAAAGCCACCGCGGCAGCGGAATAAAGGTTTGTCTTGCCAGACAGGCGTCGTACCTTTTTCTATTTTATCCCGATGAAATATCGGGGATGCCATTTCAATAGGGTTTAAATTTTGCAGACAGTCTGCAACTCTTTTAAAACCAATCTATTTTTTTCATGTTCTATATTAATAATACTAAAACCATGAAAAACGAGAATAATAAAAACCTGCGAGATAAAGAGTTGGAAAATAATGCCGATCGCTCAAACATGCCCGATCATCAGGTACCTCGCCACCGCAGCAACGATAACGAAAGTAAAAATAAAGTTAAAAGTGAAGCCGGCAACCTGGCACGCGATTTTGGTAAAGGAGATTTCGGATCAGAAGAAGCCCGAAGTGATGCAGGTAAGGGCAATAAAGGCCATGCAGGTAATATGCCCAATACGGAGGAAAAGTAAAAAAGCCCCAGCATACGCTGGAGCTTCCCGAACTAAAAAATACATCTATGGGATGTTTTAACTTACCTTAAAAGCAGGCGATACATCTTCAAGCCCCTTAGTGGTTACTTTAAGATCTTTAATTATACCTGTTTTTAAGCTGTATACCCACGCATGTACAGAAAGCTCCTGACCATTTGCCCAGGCACTTTGTATAATGGAGGTATTCATAATATTTGCAGCACCTTCAATGGCATTTAATTCTACTAAACGATCAAATCTTTGTTCAGGATCTTTTATCGTTTCCATTTCGCGGTCGTGCATACGGTACACATCGCGGATATTACGTAACCAATTATCAATAATACCCACCTGTTTGTTGCCTAAAGCGGCTTTAACGCCACCGCAACCATAATGACCGCAAACAATTACATGTTTTACCTTTAATACATTTACAGAATAATCCAATACAGAAAGCATATTCATATCTGTATGTACCACTACATTGGCAATATTACGGTGAACAAAAATATCACCTGGCCTGGTATTAGTAATTTGATTGGCAGGAACGCGACTATCAGAGCATCCAATCCATAATACAGGCGGACTTTGTCCATCTGATAGTTTATCAAAATAGGTTGAATCTGATTTAATCATATCTTCAACCCAATCCTTGTTTCCTTTTAATAAGGTATCGTACGTTATGTCTTTTGTTTCAATTGTTTTTGCACACATATTCTTTTATTTATTAATATCTTCTACTACTTTGTTTGTTAATTTCGGAACGCTATAATGTTTCTGGATATTTTCCAGCGTTACAACAATTCCCTTTGTGTAAGCATTATGTTTGTAATTAAAAATGGTTTCCAAAACATCAGGATCAATATATCTTGAGTTTGAACCGTCAATAATTACGTTTGTTTCTTTTGGTATGTTTGTTAAAACTACTTGTATTGCTGCTTTATTTAAGAACGAAACCTCTTCTGCGAGTTTAATCCTGATGTTCTTTTTATCGCCCTCGTTTTGTATCCTATAAAAGAAGGGATTGCGCATATTGGTACGAAGCAAGTAAAATATTGATACAAGCATACCTACCGCTACACCTTTTAATAAATCGGTAAGCAATACCGCCAAAACTGTTACCACAAATGGCACAAACTGATCCCAACCTTTATGGTACATGTGTTTAAATAAGCTAATTCTGGTTAGCTTATAACCTGTAACTAAAAGTATTGCCGCCAAACATGAAAGCGGAATCATATTGATTATTTGAGGAATAAAAAGCAACGATAACAATAACCATCCGCCATGAAAAATTGCCGACATTTTTGTTCTACCTCCAGCGTTTACATTAGCTGAGCTTCTTACAATAACCGATGTCATTGGCAAACCGCCCAACATACCGCTCGTCATATTACCAATACCTTGTGCAATAAGCTCTCTGTTTGTTGGCGAAACTCTTTTGATTGGATCAATTTTATCAACTGCTTCAATACTTAAAAGGGTTTCTAAACTAGCTACAACGGCAATGGTTGCTGCAACAATATAAACGTCTTTATTGCCAATGGCAGAGAAATCGGGCATGGTAAACAACCCTAAAAACTCTCCCCATCCACCAATAACAGGAATGCTTACAATTTGATCTGGCCTTAACTGATAGCTGGTACCGGCAAAAAGGAATGCGCCAGTTACACCAAGTGCTACAACTAATAAAGGTGCTGGCACTACACTTAATTTTTTAAATTTAGGCCAAAAAATTAATATGGCAATTGATAATACACTAATTACAATTGCGGCAAGGCTTACATGACTTAATGCAGAATTAATGGCCGAAAAAGTATTTTCATTATCTTTTTGAAAGAAACCTTCATCACCTGGAAAATCCGAATCTACACCGAGGGCATGTGGTAATTGTTTTAAAATTAAAATTAAACCAATCGCGGCAAGCATCCCTTCAATAACGCTTGATGGAAAGTAATTACCAATAGTACCGGCCTTAATTAAGCCTAAAACCATTTGAAAAACACCTGCCAAAACTACCGCAAGAAGAAAAATTTGATAGCTTCCTAATTGGGCTATAGCACCTAAAACGATAACGGTTAAACCTGCCGCCGGACCGCTAACACTTAGCTGCGAACCACTAACAGACGCTACCACAATACCACCAACAATACCTGCAATTAGGCCTGCAAATAACGGTGCACCTGAGGCTAAGGCAATACCCAAACATAAAGGTAAAGCCACCAGGAAAACCACAATACTTGAAGGTAAATCTTTCTTTAAATTCTTTTTAAGAAAATATTTTTTAACATCCGAACCTGAAAAAGTCGGCTTATTCTTTTGCATAACAATATAAATTATCTAATAAATTTTAACGAAAAAAATCGCGGAAATCCACTAAAAAACAACTAATTGAGCAAGCTAAAGCACAACTGAAAAAGATCAGCTAAGAGCATGTATACTTCTTAAAAAGTTAATTTTAACAGATTAATCCCAAAAGGAATTAGACAAAGTTTGGAGGCGGCGTTGGCACCGTGGCATGATATGGATCTACATATCTTTTAAAATGCTCAAAGAAACTATTGGTGATGTAAAAGTGACCAGAAGAGAATTCGTAAGAAATTAATGGATAATTTACCTCAATTAATTTAAAGTCGGTAAATTTTGCTGTGCCTTTAGATGCATCTTTACTGCAATCATGCTCCAATTCGATTTGCATAATTACAGCATTCATAATTTCTTTATCAATGTTTGTAAAAAATACTGGTGCACCAGATATGCCCATCTTCGCAATGAAGATGCCCATAAAGGCTGCAACAATCAGATATTTATACTTTCTTAAAAACATTAATAAATTCTATTTTCACTTGTATGGTTACAAAAATAACACCATAATTGGTTTTTCAATGCATACTGCTGTAAAAAAAATGTAATATATTACAGCATTGAAATTGAATTTAAAGATTTAATTTCGCAATTATGAAGAGATTACTGTTGCTAACCATCTTATGCTCCCCTTTTTTATTATATGCACAAAATAATAATGCTCCATCTAGCTATGATCCTCACGAAATTGCCATAACTGGTTACTTACAAACACAATTTCAAAAGGCACAGTCGGCAGGAATCACCTCTTTTTCTGGTGGCGATTTTTCTGCAAATTCCGATAATAGATTTATGGTGAGGCGTGGCCGATTAAAAATAGATCGGGTAGATAATTACACCAGTATTGTTTTCCAACTTGATGCAACTCAAAATGGCTTGCAACTAATGGATGCATTTATTCAGCTTCGCGAGCCCAAGTACAAAGAGATTAAATTTACCGCTGGTTTATTCAACCGCCCATTTGGTTATTCTATCGTTTATTCTTCTGGTTATAGAGATTTCCCTGAAAGACCACGAGTATTTCAAACTTTAATGCCTCGTGAGCGAGATCTTGGCGCTCTAATTGGTTATCAGCCGCAAAGAAAATTTAAATTTTTAACGCTAGAGTTTGCTGTGGTAAATGGTAGCGGGCTAACTGCCAGAGATTACGATTCAAAAAAGGATTTTATTGGTAACATTGCTTTTAAGTTTGACAGCTTAGCAAATAAAAAGCTCCATGTTGGCTTTGGTGGTTCCATATATAAGGGCTATGTAAGAAGTAATACTAAAACTTATTACACCGCAACAAATACGGGCTACATCAGCAATACCAGCGATGATGTTTTAGGCTCTTATTTAGATCGAAATTATTACGGCGCAAATATTCAAATTCAATATGACAATAGCTTTGGCAAAACAAGTTTTAAATCAGAATATGTTGCTGGCATTCAGCCTGGTGTAGCAAGCTCTGCAGATTTAAAAGGACCGTATGCAAGTCAGAGTTTTGCCACTCAACCGATCACAAACTTATACAAAAGAAATTTTAACGGTTACTATTTCTGGCTAACGCAACAGTTATGGAAAACTAAACTCTCTGCACTTTTGGCGTATGATGTTTATGATCCTAACACAAATGTAAGTGGTACCTTAATTGGCCAACCCAATAGCCTTACTACAGCAGGAGATATAAAATATGCCACACTTGGTTACGGCCTTGCCTACCAATTAAATGGCAGATTGAAGTTTACACTTTACAACGAACATGTTGAAAATGAAAAAACTGCCATAGAAGGATTCGACCAAGATATTAAAGACGATGTATTTACCGCACGCTTGCAATACCGCTGGTAATTTTTAATTTTAAAAAATCATATCATCTAACATGGATAAGAAAATAGCTTTATTACAAGATAAAATACAACAGGCAAATCTTGGCGGCGGGCAAGCCCGGATTGATAGTCAACATAAAAAAGGAAAATTAACAGCAAGAGAACGTATTCATTTTTTAATGGATGAAGGCAGTTTTGAAGAAATTGGAATGATGGTAACACACCGCAGTACTGATTTTGGAATGGAACGCGAAAAATATTTAGGTGATGGTGTAATTACTGGTTATGGCACCGTTAATGGCCGTTTAACTTATGTTTTCTCTCAGGATTTTACTGTTTTTGGAGGCTCTTTATCTGAAACTCATGCAGAAAAAATTTGCAAGTTAATGGAAATGGCTATGAAAAATGGCGCTCCTTTAATCGGCTTAAATGATAGTGGTGGCGCCCGCATTCAAGAAGGTGTAGTTTCCTTGGGTGGTTACGCTGATATTTTTTACCGCAATGTTCAGGCTTCTGGAGTTATCCCGCAGCTATCGGCAATTATGGGGCCATGCGCAGGTGGGGCAGTTTATTCTCCAGCCATTACAGATTTTATTTTAATGGTAGAAAACACTTCTTACATGTTTGTAACTGGTCCAAATGTGGTAAAAACCGTTACACATGAAGAAGTAACATCAGAAGAATTAGGTGGTGCAAACACGCATGCTACCAAATCTGGTGTCACCCATTTTGCTTGTGCCAATGAAATTGACGCCATTACTCATGTAAAAAAATTATTAAGCTATATGCCTCAAAATTGCGAGGAAATGGCAGCAATACTTCCTTACGAAGCAGGAGATGAAAGCAGGCCTGCTCTAAATACCTTTATGCCTCAAAATGCGGCTCAGCCTTACGATATTCGAGAGGTAATTTCGGCAGTTGCCGACACGGATAGCTTTTTAGAAGTACATAAAGATTATGCTGAAAATATTGTAGTGGGTTTCTCACGGCTAGCCGGCAGAAGCATTGGTATTGTAGCCAACCAGCCCGCTTACCTTGCAGGCGTTTTAGATAGTAACTCCTCCACCAAAGCGGCTCGATTTGTTCGTTTTTGCGACTGCTTTAACATTCCGCTTTTAGTCTTTGAAGATGTGCCTGGCTTCTTACCGGGTACCGATCAGGAATGGAATGGAATTATTACCAATGGTGCCAAACTTTTATATGCATTTAGCGAAGCAACGGTTCCACGGATTACCGTAATTACACGTAAAGCATATGGTGGCGCCTATGATGTGATGAATAGCAAGCATATTGGTGCAGATATGAATTACGCTTGGCCAAGTGCAGAAATTGCGGTAATGGGTGCCAAAGGTGCAGCAGAAATCATTTTTAAAAGAGAAATTACTACAGCAGAAGATCCGCAGGAAAAATGGTTGGAAAAGGAAAAATTATACTCTGATATATTCGCTAATCCTTACCGCGCTGCAGAACGTGGCTTTGTTGATGAAGTAATTGAACCTTCGCAAACCCGTATTAAACTGATTCGTGCCTTTAAAATGTTAGAAAATAAAGTCGTTAATAATCCACGAAAGAAACACGGAAACATACCTTTGTAGAAAATAGTCACTAGCCAGTAACTAAAGCCTCATCAACTTTATCCGGCAGATTTATGACTTAAAACTTTCTATTGAAGACTGACATGCAGATTAATCAAAAATTAACCCGGGCAGATATCCTTTTAATGGCTTTTTGCACGGGCCTTATTGTTGCAAATATTTATTATTGCCAGCCACTAGTTATTTTAATTGCTAAGGATTTTAACATTACCGAAAGCTATGCCGGCCGCACAACCTACTTAACTCAAATAGGTTATGCGCTAGGGTTATTTCTTTTAGTACCCTTAGGCGATATGTTTGAAAGGAAAAAACAAATTCTTTTGATTACCGCCTTAGCTATTTTTGCATTACTAATTGCAGCAGTTTCCAAAACCTTTTTTCTGCTGGAAATAGCAAGTGTATTAATTGGAGCATGCTCTATTGTGCCTCAACTTATTTTACCGTTAGCGGCAAATTTAAGTACAGATCAAAATCGCGGTGCTAATATAGGTATGATTATGAGCGGCTTACTGGTTGGCATTTTAGCATCGAGAGCCGTTAGCGGTAGCATTGGTTTTTGGTTAGGTTGGCGGGCTGTTTATTATATGGCAGCTGCCATTTGTTTGCTATTAATTGCATTAATGGCAAAACGTTTTCCTAAAAGTTACCCCGCATTTAACGGCACCTATAAAGAATTGATGAGTTCGATGTTTAGCTATATTAAAACCCAGCCTGCATTACGCGAAACATCAATTATAAACTTTTTGGCATTTGCAATTATCAGTGCCTTCTGGACAACCATGGTTTTGTTTTTGGCAAACCCACCATTCAATTTCCAAACCTTAGAAATTGGTTTATTTGGTATTGCCGGCGCTGCTGGCGCTTTGGCTGCTCCATTAGTGGGTAAATTAAGCGATGGAAATAACCCTAGAAAAAACTTAATGATTGGGTTTATTTTGCAAATTGTAAGTATTGTGTTTTTCTATTTCACCGGAAATCATTTATACTTATTTGTAATCGGCATTGTACTTATAGATATTGCGCAACAAGCCATCCACGTAACCAATCAAACCCGTATTTATACCTTAATTCCAGAAGCTAGAAATAGATTGAACACCATCTTTATGTCGGTAAGTTTTATTGGGGCAAGTTGTGGCTCTGCATTGGGTTTATGGCTATGGGATAAAGGCGGATGGGCACTTTTTTGTTACGGTATGACTGGACTTATCCTGCTTAACGTATTAATTTATCTATTTTATGGAAAGAAGAAATTTATCAGTTCCTAAAGTTTATTCCTTGTTTTAAAATATTATATCTATCAGACAGGGAATTCATCATTTGTTTTTATTTTAGCCGTATTACCAATTGCTGTAAAGCTGAAAATATAATTCATGGTTCAAATAGAGCAGATATTTCCATCATTAACCTGGCGAATCAGACATGAAGTGATGTACCCAGATCATCCCTTTGATTTTGTAAAGCTGGAAGAAGATTTCGACGGTATTCACTTCGGTTTATATGCCGATCATAAATTAACTGGCGTGGTTTCCTTATTTTCTGAAGGAAGTATTTACCAATTTAGAAAGCTTGCAATTTTAGCCGATGTGCAAAAAAGCGGCTATGGATCTCAATTGCTCCAATATGTAATTGATTTTTGTAAAATTCAAAAAGCTACAAAACTGTGGTGCAATGCACGCGTAAATGCAAAAGAATTTTATACTAAATTTGGTTTCACCGCCACCGATCAAATATTTTTTAAAGATGGGTTTGATTATGTAGTTATGGAGTTGATTATGAGTGAGCGAAATGATACTGTTGATAAATAATTAAAAAGAAAAAATCGCCGTAATGGTGTAATTAATAATAATATGGCAAAGAAAAAAGACGAAGAAAACAAGAAAAAACATGTTCCGGTAGTGACTAAAAAATCATTACAGTTTTTTGAAGAATATATTAATAATCCTGCGCCAACTGGTTATGAGTGGGAAGGACAAAAACTTTGGTTAAATTATTTGAAGCCATATATCGATGAGCATTTTATTGATAATTATGGAACCGCTGTTGGTGTAATTAATCCAAAGGCAGATTATAGAGTGGTTATTGAGGCTCATGCCGATGAAATTTCGTGGTACGTAAACTACATTACGGCTGATGGTTTAATATATGTAATTCGTAACGGTGGTTCAGATCATCAAATTGCTCCGTCTAAACGTGTAAATATTCACACTGAAAATGGTTTGGTAAAAGCTGTTTTCGGATGGCCGGCAATCCATACCCGTCATGGTGAAAAAGAACAAGCACCTGAATTGAAAAACATTTTTCTTGATTGCGGTTGTACAACAAAAGAAGAAGTAGAAAAATTAGGCATCCACGTGGGTTGTGTAATTACTTACGAAGATGAATTTATGGTTTTAAACGATCGCTACTATGTTGGTCGTGCTTTAGATAACCGTGCAGGTGGCTTTATGATTGCTGAAGTTGCACGTTTATTAAAAGAGAACAAAAAGAAATTACCTTTTGCCTTATACATTGTAAACTCTGTACAAGAAGAAATTGGTTTACGTGGTGCAGAAATGATTGCCGAACGGATAAAACCACACGTTGCTATAGTAACTGATGTAACGCACGATACAACCACACCAATGATTAATAAAAACATTCAGGGAGATTTAGCGGCAGGCAAAGGCCCGGTAGTTTCTTATGCACCAGCAGTACAAACCAACCTGAATAAACTATTAATTAAAACCGCCGAGAAAAATAATATTCCTTTTCAACGCCAAGCTTCTTCTCGCTCTACCGGAACAGATACCGATGCTTTTGCATACTCGAACGGAGGCGTTCCATCTGCATTAATTTCATTGCCACTACGCTACATGCACACCACTGTAGAAATGGTGCATAAAGAAGATGTAGATAATGTAATTAGCTTAATTTATGAAAGCTTACTGAATATTAAAGCTGGACAAGATTTCAGAGAATTTAAATAAAACAATTAGAAAGGCAGCAATTAAATTGTTGCCTTTCTGCTTTAGGCAAAAATAATTTCAAACAAAATGTGGCACAAAACTGAAATAAGTAAACTTTTTGGAATTAAATACCCAATATTACTGGGTCCGATGGGTGGAGGTTTTTCTACTATTGATCTTTTAGCAGATGTATCTAATGCAGGCGGTTTGGGTAGTTATGGGGCTTATACTTTAACCCCCGAAGAGATTTTAACAACTGGAGCAGAAATCAAATTAAAAACCAATAAACCCTTTAATATTAATTTATGGGTAAATGATGTTGACAAAAGCCTTATAAATTACCCTAAAGAAAGCTTAGCTAAAGTACAGGCGCTGTTTAAACCTTATTTTGATGAATTAAATATTCCCCTCCCTGAGTTATCAACCAATATCCCTTCAAAATTTGAACAACAAGTTGAGGCAGTTTTCAAAATTAAACCTGCTGTTTTTAGTTTTATTTTCGGACTTCCTTCCAAAGAAATTCTAAAAGAATGTGCCAAGCTTGGTATTAAAACTGTTGGTGCAGCAACTACTTTTGATGAGGCTGCATTAATGGAAGATGCCGAGGTAAATGCCATTGTTGCTGCTGGTTTTGAAGCTGGTGGGCACAGACCTTCATTTCTTAAGCCTGCAAAAGATTCTTTAACAGGCACTTTTGCATTGATTCAACAAATAAAAGCAAAAATTAAAGTACCAGTTATTGCTGCTGGTGGGATTACCAACGGAAAAGGAATTGCTGCAGCCTTAACATTGGGTGCTGATGCGGTTCAGCTTGGCACCGCATTTTTGGCCTGCGATGAATCTAACGCTTCACCTATTCATAAATCATTGCTCCTTTCGGAAAATGTTGTTCCTACAGTTTTATCTAAATCCACGACAGGAAGAATGGGTAGAATGATTAGCAATCGCATTGCCGAAAATGTTTCCTTTGATACAGAGGTATTACCTTTTCCATTGCAAACACGTTTTTTACTTCCCCTAAAAAATGCTGCCTTAAAACAAGGTAAAACAGATTTAGTTAACTTATGGTCTGGGCAAAATAACTCAGGTTTGAAATACACCAAAACTAAAGATCTAATGGAAGCATTAATAATGGAAACCAATAATTTATTGCAATAAAATTAAAGTCATAAAAAAACCCCGAAATTTTTCGGGGTTTCACTATTTATAATTTATCACTTTCCTTCCTGAGTCCACGCAAATGGCTTTGTACAAGGGTCGCATTTATATTTTAATACTTTACCTAAGCTTTGTGCCTTATTGCCTTTTTTCACAAAAACATAGGCTAAATCAAGATATTCTTCCACTTCCTTTCCACTTTCATCTCTACCTTTTAATATTACAGAATAATATTTACCGTTGCTATCTGCTTTGTAAAATACTTCGTTAACGGTAATTTTTCTAGGCGTTTCATTATCACAGCAACTGCACCATAAAATAACAATTGGTTCTTTTTTAAGGTATGCAACCGCCGCTTCTGCTTGCGCTTGGGTTAGAGCTTCGAGCTGATCTGCCTTTGAAAAAAAAGCAGTACATAGCAATACAAAAAGTAAAATGGTCTTTTTCATATATATTATTTTAGATTAAAAAAATTAAAAAGCAAATATTATGCCTTTTGAATTGAATCAAGAATAAAGTGAGAAAAATTAGTTACAACATCCCGCACAAGTAATACGATCTTTGATGTTACATCTTCATGTAAATAAGCAGTTACCCTAACCTACAGTAAATTAAATTTTCCAATATTTGATAACCAAACATCAACAACCCCGGAAATGATTAAAAGATTACACCTCTATTTTTTAATAGCAGGCTCTTGCATCGCATTAAATGCTGCCGCCCAAGATGCCGTTAGCTATCAAACGCCACCCAAAGAAATTGCTGATTTATTACTTGCGAAACCAACCCCAGGTGTTAGCATTGATGGTAAAGCAGAGTGGATTTTATTTAGTGAGCGTAATTCTTACCCTTCAGTGGAAGAATTAGCCATGCCAGAATATCGTATTGCTGGTTTAAGGCTTAACCCTAATAATTATGCACCAAGCAGGCAGACTTATATTAATAATTTTAGTCTGAAAAATATTAAAACCAATCAAACATTTCCTGTTACTGGCTTACCGGCACCACTTTATGCAGGTAATATTAGCTGGAATCCATCACAAAGTAAAATAGCTTTTACCAATACTACCCAAAAAGGTGTTGATTTATATATTATTGATTTAGCCTCAAAAAAAGCTACAAAAGTTAACAAAGCTTTTTTAAACGTAATTTTAGGAAGCGGAGTAACCTGGTTAAACGATCAAACTGTAATTTATCGTGCTGTAACCAAACCTGCAAGTGCAGCACCTGCAAAACCTTTAATGCCTAAGGGCCCAACTATTCAACAAAATTTAGGTAAGGCAGCCCCTAGCCCAACTTATCAGGATTTAATAAAATCGCCCTATGACGAGCAGTTGTTTGAATTTTTCGGCACTTCGCAACTGGTAAAAAATACCGCTGGCGTAGAAACCCCAATTGGCAAACCTGCAATTTATGGCTCGGTGAGCCTATCGCCAGATAAAAATTATATGATGATAGAAACCATCCGCAAGCCATTTTCTTACTTGGTATCTGCTGGGGGCTTTCCTTCTACAGTAAGTATTACGGATTTAAATGGCAAAAAGGTAAAAGTACTTGCAGAACTTCCATCATCAGAAGGCACGCCTTCTGGTTATGATAATACACAAAATATTCCTCGCAGTTTCGACTGGCGTGATGATGAACCTGCAACCATAACTTGGGCTAAACCTTTAGATAGCGGTTTAATTAAAAAAAATGTGCCCTTTCATGATGCAGTTTACGCTTTAAGTGCGCCTTTTACTGGAAATGAAAAAGAATTATTTAAAACTGAAACCCGTTATCGTGGTGTACAATGGGGTGATGCCAATTTAGCCTTAATCTCTGAAGGCTTACGTAGCAAACAAACCAGTAAAATAAGCCGCTACAACCCAACAACTGGTGCTGTAGAAGAATTATATAGCCGCAACCAAACTGATGCATACGGAAACCCAGGATCTCCGGTTACAACTAAAAATAAATATGGGCGCCAAGTAATCCATACGGTAGATAATGGCACCAAGTTATTAATGAATAATCCAGTAGGATCATCAGAAAAAGGTGATTTGCCTTTTCTTGCGAAATTTGATCTATCAACAAAGAAAAATGAAATTATTTGGCGCAGTGCCGAGGGTACATATGAGTATGTAACTGATGTTATTGATCCTGATAAATTGGTATTACTTACCCGCAAAGAAAGCCAGAAACTAGTTCCAAACTACTATATTAAAAACTTAATTTTAAGAGTAGCTGATCGTCCAATTACTGATTTCAAAAATCCTTATCCATCGTTAGAAGGCATTACAAAAGAGAAAATTTCTTACAAGCGTGCTGATGGAGTAGATTTAACTGGCGATTTATATTTACCAAAAGGTTATAACAAAGATAAAGATGGTCCTTTGCCAACTTTAATTTGGGCTTATCCACGCGAATTTAATTCAGCTGCTGATGCTGCACAAATTCGTGGATCGAAAGATAAGTTTACAACCATTAGCTGGGCTTCGCCAATATTTTGGGTAACTCGTGGATATGCCGTTTTAGATAATGCTGAAATGCCGATAGTAGCTAAAGATGGAAAAAAACCTAACGATACTTTTGTAGATCAGTTGCAATTAAATGCAGAGGCAGCCATTAATAAACTGTCTGATTTAGGCGTTGGCGACAAAAAACGTATGGCAGTAGGTGGCCACAGTTATGGTGCATTTATGACGGCTAACCTTTTAGCACACACCAATCTTTTTGCCGCAGGCATTGCCCGCAGTGGTGCATACAACAGAACCTTAACGCCTTTCGGTTTCCAAAATGAAGAACGTACATACTGGCAAGTTCCTCAGTTGTATTATGAAATGAGTCCATTTAGTTACGCTGATAAAATTAAAACACCACTTCTTTTAATTCATGGCGATAGTGACGATAATCCAGGTACTTTCCCTATCAATAGCGAACGCTTATTTAATGCCATTAAAGGTGCTGGCGGTACAACCCGATTTGTATTTTTACCATACGAAGCACACAGTTACCGTGGTAAAGAAAACCTTTTACATATGCTTTGGGAGCAAGATCAATGGCTTGAAAAGTATGTGAAAAATAAAAAATAACACATCCCTGATACAAATTAAGATGCCCCACATTGGGGCATTTTTTGTATGCTTAAAATTCCATCAGCAGTTATTGCGCATCTATTTTTTTGCCTACATTTATTCCAGCAAATTGAACATAAATCCAACTTATTTGTTAAGCTGTTATGGAGTACGTAGACTATTATAAAATTCTAGATATAAATAAAAATGCTTCAGCTGATGAAATTAAAAAGGCCTACAGAAAGCAAGCCCGCAAAAACCATCCTGATTTAAATCCAGGAAGTGAGGAAGCAAATAAAAAATTTCAGCAAATTAATGAAGCCAATGAAGTTTTAAGCGATCCCGAAAAAAGAAAAAAATACGATAAATACGGTAAAGACTGGCAGCATGCCGATCAGTACGAAGCCCAGCAACAGCAGCAAAGGCAATATCAATCACAAGGAGGCAATAGTGGCTACTCCAGTTATGCTGGAGGTTATGGTGGAGACGATTTTTCGGATTTCTTTTCTTCTATGTTTGGTGGCGGTGGTAGAAGCAGCAGACAATCTCCTTTTAAAGGGCAAGATTATAATGCAGAGTTACAACTAAATCTTTTAGATGCCTATACTACTCATAAACAAACACTAACGGTAAACGGCAAGCAAGTACGTATTACCATACCAGCAGGTGTAGAAAATGGACAAAAAATAAAACTTTCTGGCTATGGTTCTGCAGGTGCCAATGGAGGTCCTCCGGGAGATTTATACATCACCTTTAAAATAAGTGAAGACCCTAGGTATAAACGTAAAGGCAATGATATTTACATTCAGGAGGATATTGATTTATATACGGCTTTGCTTGGTGGCGAAAAAATAGTAGAAACCTTAACAGGAAAAGTTAAATTAAAAATTGCACCAGAAACACAGCCCGATACTACATTAAGGCTAAAAGGTAAAGGTTTTGCTGTTTATAAAAAAGAGAATCAATTTGGTGATTTATACATTAAATGGCAAGTTAAATTGCCTACAAACCTTAATACCGAGCAAAAAGAATTATTTGAAAAACTTTCTAAACTCTAGGCTATGAAAAGTAATCTAATATCGATAGAGGACATTTGCATATTTCATAAAATAGAAATAAAATTTGTTCAATCTTTAGAAGAGTATGGTTTAATCCAAACTACAATCATAAAAAAAACAGTTTTTCTTGACCCTGAAGAATTGGCCAAGTTAGAACACTACATTCGTTTACATCAAGAGTTAGAAATTAACTTAGAAGGCTTACACGCAGTTTCCCATTTATTGGAGCAAATGCAAAATATGCAAAAGGAAATAACGACCCTTAAAAACGAAATTAATTACTACAAACATTTCTACTTACATTAATCAATCGTTTGTCCAAATATTTAGTAGAAAACTAATTTTAAAAACTCAATCTTTTTAAAATTAGTTTCTTAAATTGGACGACCTAAAATAAAAAACATGAGCGATTTATCTGCTAAATTCATCGAAAAAATTAAATCATCCTACTCCCCTACAGGCTCTTATATTTATTTGGGAGCAGGTATGCTAGACGGACAGGTGTATGGCGAAGCTGAAGTAAATCTATCATTAAAAATGATGAACAGGCATGGCCTTGTTGCTGGTGCTACTGGTACAGGTAAAACCCGTACTTTGCAACTTTTAAGCGAACAATTATCTGATGCAGGTGTACCCGTTTTCATGCTTGATGTTAAAGGTGATTTATCAGGCTTAAATCAACCCGGCGGGATAAACCCAAAAATAGAAGAAAGAGCGCAACAACTTAATAAAACCTTTACTCCATCTGGCTTTCCGGTAGAAGTTTATTCACTATCAGGAAAATTAGGTGCCCAAATGAGGGCAACGGTTCTTGAATTTGGTCCTACTTTATTATCAAAAGTTTTAGATTTAAACGATACTCAAGCGGGTGTTATGGCGGTTATTTTTAAATATGCCGACGATAACAAAATGCCAATTATCGATTTAAATGATTTAAAAAAATTAGTCTCTTACCTTTCTGAAGGACCAGGCGCTGCGGAGATTAAAAGCAGTTATGGAAGCATTTCTACGGCTACATCTGGCACCATGCTCAGAAAAATTGTAGCCATTGAGCAACAAGGTTTAGGTGGTATGTTTGGCGAAAAATCTTTTGATACCGAAGATTTATTTGAACGTGTTGATGGAAAAGGAATCATCAGCCTTTTAAATATTGCCGATGTACAAAACCAACCAGTTCTATACTCAACATTTTTATTAAGTCTTTTGGCAGAATTATTTAATACCCTGCCGGAAGTTGGTGATCTAGATAAACCTAAATTGGTTTTCTTCTTTGATGAAGCCCACTTGCTATTTAAGAATTCATCAAAAGCATTCTTAGAACAAATTGAAACAATTATAAGGTTAATCCGTTCTAAAGGTGTTGGCGTATTCTTTTGCACACAATCTCCTACAGATGTTCCTGAAAGTGTTTTGGCTCAATTAGGAAATCGGGTACAACATGCTTTAAGAGCCTTTACACCTAATGACGTAGATGCTTTAAAGAAAACCGTTAATACATATCCTAAATCAGAATTTTACGAAATAGATAAAGTATTAACTTCTTTAGGAACAGGGCAGGCATTAATAACCGTACTAAACGAAAAAGGAATCCCTACTGAGGTTTCGGCAACTATGCTTACACCGCCACGATCAGTAATGGGACCACTTACGGCCGCAGATTTTGATAAACTGGTAACAGGAAGTCCAATGTATGCTAAATACAAAGATGCTATTGACCCAGAAAGTGCCTACGAAATATTAACCAAACGTATAAATGAGCAAACTGCTGCTGCAGAACAACAAAAACAGGAAGCAGAAGCCCAAAAGCAAGCAGAAGCAGATAGCAAACCAAAACCCGGAGAAAAAAGCCTTGTAGAACAAGTAATGGGCGCAACAATTACCCGTCAAATTGGGAAGGAAATTGTACGTGGTATATTTGGAATGCTAACAGGCAAAAAAACCAGAACAAAAGGCGGGGGCTTGTTCGGTTTTTAACAATTAATTTAATACCCGTAAATTACTACTTTTGCAAGATTGAACCCTAAGATACTTTAAAAATTGGGTGCTCTTACAAATAAAAAACAATAACATTAGATGAAACCTACCTTATTAATATTGGCCGCTGGTATGGCCAGCCGTTACGGAAGTATGAAACAAATCGACGGTTTTGGTCCGAATGGCGAAACAATTATCGATTATTCAATTTACGATGCAATTAACGCCGGATTTGGAAAAGTTGTATTCATTATTAAAGAAGAGTTTGTAGAAAACTTTAAAGCCATTTTTGAGCCTAAACTTAAAGGCAGAATAGAAACCGATTACGTTTTTCAAAACTTCGATTTAAAACAATTCGGTATAGAAGAAGAAATTTACCGCGAAAAGCCTTGGGGCACTGCACATGCTATATTATCAGGTAGAAATGCCATTAAAGAACCATTCTGCGTAATTAATGCAGATGATTTTTATGGCTTTGACGCTTATAAAAAAATGGTGGATTTTTTAACTACCGAAGCTACAGATAGCAACTATTCTATTATTGGCTACGAAATTGGAAAAACATTATCTGAGTTTGGAGCAGTTTCTCGTGGAGTTTGTAAAGTGGATGATGCAGGTAATTTGGAAGAAATTATAGAACGTACTAAAGTTTTCCAACAGGGCGAAACTATTGTTTTTGAAGAAGATGATAAGCAATATCCTTTGAGCTTTGATACACCAGTATCCATGAATTTTTGGGGCTTTACACCTGCGGTTTTCAAAATTACTGAAGATTTATTCAGAGAATTTGCAATGGCAAATAAAGATAAACCTAAAGCAGAATTTTTTATTCCTTTAATTGGCGAAAACCTGGTTAAAAGCAATACTGCTACCTTTAAAGTAGTACCAACATCAAACCAATGGTTTGGTGTAACCTATAAAGAAGATAAGCCTTTTGTTCAGGATTGTATAGATCAATTGGTGAAAAACGGATCATACCCGGAAAAACTATGGAGTTAAATTTAGATTCCGAAGTTTTAAAAGCCTACGGTTATACTAAAGAAAATGTAAATATTAAACAAATAGGTTCGGGATTAATTAACCGAACTTATTTGCTTTCTCCATTAACTGGCGAACAAAAGTACATTTTACAAAATATCAATACCGACGTTTTCAAAAACCCAAATGCAATTGCTAATAATTTAAAGGCAATAGCTGATTATCTGGCTAAAACTTATCCAGATTATCTTTTCATTAAACCTGTTACCACCATCAACGGCGATGAAATGGCACATGTACACCAAGAATATTGGCGTATGCTCCCTTTTGTCGCAAATTCAGTTTCTCTTGATGTATTAACAGATCCAAAGCAAGCTTATGAGGCCGCCAAGCAATTTGGTAAACTCAGCAGATTGTTAAATCATTTTGATGCTAAAACTCTGGAGCCTACTATTCCTGGTTTTCATGATTTAGCCTTGCGTTATGAACAATTTACTGCCGCTTTAAATCAAACAAGCAAACAGCTTAAAGGACTTGCCAAAACAGAAATTGATAGTGCTTTAGATCATAAATATATTCTAGATTATTACAATTCCTTTGCCCATAGTACTGATTTTCCTGATCGGGTTATGCACCACGACACCAAGATTAGTAATGTTTTGCTAAAAGCCAATACTTTTGAAGGCATTTGCGTAATAGATTTAGATACCATTATGCCAGGCAAATTTATCTCCGATTTAGGGGATATGATGCGTACCTATCTTTGTGCTTTTTCAGAAAATGAAACCGATTTAAGTAAAATAAAAATCCGTTTACCATATTTTGAAGCCACAGTTAAGGGATATTTATCTGAAATGAAAAGTATTTTGACTGAAACTGAAAAAGAACTTATTTTATTTTCAGGCCGATATATTATTTACATGCAGGCATTACGTTTTCTAACAGACTTTTTAAACGGCAGTATTTATTACCCGATAAATTATCCCGAACAAAATTTGGATCGTGCAAAAAATCAGTTTAAATTGCTGAGTGAATTAACTGTACACGAAAAAGAATTACAAGATATTATTGAAGAAAGCTTAATTTAATTTCTGAAATCCTATGCCTATCTGCCCTACATCAAACAGGTGGGGATTTCTTTTTTATTTCTTTAAAGTGCAACTTTATAACAGGTTTTCACTTTTTCAGTCTATAAAAAATTACCGCAGCTAATAAGGATGTATCAGTTGTAGAAAAAGTGTTTTGATTTTTTCGTTTTGAAAAAAATCAAAACAAAAAAATCAAAACGAAATATAGGATTACTTTTCAACGCTGTATTTAAATAAGATCTAAACAAAAAAGCGCCCTGATTTTTACATCAGAACGCTTTTTATATATTTCTAAAACTTATGCTTTAGAACTTCAGACACGAAACTTATTTCTTATCGTCTTCTTTTACTTCTTCAAAATCAACATCAGTAACGTTATCGCCACCACCTTGAGGCTGACCATCAGCTTGTGGTTGCTCACCACCCTGAGGTTGCTCACCAGCTTTGTACATTTCTTCTGATGCTACATTCCATGCATTTTGCAATTCAGCTTGTGCTGCATCGATATCTGCAAAGTTACGTGAAGCATGCGCTGCTTTTAATTTCTCTAAACCAGCTTCGATTGGTGCTTTTTTATCAGCAGATAATTTATCACCAAACTCTTTTAATTGTTTCTCAGTAGAGAAAATTAAAGCATCAGCTCCGTTAATTTTATCAGCTTCTTCTTTAGCTTTTGCATCATCTGCAGCATTAGCTTCAGCTTCTTCTTTCATTTTTTTAATCTCAGCATCAGTTAAACCTGAAGATGCTTCGATACGGATTTTTTGCTCTTTACCAGTTGCTTTATCTTTAGCGCTTACGTGTAAAATACCATTAGCATCAATATCAAATGCAACTTCTACTTGAGGCACACCACGAGGTGCTGGTGGAATACCATCTAAAATGAAACGACCAATTGTACGGTTTTGAGCTGCCATAGGGCGCTCACCTTGTAAAATATGAATCTCAACAGATGGCTGATTATCAGCAGCAGTAGAGAAAGTTTCAGATTTTTTAGTTGGGATAGTTGTGTTAGACTCGATTAATTTAGTCATTACACCACCCATTGTTTCAATACCTAATGATAAAGGAGTAACATCTAATAACAATACATCCTTAACATCACCAGTTAAAACACCACCTTGAATAGCAGCACCAATTGCTACAACTTCATCAGGGTTTACACCTTTACTTGGTTCTTTACCGAAGAAAGCTTTAACTGCTTCCTGAATTGCAGGAATACGAGTTGAACCACCTACTAAGATAATTTCATCAATATCGCTTGTGCTTAAACCAGCATTTTTCAAAGCAGATTTACAAGGATCAATAGTACGTTTAATTAGGCTATCAGCTAATTGCTCAAATTTAGCACGTGTTAATGTACGTACCAAGTGTTTAGGGCCGCTAGCATCAGCAGTAATATATGGTAAGTTAATTTCAGTAGAAGTTGTGCTTGATAACTCAATTTTAGCTTTCTCAGCAGCTTCTTTTAAACGTTGTAAAGCCATTGGATCTTTAGCTAAATCCATGTTATTTTCGGCTTTAAACTCTTCAGTTAACCAATCAATAATAATGTGGTCAAAGTCATCACCACCTAAGTGTGTATCACCATCAGTAGATTTTACTTCGAAAACGCCATCACCTAATTCTAAAACAGAAACGTCATGCGTACCACCACCGCAATCAAACACAACAATTTTCATGTCTTTATGTGCTTTATCCAAGCCATAAGCCAAAGCAGCAGCTGTAGGCTCGTTAATGATACGTTTTACAGTTAAACCTGCAATTTCACCAGCTTCTTTAGTTGCTTGGCGTTGTGCATCATTAAAATAAGCAGGTACAGTAATAACTGCTTCAGTAACCTCAGTACCTAAAAAGTCTTCAGCTGTTTTTTTCATTTTCTGCAAAATCATTGCAGAAATCTCTTGTGGAGTGTATTTTCTGTCGTCGATCTCAACACGTGGAGTGTTGTTATCGCCTTTAACCACTTTATAAGGTACACGACCAGCCTCTTTAGCACTTTCGTCGTAGCTGTTACCCATAAAGCGTTTAATTGAATAAATCGTTTTTGTTGGGTTAGTTATAGCCTGACGTTTAGCCGGCTCACCAACCTTACGTTCACCGTTTTCTGCAAAAGCAACAATAGACGGTGTAGTACGTTTACCCTCACTGTTTGCAATAACTACAGGCTCGTTGCCCTCCATTACGCTCACGCAAGAGTTTGTTGTTCCTAAGTCTATTCCAATAATTTTTCCCATTGTATTTTGTATTTTCTTTCTTTTTAAAGTATTATAATTCTACACCTATTAAACAATGCTTGTGCCAATTGGTTTTTGGCAGTTAATTGAGCAAAAAGACTGATAAAATGTAAAAAATAGAGCTTAATGTTACTGACAGCATGACAGAAACAAGATAAAGATTAAAGCTGAAAGACTAAGAAACAACAAATTCTTTAAATGGATTTGGAAACGGATGTCAGTTACTCTTCGGGAACACTCGCCCTGCTGTACGCTTTACTTCGTTACACTCCGTGTTCGCTGCCATCAGGTTTATGAATGAAAGATTTTGCAAAATACTTAAAGAATACAAACCCCTTCAATTAAAAAGCTGCTTCAATAAATATTTAGATAAATTATATACCTTTAATACTACTAGAAACTAAATTATAAAACAGATGCAATTAGCAGCTCAAATCTTAATTGGCTTTGTAGCCTTTATTCATATTTATATACTTTGGTTAGAAATGTTTGCCTGGACAACCAGAGCGCCAAAAGTGTTCAAAAACTTTCCTAAAGATCTCTTCCCTCCTACTAAATCACTGGCTGCGAACCAAGGGCTTTATAACGGTTTTTTAGCTGCGGGTTTAATCTGGTCTCTATTTATTTGCGATCAGGTTTGGCAAAACAATGTTGCCATTTTCTTTCTAGGTTGTGTTTTCGTTGCAGGTGTTTATGGTGCTGCAACGGCGAGTAAAAAAATCTTGTTTGTTCAGTCAGTTCCAGCAGCAATAGGTTTAGCCTTAATTCTTTTGCAAAAATTATAATTGATGCAAAAACTTGTAGTATTATTATTTACGCTTTGTTTTCCTCACCTGGCTTCATCTTCAATTCATCAAACAAAAATTGATGAAGCACTTGCCTATTGCAAAAAGAACAATTTTGATACTTCTATTTGCATCATGATTGATATGAGCATTCATTCAGGCAAAAACAGACTGTTTGTGTATGATTTTAAAAAGAAAGAAATTAGCATCCAAGGTGTTTGCGTACACGGTAGCGGGGGTGGCAGCACAGCAAATAAACCTATTTTCAGTAATCAGGAAGGTAGCTATTGTACCTCATTAGGAAAATATAAAGTTAAAGGACGAGCTTACAGTAATTGGGGCATTAATGTTCATTATAAAATGTACGGTTTAGAAAAAACAAATAGTAATGCTTTTAAACGTATCGTTGTTTTACATTCTTATACGCCCGTACCCGATCATGAAGTTTATCCACAAACCATATTTGGTGTTAGTGCCGGTTGTCCTGTTCTATCAGATGCAACTATGCGTAAAATTGATGCGTTATTAAAAACCAAAAAGAAACCAGTACTACTTTGGATTTATGTTTAAGAAGCTATCTAAAAACCATGAAAGAAATATTGCACGCATATGTACTGCATTTCCAATGTTAAACAATAGCCTATGCACTCATAATTAAGCAATTGAAAATTTGCAGTATATATGCGTAGGGGTACTAAATTAATATTTGAGTAGATTTGATGCTAAATAATTTGAATAGCATTATTTCTTCTTTTTATGATTAACAATTACCTTGTAAAAGGATGCACTGCATTTTTTATCCTAATAAATCTTTTGCAGATAAACAATAAACTATTTGCACAAACAGGAAAAGGTTTTACACAAAGAACCTCGGCAAAAGCGCCCGGAGATTTTAAAAACAAAACAATCTATAATTTAACGGGCGATTTTACAATGATTGGCAATGCTAATGCCTTTGCTGATCCATACTTAGATGGTGGAAGTAATAACGGTAATATGAAGTTTAATAAATTATTAAACGATCCTGTAGATATTGTTAATTCTTCTTCTGCCGACTTTGGTTTACCTAATGGGCTTGATATGGCCTGTACTAAAATTATTTATGCTGGCTTGTATTGGTGTGGAAGCTCAGATAGCCCAGATGATGTATTGAATAAACCCGGTAATTTAGGTAATGGACTGAATAAGAAAAAAATCAAATTTAAGGTTCCCAATGCACCTGGCTATGTTGATATTACGGCTGCAGCAACAGATATTTATTATGGAGGCCGGGAGGTATATAATATGTATGCGGCCTATAGTGATGTTACAGAACTTGTTCAAAATGCTGGTTTAGGAACTTATGCTGTAGGCAATATTGCAACCTTTGAAGGAACAGGAGGCACAGGTTATTACGGCGGCTGGGGTTTGGTAATTATTTATGAAAATAAGGAGTTACCCTGGAGAGATATTTCAGTATTTGATGGTTTTGGTTTTATTTCTACAGGAAGTCAAGAATTAGGCCTATCTGGTTTTCACGCGGCCCAAAATGGCGATGTTAAAATTAAAATGGGTATGATGGCAGGAGAGGGAGACAGAACAGTAAAAGGAGACTATTTTAAGATACAACAATTGAGTACCAGCAATTGGACAGGTTTATACCATTCACTTAATATGGATGTTAATTCAAATCCTGCCGTAAGCACCAACTTTTTTAATTCATCAATACTTACTGGGGGCAATGCCCGCGACCCTGATCATCTTAATAATTGTGGAATTGATATAGCCATGTTTGATTTGCCTAATGCCGGCAATGTTTTAATTGCCAACAATCAAACCAGTACTAAATTTCAATACGGAACTACCGGCGATGTTTATAATATTTTTAACATCACATTTGCGATAGATGCCTATGTTCCGCAGCTTAGCTCAATTAATAAAACTGAAGATAAGTTGGCTAACCTGGCCTCAGTTAAGCCTGGGCAAACTTTAAGTTTTAGTACTGCTTTGTATAATAAAGGAACAGAGGGCGTAAAAGATGGATTGATAGAAGTTCTTCTTCCTCCAAACGTAAATTATGTAAGTTCAAATATTGCATCGGGTACAGGAACAACCCATTGGGAAGGGCCTTTTGATGGGGCAGATCCAGCAACAACGCCTGGGGGCAAAATTGTTTGGAACATAGGTAACATCCCATTAGGAAAAAATCCTTTGACTATGGTTGGGCAATTAAAATATAAAGTAAAAGTAACTAAAGACTGTACGTTTTTAACCACAACTGCAACAACTTGTGGTAAAACCATTAGCGTATCAAGTCAGGTTTCTGGCGTAGGGCTTATTTCTGGTATTAAGGGTTACGAAAGCCCACCATGTTCGGCAAGTTCAGCTGGAGCTTTCAGCCTTAATATTGATGTAGATGATGCTTTTATGGGTAGCTGCCCAAGCTTAAGTTTAGATGGAAGTAAAATGTTTATTGGGTGTGTGAAGTCTATTCCCCGTACCAATATTGCCTCAAATTATCCTTTTGGCACACTGTTTTATACTGCTCAGCCGGGTAGTGCTAACTATGAAGCTACAATTGTTACAGGCGATTTTCCTGTAGATCAGTCCAGTAAAATTATCAAGTATTATGCAGTTATGCCAAGTGCTGCGGTTGATTGCTTTTATCTGAAATTACAAACTCAAATGGGTGGTTGTATTATGATGACCAATCCCATGATTCCAGCAAAATTTAAAAATAATAATTAGGCTTACCTGTTGTGTATTTAGCTATTTCCTTTCCAGGTTCTGTTTTGATATTTTCGTTTTGAAAAAAATCAAAACAGAAAAATCAAAACACTTTTAATCTTATAAATTTTACGTGCTAAATATATTGCAGTACCATGCAATTATCTAGCTTAAAAATAAAATTTAAACCTCGATTTTCAGCATTTTGGATAAATGTACAACGGGTAGACTTATATAAATCTACTTAAGTAAATAATTTCATTTCTTAAGAATCATTATAAAAATAGATGAACAAAGTTATATGTGTTGAAAAGTTATATCAAAATACCTTGATGTACAACGCAGCACGAAATATGAACTGAGGTAAATTATAACGAGAAGTGAGTTGCATATATTTAAAGTGCTGCCCAAGCGATATATTATTAAAAGAACTTTCGCATGGATGGCCACCAACAGAAGAAACTTCAAAATTATTAACGAAATATTGTACGCATATATACTGCATTTACGGGGTTAAGCAATAGCCTATCCACTTATAATTAAGCAATTGAAATTTGCAGTATATATGCGTAGGGGCATTAACTTTGTATTTAAGTAGATTTATTGTTTAAATAATTTGAATAGTATTATTTCTTCTTTTCTATGATTAACAATTACCTCGTAAAAGGATGTTTCACATTCTTTATTCTGTTAACTCTTTTGCAGATAAACAATAAATTATTTGCACAATCACCAGGAAAAGCTTTTACGCAAAGAACCTCTTCAAAAGCACCTGGAGATTTTAAAAACACAAAAATATATCATTTAACGGGCGATTTTACAATGATTGGCAATGCTAATGCCTTTGCTGATCCATACTCAGTTGATGGAAGTAATAACGGTAATATGAAGTTTAATAAATTATTAAACGATCCTGTAGATATTGTTAATTCTTCTTCTGCCGACTTTGGTTTACCTAATGGGCTTGGTATGGCCTGTACTAAAATTATTTATGCTGGCTTGTATTGGTGTGGAAGCTCAGATAACCCAGCTGATGTATTAGTTAGACCTCGTAATTTGGGTAATGGTTTGAATAAGAAAAAGATAAAATTTAAGGTTCCCAATGCACCTAGCTATGTTGATATTACGGCTGCAGCAACAGATATTTATTATGGAGGCGCGGAGGCATTTAATATGTATGCTGCCTATAGTGATGTTACAGAACTTGTTCAAAATGCTGGTTTAGGAACCTATGCTGTAGGCAATATTGCAACCCCTGAAGGACCGAATGTAGCAGGCGCAGGTTATTACGGCGGATGGGGGTTGGTAATCATTTACGAAAATAAGGAGTTACCCTGGAGAGATATTACAGTATTTGATGGTTTTGGTCTTATTTTTACAGGAAGTCCAGAATTAAGTCTATCTGGTTTTAATGCAGTCCAAAATGGCGAGGTTAAAATTAAAATGGGTATGATGGCAGGAGAGGGAGACAGAACAATGAAAGGAGACTATTTTAATATACAACGATTGAATACCAACAATTGGACAGGTTTATACCATGCACTTAATATGGATGTTAATCCAAATCCTGGCGTTACGCCTAATACAAGTACTAACTTTTTTAATTCGTCAATACTTACTGGTGGCAATGCCCGCAATCCAAATAACGTTAATAATTTTGGAATTGATATAGCGATGTTTGATTTACCTAATTCAGGTAATGTTTTAATTGCCAACAATCAAACCAGTACTAAATTTCAATTCGGAACTACCGGAGATATTTACAATATTTTTAACATCACATTTGGGGTAGATTCCTATTTTTCTCAACTTTATTCAGTTAATAAATCTGATGATAACATTACCCGTAATGGTACAGTTAAACCAGGGCAAACTTTAAATTTCAGTACTGCTTATTATAATACAGGAACGGAGGCCTTAAAAGATGGATTAATAGAAATCCCTCTTTCTCCAAATGTAAATTATGTAAGTTCAAATATTGCATCTGGCTCAGGAACAGTCCATTGGGAGGGGCCTTTTAATGGGGCAGATCCAGCGACAACCCCTGGAGGTAAAATTGTTTGGAACATAGGTTATATTCCATTAGGAACAGACCCTACGGCTATCGCTGGGCAATTAAAATATCAAGTAAGGGTAACTAACGATTGTACTTTTTTAACCACAATGGTATCAAGTTGTGGTAAAACAGTTAGTTTGTCAAGTCAGGTTTCTGGTGTTGGGCTAATTTCTGGAACTAAGAGTTCTGAAAGTACACCATGCACACCAAATTCGATTGGAGCTTTCGTCCTTAACATTGATGCAGATGATGCTTATACGGCTAACTGCCCTAAGTTAAGTTTAGATGGAAGTAAAATATTTTTAGGCTGCTTTAGTGTAATTCCCCGTAATAATATTGCAGCAAATTACCCTGTTGGTACGCTGTTTTATACTGCTGCACCGGGTAGTGCCAACTATGAAAACACAATTGTTACTGGCGATTTTCCTGTAGATCAATCTAATAAAGTTATAAAATATTATGCAGTTATGAAAAGTGCTGCGGTTGATTGCTTTTCCCTTAAATTACAAACCCAGATGGGTGGTTGTATGATGATAAGTAACCCCATGATACCAACAAAATTGAAACCGAATAATTAGTTATCTGTTATAAAAATTATGCGGAACTGTTTTTAAACCATTTCTAACAAAAAGTTTTAGATTAACCGAAATAGAAATTCGCATAATTTTAGCAAAAGGCTCTGTGTTCTTTGCTAAAAACTTCGGGTTCTTTGCGGTTAATCTACAACCCTAACAACTTTTCCAAATGATGATGACCAATCCCAAAATAAGCCTTACTATCTTTAATTTTTTGTAAAACCTCCCCTTGCCTTTCGGCTTTAGTCTTTAAGCTTTCAACTCTTTTCATCCCCACAACAAGTACGTTTTTTGGAGTATGTGCGTCAGATATAAATTCGAAAACCTTTGTTTTATATCCAAAATATTCCAAAATTAAGGCTCTTATTCCATCGGTTACCATTTCTGCCTGGCGCTCTAAAAAAATGCCATACTTAGTCAAAAAGGAAACGTCATTTTGTACTTTATTCTGTTCAATTTCCTTTCTAATTTGTTTATGGCAGCAAGGAGCAACTACAATTAATTTCGCATCTGCTTTTATTCCTTTGTAAATTGCATCATCTGTTGCTGTATCGCAGGCGTGTAAAGCGATTAATAAATCAATATCTGTCGCATCATAATCCTGAATAGTACCCTGCACAAAGTTTAATTCCTTAAAGTTAGATTTTGCTGCAATTTGGTTACAAAGATCAACCATATCCTGCCTAAATTCTACACCAGTAACCTTTGTATTTAACTTTAAAGTGTTGTGTAAGTAATCGTAAAGCGCAAAAGTCAAATAGCCCTTACCCGATCCCATATCCGCAACGTGCTTTATGCTTCCATTGGGCACCTCCTTAATTAATGGACTTAAAATTTCTATATAATGATTAATTTGTTTGTACTTATCCTGAGCATTTTTAAAAACAACTCCAGTATTATCAGTAATTTTTAAATCGACCAAATATTGCTTTTCATTGGCACTAATCTGTCTTTGCTTTTGTTTATCGTGCAATGCAGATGGTTTTTGCTTGCTTACGGGAGGAGTTTCTCTAATTAAAGATTGATTATCTCTTTTAATTTCAAAAATAAAATCAGCTTCAGTAGTAAATAGTGTTGCCACTTTAAAACCTTTGTTTAAATATTCACCCAGTAGATTTACGCCCTCTTCAACAGCAAAATTTTTAACAATATCTCGGGTTTTGTGTCTAAATGTAAATGCAAGTTTTGCTTCCCTCTTAATCTCTACACTACGAACCAAAATTTGCTTCAAATCCAGTTCTTCGCCCTGATAGTTTCCCATTGAGATTTTAACAAACTGTTGTTTGGAAAGACTATTTAAAATTTTTGATGTAAATTGATTTATATTTTCAGATACTGGCATAATGCAAATTAAAGTTCAAAGATAAACAACTTTATTTTGAGCCCATCACGGCAATTAGCAATGTAACAATTGAGCGACTTTCCACCTCAAAAAAAAGAATAAATTATACGCAATTAGTAGTAAAACCAACAGTAAGGAGGTTTTATACGTAATACGATTTAGTAAGTTGTTAAACCCACTATATTTAGAATTATTATTAACACTTGAAACACTTTTGATTTAGATTTTTTAAGCTTAGATTAGAGCATCATTTATTTCTAACCAACATATATGAGTGAATTTCAGATAAAAAAATCGCCAACTGTTTACGATGCGATTGTTGTAGGTTCCGGTGCTGGCGGCGGTATGGCTGCTTATGTTTTAGCCAATGCTGGTCAAAAAGTTTTAATGCTAGAAGCTGGTCAATATTTTGACCCACGATTAGATGCCCACCAACTAAAATGGCCTTGGGAATCTCCCCGTCGTGGCGCTGGTACAGTACGACCTTTTGGCGATTTCGATGCCTCTTACGGTGGCTGGGAACTAGAAGGCGAACCGTACACCAGAAAAGACAAAACAGAGTTTGAATGGTTTAGATCAAGAATGCTTGGCGGCAGAACCAATCACTGGGGTAGGATTTCTTTAAGAATGGGTCCTGACGATTTCAAACCTAAAGATGGTTTAACAGACGATTGGCCTATTACTTATGCAGATGTAAAACCATTTTACGATAAGGTAGATAGAATGATTGGGATTTATGGAACGGTAGAAGGTATAGAAAGCGAACCCGATGGAATTTTCATGAAACCACCAAAACCCCGTTTAAATGAATTATTCATTAAAAAAGGTGCAGAAAAAGCTGGAGTAAGGGTTATTACGGGCCGAGGTGCTGTTATGACAGAATCTATAAAAGGTAATAACGACCGTGCACCTTGTTTTTATTGTGGCCAATGTGGCAGAAGCTGTAAAGTTTATGGTGATTTTTCTGCATCGTCGTGCTTAGTTATTCCCGCGGTAAAAACTGGTAATTTAACCGTAATTACTGATGCTATGGTTCGTGAAGTAATTACCGATAAAGATGGAACTGCCAAAGGTGTTTCTTATGTAAATAGAAAAGATTTACAAGAATACCAGGTTAATGGTAAACTTGTTATTTTGGGTGCAAGTGCCTGCGAATCCGCAAGAATTCTTTTAAATTCAAAGTCTAATCATCATCCTAATGGTTTAGCCAATAATAGTGGCGTTGTGGGTAAATATTTACATGATTCTACAGGCGCCAGTGTTTCGGGCTTTCTACCTCAGTTAATGGATAGAAAAAGATATAACGAGGATGGCGTTGGTAGTGTACATATTTATTCGCCATGGTGGCTAGATAATAAAAAACTAAATTTCCCACGTGGTTACCATATTGAATATGGCGGTGGTATGGGCATGCCTTCTTACGGCTTTGGCGGCGGTGTACCTACAATGAACGGATTAGTGCCAGATAGAAATGGCAAAATGAAGGATGCTGGTGGCTACGGTAAGTCACTAAAAGATGATTATCGTCGCTTTTATGGTACTGGTGTTGGCATGGCCGGTCGTGGTACTGCAATTGCCCGTGCAGATAATTATTGCGAAATTGACCCTGATGTTGTTGATAAATATGGTATTCCTGTTCTAAGGTTTCACTATAAATGGGCACAGGAAGAAATTAATCAAGCTAAACATATGCAAGAAACCTTTCTTTCTATTATGAAGGAAATGGGCGCCGTGGTGACATCAAAAATACAAGGTGCTGAAACAAACTATGGACTTGAAGCGCCTGGTAAGATTATCCACGAAGTGGGAACAATTCGAATGGGTGATGATCCTAAAAAATCAGCGTTGAATAAATATTGTCAAGCACACGATTGCAAAAACCTGTTTGTGGTTGATGCCGGTCCTTTTGTACAGCAAGGTGATAAAAACGCAACTTGGACAATCTTAGCTTTATCAATGAGAACTGCTGAATATATTTTGGCTGAAAAGAAAAAACAAAACATTTAAAGAATTACTTTATGAATAGACGTGATTCCATAAAAGCATTAGGCTTAACCGCATTAAGTACAACCGTATTAATTGAGGCCTGCAAACAACCTGAAACCAAAGTACCTGTTGAAAAAGCCGAGGAAACCGCAAAAGAGGCTGGCAGAGAAGAATGGGAAATAGATAGAGATAAAAAACTAAAAGCCGAAACGTTTTTCACCAAACATGAAATGGCTACAATAACCGTTTTGGCAGATATTATTATTCCTAAAGATGATGTCTCTGGAAGTGCATCAGACGCCAAAGTACCTGAGTTTATCGAGTTTATTGTAAAAGATATCCCTGAGCACAAAATACCTATGCGTGGCGGCTTAAAATGGCTGGATATTCAATGCTTTAACCGCTATGAAAAATCTTTTATAGAAGCATCTACAAAAGAACAACTTGCAATAGTTGATGATATTGCTTACCCTTTAAAAGCCAAACCAGAAATGCAACCTGGCGTTACTTTCTTTAAAAGAATGAGGAGTTTAACAGCTTCGGGCTTTTATACTTCTGAAATTGGTGTTAAAGATATTGGCTATGCAGGTAATGCCCCAAACCAATGGACAGGTGTACCAGATGATGTACTAAAACAGTACGGTATGCAAAATGTTAAGATATAATATAAAAAATCGTCATTGTGAGGTACGAAGCAATCTTAAAGCGCTAGCTAGTAGCGATAGTAGTAAGTGCTTCGTGCCTCGCAACGACGACTAATATATTGTTATGGAATTATTCCACAATTAAAATCAAACCTTTTCCTTTTTCAATCGGAATAGATTTACCATCAGAATAGTTTCCTGAATTTTGGAATTTAGCAATTTCCGGTGCTGTAATTTTCATCTGCGCAGCATTTAATCCAAGTTTCGCCCAATCGATATTTAGATTTACTTTCACATCATTATCGTCCCAGCTCGCCAATGCAATCATTAGCTTTCCTTTTTTCTTATAAACACTAGCTAATACTTTAGGGTTATCAGTTTTTACCGGGCAATTATCACTCCAGTAACCGATTAGTTCAGAACCTTTAATTCCGAAATTATCCCAAGCTTTCCATAATGGTTTTGGGTCACTTTTTTCAGACCATCCCAAACGACTTGTCATTCCATAAATCATGCCTCGCCATGGGTTTCCGTCATCTTGAAGCATCTCTCCCATTAAACCAAAAGGAATTCCGCTAACTTCTGTTAAAAAGAAATCAGGATTATTTTTGTTGTAATCGAAATACTCGCCAAACCATAAACGGTTTAAATATGGAAAGTGTTCTAAGTATAAAATTGCACTATTGTTAAAACCATCGCTTTTGTTATACTGGTTTGCCGAGTGTAAATCTATAATTCCTGGATGATTATTAGCCGTTAATACTCTTTTAATACGCTTCATCGTAACACGGTCAAAAGCTACATCATCAAGGTAAACTCCGTCAATACCAACATTATTTACCAACCAGTTCATCCCTTCAACATAATAATTGTGCCAACGGTTCATTCCACTATTAATAATGGCGGCATCTTTAATTTCCGGCACAAACCAGGCTGCAATGTAATTAGAATCTAAATGTTCTTGCAGCCAGCTAAATCCACCACCTTTACCTGGAGAGTAAACTTCGGTACCTAAACTTCGTAGTGCAGGCAGTTCGTATGCATGGTTTGAAAGCTCTCTTACTGTATTATAGATTTTAACCTTTAAACCTTTTTGATGCGCCTCGTCAACATACGATTTCATCTTTTTCCATTCAATAAACGGATAGTTAATCCATGGATTAATTGGCGTAGCGTGGTGAATATTTACAACTGTTGCTCCAGTTGATTTAATAGAATCTAAATCGCCATATTTATGGTAAAAGCGATTGTCCCATTGAAAATCTGTATCAATTAAATGAAATGGAGTAATTAATAAGTTGAAATTATAATAAAGCACATCGCCCCTTTTCATGCTTCTGCTCCCCGTGTAATTATCAGCTAGCATGGAACTGCCTTTTACATTGATCTGGATCCCTCCTTTATCGCCATTTCCCCATGATTTCGGCAGCAGTAAAGGTTTCTGAAGGTAAAAGTTAGTATTTAATGGACGAATATAGTTTTCATCTCTTAAATTGTAATATAAGCCCGCATTTACGTTTCCTACCCATACTGCATCCTGATTTTTATGCGCTACGTCCCATTTCCATTTAACAGTATCTGGTCTAACGCCACCCTTTTCTCCCAGTCCCATCAAATATTTTGTAGAACCTTTCTCAAATGGGATATGAAAATCAACATTACTAAATTCTACATCCTTCAACGCGGTAACCTTTACAACATAATGTACATAACCGTCAAATTCTAAAGCGCCTTCTACATCCATTTTTAAATTATCAGATGTGTTTGTTACTGTCCATTTTACCGTTCCGGCTTCTTTACTGGTAATTTGCAAGTTTCCAGCAACCAATTTCTCCTGAGTTTTTGGTGTATTATAAAAATGGAAATGAATAGGCTCAGCTAAAATATTATTTGGTTTTTCATTGTACCCGGTCATTTCAGAATTAAAATAAGTTTGAATCTGCTTTGGAAATCCATCATTATTGATCTCGAATTTTCTACCTAGTAATGAAATTACATTTCCATCAACTGTAAGTGGAGTATAAGGTGCTACAACAGTATTTTGCTGAGCCATGGTAGAGTTTAACCACGTTAACCTGGTTTGTTTATTTGGTAAGCCAACACCTGCATCCGCTAAAACCTCATTATTTATAGAAATTTTAACATCAATTACTTTCGATTTACCGTTTGCCTTTACAGTAAATTTACCTGCATAAATACCTGCCGATGTTAATTTTGGAATATTAACAGTAATCCACATGGGTTGAATGTTCCCACTTTTTACATTTACAACTTCCGTCAAAGGTTTATTATCATAGCTGGTTCCATTTGTATTAAGGCAGTTAATATATTTCGCGTCAATACTTTTGCCGTTGGCGCTCTTTAAGCTGGCAAAAGTAACTTCAACATTTTGCAAATCTTTTAACGCAAAAACGCCTAATTGAAAAGCATAATTTTCACCTCTTGCAGCAGTTCCCGAGAAGGAGCTTAAACTGCCCTTTTGTATCCAGCGATAAGGTAAGTCACTTTGCAATTTAATAGGAAACATTCTGTCTTCAGGAAAAACAATGAATGATTCTCCCCTATGCTTCGCCTTAATTGCTTCTGTTTCTTTGGCGGTAGCAATTATCTCCATTGGATAAAATGAATTAAAAGCATCGATAGATTGTATTTCTACGGCAGAAGAATTGATCGATGTTTTTTTTGCCTGATCTATCCAATCTTTACCAGTTTTATAATTGGGCTTTAAATACACGCCTTTTGGATAATTACTTCTTCCTTCATTTACGGCTGGCAAGTAATAAACGTAGTATTTTCCTTTAACATTTTTAGCTTCGAAATAAAGATCCACGGCTTCTCTATTGATATGAGCAACATAAACATTTGCAACATTTTGACCATTAGAGTCCTGTATAATAATCCTCTTATTTTCTGGATGTGTATCTCTTCTACGCCAATCAATTTTAGCGTGTGCTATATTACCAGTGCCATTATATAAAATAACCGCTCTGTGATTTCCTAAAGAATCTGCCTTCCACTGGTTATTACCATTGGTATATTTTATAGTTTGTGCATGCGCTGAAAAAGCACTTAAAATGACCGCAAATACAATAAAAATCTTAAATTTCATGGTTAGTATATTTTAGGCTAATTTATACATATGATGCGGATATATAGGCGTGTAATAAAAAAATGAGACAAACGTTTGTCTACCCATCAAAATCATATAGCGAAAATTTTAAGCAAAAAAAAAGTCCTGCTCTTTCGAACAGGACTCTTTAATATTGTAAAGGGAATTAAATTATTCGCCTTTTGCTTCTTCAGTTTCAGTAGCAGGAGCTTCTTCAGCAGGAGCAACTTCTTCAGTAGTTTCAGCTTTTGCTTTTGCAGCTTTTGGAGCAGCAGCAGTTTTGCTTTTACCACGACGAGTTGTTTTCTTCTCTTCTTTAACTTCTGTTTCTTTACCGTAAACTTCGTTGTAATCTACCAATTCAATTAAAGCCATTTCAGCATTATCACCTAAACGGTTGTTTAATTTAATGATACGAGTATAACCACCTGGACGGTTAGCAACTTTCTCAGCTACTTCGCGGAACAATATTGTGATCACTTCTTTATCTTGTAAGTAAGAGAATACTGTACGACGTGAGTGAGTTGTATCATTCTTAGATTTAGTAATGATTGGCTCAACATACATACGTAAAGATTTAGCTTTAGCTAAAGTTGTAGTAATTCTTTTGTGCTTAATTAAAGATATAGCCATGTTCGCTAACATCGCTTTTCTGTGGCTGTCGGTTCTGCCTAAGTGATTTACTTTTTTACCGTGTCTCATTGTTTGTAAATTAAGTGTATACCGTCTCTTTAATCGAGGGAATTATACACTGTTAAAAATTATTTATATTAGTTAAAGCTTTAGTAAAGAGGTTTTCGACTCAAAACTAAAGGCTTATGACTATTTTTATTCTTCGTCTAATTTAAATTTAGACAGGTTCATACCGAATGATAAACCTTTAGATTTTACAAGTTCTTGGATCTCAGTAAGAGATTTTTTACCGAAGTTTCTGAATTTTAACATGTCAGCAACGTCGTAAGATACCAAATCAGCTAAAGTACGAATATCTGCAGCTTTTAAGCAGTTTAATGCTCTAACCGAAAGATCCATATCAACTAACTCAGTTTTAAGGATTTTACGCATATGTAAAATTTCCTCATCAACTTCTTTAGTTTCTTCTTTAGCTTGTGATTCTAATACTAAGTTCTCATCAGAGAATAACATAAAGTGTTGGATAAGAATCTTAGCCGCTTCTTTTAATGCTTCTTCCGGATGAATTGAACCATCAGTAGAAATATCTAAAACCAATTTTTCGTAATCTGTTTTTTGTTCTACACGGAAGTTTTCAATCGTGTATTTAACGTTTTTCATTGGTGTGTAGATCGAATCGATCGCGATTACACCAACTACAGCATCAGCAACTTTATTTTCCTCAGCAGGTACATAACCACGTCCTTTGTTGATGGTTAATTCCACTTCTAAAGTTACAGATTTGTCCATATTGCAAATAACATGCTCAGGATTTAAAACTGTAAAGTTATTAGAAAATTTAGTGATATCACCAGCTTGAAACTGATCCTGACCATTAACGATAATGAAAACTTTCTCAGAATCGCCAGAATCACCAGTTTTCTTAAAACGAACTTGTTTTAAGTTTAAAATGATATCAGTTAAATCCTCTACAACACCTTTAATAGTAGAAAACTCATGCGAAACGCCTGAAAAACGAATAGTAGTAATGGCATAACCTTCTAATGAAGACAATAAGATTCTTCTTAAGGCATTACCAATTGTTACACCGAAACCGGGCTCTAAAGGACGAAATTCAAATGTGCCATCGAAATCGGTTGATTTCTGCATGATCACTTTATCTGGTTTCTGAAATGCTAAAATTGCCATTTATATTTTTTTAAATTCGTTATTGAATATATGGTAACATAAAAAAAGTTAATTGCCCTTTTGAGGCAATTAACAATATTATGAATTACTTCGAGTATAACTCGACGATTAAGTTTTCCTTAATGTTTTCAGGAATCTCGTCGCGTTGTGGATAAGTTAAAAACTTGCCGCTTAATTCACTTGCGTTCCAATCTAACCAGGTAAACTTATTGATAGTTCTTCCAGCTACAGAGTTTGTGATTGATTCTAAAGATTTAGATTTTTCACGAACCGCAATTACATCACCAGCTTTTAACTGATATGAAGGGATATTTACAACTTCACCATTCACAGTTACGTGTTTATGGCTAACTAACTGACGTGCACCAGAGCGGGTAGTTGCAATACCTAAACGGTATACAGTGTTATCTAAACGTGCTTCTAATAATTGTAATAAATTATCACCGGTAATACCAGCACGTGAAGATGCTTTTTTAAACAAGTTACTGAACTGCTTTTCTAATACACCATAAGTGTATTTTACTTTTTGTTTCTCCATTAACTGGATAGCATACTCAGATTGTTTTCCTCTTCTTTTTGATGAGCCATGTTGCCCAGGAGGATAATTTTTTCTTTCTAACGCCTTATCAGGACCGAAAATTGGTTCTCTGAATTTACGGGCGATTTTACTTTTGGGGCCTGTATATCTTGCCATTTTTTTTTGTTTTTTAAAGTATCATCCAACCTGTAGCTGAAGATTCTTAGCTTTAAAATTAATTAAACTCTTCTCTTTTTAGGAGGACGACATCCGTTGTGAGGAAGTGGAGTAATATCTTTAATAGATGTTACTTCGATACCTGCTACTTGTAAAGTTCTGATTGCAGATTCACGACCTGAACCCGGACCTTTTACAAATACTTCAACTTTACGTAAACCTAAATCAAACGCAACTTTACCGCAATCTGAAGCTGCTTGACCAGCTGCATACGGAGTGTTCTTTTTAGAACCTTTAAAGCCCATTTTACCAGCAGACGACCATGAAATGGTTTGTCCGTTGTTGTTTGTTAAGGTAACGATAATGTTGTTGAAGGTAGCATTGATATGGGCCTGTCCAACAGGCTCAATTACAACGATACGTTTTTTTGTTACTTTTTTACTCTTAGCCATGTTTTTTATTACTGAATGAGAGAATATTTGAGTGATTGAATAAGAGAATGTTTCCACTCAATAATTCAATCATTCTAAGTTCAATCATTATTTTTTTCTACTTAGTAGCTTTTTTCTTGTTAGCAACTGTTTTTCTCTTACCCTTACGTGTACGTGAGTTGTTTTTAGTACGCTGACCACGAGAAGGTAAACCTTTTCTGTGACGTAAACCACGGTAACAACCAATATCCATTAAACGTTTGATGTTTAACTGAACCTCTGAGCGTAAAGCACCTTCTACTTTAATCTCATCATTGATCATTGTACGGATAGCTGATAACTCATCATCAGACCAGTCTTGTACTTTTTTGCTCAAATCGATACCTGCAGTAGTTAATATACGTTGTGCAGTTGTTCTACCTATTCCGTAGATATAGGTTAAACCGATTTCTCCTCTTTTGTTTCTTGGTAAATCAATACCTGAAATCCTTGCCATATTTATTTATGTTTTTGAGTAATTCCGAACGGCGGGCCACCGTTGTGCGGTACATTACAATATTTTTAATTACCCTTGACGTTGCTTGTATTTAGGATTTTTCTTGTTAATTACGTAAAGTTTTCCTTTACGGCGAATAATCTTGCAATCAGCGCTACGCTTTTTAATTGATGATCTAACTTTCATTTTATTTATATCTATAAGTGATGCGTCCTTTTGTTAAATCATAAGGCGACATCTCCAATTTCACTTTATCTCCAGGAAGAATCTTGATGTAGTGCATCCTCATCTTGCCTGAAATGTGCGCAATAATTTCATGCCCGTTCTCAAGTTCTACTCGGAACATTGCATTGGATAATGCTTCTCTTATTACTCCGTCTTGTTCAATTGAGGCTTGTTTAGCCATATTTTATTGATTGTTACTTAATTAGCTGCTTCTAAACAGGGTTGCAAAATTAAATAAAAAATTTTAATTATTTATTTTTTTTGTTGTAAAACTTCTTCTATAATAGAAAAGGTCGATAAAACATCTGCCTGGCCCTTTTTAATTGCTATTGTGTGTTCAAAATGTGCTGATGGTTTATTGTCCTTACTCGTAACTGTCCATCCATCACTATGAAATTTAACGCCTGCTACCCCCGCATTAATCATCGGTTCGATTGCAATTACCATTCCTTCTTCAAGTTTTGGTCCTGCGCCACGCTTTCCATAATTCGGAACTTCTGGTTTCTCATGAAGCTTTACGCCAACACCATGTCCTACAAGTTCTCTTACTACACCGAATCCGTTTGCTTCTGCATGTTGTTGAACGGCAAAACCGATATCACCAATACGCATTCCAGCAACTGCTTTTTCAATGCCCAATTCCAAGCAACGCTTAGTAACCTCCACTAATTTTTTCTTTTCTTCACTTACCTCTCCAATAGAAAAAGTATATGCTGAATCTCCAAAATAATCGTTTTTAATTACGCCACAATCAACTGAAATCAAATCGCCTTCTTGTATAATGTATTCGCTTGGAAAACCATGAACAACTTGTTCATTTGGCGAAATACATAAAGAGTTTGGAAAGCCGTTATAATTTAAAAATGCAGGGATTGCTCCATTGTCACTAATAAACTCATAAGCTAGCTTATCCAATTGTAAAGTTGTCATGCCCGCTTTAATTACTTTAGCCACTTCGGCTAAGGTTTTAGAAACAAGCAATGAACTTTCTCTTATTAACTCGATCTCCTCAAGAGATTTGTAATAAATTTTAGACATCCTTCAGAACTACAACGCTGCATTGCTGCTGGCTGCAGGAACACCTGTTCTGCCAGTAACTCTACCCGTTTTCATTAAACCATCATAGTGACGCATTAATAGATAACTTTCAATTTGCTGTAAAGTATCTAAAACAACGCCTACTAAAATTAATAATGATGTACCACCAAAGAAGTGTGCAAATTCTTGTTTAATTCCAAACTTTACTGCTAAAGATGGTAAAATAGCTATGATTGCTAAAAATACTGCACCTGGAAAAGTGATTTTAGAAATTACATCATCAATAAAACTTGATGTTGCAAAACCTGGCTTAATGCCTGGGATAAAACCACCATTTTTCTTCATATCATCACTCATTTGAGTTGGGTTAACCGTAATGGCTGTATAGAAGAAAGTGAATGCAATAATTAAAAATGCGAATGTTAAGCTATAAGCCAATGAAGTTGTATTGCTAAACTGGATTAACCATGATCCTTGTAATGAAGGAGCAAACGACATCAAAGCGCCTGGAATAAACATTAATGCTTGTGCAAAAATAATTGGCATAACACCTGCAGCATTTACTTTTAATGGAATGTACTGACGTACACCACCAAACTGACGGTTACCAACAATCTTTTTTGCATACTGCACAGGTACTTTACGTACACCCTGAACAATTAAAATAGTAAACATCACTACCGCAAACAATGCCACAATTTCTAAAACTAATGCAACTGGGCCACCACCTTCACTTGAAGATCCAACACGTGCACTAAATTCTTGACTGATAGCTAATGGTAAGCGGGCGATAATACCAACCATAATAATTAGTGAAGTACCATTGCCAATACCTTTATCTGTAATTTTTTCACCTAACCACATTACGAATAAGGTACCTGCAGTTAATACAGTTACTGATAAAACGTAGAATAAGGTAATAGACGAAATTAAAACAGCTCCAGGATGTGGATCTATGATTTGGGTTTTCACATAACCAATGGATTGAACGACAGTAATCGCTACGGTTAGGTAGCGGGTAATCTGGTTCATTTTCTTTCTACCACTTTCGCCTTCTTTCTGCATCTTTTGGAATGAAGGAACAGCAATACCTAATAACTGCACCACGATGGAAGCAGAGATATAAGGCATTACGCCCAATGCCAAAATTGACACACGAGAGAAAGATCCTCCGGCAAACATATCGAGTAAGCCTAAGATACCTGACTTTTCGTTTTCGCCAAGAGCAGTTGGATCAACACCTGGTAAAACCACGTGAGATACGAAACGGTATACCAAAAGAATTAAGAGCGTAAACAATATACGCTCTTTTAATTCTTGAATTTTCCAGATATTACTTAAAGTAGTAAATAGCTTCTTCATTTAATAATTACAATTTTACAATTGAACCACCTGCTGCTTCAATAGCTTTTTGTGCGGTTGCAGAAAACGCATGTGCTGTAACTTCTAATTTTGCTTTAACTTCACCACGACCTAATACTTTTACTAAGTCATTTTTTGAAGCTAAACCGTGCTCTTGCAAAGTTGCAAAATCGATAGTTGTTAAGCTGAATTTCTCAGCTAAGTTTTGCAAAACATCTAAGTTTACACCAACATACTCGGTACGGTTAATTGGTTTGAAACCAACTTTAGGTACACGACGTTGTAAAGGCATTTGACCACCTTCGAAACCGATTTTAGTTGAGTGACCAGAACGTGAACCAGCACCTTTGTGACCACGAGTTGAAGTACCACCACGGCCTGAACCTGTACCACGACCAATTCTCTTACTGTTTTTTGTAGAACCTTTTGCAGGTTTTAAATTACTTAAATTCATTTTTTTGAATTTGTGTTGCCCTTCGCTTTCACTAAACAGGTACAACGATTAATAATAAAAATTTGTATCCGTTACAATAACGGATACAAACTTAAAAAAATTATATAGCTTCTACTGCTACCAAATGGTTTACTTTTCTAACCATTCCGATAATTTGCGGAGTAGCCTCTACCTCAACACTTTGGTTCATTTTAGATAAACCCAAAGCTTGAACGGTTCTTTTTTGGCGCTCGCTTCTGTCGATAACGCTTTTTACTTGTGTTATTTTGATCTTAGCCATAATATTATCCGTTAAATACTTTGTTTAAATCTACACCACGAGTTTGAGCTACTGTATAAGCATCACGCATTTTAGTTAATGCATCAACAGTTGCTTTTACCACGTTGTGTGGGTTAGATGATCCTTTAGATTTTGCAAGTACGTTATGAATACCAGCACTTTCTAAAACAGCACGCATTGCACCACCTGCAATTACACCTGTACCTACTGCAGCTGGTTTGATTAAAACAAAACCACCTGAGAATTTACCGATTTGCTCGTGAGGAACAGTACCGTTTAAAACTGGAACTTTTACTAAGTTCTTTTTAGCATCATCCACACCTTTTGCAATTGCTTCAGTTACCTCTTTCGCTTTACCTAAACCGTAACCTACAACACCGTTCTCATCACCTACAACAACAATTGCTGAAAAGCTGAAAGTACGGCCACCTTTAGTTACTTTGGCAACACGTTGTATACTAACCAAACGATCCTTTAATTCGATATCGGTGGTTTTTACTCTTTTTATATTGATAGTTGACATCTTACTTTTTCTTCAGATTAAAATACTAAACCAGCTTCGCGGGCACCCTCTGCCAACGATTTGATACGACCATGGTATAAGTAGCCATTTCTATCGAAAACAACTTCTTTTACACCTGCAGCGATTGCTTTCTCGGCAACTAATTTACCTACAGCTACTGATTGTTCGCTTTTATTTCCTGTGCCAGAAAAATCTTTAGATAAAGATGATGCTGATACAATTGTTGTACCGGTTACATCGTTAATTATCTGAGCATAAATACCTTTATTGCTTCTATATACAGATAACCTTGGACGTTCCTCAGAACCGGTAAGTCTTTTTCTGATCCCTTTTTTTATACGATCTCTTCTTGATAATTTTTTACCTGCCATGATTACTATTTTTTAGATGCTGATTTACCTGCTTTTCTTCTTAACACTTCACCTACAAACTTGATACCTTTACCTTTATATGGCTCTGGTGCACGTAACGAACGGATTTTCGCAGCTACCTGACCAATCAATTGTTTGTCAATACTTTCTAAAATAATTTTAGGAGTTTGACCTTTTTCTGATGTAGTAGTTACTTTAATCTCTTCTGGTAATTGAAATACATAGTGGTGAGAATAACCTAAAACTAGATCTAGTGTATTACCTTGGTTTGTAGCACGGTAACCAACACCTACTAATTCTTGTTGTAATTTATAACCTTCTGTAACACCAATAACCATATTGTTAAGCAATGAACGGTATAAACCATGTAATGCTTTGTGTTTCTTTTGTTCTGAAGGACGGTTTACTGTTAAAATTCCGTCTTCCTGACTTACAGTGATATCTGAATCTACTGCTTGTGTTAATTCACCTTTAGGGCCTTTTACACTTACTACGTTATCTTTTGATACAGTAATTGTAACACCTGCAGGGATTGTAATTGGGGCTTTTCCTATTCTTGACATTGTGCTGTTCTCCTAATTATTAATAAACGTGACACAATACCTCACCACCAATATTTAATTTGGCTGCTTCTTTATCAGTCATTACACCTTTAGAAGTAGATAAGATTGCGATACCTAAACCGTTTAATACTCTTGGCATATTTTCAACGCCTGCATAGTTTCTCAAACCTGGTTTACTTACTCGCACTAATGTACGAATAGCAGGAATTTTAGTTATTGGATTGTACTTCAAAGCAATTTTAATTGTGCCTTGAGCAGTAGTGTCCTCAAATTTATAATTCGCGATGTAACCTTTGTCAAAAAGTACTTTAGTAATTTCCTTTTTAAGGTTTGATGCAGGAATTTCTACAACTCTGTGGTTGGCCTTAATGGCATTCCTTACTCTTGTTAAATAATCTGCTATTGGATCTGTATTCATTTTTTATTGTTTTTGATAGTGGTTTCCTGTCACCACCCGGCGATGGGACCTGCTATCGGTTAAAATTCTTTTTTTAAGCAAAAAGCTTAAAGACTAAAGCCTAAAGCGGGTTTATTCGCTTTAGACTTTAAGCTTTCAGCTCTAAGCTATATTACCAAGATGCTTTTTTAACACCTGGTATTTTACCGTCTAATGCCATTTGGCGGAATGTTACCCTTGAAATACCAAAGGTACGCATATATCCACGTGGACGGCCAGTTAATTTACAACGGTTGTGTAAACGTACTGGAGAAGAGTTTTTAGGTAATTTATCTAAACCTTCAAAATCTCCTGCTGCTTTTAAAGCTGCACGTTTTTCAGCGTATCTAGCTACCAATTTTTGGCGCTTAACTTCGCGTGCTTTTACACCTTCTTTTGCCATTATTCTGCTGTTTTTTGATTTTTAAATGGTAATCCGAATTGTTTCAATAACTCTAAAGCCTCTACATCAGATTTGGCCGAAGTTACGAAAGTTATATCCATACCTAAAATTTTATTGATTTTATCGATATTAATCTCAGGGAAGATGATTTGTTCAGTAACACCTAAAGTGTAGTTACCTTTTCCATCAAAACCTTTATCATTAATACCTTTGAAATCACGAATACGTGGCAAAGCTACAGAGATCAAACGATCTAAGAACTCATACATATTGTTATCGCGTAAAGTAACACGTACACCAACAGGCATACCTTTACGTAACTTAAAGTTAGAGATATCTTTTTTAGATTTTGCTCCTACCGCTTGCTGACCAGTAATAGTTGTCAATTCAACGATAGAAGTATCCATAATCTTCTTATCTGTTACAGAAAAGCGACCAACACCCTGATTGATACAGATTTTTTCCAATTTAGGAACCTGCATTACAGTTTTGTACTGGAATTTTTCTTTTAATGCATTTACAACTTCTTCTTTGTATTTGCTTTTTAATCTAGGTGTAGCCATTATTTAATCTCCTCTCCTGAAATTTTAGCAACTCTAACTAATTTACCATCAGCATTTAGTTTACGACCAACGCGGGTAGCTTTACCAGATTTTGGATCAACCAACATCAAGTTAGAAATGTGAAGAGCAGCCTCTTTTTTAATAATACCACCGTTTGGATTTGCAGCATTTGGTTTAGTATGTTTAGATACTAAGTTAATGCCTTCTACAATGGCTCTGTTTTTATCTATTTGTACTGAAAGTACTTTTCCTTGTTGACCTTTTGAATCGCCAGCAATTACTTTAACTAAATCTCCTGTGCGGATTTTTAATTTTGATGGTGTATTTACTTTGTTTCCCATTTTATAATACCTCCGGTGCTAATGATACAATCTTCATGAATTGTTTTTCACGCAACTCTCTCGCAACCGGGCCAAAGATACGTGTACCACGTGGCTCATCCTGTGCGTTTAATAATACTGCTGCATTATCGTCAAAACGAATATAAGAACCATCTTTACGACGGATTTCTTTTTTAGTTCTAACAACTACTGCTTTAGAAACCGTACCTTTTTTGATATTACCTGAAGGTAATGCGCTTTTTACGGTAACAACTACTTTATCTCCAATTGAAGCATAACGTTTACCTGTACCACCTAGTACACGAATAACTAATACTTCTTTTGCGCCGCTATTATCAGCAACGTTTAATCTTGATTCCTGTTGTACCATCTTATTTAGCCCTCTCTAAAATTTGTACTAATCTCCAGTTCTTATTTTTACTCAAAGGACGAGTTTCCATAATTAATACAGTATCACCGATACCACATTCGTTTTTCTCGTCGTGAGCCATAAATTTGGTAGTTTTCTTAACGAACTTACCATAAATCGGGTGCTTTACTTTACGCTCAACGCTCACTACAACAGATTTATCCATCTTGTTGCTCACCACCAACCCGGTTCTTGTTTTTCTTAATTGTCTTTCCATTTCGACTCTCAAATTATTTAGTTTCAGTAGCTGACTCAGCGTTTTTCACTTTAGTCAGTTCAGTATTTAAACGGGCTATATCTTTCCTTACTTTTGCAATGCGTGAAGGATTTTCGATAGCTGAAATAGTGTGAGCGAACTTCAATTTTGATAAGTTCTCTTTTTCTTCCGTAATCTTAGCTAGTAATTCTTCTTTTGAAAGCCCTGTGATTTCTGAATTTTTCATTTTTATTTTTCTTTTACGTTTAAGTGTAGCGGTTATAAAAAACAAGTATTTACAACATTCATCTTAAATCTTTACTATGCTTCTACGTAATCTCTACGTACTACAAATTTTGTTTGGATTGGTAATTTTTGTGCTGCTAAACGTAATGCTTCTTTAGCAACTTCTAAAGGCACACCTTCAGCTTCGAAAATTACACGTCCTGGTCTTACTACTGCAACCCAGTACTCAGGAGCACCTTTACCTTTACCCATACGTACTTCAGCAGGTTTTTTAGTTACCGGTTTATCCGGGAAAATCCTGATCCATACCTGGCCTTCACGTTTCATGAAACGAGTTACGGCAATACGGGCAGCCTCTATCTGGCGACTTGTGATCCAAGTGGCTTCTAAAGATTTGATACCAAAAGATCCGAATGCTAATTCAGCTCCACGTGAAGCTAAACCTTTCATTCTGCCTTTTTGCATCTTCCTGAACTTCGTTCTTTTTGGCTGTAACATTTTATTTTGTTCTAATCGTTAAACGATGTTGTTAATAAATCAATTATTTACGAGGACCTCTGTTAGCGCCTGCGCCTCCACCTCTGTTTGCACCACCTTGGCCTGGACCACGACCACCGCCTTGGTTTCCACCACGTCTGTCGTTACCACCGCCACGGTTATCTCTTCCACCACCTCTGTTATCTCTTCCACCGAATGCTGGTTTATCTGATTGGCCTTTTGGACCGTTGTTTGCTGCACCAATGTTTGGAGACAAATCACGTTTTCCATAAACCTCACCTTTACAGATCCATACTTTAACACCGATTTTACCATAAGTAGTTAAAGCTTCAGCTAAAGCATAATCAATATCAGCACGGAATGTATGCAAAGGCACTCTTCCTTCTTTGTACTGCTCGGTACGTGCCATCTCAGCACCACCTAAACGACCAGAAGTCATGATTTTAATACCTTCAGCACCCATACGCATTGTTGATGCGATAGAAGATTTCATTGCTCTACGGAATGAGATCCTTGCTTCTAATTGTTTTGCAACACCTTCTGCAACTAATTGTGCATCAAGCTCAGGGCGTTTAATTTCAAAGATGTTAATTTGAATTTCCTTTTTAGTTAATTTCTTTAACTCTTCTTTGATTTTATCAACCTCTGCACCTGCTTTACCGATTACAATACCTGGACGAGCTGTGTGGATAGTTACAGTGATACGTTTTAACGTACGTTCGATAACTACTTTTGAAACACCGCCTTTTGCAATACGGGCAGAAAGGTATTTTCTTATTTTCTCATCTTCAACTAATTTATCGGAGTAGTTGTTGCCACCGAACCAGTTAGAATCCCATCCTTTGATGATACCTAACCTGTTACCTATTGGATTTGCTTTTTGTCCCATTTCCTAAAATTAGTTTTGAGTTGTTTCTGTATTTTTACTATCTACAATCAGCGTTACGTGGTTAGAACGTTTACGAATTCTATATCCACGGCCTTGAGGTGCAGGACGTAAGCGTTTAAGCTGACGGCCTCCATCAACCATAATTGTTTTCACAAATAGTTGACTTTCTTCAGGGCGGGCACCTTCATTTTTAGCTTCCCAGTTTTTAATTGCAGATAATAATAATTTTTGAACTCTTATTGCTGCTTCTTTATTGGTAAACTTTAAAATGCTTAATGCTTTTTCTACACGTTCACCTCTGATAAGATCTACAACCAAACGCATCTTACGCGGTGAGGTTGGACAATTGTTTAATTTTGCTATTGCTTCCATTGTCTAATTATTTTTTCTTTTCAGCGTGTCCTCTGAATGTTCTGGTTGGAGCAAATTCTCCCAACTTGTGACCAACCATGTTTTCTGTTACGTACACAGGGATAAATTTATTTCCGTTGTGTACTGCAAATGTATGACCTACGAAATCCGGAGAAATCATTGATCTGCGAGACCAAGTTTTGATTACAGTTTTTTTACCTGCATCATTCATAGAGTTTACTTTTTTCTCTACATTATGGTCAATATAAGGTCCTTTTTTTATCGAACGAGCCATTATTTCTTCCTTCTCTCTATGATGTAACGATTAGAATATTTCTTAAGTTCTCTGGTTTTGTAGCCTTTAGCTAAAATACCATTTCTTGAACGTGGGTGACCACCTGATGATCTACCTTCACCACCACCCATTGGGTGATCTACTGGGTTCATCGCTACCGGTCTAGTTCTCGGACGACGGCCCAACCAACGTTTACGACCAGCTTTACCTAATACTTCGTTTGCGTGATCTGAGTTAGATACAGCACCGATAGTAGCAAGACAAGTAGTCAAGATTAAACGGGTTTCGCCTGAAGGCATTTTCAAAGTAGCGTATTTACCATCGCGGGCAGCTAATTGTGCGTAAGCACCTGCACTACGAGCTAATTGCGCTCCTTTTCCAGGATGGATCTCAACATTATGAATGATGGAACCTAATGGAATGTTTGATAATTTTAAAGTGTTACCTACTTCTGGAGCTGCTGTATCGCCCGAAACTAATTTCGAACCTACTTGCAATCCTTCAGGAGCAATAATGTAACGCTTCTCGCCATCTGCATAAACTAATAATGCGATGCGGGCAGTACGGTTTGGATCGTATTCAACAGTAGCTACTGTTGCAGGAATATCAAACTTATCACGTTTGAAATCGATCAAACGGTAAGATTTTTTGTGACCACCACCCATGTAGCGCATAGTCATCTTTCCTGTATTGTTACGTCCACCAGACTTTTTTGATGATACAACCAATGATTTTTCGGGCTTGGTTGCTGTAATCTCCGTAAAGCTGGCCCCTACTCTAAAGCGGGTTCCCGGAGTAACTGGTTTAAATTTTCTTAAGCCCATAGTTATAATTAATAATTAAATTAAAGATTTGCGTAATAATCTATTGTTTCTCCGTCTTTCAACGTTACGATTGCTTTTTTGTATTTAGGGCTACGGCCTGATACAAAACCTGCTTTAGTGTAACGTGATTTAGCTTTTCCATCAACAACCATTGTGTTAACTGCAACGATAGTAACACCGTACAATTTTTCAATAGCTGCTTTAATTTGGATTTTGTTAGCCTTGTGGTTAACGCTAAAAGTGAAACGGTTAGATTTCTCAGTTAAAGCTGAAGCTTTTTCGGTTAATATTGGTTTTTTTAAAATTTCCATATTACTTGGCAAACGCCTCCTCCAAAGTTTTAACAGAATCTGCAGTTAACACAAGTACACCAGCGTTTAATACATCATAAGTATTTAAATCTGCTGCAGTAATTACTTTAGTTTTCTGAACGTTTCTGCTTGATAAATAGATATTATTATTTTGTGCAGGTAAAACCAACAAAGTTTTTTCGTTACCTACGTTTAACGCAGCGATTAAATTTGTAAAGTTTTTAGTTTTAATTGTATCGAAGTTAAAATCTTCTAAAACTACCACGTTGTTATCTTTTGCTTTATAAGCTAAAGCTGATTTACGTGCTAATGATTTTAATTTCTTGTTCAATTTAAAACTGTAATCACGTGGCTGAGGACCGAAAACACGACCACCACCATTGAATAATGGAGATTTAATGCTACCGGCACGGGCACCACCTGTACCTTTTTGTTTGTATAGTTTGCGAGTTGAACCAGCAATCTCATTACGTTGTTTAGATTTGTGAGTACCTTGACGTTGGTTAGCCAAATACTGTTTTACATCTAAATAAATCGCGTGGTCGTTAGGCTCGATACCAAATACCGATTCAGGAAGTTGCACCTTGGCACCTGTTTCTTTACCTGAAATGTTTAATACTTTAACTTCCATCTGATTACTTGTCTAAGATTACGTAAGAACCTTTAGCTCCTGGAATGGAACCACTAACTACTAATAAGTTTTGCTCAGCATAAACTTTCAAAACTTGTAAGTTTTGAACTTTTACTCTGTCTCCACCTGTTCTTCCAGCCATGCGCATTCCTTTGAATACACGTGAAGGGAATGATGATGCTCCCAATGAACCTGGGGCACGTAAACGGTTATGCTGACCGTGAGTCTGCATACCAACACCGGCAAATCCGTGGCGTTTTACAACACCTTGAAAACCTTTACCTTTTGAGGTACCTACAACATCAACAAAATCGCCTTCTGCGAATGCGTCAACAGTTACTACATCACCTAAGTTAAGTGAAGTTGTAAATGAGTCAAATTCTACCAGCTTGCGTTTTGGAGTTGTGTTTGCTTTCGCGAAATGGCCTTTTAACGGTTGAGTTGTGTTTTTCTCTTTTTTCTCATCGTATCCTAATTGAATAGATGAATACCCGTCTTTTTCTTCGGTCTTCACTTGTGTAACTACACAAGGCCCAGCCTCGATTACAGTACATGGAATATTACGTCCGTCTGCATCGAAGATACTGGTCATTCCTACTTTTTTTCCAATAATTCCTGACATTTTATCTTTTAATTTTAACACCCATCGAAGCAGTAGGGCTTCGTTCAAGGTGGTTGTGCATCCCCCGAAAGGGACGGCAAAGATAGACAAGAATTATTAATTTTCAAATAGTTAGCCAAATATTTTTTCAAATAAATTGCTGATAGATGGGTACTTAGCTTAAAAAGGATTGTTAATGTGCTAAACCACCATTTAAACTGATGGTTATGATGGCTAATATGATTAAACCAATGAGTACATAAAGGTAATCTCGTTCTATTAAAAAGCTAAATAATGCAAAAACGATACGTGCAATTGGTGTAAAGATTAGCATAAGTATGCCGAATTGCACAATTGCATCGCCGTGAAATGTTAAAACTCCTTTGAAAATTGCTGCAATTGTAGAGAAATTTGAAAGCTCTGGCTTAAAAACTTTATAATCGGTTATAGCTCCCTTATTATGGATTAAATAAATTACGCCGCCAACCAGCACAATGCTCATAGAAATGATTACACCGGCTCGTAAAAGTGTGCCTAGTATAAGCTGAATATCTTTATCGTTTAAGTTTTCTTTCTTTTCTGTACTCATTACATTGCGCCGCTTAAACCTTTATAAATCATTTGAATGGCCAGAAAAATTACAACAACTGCAAAAACAACTTTCAATTTATCTGTTTTAGTTTTAACCAAAATTTTAGAGCCTATTGTTGCTCCAGTTAAAACACCGATGCAAACTGGCATGGCTATACCTGGATCTATCTGCCCACGGTGCAGGTAAACAATTGCACTTGCTGCCGCGGTAACGCCCATCATAAAATTACTGGTTGTGGTTGATACCTTAAATGGCAACCGCATAATGTTATCCATTGCAATTACTTTTAGTGCACCGCTTCCAATACCTAACAGCCCTGAAAGTGTACCTGCAAAAAGCATCATAAAAAAACCACCTGGTACATTTTTAACTGCATAGGTATGTTCTGTTCCTTTATCGGGGTATGAACCATTTAGTTTAAAAAATCTTGCCCATTTATCGGTATCGTCTTGTGTGGTATGATCTACCTTTTTCTTCAATGTCATAATTGCTGAAAAAATTAAGATACATCCGAAGATAACTGCTATATAATCTGGATTTAAGTAAACGGCAACAATAGCACCACAAACGGCACCTACGGTTGTTGCAATTTCAAGAAACATGCCTATCCTTATATTGGTTATCCCTTCTTTTACATAAGCGGCAGCGGAGCCTGATGATGTTGCAATAACGGAGATGATGGATGCTCCAATAGCATAATGAATATCTACACCTAGGGCTAAAGTAAGTAATGGAATAATAATTACACCACCGCCCAAGCCTGTTAACGAGCCTAATAAACCTGCCACAAAGGCTCCAATTAAAACAATAAGGGTAAACAGCAATACCGACATGGCGGCAAATATAAAGTACTTATTTTGGCTAAACGAAGGATTAAACCAATAAAATAAAGTCTATATATTAAGGGGATAAAATAGAATTTTGAATAATTGATCTTTGTGGTAGATCATCTAGTATGCGAAAGTTAGGTAATCAATAAAAATTAAAACCTTCTATACTTTATGATGTAATTTACTTTCTTTGGTAAGATCTATGTCTTTAAAAGATTCTAATAATTCGTAGGCAATCTGCCTAATGGTGCCAGGAATCGGATTTATTTTAATTTCTTTTTCCCCTTTAATTTTCCATCCTGAGGTATCCATCTTCTCCAAGTCGCTAGCATTAGTAGAGACTAATTTTATAATTTTGGCTCTTGTATAAGGAATCCCAAGAGAATCAACCACTATCTTTTTATTTTGCCACCAGTTATCCTGAGAAACAGGTTTTAATGCTACATGCTCTAACTTTGGATAATAATTCCAACCTAATTCTATCTTGTGTTCTAATTTTAACAGACCAAGATAATTGATTAAACTTTTTGGATTATAAGTATCTGCACTGCAGTAAACAGGCAAATGCGTTAACTTTAGTTGGCTTAATAATGATTTTGAATTTTCATTGTTATGAAAAACCTTAACAATTGCTTTTGCCATATCATGAATGGCATCTACCTTTCCTGAATCATATAAAACGCAAAGGGCCTCTATCTCATTTAATTCTACTTTCAGCAGCGAAATTAGCTCAGGCTTTTCTAGCTTTATTTTCATAAATAACTCAGCCTATTTCCCTAATCTTCTTATCATTTCGGCACTTAAATCTCGGCCATCATTTAAGCGGTTGGCGAAAAACGATTTTGCGGCTTCAAAGTGTTCCTTATACCCTTTCAAATCACCATAACCAATAATTGATGCCCATTCGTGTACTGCTGTATGAAATTCTAAATCATCACCGCGGATTGATTTATCGTATAAAGCGGTATGAATTGATTCTTCGAGCATTTCTTCATTTTTAAAAAGATACTCTGCAATGCCCAAACGCAATTTAAAAGGTGGTGTTTGGCAAATTAAATTGTCGTAAGGATTTACCCCCATTTTATACCAGGCATAAACCATACTCAACAAACTAAGGTGCGTATTTGGTTTCTGTTTGTGCGAGGCATCAGAAAGGCTAAATTCTTTCATAATGTTATCATCAAGCAACAACAACTGGCGACTTTCGTGAAACACGAAATCTCGGGCGGCATATATCTTTTCTCTAAATTCGGTTTCATTCTCACAAATCATCAGTTTATACAATTCAGATTCTGCCTGCGCATAATATTTAACCTGCTTTTGTGCATATGGATTTAAAATAGCCAAACCGGCATAGATGTGAGATTTATAGCTAAAAATACGGAGTGTTGTTAAAATTTTAACGTTATCAATCCCTCCGGCGTAAGCGGGATTATCCCAAGGGAAAAAACCTGCATTTTTCCAGGCAGAACCCATACTTTCAAAACCCATGTGGGTAACTGCTTGTGTATCGGCAACAATCCTATCGTGCTCTTTATAATCGTCCATTTCAATAATATTCGATTTTAAAGATTGATAGATTTTTAATGCTCTGGCATAAACTTCATCTGTAGCACGATGACGAACCACAACTAGGGTTTGCCCTTCGGGGCTAAAAGCCGGGCCATGTAAGGAGTGGCAAGTTACAATCTGAGTATCTGCGGGCAAATGTTTTTCAAAGGCTGCAATTTCAGGATGTTTAACGGACGTTTGTCCGGCTACGATAGCTCCATACTTGGTAGAGCGGGCAAATGTTGAAACTACTTCATCAATTTTTTCTGCTTCTACACAGTAAATGATGAAATCTGATTTTCGGGCTACTTCATGGCCATCTATTAATACCTCTACTCCTTTTGATTCCAGTTCGTTTTTTAAATCGGCAAAACGTAAAGGCATATCTGCACCACAAACCTGGTAACCTGCTTTTACAAATGATAAAGCATAGAGCTTACCCATATCGCCTAACCCAATAATTCCTATTTGCATGAAACAAATGTACTCTATCGCAAATAATTTTATAATAAAACTTAGATAAAATTGTTATTTTAAACATGAGGTAGAAAAACTTTTTATGATTTGAAGGCAAATCAATACGAGATTTGATTAGCCAAGAACTTATAAAAATGTAGTTTTACGATTTAACACCTATATTTAAACTATGCAAAAATTTAAACACATCCTTTATTGTTTAGTGGCATTACTTATGCTTAACAGCACGTTTGCCCAAGCCCAACAGGATACAACTAAAAACGCAGATCCATCCTTAAACGGGCAGTACCAGTTCATGTTATCAAAATCGAAAAGCCTGTATGGGGCTAGGTTGATTAATCCATCGAGGTTATCATCCGTGTGGAAAAGCGTAACTGATACTTTAAAAAAAGAACGTAAACAGTTGGTAGAGGCCAAACAGGAAATTAAAAGCCAGGCGACAACTATTGCAGGTTTAAAAGGTGAGGTTACAGGTAAAGAGAGTTCGCTTGCGGGCGCCAATGCGATGGTTAATGAAATTAAATTTTTAGGCATTTCATTTACCAAGGGTACTTATAACATTATTGTTTGGTCTATAATTGCAGTTTTAGCTATTGCATTGTTTATTGTAATTGCTCGTTCTACTAAAAACATATTGGAAGCTAAACATAGAACTCAGCTTTACGAGGAGATAAATACCGAATATCAAAATTATAAGGCTAAAGCGAACGAGAAAGAGCGTAAGCTTGCCCGTGAGTTGCAGGATGAGCGCAATAAATGGGATGAAGCTAAAGGCCGCTAAACCATAATTGGAGTTTGCAGGGCTAACCGGATTCATTTTATATTCCTTTTTTTGGAAATTAATGTCCGAAGTACTTCGGTAACGGTTTGCCCTGCTTTCCGCTTTATTCCGATAGAAAAAATCGGGGATGCCGCTCCAATACAGGTTTATATACAAAGAATGCTTGATATTAGCAGGTAGCTCTATCCTTTTAGTTAACAGTTTAAGGTTTGCAGTTGATAGTTTAAAACTTGCAGTTGACAGTTTTAGGTTTGCACTTGACAGTTTAGGGTTTGCACTTGACAGTTTAGAACTTGCAGTAGACAGTTTGAGGTTTGCAGTTGACAGTTTAGAACTTGCAATTGACAGTTTAGGTTTAGCAATTGACAGTTTAGAACTTGCAGTATACAGTTTAGGTTTAGTAATTGACAGTTTTAAACTTTCTGTAAACAGTATTGGTCTCGTAATTAAACGCTTTAAACTTTTAGTAGATAGTTTTAGGTTTGCAGTTGATGGTATTGAAATCGTAATTAATAATTTTAAGCCTTCAGTAGATAGTTTTATAATTGTAGTAGGTAGTTTTAGATTGGCAGTAGACAGTTTAGAACTTGCAGTACACAGTTTGAGGTTTGCAGTTGGGTGTGTATATCACCAACCGTATATAATCACATCCTAAAACGTTACTTAGATCACATTTAGATGGTGCAGTGATAATACCCAACCACAGGTAAAAATTACAGGTACTCCAAGCTTTAGCATGCGGTAGCTTAGCTTTTCTTCTGTTGTAAATACTTAGCCTTAAATGTTCTTGAATCTCTTATATGGCTAAAAAAAATACCATCGTCAGAATATCCTACCTTACGTTTCTGAAGGAAAAGAAATTCCCTTAATATTTCGATATAAATCAACAGCGTATAAATCTGTCATACCCGATACAAAATCCAATACACTTTGTGTTCTTGAGTAAATATCAGTTAAATCTGTATGGTATTGTTTTGGAATAAGTTTAACAAGCTTTTTATAGTAGTGGGTATTGTTATTAATTAATGCTGGTACAAATTCTTCGAGCAAGCCAGCCATAATTTTATAACCTGCAACTTCTTTCTGGATTACCGATGAGAAATTATAAATACGTTCTACTGAAACTTTTTCAACAGCTTTCCATGCAGAAAGGTAAGGCTCGGGAATTAAATCCGTCAAGCTTTGGTTTAAATCGCCTCTTAACAAACTTTCCTGTTCTCTATAAAAAATTTCGGCACAGGTTACTGTTAGGGTATTTATAGCTTTTGCACGCAGCAAACCTATTTTAGCATCATCATCTTCGTAATCGTTTTTAAGCCTATTTTCTATTGTTTTTGAATTGGCAAAAGGCAACAAATACCCTTTTACTTCCTCATAAGAAAGAATTTTTAAACGATGGGCGTCTTCCAAATCAATTATACTATAGCAAATATCATCTGCAGCCTCTACCAAATACACTAACGGATGGCGCTTATAAATTAGGTGTTCACCTTCTTCTTTTTCAAGCTTAAGTTCTGCAGCAATTTTTTTAAATGTTTCTTCTTCAGATTGAAAAAAGCCATATTTTTTTCTGTGCAGCATTCCTTTTTGTTTGCCAGCGATAGATGCGCAAGGGTATTTTGCTATTGAGGCTAAAGTAGAATAGGTTAAGGCGTAGGCATCATTCCCTTTACCTTTTAGCGGATGTGTTAAAATGCGGATGGCATTGGCATTTCCCTCAAAATTAATTAAATCGTGCCATTGCGATTCGGACATTTCCTTTTGATAAACCTTTCCATCACCATCTGTAAAATATCTTGAAATGGCGGCTTCACCAGAATGCCCAAAGGCAGGGTTACCTAAATCATGAGCCAATGCAGCTGCAGCCACAATGTTTCCAACTTCATTAATTAAAGGCACTTCTTTAATTAGCTGTGGGTTTTTCTCCTCAACAGTGTTTAAAAAAATATTAGCCATAGAGCGGGCTACACTCGCTACCTCCAAACTATGCGTTAGGCGGTTGTGTACAAATACACTCCCCGGCAGCGGGAAAACCTGAGTTTTATTTTGCAAACGGCGAAAGGGTGAAGAAAATATTAATCGGTCATAGTCACGCTGAAAATCAGAACGTGCCCTATCCGTGCTGGCGCCATACTGTTCTTGTCCGTACCTTTTATTTGATAGTAAATATTTCCACTCCATGCGCTCAATTAATTTTGGGCGAAGTTAATGATTCAGGGCTTCAATAAAAAGATTCGTTTTTAAAACCTTTCTATTTTAGGCTTCTTCCCCATATTAACAGAAATGGTTATCGCTTAATTTTCTACCCGTTATTTAATCCTTGCCTTATACTTTCCAAATCGGCAATTAATTCATTTATTTCTATCAGTTGTTTTTTCTGCTTTCTTAATCTATTCCACCAGGTAATTCCAAACATGTACAAGGTAGTAATGGCTAAGGCAGTATACCTAAAGGTTGGGGTTCCTTTTAAAGTAATTTCCAAAATGTACATTACCATTGCCAGCCACAGCAGTACAATGTAAAACCAAGTGTATTTTGTAATTACATCTTTTTGCCATTTGAGCATTTTAATTTGTTGTTGAATATATTTCTGACTAGAATCATCGATATTTCTCTTTTTAAAGGAATAGCTTCTCCAGCTGATTACTAAAAACACAATCATTAATGTATAAACGGTGGCAATACTAATTTTAAAGGGTAAGCCATATTCTGCCTTGAAAGAAAAATATACCCAACCAATTACTATCATTGCGGCTAAAAAGCCCAGGCTCATGCAAATATTAACCTTAAAAAGCTTCTGCTGATTTTTTTGCCATCTATCTTTTTGGGCATTGAGTACTTTATTATCCATGTTGACTTGCACGGGTTGTGCCTGCCAGCTTTTTTGAATGTCGTCGAAATTCATTATTTTTTTAATTGCATAAGTTTAAGCAACTGTGCTTTAATCCGATTAATTTTTACGCCCACCTGGTTAACGTTTGTTCCAGTTATTTCGGCAATATCTTTATAACTTCTATTCTCTAGTACTAAGGATATGATGAGTCTGTTTTCTGCTTCGAGCTTACTAATGCAATACCTTAAATGATCTAACTGCATTTCTTGTTCAAGCTTTTGCGGCATGGTATCTTCATAAGGAAATTGAATTTGATCGGGCAGGGATTCATAATTGAATTTTTTATTTTTCAAATTGTAGGTAATTGCGGTGTTAACTGCCACCCGATAAATCCAGGTGCTTACCTTAGCCTTGCCCTTAAAATTGTGCATGCTTTTCCATATTTGGAATAAAATTTCCTGATAAAGATCATTTGCATGTGAAACATCATAAAGATAAGCCCTGCAAATTCTGTAAATACTTGCGTGGTTACTTTTAACCAACTCATTAAATTCTTCTTCCTGCTTATCTGGCATTTTATAAATGAATTAATTTGCTTTAATAAAGGCATCAATTTCACTAAAAAACCACTGAGGAGCATCGTACATAATAAAATGTTTAGATGATGGTGTTACATCAACCACACAGGTTTTGCAAGCTTGATATTGTTGTTTATAGGCCGATAAAACATAATCTTTAGTAAAACCTGGGTATTGTGCGGTGGGTGCAAATGCTGCCATAACTAAAACAGGTACTTTAATAGTGGCAATATTTTGGCGCATATCGTTACCCAACATTTCGTACATACTGTAAGCAACGGTTTTACGATCGGAGTTTACTCCCCAGGTTGCAATCCTATCCCACTTTGTGGAATCGGCACATAAAAACTTTGCTGTATTTAGCTGGCTTGCCTTAAATGCAGCGTTATCCATTTTTTCAAATTCAGCAAAAGCCTTTTTAGCTTCCTCCTCATTAAAACCGTTTTTAGCGTTTGGATTAGTCATACCTGCAAAAAATGGAAGGGCATCAACAATAATAACTTTTTGCAGGTGCTCCTGTAATTCTATAGCAATACGCAACGATAAAAAGCCGCCAATTGAGTGACCAACCAAAATAACGTTATTCAACTTTTTATCCTTTATATATTGGATAATTGCATCCTTATAGGCATCTAAATAGGGTGTTTTTGCAATTGGAACTTGCCCTGCATAGCCAGCAAGTGTAAATACGTAACATTGATAATTTTTGCTGTATTTGCTTACGGTTTCATCCCAAACGGCACCGCTACAAGTTAAACCTGGTATAAATAACATGGGTTGCCCTTTGCCTGTTACTTTAACATCAAAAGTTTTTGTACCAACAGTTTGAGCAAAAACATTGCTAACTATTAGTAGTGTGGCAATAAGGATTACAGGAATTATTAAAATTTTCTTTTTCATCTTTTTATTATTTACTTCTTAGTAAGTCTTTATTAAAGTTTCTTACAGTTTTAAGTAAATTATTTTTTTAGATGATCAGATTTTATTGGCTGTCTTCGTTTTTAATTCCTTTAAGCAAGGCATAAATCGCCATTGCATGACCATGACCGAGGTCATAATCAGCCTTTAGCCAACTTACCACATCACCTGCTTTTATGTTGGCCTTAAGAATATCATTTTCTGTAAAGCTTTTTTCTGCGGCTTTAACTTTAAAATCTGCAGCGGTAAGTCCTGTTTTTTCCTTAATGGTTTTTAAATACCCTTGAAATGACATAGATAGATGATTTTATAATCGAATATAATCAATTTATAAAACCTTAGGGTTGCTGAAACGAGTTTAATAGCCTTTTTTATTGTTCTTCATAATGATAGGTTAGGCCGCCATCAACAAAATAAGTAGAGCCGGTTACATATTTGGCATCATCTGATGCTAAGAAAGCAACCACTGCTGCAACATCTTCTGGGGCGCCCAACTTTTTCATCGGTATATTTTTAAGCACATTATTTAATTGTTCTTTGTTATCCATTAGTGCTTTATTAATTGGAGTGGCAATTGCGCCTGGTGCAACATTATTTATTCGAATATTAAATGGAGCAAGTTCTGTAGCTAAATTTCTTGTCAGCATTTTTAAACCGCCTTTACTTGCACAGTAAGCAGCAAAATGCGGAAAGATAATTTCTTCGTGCACCGAACTCATATTAACAACTGTACCTGGGTTTTTACTATCCATACAATATTTAGCAAATGCCTGAATTCCAAAAAAAAGTCCCTTTAAATTGGTATCCATTACCAAATCATACTCTTGTTCGGTTACTTCCCAAAAGTTATGGTTCTTTTCTACACCTGCATTATTTACCAAAATATCCAATTTTCCATAAACCTTAATGGCATCGTTTACCAGGTTAATTACATTTTGTGTTTGGCTAATATCTGCAACAAGAAAAGTTGCCTTTCTGCCCATATCATTAATTTGGGCTATTAGCTTTTCTCCACGATCATCCAACGTACGTCCGTTTAAAATTATATCAGCACCCTCGCTTGCCATTCTTAAAGCGCATGCTGCACCAATGCCTTGACTGCTTCCGGTAACTAAAGCAACTTTATTTTTAAATCTTTCCATTGTTATTTTTTATTCGTTTTATAAAAGGGCTATTAATGCTGTCCAACCGGTTTGATGGCTAGCACCAAGCCCTTTGCCGTTATCACCGTTAAAATATTCGTAGTACAAAAGATAATCCTTAAAATGTTCATCGTGGTTTAATTTAGGATAACCTCCAAACACCGCACGTTCACCTTTTTCATTTTTAAGGAATAAATTTTTCATCCGTTTGCTTAGTAAGGCTGCAATTTCTGCCAATGAGAAATATTCATTGGAGCCTGTTGGATATTCTACCCTAAAATCATCTGTATAATATTCGTGAAAGTGCTTTAAGGCATCAACCAGTAAATAGTTTAATGGCATCCAAATTGGACCACGCCAGTTACTATTGCCACCGAACATGCCTGTATCACTTTCTGCGGGAATATATTTTACTGAATAATCACTTCCATTTAACCAATAACTATAGGGTTGTGTTTCATAAACTTTAGAAACTGATCTAATGCCATAGTCTGAAAGGAATTCAGTGGTATCAAGCATTCTTCGTAAAAGCATTTTCATTCTGTGGCCTCGTAAAAGCGAGAACAAATGTTTATCATTTCCACTGGTATCTTCCCAATGGCTTACCAGCTGCACCAAATCTGGCCGTTGAAACATAAAAGCTTCTAATCGGCTTCTAAGTTTTGGCAAGTCTTTCCAATCTTTATCACTAAAAACAATTACAGCAAACATTGGAATTAATCCAACCAGGGTACGAAGGCGCAATCTATCCCAATCTCCATCGGGTTTACGTAATAAATCATAGTAAAAACCATCGTGATCATCCCATAAGCCTACGTGATGATCGCCCATGTTATCAATAGATCCTGCGATGAATAAAAAGTGCTCGGCAAATTTTATCGCCATATCTTCGTATAACGAATTGTTTAGAGCAAGCTCTATACTTATTTGGAGCATATTTAAAGCATACATAGCCATCCAGCTGGTACCATCTGCTTGTTCTAAAAAACCACCACCTGGTACAGGTTCACTCCTGTTAAATACCCCAATATTATCAAGTCCTAAAAAGCCACCTTCAAAAATGTTGTTGCCCTCGCTATCCTTTTGGTTTACCCACCAAGTAAAGTTGAGGAGTAAACGCTGAAATACTTCTTCTAAAAATTTTAAATCACCCGTTCCTTTTGCTTTTTTATCAACCAGATATACTTTATAAGAGGCCAATGCGTGCACCGGTGGATTTGCATCTGTAAAATCCCACTCATAGGCAGGTAATTGACCGTTGGGATGGATATAGTTATTATTTAGCAATAATCTTAACTGCTGCTTTGCAAAATCTGGATCAATAGGTGCAAGGGCAATGCAATGAAAAGCAAGATCCCAGGCGGCAAACCAGGGGTACTCCCATTTATCGGGCATCAGAATAATATCATTTGCCATAAAATGACTCCAATGGTAATTTCTTCCACATAATCTTTCATCGGCTGGTTTGGGCAAACCTGCGTCGCCTTTTAGCCATGCATTTACATCATAATTGTAATATTGCTTATTCCATAAAATACCTGCCCATGCTTGGCGCTGAAGCATTTTTTCTTCATCATTACTATCTTCTGCATGCTTACTGGCGTAAAACTCATTGGCCTCTTGCTTACGATCTTCAAAAATCTGATCGTAATCTTCAAAGGGGTCTTTTAACTTTTTATCTGTTAGCCTTAACTTTATGCATATGCTTTGCTTCGCAGGAACCAGCCTTGTGTAGTGCACGGCTACCTTAGTTCCTGTTTTTGCAGGGTTTATTGCCGTTTTATTTCCATTTACTAAATAATCATTAATCCCATCCTTTACAAAATCTGAAACATTAGCCGATTGATATAAACGCTCGTTATTGGTTTCATTATCGGTAAATAAAAATTCAGGATCACCATCTGCATAGCAATATAATTTACCTAGCTTTTCTGATGCTAAGAGTAGTTTATCTTGTGCTATACTACTAATTACGGGTTTTATTGCGCCACCATTCCAGCTCCAGTTATTACGATACCAAAGTTGTGGCAAAACATGAAGTTGGGCATCTTCATTACTTCTATTAAAAATGGTGTAGTTAATCAGTAAATCATCTACATCATTTTTAGCATAATTGATAAAAACATCAAAGTACTTGTCTTCATCAAATATTCCGGTATCCATCAATTCAAATTCAGGCTCCAGTCTTGATCTTTTTGCATTTTCATCTACAAGTTGCGAATAAGGAAAAGCCGTTTGTGGATATTTATACAACATTTGCATGTAATTATGCGTGGGTGTATTATCCAGATAATAATAAAGTTCTTTTACATCCTCACCGTGGTTACCCTGGCCATTATTTAATCCAAAAAGGCGTTCTTTTAAAATATCATCCTTACCATTCCATAAAGCCAAGCCCAAACAAAGCAATTGCTGATCGTCACTTAAGCCCGCTAATCCTTCCTCACCCCATCTAAATGCCTTGCTCCTTGCCATATCGTGAGTAGTAAAATCCCAGGCATCACCACCAGGACTATAATCTTCTCTAACAGTACCCCACTGACGATCGGTAAGGTATGGACCCCATTTAAGCCATGCTTTTTGACTGGCATACTGCTGATTAATACGATTTTGTTCGGCTTTACTCATATAAAATTTATTAATCGTGCTTTTGCTAAAACTATACCAATTATTAATTGCCATTAAGTTTATTAATAACAAGTTAAATATCAGCCATTAAAATGAATATATTCTGAATCTTAAGTCACGAAATCAATAATAAATTGCAAACCTTTTGGTTTTAAAAACGTTGTTTAAGTGAAATTAAATTTACTGCCATGAAAACAAGCATATATAATAAAGCAGAGCATATTGAAGGTTACATAGGTGATAAAGACAAACAGGTTGAAAAAACAGATGTACAAAAAGCTTATGAAAACGGCAATAATACCAATGAAGTAACCAGCTACGGAAAAGAGCCCATTGCTGAAAAGAACTTGAAACATAAAGAGGATAAAATTACGGCCAGAGATGGTTTTGATAATACAGGTACTCAGGGTGCTGATTCTTTAAGTGATGATGCTTACAATAGTGTAGATAAACATCCTAGTGTGGAAAGTGCATCTAGCCATACGGGCAGTTCATCAGAAGATTTTAAAAAACCAACGCATCAAAGAAGTGAGGATGATGCTTTAAATACTGGAATTTAACTAAAAATAAAAATTATGAGCTTATTAAAATATGCCTTGTTAGGCGCCGCTGCAGTTTACGGTTTTAAATATGCAACAAAGAAAAGACCGGAAGATGGTAAATCAATGGTTGATGATTTTAAAGAAACCCTTCCTTCTATTTTTGACAAGGCAAAAGCATATGGTGAAAAAATAAAGCAGGATTATCAACAAACATCCGGGATGTATTAATACATTTCTAATTGTTATAGAATTGACATTTATCAAATATTTTATTTTGATTTAATTGTATAATTGGCTTAAGTTTTCCAATTTTACATCGTAATTAAGATTCGCGACGACCTGGTTAAAACCCAATCATTATAACTAAAACTTATTAAGGACCTAACCCGTTTCTTAGTCAACACATTACAGTTGTCGAATCTTAAAATTGATTTTCATCTACCAGAGAAGTCATTATGTAAATATAAAGGGATTACCCGGCGTTGTAATTCCTTTATATTTTTTACAACTCAATATTAGAAAGATTTTATTTTACACCGTTTTTTTGGTTTACACTGCCTTTAGGGTTATCGGTATCATTTTTATCTGATCCATTTTCTTCACGATGTTTGGGTGGATGTTCCATCCGACTTTCTTCAAGTTCAGAAAAATCACCATCTTTTTGATTTGCAACTTCGCCATGCGATGATGGCTTTTGCTGCTGTTCTGTTTTCGGATCAGCAAAATCCTGCCCCTTTACAACTTCTTCTTCTGTTAAATTTTGCTTTTTCATATTTGTTGTCGTTTAGTAGTCAACAGTAGAACGATGGTTTTTGTTTAGCAAATTAAGTGCATAAAAAAAGTCCCGATTTGCATCGGGACTTTTTTGTTCGTTTAAATCAATTAAACTTTGATTTCAACTTCAACACCGCTAGGTAATTCAAGTTTCATTAAAGCATCAACTGTTTTAGAGTTAGAGCTATAAATATCTAATAAGCGTTTGTAAGCGCATAATTGAAATTGCTCTCTAGCTTTTTTGTTTACGTGTGGAGAACGTAAAACAGTAAAGATTTTTTTCTCTGTAGGAAGTGGAATTGGACCACTTACAACTGCACCCGTAGGTTTAACAGTTTTCACGATTTTTTCAGCAGATTTATCTACTAAGTTGTAATCGTAAGATTTTAACTTAATTCTGATTCTTTGGCTCATTTTCTATTTTAATTATGATCTCTGTTAGAGCTATTAATAACAAAGACCGGATTTATCTTTAACAAGGTGGATGGTTTAGGGTGTAAGGCTCAGGGTTTAAAACCTTTTACCTTACGCCTTAACCTTATACCTTAATTAGTCTTCAGATTTGATTCTGCCTTTAGATTTAGCAATTACTTCATCCTGTACGTTTTTAGGTGCAGCTTCATAGTGGTCAAATTCCATTGTAGAAGTTGCACGGCCTGAAGTGATTGTACGTAACTGAGTTACATAACCAAACATTTCAGAAAGAGGCACAGTTGCTTTAATTACTTGGGCACCGTTACGAGTATCCATACCTAATAATTGACCACGACGACGGTTCATATCACCGATAACATCACCCATGTTTTCTTCAGGGGTTAAGATTTCGATTTTCATGATTGGCTCCATCAAAGTTGGTTTACATTTAGGTAAAGCTTCACGATATGCCATACGAGCTGCTAGCTCAAATGATAAAGCATCTGAATCGACCGCGTGGAATGAACCATCGATCAAACGTACTTTCATATCTGGAAGTGGATAACCTGCTAATACACCATTAGCCATAGCTGCTGCAAATCCTTTTTCTACTGAAGGGATAAATTCACGTGGAATTGAACCACCTGTAATTTCGTTTACGAATTGTAAACCACCTTTTTCGAAATCTGCATCAATTGGCGAAATAACAACTTGGATATCCGCGAATTTACCACGACCACCTGATTGTTTTTTATATGTTTCACGGTGTTGAGTTGTACCAAAAATTGCTTCTTTGTAAGCTACTTGTGGTGCACCTTGATTAACCTCTACTTTAAATTCGCGTTTTAAACGGTCAATTAAAATATCTAAGTGAAGCTCACCCATACCAGAGATTACAGTTTGACCAGTTTCCTGATCTGTTTGAACTCTGAATGTAGGATCTTCTTCAGCTAATTTAGCTAATCCCATACCTAATTTATCAACGTCAGCTTGAGTTTTTGGCTCAATAGCTAAACCGATAACTGGCTCAGGGAAGTCCATTGATTCTAGAATAATTGGGTGTTTCTCATCACATAGTGTATCACCAGTTTTGATATCTTTAAATCCAACTACAGCAGCAATATCACCAGCAGCCACATTAGGCACAGGGTTTTGCTTGTTAGCATGCATTTGGAAGATACGAGAAATACGTTCTTTATTTTCAGAACGAGCATTGTAAATGTAAGAACCAGCTTCTAAATTACCCGAGTAAACACGGATAAAACATAAACGGCCTACAAATGGGTCAGTTGCAATTTTAAATGCTAAAGCTGCAAATGGCTCATTGATGCTTGGTTTTAATAAAACTTCTTCGTTAGTTTCTGGGTTAGTACCAATTACACCTTCGCTATCCATAGGTGAAGGCAATAATTCCATCACATAATCAAGCATAGTTTGTACACCTTTGTTTTTGAAAGATGAACCACAAACCATAGGAACAATTTTAGCATCTAAAACAGCTGCACGTAAAGCATCTAAAATTTCACGCTCAGTAATTGAGTTAGGATCTTCGAAGAATTTCTCCATCAAAGTCTCATCATAATCAGCTACTGATTCTAGTAATTTCTCTCTCCACTCAGCAACTTCATCTAACATATCTTCTGGGATAGGCACTTCAGTAAAGGTCATACCTTTATCATGCTCATTCCAAACGATACCACGGTTGTTAATTAAATCAACCACACCTTTAAATGCATCTTCAGAACCGATAGGTAATTGCAATGGAACTGCATTACTACCTAACATATCTTTAACTTGTTTAACAACTTTTAAGAAGTCAGCTCCAGAACGGTCCATTTTATTAACGAAACCAATACGAGGAACCGCATAGTTGTTTGCTAAACGCCAGTTAGTTTCTGATTGAGGCTCAACACCATCAACTGCTGAAAATAAGAATACTAATCCATCTAATACACGTAACGAACGGTTTACCTCTACGGTAAAATCCACGTGTCCTGGTGTATCGATAACGTTTACATGATATTTCTGACCTCTGTAATTCCAGTCAACAGTAGTTGCTGCAGAAGTAATGGTAATACCACGCTCTTGCTCTTGTGCCATCCAGTCCATTGTTGCAGCACCTTCGTGCACTTCACCAATTTTATGACTTACACCAGCATAATAAAGAATACGCTCAGTTGTTGTAGTTTTACCTGCATCAATGTGAGCCGCGATTCCAATATTTCTTGTAAATTTTAAATCTCTTGCCATGTTTTTATTAATGAATGAATGATAAAATGATTGAATGAGTGCGTGCATATAACAACATCACCATTCAATCATTCGTTATTCAAAATTCAATTATTTTATACTAGAATCTGAAGTGAGAGAACGCTTTATTAGCCTCAGCCATTTTATGCGTATCTTCTTTCTTCTTAACAGCAGCACCTTCACCTTTAGCAGCAGCTACGATTTCTCCAGCTAATTTCTCTTTCATGGTTTTTTCACCACGACGACGAGCGTATAAAATTAACCATTTCATACCTAAAGCTGTTTTACGTTCTGGTCTAACCTCAGTTGGAACCTGAAAGTTAGCACCACCAACACGACGAGATTTAACCTCTACAGCTGGCATAATGTTAGTTAAAGCACGTTTGAATATCTCTAATCCGTTTTCACCAGCTTTTTTCTCAGCGATTTCAACAGCATCATAAAAAATAGAGTAAGCGATAGATTTTTTTCCATCGTACATCATATTGTTTACAAAACGAGTTACCTGAACATCATTAAATTTTGGATCAGGAAGAATAATTCTCTTTTTTGGTTTTGACTTTCTCATTTCTTATTTCCTCCCGATTATTTCTTTTTACCTTTAGTTGGCGCCGCAGCTACTTGTCCTGGTTTAGGACGTTTAGTACCATATTTTGAACGACGTTGGTTACGACCAGCAACACCTGATGTATCTAATGCACCACGAATGATGTGGTAACGTACACCTGGTAAATCTTTAACACGACCACCACGGATCAATACGATAGAGTGTTCCTGTAAGTTGTGACCTTCTCCAGGAATGTATGCATTCACCTCTTTACCGTTCGTTAAACGAACACGGGCTACTTTACGCATTGCTGAGTTTGGTTTTTTAGGGGTAGTGGTGTACACACGTGTACATACACCTCTTCGCTGTGGACAGCTGTCCAACGCTGGAGACTTACTCTTGAACTCCAGTGCTACTCTACCTTTTCTAACTAATTGTTGAATGGTTGGCATTGTGCTTTTTTATGTTTTTTTATTAAAAAATTTACCGCTCCCCCGGCATCCTTGCAGATAGCCCATAAAACGGACTGCAAAAGTAGAACAATTCTTTTTAAAAATCAAGGGGTTAGCGCAAAAAGTTTTCTATTAAAAGTTTTCGGTTTCGAGTTGATGATTAAGAACTTACAAATAACTGCATCAACAATCCTTTAACTGTATCTGTTCTTTAATCTCCTCTCTATAATTGAGTGACTAAACATTTATTTATTTATCTTTTATAAACGGTTATGCATAGCGAAACTTTGGCAAAGATTAAACTCAAGGTTTATAAATAGAAAAACCCCGGCAATTGCTGAGGTTTTCTGTTTTAATTTTTATTATTTAATTATGCTTTGGCGGCTTTCTTTCCTTTGTGTTTATGGTGCTTTTTATGACCAGGTTTCTTAGTTGTTTTTTCTGTTTTAGCTTTAGCGGGTGCTGCAGCTGTTTGTGCATTAACTGTTCCGAAAGTAAACGCTGCCAATAAGGCGATGGTTAAAACTTTAATTGCTTTCATTTTACTGTTGATTAGAATAAAACTCTTTTTGTTAATTACTTATCATAAATCTCGTTATACAAAATGAAGATTTTATGAACATTTATGTTTTTATGGCAAAATAAAACTTAAACCAAATACGATCTTTTTATTGGTTAAAATTTGTTCACCAACCACCTTTCCATCCACCAACACTTTAAACTCTCCCCTAGCCTTATCGCCTTTACCTGTAACCTTAATACGAGTTTTACTTCCAGATTTCATCACCATTATCTTTTCCCACTTCCCTTTAAAATCTTTTATCTTTTGCCTTTTTCCATTTTCATCGAGATAAGAAATTTTTGCTGATGTATTTTCATCAAGCATCGCCTGATAGGTTACGACATAAGTTTCCTTTTCAGGAATATTAAGTTTACCTCTTTGTAGATAATGAATACTTAAAGAACAACTGCTTAATACAGTTAGTAATAATAATGCAGATAAAAGCTTTTTCATTTAGATTAATTTATTGGTTATATCGTATAGACGGTATAACCAATAATTCGGTTGCAAGGAAATAACAGAATATTCACATTATTTATTTTGCCAATAATCTGGGCTTTATTTATGGAAGGTATCCAGAAACAAATCTTCTACCTTTTTACGTGCCCAAGGCATTCTTCTTAAAAACTTTAAGCTAGATTTTATGCTTTGGTTGTTATTAAAACAATCTATCCGAATTAATGAACCTAATTTTTCCCAACCGTAATGCAGTTGTAAATCGGTTACAATTTTTTCTAACGTAATGCCATGTAAAGGATTGTTTTTTTGTTCTTCAGCCATTGGGTAAAATTACTTAATAATTTATTTACTTATCGCAGTTGCGTCAATTTCAATCAACATTCCATCTAAAGCCAGTCGTTGTACCGGAATTAAGGTATTAACAGGGAATTTTAAGTCTGTCCAAATCTTTGTCGATTCTTCTATCAGTACCTGATGTTTTTCCTCATTATAATCAACCACTAGTGTTGTAAGCTTAGCAATATCCTTCAGGGTTAACCCCTTGCTTTTGAGTGCTAAATCTATATTATAAAACGTAATTTGTACTTGCGTTCTAAAGTCGCTACTTAAAATACCATCCGTTTTACTGCCGCCTTGCCCAGCTACATAAACGATTGTATTGCCTGGTAATACGGTTGCAACATGCGAGTAGGCATGGGCACGGGGATCATATATTCCTTCTGGATTTGATATTTCAAAATTCGAATTTTTCATTCTATCTAATTTTTAATTAAACCCGAAAGTAAAGTTTCCGAAGGATTAAAAAGTCGGTGCTTTGCCATAAAAAAAGTCCTGCACAACTGGTGTTATGCAGGACTTTTGAATATCAATAAAATGACAATATATTTTAATTTTTAGCGGCAGCCCCAGTTACCCAAGTATTATTATTAGGGTTTGAATCTGGTAATACTTTATTAGGATCGAGCGTTACTTCAACAACTTCTTCTGTTGTTGGATAACGTACAGTCCATGTTCCACTTTTCATCCAAACATCAACAGGAACTTTAACAAGGTCGGTTTTGCCGCTCTTTGTTTTAATTTGAAGAATAATAGGCATTGGCATTTTTTCAAGATTTACTACTTTAATGTTATAGCTAGTTATGGCGCCATCGGTTTTAACCTCTTTAACATCAGCAATACCCTGGTCCATTTTCCAGTTGTTTATAAACCAACTTCTCCAAAACCATGAAAGATCTTCACCTGCTCCATTTTCCATCGAACGGAAAAAATCTATTGGTGTTGGGTGTTTAAATGCCCAATTTTTAATGTATTGTTTAAATGCGTAATCGAAACGATCTTCGCCTAAAATCTGATCTCTTAAAATATTTAATCCCCATCCTGGTTTAGCGTATAGGTTTATACCAATATTAGGTTCGGCCATACCATCAGGTATTTGCATAATGTTATCGTATTTCAAGTTACCAATAACGCGGTTACCAATAACATTCATATCGGCAACACGGGGTTTGTACTCCCCTTTATTAAAGTTTTGAGCAGAAATACCATTAATAAACGTATTGAAACCTTCATCCATCCAGCCAAATTTGCGTTCGTTTGAGCCTACAATCATTGGGAACCAGGTATGACCAAATTCGTGATCGATAACACCCCAAGCTGAGCCTTTTTTAGCTTTCCAACCGCAAAAAACAATACCAGGATATTCCATACCGCCTACTGAGGTAGCAACGTTTACAGCCATTGGGTAAGGATATTCGAACCATTTAGTTGAATAATGTTCTATAGTAGTTTTTACATATTCTACACCACGACCATAAGAATCCATTCCATTACTTTCTACAGGGTGTGCAGAAACTGCTAAGGCTTTTTTTCCGCTCGGTAAATTGATACGGGCTGCATCTAAAACAAATGCTTTTGATGATGCCCATGCGGCATCGCGTGCATTTAAAATTTTAAATTTCCATGTTAATTTATCTTTAGCAGGGCGAGATTTTGGATCAGTAACCTCTGCTTCTGTACGAATATGTACTGTGGCATCGCTATTTTTAGCGGCATTCCATCTTTGTAATTGTTCAGGCGTAAAAACTTCGGCAGGGTTTAATAATTCTCCCGACCCCATTACAATGTGCGTTGCAGGTGCAGTAATGGCAAAATTAATATCGCCGTACTCACAGTAAAACTCTCCACCACCCCAATAAGGCAAAGTATTCCATCCTATTACATCATCATAAACACATAAGCGTGGAAACCATTGTGCAATGGCATATATTTCTCCATTTTTTGTAGTTAAATGACTTGTACGGTCTGATCCTTCTTTTGGAACGATGTAAGAGTAATCCATTTTAACGGTTACAATATCTCCATTAGGTGCCAATGGCTGATCCAAACGAATTTGCATTCTTGTATCTTCTACTAATGAAGTAAATTTTACTGCGCCAGTTTTTTGAGATACGCTTATATTTTGGATTTTATAACCGCCCTCAAATTTTTCTCCTTGCGCACCGTATCTGCTTTGTGCAGGAGTAATGGCGTAACCACGAGATGTTTCTTTAAAAGTATTTTGATCTAATTGCAACCATAAATACGGCAATTTATCTGGGCTGTTATTTTTATAGGTGATGGTAACGGTTCCTGTTACCTGATTTTTTGTTTCATCTAAACTAGCGGTGATATTATAATCAACACGATTTTGCCAGTATTTTGCACCTGGGGCTCCATTTGCTGAGCGAAATTCGTTTCCGTTAGAAGTATAAAACAATGGCCCGAAAGCATCTGCAGCACTATAGTTACTTACTGGAGCAGTTGTTTGGGTAGTTGCTTGTTGCGCAAACGTTGCCGTACCCATAAAGGCAAGCACCAACGAAAGCGAGGTTCGTTTGAGTGATTTTAAATTCATAATAAGGTTGTTATAGAAGGGTAAATATAAAACAATAAACAATTCTCTCCCATTTTATGGAAACAATGTTACGTTAACAAATATTTACTTCTATATAAAAACCTAATTAGCCTTTAATTTTGGCAAATCCTGAAGTTTTCTTTCTTGTGGAGAAAGTTTTTGCCATGCCACAAAAGCCCTAGAAATATAATACTGATACCTGTATGGTCTTTCGGCTTTAACGGCCTCTACAGATGGACGATAAATAAGTAAAAAGTTTTTTAAATCCTGCCCTTCTAGCTTGGTCATTTCTGAAACTGTTTTTTCATTAAAGTTATCATCAATTTCTTCTTGGTAGCGTTCTTTTTCTTCTAAATCAGCTTCTTTTCTTTGCTGTCTTTTATACTTTCCATAACCAAGATTTAGCCCCAAACCTCCAACTTTATCTGTCATTTTTTTCCTATCTAAGTTACCACCTGTACTTAGCAAAGTATATTTTTCTGCTAGTGGATCTTTAATATTAACCAAACTTTTGTTTAGCCTTACAGCTTGAATATTAACATCGTTTAAGTTATTGCTTTTGGTGGGCAAATAAATTGTTCTGTTTAATAAATTAGTAAGGTATAATGTATCGGTGTGATATCCAACCAAAGAAAATTCTATTAAATCGCCAACATTGGCACTAATTGTATATTTACCGGCATTATTGGTGCTGGTAGATTTTTTGTTTGTAAGATTTTTTACGGATACACCTGGCAAGGAAAGTTTTTTATTTGAGTAATCAAATATTGTTCCTGTGGTAACTGTTTGAGCAAATACACCAACTGGCAAAGCGAAGAAAAAGAAAACGATTAGCTTATACATAATAATCAAATGTAATTTTGTTTAACATCTAAAATCCGCTTTTAACAAACTTTAACATTAATTTTAAACGTGTGGATTATAAAAGTGTTTTGGCATAATTTGCCTCGTCGAAACTTATTAGAATTGCCTGACCATTTTTTTCTACCACAGGGCGCTTTATCGCACTGGTATTATCTACTAAATAGGCTATAGCCAATTTTTGATTATCAATTTTTGCCTGCTCCTCTTTTGTTAATTTTTTCCATGTTAAGCCTTTTCGGTTTAGTACGGTTTCCCATCCAAAAATATCACACCAGGTATTTAGTTTTTCGGCAGTGATGCCTTTTTTCTTAAAATCATGAAATTCAAATTCTATTTTATTTGCTTTAAGCCAGTCTAAAGCTTTTTTTACTGTATTGCAATTAGGAATTCCGTAAACAATCATATTAACTATTTTAATTCTATTAAGGCTCAAAACTACAAATAAACTGAGTATTTATAAATTCATCACATTTTTTAAGGTGTCCATCACATTTTAATTTTCCATTTATCAAAGCTTTGTAGCATTGTACCATAAAATTATCTGCATTAACTTAGCAAACAATGAAAACAAAAAGCATAAATCAGTTAGAGTTTTGGATTTCGACCACCCTGTATACATTAGGCGTAATCGGTATTTGTTCTCAAACCACTTATAGTTCTGGCAATTCATATCACTTTACAGAAAACCACATTAGCTTTAGTGTACTTGGCAATTATTTTTTGCCAGAATTATTTAAAATCAGCATCCTTTACATCAGCTTTTTGTTGTTTAACTTTTGTTTTATGCCTCCATTGGCACGTAAGGAAAATGTGGCAATGAATGTAGTGATGACGATTTTTACCACTGCTTTATCTGTTATTATGTGGATGGTGGCCAACACCTATTCTCAAGCTTACCGCCTTGTAGGATATGAAGATTTGCAAAAGGCTTACGATGTGTTTTTTGGCGAGGCCTTTACTTATATTATGTTTCTTTACTTTTTGTTTAATGCTTATGCTTATTTTAATGAAAAAGGTTTTGAGCTTTTGAACAAAATACCATTCCTTAAAAAGTACGACAGTATAGTATCAGAAATTTTCACCTCTACTCGCATCTGGTTAATTTCTTTAATGATTTTCGGAGCAGTTTTATCGCTTACTTACGATTACGAAATCTTCCTTTTTTGGCTTATTTCACCGCCCGTAAATATTGCCCTGGTGCTTTTATCTATCTATTTTATTATACCTAACTTAAGAAAGAACCAAAAAGGCTTTGCACACTATTTTTGGAGCAATATGGGCATAATAGCCATTATTATAGCATTTCTCTTGTTATCGCTTTCAGCATTTATGCGTGGTGGCAATACTTTACCTATTACTTTAATTTTAACTTCAATATGTTTAGTTTGTATTGCTACGCCCTTAGCCTGGTATATTTATAAGCGCAAATTTGAAAAGCAAACAGAGTTACAAATACTTAAAACAGAATTAGGCAAATCAGATGCGAGCTTAAACTTTCTTAAATCTCAAATTAACCCTCACTTTTTATTCAATGCATTAAATACATTATTTGGCACCGCTTTGCAGGAAAACGCTGAAAGAACTGGCGAGGGTATTCAAAAGTTAGGAGATATGATGCGCTTTATGCTTCAAGAAAACATGCAGGATAAAATTGCGCTAACCCGTGAGTTGGATTATTTAAATAATTATATCGATTTACAAAAACTGCGTACATCCCGATCTGCCGATATAAGAATTGAAACACAAATTGATGAACAGCTTGGCAACTTGCAAATTACACCAATGCTGCTCATCCCCTTCGTAGAAAATGCCTTTAAACATGGTATTAGTTTACAACAACCATCATACATTAAAATTACGCTGCAAACTAAAGAGAGTATTCTTTATTTTGATGTAAGCAATAGTATTTATGTAAAGGCAGATAATGACCCCGAAAAGTTAAAAAGCGGCATAGGACTAGAAAATGTAAAACAAAGATTATCGTTGCTTTATGTGGGGAAACACGAATTAATTATCCGCGAAAGTGCTAAAGAATTTTTTGTTCACTTAACTTTACAGTTGGATTAATATTAATTACCAGATAAATAAATGATTGCTATAGCTGTTGATGACGAACCAATTGCACTCGATATTATAAAATCTCATGCATCAAAAGTGCCTTTTATTGAATTGGCAGCTACATTTACCGATGCTTTTGAGGCCATTGGGTATTTACAACAAAACCCAGTTGATTTACTTTTTCTGGATATTAAAATGCCAGATATCAATGGTATTGATTTTTTAAAAAGCTTAAGCAAACCGCCAATGGTTATTTTTACCACAGCTTATACGGAGCATGCCGTACAAAGTTTTGAGCTTGATGCTATTGATTATTTATTGAAACCCTTTGCCCTTTCGCGGTTTTTAAAGGCCTGCAACAAAGCCCAAGAACTTTTTAACCTGCGAAATAATAAACTAGAATTAAAACCAGAACACATTTTTATTAAAGATGGCTATGAGCAAATTAAAGTGCTTCTTGAGCAAATTTTGTACATAGAGGCATCTGGTAATTATACCCAAATACAACTTACCGATAAACTTTTAAGCTCAAGAATTACCATTAACGATTTGGCAGATTTGCTGCCAAAAGAAAATTTTATTCGTTGCCACAGGGCTTTTATCGTTTCTAAAAATAAAATCAGCAAATTTGATAAAAGTCAAATCTGGATAAATAACAAAAGTATTCCTATTGGCTCTACCTTTACCAATATTTTTAAGGAGCTTGCTTAGGCATTATTTCTTTTATTCATTTTACTATAAATTGAATTTATATTAATTCAGGTACTATATTTACCAATTAATTAGATTAGGAACATCTAATCATTACCATTTATAGATTCAACATTTAATAAAATGTTTAAACTTTCCTTTAAACAGCAGGTTTTAACCGGCTTTACAATATCTTTGATATTTGTATTTATTTCGGCTCTCAGTTCATATCTAAGTATCAATTCATTAAGAAACAGTTCTGAATGGGTAGATCATTCTCAAGAAATTATTCATTTAGCCCAAAAAGCTGAGATTGAACTCCTAAATGCCGAAACAAGCCTACGTGGTTTTTTAATCAGCAAAGAGGAAAAACACTATGTTTCTTATACAAAAAGTATAAACCAGGTTTTACCATACATTGCTCAATTAAAAAAGCTTGCAGCTGATAATCCTGAACAGTTGAAAAAAATTGATAGCCTTGAATCTCATGCCAGCTTAAAAATTGATAACATGAAGCAAATTATGCTTCGTTTGAGTAATAAAGATTTCGATCAATCTACCTTAATTAATTTTGTTGATAAAGGCGAACAGCTAAAAAACGACTTTTTAACCGTCAACACCCACTTTGTAAATAATGAGATAGCGCTTTTAAAGCAGCGTAAAATATCTAATAAAGATAATAGCAACCAAACAATAATTGTTGTATTAGCCAGTTCACTAATCATTTTTTGTTTGATATTATTTCTCTTGAAATACATTAGGACAACATTTAATAAGCAGAAGGAAACCGAAGATGAGATTACAAAAACCAATATAGAACTGGCAGAAATTTCTCGCGAAAACGAGAACAACAATTGGCTGCTAAGTGGTGCTGCAGAAATTAATGAAGCCATGACGGGCCAACAGGAACTAGAAGAGCTTTCTAAAAATATTATTTCCAAAATAAGCAATTATATTAACGCAACAATCGGGGCTATTTTTTTAGTTGATGATCGTAAACAACAATTATATCTTGCGGGTTCTTATGCTTATCAGAAAGGCAAAAAGAATATTTATTTTGGCGAAGGTTTAGTGGGCCAGGTTGCTATTGAGCAATCTCCAAAACTAATTACGGATATTCCAAAAGATTATATTAAAGTAAACTCCGGATTAGGTGATACAAACCCAAACTATATTTTTTTAGTTCCTATTATTTACGAAGGTAAAACCATTGCCGTAGCAGAACTTGGTTTCATCAATAATCCTGAAGAAAAAAAGTTAGATTTAATTAGTAACATGGCCAGAAACATTGGTATTGCAATCAATAGTGCCATAGCCCATGTACAACTAAGACAGCTTTACGAGCAAACGCAACAACAAACAGAAGAGTTGGCAAGCCAGCAGGAGGAATTGCGTACCACAAATGAAGAGCTTGTTCATAAAACAGAAGCATTACAGGCATCAGAAGAAGAATTGCGTGTACAACAGGAAGAATTACAACAAGCAAACTCCGAACTGGAAGAGAAAGCGCAACAACTTGAAGAACGTAACGCATCAATAAATCAGGCAAAAGAAGCAATAAGCTTAAAGGCTGAAGAGCTTGAAATGAGCAGCAAGTATAAATCCGAGTTTTTGGCAAATATGAGCCACGAACTACGTACACCTTTAAACAGTATCTTAATTTTAGCAAGAATTTTAAAGGAAAATCGCCCGGAAAATTTAAATGAAGATCAAATTAAATATGCTGGCGTAATCCACAACGCTGGAAGCGATTTACTTAACTTAATAAATGATATTCTTGATTTATCGAAAATAGAATCTGGTAATATTGATTTACTAGTCGAAAACATTCACCCCAACGAGTTAAAAAATAATCTGGATTCCCTTTTCTCTGAAATGGCAAATCAGAAACAAATTAATTTTGATATTAAACTTAAGGATAACCTGCCAGAGATATTCATTTCAGACCAGGGGAGGTTGGAACAAATTATTAAAAACTTATTATCAAATGCCTTTAAGTTTACCCCTAAACAAGGTAGCGTAACCGTAGAAATTGGTATTGGGGAACAATCTCAAATTAAATCGCGAAGCGAGTTAAAAGAAAGTACAGAAAAGCCAATTTACTTTAGCGTAATAGATACAGGTATTGGCATTGCTGCAGACAAGTTAAATGTAATTTTTGAAGCTTTCCAACAAGAAGATGGTTCAACAAGTAGAAAATATGGCGGTACTGGCTTAGGTTTATCTATTAGTAAAGAACTTGCAAATATTTTAGGTGGAGAAATACAAGTAAAAAGCCAGACAGATTTAGGCAGTACTTTTACCCTTTTCTTACCTCAAAGTTTAAACAAAGTTGAAGTACAGGAAAATAAGGTAATAGAAAAAACAAGCGAGCCAATTCCAATAGAAAATAAAGCAGATTTTGAATTTATAGCACCCAAAAGGGATAACGAGAAAACAAAACTTTTGATTGTAGAGGATGATGAGGTTTTTGCTGATGTATTAAAAGATTACGCTATAGAAAAAGGCTTCTCGCCTATATTGGCGCATAGTGGCGATGAAGGCTTAGCCTTAGCCATTAAAGAAATACCTGATGCCATTGTTTTAGATGTAATGTTGCCGGTAATGGATGGATGGACGATCTTGAAAAAATTAAAGGCAAACCCCGCCACCAAACATATTCCAGTGCACATGATGTCTGCAGGAAATGAAAGAGCCGCCAAAGCCCAACAGGAAGGTGCCATAGGTTTCCTTAAAAAACCAGTAGAAAAAGATAAGCTAGATCAGGCCTTTGAGTTATTAAGTCACCATGAATATACATTTAATAATGTTTTAATTATTGAAGATCAAATTTTACAAAGCAACACCCTCACCGAGCAATTAATTCAAAAAGGCGCAAAGGTTTGTCAGGCATACACAGGTAAAGAAGCTTTGGAGATTTTAGAAGAGCAAGTATTTGATTGCATCATTTTGGATTTGAAATTGCCCGATATTTCCGGTTTCGATTTATTAGATCAAATAAAGGCAAAACCAGCCCTAAAGCATATTCCAGTAATTATTAATACCGCTATGGAACTCGATAAAGAGAAAATGGCTCACATTATGAAATACACGGAAGCAATGGTTTTAAAAACCAGCAAATCCAATGATAGACTTTTGGATGAAGTGAGTTTATTCATGAATAAGCTTCAAAATCAATCGTTAAAACATACGGCTACAACCTATGGCAATACTTCTGGAAGTAAAAAGCATGCATCTACGCTAGAAAAAGCGCTAAAGAATAAAACTATTCTAATTACCGATGATGATATGCGTAACATCTTTGCACTATCAAGCGCCCTCCAGGTTTATGATATTAATATAATTATTGCCAACAATGGTAGAGAAGCGCTAAAACAGTTGCAAGAAAACCCACAAACAGATTTGGTTTTAATGGATATTATGATGCCTGAAATGGACGGTTACGAAGCCATGAGGCAGATAAGGTTAAATAAAGCATTAAATAAATTGCCAATTATAGCACTTACAGCAAAGGCGATGAAAAACGACAGAGAGAAATGTATCGAGGCTGGAGCAAATGATTACATTTCAAAACCTGTAGATGTAGATCAATTATTATCCATGTTAAGGGTTTGGCTAAGTTAGGTATGCGTAATTTTCAACAACCATTGATGGAAGTTTCAACAAGCGAGCTAAATGCCTTAATAATTTTGATTAAGAACATACATGGCTTCGATTTTGAAAACTATTCTATTGCCTCGTTAAAACGACGGGTAAGTAGAATAATGACTTTACAAAAGCTTACTTATTTTGAGCTTTGCAATTTACTAACAAACGACCATGGATATTTTGAGCACTTTTTAGAAGAGATTACCGTAAACGTTACCGAGATGTTTCGTGATCCACTATTCTACAGATCATTAAAAGATCATGTTATTCCATATTTAAGATCGTACCCACACATTAAGGTATGGAATGCAGGCTGCTCTACCGGCGAGGAACTATATTCTTTCGTAATATTATTTGCGGAACAAGGTTTGTATGAACGATGTTTCTTTTATGGTACAGATATAAATTCAGAAGTTCTAAACCATGCTAAAGAAGGTATTTATGATTTGCAAAAAATGAAACTTTACTCAGAAAATTACAGAACAATAGGGAATAGCAACTCTTTAGCAACCTATTATACTGCTAAATATGATGCCGTATCTATCAATCGTTCACTAAAGAAAAATGTATTGTTTTCAAGTCATAATTTAGTATCCGATGGACCATTTAACCAATTCCAAATTATATCGTGCCGTAATGTTCTAATTTATTTTAACGTAGAATTACAGTACAAAGTAATTCAATTATTTTATGATAGCCTGGCCAACTTCGGCTTTTTATGTCTTGGTGCAAAAGAAACCATAAGAAATTCTGAACTTGCAAAAAAGTTTAAACTTATCGATAAGAAAAATAATATTTATCAAAAAATTGGTTAACCTCTTAACTAAAAAATATGAATAAGCTTAATCTCCTGATTGTAGATGATAAGCAGGAAAATATAGTTGCACTGGAGGCTTTATTGCACCAGCACGATATTAACATCATCACCACCACATCGCCAAACGAAGCTTTACGTATTTGTTGGGAAAAGGATATTGCCATTGCCCTGGTGGATGTTCAAATGCCTGGCATGGATGGCTTTGAACTTGTAGAAATTTTAAAAAATAACCCTCGTACACAAGAGATCATGGTTATTTTTGTAACTGCCATATCTGTTGAAACTAAATATGCCATCAAAGGCTTAAATGTTGGTGCTATAGATTACCTCTACAAACCACTTGATCCTTATATTACATCGGCAAAGGTTGATTCCTTTGTTCAATTGGTGCGTAACCAACGCGAAATTAAAAGGAAAAATATTCAATTAGAGCATTTTCAGGAAGAACTGATTAAAGCTAAAGAAGAGGCTGAACAAGGAAAAAGAGCTAAAGAAAACTTTTTAGCCAATATGAGTCATGAAATCCGTACCCCAATTAACGGAATTATAGGCTTGGTACATTTACTTGAAAAAAGCCAGCTTAATGATGCCCAAAAGGAAATTATTGAGCTTTTAAGTGTATCATCAGATTCATTATTAGGTGTAATTAATGACATTTTGGATATTTCGAAAATTGAAGCCGGTAAATTCCGAATCAATTTTGCCGAAACAGATATTCGCCAACTTGTAAAACAAGCTTTCAATTTACTTAATATAAGAGCAAAGGAGAAACACATCGATTTAATTCTGGAAGTAGATGAGGATTTACCTTACATTATTATTGCCGACTCCTTACGCCTGAACCAAATTTTAATGAATTTGCTAAGTAATGCTATTAAATTTACAAGCGAAGGCAGTGTTACACTTAAAGTGGAGTTGGTAAACAAAAAAAGTAATAATGCTCAAATCAATTTCGCCATTACGGATACCGGTATTGGAATTTCTAAAGATAATCTCAGCAAAATTTTTGAATCTTTTGAGCAGGCAGAAGATCAAACCATAGCTAAATATGGTGGTACTGGACTTGGTTTATCCATCGTTAAAAAACTTGCCGAATTAAAAGGTGGTTTGCTTAACGTAGTGAGTGAGGAAGGAAAAGGAAGTACTTTTAGCTTTACACGCTGGTACGAGTTTGTTGAAGGAATGAGCGTAGAAAAGGAAACAGTTGAACCTGATTTTCTTACTTCATTAAAAGGTATTAAAATACTTGTTGCCGAGGATAACCCAATTAACAAGTTTTTAATTGTGAAGCTGTTGGATAGCTGGGATGCTGAAACAATGGTAGTAGAAAACGGACAGGAAGCCCTCGATGTTTTAAAGGATAATAACTACGATATTATTTTAATGGATACCTATATGCCAGTAATGAATGGTTTAGAGGCAATAAAAAGAATCCGTTTAGGTCATATCCCTGGTAAAGCTCAAATCCCTATCATTACTTTCTCTGCCGGGGTGTTGGATAAGGATAAAGAAACTGCCATTAAAGCGGGCGCCAACGATGTTGTAGGTAAACCATTCAAGGTAAATGTGCTACACCAAAAAATTAAACTTTACGCCAATAAAAAGTAGAATAGTTAATTTAGTTGTCAAAGTAAACTAAACAATTAACCATTTAACACATAAACAAAGAGCAGCTAACTTATTCATTAGCTGCTCTTTGCATTTTTATAGATTATCCTTACCTCTTCCGCTTTACTGCCATATAACCAATAATTAAAACTTACAACATTTAAACATTCAGGGCTTTTAACATTCCCTCCTTAGCAGTATCTTTGTTGCATGTCAACACAACTAAAAAATTTATCCGACTTTTCTCACACTACCGTTCCTAACGGTGCAAACTATAAATTCGGCATTATTGTAGCAGAATGGAATGCCGAGATAACTGGAGCTTTATATAATGGCGCTTTAAAAACTCTTATTGAAAACGGCGTAAAGGAAGAAAACATTATTTCGTTGCCAGTTCCGGGTAGCTTTGAGTTAACAGGTGGTGCAGAAATTTTATTGAGCAAAAGAAACGATTTAGACGGTGTAATTTGCTTAGGTTGTGTAATACAAGGTGATACTAAACATTTCGATTTCATTTGTGATGCTGTTGCACAAGGGCTAACCAATGTGGGCATTAAATATAGTAAACCAGTAATTTTTGGCGTTTTAACAACCAATAATTTAGAGCAAGCACAAGATAGAGCTGGTGGCAAACATGGTAATAAAGGCGATGAAGCCGCAATTACAGCTATTAAGATGGCAGATTTTGCTGCGAAGATTTAACCTTGCGTTTTAATAAAGTATTTGTAACTTAGAAACTTAAATAGCATAGTGCCAAAAGCATTATCAACTTTAAAAATTTAACCCGCTTAAAATGAAAAAAGTAGCCATCTTATTATTGGCAGTGTTTTGCACTATTACCGTTTTAGAATCTTGTTCTTCTAAACTTTGTCCGGCTTACGGCTCATACCCAGAAGGCAAACGCAGAAGAAACTAACCTTTTTTCATTCTAAACTCATCTTTTTAAATTAACAGAACCATCCCTCTCTGTTGATGTTTTAGTATTAAATATTTATAAAATTATGACTTGGGTTAATTTAACTTCGATGGAACAGCTTGCTGAAATTAAAAATGCAAGCGGCTATAGCCTTATTTTTAAGCACAGCACACGTTGCTCAATTAGCTTAATGGCTAAAAAGAATTTTGAGATGGATTGGACGGCAATTCCTGCGGATACTAACTTATATTTCCTTGATTTAATCAGTTACAGGGATATTTCAAATCAAATTGCAGAAACGTTTCAAGTAGCACATCAATCGCCACAAATATTATTAATTAAAGATGGTGATTGCGTATTGGAAGCTTCTCACAGTGATATATCAGCAGATGAAGTTGCCGAGGTAATTGCAGCTGCATAATCAAACAAAAACATAAAAAGGAAAGGGCTATGAAATATTTCATAGCCCTTTCCTTTTTATAATTAAATTCAATACTGCTTAAAAAATCAGTATCGAAATAGTATTATACCTAATTGATCTTTAATATTTTAGAAGTTCTGCTTCTTGTTTCCTTACAAAGTGTAGCATTATCAGCTAAAGTTTTACCGTAAGTCGGGATCATTTCTTTAACCTTTGCCTGCCATTCTGGTGTTTCTAAATCTTCTTTAAAGCAACGGCTTAATAAATCAAACATAATAGAAACCGCCGTTGAAGCACCTGGAGATGCCCCCAATAAAGCTGCAATAGAACCGTCAGCAGCACTTACCACCTCAGTTCCAAACTCTAAAATGCCACCCTCTTTCTCATCCTTCTTAATTACCTGTACACGCTGACCAGCATTTTCCAGCTCCCAATCTTTTAACTCTGCTTTGGGTAAATATTCTTTTAAAGCTTCTAACCTATCCTCTGGCGATTGCCTTACCTGATCGATTAAATATTTTGTTAAATCCAAATTATGTAAACCAGCCGAAATCATTGGGCGGATGTTATTAAACTTAATTGATTTAGGTAAATCAAGAAAAGATCCATTTTTAAGAAACTTGGTTGAAAACCCTGCATAAGGACCAAATAATAAGGCTTGCTTACCATTTATCATTCTGGTATCCAAATGTGGTACCGACATTGGAGGTGCGCCTACAGCAGCCTTACCATATACCTTAGCATGGTGTTGCGCAATAATTTCTTCATTGGTACATTTTAGCCATTGCCCACTTACCGGGAAACCGCCAAAACCTTTTCCCTCAGGGATATCAGATTTTTCTAACAATGGTAATGAACCACCACCAGCACCTATAAACACAAATTTAGCAACACGCTTACGCTTGTCTTTCGTTTCCAGATTTTTAACCTTTACAACCCAATTACCGTCCTTATTTTTCTGCAAATCACGAATTTCATGATTGAAAAATAAACTTACATTTTTTTGTTGTTGAAGATTATTAAACATGTCACGGGTAAGAGAACCAAAATTTACATCAGTACCCAAATCCATTTTTGTTGCGGCAATTTTTTCACTTTTTCTACGACCATCCATAATTAAAGGTGCCCACCCTTTTATCACTTCGCTATCTTCCGTGTATTGCATATCGCTAAACAAATCACAGCTTTGCATCGCTTCGTAGCGTCTTTTAAGATAATCGACATTCTTTTTACCCCAAACAAAACTCATATGAGGAATGCTGCGGATAAAATTCTCAGGATTAGAAATTAACCCCTTTTCTATTAGATAAGACCAAAACTGTTTGGAAACTTCGAAATTTTCGGCAATTTGAACCGCCTTTTTAATTTCAACAGACCCATCGCTTTTCTCTGGCGTATAGTTTAATTCACAAAAAGCAGAGTGTCCAGTACCAGCATTATTCCATGCATCAGAACTTTCAGCTGCTGCAATATCTAATCTTTCGTAAATTTCAATGCTTAAATCAGGTTGTAGTTCTTTTAACAATACACCAAGGGTTGCACTCATTATGCCAGCCCCAATTAAAATTACATCTACGTCAGTTTTACCAACTGTCTTTTTCTTTTTTGTCATCTTATCTTAAAGGAGTTACAAATTTAGGAGGTTTTTAAACACTACACGAATTTTAAACCATTAAAACTTAAAAAAATTGCTAAAAAATTAGAAATAGTTCACAATTTTCCCTCCCACAATAACAAAGTTCACACCAAAGTAGAAATGTTTTAGCAGCCATCGCAAAAAAGACATTAAAATAACATTAGAAAAACGAAATGTTCTTCTTCAAAACTAAAGTTTATCAAAATCTTTAAACACAAACACATCAATTAGCTTATTAATTTAGAAATACCGAAGCTATGTTTATTGAATTTTCTTTAAATAGAATCTGGTAATAATTAAATTTTACCCTCAAAAATTAAAAAAGAATGCATAAACAGTAGTTTTATAGTATATTTTCAAGTGTAAAGCCTAGATTTAGGGCACAAAATCACCGGGAAATTACTATTTTAACAAAACTGATGAAAAATTTCTTCATTCTCTCTCTAATTATAATGCTTTTTGGTTGTTCGAAAACCAAAACAGACGAGGCGTTACTGGAACTTGATAAAAAAGAATTAGCTGAATGTATAAATTACGATAAAATTCTATTTTACAAATTTGCCAAAATTGCTATCAGATCATCTGCCGTGCAAGACACAACCATGCCAGCATACCAAAAATTTGTGCAAGAATCGTCAAACCTCAATCGTACTTTAAATACCGTAAAACCTAATAGTAAGGAAAGCATTTCGGTTGTGGATGCGCTTTTAATTTACAATGACTATAGAAAGGTGAAGAAATTTGTGAAGGAAACAGATGAAGATATTTTCCCTTTATTGATAGAAGGTTTCACCGCCAACCGCGATAGTCTTAAAAACCAAAAATTACTGGTTAATAACGATAAGCTTTACTATCAAAATGTAGAACATGCTATTTTAAGTATGGCCGTATTGGCGACAAGGGATTTGGGCAGAGATTTTGCACTTTATGAATGTTCTAAAACACAACCAGAACTTTTAAAGGATAGTGAAGAAAAAACACTTTTAGAGTTTATAAGAGGATTCCTATTTTTCAGTCACCGCCTTCTTTATTTATCCGAAGATGGTTTATCAAGAAATATTACCTGGCTGGAGAAAAATAATACCATTCCACTACCTTATACCAAAGCCTTATTTGGCTGGGCTAATTTAAATAATGAACAAGCTAATACTGGCTTCCACAGTATGAATGTTTTGTTTAGAGGTTTTGATAGATTAATGATGGAGCGGGAAATTGATGAACAAAGGGCACTTGAAGACTTTGAACTCTTTTTAAAGGATGCTGAAAAATTAGGTCTACAAAATGAATTGGTATGGAGCGTAGAAAGTTATTTATATTTAAAAAAGGAAAACCCAGAGAAAGCCATCACAGCATTAAAAAAACTAAGTAATAGCCCAATATTAAGCGCCAGTGAAAAGGAAGCGACCAATAAAACTATTGATTATTTAAAAACCAGAGATTCTGATTCGAAACTTAAAGGCGCTTATGATAAATTTTTTATTGGTAAAATAGCCACTAAATATATGTTTGCTAAACTTGCACAAGTCGATTGGGAAAAGGTGATGAAGCAACAAAATATACCACACACGGCTGAGCTTTTTGCAAGCGTTAGAAAAGTAAAAAATTTAACTAATGCGGTTGATGAATATACAAATGATAAAGCTGTAGAGCAGGGTAAAAATAAGATTAAAGAAACTGGAAGCAATTTATTAGATAAAGCAAAAGGAATATTCAAATAAAAAAAATAAAATCATGATTAAGTTAATCTCTTTCTTCACGTTAATATTAATAGCAACAAACTCGTTTGCGCAACAAAAAACAATTTATTTTGATGCCGACTGGAAACCAACAACTAAAAATAAAATGGTTTATTACAGGCCAACACCTCAAGCGGCTAACGGTAAATTTTTATTTAAAGATTATTATAAATCAGGCAAACTACAGTTTGAAGGCTACTCATTATCACCAACCGAAGAAAAATTTGAGGGTTTGGTTACTTACTATGACGAAAATGGCAGAAATATTGAGCAATCGACCTTTAAAGACGGTATACTAAATGGCGAATTCAAAATATTTTATCCCAACGGGAAACTAAAATCTAAAGGAACTTACCTTGATGGCAACACAGATAAAAATTTATCATTTAATTATAGAGGTCTTGAAGATTGGAATGAAGAATATGATTTAGCTACAAAGTATGATCAGGATGATAAAATTGTTGAAATTATTTTCGACGGCAACATAAAAGGAATCAGAAAAGAGATTTTTTTTATTGATAAAATGATTAGATCCTATGATAAAGACGGCAAACTTATTGGAGAAGTGAAGCTGGATTATAATGACGAGCCAACCAACGGCGTTATGGCAGATTACACTTTTTCGCCTATGAAAGTAGAAAAAATCCGTACCTATAAAGATGGAAAAGAGGTAACGAAATAATATTTAACGCTGGTTAGTTTAATATAAATTCAACAATTTCTTCATAAAAAACATTACAACGACCAAACATTTCATTATTACAACTTTTCAGCAGGATTGTTTAACTTTGTACCATGATTGATTTACCGGTAGTACCTGCTGTTACAGAAGTTAAGCGCAAACCAGATTGGTTGAGAGTTAAGTTGCCTGTTGGAAAGGAATATGCACAAGTGCGTAGCCTTGTTGATACGCACAAGCTACATACGATTTGTGAGAGTGGAAATTGCCCAAATATGGGCGAATGTTGGGGCGCCGGTACTGCAACCTTCATGATTTTGGGTAATATTTGTACCCGTAGTTGTTCTTTTTGCGCCGTTGCAACGGGAAGACCATTAGCTGTTGATATAGATGAACCTAATCGAGTTGCTAATTCGGTAAAATTAATGGGCGTTAAACATTGTGTGATTACCTCAGTAGATCGCGATGATTTAAAAGATGGCGGTTCTATTATTTGGGCCGAAACTTTACAAGCGATCCGTCGCGAAAGCCCAATTACAACTTTAGAAACTTTGATTCCTGACTTTAAAGGACAGTGGGATAATTTATACCGTGTATTAGAGGAAAGGCCAGAAGTGGTTTCTCACAACATGGAAACCGTTAAACGCTTAACTAGGCAAGTACGTATACAGGCTAAATACGATAGAAGTTTAGAAGCTTTAAAAAGAATTTCCGAATTTGGCTTACGTACCAAAACTGGCATTATGCTTGGTTTGGGAGAAACTGAAGAAGATATTTTTGAGGCTATGGATGATTTAGTAGCCAACGGTGTACACATTTTAACTTTAGGCCAATACTTACAGCCAACTCGTAACCACCACCCTGTTGTAGATTGGATCCACCCGGATACTTTTGCAATGTATAAAGAAGTAGGTTTGGAAAAAGGCTTAAAATATGTAGAAAGTGGCCCGCTAGTACGTTCCTCATACCATGCAGAAAAACACTTGTTCCCAATAGAAGGAATTAGATAAAACATTTTTTTGGAATTATTGTTCAGTATTGTATATTAGCTAACTAGTGAGCACATTAAAAAAATCTACCTTAACTGAGCCAGAACTTGTTTTAGCATTACAGCAAAAAAATCCTGTAATACTTAAAACGATATACAGCATGTATTCTTCAGCACTTTATGGAGTAATTTCTCGTATTATAATAAATACTGAACTTGCTGAGGATGTTTTGCAAGAAACTTTTGTTAAAATTTGGCAATCTGCTGCACACTACGATCAAACAAAAGGGCGTTTATTTACGTGGATGATGAATATTGCACGTAACCTTTCTATAGATAAGCTCCGTTCAAAAGACTTTAAGAACTCACTTAAAAACCAAGACATAGAAAATAACGTAAGTTTCGTTGATGAACAAAATAAGGTTACGTTTAATCCGGATGTACTTGGCGTTAAACAACTTGTAGAGAACCTTAAACCTGATTTACAGGCTGTTCTTGATTTAGTTTATTACAAGGGCTTTACGCATGTAGAAGCCGCAGAAAAGTTGGACTTGCCTTTAGGAACGGTTAAAACCCGGATACGACTGGCTATTATAGAATTGAGAAGGAATTTTAATTGAGCGTGGAAAATTTAAAAGCATATATCGAATCTGGAGTACTTGAGCTGTACGTTTTAGGTGATTTATCGCCCGAAGAAGTAGCGCAAGTCGAAGAAATGGCATCTCTTCACCCTGAAGTTAGAGATGAACTTACTTCTATTGAACAGGCTATGGAGCAATATGCTATGCAAAATGCTATAGAACCATCTGCCAATGTTGAAACAAGAATATTTGATGTTTTAGGATTAAATACCGATGAGGAGAAATTTATTACTCCGGTTGCCTCACAAGAGCCTAAAATTATACAGTTAGATACAAGCAATGGTAAAATAAGAACACTACGTTATGCCCTTGTTGCTTGCGTTGCTTTATTAATTGTTAGTGTTGCCGCATTATTTATTACTTATAACAAACTTAATGATGCACATAATGAAATTGCTAGCTTAAGTATTGATAAACAAAAATTTGCTTCAAATGCAAGTAAACTGGAATTTGAAAATGCTGGCTTAGAAAATATGGTTGCTATGCACGATAGCAAAGAATGGGCATCAATCAAATTACAAGGTGTAAAAAGTAGCCCTTCTTCTAAAATGATGGTTTATTGGAACAAAGAAAATAAAAGTGTTTTAATAAATTATGCTGCAATGAAACTTCCTAAAACTGATGAAGCACATGAATACCAATTATGGGGCTTAGTAAATGGAAAACCTGTTAGTCTGGGTGTATTTAGCAGTGATGACAGAGCCAAAGAAGCTTTAGTGAAGATGCAAACCATAGAAGAAGCTCAGGCTTTTGCTGTTACAGTAGAGCCAATGGGTGGAAGCATTAACCCTACAATGGAGAAAATGTTGGTATTTGGTGGTGTTTAATTACCACCTCCTGAAACCAAAATATAAATTTGAATTATTGAAGACAATAAATAATATTTAAGCCTCTGGATAAACCCTGAGGCTTTTTTTGTTCAATTAAATTAAGGCTTTCTCTTCGGTTATCTTCTTTATTACTTTAGAAACTCTTTTTGCTACCTGCGATGCCGTAACCACAATCCTTGTTTTGGCTAAATCGTTGCCTGCTTTTCCATGAATATAGCAACCCATTATAGCTGCATCTTCTGAAGTATAACCTTGCCCTTTAAATGAGGCAATTATTCCGGTCAAAATATCACCCATACCGCCTTGCGCCATTGCCGGATTTCCTGTAAGATTAATGGTAACTTTCCCATTGGGCATACAAATAAAAGTAAATTGATTTTTGAGAACAATTACGATCTGAAGTTCTTTTGCTTTGCTTTTAGCCGTTTCTAATCTTTCCCACCAAGTTTTATGTTCTCCAAATAATCGATCAAACTCTTTCATGTGTGGCGTTAGAATTGAATCATTTGGCAATTTTGCTATTAAATCTTGTCTATCAGATAAAATATTAAGTGCATCAGCATCAATAATAAGCGACTTATTATTTGCGATTAAAGATTCTAAAAGTTTTTCATTCTCATCAGTAACGCCTAAACCAGGACCAATAGCAATTGCTTGATATTTAGCTGGGTGTTCTATCCTGGTATATTCATGCCTTGGTAAAGCCATAACTTCGGGCAAAAGAGTATTTATTGCCGTTAAACCACTTTGAGGGATACAAGCCGTGGTTAAACCCGCACCCGAATGTAAACAGGCCATTGATGAAAGCAGTGCCGCTCCCATTGTATCGGCATTCCCTGCCACAATTAAAACGTGACCATATGTACCTTTATGACTAAAATTCTTTCTCGGTTTTAGTTTTTCCTGAACATCATTTTTCTCTATAATGTAAAAATCCGTATCCGTGTTTTGAATAAAACCTTCATCTAAACCAATTTCTACCACTTCAAACTTTTCTGTTGCCTTGATTGATTCAGGAAAGAAAAAGTTAATTTTTGGTCTTTGAAAACAAATAGTTTTATAAGCTTTAACTCCATTGTAAGGATCTGGGATTTCTCCTTCAGTAAAAAAACCTGTGGGCACATCAACCGCATAAACCTTTTTATTTAATTGATTAACTGCGTTTACGAGTTGAAGGTAATCGCCAACTAAAGGTTTATTTAGGCCAGAGCCTAAAATAGCATCGATTATAATATCAGCTTCAACATTTTTAAACGCTGATGGTTGATCTATTTTTATTTTTGTACAGCTAGTTTCCTCCAATCTTTGCAAATTGATACTGTAATCATCGCTTTCCTTTTTTGCAAAATTGATTAGATAAACCTTTAGATTTTTATAACCAACAGCTTGCAACAGGTAAGCAATTGCTAACCCATCACCTCCATTATTTCCTTTACCGCATAAAAGCGCAATGTTTGCATCCGTATCGGGTTCATCTTTAATAAAAGAATTTACAAATGCTTTGGCTGCCTGTTCCATTAAATCAACGGAAGCAATGGGTTTATTTGCGATGGTATACTCATCAGCCTTGCGCATTTGAGCTGATGTTAATAGGGTTTGCATATAACTAAGATAATTTAATCTATCAATAAAATACGTTTTCGGCAGAGATTGTTTTTAAGGATACTTAAAGATATTTTTTTTTAAAGAATACCAATTGAATGAATTTAACGTTTCTACATCAACAAATTAAAACTCTAAATCTAACCAAGATGAATCAAAAACCATCAAATGCTTTCATTGCAGCAGCATGGATTGCATTAGGAATCGGCATGATTGGCTTTATTATCGGCCTATGGCGATCGGACATGTTACTAAATGAAAAAGGATATTATTTTACTGTATTGATGTTTGGCCTTTTTGCTGTAATATCATTACAAAAAGCGGTTAGGGATAAACTGGAAAGCATTCCTGTTACGGACATTTACTATGGATTAAGCTGGTTTTCGACTATTTTAACCATTGCTTTACTGGTTATCGGGCTTTGGAATGCAACACTTTTACCTAGCGAAAAAGGTTTTTATGCCTTTGCCTTTTTACTTTCTCTCTTTGGAGCTATATCCGTCCAAAAGAACACGAGAGATAGTCAAATTATTAACAGAAATCAAAATCCAGATTAAATTTATCAAGCCGGTTGTTTTGCAACCGGCTTTTTTATGCACTTAAAACTGATGTTTCCATATTAACTTCATAAACCAATAAATCCTTTTTGGCTTTAAAATGATATTCAGCAGTCAGATAAGCGAAATCATCAAGAGCCGCAAAAAGCAATTTCACTTGGTGATCAAAATATAAAGTACCAGCAAAATATACGAAATTAGCCTTGATGTACTCTAAGCTTCGTTCTTTCATTTCAGGAGTGATTAAAGATTCGTAGTCAACAGATTCTATTATATCTAAAAATAGCTCTTTAAACCTCACCTCCATATCTTTAACATCCATCAGGTTTTGTTTTATAGTTTCAAACGGTGTAGTTTGACTCATAAATGCCGACACTCTTAATAAATCTCCGTGCCCCTTAATCTGAGCATCAAAACGTTCTGCAATACGTATATATTCTGTATATCGTATTTTAAAAGTTTCATTTAATTGCTGTTCCGAAGCCTTAAACCTAAAATATTCAAAAATACGCAGGTCAAAATCTTTCAGCTTTTGATTATTAATTTCAACTTCTTTTTTTAATTCTTCAATCAGTTTTTTACAATCAGTCAGGTTATATTTTTGACCATCATAATCAAAGCTATTTATTTTTATAGCCTGCGCATCAATTTGCTCAATGGTTTCTAAATCAGAGATTATACTTTTGCTTTCAAAAATCAAAGCTAAATTTTCATCACTAAACAACTCTGTAGCGTTAATATTGAAAGTTAACAATGCCTGTTCAAAAGGATCACCATCAAATTCTACAACAGGATTTCTGTAATCAAAATAGCCATTAAACAATTCAGGAAAACAATTCGAAATATTTTCACTTACAAATTCTTCTTCAAATTTCTTAAAATCAGTTACCACTGGCTTTTCCTGGTAATTTACCCTATCAAATACCAAATCACTAATCCTTTTTAAAAGGCTGTCTTTATCGTTCAACAAATCGATAGCAATTCCTTTTTGATGATTTTTTAATGGAAGATTGAGCTTTTTTAAATGAGCCACCCTATCTTCTGTACTTGGATGCGAAGCCCATTGATCTTTAAGCACCAATTTAGATTTATTAAATTTCTTGTAATAATCTTCAGAAATCTGAGGCAACCCTCCATCTATTGATAAATGTTGTGTTCGGGCAAGAAAATTCATTACAAAATATTGTTGTGGATATAGATTATCTGTTCTTTCGTTTACGGATATCTTCTTGCTATAATAATTAAACACACTATCCAGGGCATAATCTGCCAATTGCAGGCGTAACAAAGAAGTAATTAAAGGCTTTGAACCTGCCACATATGCTGCCACAGTATCTGCATGAAATTCCATTTCTCTGGAAAGTGCCAAATGGCTTAAATTTACAATATCATAAACTTTAGTAAGCAAATATTGTATTCCGGACACTACTTTCCCTGCCAGCACCACAAAAATAGCAAAGTAAGAACTTAGTCCTGCCAGTTTTGATACTAAATTATTGTAGCTCTCGTTAGTATAAAGCATGTTATAAATAATCTGGTTTACATGATAAACATAACTTCCAACCTTCATGCTTCTTTGCGAGAAGTGACCGAATTCATGCGCCAAAATTGCTCTTAATTCGTCAACAGAAATGGTATTCATTAAACCCAAACCAATTTGCAAATTTTTTCTAATGGGAAAAAACATGCTCCAGAAACTGGAATCATAAAAAACAGATGCATTAACCTCCGATGAGACATAAACCTTTTTCGGAAATTGAGTCCCCACTTCTACAACTATTGAATTAATTAACCGAAATAGTTGGGGCTGTTCCTCTTCCGTGATTTCTGTCAAATGAGATCGATCTATTTTATTACGACTAAAAATAAATTTCAGCAAAAAGAATACGATTAAAAACCCGAAGGAGAATAAACCTGCACAAAGCATGAAAGTAATAAACATTGGCTTTGCTGCTACCAACATAATACCGGCATAGCAGCTTAAAATGGTTAATCCTATTGCAAAAACAACCAGAAACAAATAAGTAAATACGAATAGAATAATGGCTTGCACTGATCTTGAAGCCATTTTTTGAAATTGTTTTGAGGGTTTAAGAGCGTCGTCCATCATAATAAATTTTAAAATCAATGCAAGATAATAAAATGATTATAAAGTATTAAGCAAGTAAATATGTACTAACTTTTTCAAGGGTTTTATATCTTTATCCGCTTAAGTTGATAAGTTATTATGAGTGATAAAATCATTATTGGCGTTACTGATTGCAGCAAATACGAAATTTACAGAGATTGGGTATTGTCTTATGATAACCTGGTTGAAGTAATTAAACTGAGTTATAAGCTTAACAATTTTGAAGATATAAAACATTGCCGAGGCATAGTTTTAACTGGCGGAGAAGATGTACATCCTCGTTATTATAACCATTCAGAATATTATAATTATTGCCACGAAGATGATATTGACGAGTTGCGTGATGAATTTGAGTTTAAAATTTTGGATTATACTGAGCGACATCAAATTCCATTATTAGGTATTTGTAGAGGTATGCAGGTTGGTAATGTGTATTTTGGTGGTACATTAATTCCTGATATCGCCAGTTGGGGCAAGTTCGATCATGCTAAAATGCCAGATAAAAGTGATCGTTATCATGAAATTATTATTAACCCATCCTCCTGGTTAAATCAAATCGTAAATACGGATAAGGGTTTAGTAAATAGCAATCATCATCAAAGCACCGATAAGATGGGCAAAAACTTAGTTGTGAGTGCATTATCGCCTGATGGAATTGCCGAGGCTATGGAAAGATTATATCCAGAAGGAAAATCCTTTTTATGTTTTGTACAATGGCACCCAGAAAGGTTGAAAGACCAGCAAAGTCCTTTTAGTAAAAACCTACATGAGGCTTTTATAAGTGCAATTGTTAATTCTAAATGATCCTTATTGTATTAAACTCAATTCTTTTTTAATAAATTGCGGATTAATACTCATTGGTTAATCCGTTTTTAAATTATTAATGAAGAAATTATTTCTACTGATTTCTTGCTGCATCCTATCAGCAAGTTCCTTTTCACAATCTATAGTAAGCGAAACTGAAATTGGCGACGCTGAAGATATGATCTCACAAACACCAATTGCCATCATTCCGGAGCCGGTTTCTTTAATGAAAAAGGCTGGAACCTTTACCTTGCCGGAGAATGTAATTATTCAGGCACAAAAAAGTGGCGAACTTAAAGAAGCTATAGATTATCTATCTGAAAGGATAAGCAAAGCAACGGGCAAATTTGTAAGCAACCTGAACAATGCAGCACATCCTACAATTAAATTAATTTTAAATACTCAGGAAGAGACCCAATTGGGTAAAGAAGGATATAAACTTAATGTAAACCCTACTCAAATTGTAATTACCGCCAACAAACCTGCTGGTATTTTTTATGGCGTGCAATCCTTAATTCAATTATTTCCTGCTGAAATAGAAAGCAAAGAATTAGTAAACAATGTAAAATGGAAAGCACCTTGCGTTGATATTATCGACTATCCTAAATTAGTTTGGCGAGGATTAATGTTCGATGTGGCACGCCACTTTTTCACTAAGCAAGAAGTTAAGCAGTTTATTGATAATATGGTCCGTTATAAATTTAACGTACTACATTTACACTTAACAGATGACGAAGGTTGGAGAATTGAAATTAAAGGATTGCCCAAATTAACGGATGTAGGCGCCTGGAGTGTTAAAAAAACTGGAACATTTGGTGATTTTATTCCGCCAACTGCTGATGAACCACGTACTTACGGTGGTTTTTATACTCAAGAAGATATTAAAGAACTGGTACAATATGCACAAGATCGTTTTGTAAATATCCTGCCAGAAATTGATGTACCTGGCCATAGTTTAGCTGCTATTGCTGCCTATCCTGAATTATCTTGTACACCAGAAGCTGTGAATTATAAAGTTCGATCTGGAGAAAAAATTATGGACTGGAGTCGTGGCGCACCCCCTATTGCACTTGTTGATAACACGCTCTGCCCTGCAAATGAAAAAGTTTATAGTTTTCTTGATACCGTAATTACACAGGTAGCTAAGCTTTTCCCTTTTGAATATATTCACATGGGCGGCGATGAGGCATCACATAATTTCTGGGAAAAAAATGATCAGGTTAAACAATTAATGCAACGTGAAGGGCTAAAAACTATTCCGCAGGTGCAGGCTTATTTTGAAAAACGTGTAGAACAGATTGTGATTTCGAAAGGCAAAAAGTTTATGGGCTGGGATGAAATTTTAGATGGTGGCGTTTCGCCAACTGCTGCCGTGATGAGTTGGAGAGGAATGAAATATGGCATACAGGCTGCTAATGAAAAACATCAGGTGGTAATGAGCCCAACAGAATTTGCTTACCTGGATTATATGCAGGCTGATGCAATTACCGAACCTAAAGTTTATGCATCTTTAAGATTAAATAAAACCTATCAATTTAACCCGGTTCCAGCTGGCGTTGATGCTAAATATGTAATTGGTGGACAGGCTAATTTATGGACAGAACAGGTTTATAACATCCGCCAGGTAGAATATATGATTTGGCCTCGTGCTTTTGCCATTTCAGAATCTGTGTGGAGCCCAATTGAAAAGAAAAACTGGACAAACTTTACAGAGCGTACGGAGCAACAATTTAAACGCCTTGATTTTTCTGAAACCAAATATTCTCCAGCTATTTACGATCCAATTTTTAATGTAAAACGTTCTCCTGACAAGCAATTAATGATTGAGTTAAGTATGGAAATTGATGGATTAGATATTTATTACAGTTTTGATAACTCTACACCCGATCGTTTCTATCCAAAATATACAGCTGCCTTGGTTCCACCCAAAGATGCTAGTATGCTGCGTGTAATTACGTATAGAGGCAAACAACCAATTGGTCGTTTAATTAGCATGCCGATTTCCGAATTAAATAAAAGAGCGAAATAATAGTATAACGTCAGGCTTTTGAATATTCAAAAGCCTGATTTGTTTCCAGTCTGCCTATAAAGTTTTAATTCATATTTTTCAAATACACATGTTGGAAAATAATTTCACTATTTCATATTCAATTTAAACACAATCTTTATATTCGTTAAATCAAAATCATCCTTTTTTAGTTTATTAATAGTAGAATCATCCCCAGTACATTCTAAATTTTATTTAATAATTAATTAACCACCGTTAAAACAAAAAGATGAAAACAACTAAATTTTTAATGAGTATGGCCATTGCGTCCAGTCTATTTTTTGTAGGCTGTGGTCCTAAAGATGCCGATCTGCAAACTGCAATTCAGGCTAAAGAAGCAGCGGGCATCACTGTAGCTGTAGCAAAAGGTAATGTTACTTTAACTGGCGAAGTAGCCGACGAGGCTGCAAAAGCAGAAGCTGAAAAGATTGCTAAAGCAGAAAAAGGTGCCAAATCTGTAGTTAATAGCTTAACAGTTAAGCCTGTTGCTCCTGTTATTATTTCTGAAGATTCAACATTGAGCAAAAATGTTGTGGATGCTGTTAAGGATTTTCCAACAGTAAAAGCTGATGTTAAAGATGGAGTAGTTATTTTAACTGGCGAAATTAAAAAAGCTTCGCTAATTACTTTAATGCAACACATTAGCGCACTAAAACCTAGGAAAATTGATAATAAATTAACTGTAAAATAACGAGAAACATGTCATTAGAAGAAAAATATGCAGATTTAACAAATGCTGCAACAACAGCAGGAATTGCTGATTTAGCTGTGCGTGAACAGGATGGTATTTTATATGTTGATGGAACTGCTCCTGATGGTGCAACAAAAGATCACCTTTGGGAAATTTACAATCAAATAGATCCAAATTTTACTACAGGCGATTTAGTTTTAAATGTAAATGTTGCCATTGATGCAGCAGTTACACATGCCAAGGTAATTACCGAAAGTAGTAACTTAAATATTAGAAAAGGTCCAGGTACAGATCAACCAATTGTTGGTAAGGCTGCACATGGTGAAGTAATAACGCTAGTAAACAGAAGTAATGAATTGTGGTGGCTGGTACGCACTAATGATGGCGAAGAAGGTTATTGCTACGCTCAATACTTAGAGCCTCAAGCTTAAAACCTACTATATATTGCATAAGCCACGACCATGTCGTGGCTTTTTTATGGGCGTTTTTATCAAAAATGGAACTGAGTTTTGTTAACTAAACCCGATTAAACGAATGCCGATTATTTCTATCGGCAGCAGGGAAAGCGGGGCTGAAAAAACCGATTATTGCAGAAATTGCTTTCCAAATTCATCTGCATTAATCACGGGTTATGTTCTTGTACCAATGATTTTTAAATAAAAAAACCCTGCCAATTAAATTAGCAGGGTTTCAATAATATTTTTAAAAACTACTTTGCTAATGGAGCAGTAGCGGTGCTTTTAATAATTTGTTTCAATTCTACATCAAAAACCAATGGGGTGAAAGGATTAATCGGACCGCCACCATTTTCACCATAAGCCAATTTTGAAGGAAGAATAATTTTAATCTTTCCACCTGCACCAATAAGTTGCACACCTTCAATAAAGCCTTGCGGTAATTGACCTAAAGGCATTGGGCGTGGTGCATATTGCGCACTTGGCGAGTAAATACCTGCTTCTTTAGCTATTTTCTCATCCGAAGTATCAAATACATTAATTTTCCCATTACCTTTTTTGTTCGTAAACTGACCAGTATAATTAATCACAATAGTATCTTTTAAACTTGCACGCTCTGCATTACCTGGAGCCTCGATAACGTATTGTAGGCCTGAAGCCGTAGTTTTAGGTGTTAAATTATTTTCAGAAGTATATTTTTTGATCTTACCCTCTTCTGTCGCCTTATTTTTAGTAATTAAAACTTTGTATTCTGACTCGAAGAACTCTCTTTTCTTTTTCTCAAAAATAGAATCAGGCTCATTAGTCGCTTTATGTAAAACCTTTTCTATTTTAACTACAAAAGTTGAAAAGTTATCTTTAGAGCCTGTTGGTTTTGGCTGTCCAGAATATTTAGCCATTGAATCAAGGTTCAATTTAAAAACAGCACTATCTCCCTCGCCTAATAATTTTAAAGCTGCCACCATATCTCCCTTAAACATTGGTTTTCCAATAGGAAAAAATGCAGGTCGTTCATTATCGTAAGTATTTACAAGTGTAGAATCGCCATTGGTTTTAGTTTCAATTGATTGTACAGCATTTAACTTTACGTAATCTCCCTCCTGGATTTTTGCTTTACCTTCACTTTTATAAATTTTGTAGGTCATATCACCTTCACCCTTTTTGAAGTTATTACAAGCAGCTAAACCTAAAGTTGCTGCCAATACAATTACAATTCCTTTTTTCATTTTATCTTTTTAATCTTATTTATAGCGTAATGATGCCGCAAATATAGTTTATAATAATATGGATGTTATAAAATCAGTGTAAAATGTATTTCGGAAAAAACAAAAAAGTCCTGCTCAAATTAATGAACAGGACCTTTAACATCTTTTTGAAATGTTTTTATTTTTTAACTGGATTAACAACAGTTGGTTGCGGTTGTGCTACCGGAGCTGTTCCTTTTTTAATGTCTTTAATTTCAAGTTCAAAAACAATTGGGCTATATGGCATAATACCAGCCTGCATTGCTCCTTGCTCTCCATAACCTAATTTTGAAGGAATAATAGCCATAATTTTACCACCTTTACCAATTAATTGAAGTGCTTCTGTAAAACCTGGAATTGTGCCACCTACAGCCATTTTAGTTGGTCCGTAAGGTCTTCCAGCTTGGAATTTACCTTCAGCCTTTGCTACTTTCTCATCACTTGTATCAAAGATTGTGTAGGTACCTTTTTTATTTTTCTTAGTTAGTTTACCAGTATAGTTTACTTCAACAGTATCACCAAGAGCGGCACGATCTGCAGTTCCTGGTTTTTCGATAATGTATTGTAATCCAGAAGCAGTAGTTGTAGTTTTCAGTTTATTATCCTCTACGTAAGTTTTAATTTTCCCATCTTCAGCTTTTTTCTTAGCTTCCATAGTGGTTTTATAATCAGCTTGGAAAAACTCTGAAGCTCTTTTTCTGAATAAAGAATCAGGTTCGTTGGCATTCTTTTTAAATACTTTTTCAAATTTAACTGTAAAAGTCAAGTATTTATCATTTTTAAATTGCTCTGGCTTAGGCTGTTTGCTATAAAAAGCCATAGTATCTAAGTTAATTTTAAACTTTACACTATCACCTTCACCAAAAAGCGTTAAAACGTCATTCATATCACCAGCATACGTTTTTTTCTGAGCTGGAAATACTTGTGCCATTTCATTCTCGTAAGAACTTGCTAAAACTGAATCCTTATCATTTGTTTGAATAAAGTTCATTTTAACAATATCACCTTCTTTGATTTTTTCTTTACCTTCAGAGTGATAAACAGTGTATAATAAACCTCCCGCACCTTTTTTCTCTTGCTTACAAGCCGCTAGTCCTAATGTTGCTGCTGCTAGAATAATAATTCCTCTTTTCATTTATTTAATTTAACTTTTAATGTTTTTATTGGTTATTTAATTTATTCTTTATTTCGTTTTTTAAGCAATTAATTGGTTTTTATATTCAACCAAAATGCTTTTAAATTTATCAACAACTTCTGTTAATGAGTTATCCGAGGCTCCACCAGCAGCATTTCTATGTCCGCCACCATTAAAATATTTCTTACAAATTTCATTAGCAGGAAAATCCCCTGTTGATCTCAAAGATAGTTTAACTTTATCGGTACGTTCTATAATTAATGCAGCCAAGCGAATACCGTTAATTGATAATGCATAATTTACTACGCCTTCAGTATCACCGGTTGTGCTGTTGTACTTAGCTAATTCTTCTTTTGTTACAGAAATTATTGCCGTATTGTATTCTCTTAAAACCTCCAATTTATTAGATAAACAGTAGCCTAAAAAGCGTAACCTGTCTTCACTTGCATTATCGTAAACCAACTGATGTATTTTCCAGTGCTCGGCACCTAAATCAATCAAGTTAGCTGCAATACGATAAACATTTGAGGTAGCTAATGGAAAGCGGAAAGAGCCCGAATCCGTCATAATACCAGTATATAAACACGTTGCAACATCTTTACTAATGCCTTTTTCATCCTCTAGTTGATTTACAATAAAATCGTAAACCAATTGAGCTGCAGCGCATGCGTTAATATCCCAGTGGCGATAATCATCGAAATCTTCTGGCTCCAGATGATGATCGATCATGATTTTTTTAGCACCAGCAGCTCTAACTAATTCTCCTAATTCATTGATACGACTTAAGGTATTAAAATCTAAGCAGAAAATTAATGCGGCTTCATCAACCAATTTAGCTGCCTTTTCTTGCTCTTCAGTATAAATAATTACATCGGCATTGTTCGGCATCCAATGTAAAAAGTTAGGATAATCTGTTGGTGTAATTACTTTAACATGGTGCCCTTTTTGAATCAGGTAACCATATAAACCTAAAGATGAACCCATTGCATCGCCATCAGGTTTATGATGCGTAGTAATAACAATTCTTTTTGGCGTAGCCAGTATTGATTTTAATTCGGGTAGTGTTAACATAATTTTTGCGTGGCAAAGCTAAGTAATTTTCACATTAATTATATGATATTTAAAGCTTTCGTTTTTAAGGTATTTTAAACGCTAACTTGTTCAGTTAAAACAACTCCCTTTACAAAAAAAGCTGACCATCCTTATAATAGATGGCCAGCTTTTAAATTTAGTTTTTATTAAATTAAAATTTATAGGCTAGTGTTGTCATAAACTGACGCGGAGGAATAGGGTTTACGCTATAATTCTCGTGCACAAAGTAGCTTAGCTCGTTTGTTATATTAGAAACCTTGCCCAAAATGGATAGTTTTTTCCAACTATAACCTGCCGAAAGATCAACAGTTGTGAAGCCTTTTAAAGGAATTAAACGGTTCTCACCTTTAGCTATTTCAATCTTTGTCGGATTCCAACCACCGCTACGATCTCCTGTATAGAATACCGATGCTCCAAATTTCAAGCCTGCAAGTGTTCCATTTTGCATTGTATAAAATAAGGTCGCATTAGCCTTATTTTTCGTTGTGCCAACTAAACGAACACCAGTGATTGATCCAGAAGTTTGTCCGGTTTTTACACCTTTCTCATTGAAAAGATCTGTTATACCCAATGTTTCTGTAAAGCGAATAAAATTGTAACTATAGCCAGCAATAAAATTTAGACCTTTTACCAATGTGGCTGTTACATCTAATTCTACTCCATCACTCGCTGTTTTACCAGTAAGTTCTTTAACGTTTGTATCAGAATTTGGAGTTCCATCTGCTTTCAATAATGCCATTTGAGCTAAATTGCTATTCTTAATTCTATATACAGTAACGTTTGCAGATAACTTACCGTCAAAAAAATCATTTTTAACACCTGCTTCATATTGATCTAAAATTGAAGGACTTAAAGCACCATTATAAATATCCACGCCAGCATTTGAAGTAAAATTATTAGCATAACTAACATAAAATGAAGTGGTTTCTATTGGTTGATAAATTAATCCAACTTTTGGAGAGTAAGCTTTATCTTTTTTATCTTCAAGTTTTTTATCCAAAAGTGTACTCTTACCACTAACACCAGTTAATAAGTTTGAAAAATCTGTTACTGGTGTTTTTTGGAATGTCCATCTAATTCCGGCCAAAACCTTAAACTGTTTGTTAAGCTCAATTAAATCCTGCACAAAACCACCAACTCTATACACCGATGTTGTAGTTAATTGTGAGATTTCGGTGGCAGGCATTATTCCAGAACCATAATACGTTTCTGGCTTAAATACATTTATATCACCATAGTTATAAGAGGTAATTAAACTTCCATTTGGATTTTGCCCGAAATTAAAAGTACTACTTACAACATTTGATTGATCTGCATCAGCACCAACCAATAAAGTATGCTTTATATTCCAGGTTTTAAAAATACCATTTAAATTAATTTGCTGGTTATAGGTAAACTCATCAGTTTTACTTCGGGATAAATTACGTGCGGTAATTCCATCGGCATTTGCTTGAATACGCTCAGCACCAAAGTAATTTCTGTTGTAAGATTGTAAGGAAGCCAAAACATTTAACTTCCAGTTTTCATCAAAATTATGAATTACACTTAGCTGAGCAGTTGATGTATTTGTTTTATTATATGCCCACGGTGCATTTAAAAATTTTTCTCTACCAAAATCTACAATTTTACTGGCAACAGAACCTACACCAAAATCTGGAGTAAAATCGCTCTTTAAATAATCTGCTTGAACCAATACTTCTGTTTTACTACCTAATTTAAATAGCATAGATGGGTTAACATACATACGTTGAGACTTAACAATATCCCTAAAGCTATTTGAAGTTTCTGCTGTACCTATGATACGAAAAGCAGCGGTTTTGCTCATAGGCCCGTACCAATCAAAGCTAGGCTTATAATAATCATAACTGCCAGCACGGAAGGAAACCTCTCCTCCATATTCGAACTTTGGTTTCTTTGTAACCATATTTACAACAGATCCTCCAGTAACACCACCATATAGTAATGCAGCACTTCCTTTTAGCACCTCAACAGATTCTAAAGTACTTGCTTCTGGAGAACCACCAATGCTAGTTCTAATACCATTTTTAAATATATTATTACCTCCCAAACTATATCCTCTTGAATAAAAATTTTCGCCTACCGAACCACGATTTGCACCTAATGCTACGCCATTAACATTACGCATTACATCACCTAGCGTGTTAGCCTGTTGATCTGCAATTACCTGACTACCAATAACCTGAACAGATTGCGGTAAATCAATGGGTGCAATGGCAACTTTACCCAGGTTTACAGGTTTCTTATTTGGTGTTTTATACCCATTAACGGCAACTTCATCCAATTGAGAAGATGACTCTCCGATTGAGAAATCTACTTTTACAGTTTGCCCCTTTACCACCGAAATATTTTTTTCTTGAGCTGCTACTCCAACAGCTGAAATTTTGATTACATAATTACCTTCACTCAGGTTTTTAAATGTATACTTGCCCTCTTCATCAGTTTCTGTGGTTTTTGAAGTGCTTTTTAAACCTACACTAATGTATGGAGCGGGCTTTCCATCGCTCGTCCTTACTATTCCTGAAATTACACCTGTTTTAGTCTGCGCTATAGTATTTGATGAGCAGAGAATAATAAAAAGGCTTAACAAGCTTAAAAATTTAGTAAATGCTTTATACATGTTTGTCTATTTAGATTGATTTTAAATTGTGCAAATATAGCAGAACGTTTTAAGAAACAAAGCCTTATTTATAATTAATTTAAATAAGAATAGAAGCGTTGAAATAATTGCATAATCGACTGATTAGCAATAATTTTTAACCAGATGCTTTTACTAAAATTTATCTTTCGGTAAATAATTGTACTTTTGCAAAAAAATTGATATTAAACACAATGAGCACTAACAGAACTTTTACCATGATTAAGCCTGATGCAGTAGCTAATGGCCATATTGGAGCAATTTTAAACGACATTACAAATGCAGGTTTCAAAATCATTGCATTAAAATATACTAAGCTTACTGAAGAAACTGCTGGTCAGTTTTATGCAGTACACGCTGAGCGTCCTTTCTATAAAGATTTAGTAAGCTTTATGTCTTCAGGACCTATCGTTGCAGCTATTTTAGAAAAAGATAATGCTATTGAAGATTTCAGAAAATTAATTGGTGCTACTAATCCTGCTGAAGCTGCAGAAGGTACTATCCGCCAGAAATATGCAAAATCTATCGATGCAAATGCGGTTCATGGTTCTGATTCTGATGAGAATGCAGAAATTGAAGGAAACTTTTTCTTCAAAGCAGACGAGCGTTTCTAAGCTTTAGCAAAAAAGATTCAAATAAAACCTCGATTTTCGGGGTTTTATTGTTTTAAAAGAGTTTGTATCTTTCGATCAAATTAAACGCCTTTAGTTGCAGGTTATAAAGCAACACACAACATGAAGAAAGCAATTTTAACAATACTTATTTCGGGTGCAACGGTTACATCTTTTGCACAAACTAAAACTACGGCTAAAAAGCCTGCTACTAAAAAACCAACACCTGCTACAAAAACAACAACCGTAATCGCACTTAAATCTTCGTTAGATTCTGCGAGTTATGCTTTTGGAACATCAATTGGTTCTGGGTTAAAAACAACTGGATTAACCACCTTAAATTACGATATATTAATAAAAGGTTTAAAAGATGCTTTTACAGGTGGTAAAGTTTTACTAGATCAACAACAGGCTCAGCTTGCTATTAACGAAGCTTTAGCAAGTGTTAACAAAACAAAATTTGCGCCGAATATTGCTGAGGGAAAAAACTTTTTAGAGCAAAACAAAAAACGTGCAGGCGTTCAAACTACTGCTAGTGGCTTACAATATGAGGTTTTAAACGCAGGGACAGGCATTAAACCTACTGCAACTGATTCTGTTTTAGTGCATTATAAAGGAACGTTATTAAGTGGCAAACAGTTTGATAGTTCTTACGACAGAGGTCAGCCAATTACTTTTACTTTAAACCAGGTAATTAAAGGTTGGACAGAAGGCGTTCAATTAATGGCGGCAGGTTCTAAATACAAATTTTACATTCCTTATAATTTAGCTTATGGTGAGCGTGGTTATGGCCAAGATATTCCACCGTACAGTACGTTAATTTTTGAAGTAGAATTATTGAAAGTAAACGGTAAATAATCTTTTCCAAAAACTTTTCATATCAATATTGTGTTAGCTTAATACAAAATTATTTAGATATGAAAAGAGCATTTCCATTAGTACTTATTGCATTTTTATGCAGCACATTAGGCAGTTGCCAAATGATAGAGGGAATATTTAAAGCTGGCGTTTGGTCTGGAATTATTATAGTAGTAGTTGTACTTGCTTTAATTATCTGGATTCTGGCTAAAATATTCGGAGGTGGTAAAAGCTAATAAAAGCTTCCCCGAAAAAATATAAAGCGGTGTAAGGTTTCAAAGCCTTACACCCTAAAATTTTATAGAAAAACCATTTCTGTAATTACAATACTTCCTGCATGGTCATTCAGTTTCTGAATAATACCTTGGCGTACCATTAGCAACTCATTTTTAATAACGGAAGATTCGATTCTGATAAAAAGCTTTTTATCGTGGATATAAATCTGAGTAGTTCTGTTTGCGATAGCCGTTCCCATAATTTCGGGCCAGATGGCTAAAATGGAAGTTTCATCAAATTTACGGCGTAAACGATACACATCAAGCATTTTGCCGATGGCATCTTTTAAAGTTACATCATTAGGTTTACGCATTTTCTATAGTTCCATTTTCTACCTCGAACAAAGTTACATCAACTTCTATTTTTTTAAAAACTGATTTCACCCTTTCTATACCGGTATCTGTAATAAATATTTGCCCAAAATCCTGATGAGATACCATTTGCATTAATTTCTGCACTCGATTATCATCAAGCTTATCAAAAATATCATCAAGCAAAAGCAGTGGTTTAAATCCTTTATTTTTAGCTAAATAAGCATACTGAGCCAACTTTAAAGCAATTAAAAAAGATTTCTGTTGCCCTTGGGATCCAAATTTCTTTAAAGGCATTCCACTAATTATAAAAGCGAGTTCATCCTTATGTATCCCCGTGGTTGTACGTTCTAAAACCCTATCCTTTTCTACTGATTTTTTTAATAGTTGCTCAAAAGGATTTTCGTTCAGTTGCGATTGATAATTTAGCTCAACAATTTCATTGTTGTCGGTAATGTAAGTATAATATTGATCAAACAGCGGAATAAAATCATTCATAAAGGCTTTACGCAAAAGAAAAATTTTATTTCCTGATAAAACAAGCTGCTCATCTAAAATTTCAAGCAAAGCTGGATCATATCTTTTGGTGATCGCGATTTGCTTTAGTAATGCATTTCTATTTTGTAATATCTTATTATAATTAATCAGTTGATCGAGATAATGAGAATCAGTTTGTGAAATTACATTATCGATAAAACGCCTTCTTTCCTCGCTTCCATCCATAATCAAATTTACATCGTATGGCGAAACCATCACCACGGGAAAT
>NZ_RQRS01000017.1 GCF_004335085.1 Pedobacter nototheniae | reverse complement strand
AGCTGCTCTAAAGCTGAATCTTCAAATGCTTTATAATTGAAGTGCTGCTCTTCTTGTTGATCTGACATAATTCCTATGTTTAAAGTTATTAATTTTCTTTTTGACACAGTTTATTGAACAGACCCTCGCCGTGTTTCCTGTCCTATACGTCCGTCAAATCTTTTTCCTTAAATTTTAATTTAGAGACATGATCCGTATTAAACAGATTTTCTGTTTGTTCCCACTTTTATATATGGGGCTGGAAAGCCATGCCCAAACCGACCCTAAGCCCATCGGGATCGTCGATCTGATCGATCACGTGACCGCTTTTTCGCCCTCATTGGCTGCTGATTCAGCAGCAGTGGACATTCGTGCTGCCCAGTTAAGGGAGACCGCGGCGAATGCCCTTCCCAATCTGAAGCTTAACTATCAGGCAGATATGGGCTCAAACAATAACGTGGCAGGGCCCTATATGGCCTTCGGTATCGTTCCCTCCAATTCTAGGGGCGTTAGAACCGAAAGCACTACCAAGGCTGCGCTTACTAATCTTGGGATTGTTTCCCTTGATTGGGAGGTGTATAATTTTGGTGCCTACGAAGCTCAGAATGCAGTCGCCAAGTCTGAACTTGTCGCAGAGCGCTCGAGGTTTGCCCAGCGACGATACCAAACCAGGGCCATCGCCATTGATGATTACCTAAGCCTATTAAAGCTTCAGGACATGCTATCCATTCAAGCAAGCAATATCAGTCGCAATGAGCAGATAGGCCGTTCGATTTTATCCCTTGCCAGAAGCGGTGTGCGTCCGGGTGTGGATACCAGTATCGCAGGAGCCGAACTCTCCAAATCAAGGTTGAACTATATTGAAATGGACAATACCTATAAACAGGTTCAGCTTGACATTGCAGCAATCAGCGGGTTAAATCCGGAAAGTATTATCGCTGACAGTACGATCCTTGATAGGCTAAAATCGCTTGAGGTAAACCTATCGGTAAAGTTGACCGACAGTTCAAGCCATCCGCTGCTTGATTTTTACAAAAGTAATTACCTCAGCAGCGTTGAAAAAGAAAAACTGGTTAAAAAAGCCTATAATCCGAAGGTGAGCCTGCAAGCTGTGGCATGGTCAAGGGGATCAAGTATTGATGCCAATGACAATTTCAACAGTCTATCCAGTGGTCTGGAATGGCAAAGGGAGAACTATCTCCTGGGTGTAGGCATTAGCTATAACTTATTTGATCTGCGTAGGCGACAGTTGAAACTAAGAACCCAGAAGGCCAGCAGCAACTTTTATTTAAAAGAACTACAGCAGGAGCGGCTAATGTTATCAAATGCCGCCCTTCAGGCAGGCCTTGAAATCAGTACCGCGCATAAGAGACTCGATGAAATACCAAACCAGCTAAAGGCAGCGGCCGCAGGGTACCGTCAGAAGCTCTCCCTTTATAAGAACGGGCTGACCGACATCATTGAGCTCAATGCAGCCCTGACCATCCTTTACCGCGCAGAAACTGACTTTGTTAACGCAAAGTACCTGTACATCCGGGCTCTTTTTCAAAAGGCTATTGCCACCAATCAAGTAGATTCACTGTTAAACGCATTAAAATAATAAAGATATGTCAATGGTTACCTCGGCCCTGAAAAAGCCGATTACAACAGTGGTGATCACCGCTAGTTTACTGCTTTTTGCAGTGCTCAGTGCGCTGAAGATCCCAATAGATATTTTCCCCCAACTTAACTCTCCAACCATATATGTTATAGAATCCTACGGGGGGATGTCTCCCCAGCAGATGGAGGGTTTTTTCTCTACCCGTCTGCAGGATCAGTTCCTTTACGTAAACGGTGTAAAGAATATCACTGCTAAGAACATTCAGGGTTTGACCATGCTCAAGCTGAGTTTTTATGAGAGCACCAACATGGCCGAGGCCTCTGCCCAGGTTGCTCTTCAGGTAAACCGGGCCATGAAGTTCTTTCCCCCAGGCGCACTGCCTCCGCAGGTGGTCCGCTTTGACGCCTCTTCACTGCCCGTCGGCCAGCTTGTACTCTCGGCCAAATCTCGCAGCCTGAAAGAAATCTATGATATGGCGGCAACGCGTATCAGGCCCATGTTTTCTTCCGTAGCAGGGCTTTCAGCGCCGCCGCCATTCGGTGCCAATTCCCGCTCGATTACCATTAGTGTAGATCCGAGCAAATTAAGGAGTTATAATCTGACTCCGGACGAGGTGGTAGGGGCTTTATCTAAGTTCAATGTCATGTCTCCTTCGGGAAATCTAAGGTTGGACAATACCATGATGGTAACCTCCATGAATTCTCTGGTTAAAACGGTGGATGAATTCAACAACATTCCCATCGCCACAAAAAACGGCGTTTCAATATTGGTAAGGGATGTGGCTAGGGTTGCCGATGCAGCAGATGTTACAGTAGATTATGCATTGATCAACGGGAAACGTTCGGTTTACATCCCGGTAGTAAAAACCGCAGACGCTTCGACCTGGTCAGTTGTAAAGTCCTTAAAGGCCAAAATACCTGAAATGCAGAGTCTCCTGCCGGACGATGTCCACATCTCATATGAATTTGACCAGTCTGTTGCCGTTATCAACTCGGTGAAAAGCCTGATCACCGAAGGTGGTCTGGGTGCCCTGTTAACGGGCCTGATGGTATTGTTGTTCCTGCGTGACCTGCGAAGCAGTCTTATCGTGGTGATCACCATTCCGGTATCGATTTTAATTGGCGTGCTTTTACTGGGTATGTTTGGTCAGACAATCAATATCATGACCTTGAGCGGCCTGGCACTTGCGATCGGGATTTTAGTTGATCAGGCAACGGTAACGATTGAAAACATCCACCAGCACCTGGAAATGGGCAAGCCCAAACGCGAGGCCATTTATGATGCCTGTGAGGAAATAGCCTTCCCGCTGCTACTCATCCTGCTGTGTATATTGGCCGTTTTTGCGCCATCCTTTATGATGAACGGGATACCAAAGGCAATGTTCCTTCCATTGTCCCTTTCAATTGGTTTTACCATGATTGTCTCTTTTATCGTGGCACAGACCCTGGTTCCCATTCTATCCAACTGGATGATCAAGGAAGAACGTTATCAGCACTATGATCATGGCAAGATCCATGCTCATGCTGGGGAAGCGTTGGACGAAAGGGAAGGGGAGCAGGTAGAGAAGCATTTGCAAAATGAAAAGGATGAACCGGAAAAAAATGATTTTTTTGAAAGGGTGAAAGTGCGGTTCATGGCGATCATCCAGCGGTGGATGCCGATGAAAAAGGGTATTGTCGGGATTTATTTAGTTCTGGTCATTGCTCTTGCAGGACTGGGCTTTGTTTTTATTGGAAAGGACATGATGCCAAAGCTCAATAACGGGCAGTTCCAGATCCGCATCAAAGCGCCAGATGGCACCAGGTTAGAACGTACCGAAGAGAAGTTCAAGCAGGTACTCTCCATTATCAATCAAACGGTGGATAACCATGTCGCGGTAAGTTCGGGATACGTTGGGCTCATTCCCAGCAGTTACGGAACCAGTAACCTGTATATCTTCAATACCGGTACCCATGAGGCCGTGTTACAGGTGAACCTGGATGAAGATTACAAGGTGAATATGGATGATCTGAAGGATGCGCTGAGAAAGAACATCGCTTATAAACTTCCTGATCTGCGTATTACCTTTGAGCCGATCGACATGACCGAAAAGATCATGAGCCAGGGTGCCGCCACACCGATTGAGATCAGGGTAGCGGGAAAAGATATGGATCAGATCGAATCTTATGCTAATAAGGTTTTGGCAAAACTTAAAAAAATAGATTACCTCCGTGATATCCAGATTGCTCAACCCCTGCACATTCCCGTGGTTTCTATTACCCTTGATAGATTAAAGGCTGCGCAGTTTGGGCTGAACGTGGTTGATATTGCGAGGTCTGTTACCGCAAGTACCTCTTCCAGCCGTTTTACCGAAAAGAACCAGTGGCTGGATGAAAAAACTGCCTATACCTATCAGGTACAGGTGCAGGTTCCCGAATATGTAATGAATACGATGGATGAGCTCAAAGAAATTCCTTTGGTAAAAGGGCAGAGCAGTCCGGTACTTGGCGATATTGCAACTTTCAATACCAGTTACCTCCCAGGCGAATATGACCGTTCAGGGCCAAGGCGCTTTCTGACCGTGAGCGCAAACATCTATAAAAAGGATCTTGGAACGGCGACGGCCGATGTTGAAAAGGCTTTGAAGTCCGTAGGTACACCTCCAAAGGGACTCACAGCGGAAGTGAAAGGTATGTCGAGCCTGTTGACAGAGACGCTATCTTCTCTTCAGGGCGGACTTGCTTTTGCGATACTTGTTATATTCCTGCTACTTGCAGCCAATTACCAGTCTTTCAAGCTTTCACTGACGGTTCTTTCGACTGTTCCTGCTGTAATCCTTGGGTCGCTTACCGCATTATTGCTTACAGGCTCGACCCTCAATCTACAGAGCTACATGGGGATGATCATGTCTACCGGTGTTTCGGTAGCCAATGCGATTCTGATCGTGACCAACGCCGAAAAACTCAGACTGGATTATAAAGATTCTACCCGGGCGGCAGTGGTGAGTGCCGGGATTCGTTTAAGGCCAATCCTGATGACCAGTTTTGCGATGATAGCTGGGATGATTCCGATGGCCTCCGGTATGGGCGAATCCGGTGAACAGACCGCGCCGCTCGGCAGAGCTGTTATTGGCGGGCTATTCTTTTCAACCCTGGCTGCGCTCTTCATCCTTCCGCAGGTTTTCGCCTGGGTACAGAAAAAAAGCAGCTTAAAAGAACCAAACCTAATGCCTAGAAAAACAAGAATTTAAAAGATAAACAACATGAAAACCAGATTCATTCCCATCATAATAATTATAAGTGCTCTGGCCGCCTGTGGTGGCAACCAGAAGCCCGTGAACATCAGTCCCGAAAAAAGCGGCAAGGAAGCCAAATATGAAACGGCTAAGGTCGAAGAAGAGGCCCTTTCGAGTTTTACCCGCATTCCCGGCGTACTCAAACCTTTCAACCAGGTAAACATTTTTCCAAAGGCCAACGGCTTTGTGAAAGCAATACTGGTCGATTTAGGGTCTAAGGTGACCAAAGGTCAGCTGCTGATGACCCTGGAAGCGCCGGAACTCGAATCACAATTGCAATCGGCAAATTCCCGTTACCTGCAGGCACGTGAGACCGCATCGGCAAGCAGTGAGAAATACAGGCGGCTTAAAGAAGCTGCAAAAGAGGAAGGTTCGGTGTCTCCGCTAGAACTTGATAATGCGCTTTCCAGGATGAAAGGAGATAAGGCCATAGCTGAGGCTGAGCGTTCAAATGTGTCCTCAGTACGCACCATGCAGGACTACTTAAAAGTGTATGCGCCTTTTGACGGGGTGATCGTGGACAGAAATGTTTCACCCGGAGCACTGGTGTCAGCAGGCAAATCTTCAGATCTTCCTATGCTGGTATTGCAGGATCTGACCCATATGAGGCTTGAAGTGTCCATCCCCGAAGATTATGTGGACAAGGTGGATTTAAGCCAGATGGTCAAGTTCCACTTCAATGCACTGCCTGGCGAGCAGCGCCAGGCAAAGATCAGCCGGTCTGCTAATTCACTGGGCAATATGCGCCAGGAAATCGTGGAGGTTGATGTGGCCAATAAAGATAACAGATTGAAGGCCGGTATGTATGCCGAGGTTGAAATCCCGCTTAAATCCGGTGCTACCTCGCTTCTTGTGCCTAATTCTGCAATCGTTCGGTCTACAGAAAGGAAATACGTAGTGGTGGTTCAAAATGGTAAAGCCAAGATCGTTGACATCAAGGAAGGGATGAAGGGAACAGATATGACCGAGATTTTTGGTTCCATAAAAGCCGGGACAAAGATTATCTCGCCTGCGAACGATGAGATCAAAAGCGGTCAGGCGCTATAATACTTTGCCGGGTGGATATTAGCCACCCGGCAAATCTTTTTATTAGTCAGATAAGAAAAAAGGAAAATATGAAAGATTTAGAATTTAACCATGAGTTTGAAATCGGGGGAAAACACATTTGCATAGATGTCCCAAAAGAAAAATGCAACCAGGTCTACATCGAGGGAGAGCTTGTTGGAACGGTCTGGGAGTGTAAAAAACAGGGTGTAATATCCTTTGTATCACGAGATTTTAAGCTTGCTCCATACCTGGAAAGCATTGCAGCCGAGTTAAACAATTTTTACAGGACCTCCTTATGAGTACCTATGCCAGATGGACATTTAAATCTTTTGTAATCGCGTTCCTGTCATTGATGACTGTAGCGGTAAAGGCGCAAGATCAAACTGCCGTCTCTAAAATATCGCTGGGCTTTGTCATGGGCTTTCCCACCGGTAAGACTGCCAAAACTTATGTCAACGGATATGGGGTATCAACAAAAGTTGAATTCAAGGTTACCAAACACCTCAACCTGACCGGATCTGCGGGCTATATGACTTTCCGCTATAGGGACGAGGTAAAAAAGCGCCTCGATTATTTAGGAGAGCCAACAAGCATGAATGGTGTTATTCCAATTAAAGTCGGAGCAAAATACTACTTTGATGGTATCTATTACGCTGCTCTTGAGCTTGGTGCAGCAAATACTCTTGGAGACCGGGTCAATACCTCTTTTGCCTACGGACCAACTTTGGGTGCCAGCATTCCAATCTCGAAGCATTACAGTGCAGATCTGGGCCTTCGTTATGAGGGTTGGAAAAGCGGCGGAGGCCAGGTTTCCTTTTTTGGGCTTCGTTTGGCTTCGGCGATTTCAGGAACTAAAAAATAATAGGCAAAATATTTAACCTAAAATTTAAATTATGACAGAGAAAAATGTATCCCAATCGTTTGAAATTTTTGACCATAAAGAATCCTTTACAAAGGTTGCAGATACAAGATATAATTCTGCTAACAAGCAGAGAGAAGTTTTGTTGCGTTACCTGCTGGAGCGATTGAACTTGGAAACCAGTCATCTCAATGACAAGCTAAAAGTGAGAAAGTAAGAGGCCATTTTAGGAAAGTGATCGGCATCTTTTGAAATAGCGAACGAAATTTATTTTAACCGGGGTAACCCACAACATTCAAGGTAAATGGTAAAAAGAATATATCTTTTGGAAAATGATGAGGGTATAACCGAAGTGTTACAGCTTCTTTTTAGCGGTGAAGGATACGAAGTTTCAGCGTTTTCTTCGGTAAATGCTTTTGTGGATGGGGTCGACGGACATGCTGCAGATCTTTTCCTTCTGGATGTCATGCTCCCGGATGGAAACGGCATTGAAGTCTGCAATTACCTTAAGTCGTTGGAGAAAACCCGGCATGTTCCTGTCATCATGATGAGCGCCCATGCGGACCGTTATGATATCAGAAGGGGCTGCGCTGCGGAGAATTTTATTCAAAAGCCGTTTGATATTTATGACCTGCTGCGTTTGGTAGCTAAACATATCTGACCGGTGATAAAGTACGGGTTCTCTCAAGTTTGGTGTCCGTACTCATAATCAGTGTTTTCATATCAGAGATCCGCTAAGTTGTTCTTACAAGATATATCAACAAAAGCATGCTTGAAATAAAAATAACCACGGTAAGGACTTTGATGAGTGTAGAGGAATGGTAATAAGTGCCTTGATTAATAAGTGTATGAGTTTTTTGATAGCGCAGAAATGCCAGGATAATGGTCAGTGCGCCTACCCCGACAAGAAGTATTCCTATCCTCTGTGAGTTGCCGGTTTGGTGTACGACGGCTTTGGTCCCAAGAGCGAGAGTGATCTGCTTGATAAAAAGTGAAAACTTAACAACCACAAAACCAAAACCCATAATTCCTATACTGGTCCTAATCCAGGCGAGAAAAGTACGTTCGTTGGCCAGATGGTCGCCGGTGTTTGATTTAGGAATGGCTTGTTCTTCTTTTTCCATTATTGATAATATTGGTTGCCGGATCACGGCACATCTGATTAACAAAATTTTATCAATGCTGTTTGGATGAGCTCTGTATTAATTGTGAAGCTTTTCGATAAATCCCATAGCATTTTATATACTGTAATCGGCACAGGACATGCGATGATATTAAATTTTTTCGACCTTTTGAATTTTAATGTTGCCGGCATAAGCCATTGATATATAATCATAACAATAATTTTCGGCCCCGGATGAAATGGTTCCGGCACAACTGATCATCATCTTTGCATCGTATCGAAATACCAATTTGCACCTTTTAAAGATTCACTGCCGTTTGGGTTTTTACATTAGGGATGAACGATTACCCATCCTTCCGCCGACCGGATGATGATCTCTCCATTGCCACTGGGTACATAGCTGATGAAATCGAACAGATCTGATTTATCAATTTTCCGCTCACGAACCGTATTTTCGCACTGCGCCAGAATTACGCCCTTTGACTTTAGCAAATTAAGCTGCTCAAGGAATTTTCCATCCTTGCGATAAACCGCCACGCCATCCCCGAAGGCGATAAACTCAACCTCCAGTTTTCCCTTCAGTCTTGGATCCTCCAACGCATTGTTGATGTTCCGGAGTGTTCCCGAAATATGTTTTTCCTCGGCGCTATTAAGTACATATAGCGCTTTATATGATTTCTTTTTTGCAACAGCACCCGTAAAAGGTTTTTTTGTCTCCTGTGCGGATACATTGGTGGTGATGGCCATCATGATGACAAGCTGGAGTAAGATCAGTAATTTTTTCATGTTTCTATTTTTTCTGTTTTATAAGTGCGTGCTGTTTAGCTATGTAAATAAACGGACCATATTTATGCTGTTTTTCGCTGAAGGAATCTGAGTATGGCCCGAATGGATAATCTATTGGTTTTGTGCGTATGTTCTTATAATCGTTTTTGGAATCCAGGTGCGGTCTGGGCTGCGCATTTACAAAAGCAGCTACGTCCCAGGCCTCCGCATCCGTTAGATTCGGATCTTTGTAGGTGGCGCCATAGGGCATGTTGTTTTTGACAAATCCCGCAAAATTTCCAAGCCTGAACATTCCTGCACCATCGTTATAGCTGTCCCTGCCCCAGAGGGGAGGGTAAATGTATCCTTTTCCATCAGGTGAGGCAACGCCTTTACCCGTTGCTCCATGACAGCTGCTGCATTTGGAGGCATATACCATTTTCCCCTTCAGGGGATCTGCAGGCACGTCCAGATATGGGATTTTTTTTACCGAATTATCCGCAATGGAATGTGCGGCGTCCTGTTTTTTTCCAACCCATTTTAAATAGGCGAGCATGGCCAGCATTTCCCTGGATTTTCTTCCCGGAGCTTTGCCGTTCATGCTTCGCTCGAAGCACTCATCAATCCGTTCAAAGGCTTCTTCCTTTCTCCCGCTTCTTGTGCTCATTTTTGGAAAACCTGCATAAAAGATGGAGAAATTATTCGCAAAGGGCCTGGTTCCTGCATCCAAATGGCAGTTCTGACAATTCATACCATTAGTTAGCTTTCCTACGATGCCCTGCGGCCCGAAATAGTATGCCGTACGGACAATCAAATTCCTGCCATACCTGATCAGATCTGCATCAGCTTTGCCCTGAAGCTGCATCGTATCAGGCGCCTTCCAATATTCGGGTTTGGGAACACGGCGCTCAAAAGGTTTTATTTGATTCTGTTGAACGGAGGGTCTGGACTTATCCGCATAGAGGCTCTTTGGAAGATGAAATCCGCTGAGCGCTAAAACCAGAGAAAACATGACCACAACAAACAGAAATGACGTCCATGCCAGATATTTCCCAAGCCGGGCAAATACTTGCAGTTTATCCTCTTTGTTTCTTTCTGTTTTCACCCCCTTAAAATATCAATTCTGAAAATCCTTAATGGCCTCACCAATATCAAGCACCTTTTGCTTGCCATCAATAACGGATGCAATCAGTGAGCTTGCAGCTGCACTTCTGTATCCACCGGCGCAGTGTACCGCTATGGGTTGTTCCAGCGGAATTTCGTTTACCCTTTCCCTTAAATTTCCCAGTGGAATATTTATGCTGTTCTCAAAAATACTGTTTTCCATCCGCTCTGTCTTGTTCCTCACATCCACAATGGTATATCCATTTTGGTTCTCTTTAAAATTTTGGATATCGATAACCTCATCCCGGACAGTTTCTACTGCGTTTATAAAACCGCCGGCAAGCTGCATTTCATATCCGATGGATGCGGTCCTCGCGATAAGACGATGCAATGTAGCAAGATTTTCTGCCATAAGATAATAAGGCTCTTCAGGCTTCACAATGCTGCCCAGCCAGGTTTCAAATTTATTTCCATCCATGATATTTACAGCGCCTTCTATATGTCCCTTCTTAAAAACATCTTCTCTTCGCGTATCGATAATTAGGGCATTTGGTTTTAAGTTTTCACCGGATTCCATGATCTGAACCAAACTTACCGAATCTTCAAACGGTGCTGCGCCTTTCTTGTTCAACGCCACATCAAAAGGGAAGTAGAATGGAATAAAGGGCTGGTTTTCATTTAATGCGCTCACAAAATCGGCCTCAGTCATTTCCTGCAGTGACCAGTTACTTCTTTTTTCAGCACCAATGGTACTGCTATTGGCCTCGCTCAACGCTTTTCCGCAGAGCGTACCTGCCCCGTGTGCCGGATACAGAATCACTTCATCTGAGAGCTTCATCAGTTTGTCCCTTAATGAATGGTACATCTGCGAGGCAAGGAAATTACGTTCTGCCTGTGCATCACCCCCACTTTCCCGTAAGTCGGGCCTTCCGCAATCACCGATAAAAAGGGTATCTCCGGAAAACAGCGCTTTTTGTTTCCCTTCGTGTTCGAGCAAAATACTAATACTATCCGGAGAGTGCCCCGGGGTATTGATTGCCCTTAAGGTAATCTTTCCCAGGGTTATCATCTGGTCTTCATCAAATGGGGAAAACAGGTAGGACGGAGTATTGAGCTTACTGCAATATATTGTTGCGCCGGTCTTATTATGGATTTCCAGATGAGCACTCACAAAATCTGCATGAGGGTGCGTCTCAATAACACCAACTATTTTAGCCTGATGTTCTTCCGCAAAATGGTAATATGCAGACGGATCCCTGGAGGGATCGATCAAGATGATTTCGTTCCGGCATTCGCTCAGTACCGCGTAACTGTAATGGGAGAGGTGCTTGTCTTCAAACTGTTCTATTTTCATGTGTTTTTATTTTTGTTTAATGTGTTTACGGTATGGTTCCTGCCTTTACTTGTTACATCAAATTTACCCATTAGCGGTTTTTCGCTCTGTAACTTTTGTCACAGAGCCCCGAAATCTTGCCAGCATTTTGTGCCTGCACTTTTATCATACTTGATCGGAGAGAGTATATGGAGCAAAAGGGTTCTGGCATAGCGGTAGTTGAAGGTGAATAGAAGGATAACCGGTGCAATAGTGGTTGCGATGATTGCCCACTGATCTTCTTCGCCAAAGATCATGAATGCCAGAATGCCTGCATTGACAAGTTGTGCGACAATGAAAACATAACTCACATACATCGCTCCGATAAAGAAGCCCGGCTCTATCTCATAGTTCAGGTTGCAGCAGGCACATTTTTTATTCATTTTATCATATTTCCAGTGGAACATGGAATGGGTATATAATTTTCCCTTTCGGCACCTTGGACATGTATGGTTTATTATAGCCCTTAGTTTGCTCATCATGTTCTATTTTATTAATGAGGGAGCTTGCTTTTCATCGCTCCGTATATATAGGTGCCCAGCAGCGCGCCAAGAATTACCACCGCCATACCGGCATATCCGCTTCCAAGGTTAACGAACATGGGGCCGGGACACGCGCCGGTGAGTGCCCAGCCCAGGCCAAAAATAGTGCCGCCTAATATGTACTTAATATAGGCCTTGTCCTTATCGTGGAAGACAATCGGATTTCCGGCTATGTCTTTGGCTTTGAATTTTTTAATCAGGAATACTGCAATTACGCCAAGTACAACGGCTGTACCAATAATTCCATACATATGGAAAGACCGGAAACGGAACATTTCCTGGATCCTGTACCAGGAAACAGCCTCAGACTTGGTCATAATGATTCCGAAAAGTGTTCCTGCAAGAATATATTTTATGAACTTCATGTTTTAGGGATTTAAAAGATAAGGGGCATGATTAGGAAAGTCATGATCAGCCCACCGACAAAGAAGCCTATTACGGCAACCAGCGATGGTACTTGCAGATTCGAAAGCCCGGATATGGCATGGCCGGAAGTACAGCCACCTGCATAACGAGATCCAAAACCGACTAGTAAACCACCGATGAGCAAAATAGCCGGCGTTTTTAAATCTTTCATGGCTTCCAGTGAAAACAGGCCGGTTGGATTTAGTCCGCCATCGAACTTAATGCCCAATTGATTTAAATCGGTAATTGCGGCGGCAGATAATTTTACGGGAGATGGACTGCTAAGGTATTTTGTAGCAACAAATCCACCTATTACCGAGCCAATAAGGAACATCAGGTTCCAGATCTGGTCCTTCCATTTAAAATCAAAAAACTTTACTTTTCTGCCGGCTCCGGCTATACTGCACATCGTTCGCAGGTTTGATGAAAAGCCAAAAGACTTCCCGAAAAAAAGTAGGATGAGCATAATGAGTACGATCATGCTGCCCGAGAAATACCAGGGCCAGGGTTGTTTAATAAAATCAATCATGTTGTTTTAAATGAAATGTTAAGATGGGGTTTTTTGTTGTTGTTAATAAAAGCTCATGCCAGATTGATAACGACTTTGCATTCGGCCCGTAACCGATTTATGCGCCGCTTTCCTTGGGCAGATCAATGTGTCCGGACACAAAATCAGTATTGAAATGTGTTTCGAGGAAGTATTTAATTCTTGCGTTGTTTTTCGCTGCACGTTCAATATGTGAACTAACCTCTCGAAGCGGATCGATAATGGCCGCATCTCCATTGCTTTGGATATAATAGGCGCCCTGTGCCCGACATCCTGTGTAAATTAGTTCTATGATCATAAGTAAATTGGTATATTAAAATTAATGCTTAACGATCTGGTTATTTGTGACTTTGGTCACACAAATAGTTTATTGGTGAAGGTCACTTGAATACCACCTCTTTTAAAATGATGTAACATCCCATAACCAGTACAAACCATCCGAAACCTTTTTTCAGCTTTCCTCCATCTATTTTTTTGTTTATCATCCCACCGACCACAATACCGGCGATGGCAACGGTAGTAATTTTGGTGAGAAAGATCCAGTCGATATGGAAATGTCCAAGATCGCCGGTGAAACCGATGAGCGAATTAAGCGATATGATGAAAAGTGAAGTCCCTACGGCCTCTTTCATGGGTAAGCCCACTAAAATTACAAGAGTTGGAATAAGTAGAAAGCCGCCACCAGCACCCAAAAAACCAGTAGCAAGGCCAATGGCAATTCCGTATAACAACAGTTTACCGATGTGAAGTTGGGGTTTTACAATTCGGATGCTACTTTCTGCTCTTGCACCTTTAATCATCGCTGTTGCGGCTGCTACCATCAAAACTGCAAAGAGTACCATCATAAACATGTTTTCTGTTAACTCAAAATCGCCGATTTTTATTATTGTCTTAGGGATAAGGGGGATAATGAATTTACGGGTTAAGAATACAGTTGAGATGGATGCACTTCCAAACAGCAAAGCTGTTTTAATATTCACCAGCCCACGCTTAAAATTCCCGACTGTACCTGCTAAACTGGTAGAGCCAACGATGAACAATGAATAAGAAGTAGCCAATAGCGGATTAACCCCAAACAGGTAAACCAGTACCGGCATGGTGAGGATAGAACCGCCACCGCCGATCAGTCCAAGCGAAATTCCAATTAAGGCAGAAGCAACGTATGCAATGATTTCCATTTCTGTTATTTTTTAACAAAAATCGGGTTATCATATACTAATGTTGGTGACTTTTGTCACACCCGTTATATTTTGAGAAACGATCTCTTTCGAGGTAAAAATACCGCTAATTTTTTATTATGGACTTAGGCTAAGTATTCGATGTAATTACGGTACATTTTAATTTCTCCGGCCTGCTCCATTTTTTTAAGCAACCTTGAAATTACTTCCCTGGAGGTGTTCAAATCAGATGCAATTTCACTGTGGGTAAGATGAAGTTGTTTTGTTTTTAAATCTCCAGCTTGTTTTTTCAGGTAAAATGCCAGACGCTCATCCATAGCCTTAAAGGCGATATTATCGATGACAAAGAGAAGTTCTTCAAAGCGCATACGGTAGGTTTCGATTACGAAATAATACCATGTTCTGTAATCCCGCATCAGGGTATCCATCAGCGCAATGGGAATCATGAGTACCTTGGTCTGTTCAATTGCCTTTGCCATTACCTGGCTGGTTTCCTGTTTGGTTGCGCATATCATGGAAAGCGCGCATGCATTTCCCGGCTGGAGATAATACATAAAGAATTCCTCCCCATCCTCTCCCTCCCTATAGAGCTTTACCATGCCTTCTATTATAAGCACTGTGGAGCGCATATTTTGCCCGGTTTGCATGAGCATATCGCCTCGCCGAAAATCCCGAAGCGTGGCATTCTCGATAATTATGTTCTGAAGAGCAGGTTCAAACTGGGGAAAAAGTCTATCGATGTATTCCGCAATGGTCATATCCTTGATTTTAGCTGTTTTGGATTTTAAAGATAGCTATACTCCGGGCCTGCGCCAAAATTCTTTAAAATATGGATCGGAATATATTTTTGGATATAGAATCGAGCGCTCGTTTTAAATCCCTTTAGTGTCCTATCGCAGACTTCATTGTCTTGCAGTTTAAATCTTTAGGTTTATGGAAAGATGTTTTTTGAGCATGCATTGTCAAATCAAAACATTCTGCGAAAGCTTCAGTAGAGTATGATAGTATACTAGACTGGATAAACCAGAGTATATTGACCCCGTCTCACCGGAAATAAATTTATTGTAAATTGTTGCTTGCCTTTATGTTAGTAAATTGGCGAGAAGGGGTCAAATGGATTGGTTTGTCCAATCAGCCATATAATCCCACATAACAGTTTTCGTTTTTTTTGTGGAGCTTTCCAATTGATGGCGACTCCAATAATATTACGCTTTTAGAAAATAGCCCTAAGTGCTTTATAAGTGATAAGAAATACATCGATAACAGCTTTAACAGAATTGATTTATGCAATTATTCTTTACTGTAGATTGCCCACCTTATACGTTTTCGTCATGTAGCCAAGATGTTTGTATCTTTGATGGATTGATTGTATTTATGAAGAAAAAAGTTGTGCTTGTTCAGGATAATGAAGATATCTTAAACATTATGGATCAGGTTTTGGAGGAAGAAGGGTTTAATGTCACTTCATCTCTAACAACGGAACCTATTAAAAATATTGATAAAATTGATCCTGATGTAGTTGTAATCGATGAGCACATTAAGGGAGGAGTTAGGGGATCTGAGGTTGTTAAAGACTTAAAAGCAGATCCTGAAACTCAAGATGTACCTGTTATTTTAACTTCAACATCAGATAAACTACCGGAACAGGCAGAAGCATGTAAAGCAGACGACTACATTCAAAAACCTTTTGATATTGACCACATGGTTGATGTAGTAAAACGTAATGTCGAAGATTAATTTATTAGCGAATCAGTATTTTGGAAAACAAAAAGCTATTAATCCCTTCTTCACCGAAAATAAAATAACAATTATTTCTGATAAGCCTTTTGTTTGTGGTATTCCGAAATTGGTTTGATGCGGCCAGTCAAGTTGGTTTATCATTTAAAGAATGAAATGTCAGCAATTAAAATTGCCATTTTTTAAATTGTGACGCAGTTTGCCCAAATACACTTTTAAAGGTTTTATTCAAATGGCTTTCATCAGTAAAGTTCATTTCATTTGCAATCTCAGAAATCGTAAGATCACTATATTTCAGACGGGTTTTAATAAGTTCTAATTTGTATTTGGTAATGTAGTCTTTAATGGTGCTTCCGGTTTGTTGTTTGAAATATCTATTTAAATGATCTGGGGATTTGTTGAAGTGGGCCGATATATTTTCAATCTTAATCAGTTCCTTATCATAGATATGTTGTTGAATATACACCGTAATCTCATGAATCCTATCTTTTGGGTTATGGATTTTAGAAATACTGATGATATTTTGCTGAATATTTCGTGCAATTAAATGCAATAGTAAAAAAACGATGTTTTGGGTGATGATGTTCGAAAAGGAAAGCTTTCTTTCCTGCTCTTCTATCAGCTGGGTAATCAGAACCTCAAATAAGTTCTTGTCCGAGTCTGCGACAAGATTTCCGGTTATACCATGGTGGTTATGGAATATATATTCAAGGCGTTTAAAAAAGTCACCGACATCCATTTTTTCTTCCTTTCTAAAAGGACTTCTAGAGAAAAAATTCTCTGTAAAATCTATAATGCAGAATTTGGTATAGCTGTCAATCCTAAAAGTATGTGCGTCATCGGGAGTCAATAGAAATATATCCCCTTTGAAAAATGCAAAGTGGTTATCATTAATGTTATGGATTCCCGATCCTTCCAAAACATAGATCATTTCAAAGAAATGATGTTTGTGTAAACCTGATTTGTTTGATGTGATTTCTTTAATAGTGACTTCAACATCCTGAAACAGCTGTAGAGTTTTCATGTCTTAAAGTTACCGAAAAACATCGGTTTCTTACCTGTTGTATTTTCTGACTCTATTGTAATTTTACATTTGAATTAAAACTGATATCATGGCAGAGCTAGTTATACCTGAACCTGAAAACCGCTTATCATCTGAATTATGGAAAAAGCACGGAGCCGCAGTTGTAACAGGTGCATGTTTGGTATTTATTGTTCTCGCATGGCTAGCAGGCAAGAATGGGATGAATGGAATTGAGATTACCTTTTTCGTTCTTGCTTACCTTGTAGGTGGGTACCAAAAAGCATGGGAAGGTTTAGAAACACTTTTTAAAGAAAAAGACCTTGATGTTGACCTGTTAATGGTTGTTGCTGCAATCGGAGCTGCCGTAATTGGATATTGGATGGATGGAGCGATACTGATCTTTATCTTTTCCCTAAGTGGCGCTTTGGAGGGCTATACCATGGAGCGGACAAACCGGGACATAGAGTCAATCATGAACCTTCGGCCTGAACAAGCCGCTCTTTTGGAAAATGGCAAAGAAAGAATTGTGAAAGTAGATGCGCTAAAGCCGGGAGATATGATATTGGTGCGTCCCGGTGAAAGAATCTCTGCCGATGGGATTATTATAGAAGGATATTCTGCAATCAACCAGTCTTCTATTACAGGAGAACCTTTGCCAGTAGATAAAATAAAAGGTGATGAAGTTTTTGCAGGAACCATTAATGGTCAGGGCGCAATTGAAATTAAGGTTACAAGTCCGGCAGAGGAAACTGTTCTGGCGAAGATCATCCATTTGGTTCAGGAGGCAAAGAATGAAAAGCCACCTGCACAGCTTTTCTTAGAAAAGTTTGAAGGTATATATGCAAAGGTTGTGGTGTTAACTGCTATTCTGTTAATGGTTTTGCCGCCGTATCTCTTAGGTTGGAATTGGGATCAGACCATATACCGGGCAATGATTTTTGTGGTAGTCGCCTCACCGTGCGCCCTCGTGTCTTCTATCATGCCTGCGATGCTATCTGCAATATCTAATGCGGCCAGACATGGCGTTTTATTTAAAGGTGGTGTACACCTGCAAAATATAGCAGGGGTAAAGGTAGTTGCCTTTGATAAAACAGGTACGCTTACCCTTGGACAGCCAAAATTAGTAGATATTTTACCGTTTGGTTCTTATTCGGAAGATGAATTACTTCGTGTGACGGCAAGCGTTGAAACACTCTCAGAGCATCCAATTGCAAAAGCAATTGTTCAGGCTGCTATTGAAAAAAATATTCCTTTAACAAGGCCGGTAGGGTTACAGGCAATTCACGGTTTGGGTGTTCAGGCTTCACTAGAGCAGGTTGAATATAACATTGGAAAAAGAAATATGCTTTCTGGTATTTCTATTGACCAGGCACAGGAGGAAACGGCATCGCAATTTGAAGCGGAAGGGAAAACCGTCATTTTTATTGCCGCGGGTAAGCAGTTGATAGGTCTGATGACCATTCAGGATAAAATAAGGCCCTGGGCAAAGAAAATAATAAGTGACCTTCGTGACATGGGTATCAGAACGGCCATGTTAACCGGAGACAGCAATACTACGGCAATGGCCATAGCACAACAGGCAGGAATTGAGGATGTTTATTCAGAGTTAATGCCTCAGCAAAAAGTGGAAGTTGTGCAAAAGCTGGAAAATCTATATGGTAAAGTTGCTATGGTGGGTGATGGTGTCAATGATGCTCCAGCATTGGCGACGGCTTCAGTTGGAATAGCTATCGGTAGCGGTGGTACAGACATTGCTATGGAAACAGCTGATGTTATCTTAATGAAGGACAATATTGAAAACATACCATTCGCCATCGGATTAGGCCGAAGGACAGACAGGGTAATTAAACAAAATATCGCATTTGCGATTGCTGTAGCACTTATATTGGTCACTTTAAATTTTATTGGAGGAATGATCAATCTTCCTGAAGGCGTCGTAGGTCATGAAGGAAGCACGGTACTTGTTATTTTGAGCGGACTCCGGTTATTAAGATAATTAATACAATTGCACAGGATTTCTAACAGTTAAGTATATATTTGCAAAATGAGATTATGGATTGCCCGTGTTTTTATTGGCTTTGCGTTCAGCCTTTTATTGGCTCATAACCTCATGTCGCACCATCATGATGAAGAAGCAATTGAGTATGCCGGAGATCACCACGATCATCAGGATCATCATGAAGACCGTTCAGCGACCCCTTTTGATAATGTAAAACTTGATGGTGACTTTGTTCAGAAACTAGATTTCCAGCACTTAGATGTCAGTGTACCTGTAAATTTGGTTTTGGTGCTGTATAATTTTACCCAGGAACCCATTGTAATTGTTCAACAGTATTGTACACCACCACCTGAGCATCCCCCGGCGCTATTTCCTATAGATGCCGCCTCACTTAGAGGCCCACCTGTTTATTGTTAAATACCGGAATTATTTGCTGTTGAAGTAAATGAATAGGATTGCCTATGCAATCTCTTTTTTCTGATTTTTTACAATAAACTTTCAAAATGCTCAATAAGATCATAGAATTTTCTATTAAGAATAAGCTCGTTATTGGTTTATTTACCCTTGCATTGATCGCATGGGGTACTTATTCCATTACCCGATTACCTATTGATGCCGTACCTGATATTACAGATAATCAGGTAATGGTGATCACTGTTACCCCAAATCTGGCCGCCCAGGAAGCCGAAAGGTTAATTACTTTTCCGGTAGAGCAGACGATGGCCAGCATTCCCGGTATTAGTCAAATCCGTTCCTTTTCCCGTTTTGGCCTATCTATAGTTACTGTCGTCTTTAAAGAAGATATAGACATCTACTGGGCACGTCAGCAGATCAGTGAGCGCCTAAATGATGCTGCCAAACAAATTCCAGAAGGTGTTGGGAAACCGGAAATGGCTCCCGTGACTACGGGGCTTGGAGAAATATACCAATATGTGGTACACCCTAAAAAAGGTTATGAAAAAAAATACGATGCCACCGAGTTACGCACCATTCAGGACTGGATCGTGAAACGTCAGCTATTAGGGACTCCCGGAGTTGCCGAGGTCAGCGGCTTTGGCGGTTTCGTTAAACAGTATGAAATTGCTGTAAATCCCGACCGGTTGCGCAGTGTTAAGGTTAGTATTGCCGACATCTTTAAAGCGCTGGAAACCAACAACCAGAACACTGGTGGTGCTTATATCAATAAATCACCCAATGCCTACTTTATCCGAAGTGAAGGTCTGGTTGGTGGTTTGGAAGATATTGGCAAGATAGTAATCAAAACCAATAATGGAACCCCTGTACTGATCCGTGATGTGGCTACCGTTCAGTTTGGAAACAGTGTGCGTTATGGTGCCGCCACCCGTAATGCCCAGGGAGAAACCGTTACCGGTATTGTGATGATGCTGAAAGGCGCCAATTCCTCTGAAGTGATCAATAATGTCAAAGAAAGAATTGAACAGATCAAAAAGACCTTACCAGAAGGTGTTACGATTGAACCTTTTCTCGATCGTAAAAAACTCGTAGATAATGCTATTGGTACCGTATCTAAAAATCTGATTGAAGGAGCCTTGATTGTGGTCTTCATTTTGATTTTATTTCTGGGGAATTTGCGGGCAGGCTTGGTTGTAGCATCTGTTATTCCCTTATCAATGTTATTTGCCATCTGTATGATGAACCTTTTTGGGGTTTCCGGCAATTTAATGAGCCTTGGAGCCATAGATTTCGGGCTCATTGTAGATGGGGCAGTGATTATTGTCGAAAGTATTGTCCACCGGATTGCAATTGGAAACTTTGCCGCTAAGGGAATCGCCCGCCTCAGTCAACAGCAAATGGATGAAGAGGTCTATCAGGCCTCATCCAAAATTAGGAATAGCGCCGCGTTTGGAGAGATCATCATTTTGATTGTTTACCTGCCGCTGTTGGTACTGGTAGGTATTGAGGGTAAGATGTTCAGGCCAATGGCAGAAACGGTAATGTTTGCCATTTTGGGGGCATTTATCCTTTCTCTTACCTATGTACCTATGATGGCTGCTTTGGGTTTGAGCAAGAATAGCAGCCATAAGCGTAATTTTTCGGACAGAATGATGGATTATTTCCAGAAACTTTACAGCCCACTGATTAAGAGCGCTATCCAGCACAAAGCAATTGTGGTCATCGCCGCAGTTGTGCTTTTTGTAGTCAGTATCATCATCTTTAACCGTTTGGGCGGTGAGTTTATCCCTCAGCTGGATGAAGGGGATTTCGCAGTGGAAACACGGGTATTGACAGGAAGTTCAATTGACCAGATGATCGAGGTGTCCCGTAAAGCACAAAAGATCATCCTCGGTTTCCCGGAAGTAAAGCAGGTGGTAAATAAGATCGGATCGGGAGAAATTCCTACGGACCCCATGCCAATTGAAGCAGGCGATATGATGGTAATCCTGAAGGAAAAGGGCGAATGGACTACTGCCAAAACGCGAGATGAGCTTGCTGATACCATGCAAAAAGCGCTCTCTGTAATATCAGGTGCAACCTTTGGATTTCAGCAGCCTATTCAAATGCGCTTTAATGAGCTGATCACCGGAGCTAAACAGGATGTAGTGCTAAAAATTTATGGTGAAGACCTTGATGTGTTGACAGGCGAGGCTTCAAAGATTGGGAAACTTATCAAGCCAATTGAAGGCGTTTATGATACCTATGTAGAAGAAGTAACGGGACTGCCACAAATACAGATCAAGTTTAACCGTGATAAAATTGCGCAGTACGGCTTAAATATTGAAGAGATCAACCGGACAATTAAGACTGCATTTGCTGGCGAAACCGCAGGATTGGTTTATGAGGGAGAAAAGCGCTTTGATATGGTTGTGAGGTTGGATAAGCAAGATAGGCAGGATATTGGGAATGTCCGTGGACTGTATATTTCTACACCTATGGGTAAGCAAATCCCTTTGGAAGAAGTAGCGTCAGTGGAATTTAAAAATGGACCAAATCAAATCCAGCGTGATGATACCAAACGAAGGATTACTGTTGGCTTTAATGTTCGTGACCGTGATGTGGCCAGTATTGTAAAAGAAATCCAAACCAAAATTGACCAAAAGATAAAGTTCCCCGCTGGTTACTATGTTACCTATGGCGGCCAATTTGAAAACCTTCAGGCAGCAAACAAAAGATTGGCGTTTGCACTTCCGGTAGCTTTATTACTGATCCTTTGTCTGCTCTATTTCACTTTTAATTCTATGAAACAGACCTTATTGATCTTTACCGCCATCCCGCTATCCGCTATTGGCGGTGTCTTTGCCTTGCTGATCAGGGATATGCCTTTCAGTATCTCTGCAGGTGTTGGTTTTATTGCTCTCTTTGGTGTTGCAGTCTTAAATGGAATTGTGCTGATTTCTGAATTTAACCGATTAAAAGAAGAAGGAATGACTGATATAAATGAAAGAGTGCTTATAGGAACTAAAATCAGGTTGCGTCCGGTACTCATGACGGCAGCAGTTGCTTCATTGGGCTTTCTGCCTATGGCCATTTCTAATTCCTCAGGGGCAGAAATTCAGCGTCCTTTAGCTACCGTGGTGATTGGCGGATTGCTGACCGCTACATTGCTTACCCTTTTGGTGCTTCCGGTGTTATACATCTTTTTTGAGAAAAAATTCAACAAACTCAAATCAAATACTGCGCTGAACATACTTCTTGTTCTGGTATTGTCATCTGTTTTGTTGATGCCTTCGCGAACATTTGCTCAAGACAGTAAGCCCGAAAAGTTAAGTCTTCAACAAGCGATTGATCTTGCCTTAAAAAATAATAATAGCATTAAGGCGGCAGCCTTTGGAGTTGATTATCAAAAGGAACTCAAAAAAGGAAGCCTCACGCTTGAACGTGCAAATGTGATCTATCAACAGGGACAGATCAACAGTAATGCAAGGGATAACCATATCAGCGTCAACCAAAAAATCGAATTTCCTACCGCTTATTCTCAGCAGTCCAAATTAGCAGCAGAACATGTAACAATGGCGCAGGGGCAATTTGATGTACAGGTATTGTTGCTGATCAACAAGGTTAAACGTGTCTACTATAAGCTGGTATATCTTGGAGAAAAGAAGAACCTGATCCACTACCAGGATAGCCTGTATACCAATCTGCTAAAGGCCAGTGACCTGCGTTACCGTACAGGAGAAAGTAACCGATTGGAAAAGGTAACATCAGAAACCCAGTCAATGGAACTTAAAAATGCACAGCGACAAGTTGAATCAGATATTCATATCGCTGAAAAAGAACTGCAAACCCTGCTCAACACGAACCAGCAGGTTATTGTCCTTGAAAATAAACTTCAGAGAAAGCCTTTTATCTCTGCACAGGACAGTGTAATACTTTCAGACAATCCTTACCTGAATTATTTAAAACAGGAGATAAAGGTAAAACAACAGGAAACCCGTCTCCAAAAAGCAAAGGGACTGCCTGATTTTTCAGTCGGGTATTTTAACCAGTCTTTTAATGGGATACAGAACTTTAATGGAGCTACACAGAGCTATGCCGGATCTGACCGTTTCAGTGGCTTTCAGGTAGGTATTGGTATTCCCTTGCTACCTGGTGGAAATAAGGCAAAAGTAAATGCAGCTAAAGTAAACCAGCAGATTGCATCTGCGAATTTACAGGATCAGCAAAGTATTTTGAAGGGAAATTTTAGTCAGCTTTTGGAGCAAAATCAAAAGCATGCCAGCACACTGGATTACTATGAACAAGGTGCTTTAAAACAAGCTGATCTGATCATTAAAAATGCGGATGCAGGGTTTAGGGGAGGTGAAATTGCTTATCTGCAATACCTTCAAAGTCTGGCACTGGCCATTAAAATTAAATCTGATTATCTGGATGAGCTATTTGCTTACAACCAGAATCTATTGGATATAGAAAATATCATCGGTAAGAAGTAAAAACAGGAAATAGCAAAATGAAGACACTAAATTATATTACAGCTTTCATGCTGTCACTTTTAATCCTAACGGCCTGTAATCAGGCTGCCAAAGAAGAAAATAAGGAAGAGGCTACCGCTAAACCAGGCGATGAAGTAATCTTATCTAAAGATCAGTATAACCTGGCTGACCTGCAAACTGGTAAACTGGAAATGCGGTCATTGAGTGACGTGATCAAGGCCAATGGTGCTATTGATGTGCCACCAGAAAATATGGTTTCTATATCCGCTCCTTTAGGTGGGTATATTAAAAGTTCCGGTTTGTTATTGGGTCAGCAGATCCACAAAGGACAAGTGATTGCCATCATTGAAAATCCTGAATTTATCGACATTCAACAGGAATACCTGGAAAGTAAAAGCCGTTTTGAGTTCCTGGTACTGGAATATAAAAGACAGGAACAGCTTAGAAAAGAAGATGTAAATTCGGCTAAAACTTTCCAGCAGGTAAATTCCGAGTATAAAATGATCCAGGCCAGAATGAGTGGATTAGAGCAAAAACTATCCCTAATTGGGATCAATGCGAGGAGCCTTCAATCTGGAAAGATTTCTAAAACCAGCAATTTGTATTCACCTATTAACGGATATGTAACGCTCAACAACGCAACTACCGGAAAATATGTCAATCCAACAGACGTAATCTTTGAACTGGCCAATAAAAGTGAAATGCACCTTGCACTGGACGTTTACGAAAAGGATGCAGCTAAAATTAAGGTGGGCCAATCCATAAAATTTGCGTTGGCAAATGAAACGGGATACAACCGTAATGCCAGAGTTTTTTTAATCGGAAAATCGACTGGTACCGAGGGAACGGTGCCTGTCCATTGTCATTTGCTTGATGACGGAAATACAAGTCTTTTCCCGGGCATGTACGCCAAGGCAATGATTGAAATGACAAATCAGACTGTTCCGTCCCTACCCAATGAGTCTATTGTGCAATCTGATGGTATGGACTATATCTTCATTCAGCCCCCTTCTTCAAAGACAAAAGAATTTATGTTTAAGATGATCCCGGTGAAAAAAGGTATTGAACAGGAAGGGTACACAGAGGTCTTATTGCCAGAGAATTTCGACCGCAACTCCGCTGTTGTACTTAAAGGGGCTTATACCTTGCTTTCCGCAATGAAAAATGTAGAGGAATAATGACGCAGGCAAAACTCATAACAGTGTTAAAGGAGCCTTTTCAGGCACTAAGGGATAAGGCATTTGCTACCCTGTACTTCGCACAGACCATCAGTTTGCTGGGTGATGCTTTTACCTGGGTAGGACTTGCGTTGTTGTCCTATCAGTTTGGTAAGGAAAACTCAGCTGTAATTCTAGCCTCAGCATTAACACTCAGAGTGATTGCCTTCATCATTTTTTCTCCCTTTGCCGGAGTATTAGCGGATCGGGTTGACCGGAAAAAAATATTATATATCACGCATTTTATCAGAATGGGAATCATTTGCTGTCTGCCTTTTGTAAATGCAGAATGGCAGATATATGTACTGGTTTTTCTATTAAATGTGTTTAATGCTTTTTTTACGCCCACTTATAAGTCCATAATTCCACAAGTAGTTGACCAGAAGAATTACCGACAGGCCATTGGGCTATCTACATCTACATTTCAATTGCTGGGGGTACTTGGGCCAGGCCTTGCAGGTATTATTGCCGTATGGTTTGGAGCAAGGGATATATTCTTTGTGGATGCCGCATCGTTTATTCTTGCAGGTATCTTGATCCTTATGCTTCCAGCTCAACAGATCAGCAGGCCCGTTCGTCTAATATCAAAGAAGCCGTTATCTGCATGGGCAGATGTTGTTAAAGGAGCAAAATTACTCTTTGGAAATAAGCTGATCCGATTTGCCCTAGCCATTGAATTTATTTCTGCAATTGCAGGGGCACAGATCTTAGTGAACACCGTAGGCCATATAAAAAGTGGACTATTATTAGGTGATAAACAATATGGCTGGGCAATGGCTGCATTTGGTATCGGTGCAACCATAGCAGCTTTTGTTGCCGGCAATCTGGACAAGTCAAAAAGTAGGCGTGCATCGTTAATAGTTGGCGTCTTGCTGCTTGGATTGGCTATCGCTGGAGCAAATTATGTCAGTTACGCTGTTTTGCTGGTTCTTTGGCTGTTTGCAGGATTGGGTCAAAGCTTAGCAGAAATGCCCTCCGAAACGTTGATAGGGGGAAATATAGCTTCAGATGAGCAGGGAAAAGTATTCGGTTCCCATTTTGCCTTTTCCCACTTATGGTGGGCGATTGCTTATCCCATTGCCGGGTTTACAGGAAGCCATTTTCCAGGAAATGATTTCTTTTATGGTGGCCTCATTTCATTGGGGATATTAGTGATTGCGTTACTTTTTGCTCAAAAATTAAATAAGCAATAAATTCTATAATCGACTAATAAAACTGGATATCATAAAGTCATCTATTAGCTTTTTAAATGGATGAGCTTTATGATAAATCAATAAAGATGTGAAAAAAGCCTAGAATTATTTACACTTATTTCTGCATTTTATACTATGCGTAGCCATGAAAAGTAAAGCCATCTTCTTTTTAGTGGTGTTTTGCTCAATTACCGCCATTGGTTTTGAGCTTTGTCAAAATCTCAGATTAATTAAATTAATTGGGGTTAATTATATTGGCGGAGAATCCAATAGTTATAGAACATATTTTCTTAATAATGTAACAAGGGAAAGAATATTTTGTAATTATATTGGCGTTATCCTTATATTAGTTTTGTGAAACGCACTGCAGTCCTGATAATAACAATGATCTACATGCTATCCTCGCTGGGGATGGCCGTAAACCGTTTTTATTGCTGTGGAAGACTGGCTTCGGTAAAACTGATCCTTGCCTTACCGGACCAGAACGATGTTAAGGCCAAAACAAAGGATAACTGCTGTAAGAATGAAAGGAAAAGCCTTAAAATTAAGGACACCCATTTCAGTGCTGATGTGCTCATACTGGATGCTCCAATGCCTGCATTACTTCCCGAACCGATCCGGTTTTCACAGGTAAATCTCTTTACTGATCGTGCCGACGTTCAGCCTTATCAGGCCAATGCCCCGTCCGGGCAGCCCGAGACACCGATCTATATCCTCAACTGCACTTACCGGATTTAATCCTCTTTTCTGCCTTTCCCTATCTTGGGAAGATTGCGGAGTATTCCCTCTATAATCAATTATCTTAATTATAAATCACGCGTAGGTCATTGTTTGGCTCTATGCCATTATTCAATTCCTAAAATTCCAACAAATGAAAAAATTAGTTTTCGTGGCATTTGCCATGCTGTTTTCCAGTATCTCCCTATTTGCGCAGACTCCCTCCAAGCCCACTAAACAGGCTACAGTAAAAACAAAAAAGGCTGTTGCCCCGAAAGTGCAGTACACCTGCACGATGCACCCAGAAGTTTTAAGCGACAAACCCGGGAAATGTCCCAAATGCGGCATGACGCTCGTAAAAAAGGAAGCGCCTAAAAAGAAAACAGGTAAAATGAAAATGTAACTTCATCATGCCCGGAACGGTATGTTCCGGGCCAATTATAATTAAGATGATCAATCAACTTATTTCCCTGTCCTTAAAGAACAGGTACATTGTCCTGCTGATCGCAATAGCCTTATTTGCATGGGGCAGTTATGCCATCCGCGAAAATCCCATCGATGCCATACCCGATCTTTCGGAAAACCAGGTAATTGTTTTTACCGAGTGGCAGGGCCGGAGTCCCCAGATTATGGAAGACCAGGTGACCTATCCCTTGATGAGCAACCTTCAGGGCATTCCAAAGGTCAAGGCGATCCGTGCTACATCCATGTTCGGGATGAGCTTTGTTTACATTGTTTTTGATGATAAGGCAGATGTCTACTGGGCACGGAGCCGTGTGCTGGAACGGTTAAATTACGCACAGCGCTTATTGCCTGAAGGAATTACCCCGACACTCGGTCCTGACGGAACTGGGGTTGGTCATGTGCTCTGGTATACCCTTGATGCCAAGGGCATAGATCTTGGCGAGCAGCGAGCACTCCAGGACTGGTATATCAAGCTCGGCCTGCAGACAGTTCCTGGTGTAAGTGAAATCGCTTCCTTCGGAGGGTTTGAAAAACAGTACCAGATCAATATTGACCCACATAAACTCAATTACTATAACATTCCCTTATCCCAGGTACTTAAGGCGGTCAAGAGCAACAATAACGATGTCGGAGGCCGCAAGTTTGAAATGAACGGAACAGGGTACATTGTCCGTGGTCTTGGTTATATCAAAACCCTGAAGGATGTTGAGGATATCTCAATCGGCACGATAAAAAGTGTCCCTGTCAGGGTACGCGATATTGCAACCGTTCAGATGGGAGGAGACCTGCGCCTGGGCATCTTTGATGAGAACGGCACAGGTGAAGCCGTTGGGGGGATTGTCGTAATGCGTTACGGCGAAAACGCCGATCAGGTTATCCATGCGGTCAAGGACAAGATGAAGGAGATCGAGCGCGGCCTGCCCTCAGGTGTAAAGTTTAAGATTGCCTACGACAGGAGCGAACTGATCGAAAGCGCCATCAGCTCGGTAAAGAATACGCTGATCGAGGAGATGATCACCGTATCCATTATTGTTATCCTGTTCCTGTTCAGCTGGAGAAGTGCCCTGAGCATCATCATCCAGATACCCATTACCATCGCAGCAAGCTTTATCCTGCTCAATGCATTTGGCATCAGCTCCAATATTATGTCCCTGACAGGTATTGCACTTGCCATAGGTGTTATTGTAGACAACGGCATTGTCATGGTCGAAAATTCACACCGCAATCTATCCATTGCACAAGAAAAAGGAACATTATGACCACATCCGAAAGAATCAAAATTATAGAAGCCTCCTGTAAACAGGTTGGCCGGGGTGTCTTTTTCTCAACCCTGATCATTGTCGCTTCTTTTCTGCCGGTATTTTTGCTCGAAGGGCAGGAAGGCAAACTGTTTGGCCCATTGGCATGGACAAAAACATTTATACTCGCCATAGATGCTGTTCTGGCAGTAACACTGGCACCTGTGCTGATCTCGTTTTTCTTAAAAGGCAAACTAAGGACGGACGCACACAATCCATTGAACCGTACCCTTGAAAAACTCTATCAGCCCATCCTCAGCTGGTGCATGAAATGGAGGAAGACAACAATCGGGATCAATATCATTGCGCTTCTGATCAGTGTCCCATTACTGCTCAGTCTGGGCAGTGAATTTATGCCTCCGCTTGACGAAGGATCGATCCTGTTTATGCCGGTAACGCTGCCCGATATTTCCAATTCTCAGGCCAAACAGTTATTGCAGGTACAGGACAGGATCATAAAAAGTGTACCCGAAGTCAAAAATGTACTGGGCAAGGCCGGTAGGGCAAATACGGCCACAGACAATTCCCCCATTAGTATGGTAGAAACGATTGTTCTTCTAAAGCCAAGGAGCGAATGGCGCAAAGGCATTAAAAAAGAAGACATTATTAATGAACTCAATGCGAAGCTCCAAATTCCCGGGGTGGTAAACGGCTGGACACAACCGATCATTAACCGCATCAATATGCTCTCTACCGGTATCCGTACAGATGTAGGTTTAAAAGTTTATGGACAGAACCTGGATACCCTCTACGCTTTATCCGGCAGGATGAAGCAGGCACTACAGGGACTGAACGGGGTCAAGGATCTATATGTGGATCCGATTACCGGCGGGCGCTACTTGGATATACAGGTTGATAAGGAAGCAATAGGAAGATATGGACTCAGTGTAGACGATGTAAACCAGGTGGTAGAAAGTGCCCTGGGCGGCATGAACGTTACGCCAACCATTGAGGGCCGGAGGCGCTTCAGCGTAAACCTAAGGCTGGCACAGGATTATCGGAGCAGCCTGGATGAGATCAGGCGCACACTGGTGCAGACCCCATCATGCGGGCCTGTCCCGCTATCTTCGGTTGCCCATATTACCATCAGTGACGGGCCGGCGATGATCCAGTCAGAAAACGCACTGCTGCGCGGAACGGTACTCTTTAATGTACGTGGCCGTGATCTGGGCAGTACAGTCAAAGAAGCGCAGGATAAACTGAACGGTATGGCGAAAACCCTGCCCAAGGGATATTTTATAGAATGGAGCGGACAGTACGAGAACCTGATCCGTGCCGAACGTACGTTGAAGCTCGTTATGCCCATTGTGCTGCTGATCATTTTCGCCTGCCTGTATTTTGCTTTTCATTCGATAAGGGAAGCCTTCTTCAGTCTTATCTCTATCCCCTTTGCCCTGATCGGCGGGGCATATATGGTTTATTTTTTTGGTGTGCATTTATCTGTTGCTGTTGCAGTAGGTTTTATTGCCCTGTTCGGTATTGCCGTTGAAACGGGGATCGTGATGGTCATATACCTCAATGATGCCATGCAGCGGCTGGTCGCGGAGAAAGGTAATTCCAGCGAAACAATCAGTAAAGAAGACCTGCGGACCTATGTGATGAACGGCGCGGTAAAGCGGCTGCGCCCAAAACTGATGACTGTCTGCGTCGCCCTATTTGGTCTGGTTCCGGTATTATGGGCTACAGGGACAGGAAGTGACGTGATGCTGCCGATCGTGCTTCCCATGATTGGCGGTGTATTAACCTCTTCAACGCATATACTCCTTGTTACCCCACTCATTTTTCTAATGGTCAAAGAGCACGAACTCAGGAAGTATGGCAAACTGGAAGTGCTGGACGTAAAAGAATAAAGCCATGAAAATAAATCATCGAATAATATACGGCCTATTGTTGTGTACCCTTAGCTTAACGGTTAAGGCACAGCAGGAATACCTATCATTGGACAGCGTGCTGGCAAGGGTTGCGGCCAACCCCTTATTGCGGACTTACGACGCGCAGATCAATGCGCAGAATGCCTACGCGGGCTCTGCCAGAAGCCTGGATGCCCCAAAGCTGAGCGCAGGACAGTACCAGACGCCTTATCAGCTTAAGCCCGATGGCGGTTCCTTTATGGTTACTGCCGAACAGATGTTCACCAACCCGGCCAAGCTCCGAGCTAACGAAAACTACATGAAAAGCATATCCAGGGTTACCGCCGAAGAAAAGAAATACATGAACAACCAGTTGAACGCACAGGCCAAACAATATTATTTTGAGCGGGCAATCCTGGAAAAGAAACTGGCACTTTTGGATAACACCAGTGGCTTACTGGAATACATGTTAAAGGCTTCCAATATCCGGCTTACCTATGGAAAGGAAAAACTGGATAATATCTATAAGACCAAAGCTGAACTGTTTCAACTGGACAATAGCCGGGAAGAAATTAAAAGTGAAATCAAACAGAAAAATATCCTGCTCAATACACTGATGAACCGGGACAAGGGGCAGGATTTTATGGTAGACACGAGTCTTGTGGTCAGGGATTATGCGGCTACAGTGACCGATACGGCTACACTTGCATCGGTACGGAGCGATATCAGGGGGATTGATCGCAGTATAGAACTGCAACAGCTTAATGCCAAAGTAGAATACAGTAAACGTAAACCCGACTTCGGGCTGCAGGCGGGACATATGTTCAGTTATGGCGGGATGCCCAACCAGTACATTTTAATGGGTTCAATCACCATCCCAATTGCACCCTGGTCTTCCAAGAGCTATAAAGCAAACCTGAAGGGCAATCAATACGAAATAGATCAGCAGCGCGAACGCAAGATCTCGCTCCTCAACCAGGCAGAAGGAGAGCTGGCTGGACTGAAGGCTGCATGGACAGGTAAATCCAGGCAGTTGAAAAACTACCGGCAGAACATTATTCCCGCCCTGCAGAACAGTTATAAAACATCGCTCCTCGTCTATGAACAGAATACCGGTGAACTGCTGCCAGTACTGGAAAGCATAAAAAGTCTGCAGACAGCAAGGATAGATGCTTTAGAACGGTTAGGGGAAATATTATTAATACAGGTAGCTTATGAAAAAGAAAATGAAATGCATTAAGATCATATTACCGGTCATTCTTTTTGGTATGTTGCTGATCGCCGCCTGTTCCAATCCTAACCAGGCACCGGTCGGGTCTCAATCCAAAACCGCTGTACAATATACCTGCCCGATGCATCCACAAGTACTGGAGGATCATCCTGGTAATTGTCCGATCTGTGGGATGACACTGGTAAAAAAAGCAGGTCAGGCAAGCGAGGGTTCGGGCATCAGCTTAAAAACAGTTTTGGAGCCTGTTAACAGTACGGTGATCTCCTCGGTGGCTTTTGCCTTGCCCCAGGAAAAAGAAGTGGCCACGCAGGTCTCCGCAGAAGGTTATCTGGATTTTGATACCCGGACATTTAACAATATCGCCTCGCGTTTTTCCGGACGCATCGAAAAGGTGTACATCAAATTCGCCTTTCAGAAGATCCATCCGGGACAGCGCATCTTTGATATATACAGTGCAGATATGGTAACCGCTCAACAGGACCTGATCTATATCGCAAAGAATTCTTCAGGCGAAACCGAGTTGCTCAGGGCTGCTAAGCAAAAACTATTGCTGCTTGGAATGACAGCTGTCCAGGTTGAGCAGGTAGTCAGAACGGGCAAAGCATTTTATAGCTTACCAGTATACAGTGCCTACGAAGGGCATGTCCATGATGCTGCACATAGCCAGATGGCTGGGGCAGTGGGTTCAGACCAAGGCCCTGATTTCAGTCGTAACATGCCCCTTGCTATAAAAGAGGGGATATATGTAGAAAAAGGACAGACTTTGTTCAATGTTGTTGACCCCCATAGGCTGTGGGCCATTATCAAGATTGACAGAAATTCACTGGCCAGCTTACAGTTAAATCAACCGGTTAAGATTACACTACCCGATCTGCCAGGTAAAACGCTATATGGGAAAGTAGATTTTATTGAACCTACCCTTCAGCAAGGTGACAAAACAGTTAGCGTCAGGGTTTATCTGGACAATATGGAACATCAGCTGAAGGTAAACAGTTTAATCAATGCCTCGATAGGGACGGGAAAATCCAAAGGGCTTTGGATACCGAGGTCTGCTCTGCAGGATCTTGGGCAGACAAAAATAATCTGGTTAAAAAAAGGCGGCTCATATTATGCACATAGCGTAAATATTGGGACTTTCAATGGGAACGAAATACAGATAACAAGAGGCCTTTCCGCAACCGATACGCTGGCAGTAGATGCAGGGTATTTAACAGACAGCGAGAGTTTCATCAAAACAAAGGGTCATGAATAATATAAAAAGAATTAACCTGAAAAGGATCTGTGTCTTGCTGTTTGTGGTGCTTTCAGTAAGTATATTCAACAGCTGTAAACAAAAAGTACAGCCGGTGGTAAAAGTAAAAAGCAAATTTTACTATACCTGTTCGATGCATCCACAGATACATGAAGACCATCCGGGCAACTGTCCGATCTGTGGTATGAAGCTGATCAAAGTTGAGCTTACTGGTTCAGGGAATTCAGCCACGGAAAAAATAACATTAACCGCAAGTCAGATCCAGTTAGCCGGAATAATGGTTGATACAGTAAGGAAAGAAAATACAGGGGGTGAAAAACTGCTGACCGGAACTGTTGTTACAGATGAAAGTAGGGCAGAAGAGATCAGTGCAAGAATAGCCGGACGGATACAGCGTTTATTTGTTAGGTCTGTAGGAGAGAAAATAACAATTGGTCAGGCAGTGTATTCCATTTATAGTGAAGACCTCTTATCGGCCGAAAAAGAATACCTTTTGGCAAGACAGCAACAGAAAGTTTTAAATAATCCCGATGTAGATTATGAGGCCCTGATCAAGACAGTAGAGCACAAATTATTATTGTGGGGGCTGAACACCGCCCAGATCAAAAGCCTTTCTTCTTTATCCAAAGCATCGGCAACAGCTACCATATACAGTAAGGTCAATGGAACGGTAAGTGATATAGCGGTCCATGAAGGTGACTATGTAACCGAAGGGATGGCTATATTAAAAACCCAAGGGTTGAACAGTCTATGGATAGAGGCGCAGTTATATGCCAGCGAAAGCGGAAACTATAAGGAAAATGACATGGTGAATGTCTCTTTTCCAGACCTGAACGGACAGGTTATTAAAGGTAAGGTCGGATTTTTAAATCCTGAACTATCAGATGAATCTAAGGTTGTGCTCATCCGGATCGCAGTTCCAAATACGCAAGGGCTGATCAGGCCGGGGATGTTGGCATACATTTCCATTGATAATGGAAAACAGAATGCTGTTGCTGTGCCCAGATCTTCAATACTCGCAGGAGGTAAAGGCAATAAGGTATGGATCAAAAATAGTGATGGAAGTTTTTCTGGAAGAAAGGTCAGTACCGGAGCAGGGAACGAGGGTTATGTGCAGGTATTGTCCGGCATTTCACCAGGTGAAATAGTGGTCACAACTGGAGCCTACCTGTTGGAGAGTGAATCGATATTTAAAAATGGAGGGTAAGGTTATGATTTGGTGCGTCATATGTTATGGATAAATACCCATGGTAAGTAAAATTTGGCATAGTATGTAACTTGATTGCGCTAAATACTGTCTGGACTTTGTAGAAAAGCAAATCCAGCATTTGACAGGTCGGAGTCGGCGAAACGAAATTACTTTTCGAGGGGCCGAAAAATATTGAAACAAGTTCAATGTCAGAAATTTGAGGTGATTTTCTAATATAATTATATAAAAGATATGGAAAATTATATAAATTTAATTTCGCATCTTTATATAGATTTGTAGTCTGATGAAAACCAAAGCCATCTTTCTTTTAGTGATTTTTCTGCTCAACACTGTTGTTGGCTTTGCCTGTGCAGTTGGAATGGAAAGAGATAATCATGGAGAAAGTGATGTACATGTTTCCTCTAAAAAGAATAATCACAAACATGATCATCAGCATAAAGGGGCACATGTGCATAAACACAGCGCTTCAAATGGACCGAATCTTTCAAAAGAAGAACCCTGTTGCAAGACTCTGGTCAACGACCTTGTGGTTCAGGGGAAGCTTGTTCCCCAAAGCGTTAAAAACCAGGTTATCCTACCTGTTCTATTGCTTCCAGATTATCATTACAATTTTTTAATTCCTTCTGTCAAACTGGTTCTCAAAAAGAGTGTTTACGCCGGACAGCGGGAGCGGCCACCCAATAGGGACATCCGGATAACCATCAATAGCTTTCAGATATAAGATTTCACCACGAATTACCAATAGAGCCCGTGTTACATTGACATGGTGCCTGACTTTCGCGCGGACAAAACTCCTGCGGAAATAGCGTAAACATTTAATCTTAAAATCATGAAAAAAATATTTCTTCTGGTTGTCCTATTGGCAATCGTTTTCACTGGCCGCGTCATTGCGCAAAATAGCCAGACACAGTCACTTTTAACTTCTTATTACGATATCAAAAATGCATTGATAAATGCAGATGCGACAGTCGCCGCCTCAAAAGCCGCTGAGTTTTCCAAAGAGTTGGTCAATATGGACATGAAATCAATGGCAGAAGCCGATATGAATATATTTATGGGTTTGAAGGATAAGCTTGCCTTTGATGCCAAACACATATTGGAGAGTAAGGATATTGCCCATCAGAGAGAACATTTCGCAACTTTTTCTGCCAATCTTTTTAAACTGGCGAAAGCGGTTAAACTCACCAAAGCGCCTGTTTATTATGCCTACTGTCCGATGAAAAAGAGCTATTGGCTTTCTGATAACGCTGGCATCAAAAACCCTTATTTCGGTAAGCAGATGCTGACCTGTGGTGCAGTAAAAGAGACTATCAAATAATTCATATTGTTATTGAACGGACATTTAGCATTGAGATGTTTTGGTCCGTTCAATATAGCTGTGCATATATTCTACATACAGCTCGAAATAATTTATTCAAAATATATCAATAACAATGAAAACATTAATATATAGCCTTCTGGGCCCACTATTTTTCCTTGCCGCCTGTACAAATGGCAAAAATGAAAAGCAAGATTCTGCTGTAGCGGATTCCACGACCAAAAATGTTTCTAGGGAAACCAATAAGGTAAAAAAAAACCAAACGGCTGCGCTTTTATCCGGCTATCTGAAACTGAAAAATGCCCTTACCACGGACGATGATAAACAAGCTGCTGCCGCAGGCAGTGAAATGGTCGCAGGGTTCGCCAGTTTTGATGAAAAATCATTGACCTCGGAGCAGGCCAGGGCATATAGCGATATTCGGGATGATGCCAAGGAGCACGCAGAGCATATCGGTTCCAATGCAGGCAATATTGCCCATCAACGTGAGCATTTCGATATGCTGAGCAAAGACATGTACGACATGATCAGGCTCCTTGGCACTGACAAGCCCCTGTATGTTGACCGTTGTCCCATGTACAACAACAACAAGGGTGCGATGTGGGTGAGTGAGGTAAAGGAGATCAAAAACCCTTACCTTGGAAAAACGATGCCGACCTGTGGTACTGTTAAGGAAGAACTGAAATAGCACAAAAATGACGGGCATAAAGAAAATCTTTCTTGGGCTATTAGTTATCTTCCTGCTTATGCAGATCTTACAGCCTGCACGCAATAAAAGCGCGCAGGTTATGCCTCAGGATATATCCACACTTGTTCCTGTGCCTGATGATGTACAGGGGATACTTAAAAAATCATGTTATGACTGTCATAGCAACAACACAGAATATCCATGGTATGCCTATGTTCAGCCGCTTCACTGGTACCTTAACAGTCACATACGATCGGGAAAAGAGGAGCTGAACTTTAATGAATTCGCCGGCTATACCTTGCGAAGGCGTCAGAACAAACTTCGGGCCATAGAAAATAGCTTAAAAGATGGTACAATGCCGCTTTCTTCTTATATCATGATCCACAGAAATGCAATATTAGATCCGAGGGAAAAGTCGATACTCATAAAGTGGGTACAGGATTCAAGGGATAGTTTGACCAGAAAGAATCTCACTGCTCTTTAAATTAACAAAGAAATGAAAAATATATTAACAGTCTTTTTATTGATACTCTATTCTGTGGTTTCCGCCCAGGATATGAAGGGAATGAAAACGGACAAGAACGGCAGTGCTGGTCAGTCCAGGGTGATCTATACCTGTGTGATGCACCCGGAAATACAATCGGAAAAACCCGGGAACTGTCCAAAGTGCGGAATGAAGCTTATCCTGCAGAAAGGTAAAGCGGATAAGGCAAAGACAGCTGATCTACTCAATAAGAAACAGGAAGCAAAAAAGGGGGCTATGGAAGTCATGAAAATGCCGGCAGAAAAATTGGAAAGTAAGCCGAAACCAGAATCAGTAACCTATACCTGCCCAATGCACCCCGAGATCCATGATTCCAAACCTGGCAACTGTCCCAAATGTGGGATGAAGCTTGTTAAGGAAAAGCCCAAGGCTAACCCTGAGAAGAATGGGGAAATAAAGGAAAGTTCCAAAAAGAGTGAGGATATGGGTGATATGGCGGGCATGGCAATGGATGATAACGGTTCTGACATGGAAAATATCAAAACTGCAAAGGCTAATTTGGGCCCGATTAGAACCGTTTCGAATAAATTTCCGCCACGCACCGTGCGTTATGATCTTTACATAGCCGATACAACGGTAACTTATGGAAAAAAATCAAAGCGGGCAATTGCGGTAAACGGACAGATTCCTATGCCGACACTGACCTTTACGCAAGGCGATACCGCACTGATCTACGTGCATAATAATCTTGACGAGGAAACCGCACTGCACTGGCACGGACTTTTTCTTCCGAACAAGATGGACGGTGTTCCTTTTCTGACCCAAATGCCGATCAAACCGCACGCTACTTACATCTATAAGTTCCCCATCGTCCAGCATGGAACGCACTGGTACCACAGCCATAGCGGCCTTCAGGAACAGATAGGTATGTATGGGGCATTTATAATGAACAAACGTACGGAGTGGGATATTCCAACCCTTCCAGTAGTCATTAGCGAATGGACAGATATGAAGCCCGAGGAGGTTCATAGAAGCCTGAAAAATGCCAACGACTGGTTTGCAATCAAAAAAGGGACTACCCAGAGTTATGCAGAAGCGATCAGGACCGGACATTTTAAAACAAAGGTAGCCAATGAATGGAAGCGCATGAATGCCATGGATGTGAGCGATGTGTATTATGAAGCCTTTCTCATCAATGGGAAAAATCAGAACGAACAGCCGCAGTTCAAGGCTGGGGACAAGGTAAGGCTGCGTATTGCAAATGGGGGTGCCTCAGATTATTTCTGGCTTAAATATGCAGGGGGCAAGATTACCGTTGTGGCGACTGATGGAAATGATGTGGAGCCTGTAGAGGTCGACAGGCTGATTATAGCGGTTTCCGAAACCTATGATGTAGTGGTCACGATTCCGGAAAATAAGAGCTATGAATTTTTGGTCACTCCTGAAGACCGTACGGGATCAGCATCGCTATGGCTGGGCAAGGGAGAAAAGGTGCATGCAGAGAAAATGCCCAAACTGAAATATTTTGCCGGAATGAAGATGATGAACGATATGATGGATATGAGCGGCAATATGGTACAGATGGAAGGCATGAAGATGCAGAACCAGCTTATGGATATGAATACGGTGATGTACCCGGAGGTAACCGGCGAAGAAAATCCGAAAACAGAGAAAAAAATGAAAGGGATGCCGGGTATGCAGATGTCTGTTGACAAGACCATGGCAGGGATGAATATGGAGGCAGAAACCGCCGATATCGTTACTCTGAACTATAATATGCTTCGAGATCCAAAGAAAACAACCCTGCCAAAAGGCCCATGGAAGGAACTCAAGTTTGACCTTACGGGAAATATGAACCGTTACGTCTGGACGCTGGATAACAAAACTGTTTCTGAAAGCGATAAGATACTGATAAAAAAGGGCGAAAATGTTAGGATAATCCTTTACAACAACAGTATGATGCGCCATCCTATGCACCTTCACGGCCATGACTTCAGGGTAATTAACCGGCAGGGAGAATATGCCCCAATGAAGAACATTATCGACATCATGCCCATGGAGCGGGATACCCTTGAATTTGCAGCAACAGAGCCAGGAGGCGACTGGTTCTTCCACTGCCATATTCTCTACCATATGATGAGCGGTATGGGAAGGGTATTCAGTTATGAGAATTCTCCGCCTAATCCCGAAATTCCGGACCCCAAGCTGGCACAGCGAAAACTTTTCAGTGATGACAGGGCATTTCATCCAATGGCACGGGTTGGGATTGAAACAAACGGAAGTGATGGTGAGTTTATGCTCGCCAATACCCGTTACCGCTTTACCACTGAATGGCGGATTGGGTTTGACAAGGAAATGGGCTATGAAAGTGAAAGTCATTTTGGAAGATATATCGGGCGAAACCAATGGCTATTGCCCTATGTCGGATGGGATTTTAGAAAAAGAACGGTTGATCCCTTGGACAAGAATGTTTTCGGGCAATCACTTTCGCCGGGAAACAATCTTTTCGGGCAGGGAAATACCAAAAATTTCAGGCAGGTATTTCATTTGGGAGTTCAATATACCCTACCGCTGTTGATCGTTGCAGATGCTTCCCTCGATCACAAGGGGAATGTCAGGTTTCAGCTGATGAGGGAAGATATCCCTGTTTCCAAAAGACTGCGCTTCCAGTTTATGGTCAATACCGATAAGGAATATATGGCCGGATTCAGGTACATCGTTACGAAGTACTTTGGGCTTTCAACACATTACGACAGTGATATGGGCTATGGCGCCGGATTGACATTAAGCTACTAACAAATCAAAAACATGGAACACACCTATAAAATAACCGGAATGAGCTGTCAGGGCTGTCGGAGCAAAGTTGAAAATGTGCTGAATGCGATTGATGGCGTTTCTGCACAGGTAACCCTTGAACCTGCTGAAGCCGTCATAACTATGCAAGAACATATCCCCATAGAAAAGCTGCAGGAGGCTCTTTCTGCCGCCGGACATTATGGTATTGAAATGGCAGTTCAGGGAAAACATGTTCTAAATTCGTCAGAACATCATAATCAGGATCATTCAGCCAATGAGCAAAATCCCGCGGCTCAAAATGATGATAAAAATGAAGAGGGAGGCCTGTTTTATTGTCCTATGCACTGTGAAAGTCAGAAGACTTATGATAAGCCAGGTCACTGCCCTGTATGCGGGATGGACCTGGTAAAACAGCCTGCCAAGAAACAGGCATCTCAATTTACCTGCCCCATGCATCCCGAGATTATCAGGGACAAATCAGGATCATGTCCGCTCTGCGGAATGGACCTGGTGCCTACTGGGACAAACCTTGAAGAAGAAGATAAAACTTATGAAACCCTGCTCAAAAAGTTCAAGATAGCAGCAGGTTTTACCATACCCATTTTTGTTATAGCCATGACTGAAATGATTCCAAATAATCCATTGTTTGATCTATTGGAACTTAAATACTGGAATTGGGTTCAGTTTTTTCTTTCTATTCCGGTGGTCTTTTATGCAACCTGGATGTTCTTTCAGCGGGCATGGCAATCTATAATAACCTGGAAACTGAACATGTTTACACTGATTGGGATTGGTGCCGGGGTTGCCTGGGGCTTCAGTATTGTTGCCCTTCTATTCCCCGGAGTTTTTCCTGATCAGTTTAAAACACATCATGGCACCGTTTTCGTTTATTTTGAGGCGGCAACCGTGATTCTTACGCTGGTACTGCTCGGTCAGCTTTTGGAAGCCCGGGCGCATGGCAAAACCAACAGCGCCATTAAGGAGCTGTTGAAGCTGGCCCCTAATTCAGCAACAAAAGTGGTTGGGGACAAGGAAATATCAGTATCTATTGATGATATTCAGAAAGGAGATCTGCTGAGGGTCAAGCCTGGTGACAAAATTGCGGTGGATGGTAGTATTAAGACCGGGGAAGCTATAATTGATGAATCAATGATCACAGGAGAACCCGTTCCTGTTGAGAAAAAAATAGGCGACAAGGTAAGTTCAGGCACCATCAACGGCAATAAGACTTTTGTGATGCTTGCCGAAAAAGTGGGCTCAGAAACACTGCTGTCACAGATCATCGAAATGGTCAATTCCGCCAGCCGCTCAAAAGCGCCCATCCAAAAGATGGCGGATAAAATCTCAGGTTATTTCGTGCCTGTTGTGGTATTGATTTCCATCGCAACGTTCGTGGTGTGGGCAGTATACGGCCCCGATCCAGCCTACGTTTATGCTTTTGTAAATGCAATCGCGGTATTGATTATTGCATGTCCATGTGCGCTGGGCCTGGCTACCCCAATGTCGGTAATGGTGGGAGTAGGGAAGGGCGCCCAGTCTGGGATACTGATCAAAAATGCGGAATCCCTTGAGAAAATGAATGCGATTGATGTAGTGGTCATCGACAAGACGGGTACGGTTACAGAAGGTAAACCTTCGGTAGAAAAGGTGGTCAGTGTAAATCCAGATTTTTCTCAGAAGAATATACTCGAAAAAATTGTGGCTTTGAACAGCAGCAGCGAACATCCATTGGCTCAGGCAACTTTGCGTTATGGGGAGGAAAACGAAATATCCGTTAAGGCTATATCTGACTTTGAGGCCGTTACCGGGAAGGGAGTAACAGGCAGTCTGAATGGGGAAAGACTGGCTTTGGGGAACCAAAAACTGATGGAGCATGTTAAAGCGGTGATTGATCCAAGTCTGGCCGAGCAGGTTAGTGCCGCTCAAAGGCAGGGTAAAACAGTTTCTTATTTGGCGGTTGAAAATCAGGCAGTGGGGTTTGTCGTGATTTCGGATAAGATCAAGCCTTCCAGCGCAGCTGCGATTCTAAAGCTCCAGCAGGAAGGCATCAAGGTGATTATGTTTACCGGAGACAATGAGGATACAGCGAGGGCAGTAAGCTCAACTTTAAATCTGGATGGTTTCAAAGCTCAGATGTTACCGGAAGATAAGCTGAATGAAATAAAAAAACTACAGGCCCAAGGCAAAAAGGTAGCCATGGCAGGTGACGGCATCAATGATGCCCCTGCACTTTCCCAGGCTGATATCGGGATTGCGATGGGCACGGGAACGGATGTAGCGATCCAGAGCGCCGCGATTACATTGGTGAAGGGAGATTTAAACGGGATCGCAAAAGCAAGGTTGTTAAGCCATAACGTTATGGCAAATATCAAAGGAAACCTGTTTTTTGCCCTGGGATACAATATATTGGGCATTCCGATAGCGGCAGGTATTTTATATCCGTTTTTTGGAATTTTACTTTCTCCAATGATCGCTGCACTCGCGATGAGCTTTAGCTCGGTTTCAGTTATATTAAATTCCCTGAGATTGAGAAATGCCAAAATCGACTGATATTTTTTAATTAAGAAATAAGGTAGATGCTGTTACCGATGGACGTTATTGAAGTACCTAATAGATCGCAGGCTTTGGTTTTTTCAAGCGGATGAAAACGTAAAATGCAGCTTTTTGATTTTCTAGTCAGCACAAATAAAAATCAAATTAATTTTGGGTTATTGATTTTATATCGTAATATTGCGATATAAAATTATGGGACTTACAAGATCAGAAATATTCACCGACGAGCAGAACCAGCTTTCCACCCTGCTGAAAGCAATTGCGCATCCTGCCCGCATCGCCATCCTGCAAAGGATCCTTATATCCAATACCTGTATCTGCGGGGATCTGGTAGAGGAATTGGGCTTAGCACAGGCAACCATTTCGCAACACCTTAAAGAACTTAAAACAGCCGGGATCATTCAGGGAACGATCGAAGGCGTGAGTGTCTGCTATTGTATCAACCCTAAAACCTGGAAATTATTGGAAGAACAGTTGGGTACATTCTTTGGCTCGTACAAAGGCGAAACCAGCTGCTGCTAACCTTTTTTTATTTATATCAATCGTTAAATTGCAATATTATGAACAATGCAGAATTGACTAACTGGCAAACATTCAAAGCCACATTAGAACAACATCCAGAACTGATCCTTCAATTCCAGTATGCGGAAGGTAAGTGGGTAGACGCTTCATACCATATTACCGAAATCAAACAGGCACCGATCGTATCTGTGGATTGCGGAGGAAAAATGAATACCTGGACAGAAATTATCGTACAGCTTTGGGAGCCATCCGTACAGGAAAGCGAAAGGGCCATGCAGGTTAGCAAAGCGTTGTCGATTGTAAGTCTGGTAGAAAAATCTTTACCACTTAACCCCCTGGGAACCGTTAAGATAGAGTTTGGAAACTCACAGTTTGATACCAGACAGATGTATCCCGGCGAATTTTTGATCGATGGCGATAACCTGATCGTTAACCTGATCCCTGATTTTACGCAGTGCAAAGCAATCGGACGTGGGGGAAGTTGTGGAACAACAGAAACAGGGGAAGAATGCTGTGCACCAGCGGTGAAAGAAGAAAAACCAAAATTACAGATGGTAAACCTTGCTGGGGCGGGACAGACCTGTGAACCCGGTTCGGGCTGCTGCTAATCAGCGTATGGAAATTATAGAATTACTCCCCTTGCACTGGGAAGAGGTTAGAATTATTTATCTACAAGGTATCGCCACTAAGCAGGCTACCTTTCAGACCGATGCCCCGGCATGGGAAGAATGGGACAAAGGCCACCTGGCTGGTCTCCGCTATGTTGCTATCATTGATGGTAACGTGGCAGGCTGGGCAGCTTTAACCCCTGTTTCAGGCAGATGTGTCTATGCAGGGGTAACAGAAGTGAGCGTTTATATACATGAAGGCTATCGAGGTAAAGGGATAGGTGGGGCGCTATTGCAAAAGCTGGTTACCGAAAGTGAGGCCAGTAACATCTGGACGCTGCAATCAGGCATCTTTCCTGAAAATACGGGTAGTATCGCCCTGCACGAAAAGCTCGGTTTTAGAGAAATCGGTTATCGCGAAAAGATCGGCAAGATGGACGGGGTATGGCGGGATACAGTGCTGATGGAACGAAGAAGTAAAATAATAGGACAAGAATAAAAACATGAAAAAAATATTAGTACTCTGCACAGGAAACAGCTGTAGAAGCCAGTTGGCAGAAGGTTATTTAAGGCATTTTGCCGGAGATCAGGTGGAAATATACAGCGCAGGGATTGAAACACATGGCGTAAATCCAAAAGCTATCGCAGTCATGGCAGAAGATCATATCGATATTTCGGGACATACCTCGAACCATGTAGATGAATATGGCGGAATTGATTTTGATGCAGTAATCACTGTTTGCGATAATGCCAATGAAGCCTGTCCTTTCTTTCCGGGAAAAGTAGACCGTTTCCACAAGAATTTCCCTGACCCTGCAAAGGCTACAGGAACGCCAGAGGAAATGATGGACGAATTCAGAAGGGTACGTGAGCTGATCAAAGCCTATTCAGCAGATTTTGTAAACCAGTATATAAACAGATAAACCATGAGTGCAAACAATTGTGCCCCCGTTGAAGAACGAAAAAAACTGGGATTCCTTGACCGTTACCTGACCCTATGGATCTTTATCGCGATGGCGATAGGGGTTGGCATCGGCTATTTTATCCCATCATCTTCCGGTTTTATCAATTCCTTTTCCAGCGGTACAACCAACATCCCACTGGCCATCGGCCTGATCCTGATGATGTACCCGCCACTTGCCAAGGTAAAATATGAAAATATGGGCGAAGTGTTTAAGGATACCAAAGTGTTGAGCGTTTCCCTGGTGCTGAACTGGGTGGTCGGTCCGCTGTTGATGTTCTTTCTGGCCATTACTTTTTTAAGGGACTATCCTGAATATATGGTTGGCCTGATCCTGATCGGGCTAGCACGTTGTATCGCCATGGTGGTGGTATGGAACGAGCTGGCAGAAGGTAACCGCGAATATGCCGCTGGCCTGATCGCATTGAACAGCATCTTCCAGGTATTGTTATACAGCGTGTTTGCCTATATATTCATTACCGTATTGCCACCTTTCTTTGGCCTGAAAAGCCTTGAGGTAAATATAACCATTGGTGAGATCGCAAAAAGCGTGGGCATTTATTTAGGATTGCCATTTGCAATGGGTGTTATCAGCAGATATGCACTGATCAAACTCAAAGGTGAAGACTGGTTCCAGAACAGGTTTATCCCATTTATATCTCCTATAACCCTGATCGCTTTGCTGTTTACCATTGTCATTATGTTCAGCCTGAAAGGTAACCTGATCGTACAGATACCAATGGACGTGGTTCGTATTGCCATACCGCTGGTGATCTATTTCTCTATCATGTTCATCGTCAGCTTTTTTGCAGGCAGGTATTTCGGGGCAGATTATTCTAGAAGTACTTCCATTGCCTTTACTGCCACTGGTAACAATTTTGAACTGGCGATCGCCGTGGCCATTGGTGTGTTTGGAATCAATTCGGGACAGGCATTTGCCGGAGTAATCGGACCTTTGGTGGAAGTACCCGCATTGATTGCCTTGGTTAATCTGGCCTTCTGGTTCAGGAAAAAATATTATACCACAACAGAGGCTACTAACTAACAAACAATTCTAAACACCTTTTCAGATATGAGAATTGCATTATTTTCTGACGTCCATGCCAATTTCCCCGCTTTTGAAGCCATGCTGCAAGATATGGACAGCCAAAAGCCCGATGCCGTATATTGTCTGGGGGATCTTGTAGGCTACCATATCTATCCCAATGAAGTCATTGATGAAATCCGCAGAAGAGGGATTGCAACCTTAAAAGGCAACCATGACGAAAAAGTTGAAAATATCATTACCACTCCTGAAAGTTTAAATGAACCGGAAAAAAAATATGCTTATCACCTGATTCGTGAGGATAACAGGGAATATCTGACAACGCTTCCGGCACATATCAGGTTAGAATATAAACTGAACGGTGAAAAACTAAACCTTGTTTTTGCGCACGGCAGTACCAGGAGCATAGATGAATATATCCTGATAGACACAGATGCAGACTATGTTTTGGAAATGCTTAAAGAAGCTGAGGCAGATCTGCTTTTTGTCGGGCACTCCCATAAACCGTATCACCGAATCTTAGAGACACGAGATGGACGGCTTAAACATTTGATCAACCTGGGATCCGTCGGAAAGCCTAAAGACGGTGACCTAAAGGGATGTTACGTTATAGTTCACTTAAATGCAGGCAGTTCCACAACCGATAAAAATAGTATCGAAATTGAATTCAGACGTGTTGAGTACGATGTGGAAGCATCCGCCATAGCTATCATAAACAGCCCCCTCCCCGATGAGTTCGCTGATGCCTTGAGGCTTGCAAAATAGGCATAAGGGATATACCGAACCTTATTTTTGCAAAAATTAGAAGACATTGGCAAATTCTTGGTAAACGGATGTATTAAGCCTTACCCCAAAATTTGTTTTGAGCTATAAATTAGACCAGGACATGCTCTTATATGGAAGCTATGCACGAGGTTTCCGTGCCGGGGGATTGAATACAAATGCTACCGATCCGGCTCAGGTTCCTTATGCACCAGAGAATTCAGACAATTTTGAGATCGGTTGGAAGAATATGTTCTTTGATCACAAGCTAAAGCTTAACCTGACTGCATTTTATCTAGAACAGCACAATCAGCAGATTAGTATTGCAATGGATGGCATCAACGCACTCATCTTAAATGTGGGTGAGATGCGAAATAAGGGTCTGGAACTGGAACTTACTGCGTTGCCTGTTAAAGGCTTGCAGATCGACTATAATGCAAGCTTTTCCCGCGCACGTTATTCCTCGCTGTTACTTTATAGTGCAGATCAAAATGCAGTGGTTAACTTCAAGGGAAACCAGCCAATTAATACTCCACCCCTTAGTTCTATGCTTGCTGCACAATATACCTACAATTTTGCCAGAAGTAAACCAGGGCTATCTGTTTTTGGCAGGGGAGAGTATCGATACTTGGGCAGGTATTATTTTGATTTTATTAACGGCCTGAGCCAGCCAGGATACACTCTTTTTAACTTCAAGACAGGTATTACGACTAGGAGATTTGAGCTTAGTGGCTGGATGAGAAACGCATCCAACGCGAAGTATGTAGCCTACGGCTCATTCAGATCCTTCATGCTTGGAAGCCCTAAAACTTATGGAACAACATTTACCGCAAAATTTTAATTCTATCCAAATGAAGAAAGTAATTTTAGCTGCATTGCTGACAATTATTATGGCAGCTTGCACAGATAAAAAAAAGGAAACAAAACAAGACGGTAAAGGTGCAGAAAAGCAAAGGATTGATTTTCCTGCACCTAAGTCAAAGATAAAAACTGTGGGTATTCTGCTGTATGATAATTACGCGTTGCTGGATGCAATGGGTCCCTATCATATATTTAGTGAACTGATGGGAGCAAAGGTGTTCTTCGTCGGCCGTCATAAGGGAATGATCTATACTTCCGGTATGAGCGTGCAATGCGATAGTTCCATTAATGAGGTCAAGCAACTTGATATTCTGGTCATCCCGGGGGGCTTAACAGATACCTATTCATTGACAAAGGATACTACCTTGCTGACTTGGATCAGGAACATCGACAAACGCTCGAAATACACAACCAGCGTATGTACCGGTGCGTGGTTACTTGCCGCAACAGGACTATTAAAGAACCAACAGGCTACAACACACTGGTACGGGAAATCATTGTTAAAAGATGAGTTCGGGATTAGTTCTCAAAATAAGCGTTACGTAAAAAGTGGTAAGTACTGAACCAGCGCAGGTGTTTCTGCCGGGATCGACATGAGCCTTGCAGTGATAAAGGATATCATGGGCGAAAAATATACGCAGATGGTTATGCTAGATCTGGAATATGATCCCCAGCCACCAGTTAAAGGTGGAAGAACGGATAATACTGACCCCTTCGTTGTAAAGGACATGAAGGAAATGTACGATGGGGGAATGGAAGCTGTACTGCATCCTCAATCAATGAAAACTGGCTATGCTATTGATAATAAGGCCGACCCAGTTTGTCAGATGGCTGTTGCCTCCGGTGTGAGAGATACAGTCCATTATAAGGGTAATATCTACGGCTTTTGCTCGGGCAGCCGCAAATCCAGGTTTAAGCAACATCCAGCAGCTTACAACCAGTAACAAATTTAGCTTTTGACCTGCAAATTGTAATCACGCTCTATATCTATTAGGTCTTAAGGCATAAATTAACAAAAAACAATTATAGATTTTCACCTCTCGACTTAGAGAGGTGGAAAATTGCTTTATTCGTTTTCCGTCTTAAATCCTAAAATAAGTGAAATAAAAAGTACATTATTCACTTGCCTTTTCAAGCCAATCCGCAGCCCATCAATGCAAATGATAGACCAGCTTAAATGTGAGCGGAACCTCGCAATGAAAATACTGATGCGCATAAATTATTTAATTTTTTTTGCACAGATAGCATAATACACCTATAGGTAAAGGGGCTGGATATTTGATGTTTTATCGGGTCCTATTGCAAAAGTTAATCGTGTAGCTTAAAAAGCGACCTTCGTAACTGACGCAATCTGATATTTTATATTTAACGCTATATTTATTAACTTTTATTGTCCGAAAATTTTTTTTACTTCTTTCCATCTCAAAAAACTCACAAGTTGGTTATCGTCACTATTATCTTCAATAAACTGATAGTTATCAGTTTTTCTTCAGTTCAATTTTTTGAGAAAATGTTTTGATTTAGGTGGTTGATAAAGAGATAAAGCGTGTTATTTGCCTCCATAGATAGCCCGCAGTAATTAAATTATTAAATATTTAAATTCCTTTTGGGTGCATCCCGACACAGCACATTAATTTTCTATCTCGTTTTTTAACATAAAATTTGTATTTGCAAATAAATGCATATATTTGCTTAAATTTTTCAGAATGAAAAAATATATTCTGTTTTTATCCTTCATTATCGTATCTATGAGCTGCATGCCTTGCAGTGACATATTTGCTATGGGTAAAATGTCGAATATTCCTTCTACTGAAAAGAGTGTATCCACACATTCTAAAAGTGATCAAACCAGCGATTTATGCTCTCCATTCTGTGTTTGTTCTTGTTGTAATACAACATCTGAAGTTTTACTTATCAATAGTCTTGTCATCATTTCTACATCTGTGAGCACTGAATTTGATGAGGCTTACAAGGGAGAGGTTATCTCATTGCCTTTATCTGTTTGGCAACCGCCAAAATTAAGTTAAAAATCGATTTTCATTTCGATGCTGATTTTTGCCTGCATAATTGTTTGCTGGGCAATCTCTTGCGTTGATCTGTTTTTTTTTATTTTTTACTTAATTAAACAAATAATGCTGAAAAAAATTATTCAGTTTTCCATAGCGAACAAGCTAGTTGTAGCACTGTTTACATTGGGCCTGATCGCATGGGGAATTTATTCCCTAAGACAACTTCCTATTGATGCTGTACCCGATATTACCAATAATCAGGTTCAGGTCATTACCCTTAGCCCATCACTAGCTACCCAGGAGGTAGAAAGACTCATTTCCTATCCGGTAGAACAGACCATGTCCACCATACCTGAGATCGAACAGGTACGTTCCATTTCTAGATTCGGACTCTCTGTAGTTACCATCGTTTTCCATGATGATGTTGACATTTATTGGGCACGTCAGCAGGTAAACGAAAAGTTAGCTGAAGCCAAAAATAATATTCCCTCAGGACTTGGCAATCCTGAAATCTCACCGATATCAACAGGACTCGGGGAGATTTACCAATATGTAATCCATGCCAAGCCTGGTTTCGAAAAGAAATTCAATGCCCGTGAACTCCGAAGCATACAGGACTGGATTGTAAGGAGACAGCTTCTGGGAACTCCGGGCATTGCCGAGGTCAACAGTTTCGGAGGCCTTCTAAAACAGTATGAAATTGCCCTAGATCCCGATAAACTAAGAAGTTTAAACCTGAGCATCAGTGATGTTTTTGCTGTGCTTGAACAAAATAACCAGAATACCGGGGGGGCTTATATAGACAAAAAACCTAATGCTTATTTTATCAGGAGTGAGGGCTTGGTCGGTAATCTGGATGACATTAATAAGATCGTTGTCAAAAACAATGCAAATGGTATACCCGTGCTCATACATGATATTGCCACCGTGCAGATCGGAAGTTCTATCCGCTATGGCGCTCTGACCCGGGCGACTAAACAAGGTGAAGGAGAAGCTGTCGGAGGCATTGTGATGATGCTGAAAGGTGCAAATGCAAACAATGTTGTTAAACAGGTAAAGGAAAAAATTGCTCGTATCGGCAAAACCCTCCCTCAGGGCGTAACCATTGAACCTTTCTTGGACAGAAGTGCACTTGTTGACCGGGCCATGGGCACGGTTGCCAAAAACCTGATCGAAGGAGCGTTAATTGTAATTTTCGTTCTGGTCTTGTTCCTTGGGAATTTCAGAGCCGGACTGGTGGTTGCATCGGTCATCCCGCTTGCCATGCTATTTGCGATTTCTATGATGAACCTTTTTGGGGTCTCGGGTAATCTGATGAGCCTTGGTGCGATTGATTTCGGACTCATTGTGGATGGCGCGGTAATTATCGTGGAAGCTACCATGCACATACTTTCGGAAAACAAATTGGGCAGGGCATATACCCAAACCGAGATGAATGAGCAGGTTGAAAAATCTGCCGTAAGGATGATGAGCGCTGCTGCATTTGGACAGATCATTATTCTGATCGTTTATCTTCCTATTCTTGCCCTGGTAGGTATTGAAGGTAAGATGTTCGGACCGATGGCACAAACGGTATCATTCGCCATCATGGGTGCCTTTATATTATCCCTTACCTATGTGCCGATGGTGTCTTCTATTTTCTTGAGTAAGAAGGGCGCACATAAAAGGAATTTTTCAGACCGTATGATGGATTTTTTCCAGCGTAAGTATTCTCCGATGATCAAGGGTGCGCTGAACAGACGTTTTTTAGTCGTTGCATTCTCTGTTGTGCTGTTGGCCATCAGTGTTTTCATATTTACGAAAATGGGAGGAGAGTTTATTCCCACTTTAGAAGAAGGCGATTTCGCGGTAGAGACCCGGTTATTGACCGGTAGTTCGCTATCACAGACCATTGACAAAGTAAATCAGGCGTCCAAGATCCTGGTTGAAAAATTTCCTGAGGTTAAAGAAGTGATCGGAAAGGTTGGTGCAGCAGAAATTCCCACAGATCCCATGCCCATGGAAGCCTGCGATCTGACGATTGTATTAAAGGATAAAAAAGATTGGACAACAACCCACGATAGGGAGGAACTGGCAGAGATGATGAGCAAGGCACTTGAAGAAGTTCCCGGCGTTAGCTTTGGTTTCTCTCAGCCGATCCAGCTCCGATCAAATGAACTGATCTCCGGGGTAAGACAGGATATCGGGATAAAGGTCTTTGGCGATGACCTTGAAGCACTAACCAGCATTTCCCAAAAGATAGGTAAGATCGTTTCAGGTGTGGAAGGAGCAAAGGATCTGTACCTTGAACAGGCAACCGGTCTTCCGCAGATCGTCGTAAAAATCAACCGTGATCGCATCGCCCAATATGGGCTGAGTGTAGGCACGGTCAACCAAGCTCTTAACACGGCATTCGCAGGTCAGTCCGCCGGGCTAGTCTATGAAGGTGAACAGCGTTATGATATCGTTGTGCGTCTTTCCCAGCAAAATCGTCAAGGGATAGATGATGTTAAAAACGTATACGTAACCGCACCGAATGGCAACCAGGTACCACTGGATCAGCTGGCACAAATCGAATTCAAGATCGGTCCAAACCAGATTCAGCGGGAAGATACCAAGCGAAGGATTATCGTAGGCCTTAACGTCCGCGGTCGGGATATCCAGAGTGTGGTTACGGAGATTGAATCCAAGATCAATCAGCAGATCAAGCTTCCGGCAGGATACTATATCACTTATGGCGGCCAGTTTGAAAACCTGAAGGAAGCAACCTCAAGACTCTCTGTCGCAGTACCTGTAGCGCTTTTACTGATCCTACTGTTGCTATATTTCTCTTTCGGGTCTGTGAAACAATCCATACTCATCTTCTCGGCTATTCCCATGGCGGCAATTGGTGGTATACTTGGCCTTCTTTTAAGGGGAATGCCTTTTAGTATCTCAGCAGGCGTAGGTTTCATTGCGCTCTTTGGGGTGGCGGTACTAAACGGAATTGTTCTGATTACGGAATTCAACAGGCTCAAGAAAATGAATAAATACAGTATCCGCGATATTGTACTCGAGGGAACTTCCATACGTTTGCGACCAGTGTTGATGACTGCAACAGTTGCCTCTCTTGGATTTCTTCCCATGGCGATATCAAGCGCAGCAGGTGCGGAGGTGCAAAAGCCGCTGGCTACCGTCGTGATCGGTGGATTGATTACCTCAACAATATTAACCCTAATCGTACTTCCCGTGCTTTATACTTATTTTGAAGGTTGGAAAAGCAAGAAAACTGCCCTTCCAACAACTGTAGTTGCCATTGCAATGTTCATCGGACTGCTTTCAATGTCTCCTCAGACGCAAGCGCAGACCATTCCCAATCAGGGCATGAGCCTCGAACAGGCTCTGAACACCGCTTTGAACAATAATCAGGCTGTCAAGTCCTCTACCCTGCAGATTGGCCGTCAACAGGCACTCCGCGGATCTTCAACGGATCTGGGGAAAACGACTGTCGAACTACAGTACGGACAGATCAATACCATTAAACGTGACAATAACTTCTCAGCATCCCAGAACATTCCCTACCCTGGGCTATTTAAAAGCCAGCGTAATCTGTATGATGCGCAAATCAGGGGAGCGGAGATCAGCCTGCAGGTGACCCAGAGGGAACTATCCTATCAGGTAAAAAGCGTCTACGCTCAGCTGGAATATTTTATTGCCCTCCAAAAGCTTTATAAAAGTCAGGATAGTGTGTACAGCAATTTCCTTAAGGCAGCCTCATTAAGGTATCAGGCGGGGGAAACCAATCTACTTGAAAAAACAACCGCCGAAACGCAATACAACGAGGTCCGTAACCAAATGAGCAAAAATGAAGCTGATATCTTAGCTTACACAGCAGAACTTAGGCGTTTGCTGAATACCCGGGAACAGATCAGCATTATGAATGCAGAATTTAATCAGGTAGCCTGGAACAACAATCCAATGGATAGCGTTACTGCTGAAAATCCAATTCTCGCACTTCAGGCCCAGCAGATTCAAATTGCCGATAAAGCCATCAGGCTGGAACGTTCACGTTCAGGTCCCGATTTCAGTGTTGGTTATTTCAATCAATCCATTATTGGTGCCCAGAACGTTGGCGGCCAGGACCTTTATTTCAATGGTGGCAAGCGTTTTCAGGGTGTTTCAGCTGGAATATCCATTCCACTTTTCTTTAAACCCTTTGCCTCCAGGATAAAGGCGGCAAAGATTGATAAACAAGTAGCAGAAAGTGATTTTGTCCTCTCCCAAACTGACCTGCGCGGGCGGTATGAGCAGGCTTTTCAGGACCTCCAAAAGAATTCCAGAAGTATAGCCTATTATAAGAATAGTGCCCTTCCAAATGCCAACTTGATTTTAAAACAATCTCAGATTGCCTTCCAGGCAGGAGAGATCGGCTATGTGGAATATCTCCAGGCCCTTAGGACTTACTCAGATATCCGTTTCAGTTATCTGGGAGCCATCAACCAATACAATCAATCCGTATACACATTACAGTACCTAAAAGGTCAATAACAATATTAAAATGAAAAAATTATTTAAAATCCTAAGCCGATTATCTTATGTAGCCGCACTAGCGGTGCTTCTCTCTTCCTGCGGTAGCAAGGAAAAAGATGGCGCTGGAACGGAAGGCGCTGCGGATAGTACGGCAACTGAAGAAAGCAATTCTGTAGAGCTCAGCCAGTCACAGTTCAAGACTGTGGGTGTAGAACTTGGAAGTCCCGAACTCCGCGCACTCAGCGGTATGCTCAAAGTCAACGGATTTATAGACGTTCCCCCGCAAAATCTGGTTAGCATAACGACCCAGATGGGCGGCATCGTAAAATCAACTCCATTATTACAGGGAACAAAGGTAAGTAAGGGCCAGGTGATCGCTATACTTCAAAACCAGGAATTTGTTCAGATGCAGCAGGACTACCTTGAAAGTAAGAGCCAACTGGAGCTGTCAGATTCAGAATACAAAAGACAGCAGACTCTTGCTCAGCAGAACGTTAATGCACAAAAGACCCTGCAGCAGGCAAAAGCAGCTTATCAAGGGAATCTTGCCAGGGAAAATGCGTTGAGACAACGCCTCCAGCTTATCAACATCAATCCTTCCTCCCTTAAGGCCAACAACATCCGCAGTCAGGTGAATATCTATTCCCCAATCAGCGGATATGTAACCAAGGTAAACGTGAATACCGGAAAGTTCGTTGCAGCCAATGACGTGATGTTCGAAATCGTTAACAGCTCAAACCTTCACGTCGAGCTCAATGTGTTTGAGAAGGATGCACAGATGGTCAAAAAAGGTCAGAAAGTACTTTTTACCCTGACCAATGATTCAACCCAGCGGACCGCTGTGGTACAACTGGTGGGCGGCGAGATCAATGCCGACAAAACGGTAACCGTTCATGCGATTGCACAAGGAAGTACTGGATTTATACCTGGTACTTACCTGAAGGCTTTAATCGAGACCGGTGCCATGCAGGTTACCGCCTTGCCATCTGCTGCTGTTGTAGACTTTGAGGGCAAAAAATACATATTCGTCAGGAATGCAGCGGACAAAAAAATGAATGAGCCTGCAAAAGGAGCGAATACCGCTGCCGACACTGCTAGTGGATCAGGGTATCATTTTGAAATGGTAGAGGTGACAACTGGAATATCAGATGGTGGATATATAGAGGTAACCCTGCCCGCTGGAAGAGATTTTATGGGTAAGGTCGTATTAAAGGGAACCTATGATCTCCTTTCAAAAATGAAGAACAGCGAGGAAGAGTAGCACTTCCCGGACACACTTTTTAGTACACACATTTGAATAAGGTGCCTCGTTAGGGAGGCATCTTTTTAAGGAACATTACGAAATTAAAAAGGCGATAAGTATACCTCAAGTTCTTGCACTGAATATCCAATTAAATCAATCTACCCGACATGGAAAACAAGAATAAAAAATCTGAAACTAAATCAACTGGCAAAAAGCCCGTAATCCGGGAAAAAGGTCCTGATGCCAAAGAAGTTAAAAAGGAGGAGACTCAGCAAGACAGTAAAACTGCAAAACGCATCACTCCGGAAACGCAACCTAATAGAAAAAAAGAAACGACTAAGAAAAAGTATTCACATAAAGACCATACTCATGAAGAAGGCGAAGATCATGAACATGGCGGGATTTTCGGTAAAAACACCGAAATGATCTTTGCCATCATCTGTGGGGTGGCCTTAGGGACAGGATTTGGGATTTCCTTCATCGAAGGTGTGCCAGAATGGGCAAGCCTGGTGCTCTACATAACGGCCTATTTCTTTGGTGGTTTCTTTACGGCCAAGGAAGCTGTGGAGACCATACTGAAAGGTGGGTTTGAAATTGATTTTTTAATGCTGGTTGCAGCAATAGGCGCGGCTATTTTGGGTTCATGGGCTGAAGGTGCACTGCTGCTGTTTTTATTTAGCTTGGGACATGCCCTGGAGCATTATGCTATGGGCAAGGCCAGGAAAAGTATCGAAGCTTTGACCAGCCTCGCACCACCTACAGCTCTGGTAGTCAGAGGTGGTAAAGAATCCGAAGTGAGAATCGAGGAACTCGAGCTCGGGGATGTCATTATCATTAAACCAAACAGCAAGATCCCGGCAGATGGGGTTGTTGTGAAGGGGGAAGGTAGCGTTAACCAGGCGCCAATCACAGGGGAAAGTGTTCCTGTAGATAAATCTCCCGTTCCTGACCCCGATACCGACTACACCACCGATAAGAAGATTAAGCCGCAATTCCGCGTTTTTGCAGGAACCATAAACGGCGCTTCGGTTCTTGAAGTAAAAGTCATTCGCGAGGCTAAGGACTCCACCATTTCCCGTTTGGTGAAAATGGTCAACGAGGCGGAAAAACAAAAATCACCTACCCAGCTTTTTACCGATAAGTTCGAAAAATATTTTGTTCCAACAGTATTGGTGCTGGTAGCACTACTATGTTTTGCCTTTTTGGTGATCGATGAACCGTTTAGCAAAAGCTTTTACAGGGCAATGTCGGTATTGGTGGCCGCAAGCCCATGTGCATTGGCAATCTCTACGCCTAGTGCGGTGCTCAGTGGCGTCGCCCGGGCAGCACGTGGTGGCGTTCTGATAAAAGGCGGCAGACCTCTCGAGGATCTGGGTGCACTTAATGCCATTGCATTTGACAAAACCGGCACACTTACCGAAGGAAAACCCCAGCTCACAAACGTCATTCCGCTCAACGGTGTTGATGAGCAGGATTTAATGGCTATCTCCATAGCCGTAGAGAAACTAAGCGATCACCCGCTCGCCGAAGCTATTGTTAAGGGGGCAGGTGAGCGAATGAAGAAAAAAACGCTTCCCCAGGCCCATAACGTGAAAGGGATCACGGGTAGGGGCGTTCAGGCAGAGGTGGACGGCAAAAAGGTATTCATTGGGAACAAAGCGCTCTTTGAAAAAGATGGCATTCCGGACGATATCAGAAAGCAGGTTGAAGATCTGGAAAAGGGTGGACATACTTCGATGCTGGTCAGAGTGGAAAAGAATTTCATTGGTATACTTTCTCTCATGGACGTTCCCAGGGATGAAGCCAAGAATGTGCTTAAAGAGCTTTCCGAGCTAGGGATCAAAAAGATGATCATGCTTACCGGTGATAATCAACAGGTTGCCGAGGCGGTAGCCAAGCAGATTGGGGTAACCGAGGCCTGGGGGAACCTGATGCCCGAGGATAAAGTGAAGGCGGTACAGAAGCTTGCCAAATCAGAAAAGATGGTCGCCATGGTGGGGGATGGCGTGAACGATGCTCCAGCCATGGCCAAAAGCACAGTTGGGATCGCTATGGGTGCTGCAGGATCTGATGTAGCACTGGAAACGGCCGATATCGCCCTGATGGGCGACAAGCTGGAAAGCCTTCCCTTTGCTATCGGACTCAGTCGCAAAGCTAAAGGTATCATTAAGCAGAACCTATGGATTTCCCTTGGCGTTGTTGGTGCTTTGATTCCCTTGACTATTGCAGGGATCGCCACAATCGGTCCTGCGGTGATTGCCCACGAGGGTTCAACCCTTGTTGTTGTATTCAATGCGCTAAGGCTTCTCGCTTATAATAATAGCTATAATAAGAAAACTCCAAAAGGGAAGAAAAAATAAAGCATGTTTAAAAAGGTTAAAAAATTCCTGAAGGCCCTTGGGCCGGGCATCGTTACCGGTGCGAGTGACGATGACCCATCAGGTATTGCCACCTATTCGCAGGCTGGAGCGAAATATGGCCTTGCAACACTTTGGACAGTGATCATCACATTTCCCCTGATGGCAGCAATTCAGGAGATCTGTGCTCGGATCGGGCTGATCACAACGGTCGGCCTGACCACTACGCTTAAAAACCACTATCCCAAATGGGTACTGTACCTGATGATTATATTCAGTGTTCCCGCTATTGTGCTAAACATAGGCGCTGATATCGCTGGAATGGGCGCAGTGGCACATCTTATATTTCCTGGTATCCATGCCATAATTTTCAGTGTGCTGTTTACCGGGATTCTGCTATTTTTTATCATCTACCTGCCTTATTCAACATTCGTCTCGGTGTTAAAGTATCTGTGCCTGACACTAATGCTTTATATTATCGTTCCCTTTTTTACCAAGCCCGATTGGGCAGCCGTGATGAAGGCTACCTTTATTCCAACTATCAAATGGAACAAGGAGTTTATTGGCATGTTGGTAGCGATTCTGGGAACGACCATATCACCATATCTTTTTTTCTGGCAGACTGCAATGGAAGCTGAGGATGTAAAGTCTGTAAAAAGGCAGATGATGGTCAATAAAAGACTGGTCAGTATCAATGGGGAAAAACTCACAGGCGAGGAACATAAGAAAAAAGAAAACAAACTCCTCGGACTACTCATCAGCAAGATGTCGCTGGACGTGAACCTGGGTATGTTGCTTTCCAACATGATTATGTTTTTTACCATCCTGGCTACCGGAACTGCTTTGTATAACCAGGGTATTCGTCAGATCGATACCGTGGAGCAGGCTGCCAAAGCACTTGAACCCGTTGCAGGGAAAGCATCTTACCTTCTTTTTGCCCTCGGGGTGATCGGAACAGGGTTTCTTGCAATCCCCGTACTCAGCGGAAGCTTGTCCTATATCATCTCTGAGACATTCGGATGGAAAGGCAACCTGGACAGGAAGTTCAATCAGGCAAAGCCATTCTACGCAGTTATTATTGTATCGGTAATTCTGGGCTTACTAATGAACTATATTGGAATCAGCCCCGTGGATGCACTGCTCTACACGGCTATACTTTATGGTGTGACCTCGCCGGTGATCATTGCCATATTGTTGCACATTTCCAATAACCGAAAGGTTATGGGAGAATTTACCAACGGCAGAATTTCCAATATCCTTGGCCTGGCAACATTTCTGCTGATGGCAGTATCGGCAATATTCCTGATCTACCTCCAATTTACCTCATAAATAACAGGCAGCCACAACCTTCGATAAAAACATGAAAGATAAGATTCCATTTCCGGTTCTAATTACAGGCTTAGTTTTTTTAGGTCTGATGGCTATGTTTACGTTTGCCGATACCCATATTTTAAGCTATCTTAAAAACCAAGATGAGCTTCTGCTTTTTCTGGCCAATGAAAAGCATTCTCGTTTCTGGGACCTGGTATTAAAGGAGTCAGCTAGCTTTTGGTTCTGGATACCCTTTTATTGTTTCCTCTTACTAATGCTACTCGCTTATGACCGGGTCAGATTCTTAAGAAAAGTCATTTTTATTCTTATTTATTTATTGGTTTCAATAGGAAGCCTGACGGCTTTAAATAGGATTTTTGGTCATCTGAGGCCCCTATACGACCAATCTTTCAAAACCGAACTTAAAATCAGTATCAATGGTGCGGGTGAGCTTTACGGTTGTCTTCCGATTCCTTCTATTGCAGCAGGTCTCGCGATTCTCATGGTCCTGTTCTTTGGCAGGCGCCATTTGATTCTAAATGGGGTGATTGGACTTTGGGCTTTGCTTTACATGTATAGCAGGGCCTATAATAGCTGGAACTATCCCAGCGAAATTATTTTCGGTGCAGGCTTTAGCCTCGCCCTTGGATATCTTTCCTTTTATGCCTATAACCTTTATTTAAAAAAGAGCTATGCAGGTTAATCAACTGATATCAGTTAATATACTGCTGTTTGCAGTCGTTCCGGTTATTCTGCTATTGATCGGAGGCATGATTGTTACCTGGAAAAAGCCAACAGTCGCGCTGCAGAGTACGATCCTTCACTTCGCCGCGGGAGTGGTCTTTTCTGTGGTTGCAGTGGAACTTTTGCCTGATATGATCAGGATCCATGATACCACCGCAATCATAATAGGCTTTACCCTGGGTATTTCGGCCATGCTAGTCATCAAATGGTATACCGCCAGGCTTGAACTTAAAATGGGCGGATCAAATGATGGAAAGCTTTTGCCATGGGGAATGCTAATTGCAGTAGGCATTGACCTGTTGCTGGATGGGCTTCTCCTCGGGATCGGATTTGCAGCAGGATCAAAAGAAGGAACCCTGCTTGCACTGGCGCTTGCCATGGAATGCCTTTCGCTTGGCCTTGCGGTAGGAACCAGGCTGACCAAACTTGGAAGTTCCAAAAGCAGGCTGATGCGCATCCTTTTGATTTTTGGACTCGTTTTTTTATTGGGAACCGCAGGTGGTTTTTTCATGCTGCATTTTACAGGAGAAAAAGTGTTAGAGCTCGTGCTCTCCTTTGGCAGCGCAGCCTTATTGTTTTTAGTTACTGAGGAACTGCTGGTGGAAGCCCATGAAGAAAAGGACTCCCCATTTTTCACAGCCGCCTTTTTCGCCGGATTTCTATTATTTATGGTTCTGGGACTCATCATTTAATCAATGCCAATGCAAAACGTAAAAAAAATCAGCCAACTCGATGCCCATCATAAGCTTTACATCTCGCTTGGCGTTGCCATTACTGCCCTCGGAATATGCTATGCTGTGGAACTGGAGAATTCGCTCAGGTGGATGATTGCATGGCTTAGTTATGCGCTCACGAGCATCATCCTTGTCTGGATAACGATTCGTTCCGCTCATCCCAGTCAGATCAAACACGATGCCCATGCCCAGGATTCAAGCAGAACATTTATTTTTTTATTTGCCGTTGCCGCTGCTTTCGCCAGTCTTTTTTCCATTATCATGCTGCTGCGGGAGAATTCTGATAAGACTGATCAGAGCATGTTGACGGAGATCATCGTTCCCCTGCTTTGCGTGGTCAGCTCGTGGTGGCTTGTCCATACCGTCTTTACGATGCGATATGCACATTTTTATTACTGTGACATCGACCATGAGAAGAAAGGGAAAGTAGAAAAGCCGGGCGGACTCATCTTTCCTGGCGGGCAAGATCCGGATTACATGGACTTTGTTTACTTCGCCTTCGTGGTTGGAATGACCTTTCAGGTATCCGATGTAGAAATTTCCGCCAAACGTATCCGCAGACTTGCCTGGATGCATGGGGTACTTTCTTTTGCTTTCAATACGGTCATTGTGGCCCTAACAATTAATGTGCTCTCGGGCATGGTTCAAAAATAATTTAAACAACAAAAAATATATAAAATGGCCTGGACAGAACAGAATTTTCCGATGGAAATGAAAGACCTCGACCCAAGGGTGAGAGAGAAAGCACTAGAGATTGCCAATGAACTTAAAAATACAAGAGAAGTAAGCGAACTACATATAGTGGAAGTCGCCATCGACAGGGCTCAGCAATGGTTCATGAACCTTGAGGGGTAATAATAACCGATCAAATACAATATGATTTAAAAAGTGGTCAGGAGTTCAGAAATCTTCGGGCCATTCAAAAGAATTTAATCAAATGCAGAACAAAAGAAACATAAAGGCCCGGCCCGCTGCTGCCGAGACTGGCGGAAACGCCGCAAGGAAGAAAAAGTTGAAAACCCCAAGGACTTCCATATATCGAATGGTTTTTTATTGGATAATGACACTGCTCCTTATGCTTGGCGTTTATTCGAAAGCTAGGCATTTTTTCAGGATCCACTGGAACAAAGATAAAAAGCCAATAACCCAATCAGCCTCCCCCAATCAAAAAACCGAAAAATGATAAGATCTATTTTCATCAAAAGTCGCTACAGCCTCCTGCATTATTTTATGCTAAGTTTTCTTGTCGTCTCCAGTTTCTTCAGGATCATTTTAATCGCGATGTCCTTCAGCAAGGGAGGGCTCAAAACCATAGACATATTTACTGCACTTGCAAAGGGCGTGGTTTTCGACCTGGGGGTGAGTATCTATTTTTGCTTATTTTATGCCGTTTATCTGCTTTGCCTTCCCCAAAAATGGAACGGGTCAGCTTTTGACCGCACCTTTACCAGGATATTATTGTTTCTAATGGTACTGATATCGGTATTCTCTTTCTTTGCTGAATTTACCTTCTGGCTGGAATTTGAAAGCCGCTTCAATTTCATAGCAGTAGATTATTTGATCTACACTTACGAGGTACTGCACAACATCAATGAGTCTTACCCACTCCCGCTTTTAATTGCAGGCGTTGTACTCATTTCCCTGCTATGGAACTATCTCATGCGTGCAGCCTTCAGGATCAGTTTCCGTTCAGTTACCCCTGTTCTCCACAGGTTTTTATTTACCCTACTGATTGTTTTGATGGCAATATTTTATGGCCAGAAGGTGGACAATTCCTGGGCCGAGCGTAGCAGTAACCGATATGTAAGCGAAATTTCCAAAGCGGGGATATATTCATTCATTGCAGCGTTCCGCTCAAATGAGCTGAACTATGACCAGTTTTATCCCATGACATCAGAGATGGTCGCATTTAATACCACAAGAAAAGAGCTGTCATCTCCATTGGCAAGATTTATGCCAGGGGAAGGTTCGATTCGCCGAATCGTTTCCAATGGCAATGGCCAAAGCAGATCGAACGTGATCATGGTGGTAATGGAAAGTTTTAGTGCGGATTATATGGGAACCTTTGGTAATGCACAGGGACTTACGCCAACACTTGATACCCTCGCAAAACAAAGCGTTTTATTTAAGCGGATGTATGCCACTGGCACACGAACGGTACGCGGTATGGAAGCGCTTTCCCTAGCCCTTCCGCCAACCCCTGGAAACAGCATTGTCAGAAGAGAAAATAATGCAAATCTAACCACCATTGGAAGTATATTTTCTAAACGCGGGTATTCAACTTCTTTTTTTTATGGTGGGGATGGCTACTTCGACAATATGAATCAGTTCTTTGGTAACAATGGATACGAGATAACCGATAGGGGCCGAAAACTAACAGTGGGAGATACCTATAAGGTAAAACGAACGATCCTAAAGGATGATCAGGTTGCCTTTGAAAATGCCTGGGGCATTTCTGACGGGGACCTGCTTTCTGCAGTGATCCGTGATGCGGACAAACGTTTCCAGACAAAAAAGCCGTTCTACGATTTTGTGATGACCACATCCAACCATCGTCCTTTTACCTATCCCGGAGGAAAAATTGATATCGCCCCGGGAACGGGGAGGGAGGGGGCCGTGAAGTACACTGACTTTGCCATCGGTGAATTTTTAGAAAAAGCCCGGAAAAAACCTTGGTTCGACAATACGATATTTATATTCATTGCTGATCACTGCGCTGAAAGTGCAGGGAAAAATGAAATCGATATCTCCCGGTACCATATTCCCGCTATGATCTATAATCTTAAAGGACAGGTCCCTTTGACAATTTCAACCCTCTGTTCTCAGATCGACCTCTACCCAACCTTGTTTGGATTGCTCAAATGGGATTTCCAGGGCAATAACTACGGAATGGATGTACGCTCAGTAGCCTATCGCCCAAGGATCATGCTGGGGACCTATCAAAAACTTGGCTATCTCCGCAATGACACGCTTGTGGTACTCAGCCCACGAAAAGCCCCCCAGAGTTATAGGTACGATTTCACTACAAACGTACAAACGCCCGTAAAGACGCCAAAAAAGATAAGTCTGGAAGCCATCTCGCTATACCAGAGCGCCTATCATCTTTTTAAAAATGGTGGATTAAAACAATAACAATCATATGAACAATTATTTTTTATTGCTAATTGGTTTGTTTTTAGGGCTACTGGCGCTCTTAATAGGAAACTATTTTTTCAAGTTAAGAAGGAAAAATGTATTTGATCTGCTTTTGGAGGAGACCGAGGCTTACGTTAGTCAACTCTTTCAACAGCACTGGCATACCGATCTGGTATACCATGACCTCGAACACACAAAGCTTGTAGTTAGCCGAACACGCGAAATTGCTTCGAACTACCGCCTGGACAAGCTCCGTGAGTTTGTACTCTTCGCCGCAGCTTGGTTTCACGACACCGGGCAGCTTTTGGGCAGCCCCGCTGGTCATGAAGAGAGAAGCGTGATTTTAATGCAAGAGTTTATGCTCGATAGAGGAATTGAACTAGATGTTATTTTCGATATAGCGGCTTGCATTCGGGCAACTACAATACCTCATGATCCCAGGAATACGATCCAGGAGATCATCTGTGATGCGGACACCTATAACCTTGGAAACGAGGAATTCCTGATAACTGATGAGAAGGTGGCAAGAGAGGTCAATAAAAGAAGCGGAATGGATTTGACAGAATGGGATAATAAAACACTCAACTTCTTAACTGCACATCGTTTTTTTACTCCATACTGCAGGTCTTTACTGGCAACAGGAAAACAAGCAAATATTGAAACGGTCAAAGCGCGGATAAAGAAAAAACAACACTAAAAAATGGAAATGGAAAACGAATGGGATATAATCCTAAGGCTTCTTGTAGCTTTCATTCTTGGATGCATCATCGGTCTTGACCGTGAAAAACATGGCAGGAGTGCCGGAATACGTACTTATGCCGCGGTGTGTCTCGGCGCCGCACTCTTCACCGCCATTGGCGAGCATATGGGGGACACAGCGGCAGCCTCTAGAATCATTGCCAACGTTCTGGTGGGCATTGGTTTTTTGGGTGCAGGAATCATTTACAAGAATGATCAAACCAACACTTCACAAGGCCTCACTACCGCAGCTACCCTGTGGTGTACCGCGGGAATCGGTGTGGCCGTAGGACTTAACATGTTCCTCATCGCAGTAGCTGCTGCCCTGGGAATCTATTTCCTGCTGAGTCTTCATCACCAGAAATGGTACGTAAAATGGAAAAAGAAATTTAAACATGAGAATGACTCGCATACCGCTGATGATTAAAATATATATAAGATGAGTTTTTTTAGAATATTATTTTGGTTGCTGTTCACATTCCTGCATCCCTTTGCATCCTTTTCACAAAAACCAGGGGATACGTTGCTGATGAAAAAACAGACCCTTGCGGACGGCAAAACAGAACACGGCGACTTTAAGATTCGGATGTCACCAATAGTGGGAGCTGCAGCCTCAGCAAGTATAGTTTACGGATTTGTAAAGCTGGGAAGCCACGAACTCACAGACCTTGATATTGCCGCCAGGCAGGAGTTTGCACTTGAGCATCCGCACAATAAGTTTAGGATAGATGACTATCTGCAGTTCGCCCCCGGGGTATTGGCGCTAGGCCTGAGCACGGCTGGCATACAAGGAAGAAATAAAACCATTGACCAGGCCGGGGTCTATCTGCTGAGCAATATCATACTTACCGCCACCTGCCAATCCCTTAAAAGGATCACCCAGGTGACCAGGCCGGACGGATCCAGCAACGCATTTCCTTCAGGGCATACCGCAGAGGCATTCGCATCGGCAGAACTGCTCAGTCAGGAATATAAGGAAAGATCAGTTATTTACCCCATTTCAGGCTATGCTGCCGCAGTGGCAACCGCATATTACCGGATGTATAATAATAAGCACTGGCTCAGTGATGTTGTAGCAGGAGCAGGGATAGGTTTTCTTTCCACGCGGGCATCTTACTGGCTATATCCAAAGATTAAAAAAATCTTTACACGAAAGGAAATCGGGCGTTCAGTAGTAATGCCTAGCTACAGTCACGGAGCAATTGGAGCCGGTATGTTCAGTTACTTTTAAAAACAGTGCGGTTAGAATATAATTTCGTTACCGCTGCAATTTCAAAATAGGTTGCACCGCTGCGCGTAAAGTCAAACGTAGAATCGCAATAATGCACAGGATGCTGAAAACATCAAGCAATAAACAAAATAAATTAAAAGTAGGACATCTTCTTATAGTACTTGTTAGGCTATAAAGTTACCAAAAAAAGGTGATAAGCACAGGAGATTTCCAGTAAAAATAGATTAAGGAATTCATGAGAAAAAATAAAAAGAACCCATATACCCAAGCAGTCCCTCCCCATGTCTCTGGCCGAAGAAAAATGCTACTCAGGGTGTTGATTATAGCGGCAGTGACACTCTTTACAATACTTTTATGGTTCATGGCCTTGATATCCCCTAAAGGACATGGGCATAAGGGTCGTATTGAAAGTAAGTCAGTTCCAGGTTCAAATCGATCGCGGTTGAAAGCAATGTAAATAAATTCATTATGAACTTCCGCCTGGTCTACACCGTTCTTTTACTTGCATTCAGTTTCCTGCTGGATCAGTGCCTCGTGCTCGAGAATCCACACAATAAAATTTCACAGTATAATCAGCATGCTAAACACGGTGCCGGGGAGTTTGAAACTGTCCTGCATGCCATCATTTTATCTTCAAGCCATCAGGAAGTTAATCAGGAAAAAGATAAATTTAGTTTCGACACTTTCAGAACACTCAACCATCCGTATTTTTTTCTGACCTCCCACCTGTTGCAGGCGAAACCGGTTCTCCAAAATTCCTCAATACGTCCTTATTTTCTTAAATCTCCCTGTTTTCGAGGACCACCGAAATCCGTTTATAATACTTTGGCCAGCCTCTCTGACTTGCAAAGCATGTCTTAAGGAGAACTTTCAAACCCCTTGCCGCGGCGTTACTGGCCAATATTACTTTTTACATAACTGTTTACCCGAACAGCAGGCCTAATGTTGCCTGCCGTCTAAATCTTTTTTACATGTCATGCGAAAAAACCTAACTGCCGGCCTATCTCCAGCTGTTTTTTATATGCTATGTGCTATCCTGGTCATTCGTGTTATTGCTGTGTTTTCAATGGGACCAATGCCGCAGGATGCGTATTACTTTTTTTATGCCAGCCACCCCAGTCTTTCCTATTTTGACCACCCTCCGGCCATTTCCTGGTTAATCAGGATTTTTACAGAAATTTTTGGCAAAAATCCAACTGCCATTAAGCTCGGGGATTCGGTACTCACCGTTCTTACCTCCATTGCCGTTTTCAATCTGTCACTTCGGTTCTATCCTTCAGGTCAGTCAAAAAAAGTAATTGTGCTATTTTTATCCACCTTAATGGTAAGCATCCTTTCCTTGATTTCCACCCCGGATACCCCGCTGCTTTTCTTCTGGGCACTTGCCCTTTGCAAAATCCATGATGCAGTGTTCAGAAAAAGAAAAATAGACTGGATTTATGCCGGTATACTTATGGGACTCGCTTTTGATAGCAAATATACAGCCGTCTTCCTTCCTGCAGGAATGTTCATTTTCTTATTGTTTTCCTCCTCAAACAGGAAACAACTTCTGACCATATGGCCCTGGCTATCAGTGTTGCTGATGATAATGGTTTCTTCACCGGTGATTATATGGAACTGGAATAACAACTTTGCATCTTTCGCTTTTCAGGGTACAAAACGCATGAATTCTGTTTCTGAACTTCAGTTTAGCCCAAGGTTTATCTTTGGTCTCTTTGGCCATCAACTCGCGCTGCTTATCCCTGTCGCTTTTGCCTTTTTGTTTCGCGCTACTTATCTGATGTTCAGCCTGAAAGAAAAAGGTAGATTCAAGCTTTCTGCAGGGCAGATCTTTTTGCTCGCTTTCTTTCTGCCCATTTTCATGATTTTTCTCTCGCTCTCGCCTTTTTACTGGGTAAAGATTAACTGGATGATGCCGGCTTATATCACAGGCATTATTCTGGTAGGTGGGATAATCCCGGACCGTTGGATAAAGATTCAGCTTATCATTTCACTGATTATCCATGCAGGGCTTTTCGTGGAGATAGTATTCTATCCCGTACCGGTTCGTTCAGATGATACATGGGTAGGATGGGAAGAACTCCATAGGAAATCACAAATCCTTAAAACACAATATAAAGCCGACTTCATCTTTTCTGCTGACAGTTATAAAACATCAGCTGAACTCAATCTCTTAAGCCGGGAATTTATATATGGGCAAAACGTGATCGGCGAGCACGCACTACATTTCAGCTACATTGGAACGGATCTTTCCAAGCTAAAAGGTAAAAACGCAATATTTCTGGATTCAGAGCCATCGTTTAAAAACCTGGCAAGGAAAGCTGGAGATCCACCTGCAATAAATGGCCATTTTACAAGTGTCAGGCAGCTCCGGCCAATTGTAATTTTCAGAAACGGAAGACCGGTAAGAAAATTTCTGGTCTATTTCTGCCAGAATTATATCCCTTGAAGAGTCGGCTAGATCAAATGCCAAACACCAATTAAAATTCTTTTTGCAAAACGAAACAACCATAAAATGAATTTGCAAAGTGAAAGCGGAAACTATATATTTATTTGGATAATAACAAAATATCAATCACTGCACAACGTGCATTTCATGCTAAATAGACAAAATAAGAACATGCTTATAAATAAAAAAATATCAGTGCTATACTTCATTAGGTTAATAAAATGGGATATCATAACAATTGGAATATATGCCATAGTTGCTGGAACGCTCGATCATTATGGTTTCTTCGAACAAATTAAAATCCCTTTGGCGCTTTCTGCCTTTGTGGGTACGACCCTTTCGCTCTTGCTTGCTTTCAGGACCTCGCAGTCTTATGAACGCTGGTGGGAAGCAAGAGTGGTTTGGGGCGCAATAGTGAACGATAGCAGGACACTGATAAGGCAATTGACCCTATTCCTTCCAAAACACAAGGATAGAGCTGATTTACTTGAATCATTTGCGACTCGTCAGGTGATTTGGTGTTTTGCGCTCTCAGAGTCGCTGAGGAAGACTGCTCCTTCTACAAAAGTGAAGAATTATTTTATCAAGCATAATCTCAACAGTGAAAACCAAGCAAATTTATTACTCATCCGCCACAGCTCAGCGCTGGCCTCGGCCAGTGAACGTGGTCAGATGGATCCCAACAAAGTTGTACAAATCGATTCCACCATTGCCCGCCTGTGCGATTCAATGGGAAAATGCGAACGAATTAAAAACACGATCTTTCCACGCTCATATAGTGTACTCATTCATTTTCTGATCTATGTCCTAATGACTATTATGCCTTTTGGACTGGAAGATGAAACACCAGTTGTAGAAATAATGTTGATATTTCTTGTTCCGATTCTCTTTATTATGATCGAAAAAACAGCAATCATTATGCAGGATCCATTCGAAAATATTCCCACCGATACGCCGATGACAGCAATCTGCATGACCATAGAGCGGAATCTGATGGAGATGATAGAACACCCACCGATGGCGCAGCCAAAAGCTGATAACACATACTTTATTATGTAATGGCAATATCAGGAATTTTCTACAGATATTAGATGGTATATTTTATTGGATACAAAACTGCCAAGGCCCCTATTCAGACAGGGATACTGATAATAGATGAGGTTGATCTTTACAAACCTATTACTTTGATAGTTAATAAGTGGAAAGGAATATCGGCTCGCACATTCCTTTCCAAACTGCCATATTAACTTTTTTTTGTGTTCTTATGTTCATCATCGTTATGGTGTTCAGCCTCAGAATGGTGTTCTTTCTCTTTGTGATGTTCCATTTCATCCGCATGCTCAGGCCCTTCATGATGCTCTTTGTGGGGGTGATGCTCCTGATGTTCATGGTGTTCCGGATGCTTTTGACTCTCTTTTTTTGAATTTTCTGTGTTCATGACTTTAAATTTTAGTGATTAAAAATTATTTACCAGAGCGCTTGATTTTAGAGGTGTTTTTGAGAAAAAAAGTGTCAGCAAATGCTTTCATCACCCTATCTAACTGGATGGTAGGAAAGTGATGGCTTTTTGTTGATAAGTTTATTGCGTTGAGCTTACGTATACCTTTATTTATTGGTAATTCTAACCTCCATCGGCCAGCCACGAAGACTTTGTTTGTTGGATGACCGTCATCATCGAATAAAGAAAACCCTTTCCAGCTTTTTAATTTTTGAATTGTGTTTGCCAGTAGTACATCAGAGGCCGAAAGCCCGGTTTCCAGGGCTATAGCCAAATTAATATAATCCCTGTAGCAAAATCGTATAGTATGAAGGTATAGGGCAGCCGGAATAACAGTTTCCACATTTTTCATTATAAACTGATGTTTTGTTATTATAAAAACAACAGTGAAGCGAATTAGTTTAAAAAATGTTGATGTATTTTCGTGCGAATGGGAAGACTGCTGCTGACCCTTGGTACTTAATCTATAACCAAAATAGTGCAACGAAAAAGTGTGTCTTCCAATCTGTGAGGCATTGTTACTCACGTTTTATCATGACTTATATAGGAGCGCCGGCAGCTATTTATGTATGGTGAACGTCAAGTTTGATAATATCGGTATAGCTGTAAAGACTTTCTGTTAATATTGATTATTATTCTCCGGCCTTTTATTTTATTTTTGTGTGAATGTTTCTTTTATCAGTATTTTGAAACCTATGTTCGAAAGTTATTTTGATTTTTGTCTGGTTACACTAAAGTTATTCCGGGCAGGGTAAAAGATAGAAGTAAAATAAAAAACTCCGATAAAATAGATCGCCACAGACTTACATTTTCAATTCCTGGAATGAAGTAAGCCATTGTAGGCCAAAGACGCTGTTTGACAATACCTTTGCCGTACGCTTCTCAGCACCAAGGCTTCGAATCGGATAGGTTGAAACTGAAGATAGACAATGCACAGCACCTTGTTATCAGAGTAATATTTGGCATGATACATGGAGAGGTTTATCACTGAAAAAGTACAATAAAAAATCATATTATGAAGGACTGTTGCGAAAACGATGATATTAAGGCAGAAGCACCGAAAAATAATATTCGGCAAACTGCTCCAGCTTATAAGGCGGAAGCCGGCGCGCTTCATATTAACGAAGATAGCGTTGCGGATCATGATCGCAAAACGGGTGCCGGTGATAAGCCACAATGGCAACAGCATCTTGGACTGCTATCGGGCCTGGCGATATTGATATGCGTTCTGGTGATGGACTATGGATTTAATATTAAACTTTCTAGATGGGTTTCATTAGCCGTCAACAGTATCGCCTATCTTCTCGCTGGATGGGGAGTACTTGTTTTAGCTTTTAGAAAAGCGATAAGGGGGGATATCTTCAATGAGTTTGTGCTGATGAGTGTGGCAACCTTAGGCGCCTTCTTTATAGGGGAATATTCCGAAGGTGTTGCTGTAATGGTCTTTTACTCAATTGGTGAATGGTTCCAGGATGCAGCAGTGGACCGTGCGAAAGCAAGCATAAAAGCCCTGCTGGACATAAGGCCCGATAAGGTTACCGTAATCAGAGATGGGAAAGCTGAGCTCGCTGGCTCTGCTGATGTAGAGCTCGGAGATACCATACAGGTGAAAGCTGGTGAAAAAGTTGGATTGGACGGCGAGCTACTCTCAGAAAAAGGATCCTTTAATACCGCTGCATTAACTGGAGAGAGTCGTCCTGACAGTAAATATAAAGGTGAAACTGTGCTGGCAGGAATGATCAATATAAACACCGTCTCAGAGATCAAGGTAACTGCACTGTTCAGGGACAGTAAGCTTAGCAGGATTCTGGAAATGGTACAGGATGCATCCTCAAGAAAGTCGCAGACGCAGCTTTTTATTTCAAAATTTGCAAAGATATATACGCCCATAGTTTTCTTTTTGGCCTTAGCGCTAGCGCTGGTTCCGTATCTGTTTGTTGAAAATTATGTCTTTAATGACTGGCTTTATCGCGCGCTGGTATTTCTGGTGATCAGCTGCCCATGCGCACTTGTCGTATCTATTCCTTTAGGATATTTTGGCGGGATTGGCCTGGCTTCGAAAAATGGGATTCTATTCAAGGGAGGTAACTTTTTGGACGTAATGACCAAGATAGATACCATAGTAATGGATAAGACGGGAACATTGACCAAAGGGGTTTTCAAAGTTCAAAAAATAGTGCCCTCAGGGCTTGCCGAAAAAGATTTAATCAGACTGGCAGCAATTCTGGAAAAGAATTCAACCCATCCCGTTGGACAGGCAATTATTGAATATGCAGGAAAGGACGCAAGCGAGGGCACTGCAACTTCAATTGAAGAAATATCCGGACACGGACTTAAAGGAGTAGTAGATGGAAAGCATGTGCTCGCAGGGAACCTTAAGCTACTAAAAAAATATAAGGTGGATTTTCCAAAGGATGTTGAGGAGATCTTAGATACCATTGTTGTGATCGCGGTGGATGAAAAATATGCCGGTTATATTACTATAGCAGATGAAATAAAAGAAGATGCGGGAGAAGGTGTTAAGCAGATGCAGGCCTTAAATATAAGGACTGTTATGTTGTCCGGCGACAAAAAAGCTGTAGTAGATCAGGTTGCAAACAGACTTAATATTGACTATGCTTTTGGCGATCTTTTGCCTGAAGGAAAAGTAGAAAAGATGGAGGCTTTGATAAAGGAGGGACGCCATATTGCTTTTGTGGGCGACGGGGTAAATGATGCCCCTGTAATTGCCCTGGCCGATGCGGGTATTGCCATGGGTGGGCTTGGAAGTGATGCAGCCATTGAAACGGCTGATATCGTAATACAAAATGACCAGATAACAAAGATTGTTTTAGCTTTGAAGATAGGCAAGCTGACCCGTAACATCGTCTGGCAGAACATTATTTTGGCAATGGCAGTGAAGATCGCCGTGCTCTCTCTTGGGGCCTTCGGTGTTGCGAATCTCTGGGAGGCTGTAATTGCAGATGTGGGTGTAGCTTTCTTAGCTGTTCTCAATGCAGTAAGAATACAGCGTAAAGAGATTGGGCAGTAAAAACCTGTAACGCATACGATGTAGAGCAGCTCATGCGGCACTTATTATCATGCAGAGTCCTATTGTGAATCCAAACAGAGCATCGATAACATTATTTTGGCGCCTGATTGAGAGTACCGCCAATGCATACCAAACAGTACGCGACTGATTTTACAGTCCAGAAAATTTGTGTCGATCTAAAAGTTTCCCAAAGTGCGGGTCAAAGGAAACAAATTGCCAGGTCAGTCACCTCCAGAAATGGAATCCGTAGATAGGCTTCTTTGGCACCTTCTAACAAATGGTGGGCAGGGTCAAGAAATATAGCTCTAATTGGGGCATTCCCAATACTCAAATTACTTTATTGCATCCTCATTGGCATCCATTTATTCGTTTAGGTTAAAAATTCCTAGGAAGATAAGAAAAGTTCGCAGTCGGTTTGTTAGCCTGTCTCTGGGTACTCGGCAGCGGTTGAACCCGCTATTGACGCAGTATGGTTTTTCAGTTTTGCTACTCATCCACGAAATCGTGTTTTTGGGACACAAACCGTCCATTCCCTGGGGTTTGTTGATAAATGCTGCCTGCTGTGGCCTCTCAGATATACATCGGGAAATCCTCTTTAGATTCCGGCTAAAATAGATGACAGAATTAAAAATAGGTTGATACACCTAACTGGAATGCTCCGGTTCTGGCAGCCGGGTTTCCAAGAATATCCTTCTGCCACTGTTTTCGGTAGGAAAACCTCAGTACAGTCTGTTGCCTCGGCCTGAAACTGATGCCGGGCATTACGCTGAAAAGCTCATCACCAATATTCCCACCGGTCTCCCTGAACTTCCCCACATTCCAGTCCACATACTCTACCCTGCAGGCTAAACTTACAACAGAATGCTGCCAGCCCAGGATCGTTTTTTTGATCACAGGTTGAACAATATCGATATATCCGCCCATCTGACGGCTCCCGAACTGCTGGGAATAGGTGTCGGGAACATCTACCCTGATCCATGCCCACTCAGCTGTGATAAAGGTCTTAAGCTTTGGCAGTGTGGTATTAAAGTCTATGGCAAAAACATTTAGCCTGCGTTTATCATCGATCACGATTCCGTCCGACTGCCATTTATTGTAAACCCCTCCCATATAGGATACGCCGAGTTCGCCTATATTGTTCCTGCGTACCGCAACTTTTCCAGTTAGAAGTGGCTGCCCGCTTGCAATTTCTTCAAACCTTTCCGGATTTCTTTTTGAAGCAGCCAGGGAGGTTCTGTTTTCAGGGTTTGCAATAATGGAATCGTCAAAGCTGCTTGTGGCATATAACTCGTAGCCCAGCATCCAGTCACCACTATAGTTCTTGCCATAAATCCCGAATCCTGCACTGCTCCAGGTTGCAGGCAGCATCTGTGTCATGGCGATCGGACGGTCGGTGAATTCCCATTTTGGACCGTCATGGTTCTGGTTGAATGCACCAATGGGATTCAATATCATTCCACCCCTTAAATTAAGCAAGGGGTGCAGTTCCAGATCCAGCGCAGCAAATTCAACCGCTATTTCTTTTTCAGCAGGTTCAAATTCGATCTCGGAAAGGAACTTGATGCGCTTGGAAATGGTTGAGGCTACAAATAGCGTCATCCTTCTGAACTGGAACTGCTGTCCTTCAGAGATCCCGTCTGTACCCTGATACTGCCAGTTGGCTTCCATGTATCCGCCCACCGACACCGGAAGTTTTCCCACGGCAATAAAAGGCCGTTCATAAACTGCATCCATATTGAGCGAGTTTTTTGCGGTATCACCGGGTTTGGCCCTTAAAAGTTTCGGGTCGATCTGGGCAAAAGCCATCTGACCGATACCAATAGATATAATTAGCGTAAAGAGTTTTTTCATACTGCCTTCAGTGAAATTTTGATCCTGGTTTTTTCTATGGTGATGGGGAAGGTTCTTAAGTTTGCTTCTGCCGGACCATTGGTCATTCTGCCCTTATTGTCAAATTCACTTCCATGGGCCGGACATTGAAGCCTGTCTCCGAAAGCCTGGAGCTCGGTTCCCTGGTGGGTGCACTGCATCCACAGTGCAGAATAATTCAGTTCATCATGCCGGTAGATACAGATGGGATATCGGAGCAGGTCATTGCTGACTACAATGTATCTTTTGAACTGGACATTTTTTCCCTGTCTGAGCTCAAAGTCCTTCATTTCTACGACCAGGTTATCCCCTGCAATCTCGCCCGTCGCCGGTACCAGGCTGCTGCATCCACTGATCAACGTGGTGATCCCAAGGCCTCCAAGGCAGGCCATTCCACAGCCTTTTATAAAATCTTTTCTTTTCATTTCTATAGTGATTCTAAAAATCTCAGCATGGCATGTTTTTCTGCTCCAGACAGCTGGTTGAACCTGTTGCGGCTTGCAGATGCCTCTCCTCCATGAAGGGTTACCGCCTCTTCGATGCTTTTTGCCCTTCCGTCATGCAGCAGATGATAAGATCCCCCCTGCGAGTTCATCGAAAGTCCCAGTCCCCATAGGGGCGGGGTTCTCCATTCGAAGGTTTTTGCCGATCCTTCCGTGTAACCATCATCCAGGCCAGGTCCCATATCATGGAGCAACAGGTCGGTATAGGGGTGAAATTCTTTGTTGGACAGAGCAACCACTGGGGAAAAACCTGTTTTTAGGGTAGGCTTGTGACAGCCTGCGCAGTTGATCTTTTCGAACAGTTTCCTGCCAGTTTCAACTTCCGCATTTCCGGCATCGCGCTGTATGGGCGCTTTTAGAGTCTGTAGATAAAACACCACGTTATTCACTGTAAGTGTGGAAATTTCAGGATCAATCACCATCCGCGTATAGGCATCCACAGGATCAAAGCTTGAAGTGATCCCGATATCCTGGTTGTAGGCATTCACGGTCTGATGGAGGAGGTTATATGCTGCCGCCTTTTTCCCAAAACGATGGATATATTTTCCCTTCAGTGCAATAGCATTGTCAAGGGCCTGAACATATGCGGGAAGTGCTGCGTAGTTTGGGACACCAGAAATGCCGTCATTATCCAGATCTTGCGGGTCAGCCATAGCTAGTATATCTGCATCGGCTACCAGTTCGAGAAAGCCAAGGCCGGTATTGGCAGGCGGAGTAAATTTTGAAAAGGTGGCCCCTGATGGGATTTGCTCAGGTTTGTAACCCGGAATAGCCCTGTTCTGTAGTTGAGGGCCTCCCTGGTCCAAAAATTTATTGCCTGTCTCATCGGTCTGCCCGAAACGGACCAGCGTAGTAAAGGGATGGCCTTTGCCGTCTCCAGCATGGCAGCTTCCGCAGCTGGTTGCAACAAAGCCTGGTCCAAGACCATTCGCAGGACTAAATATCTCATTATTGAAGGCTGCATCTCCCAAAGCGAACCGTCTGAGCTGTTCATAGCTGAGTCCCTCTACCGGCCCATCAAGAATTTCGTTTTCTTTTGGAGAAGAAGGGATTATCTTCTCACAGGACACCATTATAGCAACCAGGCTCATAAGTGAAAGCAGGACAATGGGTAATCTTTTCTGCATGTTATCTGATTTTTTGTAAATCTAATAATAAAAATAGAAAAGACTAAAAATAAATTTAGATTTGTCTAAATTTATTTTTAGATTGATTTTAATGATGTCAGAATTATAATTCACGGCTCCCAAAATGAGCTACTTTTTTAACATGAGCACGGAATGCAATATTATAAACCGAAACAGTAAATCATCTATCGCTTTCAAATCAGGAACTTCACCGGATAGGGTATTTTGTTGGCGGATGCTACGGTTTATCCATTGTAAGCAGATGCAATAAGGCAAGGCAATGATGCAGGATTCGGAATTTTTAAAGTTCTTTTCGAATTTTGGTTGAAATGTTTAGTTTTAGGGCTGGAATACGATTTCCTAGATAAAAAACAATACCGTGGTCATCGGGCCCTTTAAAAAAAACAGTTATGGACAAATTCAAGCAGGTGCAGGAAGTTATTGCTTCAATAGAAGCCGATGTAACAAAATTTTATGATGGTGGAAACGCAGCGGCTGGTACGCGAGCACGTGGCTGATGCGCAACTACTTTTTTGAATAATATCTTACTTGCCCATCAATTTTATTTAATTGGTGGGCAATTTTATTTCGATATATATTTAAGTCGTCAGGCGAATATTGATCGATAAAACGTTATTTATGCACTGTATAAAACCCCCAATATATTTATCGGGGGTTTTAGCGATTGCCTGAATGTTCGCCAGAACTGATTTGGTCTTAAACTTCATCAATTTTTTAAGGTTGTAGGCAATTGCGGCCATAACCATGCATTTGTTTGCCTGTTTTAGCCCTCTTGTATTTACTCTTTTCATGCCCGTAAAATTGATCAACGACCCCAGAACTGGTTCAACGGTGCTCTGCCTTATTTTTCTCATCTTCCTTCCTTTTTTAGACAGCATTTTTTCATGCATCTGCTCGAACAGCCATCTATCTTCGCCATTTTCTAATACCTTTCTTGAACTCTTGCCGATACAGGTCAGTTTGAAAGGACAATCCCTGCAATCTCCAACTCTTGAAGAATACATCTTATTACGGTTTCCAATCCTGTCGGTAACATAATAAGAGAATGGAAGGTATTTGCCCTGATGACATTGGTAGCGGTCATTTTCCCTATCGTAAACAAAGCCCTCCCTATTCACCTTATATGCGCCTGCATTTGGGATAAAGGCATCAAGCCCATGTGTGCATGAATTTCAGAGCTTCCATACTGCTATAATTGGTGTCCGCCAGTATCGCATCAACCACTAGTCCATTCTCTTTTAAATTGGAAACGGTACGCTCCACCAGATTTGGAAGGCATTGGCTATCACGCCTGTCCGAGAGCACCGCTTCTATTCCCGTAATCACATGCTTGGCCGTATCTACGCTTACCTGACTGGTGTAGGTCAACCGATAGGCTTTTCCAGGCTTGAAGGAAATCCTCGCTTCGGGATCCGAAATACTGCCATGGGTCTTATTGCTGCGTTTTTCCATTGGCATAGACTTGTCGAAAAGCCTTTTTGTGGGCTTCTTTGTAATCGGCACGATGCGCATCGAACTTTCCTCCACATTATCGTTAAGTTCCCTGCTGTATTGTGATGCATCTTTTAGGATTTCACGTTCCACCAAACTATCCATTGAGGCATTGGCGTGGATGTAGGCGCTATCAACCGCCTGTCTTTTGCCAGAGACCATTCCCTTATCGATACAAAGCTTTAGCACCTGTTTAAACAATGTTTCGAACAGTTCCATTCCATACAATTGCCTAGTCCTGCTCAAAGTGGAATGCCAAGGTAATTCTTCATCTAGATCGTAACCTAGGAAATATAAGATATCCATTCTCATCCTGGAAGTGGACACGATCTTTCTGTCGCTAGAAAGGTTTTCGAGATACCCTATGAGCATCAATTTCATGAATATAACTGGGTCTATGCTTTTCTGTCCTTCACTACCATAATACTTTGCAGTAGCTCCGTAAACAAAGTTTAGGTCAATCGTATCATTTAAACGTTTATAAAAATTATCTGCTGGGATGTAGTCCGAAAGCTGAAAGCTGATGAATAACTTTTCTTGATATGTCTTCTTGCCTTGCATAAGCAAAAATAATACATAATTATCTGACTATCAATTATTTATTATATTTTATGACAAATAATTTATCCTTTTTTAACTGATTGGCACAGGAACTCAATCATGTCAAAAAATTGCTAATTTAGTCTTTGATTAAATGTGGTGTTAGTACCGCTAAATTATAGTATATGATCAAGTTCAAGAATACCATCCCGGCACTTCCTGTAATCAGCGTAAAGAAAGCCATCGACTTCTATCAAAATAAAATGGGGTTCAATGCACGGCACCAAGAAGAAACTTTTGCCATTTTGGTCAGGGGAGATGTTGAAATCCATCTTTGGCAGGCCTGCGACAGGAGCTGGAAGTTCAGGAGCCTGCTACTTTTTCTAAGGCCGATCTGGAGCGGGGCGGAAACGTTCATCGCTGGAACGGCAAGCTGTCGGGTTGAAGTCCAGGGCATTGATGAACTTTACAACGAATACAAAGCACAGGGAGTATTGCACGGAGAACATTCGGTCGTCGAGGAGCAACATTGGGGACACCGCGATCTGGCCACACTGGATCTTTACGGAAACCTTATCACCTTTTACGAAGTGGTAAGTTAGCCACAGCAGGAACTCCCTGCCTGTATGGGCGGACATTTGGCCGTACCGTAGCTACAGAATACGCAGCAGTCTCCTGCAAGTGGTTTTAGCACTGTTTTGCAGTTTTCACATTCGTAAAAATATTGACAGGATTCGGTAGGCATTTCTTCTTTTTTTGCAAAGCCGCAAGCCGGGCAGGTGATCGTAGAACTGGGTATGATTGCTGTTTCCATTTAGTTTTTGGTTATGATGGTATTCCTGTATCCTATTTTCCTTATTTTTTTGCTGATGCTGTCAGCGGTTATACTGTCTGGGTCGTAGCTGACCAAAGCCATTCTTTGTTCAAATGAGGTAGTGGAACTGGCAATACCGCTAATTCCATTTAATCCCCCGTCGATGTGGCTGGTACAGCCTTCGCAGCTCATTCCCGCTATGGAAAACTTCACGTTGGCCAGTTTTTTCCTCACTGTTCTGGTTGTGGGCGCTGTCTTTGGGCTTGCATAAAGCAAACTTGAATAGTAAGGAAACGTGATCAACAGTGCAGAGATTACCGTTACAACTATTAGAAACTTTTTTGACCCCATAAAGCTTTTTTGCTGCACCTCACATCCACAATTGTCTTTTTGTACATCCCCTGCTTTCAGCAGCTTGTACCAGGCCAGTGCGAACACCAGAATGGTCAGCCCGATAATATAGGGGCGATAAGGTTCTATCCAACCAAAGTAGGTTGACGCGCTCCCTGCGCCCCCGATGACCGCAAATAAAGGGGCAATGCAGCAAAGAGATGCCGTAAAGGCGGCAAACAAGCCTGCTATCCAGCTTTTTGGTGATCCTATACTCATGGTTGTATCGTTGTTAAATGTTTTTGTAGTTGATTGAAGAACGGACGAAGCAGGTCAAGTTGGGAATCCTCAATGGAATAGAATATGGTCTGGCCAGATTTTACCGAATGGATCATACCACCATCCTTCAGCTTACGAAGGTGCTGTGATATGGCAGGGATGGTCATATCCAATATATCGCTAAGGTCGCACGGACATAGCTTGCCTTCTCTATCCAAAAGGAAAAGTATCTTTAGTCTAACCTCATTTCCTGTTAGCGAAAGCAGTATAGACAGGTGTGAAAATAGATTTCCCTTCTCATCCAGAACCTCCCTACAGTTATTGATCTGCCCTTGATCGGCGAATATTCTCTTGCAAACGTTCATAGTCAAATAAAATCAAAGATATGTATTTAAGCATTTACTTAAATACAAATTTTTAACTAAATAAAAATGCGGCAACTTTAAGGGCTGCCGCATTGAAAATGATATATGAAAAAGTTGGGATAAAAAGTACCGCTAATGTGCTTTTCTAAAAGTAATTCATAGAATCGTAGTTGTGCAACAGCCACGTACGTAAGGCAATGCAGGACCTTAAGGTTTTGGCTCAAGAGATAAGGGCTGAAGTTACAGAGAAAAAAAATAACGATAAATAAACAAGAGACTGTTTTGGGAAATAAGGCCATTAGTGTATAAACTGATGGCTTTTTTATTTTATGGTTGACATGCTGAATTTATCTCAGAGTTTAAGAGAATATGTGCAAAAGATTTTTTGCACAAAGCTTATACTTAGCTTATTTTAGAAAGCTACGCTCAAATATATGCATACCTTGGATACGCCTTCAAAACCACGTGGGTGGAACGACCTGACCCTACAAGAATTTAAATCAATATATCCTGTCATAGAGGAAAATGCAAATAGGCATTTCCGCTGCGCTGAAATACTTGGGAAATCTGACGAACCTCAGAATGCAATCGCTCATTTGATTTTGGGTACAGAAGAACTCATAAAAGCTTTTGCCTGTTTGTTAATGTCTAGAAAAGTACCCCTGAGACAGCAATCATGGTTTAAGAAGATTTTCCTTCATCACAAGGTAAGGCATGATCTGGTTAAGGATTTTTTTTCGATGTATCTTTTGTTTCGCTTTTCTTCGTCTACAAACTTAAGGCCAACTGGAATATTCTCCTTTTTAGGGGCAGCATTAATGAATACTGCCATGGCTACAGCTAATTACTTTTGGTGGAGCAATGCCGATAGTTTGAAACAGAGGGCTTTCTATGTTGACTTTATTAATTCAATTGTCGATCCCTCTACTATTACGGCTGGCGACTATCAGGTAGCTAAAGCTTATGTCAATCTTTTCCAAAAAGACATTGCTAAACTTATGAGATCCATTGAGGTAATGTCCGATAAAGAATTAAAGTCTTGGACTCCATTTAACATTAACGAGTTGGATAAGCTTCGGGAACAGGCATACAAATTGCAAAAAGAAAGAAAAAAATCATGAGGCATGGAACGTTTGCTTTCCGTATTTTGCAGAAAATTATTTTGCCATTTTGGAGTTTTTCAAGTCACTTAATAAATCAACGATAAAGAACAGGTTGGTAGCTTTTTCTAAGAAAGCTGAATAATTCTTATAAAGACATCTATAGGTTTATGTGCTGGAATGATTTTCAAAAGCAATTTATGGTTGGAGTGGAGGGAATTTACGACATCAAAACTTATGCTGGGGTACTAAATGGCTACTCATTAGAGTAAAAAAGCTGCAAAAATAAAACCGGGCTTGTAATAATCCTATTGGACAGCTCTGTTTTACGAACAGTTTTTTGTTGCCTAAACAACTAATTCTGTTTAATATTTCCTAGATTGGGATTCACGCTTACCTCAGATTTGACTTTTTATGACGCTAGTAATTGCACAGAGGAACGACAAAGGTGTATCGTTCTCTTCAGATTCCAGGATTTCGTTTGGTGAGGCTGGTTTCTTTGATAAGGGGATCAAGATATTTATTGTTCCTTTTAAATTAAAAGGGCCTGCAAAATCCAGAGAGGATTTCAATAAGTATGAACAAGAGCTAAGCTATGGGCTTGCGGTCGTGGGAAGTTCCATTAATGCGAATACAGTTAAAGACTCCATTGCCGAAATTCTCCCGAATGTAACCTATCTAACAAACATGTCTGATGTATCTATCATAGGGATCAGTTCCCTTGTTCTTAAATACTATAGGGAGGTTTCTCAGGAGCTAACCGCTGTTCTGGGAAAAACAGGCCTTTCGGAAATTCTACTTGGAGGCTACTGCATCGTCAAGAAGCGGGTGCGTATAGTGCGTTTTTATCCGGATATAAAGGAAGATCAAGTCGAGTACCAATTTGAAGAGATACTGCCAGAGCATGGAATGATGTTTTTCGGCTCGGGTAAAGCGTATGCTGAACAGGTCTTTAAGGAAAACGAAACTCTAGATCCATTGCAGATATTAAAAAAGGTAATTGAATCCAAGGCCGATGCTGCGGTAGGTGGAAACATGCAGCGCGGAAACTTTTATGGTGAAAATTTTAAAATCAGTGGAGTCGTAGAGGACCAGCTAGACGAAAAAGGTAATTCAATTAAGAAGACAAATTACAGAAGAGCCTTTCTGGTTGAGAATGAAATTGAAGAATTCAAAAAGCCACCATATTTAGCATTAACATATGGATATACTTCGGTCAAACTGATACCCTGAAGCTAAAGCAGTATGGTACTGGCTAAGAACTAGCCTGCAGTAAAATTTGCCTCCATGCGGATTATATATAATACTGATTTGCAAAACCAATAACAAACGATATGAAGAAAGGATCTCTGGAAGAGTTGTATGACTACTTTAAAAAATTCCATTTATCTGATACGCTCTATTTATTCGGGGCAATTAATGCTGTTTTGAAATATGGTGAGCAAAAGCTCCACAGCTCGAATGTTCCAGAGCATCTGTATAGATGGATAGGTCGGTTGACAGAGCAGGAAAGAAAGTTTGTTGGATTAAATCTGACCCGGATGGCAAGATTTATGATCTTGAGCGGGGCGAATGATCATAAAGGACAACGTATGTTGCTTGATACCCCAGCTTTTCATAAGGCTTACGAAATGGTAATAGAGCTTTATGATACAGACGTTGACATTTCAATCGACCAAGGTCCGGAGGCCATATCTCAATATTTCTCTCGCATTGGTCAAATCCAGTTCCCCCTGCAAGCAAGGCAGCATACCGTTATTGGAAGAGGTTATGCCATGTTCATATCGAATCCTTCTATTGCAACTTCTGCATATGACTTTAACAGAAAGCTAATGGAGTTTTACAAACTGGATTGTTTTCAGTTTATGGCTACAGGTATTGCGATGTGGTTATTGGTAAATGGGATATTAGACTACGAAATGACCATAGAGATCTCCAAATTAAAAGACATCGTCACCCCGGAAGCAATATCTATTTTCACAGAATTGGCAACAGGAACTGCAAAACAATACAGGGAGATGGTTCGTGGTCCAGGTCGAGGCAATCAGATGGATAAATTAAAAGACATTTATGGAAATGACCCCTTCACCGCCATGCCCGCAATACGCGTAGATAGATCCAGCGTTCTCAGGGCTGGTACCGTAGTCGTCCCTCAGCCTAAATATTTTCTGGAAAAGGCAAGTGCTGGGATATTTTATTTATTGGCAAATAAAGAACAACAAATCGCAAACGTTGCTGGAAAAACGGGAGAAAATCCCTTTCGGAATGCGTTTGGAATCGTTTTCAGGGAATATATTGGACGGCACCTCAAGACGCCAAGCAAATCACACACATTTATTGATCTAGACGTTGATTTTTCCGAGCCTTGGACTGGACTTCTTCCTGATTTTGCACTTATTAATGCTGAAGTATGTTTGCTTGTGGAAGTTAAAACAACCTTATTAAAACTTCCGGCAAGGAGTTATTTTGAACCTGAAATCATCAAAGGGGAGGTTCAGGCTGGTAACCTAAAAAAGGCCGTACGGCAATTGGATTCATTTAGGAAGGCTATATTAGAAAAAAAAGTTAAAGATGTTAGGTTTGGAAAAGTAACAAGAATCCTAAATATCATAGTCGGATATGATCAGGTATATGTTTTAAACTCTGCTATTCTTCCAGATCTAACCACAGCACACAAGGAAATCTCTTATGATCTTCAGCTCGCCAGTATCGCTGATATTGAAATGATGGGCAGTGCATTGGAACAAGGATTCAACCTAAATGAGCTCATGGGCAAGAAAGTTGCGGACACTGGTGCCGTCCGATGGTCTATCGCTACTTATTTACAACATTGTCATGTAACATCAAAAAATCAAATACTGAATGAGGCTTTTCTTCAATGTATGGAAAGGCTAGGGCTGAACAAGTAAACCTTAAAAGGCCCAAGTTTAGTAAAAACCTAGTGATCACGTATCTAGAAGCAGGAAAGAATCAACAGAGAGAAATGGAAAAAAATTAATGGCATTTATAATAAATCTGCTCAAGTTACGTCTTTATATATGAGAGCGTTAATTTAGAACGGGGAATGATCATCACGATTGTTCCCCGTTTTTTATTTTGTGTCTGAAAGTTAGGCGCTTGACTACTATTAGTTTCTTGGATTTTTTCCTTAATTTTAATCGTGAGGAAAATTGAACCACCATTTGAACTAGTGCTTGATGGGCGGCAGATTATGGTCTCTGAACATGAGTTCGGTTCGAACAGGGTGTTCCATGTTAACTTTGGCGGTTGGAAAAAGCCGCTGGTGATTGCTATCGGAATTGGTATCCGGGATCAGAAGTTCTGGACTTCAATCCCCCAGGGGAGGCAGGCCGAAGCGCAGGAGATAGGGAAATTAATTGCGGAGCATATCCGCGCTAATAGGAAATAATCATGTGTTATTACAACGGACAGAAAGTGACCAGAGCCGAGTTTATCCAACTCAAGCAATTGGAAAAAGCGGTCAGAAACTATGATTTTTTGGACAAGGGCGTACATAATGGGTTCAACTATGCGCCATGTGCAATTGTTGTTGCGACTGATGACCGCAGGGATTTTGAGATCCAGCAGGCCGAATGGGGATTTATCCCAGGTTATGCAAAAGACCGCGAAGAGGCCAAAAAGTTTAGGGGCATGTATACCACGCTCAACTTTAAGGCGGAGAATCTTTTTACTAATGAGGCTGGTAAAAAATCCATGTGGGCAGAGGCTGCGCGCCAGCGTCGATGTCTGGTACTCTCAACTGGTATCATCGAATCCATGCATGTACCTACCTATGGTAAGAAGGGCCAGTTGCTGAAGGCAACAGATAAAGTTCCCTATATGATTGGTATTGTGGATAAAGAATATTTCTGGTTTCCCGGAGTATATAATGATTGGTTTGATAAGGAAGCCGGGCAATGGGTGCGTACGGTTGCCTTTGGAACTACCGCGGCAAATGGAATCATGCAGCAAATCCATAATTCTAAAAAAAGAATGCCAACTATCCTTACGGATGATTTGGCCTGGGAGTGGCTAATGGAGGAACCGAGCGAAGAACGCCTGACCGAAATTGCACTTACCCAAATCCCATCAAAATTAATGGAGGCATGTACCATCGATAAGGATTACCGTTTTGCAGGCGAGGCTACGCCGGCTGATTATCCCGATCATCCAGCTCTCGACCTTACCTTTGTGGATCAGGAACAACTGGATTTTGATCATTGGAGAAACTAGCGGTTCTTTTTTAATTTAGCGCAAAAGATAGAAACGAAATGTCAAGCCAAAAGCCGCTCCAACCACAGATGGCAAGCCAGGGATGGAAACAGTTCCTCGCCGCAAAAACCCGAATGCTTGCTGCCTATGATCTAGCGAAGGATCTGGAAAACAATAAGCTGGTAAAAGTCAGACATGGTCTTGTAGCAGAGGCCGAATTTCGAAAATGGCTAAGCGAATTTCTGCCAAAAAGATATGCGGTAACATCTGGATATATCATTTCACCCGGGATTTCCAGCAAGGAGCACATGGTGCATTATGATGTGATCATATATGACCAGTTGGAATCTCCTGTGCTTTGGGTCGAGGATAATCCAGATTCTTCCGGTCAGGGAAAGTCGCTGGCAATACCTGTTGAGTATGTTCATGTGGTATTTGAGGTGAAATCCGCATTTAACAGGCAGTCAGCGAAGGAAGCGGTCGACCAGCTTTCCAAGCTTAAGCCATTATTGGCGCGGGTAGACCCGCCGACCAGTCGCGCCAAGATGTATCTTCCTGCCAATTTCTTCTGTGCAACTGTATTTTTTGAACTCCGTAAAGAGCATGATAAAGATTTTGCAGCTATGGATGAACTAGTTAATGCCACAATGATTCGAAGATTCTACGGGGGAACTATACTCCGGGCCGAAACGCTTGATAGATACAGCAGCGGAAAAATAAGCTTCAGAAATGAAAATGTCGATTCTAAGCCAAACAACAACTCATCGTTATCCTTTTGGACAACATCGAAATGCCTAAAGTATAAGGATGATCAATATTTCAGCCTGCTGCTGACATTCTGGGAACAGCATTTTTCCGAGTTTGCCTTTGACATCTTAGCGCTTTTGAAAAACACCTATCAGCCCAATGTTCTGTCCAGTCTATATTGCACGGGTTCCACCTCTTTGGAAAATGGCAGTATCGTAGAAACCAGGTACGCTGATCCGGAAGGCTACAAGCGATACCAGGAAGAAACGGCGGCAATTCTTAAAGCACAGGGTTTCGTTGGATTGGAGCCATCGGATATCTAATTTTACTAGTTTTCCTTATTTGGCAACACAAGGGAATACTTATTTTTTCTTATTTGCAAGATAAAATAAGCAATCTGTGTGCGCAACATTAGGCTATGTCCTAATTGGAGTTCTCCACCAAAAGCACAATCTTTTCAACATTTTGTATTTTACTAACAATTTTAGCTTTATGTTTGTTGTATAATTTTATAATACTAAAAATAATAGTATAAAATTAACTCGAATACCATGGATGCTAAAAGGGAATTGTTTCAAAAATTGCAGCAGGATATCCTGTTGTGGCAGGGCTTTAAGCCCGTTGCCTCTGGCAAGGTTGAGCGAATCGGCCTAGGAGAGATTGAAGATGCTTTCCCAGGTGGAGTATTTCCCAAAAAAGCGATCCATGAGTTTATTACTGTAGTTCCGGAACAATCCGCGGCAAGCGATGGCTTCATCGCAGGTCTGCTGGCAGTGCTTATGGAAAACGGCGCGGCATGCGTATGGGCAAGTACTTCGCGTCGTCTTTTCCCTGCCTCGCTCGGCCTGTTCAATGTCGAGCCCGAGCGCATTATTTTTATGGATGTACAGACCGAAAAGGATGTGCTATGGATTACAGAAGAGGCCCTCAAGTGCGAGGGGCTCGCGGCCGTAGTCGCAGAGGTAAATAATCTATCACTTATTGAATCTCGAAGATTGCAGCTGGCTGTAGAGTCAAGTGGCGTAACAGGATTTATCCTTCGAAAAGATGAAAATAAAACCGCAAGTACAGTGGCCACCGCGAGATGGAGGATCAGTCCCCTGCCTTCGCAAACAGAAGATGGAATGCCAGGCCTGGGTTTTCCACGCTGGCAGGTCGAGCTGCTAAAGGTGCGCAATGGGAATCCTGGAAACTTCGTGCTGGAATGGGCGGGAGACAAATTCGAGGAAGTTAAGAAAGTCAAAAAAGAAATTGTTTGGTCTGAAATGGAGGGCAGGCAGATTGGATAGATATCATGCAAAGGCGTTTTGTTTCCATATGGTTCCGCCAGCTGCTGGCTGACTGGCAGCTTATCCGCAGGCCCGAGCTTTCTGGCGTGCCCTTTGTTTTTGCTGCGCCCGACCACGGCCGAATGATGATCACCGCGGTGAGCGAGCTGGGCCATGGATTTGGTGTCGAGGTTGGAATGCGTGCTGCAGATGCAAAGGCCATTTGTCCCGGACTTGAGGTGTTGGATGATAAACCCGGAAGACCCAGAAAACTGCTCAAAGGGCTTGGCGAATGGTGCGTGCGCTATTCTCCTATAGTTGCAATCGATGAATTTGCGATGGATGGGCTGCTGCTTGAGGTAACCGGATGCAGCCATCTTTGGGGCGGGGAACGCGGATATCTAAAAGAAATCGCTTCCAGGTTAAAAAGCAAGGGTTATACCGTCCGCGTAGCGATAGCCGATACGCCCGGAGCCGCATGGGCGGTATCCCATTACGGAAAAGTGACCCCGTTGATCCCGATAGGCGAGCATGTAGATGCTTTGCTCAATCTGGTGCCAGATGCGCTGCGCCTTGAGGAGACCACATTAGCGAAACTTCGAAAACTCGGATTCTATCAGATCAAGAGTTTTATTGGAATGCCCAGATCCGTATTGCGCAGGCGCTTTGGCGAGGAATTTCTGCTACGCTTGGCCCAGGCGATAGGCACAGAAAACGAAGTACTCATTCCCCTGCAGGTACCTGTGCCTTTCAGCGAGAGACTGGCTTGCCTAGAGCCTATCAAAACAAGAAACGGGATAGAAATTGCCATCAATAAATTACTGGAAAACCTGTGCAAGCGAATGCAGGCCGAGGGAAAGGGGCTAAGATCCGGCGTGCTTACCTGCTACCGTATCGATGGTAAAGTGGTACAGGTTGATATCGGTACAAGTGGAGCATCGCATAGCGTCGGCCACCTGTTCAAGCTTTTTCAGCTGAAGATCGATCAGATTAGGCCAGCCCTTGGTATCGAACTTTTTGTGCTGGATGCGCCGAAGGTGGATGATGTTGAAGTTCCCCAGGAGGAGATGTGGACATCAAAGCCGGGCCTGGATGATCAGAGCGTAATCAAATTGCTTGACCGCGTAGCTGGCAAGGTAGGTTTTCAGGTGATACATCGCTATTTGCCTGCCAAAAGATACTGGCCAGAACGGGCGATACTCAAAGCGGTTTCAGTAACCGAAAAACCAAATGCGCCATGGCGGGTGGATAAGCCAAGGCCTACAGAGCTGCTAAAAACTCCGGTTGCAATTGAGGTAATGGCAATTATCCCAGATCATCCCCCTAAGTTTTTTATCTATAAGGGTGTTCGCCATATCGTTACAAAAGCCGATGGTCCGGAGCGGATCGAACAGGAATGGTGGCTGGACGAGGGCGAGCACAGGGATTACTATCAGGTAGAGGATGAGCAGGGCGGCCGTTATTGGCTGTTCCGTTCGGGGCACTATGGCGGAGAAAATAAGTACAAATGGTTTATCCATGGATTTTTTGCGTAAGGAAGATAAGTTATGGCGTATAGCGAATTACAGGTTACATCAAATTTTAGTTTCTTGCGGGGTGCATCCCATGCACATGAGCTGGTGGAACAGGCGGAGACCTTTGGCTATCAAAAAATAGCGATCACGGACCGTAATACCTTGGCGGGGATTGTCCGCGCACATGCGGCTTGCAGGGAAAAAAACGTGAAGCTTATTCCGGCTTGCAGGCTGGATCTGCTGGATGGGCAAAGCCTTTTGGCATATCCAACCGACAAGGAAGCGTACGGCAGATTGTCGGCGCTGCTTACCCTTGGCAATATGCGCGCCGATAAAGGTTCCTGCCATATTTCAAGGGCGGATGTTTATGCCCATAGCAAGGGGATCATCTTCTGTGTAGTGATGCCCGGCGAGCTCAACCGGAGGTTTGAATATGAGGCTGGTTTTATTAGTGCGCTTGCAGAATACAGTCAGGCACTGAATGGCCAGTTATATTTAGCAGCTACCAGATCTTATATGGGAAACGATGATAAGCTTATCTTCCGGACCTCGCAGCTTTCAGATTTTTACGGAATTCCTGTTGTAGCAACGGGCGATATCCATTACCATGATCCCTCGCGCAGGGAATTGCAGGATGTGCTAACATGCGTACGGGAGAAATGCACCATCCAAGATGCCGGGTTTCGCTTGCATCAGAATGCAGAGCGATATATGAAAGAGATCGCCGAGATGGAGCGATTGTTTAGAAAATACCCAAGTGCTATCAAAAATACGATGATCATTGCCGAGGCCTGTAATTTTTCATTGGATGAGCTAAAATATGTTTATCCCGAAGAGATCAATCAAAGCGCAGAAGTCCAATGGAAGAACTAGAGTTCCTGACATGGAAAGGAGCGCATGAGTTTTACGGTGAAGAAATCCCTGAAAAGGTGGTTAAAATGATCCACCATGAAATGGAATTTGTGAGGCAGATGGATTATGCCAATTATTTTCTTTTTGTTGAAGATATTGTACGCGAAGCCAGATCGAGAGGGATTCTTTGCCAGGGAAGGGGTTCTGCGGCCAATTCTGCGATATGTTTTGTTCTGGGAATTACTTCGGTTAATCCCATGAAATTCGATCTGCTTTTTGAGCGCTTTATTTCGCCCGCCAGAAACGAGCCACCCGATATCGATGTGGATTTTGAGCATGAGCGTAGGGAAGAAATCATCCAGTATATCTACAATAAGTACGGGCGTGACCGGGCGGCAATCGTAGCGACAGTCACCCAGCAGCACCAGAAGGGCGCAATGAGGGATGTGGGAAAAGCGATGGGACTTTCAGTGGATACAATCAATAGGTTGTCGAGTTCTATTTGGGAGTTTACCGATGAATGGTTCGAGGGAAAACGGGTTACAGAACAGGGCTTAAACCCGGATGATCCGCACCTTAAAAAAACGCTGGAGCTTACTTCCCAGATGATGGGCTTTCCTCGGCAGCTCGGCCAGCACACCGGGGGATTTGTGGTAACGCAAGGCAAGCTTACCGACCTGTGCCCTATCCTAAATGCGCGGATGGAGGACCGAACAAATATCGAGTGGAATAAAGATGATATTGATGCGCTGGGCTTTTTAAAAGTGGATGTATTGGCGCTTGGCATGCTTACCTGCATACGAAAGGCATTTGACCTTTGCCGTGACCACTATGGAAAGCAGTTTACCCTGGCAAATATCCCGCAAGACGACCCCGAAGTCTATGATATGATCTGTCTGGCTGATACATTAGGGGTATTTCAAATTGAGAGCCGGGCGCAGATGTCGATGCTTCCAAGGCTTAAGCCTAGGGAATTTTATGATCTGGTGATCGAGGTCGCAATTGTCAGGCCCGGGCCAATACAGGGAGATATGGTACATCCATATCTGCGCAGGCGAAATGGCGAAGAACCCGTGGTGTATCCATCGCCGGAACTCGAAGAAATATTGGGACGGACATTGGGCGTTCCGCTGTTCCAGGAACAGGCGATGAAAATTGCTATTGTCGCAGCTGGATTTACCCCGGCCGAAGCAGATGGACTGCGGCGGAGTATGGCAACGTTCAAATTCAAGGGCCTGGTTAATCAATACGAGCAGAAGCTAATAGATGGAATGCTGGCCAAGGGATATACTTTAGAATTTGCTAAGCGAATATTCAAACAGCTGGAGGGATTTGGAAGCTATGGTTTTCCTGAGTACCATGCGGCAAGTTTTGCGCTGCTGGTATATGTATCCTGCTGGCTAAAGCATTATTATCCGGATGTTTTTGCTACGGCATTGCTTAACAGTATGCCGATGGGCTTTTACCAGCCCGCGCAGATCGTTATCGATGCGCAGAAACATACCGTAGCGGTGCGCGAGGTGGATGTTAACCATTCGCTGTGGGATAATAAGCTCGAAGAAAAATCGGGCAAATATTTCGCGCTGAGGTTGGGATTCCGGCAGATCAGTGGCATCCGGTCTGATGATATTGAGACCCTGGTGAATGGTCGTGGCGAAAGATATAAATGCATTACCGCGCTTCGCGATGCTGGCGTTTCACTAGCGGCGCTTGAGAGACTGGCCGATGCGGATGCTTTCCGATCCATGGGAATGGATCGGAGAAAGGCCCTATGGGAAGTTTCGGCTTTGCAGGACATGCCGGTGGAACTTTTCAAGGGACAGGCATCTGAAAGCGTGCTGGAAACGCAGGTCGAGCTTCCGCTTATGGGAAAGGGAGAACACGTGGTGCAGGATTATGGAACGGTTGGACTTTCGCTCAAAGCTCATCCGGTGAGTTTTGTGAGGCCGCAACTGGATATGCTCAATATCCGCAGTTGCCACCATATCAACAATGATTCTACAGATGGCCAATTGGTAAAAGTGGCGGGATTGGTACTGGTACGCCAGCGTCCAGGAACTGCGGGTGGAGTTTGCTTTATCACTATCGAAGACGAGACTGGGTATTCTAATCTGGTGGTCTTTGAAAAATTGTTTGAAACCTATCGCAAGGAAATATTGCATGCAAGGCTGCTGATGGTAGAAGGCCGATTGCAGCGAGAGGGAAAGGTAGTACACGTGATAGTTAGCAAATGTTTTGATTTCACGAAGATGCTTGGAAAGCTGGTGCAGGGTGAAGTTGATGACCTGCCTGTGCTGACTTTGGCTAAGGGGGATGAAAAAAGTGCACCATATACTTCGCAAAACAAAAGAGCGCAGGTTCGTAAAGAAACGCCGAAGGATGCATTTCATGGGGGTCGCAATTTCAAATAAACCCTAGTTAAAATGTTAAATGAATTCTATTTACAAGTTGTTGACATTAGGAAGCAAATCATCGTCATAGAATTATTTTTATTCCATTGTATTTGCTTTGATAATTAAATCGATATAAAAATGTAAACAACATACTTTCTCGCGGATATGTGAAATCTTAAATAAATATACTTACTTTGATAATAAAACTTAATACGCGTTCAAAAACCAAAATGAATATTGCTAATAACCCGCACTCACTAAATTTGATTCCTAAACACTGGGCTATAGCTAAAATGAGCGATTTGGTAGTCGATCCAACCGTCGATCTAGTTGACGGCCCGTTTGGCTCAAACTTGAAGGCAAAAGACTTTAAAAAAGCCGGAATACCTGTTTTTAAAATCCAGAATATAAAAGCAGGATATTTTTTAGATAAGAAAATTGATTTTGTAACTGAAGAAAAAGCGGTGGAGCTTTCTAGACATAGCTTTAATATTGGAGATATAATAATAACAAAGCTAGGGGAACCCCTAGGATTGTGTTGTAAAGTTCCTACAAAATATCCCTACGGAATTATTGTTGCTGATTTAATTAGGTTAAGGCCAAATTCAGAGATTATAAATTCTGACTATCTTGTATATGCTATCAATAGTGCAGTATTGCAGCGACAATTTGAAGAAATTACCAAAGGAACAACCCGTTCAAGAGTTAATCTAGGAGCTGTTCGGGAATTGTTAGTGCCCTTACCGCCATTGTTAGAACAAAAAGCAATAGTAGATAAAATTGACGAGCTTTTTAGCGATTTAGATAATGGAAAGCGAATCTTAGAAAAGGCGCAGCAACAAATTTCACCGTATAAACAGTTGATATTGAAGAAAGCATTTCAAGGAGATCTTACTGCTGATTGGCGAGTGAATAATCCAGGTTTTACGGGCTTTAGAACAATCGTTTCAAATTTGCTCAACTATGATAATTATGTTGGAGGAAAAAAATATGTTGGAAAGAAACAGGTGTTGTTAAATGCGGATTTTCTAACCCCGAAAAGGACGGATTGGGAACGGTGGCCGAAACTACCTGAAAATTGGGGTTACGTATATAATGACTTAATGCTTCGATATGTAACAAGTGGTTCGCGTGATTGGAAAAAATATTATAGCTCTACAGGTGCGTTGTTTATTAGGACTCAAGATATCAATACGAATGCTTTATCGAAAGAGAATATTGCGCACGTGAAGCTACCAGACACAATCGAGGGGAAGAGGAGCCTTGTAGAACAATTTGATTTGCTAATGACGATAACGGGGGCAAATGTGGGGAAAGTTGCTCATATAGATACAGAAATTGAGGAAGCCTATGTTAGCCAATCCGTGGCATTAATGAAATATCGCATAAAATCTTTTTCAAAATTTGCCTATTATTATTTTCAGACTACAGATTTTGGAAAAACTTTCGTCGAGAACATGGTCTATGGTGTAGGACGGCCAGTTTTAAATTTGCAAAATATGAGAGATGTTCCGATGGTGATTTGTAGTGAAGAGGAGCAATTGGAAATTGTAAAAATTATTGAAAGTAGGTTTAGCTTCATTGAAAAAGTAGAAGAAACGCTTTCCCGTCACTTTCAATCGGCAGAAATTTTAAAAAAAAATATACTAAAACAAGCTTTTCAAGGAAAGCTTGTGGAAGAAATGACAGAAGAGTTATCTGGATACAAATTAATAGAAAAGGCTTTAACTAAACGCGAATTGCATTTAAAGTCAAAAAATAAATCAAAGAAAAAAATGGCTAAAAAACCCGTAAAGATTTTACCCAATAAAAGTACTATCGATTTGATTTATGAATCATTTTCATATGATTCTTTTGAATTTAAGGACCTAAAAGTAAGATCAGAATTGGAATACGAAGACTTGAGGGACGATCTCTATGCTTTGTTAGAGAATGGTAGCGTTGAAAAGTATTTTGATGAGAATGAAGAGGTAATGAAATATAAAATTATTGTTTATGAAAATACTCCGGTTAAAAATTCATAGTATCGCCCACCGCCCTCTATTAGACAATCTTGAGTTATTTTTTAATCCGGAAGAAAAATTTCCTGGAGAAAATAGTCCAAATTGTTTCATCGGAGTTAACGGATCAGGGAAATCACAGGTTTTGGAAACTATCGCCGAGATATTTTACTATTTAGATAAACTTTATGGGGGTCCTAGACTAATCTTATATGCAAATTCACCTTCATTGTTTGAACTGGATTATGTTATAACGTTCCAGAAAAAGGAATATTTAGTAGAAATCAAACAATTGGAAATTAAAGCTAAAGCCCCAAAAATTACCATAACGCATAATGGAAAAGAAATAGAATGGTTCGTAGAAACATTTAAAGACTTTTTACCATCGAAGATAATTGGATATACTTCGGGCGCCAATGAGACTTTAAGTTTTCCATTTATGGACTACTATGATGAATACGCAGATTATACTGCAAAGCGAGCATTCGGAAATAAAGATTACAAAGAGGATTATGATCCTCGTTTTTATTTGATGGATTATACCACCAATATTGGTGTCGTGATTGCAAATTTACTTTATCCCCAAGAAAAAAACGTAGCGTCAGTATTAAAGGTAATTGGCATTAAAAACCTGAAGTCATTTCAATTAGTCATTCAAACAAAACATTCTGCAGCGCCACAAAAAGGGATTCGGCTCACTGAAGAATTACAAACTTGGATTGAATCATTAGTCAAAGTAGCAAGTTGTTACGAATATGTCAGCTCCGAAAACCGTTATGTTCTAGATTTTTATAACGATCCAAGCACAAGAGATGCAATAAAGTTATATTTTAAACATCCAATAGACTTTTATACAGCTCTTTACAAAATTGAACTTCTGAATAATCTTATTATAGATGATAACTATTTAAAAGAAATTAAAAGAAAACGACGTTTGCGGAAATCGATGATAAAAAATCCTAGCGTACAGGACAAGGATAAAGTATTAAATTATTCTGAGATTAAACTTGGCTTATCTACAGGGCAGGTCATTAATTATTTAGAGTTGAGCGACGGGCAACATCAATATATGAATGTTTTTGGCACAATTCTGATGACTGGATTTGAAAATGCATTGTATCTTTTAGATGAACCGGAAACCCATTTCAACCCTAAATGGCGAAGAGAATTTATTCAAATTCTAAATACTATAACGTTAAAGCGCAAACAGGATTTTTTCTTAACAAGCCATTCTCCTTTTATTGTAGCCGATAGCCGAAAAGAAAAGGTTTTTATTTTTAAAAGAGACACGAAAAAATTAATTGTCAAGCAACCTGATAATGAAACGTATGGTTCAAACTCTGATTATATTCTAAAAATGGCATTTGGAATGGAATCAACAATAGCCGAAAAATCTTTGTTGGAAATCCAGAAACTACAAAAATCTACTGATATTGATAAAATTGAAAGTGAGATAAATGATTTTGGTGAATCAGCAGAAAAATTTTATCTATTGAGGCGAATTGAAGAATTAAAATCTGAAGAATAATGCTCTTTCTCTATCCATTTTTACGCAATCATTCTGCCAATAAGCTTAATCAGCATCTAATATTTTTTTTTCGACAACTAAGGAAGGTCAGTAGGACAAGTTCTTTCCTGCCGTATAATACTTATTTTCATCCAGACTTTGTTCTACATCTAGACAACTCTCCAACGTTGGTAGAGAAGTTTCAAAGTTTTTTCAATGCATTTAGAAATCTTTCTGCAACAAACAAAGGCATTGTTATTAAATGTTTTTTTGATTGCCAGTCGATTTCCAAAATAATAGAGGATGAACTCTTCGATGCAAGCCACTTAAAAATTAGTGCAATGCCTGCTTCTATTCGCAAATCGATTAAGGAACTATTTGCGCACATGTACCCAAGTACTTTAAATAGCATTGGGAATTTAAGTGATCACTGGCAACAAATTTATGGTGAAATATTCGGGGTTAGGAAGTTAAAAGTTTGCCCTTTTTGTAGTATAGAGCCATTATATCCGCCTAAGATAAGACGACAGGATTATGATCACATCCTAAAGCAAGAAACCTATCCATTTGCGTCATTAAATATGAAGAATTTGGTTCCTATGGGAAGAGATTGCAACCAAATTTTTAAAGGTAGAAAAGATTCGATATATGATGGGGCAACTCGCAGAGCATTTGCAAATCCGTACAAAACATTTGCTAATATAAGCATTGATTTAAATGGCAGCATATTACCAAACAGAACCACTGCAGCTTATGGAAACTGGAGCATTACCCTAAGTCCCGCAAATAAATTCACGTCAACCTGGGATCAAGTTTTTGATATCAAGAAACGATATTCCGAAACAATGTTAATGCGATATTTCGATGATTGGCTGGGATATTTTATAGATGTTAAGAAGAGAAATAACGTTGTGATTACTACTCATCAACAGTTGATAGCACATCTTAACGACGAAGCAGACCTGTTTTCTAAACAGCCCTTAATCGAAGCTCATATTATTAAAAGCGCACTATTTACGTATCTTGCAGCTTGTGGTGATGCCATTTATTACAACACCATTTTAGCTCAGTTAAACAGTTAGAATATTTATGACAAACAATAATAATATAGTTCAAAAAGTTTGGAATTTTTGTGATACCCTTAGAGATGACGGAGTAAGTTATGGGGACTACCTCGAACAAATTACTTATTTGTTATTTTTAAAAATGGTGGACGAGTATTCTGGTCCAAACTTCCTAAAGGAATTCAATTTACCTGAAGGATGTGATTGGAATTCACTTTTAATTAAAGAGGAAGATCAGCTCATTAGCTTTTATAGCGCTAATCTTAAAATACTTTCTTTTGCTGGTGGTATGTTAACAAAAATCTTTGATGGGGCTCAAAATAAAATTCACGATCAGAATAAATTAAAAAAATTAATAGAATTAATTAATGCAGAAAACTGGGTAGACGAAACCTTTGACGTAAAAGGCGAAATATATGAATCACTTTTACAAAAAAATGCCGAGAGTAGTGGTGCTGGCCAGTATTTCACTCCTCGAGCAGTAATACAAACGATGGTGGAGTGTTTGCAACCAGAACCCTTACAGACTATTGCAGATCCGTCTTGTGGAACTGGTGGTTTTTTTCTTGGGGCGCTAAATTATATTACAAAGCATAAGAAGAAGTTTACAGAGGAAGAAAAAAGATTTCTCAAATTTGATACTTTTCATGGATGGGAAATAGTCCCTTCAACAGCCAGACTTTGCTTGATGAATCTGTTTCTTCATGGAATTGGAGATCTAAAAACTACTCCCGAAATTGAAATAGTTGATAGTCTTAAAAAGGTTCCATCGAAACAGTTTGATATTATTCTTGCAAATCCTCCATTTGGGAAAAGCAGTAGCGATATTGCAACAAATGATGAGAAGAAAGCTAAGCAAAGTGGATATACATTTCGGAATGACTTTTGGATAACAACTGGTAACAAACAACTGGCATTCCTACAGCACATTTTTACAATGTTGAAGGAAAATGGTGAAGCCGCTGTTGTACTTCCTGATAATGTTCTTTTTGAAGGCGGAGCTGGGGAAACTATCAGAAAGAGGTTGTTATCGGATACTAACCTTCACACAATTTTAAGGTTACCCACCGGTTTATTTTACGCGCAGGGTGTTAAGGCAAACGTATTGTTTTTTACAAAAGTACCTGTTTCGGCCAAACCGTCGACCGACGCAATCTGGATTTATGATTATAGAACTAATATTCATCATACACTTAAGAAGAACCCTCTGAGAAATGATGATTTGTCAGATTTTGTGAAAAAATTCTGTCCAGGGGATATAAAGAGACGTGTTCAGGAATATGATGCGATTACAAATCCAGAGGGTAGATGGAGAAAGTTCAGCTATGATGAGATAATATCAAGAGAAAAAACAAATTTAGATATTCAATGGCTTTCAGATGATGAAAATTCTCTCGAACTTTTTGATGATCCAGAAGATCTCGCAAATAACATTATTGAAAATCTAGAAACAGGATTAGAATACTTTAAATTAGTAAGGGATTCTTTTTCGAAAAAGCAACTATGAGAAATTTTCTGTTTGGAAATTAAAAGTCTTCTTTAATGCATGAAAACGGAGTCTATTTTACAGCGCTGGTATTGACAGGTTAATTTATACCAACAATTACAAAGTAGGCGTCGTTTTCTTTCTTAATAATGAGGTCTAGATGTTCTTCAAACGTTACAAGATTCAGAACCTCATCTTTTAAAAAGGCAGTGAATACTTCCATATCCGTATTCTCCTTGAGAATTACTTCAAGAGTTTCACTTGTCTTCCAGTCCGTCGCAAGTATTTCTGGATAGGTACCCATCAGAAGTGAAGGAAACCCTTTCCGCGAAAACGCTTCAGAAAGATGCACAGAAATTTCCCACATGTTAGGCTCTAAATTTTTATCTTCAGTTTTCCATTGCATGCCCTTGGATTCATCCTGCCACATCGTGCCGGCATATTTACCGTTCAGGTTTACGCTATAACAATCGCCAGCCTGTTCTACAACGGCTTCGATGGTTCCCTCATCGCTCGCCAGGATAAATTCATATCGTTCCATTCCTAAATTTTCTGAGTTATGATTTTGTGAAGACGCTCCCTGGGCTCCAACTTTCTTTTAGCAATTATCCAATACAATGCAACTCCTAGCTAGCCCAGCTAGTGTGCCAATGATAAATGTCTTTTTGTCGAATTTAAAAGATTTATCCATATCTCTCAATGGTTTTTTCTAAATAAACAATGCATTTTGAAGTTAAGTTTGCAAAAGTGAAGTTGCCATACAATTAACTATTAGATGAAATGCTGTTGTGCAATAGAAAGCACATGGATAATATCCATTCCCTTACCAAGTACTCCTGAAAATAGATCGCTAGTTTCTTTCAATTTATCTATTGACTCAACAACACTTCTAGGGTTCCTTCTTTAAAACTTACAGATTCAACATCAGCTTCACATCAAAGTAATTTTTATCTCTTTTGCCAAACATAAATGAGAATTTATCACCATATGCTAGACTAAGTCGCTTCTCAATATTCTCCATCCCCTTATTGAAACCTGATTGGTGGATTTTGGTGTTAATAAGATTCGATGTTTCTATTAACAGCTTCCCTTTGCTTAAATTAATAGTTAGTATTCCAGGGTTGCTAGGTTTTTGTAAATTCCCATGTTTAAGCATATTTTCGACCAGTGTTATTATGACCAGTGGAATAAAGCGAAGGTTTTTCACTTCCTCGGGAAATGAAAAATCAATGTACTGTTCCTTATCTTTTCTGATTTTATTCAGTGAAATTAAGTTGTAGATCTGATTGAGCTCTTCTTCCAACTTTGGAAAGTTGTCGTTTGATTCTCTTGTATCTAAACTGAACCGCATAAGTTCAGCAAGATTAAGGACAGCCTCACCTGCATCCTCGTTGAACTTTCGCACACTATCATATAAAAAACTCAATGTATTGAACAAAAGGTGCGGGTTAATCTGAGCCCGGAGATATTCATATTGAGCAACATTCAATTCGTTCTGTATTTCCTTCGTTCGAATATTATTTAAGTATTCTTGCTTTTCTGCCTGCTCACGTTTGTTTCGCTCTTCCTTATATTCTATAAATAAAAAGTAAAAGCAGGAAAGCCCAATAAAGAACAATCCTCTCCATAGCGATTGGAAGAAGCTTCGATAATTTTCAACAATGGTAACCACATTAAACTCCTTACTCGAATCTGATAAAATATAATTAAGAATGGATCTTAAAAATATATATAAGCCAATCTGAACCACCATCAGAAAACATACCCTTGTCCACGAGTTTCTCATCTTAAAGCTTTTCCCGAGGACCAAATGTGCATTTGTATAAAAGAGGATGATATTTAGCACGTAATGGAGCAAATAATTTAATGGTTTGCCAAATGCTCCCGCCGCAAGACCTATAAGCGTTATTTCAAAAAAGATAAAAAGCGCCCATCCGATTAAATGGATTCTCTGGGTTTTTGACCACTCAAAAATTTTCTTTGTCATGCTATAAACTGTATTGGTGTAACTCCATATTATCACGGTGTAATAACTTTTTTTACCATATCCAATTGGGCTAGTTTCAAAATAAAAAACATGAAACACATCCCTCAAAAACTGATTAAAAAAACAGCATTTGTTTTTAAATCACAGAAAAACCAGAGGTTGTCATCAACCGATCCAACCAATTCCAGTATTACGATTATTGCAACTGAAACTTTCGTTGCATTGAAAAAGTAGACTGAAGACAATAAGACTACCGGCCGGATCTTAAGGTTTTTCGTTCTAAAAATTCATTAAAGCTATCTTTGTAACTATTGCCCATTGGAACAACATAAGAACCCATTTTTAACGTATTTCCAATGACTTTCTCCACCTTCTCTGCATTGACAAAAAATGATCGATGCACCCTATAAAAAAGTGTTCCCCAAAAATCCTTTTCTACCTCCTTCATGGTCAGATAAACCATGTATTTAGTATCCTCTGTGACGATGTTGATATAATTCTTTTCGCTTTCAAAAAACAGTATTTTGGATTTTTTGATTTTAAGCCTCTGCCCCCTGTCGCCAATACTTACGAAGAAAAATTTTCTTCCTGACTGTTTAGACTTTTCTATTTTTTTTGTTTCCGATTCGAGGATGTCCCAGACAGTTTTTATAAACTTGGGTTTAGATATGGGTTTGACTAAATAACGGGATGCATCCACCTCAAAAGCTTCTACTGCATATTTAGTAAATGCCGTAGTAAATACTATAAACCTAGCTCTATTCACCAATTTTTTTGCAAGTTCAATGCCAGTAATATCAGGCATGTCTATATCTAGAAAGATAAAGTCGATCTTATCCTTTATGCTAATTTCGGATAGGGCTACCAGCGGATCTGTGTAGGTCTTGACTAAAGTAAGATTTTGATTTGTTTCTATATAATCTGATAAGATAGAAATAGAATGTTTTTCATCATCGATAACGACGCAACGTAATTGTTCCATATGTCAAAGTTTAAATTGTTCAGTCCTTCTTGACCTCTCAATTACTTTGCATTTTCAAATTAACGTTCTGATTCTTCTTTTGGTTCGATTTTTATTACCTCAGTAGTTTTCTTCTGGGAGATGGAACCGTCTCTGTTAATTTTATTTGTCCTTTTTAGAGTTAATCTAACCATATCATATTGCGGTTGCTCTAGTGGAAGGACATCTTGAATCTTGCAATTGAGAGCGATAGCTAACAAGTGAATGTGCCTTATACTGTATTTGGCCCTTTCGGTATAAAGTTCAACTTTTCCTACAAAACCTTCAGATAAACCCATCTTTTGTGTGAGTGAAACTTGAGAAAGACCTAACTCTAATCTTAAGTTCTTGACATTGACAATAATTAAATAATCCAAATGAGAAATTTCAATAGTTACAATTTCTGGGTTGGAATTCCGGTTCTGCATTGTTTTGCAAGGAACAATAAAATGAAAATTTTATCACAGGTGCATGTGGAAGTGAAAGTTTTTATTTATATTAGCTTAATAAATTTATTGTTGGTTAAAAGACATTTAACTACAAGATTTGATTTTTTTATTACTGAAAAACCTTGTGACGAAAAGTAGGACGTTTGAACACAAGCAGTAGGTGAAAACTCAAATCCTGTGCTATCTTTGCATAGCATAAGGACTTGGGTCGCCTGCTATTCTGTGTTCGACCGCTGTAAAGCGGTGGTGGTCCTACACCTTCGTCTCAGAAAAGCTAAGGGCGGCCCTTTTTATTTTCTAAAGGTTTTTTGGTGCAAACCAAGAAACGTGAAAGACCAAGTTGAAAATTCATTTCTTCTAACATCCCTATCTTACGAGAAAGGTGGAAACTACCGTTTTCAAAATTTTCGTGGTAGAAGGGTTGTTGTTATTGGTGTAGCGTTCATAATTCTTATCAGCTTGGTAATTTGTTCTCCTGAATAGGATACCAGGCTAGGGCAGGTCACCTTAGTGGTTAATGATAAAAAATAGGTTCTTTAATAATGCACCTGCCTTAGTTTTCTTCAATATTTGAGTTTCCTCATTTAATTTCCGAATCAACTAACTAAACCAACCATGATGAAAAAAACGATATATTTTATCGCTAAGGCATTGCTATGTAATTTTTTTAAACCTAAAATTAGCATAGAGACTAATTTTTCTGAAAATGCACTGAATAAGTTTTCTAAACACGTCCTCGATTTTACAGAAAGCGAAAAGCTGATCAAAAGTGTAGCAGCCCTTTCCTTTAACGAAATTAAGCTCGAACGGTTAAAAAGAAAAAAAATTCTCGTTTTAGTTTTTCTTTTAATCAACAGTATTTCGATCCAAGCACAAGAAAAAAGTCAGAATTATTCCATAGGTATAGATAAAAAGATCCCTAATGTGTTTCTCTCGAAGGTTATTAACTATTCAGCGACCGGAATCCGTCTTTCAGACTTAAAAGGTAAAGCGGTAATTCTCGATTTTTGGGCTACGTTTTGCTCCGCTTGTTTGATAGAATTTCCTAAAATGGATAGCTTCCAAAAGCAGTATAACAAAAACCTACAGGTGATATTGATCAATACTTATTCGAAAGATACCGAAAAAGTACTTGGCGATTTTCTGGTACACCAAAAGTCTAAATTGTCGGGTTTTTCTTTGCCGATTGCTCAAAGTGATAGTACACTACGCGAGATCTTCCCCATCAAAAGCATGCCTCATTATATATGGGTAGGATCTGACGGAAGAATCAAAGCAATCACTCGAGCCGAACAGGTTACTGCTCCAAATATTGAACGGTTGATTGCAGGACTGTCCCTCAACTTAAAAATCAAAACAGATTAAAAATGAAAATAAATAATTTTAACGCCAGAAAAATGAAATGGAATTTCTTCCTATTAGTTGTGGCAATATTACTTATCATGCTTTCTGCATTTACTGCCTGCGCGCAAGATAACCAAGAAGTTCGTGGGAAGGTGACTGATCTTGACGGCAAGTCTATTATCGTTTCAATTCGTTTTAAGGGGGGGGTAACCCTTGCTGATAGAGACGGAAGCTTTGCTATAAAAGGGTTAAAACTTGGTGATACTATTCGTTTTACTGCCACAGGATTCAAAAGTGTGACCAGGACCAATGAGAAACCTGGCTCTTTTATGTCCATCAAAATGACAGAGGAAATCCAGCAACTGGAGGAAGTTTTAGTGCAGACTGGTTATCAGAGTGCGAAGCCAAATGAAATAAATGGAACAATTTCCTTAATCGATGAAAAAGCTCTGAATGCTCGATCCGGTACCAGTATACTTGACCGCCTCATAGGACAGAGTAGCGGGTTGATGTTGCAAGTAGGGAAAAGTAATAACAATCCTCAAAACAATACTAATATCAGTATAAGGGGGCTTGGAACGATTAATGGTCCCCTAGATCCCCTTATTGTTTTAGACGGTTTTATTTATGAGGGCGATATTGCCAACATAAATCCAAATGATGTTGAGAACGTCTCGATATTAAAGGATGCGGCCTCAGCTTCTATTTGGGGTGCAAGAGCTGGAAATGGGGTCATCATTATTACAACTAAGAAAGGTAAACTAAACCAAGCCATGCAGCTTTCATTTAACGCTAACTTTCTTTTACAGGATCTTCCAAAACTTACTGCGGTAGGACAAATGGAAAACAGTGATTATATCGCGGTAGAAAAACAGCTCTTTAATGCAGGCTATTTTAATGACAGGATAACCTCCACACCGTGGGCAGCCATTACTCCAGTTGTGGAAATTTTGTTAGCCCAGCGGGATGGCAAAATTTCGCAATCGACTGCCGATGAACAAGTACAAAATTTGCTGAAGAATAATACTCAGCAATCCTATTTGGATAACTTTTACACTCGTGCCCTAACCCAGCAATACAATCTTAACATTAAAGGTGGGGGAGAAAGAAATAGCTATTTATTTTCTGCAGCTTACGATCATGTTAAAGGAGAGACTTATAGTAATACCGATAAGTTAAATCTGCATCTTGCGAATGATTTCAAACTTATAAAAAAACTTGACCTTAATACAAATATCTATTTCACAAATGTTGATAGCAAAACAGGAAGGCCAAGTTTCAATTCGCTAAACATTGGAAGTCGTTACCCAACCTATATGGACTTTAGTTCGCTGGGCGGTATGGCGACGAGCTATCGTAGCATTTACACGGATACTTTAGCCTCTGGAAAATTTTTAGACTGGAAATACTATCCAACTGAAGATTATAAACATGATTACAATAGGCGTAAAACTCAAGAACTTTATGCAAATTTCGGTCTAAAGTATCAAATTTTAGATGGGTTAAACCTACAGTTAAATTACCAATACCAGCGGCAAAACTCAAGTGATGAAAGAACCTCAGACGCTGAAAGTTATGCTGCCAGAAACCTGGTAAACACTTTTAGCCAATTCAATAGGGCAACTGGGATAGTGACTTATCCCGTTCCGAAAGGAGGAATTCTGTTAGCTAATACATCAGTTGTGAATTCACAGACTGGGCGAGCACAGTTCAATTATAACAGGATTTTTGGAGTGCACAGTATTACCGCCATTGCTGGGAGTGAGGTAAGATCCTCAAATACTTCTGCAATGGGAAACAGGCGGCTTGGATATCAATCCGATCCCCTTTATTTTAGTCCCGTCGACGAAGTTGGATATTACCCTGAATATCTTACAGGCAATACTAACCAGATTGGTGGAGTAAACACTTTACTTGAAACTGCCTATCGTTTTTTAAGTATGTACAGCAATGTTGCATACAGTTATAAAGGGAAATACCTGATTTCTGGAAGTGTCCGTAGAGATGGTTCCAATATTTTTGGTGCAAATACAAATGATAAATGGAAACCGTTATGGTCAGCTGGTTTGGGCTGGAAGGTCTCTGATGAGAGTTTTTATAACATCGACTGGCTACCTGTTCTCCGCCTAACAGGTACATTTGGCTATAGTGGAAATGTCGATCTAAGCAAAACAGCGCTACCAATTGCCGGATATGGAACGAATTCAATTACCCGTTTTCCAATTACAAGGATCAATACTATAAACAATCCTGATTTGCGCTGGGAACAGCTCTCACAGCTTAACCTAAAGATAGATTTCGAGCTAAAAAAACAAGTTCTAAGTGGATCTCTGGCATGGTATGTCAAAAGGGGATCTGATCTATATGGAAGGGATTCTTACGATTATACATCTTGGGGGGCGAATGACGAAATTGTTAGGAACGTAGCGGATATGGTTGGACATGGTTTTGATGCCGATTTTCATAGCCGCAATATCCAGGGTAAAAATTTTAGCTGGAACAGCGATCTTTTCTTTAGCTATAACCTAAGCAAGACAAAAAAATATTACTCTAAAACTATGGCAAGTATTTATTCGATGATATCTGGTGGTAATTATATAACGCCTTTAGAGGGATATCCGCTATATGCTGTTGCGGCATATAAGTGGGGAGGACTCGACAATAAAGGAAACCCGCAAGGGTATCTGAATGGATCCTTAAGTACCGATTACGCAGCTATGTTAAATGAAGCTAGCAACACGGGAAGCAATTTAGTCTACCTTGGAGCTTCAAGTCCAGCTTATTTTGGATCGATAATCAATACTTTCAGATTCAAGGGGCTAAGCTTCTCTTTCAATCTCAATTATAAATTGGGTTACAGGGTCAAAAAGCCAACGATAAGTTATTCACAGTTGATTAGTAATGGAATTGGTAATGCTCAGTTTTCCAACCGATGGCAGAATCCTGGGGATGAGCAAAAAACCAATGTCCCTTCATTCATATATCCTAATTCATCATTAAGGGATGCATTTTTCTATTCATCAGAACCTAATGTAATGCGTGGAGACCATGTTAGAATGGATTATTTGCGCATAGGGTATACCTTGAATACCTCGCAATGGAAATCCCCGTTCCGAAACCTTGAACTCTATTCAGGTATGCAGAATATAGGAATCTTATGGAGAGCAAATAAGGATGGTTATGATCCCGATTATGCAAATGTAATTTCCCCTTCACTTCAATTTTCTTTCGGTATAAAGGGCGCATTTTAATAGATCTGTTATAAAAAATAAAAAGAGATGAAAAGATTAAAAGTTTTGAGAATATTTATTACAGGTATTGGTATTCTTGCCATATTCTCAGGTTGTAAAAAATTTCTCGATGTGAAGTCAGATAAGCAGCTTGTCGTTCCAAATACCCTTGTAGACATTCAAGGACTATTGGATGATGCAAATTTGATGAACATCCGTACATCACCCTCTTTCGGAGAGGCTTCGAGCGATGATTTTTTTCTCCCCTCGGAGAATTATAAATCACTGATCACAAGGGGGCAGGAGGCCTACACCTGGCAGCCAACACCCTATAGATTTCAAAATGACTGGAGTTTGGCTTACACGGCAGTTTTCAACTGTAATTTAAGTTTAGAATTACTGGAAAAGATAGACAGGACATCTTCTAATTCTGCCGCCTGGGACAATGTGAAGGGTAGTGCATTGTTTTTCAGAGCGTATTATTTCTTAATGCTGACGAATCAATTTGGATTGGCATATGATGAGCAGTCATCTAAAACCGATTTGGGAATAGCGCTTCGCCTAAATTCAGATTTTAATATTCCCTCAATTAGATCCTCAGTCAGTGATTGTTATAGCCGAATTATAGAAGATGCGAGTCAGGCACTTAGATTATTGCCAGATTACCCTCAGCATGTCATGAGGCCATCTAAAGTTGCGACTGCGGCTTTGCTCTCACGATGCTTTCTGTATATGCGGAAGTATGATCTTGCGATGAAATACACTATTGAAGCGCTGGCATTAAATAATAAGCTCATGGACTTCAATGGTGACGCTGATTTACTGGCTCTTACCAGTGCAGTACCAGTGAAAAAGTTCAATAAGGAAACCATCTGGTATGCGGAACTTTCAAGCAATTTTGGTGTAAATACTGTGTCGAGATCACGTATCGACTCTAACCTGTATTCATCTTATTCCGCAAACGACCTTAGAAAAGTTGCATTTTTCAAATCCGCTGCGCCGTATCAGCAGTTTAAAGGGAACTATACGGCGAACGCAACGGTTTATTTTTCTGGCCTAGCGACCGATGAACTCTACCTCACAAGTGCGGAATGCAAGGCCTGGCTAAACGATTTACCTGGAGCAATGGATGATTTAAATAAATTGCTAAAGTCACGCTGGAAAAGTACGACTATATATTCTCCAATTGTTGCAAGCGATAAGCAGGATGCTTTGTCCAAAATCCGATTGGAAAGAAGAAAAGAACTGTTAATGAGGGGGCTTCGTTTTGCAGATATCAAGCGATATAACAAAGAAGGGGCGAATATAATTTTAAGACGGATTATCGACGGCAAAGTTTACAGCCTTCCGCCAGATTCGCGGTATTATGCTTTGCCGCTTCCCACAGACGTAATCGAATTGTCTGGTATGACTCAAAACTAATTGTTTAACATGGGGAGGATCTTTTTCTGCCCCATGTTAAATTCACTAGACAGAAAAATTATTGATCTGCGCGATTGATAATTTCCATGTCTTCATCAGCACTTCCAATTACGTAGGCTGAACTGGTTGTGTATGGAGACGCATTAAGGTTTAAGGTTGATTTAAGAGTGGGCGTACCTCCTGTGTTGACAAACGCCTGATCTACCTTGATAGTACATGGTGCTTGTAGATCTTCTTCACAGCTGGGAGCCGAAGGATCATAAGTCCAGTTGCTTAACGTTTCTACATCACCTTCAGCATGAGGAATTGCGTTATAACGGAATTGGTACTGAACTCTTTTACCAATTGAGTCCGATTTGAACGCAGAACCACCAACTACTAATACTAATCCTAAAGCGGCGGCCATTAGGCCTTTGCTTAAATTTTTTACTAATGTTTGCATAATTTAAGGATGCTTTTTACTTTGAAAAAACAAGCGAAAAAGTTAGTTTAAGATTTGGGCACTATGCCCTGGTTAATTGTGTTAATTAGTTTAGGTACTTTTATTTTTTTCTTTGCCGGTTAACCTCCTTTCTCTCTTCTCGGTATGAACTAAACAGAGTACATTTATGGAAATTAATAGCAGATTAAAATATAGATGGTTTTTCCAGCTCATCTTGGAAATAAGACCGCCACAACTACAGGGTACTTTTGGGAAAACGTGACTTAAGATCAGAATTATATAGATTGTAAATCCTAAGAGAAGGGAAAGTGAAATCCATAACCCCAATCTGTGTCTATTTAAAATTAGTAGGGTAGCAGAAATTAACTCAAGGGTTGGAATTAGGTATGTCAGTGCAATAGTAATAACATTAGAGAAAGGCTGCTCCTCCATCTGGCGCTGATAAAGTTGCAAATCTGCCAGTTTTGCAAATACAGCATACGACCAAAGTAATGTTAAAAGAAATAACCCGCTTGAATTCAGGTATGAAACTAATCTTGCGTTGTTCGTTTGCGCCCCTCTATTTAAATAAGTATTTTCCATTTTTCTTTATCCTTTCTAACAACCATCAGATTGTCGATTAAAGTTCGAAACAATAGAAGTATGAATCGCTACCCGAATTCGGTGATTTTTGCTCTTTTTGCACCCCATAGTAAGTGTAATAATGATATTGTTATTTGTGTATTTATATGATTGTCAATTCATTGCTTTCTGTATTTGCGTTTAATCTTAAAGAGGTATTTTGACTCTATAGCAAGTAACGAGGCCAGTATTTTATGGATGGGGAGGTTGATTAGCTCTGGATGTAGATTTCGGAAATGCAGAAATCTTGTTTCTGCATGCCTGATCCTTAGCATTTGCTCTCTCTGCTTTACATTCTGTATGTTTTCCTCGTATATTTCTAGTAGTATTAGTGAAAATTTGGGATTTACTTTTGCATGCTCATTCCATTGGATAAGATTTAAAGCGTAACCTGAACTATCTTTTAGAAAATTTATATATTCAATTGATTGGCTAAACGAAAAAAAAGAAGTTGTGGGTAGTATGAATCCATGCTCTAGTATCCATGATGTATGTTCCTGCCCCTCATGTATAAAGTACCCTCGGGCTAAACCATCTTCTATAAAATAAAGTTCCGGATAGGAGTGGTCGGGTGTGCTAAGTAGTAGACCCTTGTTAAAAAACTTGGGAACAAACATTTCGGCAATCTGCATTGCAAGATTTACGTTGGCATTTTGAAGGCTTTGAAGTTTTTCGATGAGTCGTTTCATTTGATAAATGATTTTTAGTGAACCTTTTGTGGGTGCGATAAAATGATAATTAATAAGTTTTAGCGGACGTGATACTTTTTTTGAACCGGCTACTCAGTTTTATTAATTTTAAACAGGATTGTAAATAGTCTGTTGAAATGAAATGATGTGAAGTTTAGGTCAAGCAAGTATGCATCGAAGAACAATTTCATCAGATTGGAGAAGTGCTTTTCGCTTATTGCGATTATAGAACAATCTTCTAAAAATTCTACATAAAGCTCATACCTTGATCCAGGAATTATTTTAGCAAAGTGATACAAAAAATCGTTTGTGCGGTTAGTACCAATAATAATCTCCTCATCCGTGTCTTTATCAATGGCAATTATGTGCAGTGTCCCTTTTTCAATTAGGGGAAAAAACAGATTCTTCTCCCGCGATATAAAAAGCGCTTGACCTTTTAAATAAGGTATTTTTTGTGCGATAGTAGCAATGTATGCTTTGAGACCTGCTGAGAGGGGATTGAAAGCACTTAGTTTCAATGTGTAATCTTCACCGTTCATAATCTTTTTGGGATAAAGAACGGTGATTTTAATATTTTGTCAAGTTGCAGAATTTTTAGCCGAGTGCAACCCCCACTGCACATATCAATACACCAGTTTTCCTCTATTAGCCTTAATATCGCTCCTGGGCCAGAGCCAACATTTCGCTTAGTTTTGCGATAACTTTTTTGATATCTTCACTCGCATGATTATAATGCGCGTTTCTTGCGCTCTTTTCTGAGATTGATTCGCGTTCTACAGTGCTAAAATGTCGAGCTATATACTGGTGCGCAAATTTTGCCCTTTGCCATATAATTATTCCAGTTTCCATCTGCAGATGGACAAAAAATGCCAATTGTTTTACTGAGAATGATACCTTATAGTTGGCATTCATAATTCCGGCTTCCTCAACTTCATGATTGACAAACTCCATCGCTCTAAGTAAAAGCAGTTCTTCCCTCAAGAATCTCTTGATTGCCCTTTTAACATCAGGGCTATTCTCAAATTGAAGCTTATGATCCTGAATGAATAAAACGCGCATTTCTTTTCGAAAAAGGCAAACTGATGAGATTTGCTCACCTAATGTTGTTTTGTTTTCGATCTCCTTTGATATTAAGAGTTTTGCATGATTGTACAATTGGCTATGATTTATACCGTTTTCTAGAAAGATTTTTACTAATCCAAATTCATTGGTAGAATTGGTTTCAATAATTTTTCTATGTATTTCTCTAAAACTACTCTTCCAAAATCCCAGATCCCTAAAACTAACTATTTGCCCCACGTCTAATATAGCGCTGGTCAATTTCAATACTTCTTTGGTGAAACACCGTTGCTGAAGCTCGTCGAGAATTAGACTCAACACCTCTTTTATTCCAGATTCCTCTGAATAAATAATTCTTTTGGGCACTTTACCTTTGTGATCGAAAATTCCGGGAAAAATTTCTCTCATCCAGTTTATAAGACTTTCCAATTTGTCCAACAGAATTTCCAGTGAGCCCACTATTATTTTTTTATTCGTTTTGGCTCCCTGTTCCGAAATTTCAGCACTGACCTTATCCATCAATAAGGTGATATTCTGCTGGTGGAAATTAAAATATGTCTTAACTTTTTCCCTATTGTTTAGATCTATAGCAATATCCTTAAAAAATCTGATCAGTCTGGCATATTCTCTTTCGAGGTTTTTCTTCGATTCTACGGTATAGTTTTTTGCAAAGCTGGTCTTGGTCTGTAAGCTCTGAAAATGCTCCTCAAAAAAAGTAAATTGATAGTTCATACGTGATTTTTATCTACAATTTAGGTTCAATAATGTTGCTGTTAAAGGTTTTTACACCGGGGCCTATTGGAGTTACACCAATAGGCTTTTAACAAGGACGAAGATATTTTCAGGCCTTAATTTCAAGAAGGAAATAGTAATCGGATTCTTTGTAAATACTATTTTTTCAGGGGGTTGAGAATTTGTGCAACCGATAGGCAACTTGATTCTATGCCTGCAATAATTCAATTTGCAGCAACGCAGGCTGAATTTTAGCTGCCTAAAATAAACCTATTTTTCATCTAAATCCTTTGTGTATGTTAATCCCCCAATCCGAACACCTGTACCTGGAAATGACCTCTAAGCTTCATGCTGGAAAAAATGAACTTATAAGTGATCTGCTTAGGTTATCCTCCTCCCTTGAAATGATAGAAAGCAGCACAATCCGTTTAAATTCCCTGGCAAACCGATTAGGTTTTTCCTCGGAAGCAGAAGAGATTTTTTTCTTTAAACAGATCAAGCCCAAGTTTTACAGTTGGAAAATTTTTATTGTAGAACAGTTCAATATTGTCTCGAATATTCCAGTAGATACGGATGAGGCAATCCGAACTTATTACATAAGAGAAATGGATTTCTTAAGAAGATATTTTGAACAAAATCAATTTCTTTACCAATATTATCTCAATGACCAGAGCGCACTAGATGAAGAATACTTTTTAAGGCGCAATAGGCAGAAAATACTTCCCGCAATGAATTTTGGTGAATTCGAGACAAAGGGAGATTATACCTTTGCTAAATTCCGTGCGTATGAACATTTGCGGGAGTTTATATTGACACGCATCAGACTGGTATACAGCAATCCAGAATCCTCAATATTTCAATTGTTGTCAAAAAACTCAAACCTGAGATGGACAGACGATAAAGTGAAGCTTGTAGAACTTGCCTATGGCATATATTTTATGGGGTCATTGAATAATGGAAAAGCAGATATATCCCAGGTCGTTGATATTCTTGAAAAGAGCTTAAATGTAGATCTGGGTGTCGCTTATCGCAAGTTCATTGATATTTCTAGAAGGAAAAGCAAGGGATATACTGTTTATTTAGACAGTATGAGAAATGCCATAAACGATCATATTGCCAGAAAACTTAAGTTTAATTGATAATCAACCAAATTGCCAATTTCACTTTGTATAATTTTTCTCATATCGCAGGATATCCTCAAAATAATCCAGATTAAAAAAATTACACACCTAAATAAAAGTGTTATAGTTTTTGTAAATAAAATGCTAGTGATTTAATGAAAATTCTCTTCTGTTTAATAAAAATGGAACAGTAATCAACTAAACTGATGAATGTAAAATTTATAACAAATCTGATCTCCATTAAATAACTTTCAGATCAAGGCAAAAATAGCCTTATAAAAATCGCTCACACTATTTTCATAGTGTCAATAAATCGTCTTGCACATACTGAATTTTGAGCCAACAAAAGAGTTGGTCTTTGACATTCAGGAATGAAACATTACCCTTTGAATTGAAGGGAATTTTGCGAAGCTTTGAGATGACGTCAAAAAGGTGAAAGCGCATTGGCAGACGATAAGTCCGGTTTGTAGAAATCGACGCGAGTAGTTCCAAAATTACAATATATAGAGGCCCTTCTTTTTGGGTTCTATTTTAAAGGGGCGATAAGCCCCTTTTTTGTTTCTGAAAATTCTAAAACTAAATCGGTATGTCAGCTTTTTTAAACGTTAATGAGATCAAGGAGAAAGTATCGCTCCTCGATCTTTTGAAGAACTTGGGGTTCAGTCCCCAGAAAGTATCGGGGGGAGAGTATTTTTTTCTAAGTATGTTGCGTGAAGAATATACTGCCTCACTTTGTGTAAATGATAATCTGGGGGTCTGGTTTGACCATGGCGGTGCAGGAGTATCGGGAATAAAAAGCGGAAGCATAATCGATTTTGGCCTTGCATATTGGTATCCCTCAAGCTTTCCTGAGGTTCTTAAAAAAATCGTAGAGTATGCAAAAATAAACCTTGAGAAAACCGCGGATGTGCCTGTTGATAATTCCCGAAGGCCCTTGCCCTTCAAAGTTCCAAGATATGAAGTAGAAGTAGTAAATGAATCAATCGGCAACGATGTCATCAGCTCATATCTTAAAGGCAGGGGAGTACACAGCGTTGCAGGTGGTTATTTATATGAACTTTATTATTCGGTCATGGACAGCAGCAATAAGCGCAGGAATTACTTTGCTTCTGCATGGCCAAATGAGAATGGTGGCTGGGAGGTACGCAACAAATATTTTAAGGGTTGCCTGGGGCACAAGGGAATGAGTTTTTTGCAGGGGGCTGTTGACAGGCTAGGTGTCTTTGAAGGTTACTTTGATTTTCTGAGCTGGAAAGTCGAACATCCACAGGATCCTGCATCCATATTGGTGTTAAATTCCCTTTCGTTTCTACAGGCTGCCAAGGGTAGGTCAAACCAGTTTGGTTCTATTGAACTTTATTTTGACCATGATAAAGCAGGAAAATCTGCTGCGCAGGAATTTATCCGAGATGTACATGGAAGTATAGACTGTTCGTTCAAATATGCAGGGTTTAAGGATTATAATGAAAAGCTTGTGGCTGATCTAAGGCAAATTGAAAAATCTATTGTTAAGCCTATGCCTTTTAGTGTAGAGAATGGTTTTGGTATAACACGTTGATATATGAATATATAACTATTGTAAATATTGAGCATATGCCTCTATCGGTATATGTGGATATTCTTATATAGAAATATGTGGATATAGATTTAGCTAGTTAGACTCAATGATAAGTTTCATCATTTTTAGTCTTACTAATAGTGGCTTATTGATTTTACTTTCCGGATTAGCTCTAAGTGGCCCGAAATGGCTCTCTAGAAATAAATCAAAGTCAGTTACTTTTGTTGCCTCATTTAAAAACACCGGCATTTCCGGTCTCTGGCAATTCTTGAAAAACTCTTCTAATTCCTGCAGCTCCATCTGGCAAAGATAGCTTTAGGCTTCCTCTTTTGCCGGAATACTTTTTAACAAAATCCTAATAAACCAAGCTTAAATTTTTTGGTTTTTATCCTTTCGTTATTGTAGGTGTATTTTGGTTTTTTAGCCTGCAAGTTGTGTTTTTGTTGCTCAAAAACCCTATAACTTGCCCGCTTTTTTTCGCCTTGGGGGCGTAGCGGGATGGAAAAAACGTCGCAACTAGTTTTTTCTTCTTCGGAGGATGTCCCTTAATTGTTGAATATGACCAAGAAAAAGAATGGGAGGCCTTTAAAATTAGATGGTAAAAGAACCAGGTTCATTAAGGCCAGATTTACCGAGGAAGAATATGCTTTACTCCGAAACCTTTGGCTTTCCCTTGGATTGAAAGAAAGTGATTTCTTGCGGCAAAGGCTTTTAATCTCCTCTGCGGTTTCAAATAAAATCAATGCTGTTGAAGTTTTAAAACACCTGAACCAGATCGGTGCAGAGATCGGTAGGTCAGGAAACAACATTAACCAGCTTGCCCGGCATGCGAACTTTTTAAATAAACGAGGAATGCTCTCTGCTGAAATTGTACTTCAGTTCAACACGATTTTTACTGATTACATTTCAATATTTAGAGGAATGGAGAGAGCAACCAGGGAATTACTCAGGTTATTAAAGGCTTAATTTATGATTGTAAAAATTCTTTGGAAATCAAAGACTTTTAGGGCAATTAGGTATAATACCAATAAAGTTGAAAAAAATAAGGGAGAACTGGTAAAGGTGTCCGGTTTTGGGGCGCTGCAAGGGCTATCTGAGATCAGGCCTGGAGATTATATAAACTACCTCTCATCCCTAGCGAGCAGAAACCGCAGGGTTGTATATCCGCAATTTCATGCAATGATATCTTCAAAGGGCAGAAGCTTGGACAAGGGGGAACTAGTTACGCTGGCCGAAGGCTGGCTAGAGGGCATGGGTTATGGAAATCAGCCGTATCTTCTCATTTTCCACAAGGACACGCAGAATAATCACATCCACATGGTCTCTTCAAGAATAGACCTGGAAGGGAAAAAGATTTCGGACAGCTTTGAGAAGATCAGGGCTTATAAGGTACTGAATAAACTTATCGGTAATGATGAGAAACATGCTGCTGAAAAAGCTTTGACGAGGGCACTTCAATACAGCTTCTCCAATAAGGCGCAGTTTATGATGTTGCTTGAAAGACAGGGATATGCATTAAAAGTTCTGGAGGATACGCTTGATCTCTCAAAATATGGTGAAAAAGTGGGCAGTGTAAGCTTAGATAAAATAGAACAAAAAATTGCCCGGTTTTCACCTGACCAGAAAAGAAAGGAACAGTTAAAACAGGTTTTTGAAAAATATAGGCCAATTACCGATTCCAGAATCCAAGCGATCAGGGAAGATCTTCCAGGTGGCGAGAAGGGAAAAGTAATAGGCTATACCTCTGAGTTAAGCGAAAAACTATCTTCTTCATTCGGCCTTAAGTTTGTATTTCATTTTAAAGGTGACAAGCCGCCATATGGCTATACCATTTTAGACCATTCCACCAAGGAAGTTTTTAAAGGTGGCGATATTATGTCTCTAACTAAGTTTATGGAGACTTTACGCCAAACCGAAGACTTAAAAACGTTAATACCCATTTCGGAGGGTATTTATGAAAATCAGTTTTCTCCAAAGGAAGAGATGCTCCTTGAAAATCCATCAGAGTCAATATTTCCTGCTGACGAGGTTGAAATGCATGATTGTATATCCATTGGCGAATTCTCTTTGGATATAGACATCTCTGATGATATTGATGATGAGCAGATCCTCGGACGGAATAGGCGCAGGCAAAAAAAAGCAAGAACCAATACACGTTAAATTTTTATGCTTATGGTTATATTAATTGGAAATCAGAAAGGGGGAGCCGGTAAAAGTACACTCTGCCTGTTACTGGCCTATTTCCTCTCAATGCTTAAAAAAAAGAAGGTTACCGTTCTGGATATGGACTACCAGGCTTCGATTTCAGGCAAGTTTGAAAAGGCAAAAATTCTGGAGAACGATCCCCTCTACGAGGTTATTCCCTCTGATCTTAAGTACTTCCCGGCTCTGCTGGAACTGCTTAACCAAAATAGGGATGAGTTTGTACTCATTGATCTTCCGGGTAAAATGGACGATGACCTATTGATTCCCATTATCAGTTCCGCGGAACTCATTATCTGCCCGTTTAATTATGATGAATTTTCTGTAGACAGTACAGTGCTCTTTTCGCTTGTATGTCGGGAGATCAATAATTTATCACCCATGGTGTATGTGCCAAATAGGATTAAAACAACCGTAAAGTATGAAACCAGGGAAGAGGTAGACAAGGTACTATCCAGATTTGGAAAGATTTCTCCCGGTATTTCTGACCGCATCGATTTTCAGCGGGTAGGAACCATCCATGTCCCGGCCTCTTTAATTCCAGTTTTTATGCCGGCAATGGACTTTATCTATGGCAGCTTTATGAAGAAAGGTATATCGACATGAGCGAAATCAAGTCCCTTGCCGATCAATTGAAATCAAGGATCCAAGAAGAAAAGGGATTGCCGGAAAAATCCCAGGCCAGTCATGGCGCTGAAAAGATTGGTGTAAAAAAAACTGAATCCAAAGAAACGGCCGTGAACGCCAAGCGTCTAGCTAGTTTTCTCTCATCCCTGCGGGACTTTAATATGGATGGGCAGGAGAAAATCCTTATCCGGATTGATAATCGTACAATGAGCAAGCTGAGGCAATTAAAGGCCGCATCCAATATAGATATGACGCGGGTCATTGTTTTTTCCCTCCACCAGTTTTTAAAAAGCCACCCCTGGCTAAATGAATATATTTCACAAACCCTAAAAAAAATGACCCATGAGCTGGACTAATTTCTTGACCATAATCTTTATTGTATATCTGGTTTATTATTTACTGAACTTATTTTTTGATCTTTTTCTATCTCAAAGAGGCACTGTAGATGAAACTGCGGTAGACGAGCTTTTCTTTGCACAAACATTTACCCCTGAGCTGATTACCCTGGAAGAGAAAGCAGAGGAGGCTGTGCCTACGGATTCACAAAAAAAGGAAAAACCAGCCCCTTATTTGCCAACAGGTCCAATTAGCTCAAGTGGAGGCATTGGACTAAAACAGCTTTTTTCCCTTGCGAAAGACAACCTCATCGAACATACGCGGGCAATACCTTACTAAACTCCATGAGGTTTTCTTTATTCTTTTTAAGGGCAGCGTCAGCTTCTTTTTTTTTGCTCTCTACTTTTTCCGCTAATGCTCAACCAGGAATCTCAGAGTTTTATTCCGCCTCGGCAGAGGTGAAAGGCTGGTATTTTTCGCTCTCGGATCTGGTACTGGTTATTGGCGCAATCGCAGGAATCCTAGGTGGACTTAGGGTTTATGCCAATTGGCAGATGGGCAAGCACCACATCGATGCGCAGGTTATGGGATGGTTCTTTTCATGCCTCTTTTTATCTCTCATCGGTGTATTCCTCCGCGGTCTTTTCGGACTGTAAATACAATTTTATTCAATTTAAATCAATTTTTTTATGACAAGAAAAAGCAAAAGACTTTTGTCATTGGCCGCGCTATTGGGTTTAGTGCAGGCAGTTTCCGCCCAGACTGGGGGAGGAACAACAGGAATCAATGCGGCGACTTCCTCGCTGACCTCTTATGTAGATCCAGTTTCTACACTCACCCTTGCGATTGGTGCCGTGGTAGGTATTATCGGCGGGGTACGTGTCTACATCAAATGGAATTCCGGAGATCAGGACATCAACAAAGAAATTATGGGCTGGGGAGGTTCCTGCCTTTTTCTGGTTCTGGTATCGGTAGTGATCAAGGCTTTCTTTGGCGTATAGCATGAGGATGTATCCAGTTTACAAGGGGCTTCAAAAGCCCCTTGTTTATCGCGGTTTCAAAGGGAAGTTTATTGCTTATGGAATTTCTTCCTTAGGTCTTGGGCTGGTCACAGGAGGCCTAGCCGGTCCGCTCCTCAATATGTATATCGGTGGCCTCTTAACCATTCTTTCAATAGCCGGTGGGCTCCTCTACACATATTCCAAGCAGGCATCCGGTCTTCATGATAAGACCAGATCCAGGGAGATATTCATTCATCGTATTTATTTAAGGCGAGGTTATGGGAAAACAGGAATTTAAACTGCCATATGCCGGAATAGAAGAGATAGGCGGACTTTCCGTTCTTTATGGTGAGTCAGGCGATTTTTCAGTAATTCTTTCTATCGAAAATCCGGTGCTTATTTATTCCGCTGATCCGGCAGGCTACCAGGCCTTTCATCTTCTGCTTCTCAATGTGATCAAGATATTGAGTGAAGGGTATATCATTCAGAAACAGGATGTGTTCTCTAAAAGAACTTATCAGGCGAAAGTGCAAAGTGAACCCCTTCAGCAAAAATACGATGAGCATTTTTCAGGGAGGGAATATATTGAGCACTCTAGTTATCTGGTTATAACCCGTCAGGTCAAACGAAGGGCAATGTACGTTTATGACAGGAAAGCCCTTTTGGATTTTGTATCCAATATTGCCAAGGTCTGTGAACTATTGAAAGGAGCATCGGTATCACCAAAAGTACTGCCCCAGGGTGAGATAGAACGCTATATTTCGCGGATGCTTGCCATGGATTTCTCCTCAGACCATTTTTCGCTCAATAACTTAAGGGCCGGGGATACTGAAATAGGTATTGGGAAAAAGGTGATCCGCTGCATGAGCCTGGTCAATATCGATTCCATTGACATGCCTGAATCCATTGGGCCATATTTAATGGCGAACGACGGGAAAGGACTACAGGAATTTCCGATGGACAACCTTTCTTTCCTGTCATCAGTTCCGGGTATTGAAAGTCTTGTTTATAACCAATTAATTGAAATTCCTTCCCAGGGCATTACCCTGAACAAACTGCAGCTGAAACGCAAGCGGCATTCCGGAGTTCCTGATCCAGCCAATCAGATGTGTGTGGAGGATATTGATAAGTTGCTCATAGATGTGGCAAGGGAAAACCAGTTGCTCGTCAATGCGCACTATTCTTTATTGGTCTGCTGCGAACTTCCACTTCTGGATACCAGCTGTAACTTTATTGAAGCTTCCCTATTTCAGCAGGGGATTATCCCCTCCAAGAATGCCTATAACCAGATGGAACTCTTTAGGAGTGCCTTGCCTGGAAATGCAGTGGAACTGAAAAAATACGACTGGTTCCTCACCACTTCGGATGCGGCCCTTTGCCTGTTCTACAAGGAACGGCTGATGCGGGATGAGCCCTCCAAGTTTCTCATGCGCTTTACCGATAGGAGAGGAATCCCTGTAGGCATAGATCCAGCAGATCTTCCTATGGAATCTGGCAGGATTACCAACCGTTCAAAATTTGTTCTGGGCAGCTCTGGTACTGGTAAATCCTTTTTTATGAACAGCCTGCTTGAACAGTATATGCTTTATAATTACGACATCGTGATCGTTGATGTAGGACATTCCTATTCCGGGCTATGCAATTATTTTGGAGGAAAGTATTACACCTATACCGAGGAGAATCCGATCACGATGAATCCCTTTCTTATTTCTGAAGCAGAATATAACATCGAAAAGAAGGATTTCCTCAAAACACTTATCGGACTTCTTTTAAAGGGTGCAGAGGGAAGCGTATCGCAGATTGAGGATACGGTTTTCTCAAATGTACTCTCGGCCTACTATTCAGACTTCTTTTTAGGAGAGGCTGATTATGCGCTGTGTTTTGATTCTTTCTACCATTATTCGATCGTTAAGATTTCGGAGATCAAGGAAAATGAGAAGATCAGTTTCGATCTTGATGAGTACCGTTATGTACTTAAAAAATTCTGTCTTGGCGGAGAGTACGGTAGGCTGCTCAACGAAAGCGCTGATCTTTCAGATTTTACAGAGCGTTTTATTGTCTACGAAATTGATTCAATCAAGGAAAATAGGGTTCTTTTTCCAATCGTGACGCTGGTGATTATGGATTTGGTACTGCAGAAAATGAGGCACCGTACAGGCCAGCGAAAAGCGATGATTTTGGAAGAAGCGTGGAAGGCAATCGCATCTCCGCTAATGGCTAACTACATTCTTTACCTCTATAAAACGATGAGGAAATTCTGGGGAGAGCCAATTGTGGTGACGCAGGAACTGGGCGATATTATCGGAAATGCTGTAATAAAGGATTCCATTCTGGCCAGTTCCGACACCATCTGCCTGCTCGATCAATCCAAGTTCAGGGGGAATTATGCAGAGGTAGCAAAGCTCCTGGCGCTCAGTGAGGTAGAGCAGCGAAAGATATTTACCATCAATGCGCTTGAAAATAAGGCCGGACGCGGGAAATTCAAGGAGGTTTACATTAAGCGCGGAAGTATAGGGGAGGTCTATGGCGTTGAAGTGTCGCTTTTTCAGTATTTAACCTTCACAACCGAAAAACCCGAAAAGACTGCTGTCGAATCTTATGTCAAGCGTTACGGTTCTTATCCTCTGGGACTGGAACATTTCGTTGCCGATATGAAAATGAGCGCAATCTCTCTTCCCGAATTTGTCAAGAAAGTCAATTCATCCATCACAAGTTAAATTCTATTTTTATGCGAAAAATATTCATCTATTTTTTATTTGGAATCTTCGTGCAATCGGCCTCCGCACAAATATACGTTGACCCAACAACCGCTGCGGCCACGGCTGCCCATGCAGGGGTGATGAACAGCGGTCTGTCCCGAACCAGCGACAACCTTACTCTTGTGCAAAGGGCACAGCTCGCGGTAACTGGTCAGCTTGGAATTGTAAATGACCTTCAATCCACTATTTACAGAGGCTTATCTGAGGTTTCAGGAGTAATGAGGTCTCTGCTTTCTGTTAAGGATATTTATGCGATTTCTCAGGATATTGTCATTGATGTGAATAAGGCGATTAATCTAGCCTCTGGTGACCCGGTATTACTGCTGTTTGCCGAAGGAGGTGCTAGGGAGTTCAAAACCCGTTCGATCAACCTTGCTACCGAGGTTAGCTCTTTTGTATTAAAAGACGGGAGGGACGCGCTGATGGATTCCGGTGAACGGGCAAAGCTTCTCAATAGGATCGTCACAGAACTTACCATCCTCCGGGGAGTGGCCTATGGCATGTACCGTACGATGTACTGGGCAAAGCAGCGCGGAATCTTAAATTCCCTAAACCCTTATGCAGGATATATCAATATTGATAAACGCATAGCGGACGATATTATCAGGAATGCCAAGATGCTCAAGCAATGAAAAGCGCAGCATTTTTCACGGCTATGATTTTCATATCAATAGCTGCTCATGCGCAGTTGAATGTCGGGCTTTTGCACCAGCTTGTGGGTAATAGCAAAACAGAACACGGAAAACAGTCTGATGCGAGGGACAGGCAGGCGGGATCCACTGCAAATGAGGAGGCAAACAAAACCCTGATGGTAAGATTAAAGAATAAATACAGGGATATCCAGTCCCGGTTCAAGACTTTGGGACTTGCCATTGATGCGGTGCAGATCGGAATCGAAGCCTATCCATTGATTGCTGATATTACCGAAAGCCAGGGGATGATTTTTGATTTATGCAAGGACGATTCTATACTTTCCGTTCTGGCCATACAGGCAGAGCTGGATATGGGGGATCGGGCACATGCACTGCTGAATTTTTTGTACGGACTTGCTCTTTCTATGCAGGACATCAACCAGATGAAGCAGAGCGACCGCAAAATGCTTTTTTCCCATGTGCTCACTGAACTCCGCCTGATAGCCGGGGCATCCAGAGGACTGGCGGTAACCCTTCAATATTCTTCAAGAAAAAAGGTCTTCAATCAGCTAAACCCTTTCTCAGAATTTATCAATACCGATAAAAAATTGGTAGATGAAATCCTGCGAAAAAAAGATATCCTAAAAAACTGATGTTATGAAATTGCTTATTTTAATTTTTTTAATGCTGATTGGTCATTATTGTAGTAAAGCTCAAAGGCTAGTTTTTGACCGCGGGCATTTTAATATCGTAAATGAAAATGGAGCAGTACGTCTGGCAGCTGAAAATACGTATAACAGTTATTTAAATACGATCAACAACCGCCTTTCGGATATTAATCTCAATCTGGGCGCGGTCGTTATGGTTCAGTCATTAATCCTGTCTTCCTTAAGAGAAGTTGATCAGGGGCTCAAAACAGCAATCGCGGTCAGACAGATCGGCTCACTGGTTGCCGAGATTTCATCGGAAAGTGCCGGGATGATTGATATCGCCAAATCAGATCCCCATCTGCTGCTTTTTGCAGAAGACGTTTCCCGCCAGGTAAAAGATAGGGGGGTAAACCTATTTTCAGAAGTCTCTGCTTTTGTATTGAAGGAAGGCGAAAACGTCCTCATGGATTTCGAAAAGCGCGATGCGCTGCTTAAGAAAATTGCCCTAGAGCTCCGCGTCATCCGTGCCCTGGTATTCAGCATGAAAAAATCCATGTACTGGACAAAAATGAATGGAGTCTTCCGTTCGCTTAATCCCTATCAGGGCTTTATCAATCAGGATCTGCGTCTCGGGAGTGATATTTTATTCAAATCAAAACTTTTAAAACCATGAAAAAACCTTTTTTGCTTCTTTTCCTCTGTTTGCTCTCAACGCTCCTCTGGTCACAGAAGAAAATTACCGACAAACACATTACCTACCAGCAGGAACGAATGGTCTTCAAGCAATGGGATGCGGATAAGTTTACGCCCAAACCAGGATTTTTAGGGCTCAACCCTGATTACTGGATTACTTGGGCGCTTCACCCCAATTATCCCAAAACGGATCTAAGACCCCTTGGCCCGCTCGGTCCACAAACGCAACGGCTGATGTTGGCAGCAGCCATGCAGAACACAGATAATCTCTACAAACTGCATGCGGATACCCTTCGCAATACTGCGCTGAGCGAGGCCTCCAATTATTCTTCGGCACTTTCTTTTGCCGATCCCCTTTGGCTAATGTACTATCGCAACGAGTTTGAAGGATTATTAAATCAGGCAGATGCCGATATGCTTGCAGGCCTTTCGCTTGCAGAACAGAAATACATAATATCTGTGGGTCTGTTTGACTGGTACAGGGAGGAAAGCAGTGCACTTCTTGAAAGGCTGGAAATCGCGAGGTCGACTACCTTAGACCGGGGATCAAGGATAATGGCCTACCACAGGATGCTATCTGAATTCAGAAAACTCTCGGCAAGCTGGGAAACCAAGAAATCCAGGGCAAAAACCTATCTCTCTATCCGCTCATCTGTCCAGAAGTTACGGGCCGGTGAAGTTCAAAGACCAGCATCCCCAAAGAGCGATATCCAGATTGCCAATGATATTCTTAAAAAATCAAAACTATAAGCAATGGATATTTTAAATGTTATAACCGGCACAGCCGGTTTTTTTGTGCAGGCAGTGCCCGATTCGTTCAAGGACACTTTTAATTTTCTTCAGGGCAACGGCGTGTATGAAGAGGGGATGATGCATTTTCTGCATGAGATGAAAAGTACGATCTGGACTCATTATGATGCCTTTATTGCAGATGCGCAGGCACTGGCGGCAATTTTTATGCTCATCTTTTTTGCTATCAAAAGCTATGAAATGATCTCCGGGGATAAACAGCTTGAAATTATGCCGCTGCTCCGTCCTTTCGGTCTGACCATGGTGATTCTATGGTGGAGCATCTTTACCCGGGTCCTTGCGTATCCAACCGATGTTGTAGAACAGAAGACCTCAGCAATGTTCGATGGCAGCCAGGCAGAGATCAATGATCTCAGGCTACAGCGGGCGAAGCTCATGGTAGAGGTTTCTGATCAGCTCTATAAAATTCAGGCCGAGACGCAGACAGCAAAAACAGAAGCGGATACCTGGTATGAAAATGCATGGGAATCTGTTAAGTCTTCGGTAAAGGAAGGGTTTTCCGAAGTCTGGAACCCGATAGTGGAAATGAGAAACCGGCTGGAGGTTGGTCTGCAACTTTTGGCTACCTCTCTTTTGGAAACACTCGCTATATGGATACTCAGGGTCTGCACCTACATTATTTTTATCATTCAGATCATCTTTTCCACGATACTGATTATTTTAGGCCCCTTTTCAGTAGCCGTCTCTATTCTGCCAGCTTTCAGGGATTCCTTTTCGACATGGGTCGCCAGGTTCATTTCCGTAAACCTTTATTCAGGGATTGCATATCTGGTGATGTATGTAGCGTCCCTTTTCCAGCATTATGCACTTGAGGCGGAAATTACCCGTTATCAGGAGCTTGTTGGGACTGGCGGGGCAAGCCTTGAAAAGCTCGGCTGGTTTGCCAGCAATGGAGTTCTCTCCTTTGGAATGGTAATCGTAACCTTTATCATCGGTGCACTAACCATGCTTACCGTGCCGAGCATTTCAACATGGATAGTATCCACATCGGGTGTATCTTCTGCCGCAAGTTCTATGGGAAGAGGTGCATCAAGCATGACCAGGGTTGCTGGACAGATAATGGGAGGATAGAGAGATGATGATAAAAAGTATCGAATCCAAAATCCGTCTAGCCACATTCCTTTCGCTGGGAAGTTTTTTGCTCTGTCTATCGGTAGTCGCTGTTGTTTCTTTTTTTGCCTATGGATATGTTAGGGATTCTCGTAAAAGTATTTATATTCTTGACCCCTCGGGAATACCAATCCTGGCAAAACAGACCGATGTGCAGCTAAACAGAGCAGCAGAATATCGCGCACATATTGCAAAATTCCATTCTCTTTTCTTTTCGCTGGTACCAGATGATAAGTTCATAGAATATCAGATGAAACAGGCCATGTACCTTATTGATGAAAGTGGTGCCCTTCAGTATAATAATCTGAAGGAAAAAGGTTTTTTCACCTCTATTCTCTCCTCCTCTGCTGTACTCACGCTCCGTACCGATTCTATTTTTTTAGATGAAAAAAGAATGTATTTCCGGTATTATGGTACACAGAAAATAGACAGGAGAAGTTCAAGCGTCACCCGCTCGCTTATCACGGAGGGAAGCCTGGTCGATCTTGAAACAAGATCTGACAATAATCCCCACGCGGTCTTAATTACCAGATGGAAGACATTAGAGAACAGGGATATTTCAACTATAGATAAAAATGCATTCCAATGAAAAAGACAACTGTGTTTTCAGAACTCAGAAATGAGTTCTCTGATCTGATCGAACGCCTCCTGGCCTCCATATCAGGTTTTTTCAAAAAATATCCGAAGGTTATCTTCTCATCTATGGTGCTGCTACTAGCCAGTTCCTTTCTCTTGTGCTTTACGCTGCTGAGAATGGATTCAAAAAAAGCCCCTTTAGAAAAAAAAGCACTGCTAAAAGTTGAGAGTGGGCTTAGCGAAATAGGAACAACTGTAAGTAAGCTTAAAAGAACTCTGGAAATTAGGGAAGCGCTGAAAGTTTTATTGGCCAAGGAAACGCTAAATAGCCAGGACAGCCTGCTCATGGTCAGTATGGTAGCCGAGCTTGAGCGTGCCGGCCACACGAAGAATTAATTAAATTATATGAAAAAAATAGATTTAAAAAAGCCCAGGTACGCTCTTCCCATAATCTGTCTGCCTTTTCTTTTTCTCTTCTTTTATGTCTATAAAAGCAGTTTTGGAAAAGAAGGTAAAATAGTCCTGGGAAGAGATTCGCTACAGACCAACGTGGCAAATGTTTCCGAGCAGGTGAGGAACCAGGAGCTTTCGGGAAAGCTGGATGCCTTTAGAAATAAATTCAAGCAGGCCGATGGATACACTGCTGTTGGTAGTATTGGTGAAGAAAACCAACAGCTGGCAGAGATAAGCTCATCCTACAATTTGAGGGAAAAGCATATGCTAGATTCCATTGACCAGGTAATGAAGGCAAAATATGGTCTGCCAGGCAGACCGGAAAATGTAAACCATGGATATTCTGCGGCAGGACAGAGCTTTGTAAAGTCGCGGAATCCTTCCAGAACTGAGCAGGACATCGCACTCGCCTCGGCACTCTCGAAGATAAAAATGCAGGAGAACAGGGTAACTAAGGAGGTTGATAACTCTAAAAACCCATCCGATCCCATGCAGCTTTTTCGGGCGCAGATGGCTCTTGTCGACAGTATGGGGAAAGCTAATGATCCCGCTGTAAAGGAGAATATTGAAAAAGAACGGGCTCTGAAACTGGCCGAAGCAGAAGCCAAAAGCAGGAAGATCATTCCGGTCAAAAGATCGCATGGATTTTCGGCTGGCTTCAATACCATACTTTCCGGAGATGTCGAACGCCCTATTTCTGCGATCTGGAATTGCAATATAAAAGTGGAGACATTTTATGCCGCTTCTGTTTTATTTTTCAGCATTGCTCTTTCAACCTGAACTGGGGTTCTGTAATCAAGTGCCGAATGTCTTCTTTTCCTATTGTACCAT
>NZ_RQRS01000016.1:90863-125486 GCF_004335085.1 Pedobacter nototheniae | reverse complement strand
CGTTTATTTCAATCTTTTTTTATTCCCTTCCGCAACATCCGCTGCTTCTGGATCCCTTCGTTTCCGTTTGGGATTGCAAAGGTAGAAAAACTTTTTTAATCCGCAAGAAAAATAAAATCTTTTTTTTTCTTTTGTTTTACCGGTTTAGTTCGCTTAAAGCTTTCTTAAACCCCGTTTTTCCCATTCCTTCAATTCTAATCTCTCTTCACCTTTTCGCCCTGCTTCCCGTCCTTCCGAACCGGGCTGCAAAGGTAGCAATCTTTTATTCAATCGCAACTTTTATTTGAAAATAATTGCCGCTCTCTCTTTTCAACCACTCTCCTCAATTCCTCTTCCTCCGAAGCGGGTTGCAAAAGTAGAAAAATTATTCAAAACAGCAAAACCAACAAACCCTTTATTTCACCTAAACATCCTAACAGCATGGTTTTCAAGCTCAAAAAATAAATCATAACCCCAAACTTTTTTAGTCAATGGGTGTTTGGGGCAATCTACAAGGGATTTTTAATTAATATGGCTTGGCTTTTTCATGCAAGAAAAGCAAAAAAGGAGTAAAAAGATTTATAAAGAGCGCCTGAATTGGTTTAAAATTTATTCAGGTGCATACTATATATATGCTAGCTTTTCTTTTTCAAGATATAATGGCGATCATTAATATCTTTATCAGAACCTATTGCGTAAACCTGAAAAAGGTCATAACCGTACTTTTTCATAATACTAATAAAATCTAAAGCAGATTTATATTCTAGTTTTTTTTCTTTATCATCTCTAATTAAGGCATCATCGGATGAATCTATTTTTTGTCCGTGCTCTACTAAAATAAAAACTTTGCCTCCAAATGCACCTCGCATCTCTGAAACATCGACGTATTCAGACTGAATATCACTTAAACGAACACCGCCTACAGTTTGTGCCTTACTTTTGGAAAATGCAAGGCACGCAGCTATTGCTGCTAAAAGGATTACTTTTTTCATTTTTGTTTCTTTTTGTGTGTACACTAAAGTTAAACATAATCTGGCATCACTTTTATATCATCCGTAACAATATTAATCTTTGATGATCTTAAAATAAAAGCATAGCATGAATTTTATAGGCAATATTATCTGGATCATTTTTGGCGGTTTCTTTATCTTTTTAGAATATATTTTCGGCGGCTTGATTCTCTGTCTAACTATTGTTGGAATTCCTTTTGGTTTACAATGCTTTAAATTTGCAATAGTTGGTTTGGCACCTTTTGGGGTAAAAATTAGGGATACATCATCAAACACTGGATGTTTATCAACCATTATGAATATTATATGGTTATGTTTTGGGGGATTTTGGATTGCATTAACTCATTTGGTATTTGGACTTTTGTTGTGTATTACTATTATAGGAATCCCTTTTGGGCGCCAACATTTTAAATTAATGAATTTAGCATTTACGCCTTTCGGAAAATCAATAAGCTGAGTTTTGTTATTTAAACCTGACCGACAGCGTTATCCGCGATTTTTCAGCGGGATTAAGCAAAGGGCGGGGCTACTTTGACCAATAAGCATTGACTTTGCTTTTCTAATAATCTTTTTGAATTAAACCGATGGCTTTCGAATGTTCAATTGCTTCGGCACTATTATTAAACAAACAGGTTTTTACATTTTTAGATTCAATTTGCTCCATTAATATTTTAGTATCACTCTCTTTCTCCTGGCGAATGTTACGGATATAAACTGCTTCTATATTTTCAGGATATTTTTCTACTATAGTTTTATATATGATAGGGTCTTGCTGGCTATTATCTCCAAAGAAAATAAATTTCTGATTTGGAAAAGCGTCAAGAATCCGCATTACCCGCAGCAATTTTCCTTCATGACCAGTTTTGCCGGTTCTAAATAAATCTTTCCAGCGTTTAATTTGATTCAATAAAAAAGCGCCATCGGGTAATTTATTAAACCTAAATGTTTCAACTAAGTAATCGTAAAGATTCCATTCGCTGCTGCTTACATAAAAAAATGGATTGGGTTGATTTTTATGGGTATGCGATAAAGCCAGTTGCTGATAATGGCTTGCAACCTGCGGGAAGGTTTTTCGGGTACGGGGATTTTTAATAAAAAGCTCTCGCAATCTCCTGCCTATGGTAGCAGAATGGGAAACCATAACAGTATCATCTACATCAGAAATAAAAGCGTATTGGGTAATGTGGGGCACATAAACTTTGCCTTCGCCCACATTTATGATTTCATTTTTATCATCAAGTGCTTCTATAAGTACGTTGTGCCATCCTGCAGGAACATCCTGCTCTGCTGCCCATTCGAATTTAAAAAAGCCATCGTTTTCAGTTTTATTGTAAATTGTTTGATTAAAAAAATGTAATCGAACCTGAACAAATGGGTAGGGTTTCAAAATAAAGAGCTTAAAAAGATGTACAATATTAACCCATAAATTATCGCTATAAATTTGCTCCGCTTTTGCCCTTTGCTTAAAAACGTGGCCATAAACGACCAGATTTTGCTTATGCCCATAACCGTGATAAACCTTTACAATTACTTTTTTATTCATTATAAGTAAAACAGACCTGGTGCAAAGTTGTTTTGGAAGTACCACAACAGGTTATCCAAATGAAATTATTATTCATCATAAACCCGGGTTCGGGCAGCCATAATACAGATTTAACAGCATTAATTTCTAATCATTTTAGGCAACGGGAAACTGTTGTAGATTTATTTGAATTGCCAGAGGATTGTTCAATAGATAAAATTAAGGAAAAAATTAAGCAGGCAAAGGCTGATCGTGTAATTGCGGTTGGTGGCGATGGAACACTCAAATTGGTAGCTGAATGTCTTTTAAAAACAGATACTCCTATCGGGATTATCCCGGCAGGATCTGCTAATGGAATGGCAAAAGAATTGGGCATTCCGACAGACTTGAGTCAGGCATTGGATTTGGTAGAAAGTGGCATTGAGCAAAAGATACATGCTATAAAGCTAAATGACGAATTGTGCATACATCTTTCTGATTTGGGTTTCAATGCTTATTTGGTTAAGAAGTTTGACAGTTTATCAGAACGGGGCATGTGGGGCTATGCAAAAGCTACCTGGCATGCACTATGGAACCATAAAAGGATGGATGTTGAATTAAATTTAAAGGGTGAGCAGGTTAAATCGGCCGCAGCTATGGTTGCTATTGCTAATGCGACAAGGTACGGAACGGGGTTAAAAATAAATCCTGATGGCAAATTGGACGATGAACTTTTTGAAGTGGTTTTGGTTAAGGACTATTCTTACCTAGAGATTTTAAAGATATGGGTTACCAACCTGCCTTTTAATCCGAAGAAAATTGAGGTTTTTCAAACTTCTGCCGTAAAAATTACTTCCAGGCATAAAGCACATTTTCAGGTTGATGGTGAATATATTGGAAAGATAAATACTGTTGAAGCTAAAATTTTACCAGCAGCAATATCTGTAATCGTGCCCAAAATTAATTAAGCAAGTACTTTCTATGAATTTTAATTGTAAAGTACAACCTGAAGAACTCTGCGATAAAGCATATTCTAAATAAAATATCGAACCAACGTTCTCCAAGATTAAAATATTCGGGCAGGAAAGTGATAAAACCAATAGAAAATATCCAAACTACAAGTCTAAAAGGAAACTGAATGTAATAGGCAATAAAGCCAAATTTTTTAAACAGCATTAATCCTACAGCTGAAATAAAAAGAGATGCGAATAAAGGAAGCATCAGAATAACTTTTGCTTGTGAAAGTGTTTCGTGTGGAATTTCGTTGAGATGGGTAATGATTTCCCAAAATTGCTTACCTAAAAGCGCAATGGAAATGATATCTAAAAAGGCAAAAAATTTAATGGTATATCTCATTTATTTACAGTACTGGGCTATATATTGATCGGCTTTATTACTTCCAACGTGTTTAACAAATAAGAAATCATCGCAAGCGCCAGACTTATCTCCTTGTTTTATTTTTTTCAAACCATCCTTAATTCTATCGTCCAAATATTCATCATCAATCCCTAATTGCTTTTTGATTGCTAAAATTTGTATTTCTTGTCCGGGTTTGGCTTGATCGACATTTTTATAAAAGTTTAAAACTACATCCGTTAATCTTTCATCTGTTTGGTATGCCGTAATTGCATTTTGAATATCTGCATTACTTTTATTGTCGCAATCATAACCAGATAATTTAAAGTTAACTGGAACAACTACCACTACCGTAGAATCGTATCCTTCAGGGATTTTCCATTTACCTGAACTTAGGCGAATTAATCGTAATGCTTCATCATTAAGTTCGGTAATAATGCCCGAATTTACTTTTGATGAACGTACATTTCCTTGATTATCGAGCTTAAAGCTTACGTTTACAGTACCTTGAATGCAGTTATATTTTGAAAAGCGTGGGTAAATTGTATTCTCTTTTATGAAGTTGGCAAAACCATTCTTACCATTTTTAAATTGCAATTGTGCCATGGCCACTGTGCAGCAAAAAATTAAGCAAAGGGTTAATAACTTCTTCATTAAGCTAATTTACGTAAAAAGGCTGAAAGCAGATGACATTAAACAAAACTGTGTTTATAGCTAATTTTTAAAAGTATATTCTAAAATCGAATTCGGGTTTGGGCAGTTGGAAAGGTATTTATTGCGCTCCGTAAATTTACAAACACCAGGATAATCACCTTTTAGTCCTTGCATATTTTTTATAATCTGAAAATGTAAATGCGGTGGCCAATTCCCGTTTTCTTCATTAATGCCAAGTTCAGCTATTTTTTGTCCGGCAGGAATATATTTTCCTTCTTCAAGCTCACCAAGCGAAGCTAAACTTAAGTGCCCGTATAATGCGAAAAACTGAAAGCCATCAATATTATATTCTAAAATGATAGTTGCGCCGTAATCTCCATAATGATTATTATTTGCAAAGCTATGAACTTTAGCAGCATAAAAATTATAAATAGGAGTGCCTGTAGGTGCCCAAATATCAACGCCTAAATGTAAACGACGAGGTTCTTCTTCAGTATTGAAATGTTCGCTTCTTGAATAAATGGTGCGATGCTCATTATAGCCTCCAATACCATATTTAGCGTTATTAGAGGTTAGATTTTGGTTAATCCAATTTGAAAACAAATCGGTATTATTCAAAATTTCATTTGTTAATTCTGTATTAGCAGCAGTAAAATCTAATAGGAATAACCGATCTTTTGATCCATCAAAATCAACTACTTTACAAATAGAGGCTGCATGTTTCTTTATTAAATTATGAAAATCGTTCATTTAATTAAGCGATGTTAAAAATATAAACGTAGTTATAAATGTAATGAGATAATGCGCCACCGATTACAAACAAATGCCAAAGTTCGTGACTGTGCATATATTTTGAAAGTGGTTTATCTTTTGCGTAATAATAAGTACCACCAATATAAAACACACCACCAATTAGCAACCAAAAAATAGCGCCTATTGGCAGCGTACCGAGCATTTTTTGTAGTAAGGGTACAATTAGGCAGCCCATTAAAATATAAATAGCTAAAGATATAACGGTACTTTTTAAACGGTTAAAAATTTTAAGTAAGCACCCTACAATAGCAATAAGCCACACAATTGCGAACAAACTCCACCTTAGCCAACCATCAAAAACGAGTAAAGCTGTTGGGGTGTATGAGCCGGCTATCATTAAATAAATACAGCAATGATCAAACTTTTGCCAGAAACGGATACCATATTCGGTATTTGGGTAGCCATGATACATGGAACTTACCCCAAATAGAATGAACGTACCGATGCTATATATCCATGCAGCGCTAAATTCAATGGGTGTAGTACATTTTTGGAGCAAAAAATAACCTGCCGGAATTGCAATTAACGCCGGTATAAAATGAGTAAAGAAATTTACTGGCTCTCTTAAGCTTCTCACAAAATACTACTCGTTATCTTCTTCTTTTTGTCTTGGCTCTTTAGCAATCTTTTCGAAAAGATCGTCCATACGTTCAACATATTCGTTGGTATCATCAACAAAAAAGGTAAGTTCTGGAATAACCCGAACCTGATGACGGATGCGGCTACCTAATTTATATCTGATTTCGCCGGCATGTGCATTAACCGTATTAATCGATAATGTGGTGTTATTAGTATTGAAAAAGCTTAGATAAACTTTCGCCACAGCCAAATCTGGCGATACCCGAACCCGGGTAATGGTTACTAGTGTATCTGGTAAAAATGAAGTTCCTTCTCGCTGAAAAATCTGTGCTAACTCCTCTTGTATTACTCCCGCAAATTTCTGCTGACGTTTACTTTCCATAATTTTATTTTTGTGTGTTTTAAATCTCTGGAAGATTAAATCACCTGTTTAATTTGTTCGCCTTGCTAAACTCGGCGCAACAATACTTATTTAATATAACAAATTATCGTAAGGATACCTAGCTGTATGTGCTGCTTTAACCTTATCGTACAATAATGTCTTAAATTCTTCTATATTTTCCTTTTCGGTGGCTGAGATAAATAGAACCGGAATTTTATCATGACTCATCCAGCTGTTTTTAAATTCTGAAAGGGACAATTTACCGTCATCTTCAGGATCATTTACTTCTGGCGAAACATAAGCATCGATTTTATTGAAAACCAAGATCATATCTTTATCAATTGCACCAATATCTTTCAAGGTTTCATTAACAGTATTTATTTGATCTTCGAAATTTGGGTGCGATACATCAACTACGTGAATTAAAATATCAGCTTCGCGAACTTCATCCAACGTAGATTTAAAACATTCTACCAAATGGTGAGGTAACTTGCGAATAAATCCAACGGTATCTGATAGTAAAAAGGGTAGATTATCAATCACTACCTTACGAACAGTTGTATCCAATGTTGCAAATAATTTATTCTCTGCAAACACTTCTGATTTTGCCAACATATTCATAATGGTAGATTTGCCCACATTGGTGTAACCCACTAATGCAACGCGTATTAACTGGCCACGATTTTTACGTTGTGTTTCGTTTTGCTTATCTATACTTTTAAGACGTTCTTTAAGTAAGGAGATTTTATTTAAAATAATCCTTCTATCACTTTCAATTTGTGTTTCACCCGGGCCACGCATACCAATACCACCTTTTTGGCGCTCTAAGTGCGTCCACATACCTGTTAAACGAGGCAATACATATTGCAATTGTGCAAGTTCTACCTGCGTTTTTGCCTGAGCTGTTTGTGCCCGGTTGGCAAAAATATCTAAAATGAGGTTACTTCTATCTAAAACCTTTGCACCTAATTCACGCTCAATATTTCTTAATTGCGATGGTGATAATTCATCATCAAATATTACGGTATCAATTTCTTCTGATTTTACATAAGCTTTAATTTCTTCAAGCTTTCCTGTACCCACAAAGGTTGCCCTTTCGGGTCTCAACATTTTTTGTGTAAAAACCTTCTCCACCACTCCTCCGGCTGTATCTACTAAAAAAGCCAGTTCATCTAAATATTCTTTTGTTTGGGCATCCTTTTCTCCTGGCGTTACTACGCCAACTAAAATTGCCCGTTCCTGCTTAATAGCAGTATCATAAAATTTTTGTTTTCCCATGTAATTAGAGCAAATATACAAAACTCGAACGCATCCAATGAATATATACTATGCGGGATGCTGCCTGATTAATAATTTTAATTATCTATTACAAACTATATAAGATTGATAAAAGTTTTCTGATTTGATGCTTTGCGTTGTATTTATAATCGTTTGCAATCAGTTTAGAACTGAAATTAAACAAAAAATGGCTGCCTCATAATCAGGCAGCCATTTTTTTAGTATAATATTATGATTTAGTAATCATATTTATGTGTGTAGTCTTTATTTACATCTACAGTAACATTTTGGTCATCTGTTACTACTTTACCGTTAACTTCAGCTTTATAGCTCATGGTATAAGCGCCACCAAAATTAATACATTGAATACTGGTTGTTACCACATCTAATGGGATTACAGATTCTATAACGTAGGTTTTTGTAGTTCCGGTAAAATCATCTTTACCTAAACTAACTGCAGTTTCATTGTTTTTTGTTACGCCGTTTACCTTCCAAACGGTTTTACTATTTTTATAATCGGCACCAACAAGTACAAACGAAGCATAATCTTCACCTGTTATACCATTAACAGTAATGGTGAATTTAACATTTTTGCCTGAGCCTGAAGGGTTTTCTGGGGAATCGCTATCTTTTTTGCAAGAAAATAAAAGGGTTACGCTTAAAATAAAAGCAAGTGATAAAAGTTGTTTTGTGAATCTTTTCATAGATTTTTTTTTAGTTAGAAAATTAGTTACCTAAAAAATCCCAAAACAAACACTATGCCAATTGGCTTACAAAAACGTGACATTTGCCCTTAAAAAAGGCTAAATCTTTGTAACAAATTCTTTAATCGCCAACCCTGGGCTATCTGTTTTCATAAAGTTTTCACCTATTAAAAAACCGTTAAAACCTGCTGATTTTAAATCTCTTATTGTTGCTGGATCACTAATTGCGCTTTCAGAAATTTTCAAAAATTGATCGGGTATTTTATTTACTAAATCGAAAGAAGTTTGAATATCAACCGTAAAATCTGCAAGGTTCCTATTGTTTACTCCAATTGCATCCAGTTTAGGACAAATACTTCTTTCTAACTCTTCCTGGTTGTGCACTTCAAGTAAAACATTTAAACCTAAATTTTGTGCAAATGTTCCAAAATCAATAATTTGCTTGGGTGTTAAAATAGCGGCAATTAAAAGAATAATATCTGCTCCCCAGGCTTTTGCTTCCAAAATTTGATATTCATCGATCATAAAATCCTTACGAAGAATTGGAATTTCATTAGCGGCTCTTGCGGCTAGTAAATCATCAGCTTTACCACCAAAAAAATCTACATCCGTTAAAACAGATAAGGCTGATGCTCCTGCTGTATTATAAGCTTTTGTAACTTCTGCAACATCTGCAGTACCATTAATTAACCCTTTTGATGGCGATCTACGTTTAAACTCAGAAATAATTCCGGTTCTATTTTCAGCCAATAAAAAATCCTTAAAAGAATATGGATTACGCTTAAAGTGAATTGATTTTTCTAAATCCTTTACCGACACCAACTGCTTTGCATTTGCAACTTCTTCTTTTTTACGTAATACGATTTTATCTAAAATATTCATATTTTCCATTGTTCATGCGAAACTCGTTTCAGCATTCACTCAAATTAATTTGTTTATACAATCATTATGAAAACACATTAAAAAATTGCTTGATGCTTCATAATGACTTTTGCTTGCGCAATAACGCAAAGAGATCACTAGTTTGTTAACCAGTTTTCCATCATTTGTTTACCATGTTCGGTTAATACACTTTCTGGGTGAAATTGTACTCCTCTTACATCTAAAGTTTCATGCCTTAGCGCCATAATTTCGTTTTTATGATCTCGTGCAGTTATTTTTAAGCATGAAGGGAAGTCATCTTTACTTACAACCCAACTGTGGTAACGCCCTACATTTATGGTTTGTGGGCATTCCCAAAACAAAAACTCATCGCCATCTACCACGGTAACAGGCGTTGCAATGCCATGCATGGGCCTACCAAGGTTTAAAAGTTTACCTCCAAATACTTCGGCAATAGCTTGTTGACCCAAACAAACACCAAAAATACTTTTAGTTTCTGCATAAGTTTTAATTACATCAAGTAATAAACCAGCTTCTTCAGGGATACCTGGCCCAGGTGAGAGCAATATTTTATCGTATTGCGCAACATCGGCAATATTAAATTTATCGTTTCTCCAAACTACGGCTTCGTAACCCACTTCGTTAATTAAATGAACTAAGTTATAGGTAAAACTATCGTAGTTATCAATTACCAAAACTGTTTTATTATTTATATTTCCCATCTTATTTCTAACTCAAAATTGTTAACCTATATTCCTTCGGCCATTTCTATAGCTTTACGTAAGGCAGCTATTTTATTATTTACTTCTTGCATTTCTGTTTCAGGTACCGAATCTGCAACAATGCCTGCCCCTGCACGGTAATGTAATTCGTTATTTTTACTCATAAATGTTCTAATCATAATGGCATGATTAAAATCTTCGTTAAAGCCCATAAAACCAATTGCACCCGCGTAAAAATTACGACCAAGTTTTTCGTTTTCGTCGATTAGCTGCATGGCTTTGTATTTTGGTGCACCGCTCAAAGTTCCTGCCGGGTAGGTATCTGCAACCACTTTAAAAGCAGTTACATCTTCTTGCAAATGTCCACTCACCTTGCTTACCAAATGGATTAGGTGCGAATAGTATTGAACTTCTTTAAATGATTTAACTTCTACACGGTTGCAATGTCTACTTAAATCATTTCTGGCCAAATCTACAAGCATCACATGCTCGGCACTTTCTTTTGGGTCTTGCTCTAACTTACGGGCTTGTTCTGCATCTTCAATATCGTTTCCACTACGTTTGAACGTTCCGGCAATAGGAAAAATATTAGCGGTATTATTCTTTATAGTGATTTGTGCTTCGGGCGATGAACCGAACAATTTAAAATCACCGTAATCAAAATAAAATAAATACGGCGATGGATTTATAGAACGTAAACAGCGGTACACATTAAACTCATCACCAGAAAAAGATTGTTTAAAGGCTCTTGATGGTACAATTTGAAATACATCACCACGGAAAATATGTTTCTGTAATTTTTCTACCAATTGCATAAACCCTTCATCAGTTAAATTTGAAGTTTCTTCGCCTCTAATTTGGAATTTATATTCAGGGTAATTTTTATTCTGAATCAGGTACTCCATTTTTTCTAATCCACCTTCTTCCTCACCTTCAAAAGTATTTTTAAATAAAGTGATTTCGTTTTTAAAATGGTCTATTGCAATAATGTAGCGATACAGATGATATTGCATTTCTGGAATTTCTTCGCCCTCTGGGGTTGTAGAATGAAACTTAATATCTTCGAAATGTTGTACGGCATTCCAGGTAAAATAACCGAACAATCCACTAGAAATAAACTTAATCTCTGGAAGTTCTGTTTCTTTAAATTTATTTTTAAAGGCAGTAATTTCTTCAGTTAAGTTTTCGCTGTCTTTAATTTCTACTGTTCCATCCGGAAAATAGGTTTCTAATCTATTATTTTTAAGGATAATTCCGGCCACGGGATCAGCGCAAACAAAACTCATGGAGTTTTCGCGACTGTGGTAATCCGAGCTTTCCAGTAAAATACTATTTGGATAAACATCGCGAAGGCGCAAATAAATACTTACCGGCGTTGTGGTATCGGCTAATAATTTTTTATAAGTGGTATTTATCTTAAACATTTTCTTTTTATCATTATCATTATTACGAAGTTTATTTTGGTAGCACCTCGCAATAATGGATTTATTACAATTATTTTTATAAGTAAAAAGCCCGACGTGTGGTTCTACGTCGGGCTTTAATGGTTCTTTTAATAAGGTTTAGGTTGATAAACTATATTTTGCATACGCAGCCGGCGCAATCCTTTTTTGAATTACTTTGCCAAAGCCATGTATGTGTATTTCTATTCATCTGCAGCAAAAATATAAATATTTTTAAATAAGCGAAATATTTTTTAAAATTTATGATACGCCAAAGAATGTTCTGCCGGGAACACTTTTAGTCATTAATACAATTGAAACAACAATTATAATTAAAGCTAAACCAAAGAAAATAGCAATTGTACGGTGTTTTGATACTGCATCTGCAATCTTTTTCGATTTAGAATTTCCAACGGTAATTAAGATAATTGCAACAATCATCATGCTGATGTGTTCCATTTTAAAATAGCGAACTGCTGGTGCTCCTGCACTACTTAATTTATACCAACCTTCACTAAAATAAAGTACTAGGCCTATTAATAATTGAATGTGTGCACTAATTAGGGTAAACACATTTAGCTTTCTATCTCCTTCTGTATAAGGTTTATTGCCCAACCATCCTGATAGAGCTTTTACAACTGCAATAATCAGTAAAAGGAAAACAACATAGCGCCATCCAGAGTGCGCACTTTTTAAAATATCATTCATATCTAAAATTTCTATTATCCAAAAATAGACATTAATTGTAAAAAATAGGTTAATAAGCAATGGCAACGCTTATTTATATTAGTTTTAAACAAAAAAACCCTAAACTTATTATGAAGAAAATTTTACTCGCCATTGTGCTGGTATTTTCTACTACAATGCTTTTTGCACAGCAGGGCACTTACCCGGTTAATGGATCTTTTGATACCCGCCCCGGAATGTTTGCCTTTACTAATGCAACTATTGTGGTAAATGCCACCCAAACCTTAACAAATGCTACACTTTTAATTAAAGGCCAAACCATACAGGCGGTTGGCGCTGGTATTGCGATACCAAAAGGTTATGTAGTGATTGATTTAAAAGGAAAATTTATTTATCCATCTTTAATTGATGCTTTCTCTAGCTATGGCTTACCAGAAACGGCTACGCAGGCCAGAGGTTTTGGAGGCAACCGCCAATCAATTTTTACATCAACTAAAAAAGGTGCTTACAACTGGAATGAAGCAATAAGACCCGAAACTTCTGTTAAAAATATTTTTAGTGCCGATAGTAAAAAGGCTGATGAATTACGTAAGGTTGGTTTCGGAAGTGTAAATGTTATTAACCGCGACGGGATTGCACGCGGTATTTCTGCCGCAGTAACGTTAAACGATGGTGCAGATAACAATGTGTTTTTAAAAGATCAAACCGCAGCCAATTATTCTTTCAACAAAGGTTCGTCATCCAATGATTATCCAACTTCTTTAATGGGATCTATAGCTTTATTGCGCCAAACTTATTATGATGCGCAATGGTACAATAAGCAAAAAGAAGAATACAACATTTCGCTTGAGGAATTTGGCAAACAACAAAACATGCCACAGATTTTTGAAGCCGATGGCTGGGCAAATGTTCTTCGTGCTGATAAAATTGGTAAGGAGTTTGGCAAGCAATACATTATTAAATCTAACGGAGATGAATACCAAAGAATTAATGAAGTTAAAGCTACGGGCGCTACGTTGATTATTCCTTTATCTTTTCCTAAAGCTTACGATGTGGAAGATCCTGCAGAAGCCAGAAACATTACTTTAGCGCAAATGAAGGCCTGGGAAATGGCACCAGCTAATGCCGCTGCTCTGGAAAAGGCAGGAATTAAGTTTGCTTTAACCGCCTTTGGCTTGGAAAATAGTCGTGATTTTTGGGCAAATATTCGCACTGCGATAGAAAATGGATTAACAGAAAAACAAGCATTGCAATCGATAACCGAAATTCCGGCTTCCATTTTAGGCATCAGCGATAAAGTGGGTTCACTGGAAAAAGGTAAAGTGGCTAACTTCCTTATTTCATCTGATAATATATTTAAAAACGGAAACATTATTTTCGAAAACTGGGTACAAGGCAAACGCTTTATTGTAAATAAAATTGATGTTGCTGATGTACGTGGCGTATACAATTTAAATGTTGATGGCATTGGTGCACTAACCTTAAAAATTAGCGGAACAGGTGGTGGCTCGGTTGCAGCCATTGAAAGAACTGGAGTTGATAGTGTTAAAACCACAGCTACTTTTAATCGTAATGGTGATTGGGTAAGCATTAATTTCAACCTGAAGAAAAACCCCAAAGGTGATGTACGTTTAAGCGGTTACCTGACTGCTGCAAATCCATTAACTTTTAAAGGCGAATCTGCCCTTGCTGATGGAACTACAGGAAAGTTTACTGCAAATTATAAAGAAGCTTCAAAAGAAACCCCGAAGCGTGAAGATCCTAAAGCCACTTTAGCAATGGGTACTTTGCTTTATCCTTTTGGTGCTTTTGGAAATGCCGAATTGCCGAAGGCAGAAACTGTTTTGCTTAAAAACGGTACTGTTTGGACTAACGAGAAAGAAGGGATTTTGCAAAATGCAGATGTACTTTTAGAAAATGGAAAGATTAAAGCGGTTGGTAAAAATCTTCCGGCAGGAAATGCTAAAATAATTGATGCTACAGGAAAACACATTACACCGGGCATTATTGATGAGCACTCTCACATTGCTGGTTCTGGTGGTATAAATGAGGGTGCGCAATCGGTATCTGCCGAAGTGCGCATTGCAGATATCATCAACTCCGAAGATGTAAACATTTACCGTCAGTTGGCGGGCGGTGTAACAACTTCTCACATTCTTCATGGTTCTGCAAATCCAATTGGGGGCCAATCGCAATTAATTAAATTACGTTGGGGTAAATCGCCAGAAGAATTAAAGTTTGCAGGCGCAGATGGTTTCATCAAATTTGCACTGGGCGAAAATGTTAAGCAAAGTAATTTCGGTACCGGACAACGTTTTCCCGTGACTAGAATGGGTGTTGAGCAAACTTATATTGATGAGTTTACGCGAGCTAAAGAGTATGAAAAAGCGATGGCGGTAAAAGGAAATACCGTTCGCCGTGATTTAGAATTGGATGCCATTGTTGAAATTTTAAACAACAAGCGCTTTATTACCTGTCACTCTTATGTACAAAGTGAAATTAACATGTTAATTCATGCTGCAGATAGTATGGGTTTTAAAATAAATACGTTTACACACATTTTAGAGGGTTATAAAGTAGCGGATAAAATGAAGGCTCACGGCATTGCCGGTTCTACGTTTTCTGATTGGTGGGCATATAAAAATGAGGTTGCAGAAGCCATTCCGTACAATGGAAAAATTATGCATAATGTTGGTATTACCACTGCATTTAATTCTGATGATGCTGAAATGGCTCGTCGTTTAAATCAGGAAGCTGGTAAAGCTGTTTTATATGGTGGTGTGCCCGAAGAAGATGCTTTTAAATTTGTAACCCTTAACCCGGCAAAAATGCTTCATATTGATAATAAAGTGGGTAGTTTAAAAGTGGGTAAAGATGCTGATGTGGTTATTTGGTCTGCCGATCCTTTATCTATTTATGCAAAAGCAGAGAAAACTTTTGTTGATGGTATTGCTTACTGGGATATTGAAAAAGATGCTCAGGTAATTAAAACGCAACAAATTGAAAAAGCCCGTCTGATTCAAAAAATGTTAGAAAGTAAAAGTAAAGGCGGTCGCACACAACGCCCTGTTGGCGATGCACCACGCTTATACAATTGCGAAACTTTAGAAAATTATTCAGCTGAACTAACCGAACAAGAACATGCACACTAATATTAAACCTTATATATTCAGTTTGGTGCTTTCGGCATCGAGCCTGATCTGCTTTGCACAAGCCAATATTTCTCCAGCAAAAAAACAAAGCAAAACCATCGCCATTACAGGTGCAACCGTGCATGTAGGTAATGGAACGATAATAGAAAATGGAACCATCCTTTTTGGAAATGGTAAAATTATATCTGTAACCGCCAACGGACAAGTACCACAGGATGATGTAATGCGAATTAATGCCAGCGGTAAACACATTTATCCGGGTTTTATTGCTGCAACAACCAATCTTGGTTTAACAGAAATTGAAGCGGTAAAGGCAACTCTTGATTTCCAGGAAATAGGTGATTATAATTCGCACATTCGTTCTATTGTTGCTTATAATACGGATTCAAAAGTGCCAGCCACTTTACGTAGCAATGGTATTTTAATGGCTCAACCAACACCGCAGGGCGGAACAATATCAGGAAGTTCATCTGTTGTGCAGCTTGATGCATGGAACTGGGAAGATGCAGCTATTAAAACTGATGATGCCATGCACATGAGCTGGCCAGTTACGCCACGTTTTAGAGGTGGTTTTGGTAGACCTCAAGTTTCTGCAGAAGTTTTAGCTGAACGTACGCAAAGTATAATTAACCAATTAACTTCCTTTTTCGCAGAAGCCAAGGCTTATAGTGAAATAGCGAAACCCGAAGTAATTAATACCCGTTTCGAAGCTATGAAACGTGTTTTTACAGGTTCAGAGAAATTATTTATCTCTGCCGATAGCCAAAAAGATATTGTAGCAGCTGTAAACTTTGCCAAAAAATTCGGCATTACACCCGTAATTACTGGTGCTGATGAGGCTTACCTGCTGATTGATTTCTTAAAAGACAATAACATTAGTGTAGTGGTTAAACAACCGCATGCCTTACCCAACAACAACGATGACGATGTAAATATGCCCTATAAAAATGCTGCAGTTTTAGCCAATGCAGGGATTAATGTTGTGGTTAGTATAGATGGTTACTGGCAACAACGCAACTTGCCATTTATGGCCGGTACGGTTTCTACATGGGGCTTGGATAAAGAAAAAGCACTTTCTACTATTACCTTAAATGCCGCTAAAGTAATGGGAATTGATAAAACCACTGGCAGTATTGAAAACGGAAAGGATGCAACTTTCTTCATCTCTGCAGGAGACGCTTTAGATATGAAAACCAATAAAGTTGAGCAAGCATTTATTCAGGGGAGAGATATTAACCTTGATAATTTGCATAAACAGCTGGATAAAAAATTTAGCGATAAATATGCTTCAGACAAGAAGTAGGAAATAATTAAACTAGTTCTTTTTTAAGGCGATCTGTAAAATTTACAGGTCGCTTTTTTTTGTGGAGTTCTTTGAGCTATTCACATTTAAACAACATTCGAAGCAAACTAATAACCTTATGTTAATGTAAAATCTAATTTCAATTAACACTAAGAAAACATCTTTGCGCCAAGAAATAATCAGAACTAATTATGATCAAAAATTTACTTACGGCAGTATTGCTACTGTTTTGCATTGTCAATAATCAGGCATTTGCACAAACAACACAAGCCTCTATATCTGGTATTGTTACCGATGAACAAAAGAAACCGATTCCAGGTGTTTCCATTCAAATTAAAAATAATTCTACGGGTTTTACCACCAAAACATCAACCAATGCCCAAGGAGAGTATACTTTAAAAGAACTTCCGCTAGGAGGGCCTTATACTGTTAAAGCCATTTATGTAGGCTTTGGCGAACAAAACAGGAATGGCTACATGCTAAACCTTGGCGATGTTGTTAGGGTAAACATTGCCATGCAAGAAGCTTCGCAAAACTTAGATGCAGTACAGGTTGTGGCATCTGGTTTAAGAAATAAGGTTCAGAATTTTGGCGCTTCAACAGAAATTTCTGCTAAAACCATGAATCAGCTTCCTGTAAACGGACGTAATTTCTCTAACTTAATGGATTTATCTCCATTATCACGCGGAGGAAGTATTGCTGGGCAATTGGGATCATCTACCAACTATACTATTGATGGAATGAATGCAAAAAACCCAACATCGGCAGGGAGTACAACTAGCCGTAGTGGTGCGCCATATTCAATTTCTATCGAGGCGGTAAGAGAGTTTAAAGTGGTAACCAATCAATATGATGTTACTTTAGGCAGAGCCGGTGGCGGTACAGTAACTGCTGTAACAAAATCGGGTACAAACACAATAAGTGGTAGTGCTTTTGTATATGGCAGGGCCGATTGGTTATCATCGCCATACGATATTAGAGGGGTAAAACGCGATAACGATTTCTCTACTTATCAATATGGTTTCACATTAGGCGGTCCGATTATTAAAGATAAATTACACTATTTTGTGGGATGGGATCATCAAAGAGATGCACGTCCATTAATTATTGCGGATGTTAAAGGTCCTAAAGATGAAGCTACGTTTAAAATCACAAACAACACATTAGAACAATTTTTAGGCATAGCACGTACAAAATACGGCGTGGCAAATACTCCTCAATACGGAACCTTCGATAAACAACGTGGAACCGACGCGGCATTTGCGCGTTTAGACTGGCAAATTAATGATAAAAATTTATTAACCATTCGCGATAATTACACGAATGACAGAAACCCTTTAGGCTTGGCAGACAATACGGCCATTACTTTTTTTGAAAGTTATGGTACAGATAAAAATGTTGACAACAGCTTATTGGCAACTTTACGTACAACAATTAACAGTAAAATTACTAACGAGTTAAAAGTTCAACATTTATATACTTATCAGGCAAGTACACAAAATAGCGAGCTTGGTGGCCCTATTCCAAGAGCAATTGTATTTAATGTACCTTCTAAAATTTCGACAGGTGTTGATGTAAAAACAGACGTTCAGATAGGTGGACACCGTTTTGGACAGGAAGGTTTTACCAATAACGTACTTCAATTGGTTGATAATTTCTACTACAACACAGATAAAATCAAATATACTTTTGGTTTTGATGTAATGTACACACATGCAAAATCGCTTTATGGTAGTGAAGTAAACGGTCGTTTTGAATATAGAAATGCCGGAGCCATTACCTCTTTACAAAATTTTGATAACCTTGCTCCAACTAAATATTACCGTGAGGTGCCTTTAGTTGCAGATCCAACGGTAAAAGCAGGCATTTGGAATACTGCAATTTACGGTCAAATGCAAACTAAATTAGCCAAAGGTTTAGAATTTATAGGGGGCTTGCGGATGGATTATAGTTCTTATCCAAAATCGCCGCTTAACCAACAATTATTTGATGCAATTGGTGTAAGAACTGATAATGAGCTAAAACAGTTTTTAATTCAACCAAGAATCCAGTTTAACTGGGATGTTAATGAAAACAGAACTGATTTTGTTCGTTTTGGAGCAGGAATATTTGGCTCAGACATTAACAACTACATGACCATTAATAACCTAACATTTGATGGTAAGCACTTTGCAACTGTAGATGTGGTTACAAATGTACCTGTACCTAATTTTATTGGTTATAGAAATGGAACAGCTTCTGCGCCTACATTACCTGCACAACAATTACCAACTATTAATACCTACGCACCTGATGCGAAAGTACCTGTGGTTTACAAAGCCAACTTATCTTATAGCAAATTAATTACCGATAAATTTAAAGTGGGTATTACTGGTTATGCTACTTTGGGCCGTAATAACTATATGTATGTAGATAGAAACATGGTTGCAAATCCATATTTTACTTTGGCAAATGAGGCAAATCGTGGTGTTTATGTTCCATCAGTAGACCCATCTAACGGATCAGCAGATTGGAAGGCCGGTCGTTTAACAACCCAATTTGGCCGTGTGTTAGAAATGAATAGTAAAGGTAAGGTAAACCAGTTTGCGGTTGTTTTAGATGCCACATGGAATTACTTTAAAGACGGGCAAATTTCGGCAAGTTATACCTGGAATGATACTAAAGATAACACATCTTACAATGGTAACGTAGCCAACACGGCAACGCTTTCTTTACCAGTAAAAGATGACCCAAGAGATTTAAGTAAAATGTCTTATTCAGATGGTCAGTTCCGCAGCAAGGTTGTTATTTATGGAACATTGCCAACTTTTTATGGCGTAACTGTTGGCGTACGTTATTCGGGCATCGGTGGTACACGCTATAGCTTACTTGCAGGTGGAAACATCAATGGTGATTTTGTTCCCACAAATGATTTAGCTTTTGTTTTTGACAGAAATAATCCAAGTGTGCCACAAGCCATTCGTACCAACTTGCAAGCATTATTAGATAATCCGGCAGCAAGCCAAAGCTTAAAAGATTATATTAACAAATACTCTGGTCAAATTGCCGAGCGTAACGGTGGTATAAATAGTTTCTTCGGCGTTGTTGATTTAAGGGTTTCAAAGAAATTTAAAATCTATAAATCTCATAACATCGAAGTTTCGGGAGATATTTTCAACTTTGGTAACTTATTAAATAAAAAATGGGGCGTAACAGAAACTTTAGGTACTCAGGCATTATATGCAGTTACCGGTTTCGATAATACAGCCAAAGCATACAATTATAGCGTTAATAATACTGGCGTTGTAAATCCATCTGGCAATCCTTACCAATTCCAAATTGGTTTACGTTACGGCTTTTAATCTAAATAATATGCGCTAAGTATCTTAGCGTAAAGTCATAAAAAAAGGGAATGGATTTATATCCGTTCCCTTTTTTTATGTTTGTATTTCAAACAACAAAACAACAATGAATTTATTATTAAACTACCTGAAGAAACACAAGTGGATTGTGGCCTTGGCGCTCCTTCTTGCAGGCATAAATATTGGTTTTTCTTTAATGGACCCTTACTTTACCGGGCGAATTTTAGATTTATACATCAACAAAAAATCATCTTTCAGCAGCAAAAGTGCTTATATATGGGGCGCTTTGGGCTTTATTGGTTTGGCAATTGGCGCTGCAATGGTATCAAGAATTGCTAAAAACTTTCAGGATTATTTTACCAGCGTTATTGTACAAAAGGTTGGTGCAAAAATGTATGCCGATGGTTTGCAGCACTCTTTAAAATTACCTTATCAGGTTTTTGAAGATCAACGCAGTGGCGAAACACTGGGTATTTTACAAAAGGTACGGTTGGATTCTGAAAAGTTTATTACCTCATTTATCAGTGTGCTTTTTGTAAGTTTAATCGGGATGGTTTTCGTAATCGTATATTCCGTTTCTATTAGCTACAAAGTAACTTTAGTTTATTTCGCTGCCATTCCAATTATCAGTTTTGTTAGCTGGTTTTTGAGCCGTAAAATTAAAACCATTCAGCGCTCTATTGTAGGTGAAACTACAGCCCTTGCAGGTTCAACTACAGAATCATTAAGAAACATTGAGCTGGTAAAAAGTTTAGGGCTAGCCGAGCAGGAAATTGAAAGGTTAAATAAAACCACCTACAAAATTTTAGGCTTAGAGCTTAAAAAAGTTAAGTATGTGCGTAGCATGAGTTTTGTGCAAGGTACTACTGTAAATTTGGTTAGAAGTACCATGATTGTGGTTTTGCTTTTATTAATTTTTGATGATACCATCTCTGCAGGTCAGTATTTCTCTTTCCTATTTTATTCATTCTTCTTATTCGGACCGCTACAAGAACTAGGTAATGTAATCCTTTCGTGGCGTGAGGCTGAAGTATCATTGGGCAATTTCAAAAAGATTTTAAGTACACCTATTGATAAAAAACCCGATAACCCAATTTCCATTAAAAAGATTAATGATTTAACTTTTAATGAAGTAAGCTTTAAACATCAAACAGCCAATAGAAATGCCTTGGAGCAAATTTCCTTTAAAACCCACAACGGACAAACCATTGCTTTTGTGGGGCCATCGGGATCAGGTAAAACCACATTGGTTAAACTTTTGGTTGGTTTATATCAGCCTAAAGAAGGACAAATTTTATACAACGGGGCATCAAGTGCAGATATTGATTTAGATGCTTTACGTGAGAAAATTGGTTTTGTAACTCAGGATACGCAATTATTTTCGGGTACAATTAGAGAGAATTTACTCTTTGTAAACCCCAATGCCACTGATGAAGAATGTTATAAAGTTTTAAATCAGGCAGCTTGTCAAACTTTATTAGCCCGTGCAGATAAAGGTTTGGATTCGTTAATTGGAGAAGGTGGTGTAAAAGTTTCTGGTGGAGAAAAGCAACGTTTATCAATTGCCCGTGCTTTGTTGAGACAGCCAGATATTTTAGTATTTGATGAGGCTACTTCTTCTTTAGATTCGATTACTGAAGAGGAAATTACCAAAACCATCAGATCAGTTTCTGATTTAACTGATCACATTACCATTTTAATTGCGCATAGATTATCGACTATTAAACATGCCGATAGAATTTACGTTTTAGAAAAAGGACATATTATTGAGCAAGGTAAACACGAAGAATTAATTGCACAAAATGGTTTATATCAAGCCATGTGGCGCCAACAAATTGGCGAAAGAATTGTTGAAGCTTAGGAATAACCGTAGCCTAAATTAATTTAATATGTTATTACAAAGCAACATCAATAGTAATCAGGTAGCTCTATTTATCATTATACCAGCCATTTTATGGCTTATATTAATCCTAATTGCTTTATATCACATCTCCAGAAACAGCTCTATGAGCTTTGGCGTTAAGGTACTGTGGTTTATCATTATTATGCTGGCTCCGTTTTTAGGGTCTATCATTTATTTAATGTGGGGCAAAAACAAACAATTTTAATTTTCAGATCAAACCTTAGGCCTTTACCGCCGAGGTTTGATCATTAATATCCTGCAAACTTAGCTTTGTTAAAGATTTTGTTTTTAACCAGGTTATCCCGGCAATGGCAATCGTCATACTTCCACCAAAAACTACAGCTGGTACAAGGTGCATCAGCTTTGCTGTTAAGCCAGATTCAAATTCGCCAATCTCGTTAGAAGAACCAATAAACATACTGTTTACAGCCGATACCCTACCTCGCATTTCATCGGGCGTGAGCAACTGCATAATGGTTGAACGGATAATTACGCTTACACTATCAAAAGATCCCTCGAGAAATAAGAAAAATAACGTTAAATAAAAGTTTTTAGATAGCCCGTAACATATAATACTTAAGCCAAAGCCTGTTACTGCAATTAATAAATTTCTCCAAGGTTTATTCATTGGCGAAAAGCGAGTCATAGCCAACATTGTAATTACAGCACCAGACGATGCAGCACCTCTCATAATCCCTAAACCCATCGATCCCATATGAAAAACATCTTTAGCAAACATTGGCAGTAAAGCTACAGCGCCACCAAAAAACACAGAGAATAAATCAAGGCTCATAGCCCAAACCATCATTTTAGTTTTAAACACGAAGCGAATCCCTTCACTTAAACTATTAAATATGTTTTGCGTAGGCACGAAGGTAGCTGGGTGCTTTTTAAAGGTAAAAATGCAGCTCAGCGAAATAGAAATTAGTACAACAATTACAATGTATGCGGCTGTAATACCCCATAACCAGTTTACCAAGCCACCAATTAGTGGCCCTATAATAGTTGCGAGCTGCCAACTGCTACTATTCCATGTGGTTGAGTTTGGATATAGCTCTTTAGGTACAATTTTAGCCATTAAAGAGAATGTAGCAGGACCGAAAAAGCCTCGGGCAATGCCGATACAAAATACCAGCCCATACATAATCCAAACAATTAAATCCTCTTTTAAATGCAGGTATTTACTGGTAATTAATAACATTAAAACTGAACACAATAATACGCCAGAAAATATTTTAATCAGCAGACTGCGCTTTTCACTTTTATCGGCAATGTAACCACCGTAAAGTGCTATACCTATTGCTGGAATGGCTTCACACAAACCAACCAAACCGAGTTTAAGGGCGTCATGCGTTAAATCATAGATGTGATAACCAATAACAACAGCTTGCATTTGATAGGCCAGCGTAAAGAAAAAACGCATCCCTAAAAAAGACCTAAATTCGGGAAAGCGTAAAGCCGCATAAGGATCGGGCTTAGTAACAATGGGGTTGGGTTCTGAATCTGCCACTTGAAAGAATTTGAATTACAAAACTACGCTTTGAAAATTAAATCCTTCAATCAAATTTATGCGTTGGTAAATCGTTACGTGTAAATGATATTAAGAAATTTCAGATAATTTGACAAATCCCATTAATAAAACTTATAACATTTGTTGGCATAACTAGAACCTCTGTTATTATTGCTGTTACTACCTCTTCCTGGAAAGTCTGTTTCAAACATAAAAGCGCCTTCCGTTGTGCCTGCTGTATTGGTATAATTTAATTTAGAAGTTGTAGCATCGTGGCTAATTCCAAAACGCATCCGGCTATTCCTATCTGACCTTTTAAAAAGATCAAAAATTAAGGAAAGTACCATTGCATCCTGTTGTTTTCCATCTCCACGATACCATAACCCAATATTTACACTTCTATTTTTATACTGCATACCTGCGCTAAAAGAATTTATTTTTGCTTGATTGTAGATTACAATTGAGGGAATAAAAGCTGAATCGTCATTTCTGTCATAACCTCTTGCTTTAATCATATAGCTTAAATGTCCGCCATAGCGTATAGGTAATTTAGAAGTACTCCCTGTAAAAGATTCATCAGGTTTATTAAGATGTTGAGCAGAAAAACCACCCATAAAATTACCACTCACAAGGTTTATACCAGCACCCGAATCAAAGAAATACTTGTTATTATAAATTGGCGGCGAGGCTGATGTTACACCGCCTGGAATTATTCCTCCGCTATTAATTTGATCGGGAAATAAAAGTTTATCGTAATCAATTCTTCGATTAGTAACTCCTGCCTGTACTCCGAAGGATAAAGTATTTTCATCAAACTCAATACTATAAGAATATACTCCGGCATAATTAGTTTTTGAAAGATAAGCCGTTCCTTCGGTCGATCTATTCATGATTAAACCAAAACCACCACCAAAATTAGGCACCTGATAATCTATAGAGAAAGAGTAATTATTTAGTGCGCCTTGTACTTTAGTCCATTGACTGCGATAAATAAGATTTACACGTAAATCGCCTTCAAATTGTCCGTTGAGTGCTGGGTTTAAATAACCCGGGGCGTTAAAAAACTGAGAATATATCAAATCCTGCGCATCAACAGTTTTTGCAAATGCAATAATCAAGATCATTAATAGTACTCTTTTCATTTTTATGTATTTAAGTTTAAGCTGAAGCCTTCTACTTGTTATTTTTTTAATTTTTACAGGTTTAATTAATCCAATGTTTCCCATTCTTAATAAACTTTAAATAAATCAAGACGGATACTATCAGTTCATTACCTAATTAGGTGTACAACTCCGGTTTTACTGGCAGTTTTTCCTTCGTATTTCATTCCTTTCCATTGCGTACCATTAATAAATTTCGCATCAGCACTCCAATAATAAGCACCTTGTGGCGCAGGTTGGCCATTCATTGTACCATCCCAAAATTCGATGGGCACTCCATCAGCATCAACCTTATCAGTTTCCCAAATTAGCTGGCCCCACTTATTAAATATTTTTAAAGTGTAAGTAGAAATACCACTTGCTGTAATTTTAAAAACCTTTAAATCTGGTTTAGCATTAGCTGGCTCAAAAGCATTTGGCAGATATAAATAACCAGGCACGCCAATAATATCAACTTGGTCGGTAAAGACATTGCTACACCCCGCTTTATTGGTAATAGTAAGCTTAATATTATAGGTACCCACATCGGCATAAGTATGCTCTACACTTGCTTTATCACTGGTTTTGCCATCGCCAAATTCCCATTTATAAGTAACTATATCGGCATCTGTTTTAGTCGAAAAGTTAAAACCATATTCCGGCACCTTAATGGTCTTAGATGGAGACACTACAATTTGGGCCAAAGGCGGAGCAAATACCTGAACATAGTTAAGCATTACAGCTTCATCGCTACAATCAAAATCACCTTTAGCTACCAGCCTTACTGTAAATGGCGAACCGGCAAAGGTATAAGTATGTACAGGATTTTTCTCCGCAGAGAAAGTTCCATCGCCAAAATCCCATAGGTAAGCTGATGAATTGATGGAAAGGTTTTGGAAACTCACCGTTAACTGGTTGCAACCACTGGTTGCACTAGATAAAAACGCGGCTTTAGGTGCATCGGCAACTTTAATGTTATGGGTATATGCGCTTGCACAAAAACCGTTCGATGCTGTTAGTTTAAGCTCGTACAAACCAGCTCTGCCATAGGTATGCGCCGGATTATTGCCGGTGTAAGGTGGAGTTCCATCGCCATAATCCCAAGTATAAGTACTCGCCCCTATTGATTTGTTATTTACCTTTAATTCCAAAATACCATTGCAACTTACATCTTGAACAACTTCAAACAAAGCATTTGGATTAGGGTAAGTACTTATCTGCTTGGTTACTGTACTTGTTGTACAACCCCATTGGTTATTCGCAACCAATTTAATGTCGTAACTTCTATCAGGATCATTCAGCACTATGTTTGATGGGACTCGATCTCGTGATACTAAAACACCATCTAAATACCATTCAAATTGATCGGCAAAGAGTGAAGTATTTATAATTTGAGGTGCAAACGGTGTACAACCTTTTACAGTGTTAAAAGTAAAGGCAGCTTGGGGCAAAGGATTAAATTGTACACTGTGCTCTACAAATGTTGTACAACCTACAACGTTTGTAGCTTCGAGTTTAATTTTATAAACATAAGGAAGCAATACAGATGCAGGCGTATTAAAAACATGGGTAAAATCTTTTGATGATGAAGTGAATACATCATTTACATACCATTTATAGGTAACTGCATCAGTACCACTATAACTTGTTGCATTTTGGAATAAAATAGTAGCTGTTGGCCCACAAATCAAATTAGCTGGATAGGTAAATTCTGCCTTTGGTGTTTCTGTTACTTTTACAATTTGTGTAGCAATTGCCACGCAACTTTGCAAGCTATAGGCTTTTGCAGTAACTATGTAAGTTCCTGGGGTATTATATGTATGACTTGCCGTATATCCAGTAATGATGTTATCGGTGCCCCCCGGATCGCCAAAATCCCATTCTACATTTGCAGCATTTGCCGGTGTGCTGGTTACAGTTAATTTAAAAGGTCCGCAGTTTAAGTTTCCAGCATTGGAATTGAAAGAAGCAACAGGTGCAGGAATAATTTGCACCACTTTAGTTATAGTACCTGTACAGGTGCTACCATCAGGATAAGTTTTGGTTACCTTAAGAACAACAGTTTTATTTCCTGCAGTTGTGTAAGTATGTGTAGGATTAATATCGCTACTACTTGTTCCATCACCAAAATCCCATAGGGCAGTAAATTGCTGATCAGATGTATTTGTAAACTGCACATCCGCACTAACGCAATACTGTAATTTATCTACCGTAAAACCAGCAGTTATTGAAGGGTAAATGGTAATAGTTTGTGTGCTAATTACGGTAGAACATCCGTTGCTTGCCGTTAGCTTTATGGTATAATCCCCAGCAATTAAAAAGGCATGGGTTAGCGGCTCATTTAAAGCATGTGTTTGCTGTATTGGTGAGCCATCGCCAAAATCCCAAGTATATAAATTTGCCCCTGTTGATTGATTAAGGTTTGTAAAATCAATAGTGAAAGGCGCACAACCATAACGTTGGTTCCCTTGTAAAACCAACTTGGAAAAAACACTTTGAGGTTGTACCACAATAATATAATCTATTGATGCCACCTCACCGCAATCGTTTTTGGTTTTTATTTTAAGTGTAAAGTTTTTAGGCAAAGCCGACTCATTGTCGTACGTATGATTGATGTCTCGCTCATCGGTATACACTTCTACTGGAGATCCATCACCATAATCTACAGTATAAGTGTTGGCAAAGGTTTTTGAGTTGAGGTTTTTAATATTAACCACAAAAGGTGCACATCCGTTTTGATTAAAAGGGCCAAATAGAGCCGTTGGCGAAGGATTAACCCTTACTACTACATTATAATTTGTACCGCTGGTACAACCCCCAATACTTAACTGGTAAACGTAAGTTACATCAATTGGGTTAACGGTGGTATTAATTAATGTTTCAGCAATGCGCCCCGCAGCATCTATTCCCGCCCCACTTGCAGCAGGATTACTAATTCCGGTAACCGCAGCCCTTGCCCAGCTAAATGTTACACCCAATGTGGAACTGGAAGGAGTATAGGTAAACAGGGTGTTGCTGCAAATGGCCTGCGGATTGGCATTGCCAGTAAATATAGGTTTGGGATTTACATTAATTTCGTAAGTACTCACAATACCTTCGCATCCATTTGCTTCAGGTATAATAACATATTTAACAACGCCTTTTGCATTGCCAGAATTTATAATGGTTTGAGCTGGAATATTTCCTGTACCTGTGGTCGCAAATCCGCTAAGATCTGTTGAAGTAGTAGAAGCCGTCCATTTGTAGGTTGTGGCGGCAACGTTAGTAGTTAATATAACTGGAGAAGAACTGCTGCCCGAACAAACTTCTTGTATTAAAGGTGTATTTGTAATTTTGGCAACAGGGTTAACCGTAATTTTGTATAAGAATACACTTCCTGCACAAGCATTTGCATCATTAGTGCTAGCAGTGGCACTGTATACAATAGTTAGCGGTGTATTGCTGCTATTAATTAAGGTTTGAGCAGGAATGATAGTTGTACCGTTTAGCATAGAAACTCCGCTAATACCTGCCGGAACCATAGCTGTCCAATTAATATTTGCACCTATAGTTGTTGATGATAGGTTAACCTGAGCAACATTAGCTCCAGAACAAATTGTGGCATCTGCACTTGAAAACTGAATTTTTGGTGAAGGATTAACTGTAACAATAATCTGAACTCCACTTCCTGTACAAATACTTGATCCATTTGTAAATTTAGGTGTAACGGTATAAGTAATGGTTTGCGCAACAGCTGAGGTGTTAGTTAAGCTTTGATCGATAAGTGTTCCAGAACCATTTGTTGCCCCAGAGACATTCGCATTTAGACTTACAGTCCAGCTAAAAACTGTTCCGGTAACGTTGGATGAGAAACCGATGTTTGGCTTTGTAGCCGAACAAATTGTTTTACTTAAATCTGTTGGCGTAACAATAGGCGTAGGATTTACGGTTATCTTATATACAAAATTAGAACCTGGGCATTGTGCTGTTCCGGGTGTTGTAGCAACAGCCGTGTAGGTTACGGTAAGCGGTACATTTGTAGAATTTATCAACGTTTGAGCAGGAATCTTATCTGTTCCTGAAAGAATAATACCTGTTATCCCTGCTACGGGTTGCGCTATCCACGCAAAATTTACGCCTGCTGTTGTGCTGCTTAAACTAATATCTGCGCTTGCAGTATTATTACAAATAATTTGGTCGGCACCTGAAAACGTAACGTTAGGCGCTGGGTTTATAGTAATTTTATAGGTAAGTGGTGTGCCGGTGCAGTTTTTTCCGTTGTATATATATTGCGGTGTTACGGTAACTGTTGCGGTTATTGGAGTGGCACTATTGTTTACAGCCGTAAATGCGGGTATCTGTGTGCCGCTTCCAGCACTTAAACCTATAGCAGGTAATGCTGTCCAGCTATAGGAAATAGTACTACCAACAAAAGCATCAGCATCATTTGTTAAAGTAATTGCATTTACCATGCTTCCGGTACAGGTAGTTATATCCACTATCGGATTTATATTTATAGTTGGTAATACCGTAATTTTAAAATTAATGGCTGTACCCACGCATGTTTTGCCCCCTGCCGTATAAGTCGGCGTTACCGTAATATTGGCTTCTATAGGAGTTTTAGAAGTATTTTGAGTGGTAAATGATGGTAAATTCCCTGTTCCTGATGCAGCTAAGCCTATGCTTATATTGTCATTTACCCAGGTATATGTAATATTTGGACTTGGCACTGTACTTTGAAAAGTAACTGTGCCCTGCGCTGTATTATTGCATTGTATTATGTTTTGAACAGCTACCAATACCGGAATCGGATTTACGGTTATCGTAACCACTGATGAGGGCATTGAGCATGGTCCGCTAAATACATTTCGCCTGTAATAGGTGGTTTGTGTCAAGCTTGGAGGTTGGTAATCCGGATTGGTTTCTCCAGCAATAATGGTGAAACCAGTCGAAGCTGAACTAGTTGATTTTTCCCAGGTGTAAGTGGGTGCTCCAACTGGAACCTGACCAATTAATTTATTAGGCTGCGAGCCACTGCAAATCGTTTGATCTGCCGTAATATTATAGTCAGTTAATGCATCCTGAACAGAGATTTTAACGGTGTTGGAAATCGAACTGCATGAACCACTTTTTACAATCCGCCTATAATAAATATCGGTTGTTAAAGTACCCGGTTGGTATGTAGGTGTGCTCGCAACAGCAGTAGCATTCCAATTTGTTCCATCTGCTGATGTTTGCCATTCATAACTATACGTTCCTGACCCACCGCCACCACTTAATGTTGCGCCTTGTAACAGTGAAGGTGTACTATTTTTACAAATGTTTTGATCTGCCGAGATTACATTATTGGCTATTAAAGGATTTACCTTAACGATAATCGTTTCGTAAGGACTTTCGCAACCATCAACTGTTTGGGTTACATAATATGTTGTTGTACCACTTATTAACGTTGAAGGTGTAGGCGCAGTAGGTGATGATACTGATAGTGGCAATGAAGTATACCATTTTAAATCAGTACCTGTAGCAAGCAATACAGAAGCTGTTTCGCCAACGCAATATATGTAGCTAGTAGTTTCTGTAGGTTTTGCTGGTTGCGGTTTTATTATAATAATGGTAGGAGTTGAGTTTGCATCACCACAGGTTCCACTTTTTACCACAGCCCTATAACTTGTAGTTGCGGTAATTGCAGGATAATGAAAAGTACTTAACCCAGCGCTTGCTGCTATATCCGTCCAAGTGGTTCCATTTAAAGATGACTGCCATTTTAATACTGCTCCAACTTGTCCACTCAAAGTAATATCACCTGGCGCAGCGGTGCCACAAAAACTTTGAGTTCCTGCGGTGGTTCCGCCAACACTAAGGGGAGAAACGGTGACTAAAACATTGTCTGATGTTCCCAAACAAGGAGAAATGCCATTGATAGTCCATTTAAATTCATAAACCTCGCCTGCCTGAAGCCCAGAAACGATCGCATTGTATTTAGTATCGTTATCAAAAGTTACCCCAGTTTGTGCGCTAACCTGTGTCCATTTTCCCGCAAAAGAACTTCCAGGATTATTTCCTGCTAATGTTGCAGAAGTAACATTACATAGGTTTTGATCTGTATTTGCATTGGCGGGTGGGGCTGATGGATTAACAGTAATGGTAAACGTTTTTGGAACACCAACACATCCATTAAGTGTTGGCGTAACTGTAATGGTTGCCGTAATTACAGTTAAAGTGGTATTTAATACATTAAAAGATGGAATGCTTGAGCCGTTTCCGCTACCAGCTAAACCAATTGCTATATTGTTATTCGTCCACGCGTATGTTACTGAACTATTTGCAGGGGTGGTACTAAAATTAATTATTCCCGTTGCTTCTCCTGTACATTTTATAAGATTAGAAATATTATCTATTGCAGGGCTTTCTGTAACATTGATTGCTTTAGTAACTGTTGTTGTTCCACACTCATTTGTTACTTCTAAAGTTATGGTATATGGCCCAGGTATAGGATAAATGACGTTAGTGGGGTTAGCTATTGTTGAACTTGCAGTGGTTGAACCAGGAAATTTCCAAAGGTAAGTGGGGGCATTTTCAGAGCCACAATTAGTAAGCGTTGAAGAAACATTAAAAGCTTTTCCTGCACAAACAGATACAGGCGCAACAATTGTAGCTGCTGGCAATGTTCTTATAGTTATAGTTTTAGAAACCTTAGCAGATACACAACCATTATCCGAATTGCTTGTTACTAAACTTAATGTATAAACCCCAGGGTTAATAAATTGAAATGATGGAGTTGCACTTGTTAATGATCCACTTACAATACTATAGTTTGAAGTACCATTTGTACAACCAGTCAAATTAGCATATGTAACAGCCCACTGGTAAATATTATTACCGCAAACAGGTTGATTTGAATTGTTAGTTGTTTGAACATTTACAGGACCGCAACCTTCAGTTTGATCAACGATAAATTTGGCGACAGGTTTTGGATTAACGCAAATTATTTCTGAAAATATATCAGGACCACAAGCCGCTCCTGTTGGGCTATTTGTGCCAATTTTTAAGGATACTTTGTATTGCCCAGAAGCTTGAAAATTGATCCTTAAAGTTTGCGATCCATTCAACCAACTTGATGGATCATCAATTAGATTAAAATCATTTCCCAAAACTCCTGTTGAAATACTAAAACCATTTGCTGGTGTAGAACCTATCGCTTGAATTGACCATACTAAATTACCACTTGTACAACCAGACGGCATTGCTATATTCCCAATACTTGTATTAGTAAAAGTTAGAATTGTATTTTCACAAGTTGTTTTATTTGGAGAAACATTAAATGAAGCCTTGGGTTTATCAGAAACATAAATACCTCCTGTTGATCCTGGGGTAGTTCCGCAAGGATTAGAAGCTGTTATAGATGCCGTGAATGAATTGTTAAGCTCTCCACAAGAGCTTTTCAAAAATGTATGTTTGACAAATTTATCTATTAAAGGATGATAGAGAATAACAGGTGTTGACCCATCACTAAAAGTTACTGTATATTTTGTGCCAATTGGATTAGAATCAGTTGCTGTAATCGGAAAAGTTACTTCTTCTTGTGTACAAATAGAGGTATTACCAGGATTACTTATACCTACCCCAGGATTAGTTCCTACAAATACAAAATACTTAATTGAATTTATGCATCCATTTAAACCCGTTACCGTGTAAGTTAATGTATTGATCCCTATTTGATAGATATGGGTGATGGATGTAAATGTATTAGAAACATAATCAGGAGAACCATCGCCCCATTCAATTTTATATGAAGCATTATTTGTTGTAGATAAATTTGTAAAATTAAAAGATGAGTTATTGTTTGAACAAACTTTAAAATATGGTAATCCTTCGTAAATTGTTTTACCAGAACCCCCTAAATTAGCATCAGGTAGCTGCTTCGTTGTAACATTTAAATCAAATGCGTTTACGCAACCATTTGTATTCCTTACAGTAAGTTTAACTATAAAAGTCTGAAGTCCATTTCCGGGGGTTCCAACAAAAACATGCTTTGGATTTGCATCTGTAGATTTATTTGCATTTAAGCCTGAGCTAGGATCGCCAAAATCCCATTCGTAGCTAACTGCATCAGGCGCAATACTTGTAAAAGAAATCTCTTCATCGCTACAATTATTTCCTGTAGCATTTGATGTAAATGAAACTGTGGGAAGCGGATTTACAGTAATCGTAACTGGATTACTTTCGTTACCATTTGCTTTTACGGTATAAGTTCCAGTGGCAACTACATTTAATTTATTATTTGTTTTTCCGCTAATTGAGATGCCATCCTTAAACCATTCGTAAGGACCACTTTCTGTAGTACTTAAGTTAACCGAAGCACCTACACAAAAGCTTGTTGGGCCATCAGTTGTAAGATCAAATGTATCATGATAATTTACTGCTAAGGCGTAACGGTTTACAGGATTTGCATTGCCAAAATGATTAAAAAAAAGACACAGAAAAAAAAATAGAATGAAGCGTTTATTCATTGATTGAGAGGCTTGGTCAAAAGTAATCATATTTTCTTAATTAAAAATTCAGGGTTACCGTAAACAAACGACTACAAATGACAAGTACTAATAAATATCATCAAATAACCCTGCTCAAACTTTTGCATGTAAGTTTGAGCAGGGTGCTTTCGGGCTTAAATGCATCAGCGACTAATGGCAATGTGATGTAAGTAATTTTCATTGGAAAACTAGTGTCTCAAAAAACTCAGTAAAAGGAAGTAGTTCCTATCACTGAGTTTGGCAAAAGTTTATACTGTTTAGTCAACTCCAAAATGGAGCTGGTTTATTTATTATTAAGGTTTAATTTCTTGTTTGTTTATCCTGCCGGGAAATCGTTCGGCTAAATCGGCGACAACAGGCTTGGCATTGGGTTGGTTAGCTTTGGCAGCTTGCTTAGCATTATCATAAACACTTAATGCGCCGGTGTAGGCCTCGCTTCCACATAACATAGTGGTATCATCAACAGTGCTCAATAATTTATTAACCGCAGCGTATAAATTGGTTAATTGATCGTATGCCTGTACATCTTTCTTCCATTCGCCCAAATCCATGTAGCTAGGTACTAGCTTTGCATCGTTATTGGCGTACTCTACCGCTTTATTAACAAAGGCCAATGTTTTATCGCCTAGTTTGGGTAATGTTCTGCGTTGCTCAACAGTTAAGGATATAAGATAGGGTTTTAAAATAGATTGTAGCTGCTCTACATGTTGTAAAACTGATTGGTACTCTTCATCAGGAATTTCGATTGAAATTTTGTTTTCGGCCATAGTTGTTAGTGGTTTTTTATATGTTGGTTTTTAAATTTTATATAAGCAAAATGTATTGTTCTATTTTAAGAGGCATTTTTCCCTATCAAAGAGGGAATGTTTCCTATCTAAGAGGGAATGTTCCCTCTCAAAGAGGCATTGTCCCCTGTTTAAGAGGCATTGTTCCCTATCTAAGAGGGAATGTTTCCTATCAAAAAGGCATTGTCCCCTGTTTAAGAGGCATTGTTCCCTATCTAAGAGGGAATGTTTCCTATCAAAAAGGCATTGTCCCCTGTTTAAGAGGCATTGTTCCCTATCTAAGAGGGAATGTTCCCTGTTTAAGAGGCACTATTTTGTTTTGGGATGGGTGGTATAAGATGAGGTTACTCTTAGCAAATAGGTTGAGATAATTTATGTATAATAAATAACCTATGTTTATATTATAAATATGACATTTATATTTCTTTTTATTCTACACTTTTAAACTAATTACCTCTCACAACTATGGTATATTGCATTTAAATGACAAATGACAAGTTTAATTACACATTATAGCTAGGGAGAACTCTTAAAATCAGAGCTGTTGAAATATTTCATAGGAACTTTTGCTTAGCAATACGCTTATCCTCCCAACAAGTCCAAACCACTGTTTCTTCCATAAAGCTCTTAATCGGCATGGTCAATTATTCGGGAGGCACAAGCAAAGCCCACCCACTGCCTTAAACAGAAAAATTGCGAGCCGACAACTTTGCTTCTTTGGTTGACCAAAGAAGAGAAGCCCCCGCGGCAGCGGAAATAGATTTGTCTTGCCAGACGGGCGTCGTACCTTTTTCTTAACAAAAAGGTACCCAAAAGTCAAGGCTGGCATCCTTTCTTGAATAGCAACATTATAATTCTGACTACAGTAATATGAGGCTTAGCCCAACACAATCCCAACCCTCGCTGCATATTCCTTTGATTATTCGGATAATGAAAGTAAGTGTAAGAATTATAATGAGCTATTCTGCGAAATGCTGCTATGCCTGGGCGT
>NZ_RQRS01000016.1:0-90855 GCF_004335085.1 Pedobacter nototheniae | reverse complement strand
ACAGTAATATGAGGCTTAGCCCAACACAATCCCAACCCTCGCTGCATATTCCTTTGATTATTCGGATAATGAAAGTAAGTGTAAGAATTATAATGAGCTATTCTGCGAAATGCTGCTATGCCTGGGCGTAATCGGAAAGAATAGTATTTTAATTGAAAGTTAGTTTAGCGATTGCCTAAACAGCTAACAAGTCCAAACTATTGTTTCTTCGTTAAGCTCTAAATCGGCATGGTCAATTATTCGGGTAGCACAGTCTAATCCCACTCACTGTCTTAAACAGAAAAATTGCAAGCCGACAATTTTTGGTTCTTTTTGTTGTCAAAAAGAATAAGGCCCCCGCGGCAGCGGAAAACATTAGTTGATAAGATTAAGAAATCTTATCAAAGGAAATACCTTGCTCACGCTTTTGCAAATAGGCTTTGAGTAACGCATTTTCGGGCTTTTCCAATCTTCCATCTTCCTGAAAAATGGCAATAACAGTATTTCTGGCTTCCGAGAGGATAATTTGATCTTTTGCCAAATCCGCAAGTTTTAAATCTAAAACCCCACTTTGCTGTGTCCCTGTTAAATCTCCTGGGCCACGCAGTTGCAAATCAATCTCCGATATTTCGAAACCATTATTGGTTCTAACCATCGTTTCTAAACGCAGGCGGCCATCCTTACTCAATTTATTACTGCTCATTAAAATACAGAAAGATTGCTCAGCCCCACGTCCAACACGCCCACGCAATTGGTGCAATTGTGATAAGCCGAAACGTTCAGCATTTTCAATGACCATGACCGAAGCATTTGGCACATTTACACCAACTTCAATCACAGTTGTGGCAACCATAATCTGACTTTTCCCATCAATAAACTGTTGCATTTCAAACTGCTTATCGGCATTTGGCATTTGTCCATGTACAATGCTCATTTGATAATCAGGGCGGGGAAATTGATAACTCAACTGCTCAATACCCGCTTCTAGATGCAGCAAATCAAGCTTTTCACTTTCTTTAATCAAAGGGTAAACCACGTAAACCTGTCTGCCTTTTGCAATTTCCTGTTTCATAAAGCCAAACATACGCATGCGCTGGCTTTCAAAAAGATGTCTCGTTTCAATGGGCTTTCTTCCTGCAGGCAATTCATCAATTACCGATACATCCAAATCACCGTAAAGCGTCATGGCCAATGTTCTAGGAATTGGTGTAGCCGTCATTACAAGAATATGCGGCGGAATAATGCTTTTACGCCAAAGCTTGGCTCTTTGTTCAACACCGAAACGATGTTGTTCATCAATAACAACCAAACCTAATTTTTTAAACTTTACCTTATCTTCAATTAAGGCATGCGTGCCAATTAGTATATCAATCTCTCCGTTTTCAAGTTGCTGATGCAGGAGTGTTCTTTCTTTCTTTTTTGTATTTCCAGTTAATATGGCAACTTTAACCAAATCATCTGTCACCAATTCGGTTATAGAAGCATAATGCTGACGGGCCAAAATTTCGGTAGGCGCCATCATACAAGCCTGATATCCGTTATCATTTGCCAAAAGCATACTCATTAACGCAACCGCCGTTTTTCCGCTTCCTACATCGCCCTGCACAAGTCTATTCATTTGGATGCCACGCTGGGTATCAATCCTGATTTCCTTAACCACTCGTTTCTGTGCATTGGTTAATTCGAAAGGTAAAAACTCTTTATAAAAACGGTTAACCTTTTCGCCAACAATTTCAAAAGTAACCCCTTTAAATTTTAGGGCCTTTAACTGTTTGCTATGTAAAAGTTGTAGTTGGATAAAAAACAGTTCTTCAAACTTTAATCTCCTTTCTGCGGCGCTAAGGTCTTTCTGGTTTTTAGGGAAATGAATATTAAGTAAGGCAACGCGTTTATCTGGCAGTTGATACTTATCCAAAATATATTGGGGCAAAGTTTCGGGTACTTGCTGTACAACCTGATCTAACAAACCTGCAATTAACCGTTGTATTCCTTTTGAATCAAGATTAAACTTTTTCAGTTTTTCGGTGGAATTATAAACAGGCTGCAAAGTTTGATTCCCTCTGCCAACGGCATTTTTTTGGTATAGTTCCATCTCCGGATGGGAAATGCTAAATGTACCGTTAAATAAGGTTGGTTTACCAAATGCCACATACGCGGTTCCAACGGTGATATGATCATCAACCCACTTTAAACTTTGAAACCAAACCAGTTCCATAATTCCGGTTTCATCTTTAAAAACGGCAACAATGCGTTTCGCACGTTTATCACCAATAACCTTTTTACTAATTATCCGCCCAATAATTTGAATGTACGAGGCATCGGGATTGATCTGATTAATTTTATAAAACTTCGTTCTATCGATATACCTAAAAGGATAATAAGAAAGCATATCCTCATAAGTAAAGAGATTAAGATCTTTCTTTATTACATCGGCTCGGGTTGGCCCAACGCCTTTTATAAATTCAATAGGTGTATCTAACGGAGAATTAAACAAAATTTTTACTGTTTCTTGTAAACAACAATTTAATCAATTGCGCATTAAAAATTAATATCGAAAGCAATAAAAGCAAATAAGCAAACACTTGGTGCGTATCAATCTTCTCATCAAAATAGAAAAATGCAACAGCAAAAGCAATTATAGGGTTTAAATAAATTAAAATCCCTAAGGCTGATGATGGCATGCCTAATAATGCATAAGCATTTAAAAACAGTGGAATAATGGTAAAAACAGTTGCAATTAAAAAAATATGTCCCCAAAAAAATGCTTCGGTTGGCAAAGGTGTTGCATTATAAAAGTACATTGGCAGCATAATCAGGGCAGAAACAATTAACTGTATGCCGAGAAAATTAAGCTTATCTACATTTTTAATTACCTTAAGCACAATTAAGTATAAAGCATAAAATGATGCAACCACTACAGACCATAAAACTTCTTTAATAGAGCCTGTAGCCAAAAGCCCAATGCTTACTAATGCAATAGCTATTGCTAGTGCCTTAGTTTTTGTAAGCTGTTCTTTTAAAATAATAAAACCGCACAATGCCGTTATAAGCGGGCAAACCATGTAAGCAAATGCGGCCGATTTTAAACTGATACTATTTACGGCAACAATATATGTAAACCAATTGCCCGTAATTAAAATTGCAGCAAGAAGTGTTAATAGAAATAGTTTTCTCTTTTCTTTAACACTTAAAGTCTTTATATAATTAAAATCATTTGCTAAGGCTTTCCTTCTAAATAAAAAGATGGTGCCCCATACCATTAAAACAGAAACCAGAATCCGGTAATAAAGAATCTCCTGAGCAGGAAAATGTTTAATATTTCGCAATGGAACAGACATTGTACCCCAAATAATATAAGGAATAACGCCTGCCAGAAAATACTTACCTTTTCCTATAGCCAAAACTATCCTTTAACGGCAATTACAGAAATTTCTACATTAACATTTTTAGGTAGTACAGATACTTGTACAGTTTCGCGAGCAGGAAAATTATCTGTAAAATACTGACCATACACGTCGTTTACCTGTGCAAAAGTTCCCATATCACTTAAAAAAATGGTTGTTTTTACTACATTTTCAAAATCTAAGCCAGCTTCTAATAGTACCGCTTTAAGGTTGCGCATTACCTGATGGGTTTCTTCTTCTATATTAACCAGATTTAATTCGCCACTCTCTGGGTTAATAGCAATTTGTCCGGAAACAAATAAAAAATTACCCGCCATTACAGCTTGATTATAAGGTCCAATTGGCGCAGGCGCATTAGAAGTTTTGATGATTTGTTTCATAAAAAGAAATGTGAAATTATGATTTAGAAAGCCATTGAATAAGCTTATAAATAATACCTATTAAAAAGATTGAGATAGCCAAAGCATTAATAATATGCATAATCTTAATATTGATATTATTTGGTCGATTTGGATCTTTTTTTCTGAAGAAGTACATAATACAAACTTAGATAAAAAGGTTTATACAGAAAATTAAAAGGCATAAAAAAAGTCCCGGCCAATAACCGGGACTCTTTCAAAATTTTAAGTGAGAAAATACTAGTTTCTAGCAGTTTCAACACGACGATTTTGGATACGACCTTCTTCAGTATCGTTAGAAGCAATTGGATTAGCTTCACCAAAACCTTTAGTAGCAACTTGACTAGCTGAAACGCCAGAGTTTACTAAGTAAGTTTTAACAGAATTTGCTCTGTCTTTAGATAATTTCAAGTTATATGCAGCAGTACCTTCGCTTGAAGCGTAACCGTTAACAGTTACTTTACCACCGTTTTCACGTAACACTGAAGATAATTTATCTAAAGTTGGATAAGATTCAGTTTTTAATACTGATGAGTTGAAATCAAAACCGATTTTTTCGAAACCAGTAACGTTTGAAGTAGCAACTTCAGTAGCAGGAGCTACTTTAGGAAGTGGGCAACCTGAACCGTCAACAGCAGTACCTGCAGGAGTTCCTGGGCATTTATCGAATTGATCAGCAACACCGTCACCGTCAGTATCTTTTTTCAAATCTTCAACAGATTTTTCAACAGCAGAAACACGGTTTTTCAATGCTTCAACTTCTTGACGTAAGCTAGGATCTTTTAACTCATCGTACATAGTAGCTAATGGGTTAGACCACTCTAAGCTTGGTTTCGCAGAAGAACCTAAAGAAAACTCTAAACCAGCATAACCGTAAGAGAAGTGATCTTTAGTAGTACCTTTTGCATAAACTCCATCAAAGTTATCAGCATCAACAAAGTTCATAGTGTAACCTAAGTTAAAGTTAACACGCTCAGAAACTTTGAATTTAACACCAGCACCAACTGGAATATAAAAACCTTTTACGTAATCTTTAGCATCGTGTTTATCACCTGCAGGACCAGTAGCATTACCTTTCCAATCAGTTACAGTACCATTAGCAGCTGTTACTTTTGGAGCATAAGCTAAATAACCACCACCGGCAGTTAAGAAGAAACCTACTGAATTCTCACGACGTAAGAAATCGATAGAACCAACATTAACAACACCACGTAAATCTACAGCATATTGTAATTGAGTTTCGAATTCTTTTGGAGAACCTGCTGGAACAGCACCAACAGTTGCATCGTTAGATCCAGATACTTTACCACGTAAACCATTCAATTCTAAAGCGAATGAGTGACCTAATTGTTTACGGATATTTAAACCGTAACCTAAGTTAACATCCCATTTGTTGAAATCATTAGAACCGCCAATAGCAAGAACAGGGGCTAAAACGCCACCATTAACACCAATTGACCAAGTTCTGTACTGTCCTCTTCCACCAAATACCTTGGTTGAAGAAGTCGTTGCCGGGGTTTCCTGAGCGACAGCAAGAGAAGCTACTCCTGTTAATGCCACTAAAGAAAGAGCAAGACTTTTCTTTAAAGTAGAATAATTCATAATCTTTTTTCTTTTTTAAGGGTTAAACAATTTAATTGATTAATTTTTCAGTAACTGCAAAATTAATCAAAATTTTAAATTTTCAAACTTTTATACAAACTCCGTTCCAAACTTCGTCTTATTTAATCATTTTCTTACATTTGACCATCACCCAGTTTAATATATAACATTTATGAAATATCCTAAAATTGATCAGTCGCTCTTCATTTTAAACCGAAAAAACTATATTAAAGAACTAAAAAACAACTCTTTGGCTCTATTTCAGTCTAGTGACGAATTTCCAAGAAGTGGCGATCAAAACTTTATATTTAAGCAAAATCCAGATTTATTTTATTTATCTGGGATCGATCAGGAACAATCCATTTTACTCCTTTATCCTGATTGTCCTAATCCATTATACAGAGAAGTCCTGTTTTTAAGACAGACGAATGATCACATTAAAGTTTGGGAAGGCTACAAGTATACAAAAGAGCAGGCAAAGGCTGCTTCGGGCATTGAAGCAATCTATTGGTTAGAAGATTTCGACAACATTTTACATAGTATAGTTCATTATGCGGATAACATTTATCTAAACACAAATGAGAACGATAGATATGCGCACACGGTTCCTTATAGAGATATTCGTTTTATAGATCAAATGCGTTCGAAATACCCTTTGCATCATTATGAACGTTCGGCTCCAATTATGCGTAAATTAAGGGCTATTAAATCAAATGTAGAAATTGATTTAACGAAAAAAGCCTGCGCAATAACCAGAGATGCTTTTATAAAGGTGTTAAAATTTACTAAACCAGGCGTTAAAGAGTATGAAATTGAGGCTGAAATAATCCATGAGTTTATTCGTCAAGGTGGAACAGGCCATGCTTACACTCCAATTATTGCATCTGGCCACAATGCCAACATCCTCCATTATAATGATAACAATCAAGAATGCAAGAATGGCGATGTAATTCTGTTTGATTTTGGTGCAGAATATGCAAACTATAATGCAGATATGAGTAGGTCAATTCCTGTTAACGGTCGTTTTACTGCCAGACAGAAAGATGTATATAACTCTGTGTTGCATGTAATGAAGGAAGCAACAAAATTGTTAGTAGCCAATACCGTTTGGAACACTTACCACGAACAGGTGGGCGAGTTAATGACAGAACAATTGATTAAACTTGGTTTGCTATCTACTGAAGATGTTAAAAAGCAAAGTGCATCTTATCCGGCTTATAAAAAATATTTCATGCATGGCACTTCTCATCATTTAGGTATAGATGTACATGATTTTGCTGGTAGATATACTCCTTTTGCTGTAGGAAATATTTTAACAGTTGAGCCTGGAATTTATATCCCTGAGGAAGGGCTTGGTATTAGATTGGAAAACAACATTCTAATTACCGCTAATGGTAATATAGATTTAATGGCAGATATTCCTGTTGAAGCAGAGGAAATTGAAAGCATTATGAATTCTTAAATTTATCCGCAAAGCGATAAATATTGAAATCCTTTTCAGCTAAAGCTTCGTGAATTTTTTCGCGAAGCTTTTTTTTATCTATATGTTGCATTTTATAATGTTGAATGATTTTCCAAGCTTTTTCTGCAAGTAAAAACTCTTTTTTATCATTTGGACTATCTGCAGGATTAGCGATAATCCACTTGCATAATTCTTCTACTCCAATATTTTTATCTGCCGTTGTTTTTAAAACAGGGACAGTTTTCAAGCCTTGGTGAACAATTTTTTTGAGATTATTTGCAAATGTGTCGGCTCCCGCTCTATCCGCTTTATTAATTACAAAGCAATCGGCAATTTCCATTAAGCCCGATTTAATGTTTTGGACTTCATCGCCAGATTCTGGTACTAAAACAATAATGGTTTTATCCGCCAGGCCAGCAATTTCCACTTCAGATTGCCCCACACCTACGGTTTCAATCAGAATTAAATCAAAATCTGCAGCTTTCAAAACATCAACCATTTCAATGGTTTTGGCAGAAATACCGCCTAATGCGCCTCGAGTGGCGAGCGATCTAATAAAAACATTAGGATTATTAAATTGGCTTGCCATTCGTATGCGATCTCCAAGTAAGGAACCAAAATTAAATGGCGATGTTGGATCAATAGCAAGTATCGCTATTCTTTTACCTGAAGAGACAAAATAATTGGTTATAGCATTAACAAGTGTACTTTTGCCTGCTCCCGGAGGACCTGTTATGCCAATTACCGGAACTGTATTTTTACCATCCAGATCTCTCAATATTAAATCGGCAGGCTTAATATCATTCTCCACCAAAGTTAAAGTCCTGGCCAAAACTTTATAATTGCCTTTGCTAATTTCGCTTAAAACGGATAGGTGGGTATTCATCAATAAAACTATCTTTGTGCAAATAAACAAAAATATAAGGCACAAAGTAATAATAAACATAAAGTCTGAATGAAAGTTACAGGATTTACCTTTTTAAGAAACGCAATAGCAAACGATTATCCCGCTAAAGAGGCTATTCTTTCTGTTTTACCTTTATGTGATGACTTTGTGATTGCGCTAGGAAATTCTTCGGATGAAACTGCGGAATTGGTTAAAAGTATCGATCCTAAAAAGATTAGAATTATAGAAACCATTTGGGATGACAGTATCCGCGAAGGCGGAAGAGTTTTTGCGGATGAAACTAATAAGGCACTTGCCCAAATTTCTAAAGATACCGACTGGATGATTTATATTCAGGGTGATGAAGCAATACACGAAGATTATCTTCCTTTGATTAGAAAGGAAATGGAAGATACCTTGAACGATGATAAGGTTGAAGCGTTGCTACTTAAGTACAAACATTTTTATGCCTCATATGATTACCTTGCCGAATCGAGAAGGTGGTATAGAAGGGAAGTTCGCATTTTAAAAAATTTACCTGGCATACATTCTTATAGGGACGCACAAGGGTTTAGAATTAACGACAGAAAATTAAATGTTAAACTTATTGATGCTTACATTTACCATTATGGCTGGGTAAAACCACCAAAAGGCTTACAGGGAAAGGTTAGAAACTTTAACCAGTTTTATCAAACCGAAGAGTGGATTGAGGAAAATTACCCTGTGCAAAACACTTTTGATATGCATAATGCAGATCGCTTGGTTCATTTTAAAGGAACGCATCCAAAAGTAATGCACACTAGAATTGAAGCTGCAAACTGGAAATTTGATCAGGATCTTACCAAGCTTCCATCTAAAATGAATTTCCGCAGAAAACTTTTGCAAAAAATTGAAGATTTAACGGGTATCCGTTTATTTGAATACCGGAATTACAAACTCGTAAAGTAGATGCAAAAAAGCGTTTCAATAGTTATACCTAATTATAACGGCAAGCATTTACTCGAAAAATACTTGCCATCAGTATTTACGGCTGCAATTAATTCGAAATCTTTATTCGAAATTATTGTGATTGATGATGGATCTAAAGATGATAGCATTACATTTATAAAAGAAAACTATCCAAACGTTAAACTCCTTATTAACGATAAAAATCGAGGATTTTCTTATACCTGTAATCATGGGATACGTCAATCTCAATATGAATTTATTCTCTTATTAAACTCTGATGTAAAGTTAACACCCGATTATTTTGACCATCAATGGGAATATTTTAATAAGCCTGATACTTTTGGTGTTATGAGCAGAATAATGACTGTTGATGGAACTAAAATTGAAGATGCCGCCCGCTTGTTATATTATGGAGGTTGCAGAATAAAAGCCAATAAATTCTATTATAGTGAAAATACTGAAGATGAAAATGTTTATACAGCTTATCTTTCGGGTGCAAATGCATTGGTTAATGCTAACAAGCTAAAAGAACTTGGTGGCTTTGATGAAATTTATTCCCCATTTTCTTCTGAAGATTTTGATTTAAGTCTGAGGGCTTGGCAATTGGGCTGGAAATGTTATTACGAGCATAAATCCGTTTGTTTTCATCATGTGAGTGGAAGCACCAAAACACAAATCAAATCAGATTTTATAAAGAAAATTTACTACCGAAACCGTTTTATCCTTCAATCTATTCACCTTAATGGAATAAGGAAAATACTTTGGCCATTGCAGCAACTATTTGCAGAATTACTTCCAAAAATATTGATTGGAAAATTTTGGGTTATCGGCAGTTATAAGGATTATTTAGCGCACGCAGATCAAATAGACAATAGCAGAAAAAGATTGAATAGTTTAAAGAAAAAGTACAACTCTAAATTGAATATTTCTGATGTAATGGGAATTGTTAATCAATCTATTTCCACAAAAAGCATTAAGCGATTGTAATTTTAAGTATAGCAAACGCCCAAACCTGATAAGGTTTAATCGAAAAACGTACATTTGCCTAATTTTATTTAGATTTTTTCCGCAGCCTAACTAACTGGGCTTCGGTTTACATAACCATATTACCTAAAATGAAAATTTACTTTCGTTTATTATCCTTTGCCAAACCTATAGAAAAATTTGCCATACCTTATGTTATTGCAACATTATTCGCAATAGCCTTTAATACCTTTTTGTTCACATTGCTTGGTCCATTGATGCAAGCACTATTTCTAGGCAAAGCTGTTACTAATATTAAGTCTGACAAAACTGCAGGATCATTAAATTTTCTTGGAAAGTTTAATGAATATATGGACGCCATAATTGCACACGATAAAATACATGCCTTACAAATTATTTGTATTGTGATCGTTGTAACCGTATTCTTATCTAATTTGTTTAGATATTTCTCTCAACGTTTTATGGAGGATTTACGCGTACATACCTTATTAAATTTAAGAAAGACTGTTTTTAACAACGTAATGAATATGCATGTTGGTTTCTTTAACAACGAGCGTAAAGGCGATATCATCTCTAAGGTAGCATCGGATGTTCAAGTGGTTCAGTTTACCGTAACTAATACCTTACAAGTTGTTTTTAAAGAACCACTACAACTCATGTTCTTTGTTGGAGTTTTAATCTCAATATCTTTAAAATTGACATTGTTTTCATTACTGGTTATTCCTATTTCTGGATTTATCATCAGCAAGATAGTAAAAAGATTAAAGCAACAGGCTACCCAGTCTCACGAATCTTTTGCAAAGATGATCGGTTTTTTAGATGAGTCACTCAGTGGCATAAAGATTATAAAAGCTTTTAATGCTACAAATAGAACGAAACAAAAATTTGATGATGAAAACAGGTTTTATTCCTTTTTGAATAGGAAAATGGCAAGGAGACAACAACTCGCATCTCCAGTTTCGCAAACACTTGGTGTTTTTGTCGTTGTATTTATTCTATTATATGGAGGTACTTTAATTTTGAGTGGAAAGGGAGATCTTGAAGCAGCAGATTTCGTTGTATACTTAGCTACATTTTCTCAAGTGATGCAACCTATTAAAGCTTTAACCGATTCATTTAGCGGGATACACTCTGGCATCTCTGCTGGAGAGCGTGTATTAGATTTAATTGATACTAAACCAGCCATGGTGAATAAAAGTGATGCTGAAGTTTTTGAAGGTTTTCAAAATGCATTAACATTAGAGGATGTATCCTTTAGCTATGGGGAAAAAGAGATTCTAAAAAGCATTAATCTCAAAATCGAAAAGGGAAAAACCGTTGCATTAGTGGGTCCGTCTGGTGGAGGTAAAAGTACACTTATGGATTTGATTCCTCGATTCCATGATCCAAAATCAGGCGTTATAAAAATTGATGGTCATGATTATAGAAATTTAACTGTAGAAAGTATTCGTTCGCAAATGGGAACAGTAAATCAAGATTCTTTCTTATTTAACGACACTATTTTCAATAACATTGCCTTTGCAAGACCAGATGCTTCTCAGGAAGAAGTTACTGCTGCTGCCAAAATAGCAAATGCACACGAATTCATATTAAGCACTGAAGATGGGTATCAATCCTTTGTTGGTGATAGAGGGAATAGATTGTCTGGTGGGCAAAGACAAAGAATTTGCATAGCACGTGCAGTTTTAGCCAATCCGCCTATCATGCTTTTGGATGAAGCCACATCTGCTTTAGATACTGAATCAGAAAAACTAGTTCAGGATGCATTAAATAATTTAATGAAAAACCGTACATCTATTGTTATTGCACACCGTTTAAGCACCATACAACACGCAGATCAAATTGTTGTAATTGATAAGGGAGTAATTGCCGAAACTGGTAATCATTCTGAATTAATGGCTAACAATGGATTATACAGGAAATTAATTGATATGCAAGCTTTTACAGATTAACGGCTAAATATAAAGCTCTAGCATTTCAGTTAATTTTCGGGTTTGCTCTTTAACATTAAATGTTTTAGCGTAGGCTTTTATTTTGTTTTGATCGTAGCTTTCGTAATTGGTTTCTATTTGCTCCATAGCATTTGCTAGTGCCTTAAAATTAAGCTGATCTATAACAATACCAATATCCTCTTTTACAAATTCATTTATCCCACCGGAATTAAAGCCTGCAATGGGCTTACCTAAATGGGCTGCCTCAATCATCACCAATGGGAAAGAATCTTCCCGCGATAGGGAAAGATAAGCATGTCCAATATTAAAATAATCGTAATAATCTGTCGATTTTTTACCCGCAAAAAATACCCTATCAGAAAAATTTGCCCTAATGGATTCTTCCGCGTAACACATTGTTCCATTACTTTCTACTCCACCAATCCAAATTATTTTATGGTTATGTTTTAATTCTTTAACCAAAGGAATAAGAAAATCAATCCCTTTTATTGTAGAAGTGTTACCAGAAATTATCCAAACAAAATCATCAATCTTAATTCCAAATTGCTGTTTAATGGCATCATTATTTTCCGATAGATTGATTTTCTCATCATCAACAAAACCATAAAGTAATTGAACGTTTTTATGCCCCATATCTTCAAGCTTTTCGCATACAATTTTAGAACAACCAATGCACATTCCTGAGCTTAACATATTTTTTATGGAGCCTGCTTTAACCAAACTATAAGATAATGGCAATTCGTGCACATGAGAAATCACTTTTATTCCTAGTTTTTTTGCAATACTAAAGGCATCTCTGTTTGCTATTGTATTTATATACCAGCAATCGGCTTTTATCTTTTTCTGTAATAAACGTAACTGAAACTCAACAGGATTGATATTTACAGTATATAATAACAATCTGAAAATTTTATACAAAAAATTCGGATGCTGCTTATAGCCAACAAATGAAGGAATATTATCGGAAAGCTCTTTTACAAGCACACCATTATTTCTAGAAAATAAATATGGCTTAATATTTTGTTGGTCGAGATTTTGCAGAATATAAAATAACTGCATTTCAGAACCTGTTCTTCCAAAAAATGGGGTGATAAATAAAACTTTTTTCATGTTTGTTTTTAAGAGCTGAGTTTCAAATCTCCTATATTCTTTTAATCTGATAAGATTAAATATTCTCCAAAGATGCATAAAAAATTATTTAGACTTTTCAAGCTTATACTTCCACACTAAAAATAAACTTTGCTCCATCGTTAAAGCTTTATTTATTTTTACTTTTGTTTCATTGCATCACCGGCTTTCAATGTAATCTTGGCCTTTTAAATACTTTATCTAAATGACAGATACTCCAGAAATATTATTAACCGTTTTAATGCCAGTTCATAATGGCGAAAAGTATTTAAAAGAGACCATTAACAGTATTCTTAACCAAACACTTACCAAATTTGAATTTTTAATTATAAATGATGGAAGCATAGATCGTTCAGAAGAAATTATTAATTCCTTTACTGATCCACGAATCACGTATATAAAAAACGAACAAAACAAAGGCATTGTAGCAACACTTAATATTGGTCTTGAGCTTAGTCGAGGAAAATATATTGCCAGAATAGACGCTGATGATATAGCGCTCCCAACGCGATTAGAAAAGCAAATGGACTATATGCAATCAAATCCATCTTGTAAAATGTGTGGTTCGCAGGCAATCGCTATAAATGAAAACGGAGAAAAGATGTACAAATTAAGAAGACCTTTTTTTTCAGAAGAAATTAAGGTTAATCATCTTTTTAGAAATAGTTTTATTCATCCTTCGGTGATGTTTGATTCCAAGATAGCAAAGGAATTTAAATATGATATTGAATATCAGTATGCTGAAGATTACTACTTGTTTTCACAAATTGCGTTAAATTATGAGGTAGCAAACTTAAATGAAAACCTTCTTTTATATCGAATACATGCCGAAAATATTACTTCAAAAAAACGTGTAGAAATGAACCAAAGTGAAATGAAGACTATTAATTATCTTCTTTCAAATTTATTCGGCGAAAAAGTGCCAGAGGCAAACATATTGATTCACCACAGCTTTTTAACAAGAAATTTTGACAATATTGATATGCATAAAATTGAAATGCATTTGTTAAAAATAAAAAATTCGAATCAAAAAAAGCAAAGCTATAATAACACATTGTTAGAAATTATGCTGCAAAAAGAGTGGTTCAACTTCTTATTTTTCAGCAAGGAAAAAAATCAGTTAAGCAAGTTTATAAAATCTGAACTGTTTTCTATCAAACACTTTAACTTTAGACAATTTATAAAGTTAGCCACCAAAAAACAATCAAGAAGTAACACCGAAACAATATTATAATGGAGCCATTAATTTCTATTGCCCTTTGCACTTATAATGGCGCTCAGTTTTTGGAAGAGCAGGTGAAAAGTATTTTAAACCAAACTCATAAAAACATTGAACTTATTATTTTGGATGACTGCTCTACAGATAATACTTTCCAAATTAGTGAAAACCTTGCCGTACATTATCCGCAAATAAAATCATTTAGAAATACGCAAAACCTGGGTTTTAATAAAAATTTCGAAAAAGCAATTAATCTTACAACAGGAGAATATATTGCCATTAGTGACCAGGATGACATTTGGCTACCTAATAAACTCGAAATTTTATTGGCTAATATTAAAGATAAGTGGTTGGTTTTTTCAAATTCAGAATTGATTGATGATGAAGGGAAAGATCTTGGCAAACAAATATTAAAATCGGATTTCACGCTAGAAGGAAAATCATTTAAAAGCTTTTTGTTTTACAACTCTGTAACGGGGCATACTTCTATGTTTAATAGATCTTCTCTTAAGCATTTTACACCCATTCCGGCAAGAGGTTATTATGATTGGTGGATGGGTTTTGTAGCAACTTACCACAACCAAGCCGTGTGCGTTAACCAATGCCTTACTCTACACCGCATGCACCGAAAATCAGTTACTTTTAATGCCTATAAAAAAGAAGCAAAAAAAGTACTTAACGATGAAATCAACACTAATTTGCAGCTGGTAAAAAATTATAACGGCCTTAGTGCAGAAGACAAAAACTTAGTAAATAAAATAGCTAATGCCTATCAGAAAAGCTTCAGCTTCTTTTTAACAAACCTTATTGTAAAACATTACAATGAATATTTTCCTGATAGAAAACCAAGGAAATGGCTTAGTAGATTAAATTTTGCCCTTAAATTGAAATAAGCGTTAGTATTCAAAAATTGGAGCTAAACATTTTCATTTTTTTAATACATTTTTCTTTGATTAACTTAGGCGAAATTAATTAGTTCAGCTCTTATTAATTTGCAAAACTTACTTACAATATTTACCGTTCATTTATGAATCATTTAACCCTAGACGATGTTAAAGCTATTGCAATCTACTTACCACAATTTCATCCATTTAAAGAGAATGATGAGTGGTGGGGCAAGGGCTTTACTGAATGGACAAATGTTACCAAATCTGCACCAAAATTTAAACATCACTACCAACCACACCTACCTACCGATTTAGGCTTTTACGACCTAAGATTATTAGAAACTATGATTGCCCAAGCTCAATTAGCAAAAAGTTATGGCATTCATGGTTTTTGCTTCTATCATTATTGGTTTAATGGCAAACTTTTGATGGAGAGACCAATTGAACAGATGCTTAATTCAAAAAATCCAAATTTTCCATTTTGTTTATGCTGGGCTAATGAAAATTGGACGAGAAGGTGGGATGGTTTAGAAAAAAATGTACTAATAAAGCAGGATTATAACTTAAAAGATGATTATGAGCACATAAAGTATTTAATTCCATTTTTTAAGGATGAAAGATATATTAAAATAGATGGGAAACCTGTTTTTTTGGTATACAGATCCGAACTTCACCCTCAAATTAATGAGGCGGTTAGTATTTGGAGAGAAGAGGTTAAAAAAGCTGGATTTGAAGATATATACCTTATTAGGGTGGAAAATTTCCTAAAAGATCTCGACCCTAAAATGCATGACTTTGATGCCAGCATGGAGTTTGCACCAGATTTTGCTATGGATGTTAAAAAATATAGCAAGAAAAAGCCAATAAGTCATTTTTTTAGAAAGTTAATGCATAAAACCGCTTTAAAAAAGAGTGCCTTCCTGAGCAATAATGTTTACGACTATAAAGATATGGCGGATATAATGAGTATAAAATCTCCAAAAAAATATAAATATTTTCGTTCAGTTTTTCCTTCTTGGGATAACTCAGCAAGAAGAAAAAATAACGCTACAATATTCGTTAACTCGAGTCCTGAAAAATTTCAAAACTGGGTAGAAAAAACCGTCGCCTATACAAAAGAAAACTTTGAAGGGGATGAGCGTATTATATTCATTAATGCCTGGAATGAATGGGCAGAAGGCTGTCATCTAGAACCAGATCAAAAATATGGGCATAGTTATTTGCAGGCTTTAAAGAATGGCTTAAAGTTATAAACTTCGTGCATTACCTACATAAGCGTGTATGTAATGCATTATTTAACTTTATAAAATAACTTCAGCTTTTATATATTAAGATACACCATCTAATATATTTTCAAGTAGAGCCACCTGCTTTTTCACTTCATAACGGGCTGCTTCTGCCTTTATAGCGTCAATAGAAAATCTTTCAGGATTATCTTTTACTTCCATCATCGCTGTGGCTAAATCCTTAGTTCTCCAGGAATCTACAACAATACCTGTATTTTCTTTTATGAATTCGCTAATTCCGCCCGATTTAAAACCTACAATTGGTTTACCCAAAGCTGCTGCTTCTAACATCACAAGGGGGAAAGAATCTTCGCGAGAGGTTAATAAAAATGCATCTGCAGAATTAAGGTAGTTATAATAATCACCACTTTGAGCCCCTAAAAAAGTAACCTTTCCAGGGAATAAATTCTCTAAGGTTTTTTTCGCGTAGTAATAAATTCCAGTATCTTCCTCTCCGCCAATCCAGATTATTTTAACATTCTCTGGAAGTTCTTTTGCTAATGAAACTAGAAAATCAACCCCTTTTATTAAGGATGTTTTACCAGAAATAGCCCATATAAATTCATCCGCACTAAAACCTAGATTAGATCTTATGTCTTTAGCTGGCTTTGTAAATTGAACTTTATTATTATCTATAAAACCATATAATAATTTTACATCATCTCTTCCCATACCGCTTATTTTTTCACATACAGCTTTCGAGCATCCTATTAGTACTTCTGATGAAGAAATAATGGTCTCTAATCCTTTGTATGAAATAAAATTATAAGCAAGTGGTAACTCATGTGCATGCGTAATTATTTTAACACCTAATTTTTTAGCTAAAGGATAAAACTCAGGTAGAACTATAGTATTTACATACCAGAAATCAACATTATTTTTTTCAGTAATGTGCTTTAACTGATATTCGAATGAATCGATCTTAAATATTTTCAAAACCGATCTTAAAAGCCTTAAAGATCTTTTAGGATTTTTTTTATAGGGCAAAAAATGCTTTATTTCAGAAGGGAGTTCATCAACCAATACACCTTTGTCTTTTGTGTATAAAAGAGGTAAATATTTATCCTTATTTAAATGGGTCAATGAGTACCAAAGTAACATTTCAGAACCTGTTCTACCCAAATTATGCGTTATAAATAATATTTTCTTCATCCAAGCCTTTGTATAAACAATAGTTATTACCTGTTTAACATTTGCGCAAATTAAAGAATAAATAATTTATAATTTTACATTATTTTCCGTCAGCATTTAAGCCACAGGCAAGATTCAATCAAAAATTATGTCAACACCCAAAATTACCGTCTTTATGGCGGCATATAATGAAAGTAATCATATTAAAAGATCAATAGAAAGTATTCTCGACCAAACTTTCACCGATTTTGAATTAATTGTTTTAAATGATGGCTCAACAGATGATACAGTTTCAATTGTGAAAACTTTTAAAGATGAAAGAATAGTTTTAGCTCATAATGAAGGCAATAAGGGCTTAGTTTTTACTAGAAACAGACTATTAGAATTGGCTAAAGGAGAATATATTGCCATTTTGGATAGTGATGATATTGCGTATAAAGACAGATTAAAGTTGTTGTACGATTTCTTAAAAAATCAACCAGATGTTGCTTTATGCGGTGGTCATGCAAATATTATTGATGAAAACAGTACGAAAACTGGCCAGAGATTAAATGTACCTGTAGATAATGATGTAGATCTTTTTATGCTTTTTGGTAACCCTTTTGTTAACTCCACAACTATGTTTAAAAGGGAAGTTTTTAATGATCTTAATGGTTATAGAGATTACGCCCCTGCGGAAGATTTCGATCTCTTCAGCAGAATTTCGGAAAATCATAAAATCGCAAATATTGACCATGTACTTGTTGAGTATAGGATACATTCTAATAATACATCTTTTTTAAATTCAGAAATATTATTTCAGCAAGAGCAAAGAATTTTAAGAAACCTACTGAATAAAATCGGTATTGAAGCAAATAGCGATTTGCTAAGCATACATATGGAGTTATTTAAGGGAAGCTTTAATGCAGCTCATTTAAATCGTTATTTGGCCTTTTTTAATGAGCTTAAATTAGCGAACAAAAAATCGAACAGATATGATCAGTCAAGACTAGAAAAATATTTATTTAAAAAATGGCTAGAAATTTTAATGTCGCCAAATGTCAACATGCTCAATCTAAAGTGGTATTTCAGAAAAGAAGTATTTAGCCTTACTAATTTTAATTTTAAAAGATTTAGAAAGGCCTTAAAAAGAAGTCTTAAAAACATTTTTTAAGGCTATCTTCCAATAGACCATTTCATTTTTGTCCTTATTATCAACCTAGTTAAAAAATAACTCATAAAATAGGCAATTAAAAACCGAGTAATAAGCAAGCCTAAATTTTGCCATACGGTATAATGCATTACATCTAATTTAAGTGGCTGAAATATGAGTGGCAAAAATCTTTCTATTATAATAATGTGGATCAGGTAAATTCCAAATGTAGTTTCGCGGGGTTTTAAATAACTTAAACCTTTAATGTTTCCTATTTTTAGCAATGCTCCAAATACAACAAATGAATAAAATATATTTGAAATTCTTAGGGTGTTATAGGCGTCCTCGTTACCAAGGTTAGTCAAATATAAAGATTCTGATATCGCTAAGGTAAAAGATAATACAATCATGATTATCCAGAAAACCCAAGGTGTTTTTCTTAGAAATCCTAGTATTAAACTATAATGTTTATTTAAATACACACCAACCCATAAATAAAAAACGAAACCAAAAAGAGCAGAAGTATGTGACGTTTCGAACCAACGAAAATATAAATTGACACTGTAAACTAACGAAATAAGCCCTAGCATTATCCCTAATTTATAGTTGTACAATTGCTTTTTAAATATTAAAAGTATACTTATACAGATTAAAAAATTCAATATAAACCAATAGGGGCTAAAAAATAATACCCAAACAAAATAATCAGTAATATATTTAAAGAAATTTGAAACCATCAATCCACCATCACTTCCCTTACTATAAGCAATCCACCTATCTAACACGGTAAGTGTAATAAAAATAAACATCCAAAAGAGCCAGGGTTTTACAGTACTTTTAAATCTATTTTTCAAATACTGTATAGCAGAATATTCTTGAAATTTATGATTTATTAAGAAGCCTCCAATTAAAAAGAAAGCTATGGTAGAGAATTTAAAAAACTGAATGGAACTGGCTTCAACAAGGATAGACCCAAAAGAATTATATTTAGGTCCTAAATAAATACGGCTATGTTCCCAAACAATTCCCATCATAGAAATACATCTTATGGTATCTACAAAATCAAAATTTTTACCCTCAGCCTTCAGCTTACTCTCCATAAATATTTAGTAACGTATTGAAGTTGTAAAATTAGACTTAACATTAAAGTTTAAATCATTAGTATAAGAAATATTACAGTTCTTAATTAATGTTAAATTAACCGTTTGTAGTTTGTTTGAATGATAAATATCTATTTAATATGCAGCATCAATAGCGGTACAAATAATATGACCAATAAGGATATGCATTTCCTGAATCCTAGCTGTAACATCCGAAGGGACAATAATATTTAAATCACAAAAATTATTCATGCTTCCACCATCTCTGCCTGTTAAACCAATGGTTTTACAACCTAAATCACGTCCTAGTTCCAGTGCTTTTATTACATTCGGACTATGGCCGCTTGTTGAAATTCCGATTAAAACATCTCCTGAATTAGCCAAGCCTTCTACCTGTCTTGAAAAAATACGTTCAAAGCCATAATCGTTTCCGATCGCAGTAATCGCTGATGTATCCGTAGTTAAAGCAATTGCTGGCAGTGATTTACGTTCTTTAAAAAATCTTCCTGTAAATTCAGCAGCAATATGTTGCGCATCAGCAGCGCTACCACCGTTTCCAAAAAGCAAAACTTTATTGCCGTTCTTTAAACATTCAATAATAACCTCGGAGGCTCTATTTATTAGCTCACTAGTTTGAGATAGTGTTTTATTGGCAACTTCTATATGTTCGTTAAAAATTGATTTTATCTGTTCGTGCATTTTAGTAGTTTAGTTAGGAAACTTTTCTTGAATTTCTTCATAGCTCGCTACTGCACTTCCCACTTTACTAACTACTATTGCAGCAGCATGATTGGCAAAGTTGCAAGCTTCTGCTATTGATTTATTAGAAGCTATTGATACACCAATTGAAGCTAAAACTGTATCTCCTGCACCTGTTACGTCAATTACATCCAAGGCTTTTGTTGGTATTAGGTTAAGCTTATCACCAGAATAAAAAGCAATTCCTTCTTCTGATAGTGTTATAATAACCTCATCACACCCTGTGATTTCTTGCAAAAGCATACAGGCTTGTTCCAAATCTGCATGGTTTTTAATACTTACTCCAGTAGCCAAAGCCGCTTCTTTTTTATTTGGCTTTATAATATTTGCGCCTTTATATTTTGAAAAATCAGTCCCTTTAGGATCAACAAGTGTGGTTTTATTGCTTGCTTTACATAAAGTAAAAATTTCTGCCAACAGTGTTTTTGTTAAAAGCCCTTTGTTGTAATCAGAAATTAATACGATATCAAATAAATCGATCTTCTTTTTAAGAACTTCTACAATACTTTTTTCGGTCGATTGGTTAATTGCGGTAGTATTTTCTCTATCTAACCTAATAAGGTGATGATTAGAAGCCAGCACTCTTGATTTTACAGTAGTACAACGAGAATCATCTTTAATTATACCATCGCCATTACTGTTAAATGTAGATAACTGATTTAAAACCAATTGCCCTTGCTCATCATTACCAATAATAGAAACGATATCAACTTCGCAATTAAAAGAAATAAGGTTTTTAAGTACATTTCCTGCACCACCTAAGGTATATTCCTCTTTTTGTATTTCAACAACCTGTACGGGTGCTTCTGGAGATATTCTGTTGCAATTACCATAGATATAATGATCAATCATGATATCTCCAATTACCAGAACCTTTATTGCTGTATTTTTAATGTTATTCAATTTTTACTTTGATATTAGTTTAAACGATCATACTCGTTACATAAATCAACAACTAAACACAAAAATACGTTTTATATTGGTAACAATTAATATTGGAAAATCATCCTGCATTATTTAATTAAGAAAATATTCTCGTTTTTTACTCCAGTGAGCCAACTTAGATTACAACTTTTTCCTCTATATTATTTTTCGAAAAATCTCTTCTCAGCAATTGATAGATCAAATCTATCCAAATGATTACGCATGGTAATGCTTTAAGAGAGTATTTTATAATGTAATGATCTCTAATATACCTTGGGAAGATATCAGTAGGAGACAGTGAGGTTAAAAGAATAGCAAATATAAATAGATATAAACGGTAATCTTGTTTTGGTTCTCCAAGCGTAAAATACCATATTGCTACACCTAAAAATGCAATAATGTAAGTAGGAGATTCTGATCCGGAACTAAAAATTACAGTAAAAATTAATGTAGAGCATAATATCGCTAATCTATAAGCAAGATATTTATATTGACTAATTCTAATATAAGTAAGCCCGAAGATTAAGCACCCGACTAATAAAAAGGGTAGGTTACTAATTTGTGGGTTATGAAAAATGCGGCGTACCATTCCCATTAAACTAATATCTTGCATACTTGTTAAATCAGCATTTCCCGCATTTTTAGCGGCTAAACTTCTGTACCATTCAACATAAGAATTTACAACAAAATCTGGAGAAGATATTGTCATCGGTAGTAAAAACAGTATAATTGCCGCTATAATAACACCAATAATAAACTTCTTTTTATTTTGAATAAAAAAGAAAAAAGCCAGTCCAACGATACCATAAAGTTTAACAAATGTGCCGATTACGATAGCAAAAGCAGATTGAATTTCCTTTTTTCTTTCTATGTAGGCAAAGCTTAACAATATTATTCCAGCCAAACCAACATTAAACTGAAAACTTAGCAAGCTTGTGATTAATTCATTTGAGCTGATCCAACAAATAAATGCTTTTTTAGTATCTGATATTGGCAGTTTATTTATTGCATAAATTAATAAAGCCACATTAGCGACGTTCCATAAAACTGTTCCAACAGCATCGGGTAAAATTGCAAAGGGTGCAATTATTATACTAAATAAAATGCCATAATGATTACTGTCATTATATTGCGCTAAATAATTGCCATATAGCGTAAGTTTTTCTACCGCATGGAAAAAAGCATACTTATAAATTAAGTAATTGTTATAACTCCCGTGGTTATATTGTTTAATGGCTGTTACAACTGCCAAAATCAAATATAGGATATAGATATATTTCTTATTGCTGAAAAAGGATTTTAAACTTTTAAAGGGGCGCATTGGGCAATTAAGTTGTTTGGAGTTGATGATTAGTCAAAATATGGTTCAAACATACCTATAATCTTAAAATAGAACACTATAAAAGAAGACAATTTAAATCTTGGCACAAAAATTTAAACAAAAAAAGAGGCTTAATTTCTTAAGCCTCTTTGTATATAGTTTTTAAACTGTTAAAGTTTTCTTGCTACTTCAACTTGTTCGTAAGCTTCTACAATATCGCCAACTTCGATGTTATTAAAGTTTTGAATGTTTAAACCACACTCGTAACCTTTAAGAACCTCTTTAACGTCATCTTTAAAGCGTTTTAAGGATGCTAATTCACCTGTGTAAACTACAACACCATCACGTACGATACGGATTTTGCTGTTACGGGTAATTTTACCATCTAATACCATACAACCTGCAATGGTACCCACTTTAGTGATTTTGAAAGTCTCACGAATTTCAACGTTAGCAACAATTTTCTCTTCAAATTCCGGATCTAACATACCTTCCATCGCTGATTTAATCTCGTTGATTGCATCGTAGATGATAGAATATAAACGGATATCGATTTGCTCTTGCTCAGCTAACTTACGTGCTCCAGTTGATGGACGAACCTGGAAACCGATAATAATAGCATCAGAAGCCGAAGCTAATAATACATCTGATTCAGAGATTTGACCAACTCCTTTACTAATCACATTGATTTGGATTTGCTCAGTAGATAGTTTCAATAATGAATCTGATAATGCCTCGATTGAACCATCCACATCACCTTTAACAATGATGTTAAGTTCTTTAAAGTTACCAATTGCCAAACGACGACCGATCTCATCTAATGTAATGTGTTTCTGCGTACGTAAACCTTGTTCACGTTGTAACTGCATACGTTTGTTTGCAATATCACGTGCTTCAGTTTCACTTTCTAAGGCATTAAAACGATCACCTGCTGTAGGTGCACCTTGCATACCCAAAACCTGTACGGGTTGTGATGGACCTGCTGAGTCTACCTTAGCACCACGCTCATTGGTTAATGCTTTTACACGTCCGCTATAACTACCTGCTAAAATTGGATCACCAACTCTTAACGTACCAGCCTGAACCAATACTGTAGTTACAATACCACGTCCTTTATCTAAAGCCGATTCAATTACGGTACCTGTAGCTCTCTTATTTGGATTAGCTTTAAGTTCTAATAACTCAGCTTCTAATAATACTTTATCTAAAAGTAAATCAACATTTAAGCCGCTTTTGCTTGAGATTTCTTGTGATTGATATTTACCACCCCAATCTTCAACCAAAATATTCATTACTGATAACTGCTCACGTACCTTATCTGCATTTGCACCTGGTTTATCTACTTTGGTAAAAGCAAATACTAAAGGCACACCTGCTGCCTGTGCGTGGTTAATAGCCTCCTTTGTTTGAGGCATTACGGCATCATCCGCAGCAATTACAATAATTGCAATATCGGCTGCCTTAGCTCCACGTGCACGCATCGCGGTAAAGGCTTCGTGACCTGGTGTATCTAAGAAAGTAACTTTTTTACCTGTTGGGGTTGTTACCATGTAAGCACCAATGTGCTGGGTAATACCACCTGCCTCACCAGCTACTACATTTGCTTTACGGATATAATCCAGCAATGATGTTTTACCGTGATCGACGTGCCCCATAATGGTCACAACTGGTGCTCTTTCAATTAAATCAGCCTCGTTATCTTCTTCTTCAATTACGTTTTCTTCATCTTCATCTGGCTTAACGAATTGAATTTCGTAACCAAACTCATCTGCTACAATTGTTAAAGTTTCGGCATCTAAACGTTGGTTAATGGAAACGAACATTCCAAGGCTCATACAAGTACCAATAATTTTGGTAACTGGTACGTCCATCATGCTCGCCAACTCATTAGCCGTAACAAATTCTGTTACTTTTAATATTTTCGACTGCGATTCTAATTCGTTTGCTGCTTCTTCTGCTGATGTTGCTACATCATCACGTTTTTGACGACGTAATTTAGCACGTTGAGCAAACTTACCAGATTTACCTGCTCCACTTAAACGAGCAAGTGTTGCTTTAATCTGATCTTGTATTTCTTTCTCAGTAGGTTCTTCCTTAGGTCCGCTTGGTGTAGCATTTCTATTTTGAAAACCTGGTCTGTTGTTATTTCTATTTCCTTGATAAGGTGTACCACTTGCTGGTCTATTACCCTGATATGGAGTACCACCACCTGCCGGACGGTTGCCTTGGTAAGGTTGACGAGGTTGCCCTGGCGCTCCGCCTTGACCCTGACCTGCAGGATTTTGACCTTGCTGGCCTTGACCACCATGTTGCCCTGGTGCTCCTGGAGTTTTTTTACGTTTGCGTTTACGTTTAGCAGCTTCACTATCGCTAGATGATGCTACGGGACCGTTTCTTCTATCCGGTGTAGTTGGTAAAACAATTTTACCGATAATGTTAGGTCCGGTTAATTTAACCGTACGTGCTTTAATAACCTCAGGCTCGTTACTTACTGGTTTAACTTCTGCCGGTTTAACTTCTGGTTTTGGTTGCTCAACTGGTTTCACAGGTTCTGCAGGTTTATTAACCACAGGAGCTGGAGTTGCTGGCGCTGCCTGTGCTTCTTCCTTTTTAACCTCAACAGGTTTAACCTCTGTTTTTGGTTGCTCAACTGGTTTAGCTGGTTCTTCGGCTTTTACTACCGGAGCAGGTGCTGGTGTAACAGGCGCTTCATCCTTTTTAACAGGACGAGTTTTTGTATTAAGATCGTTTAAATCGATCTTTCCTACAATTTTAACACCTGGCAAGCTACCTTCTTCTGCTTTATCTTCAGTTTTATTCTCTTTAACCGGCTCTGGTGTAGCCACAGGTGGAGTAACCGGAGCTGCTTCAACTTTTGGTTGTTCTGCTTTAGGTTTTTCTACAGGTGGGGTAAAAGTTTGAGCATTTTTAATTAAAATCTCATCACTTTTTTCAAAGTCGGCACTTTTCTTCGGCGCTTCGGCTGGTTTTTCAGTTTCAGGCTCGTCACGACGTATTTTACCAATCACTATTTGTTTGGCTTCTTCTCTTACGATCTTATCTCCCTGATACTCTTTTAACAAGGCACTGTACATGTCTCCCGTAAGTTTAAACATAGGGCTTTTCTCAGCTGAGAAGCCTTTTTTGTTTAAAAACTCTACGGCAGTACCCATGCCTATATTAAGTTCTTTAATAGCTTTAATTAAAATGATTGGTTTGTCGTCTGACATTTATCTCCTGTTATTTTTTTCTTATTAATACAAAAGTAGTGTTTATTTGGCAATTACACCACTTATTCAAATTCTGATTGCAAAATCTGAACCACTTCTTTAATGGTTTCTTCTTCAAGGTCGGTGCGTTTTACCAAATCTTCTACTGTAAGTGCTAAAACACTCTTAGCAGTATCGCAACCGATAGCCTTTAATTCATCAATGATCCAGCTATCAATCTCATCTGAGAATTCTTCTAAATCAACATCTTCATCACTTTCTTCACCAGCTTCGCGATACACATCAATTTCATAGCCGGTTAATTTACCAGCCAATTTAATGTTGTGTCCTCCACGGCCAATTGCTAATGAAACCTGATCGGGTTTTAAGTAAACCGATGCATGTTTTGTTTCATCATCCAATTTAATTGAAGTGATTTTTGCCGGGCTTAACGCACGGGTAATATATAATGAAAGATTGTTTGTGAAATTAATCACATCAATATTTTCGTTTTTCAATTCTCTAACAATACCGTGAATACGTGATCCTTTCATACCCACACATGCTCCAACTGGATCGATACGATCATCGTAAGATTCTACAGCAACTTTAGCACGTTCTCCTGGTTCGCGAACAATTTTCTTAACCGTAATTAGGCCATCAAAAATCTCAGGAACTTCAAGTTCGAATAAGCGTTGTAAAAACTCAGGTGCTGTTCTTGAAATAATGATTTTAGGGTTTGCATTAATCATTTCTACTTTAGAGATTACTGCTCTCACAGAATCACCTTTTTTGAAATAATCTGCAGGAATTTGTTCTGTTTTAGGCATTAAAAGTTCGTTACCTTCATCATCTAAAACTAAAGTTTCCTTTTTCCAAACCTGATAAACTTCACCTGTAATGATTTCACCAACACGATCTTTATATTTTTTAAAGATCTCATCTTTCTCTAATTCCAATACTTTAGAAACTAAGGTTTGGCGTGCTGCTAAAATTGCTCTACGGCCGAAACTTTCTAAGGTAATTTGCTCGATATAGTCATCACCAACCTCTAAAGTAGAATCTAGTTTATGTACATCAGCTAATTCAATTTCTAAATCATCATCTTCAGAGAAACCATCTTCCATCACTTTTCTTGTTCTCCAGATCTCTAAATCTCCATTATCCGGGTTCACAATAACATCACAATTTTCGTCTGTTCCATATTTTTTACGCAACATGCTACGAAAAACTTCTTCCAACACACTGATCACCGTTGGGCGATCTATATTTTTAAAATCTTTAAACTCCTGGAAAGAGTCAATCAAATTAATTGTTGTAGTACTCATTTTTATTTAAATGAAATTAACACACTTGTTTCTATTATATCATTAAAGGGTACAGTTACTGGAACTGATACCGCTTTTTTCCCTTTTTCTTTTACTACTTCTTCGATTAACAGATTATCTTCTGTAACTTCTAAAAGTTTGCCTTCTTTTTTCTGACCTTCTTTAAGTTTAATACTAATTGAACGGCCAATATTTTTATTGTACTGGCGAATCAGTTTTAAAGGCTCTCCCACTCCTGGAGAAGAAACTTCTAAATTATAGGCTTGCTCTATTGTATTTTCTTCTTCTAAATGAAAACCAACATGTCTGCTTATTGCAACACAATCCTGTATGCTTATGCCTTCATCACCATCAACATGAATAATTAATTTGTTATTTGGCAACATCTTCACTTCCACCAGAAAAAGCTCTGGTCGATCGGCAATTTTCTCTTCAACGAGTTCTATAACTCTCTTTTCTACCTGCATATTTTAACCTGATTTCATAGAAAAAGGGGACACTGTCCCCTTCTCTTTTCTTCGATTACGATGCAAATGTAGTAATTTTTTATAAACAATCAAACTAAGAGACAGGAAATTACACTAATATTTATCGTTTAAGAATAACCTGTTGAGGTTCTAGCCTGTATTTAAGCGTTCCTTTTAAAAGTTTTTCCTTGTTGCCAAATTGTACATCTATATAGCTTTCTACCAAATAATTTTTCCCTTTTAAAAAAGCGGTTTGGGGTTTAAAAATCAAGGAATCACCAGCTAAAATAAGTTTACCTGCAATTTCTTGTTCTGTTTGCAAGCTATCTTCATCCCCTGGGGATAAGAGTACATTAACTAAATGACTGGAATCTGGATTGGCTTGCATTGTATTTTTAACTTGTAGCAAACTTACTTCTTCGATATTTTTAATTACAATTGAACTACTATCGGCAGAAAATTTAATAATTGGCTTATTGTTTGTATCTGAACAAGAGAACGCAATAACTGTAACTAAAGAAATAGCCGTATATTTTAAAAGGCGTTTATACATTTTACTAAATTAAGCAATATGAAATTAATTATCGAAGTCCTTTTAATGGGCTTAGCCGTTTTTATTGGCGCAAAACTGGTTCCTGGTGTAACAGTTGATGGTTATGGCAATGCCATTATTGCCGCGGTTTTAATTGCCCTAGCAAATGCAACCATTGGTTTTATTTTAAGAGTACTAACTTTTCCTGTTAACTTTTTAACACTTGGATTGGTATCTTTTATTATCTCCGTGTTGATGATTTTATTGGTAAGTAACATGATGAGTTCTTTCCATGTTAACGGATTTTTACCAGCCGTATTTTTGGCAATCGTAGTGGCTTTGATTAAAGCTATTTTTGGTGCAATTGCTGGAGATAAGGAATAAGCATTAACAGTTGGCAATTTTCAGTTAAAAACAATAAACTGAAAATTGCCAATTGCATTTTGCTCACCAAATAACTATCTGATTACTTCTCTTGAAATAACCATTTTCTGAATCTCAGATGTTCCTTCGTAAATTTGAGTAATTTTTGCGTCTCTCATTAATCTTTCAACGTGATACTCTTTTACAAAACCATAGCCACCATGAACCTGAACGGCTTCAACGGTTACATCCATTGCCACTTTGGAAGCAAATAGTTTAGCCATAGAGCCTGCCTGCGTATAAGGTAAGCCTTCATTTTTTAACCACGCGGCTTTATAAACCAGTAATCTTGCAGCTTCAATTTGCGTAGCCATATCTGCCAGTTTAAAAGCTATAGCCTGATGCTCAGAAATAGGCTTACCAAAAGATTTACGTTCTTTAGCGTATTGAGTGGCTAACTCAAAAGCACCCTGGGCAATACCCAAAGCTTGCGCAGCAATACCAATACGCCCACCTTCTAAAGTTTTCATGGCAAATTTGAACCCGAAGCCGTCTTCTCCAATTCTGTTTTCTTTAGGTACTTTAACATCATTAAACATTAATGAGTGTGTATCAGAGCCGCGAATACCCAGTTTGTTTTCTTTTGGCCCTACGGTGAAACCTTCCATACCTTTTTCTACAATAAAAGCATTAATACCTTTATGTTTTAATTCTGGATGGGTTTGCGCTATTACAATATAAGTAGAGGCAGTGCTGCCGTTGGTAATCCAGTTTTTGGTTCCGTTGAGCAAATAGTAATCACCTTTATCTTCGGCGGTTGTACGTTGCGAAGTTGCATCAGAACCTGCTTCTGGCTCAGATAAGCAAAATGCACCAATTTTTTCTCCTGCAGCTAAAGGTTTTAAATATTTCTCTTTTTGGGCTTCATTTCCATAAGCCTCAAGACCATAACATACTAAAGAGTTATTAACAGAAACTACTACAGAGGCAGATGCGTCTATTTTAGAAAGTTCTTCCATAACTAGTACATAAGAAATGGCATCAAGACCGCTTCCATTATACTTTGGATTCACCATCATACCCAGAAATCCAAGTTCGCCCAGTTTTTTTACCTGTTCGGCAGGAAATTTCTGATGCTCATCTCTTTCAATAACGCCTGGTTTTAATTCTTGCTGCGCAAAATCTCTGGCAGCTTGCTGAATCATTATTTGTTCTTCAGTTAATTCAAAATGCATAACATTTTATGTATAAAGGGTTAGATTTCAAATGTAAGAGTTCTAGATCAAAAATACTATGGTTGCATAGTAAATATTTCAGATATTGCTGTTTTGAAGTTTATTTAAAGTAAACGTATAAGATGTTAATTTACTCAAAGTAAAAGTATTAATTGATAATAAGCTTGTTGTTAACCTAAGATTATTATTTTTGTTAAATGAACCTAGGTCAGCAAATTTTATTTTTCTTTAGTGCCTTAGGCGTGTTTAATGGTTTTATCATTAGTGTCTATTTGCTGTTCTTTAAAAAACCAAAATCTACCAGCACCTATTTTCTAGGTCTGTTACTTTTATCGCTTTCTTTAAAAATTGGCAAATCGTTTATTTTTTATTTCTACCCAGATTTACCTTCTATTTATTTACATATTGGCATTTTAGGAAGTTCGCTGGCAGGTCCATCTCTTTTTTATTTTATTAAATCAGCACTGGGAAAAAATTCAAAAACCAAATTTATCCAAAATGGAACTTATTTATTCTGGATTTTAACAATTTTGATAGCCAGCATTATTGCGCCTTACGATAAACAACCATACATATGGGAAAATTATATCGGAACGGCGATTTCCATTCAATTTACCATTTACATTCTATTATCTGCCTGGCTACTTAGAAACGCTTTTGCCAAACTATTTACCAAAGGTGAAAAGTTTTCTGCAACAGAAACATTATTGCTCTCGGTGCTTATTGGTAATGTGGTTGTTCCGATTGCATTTAAATTACCCATTTTCACGTTTTTTAATGGTCATTGCATCAGTGGAGCGTTATTTTTCTCTCTTATCCTTTACTTAAATACCTTTTTATTTATCAGCAGGAGAAAAACTAGTAATCTACTTTCAGCAAATCAGGATTTGGTACGTTATGCCAATAAGAAAATTGCCAATGAGCAGGCAATATCTTTGACGGAGAAGTTAGAAAAAATTATTCTTGATGAAGAACTTTATAAAAATCCTGATCTTAAATTAAATGATCTGGCCAAAAAAATCAATATTTCGGGTCATCAGCTTTCGCAATTGCTGAATGATAATTTAGGGAAGAGCTTTGCTGCCTATATTAATGAATTTAGAATAAATGAGGCCTGCGAACTTATTGTGAATGATAAAGGTATAAAGCTGGAAGTGATTGGATATGAGGTAGGCTTTAACTCTAAATCTACATTTTACGCCGCTTTTAAAAAGCACAAACAAACAACACCTACGCTTTATAAAGAGCAACTTCTACTTCTCTCTTCAAGCTAGATTTTGTCTCGTTTTATAATTCCGAACTCCCAAATCTGAGAATTAAAACCGGTTCTCCATGCTTCTCTTCTAGTTTTGGTTTATTCTAAAAACCAAACACGCAAAGATGAAACTAACATTATTATTGTGCCTTTTCCTATTTATAAGCACAGCTTTAAACGCACAGATTATTAAAGGAAAAGTACTAGACAGCAAAACCAATCAAAGTTTGCCATTAGTCAATTTAATATTAACAGATCAAAAGCAACCTTCATTAATTAAATATACAAGCAGCGACACTTCTGGTTTCTTCCAATTTACTGAAACATCTAAAGGAAAATATATTTTATCGGTTAGCTTAATGGGTTATCAAAAAGTTGAAAAGGAATTGCTGATTGATGAAAATACTCCAAAAATATTAGAACTTGGAACCATTTTAATGCCCGAAGATGTTAACCTCCTTGGCGAAGTAACCATTACTGCAGGAACACCTGCCTTTAATACTCAAAATGGACAAATAAAGATTGGCGTCGCTAATAACATCTTTTTCAAATCATCACCGAACTTGCTTGATGTTTTCAAAAAGTTACCGGGCTTACAGGTTAATCAGGACGGAACAATGCAAATGGCAAGCCGTGCAACTCCAACTTTATTTGTTGATGGTAAACCGATAAATATGAGTAATGATGAAATTCTAACTTATTTAAGCAGCTTATCACCAGATATGGTAGAATCTATTGAGATGATTAATCAGCCATCTTCTAAATATGACGGAGAGTATCAGGGTATTATTGATGTAAAACTAAAAAGAAGTTTATCCTTAGGGTTAAGGGGTACATATAACGCCAGGTTTCAGCAAAATAATTATAGTTTACTTGATAACAACTTATCAACGGTTTACAAAACCAATCGGTTTATTTACAATCTAAAACTTGGGCATACCTCAGGGAGCACTTTTTACAAATATTACGCCTTACAATATCTGCCAAGTACAAACGCGATGATTACCGATACACGTACCGTTACTTCTAATCAAAACTATAATATACAGGCAAAAGTAAGCTACGAATTAAAAAGCGGACATAATTTAGAAGCTTTTTTACGTACTTATCAGATCAATAGAAATGCGGTTTCGAGCAACCAACTAATCACTAAAAGTGCCGATTTAAACCAAACAATTGCTTTAGTTAAAAGCGACAATACTGCTTATCCTAAACAATACAATTATGCTGGCGGACTTAACTATGATGCCCAATTTAAAAACAGTGAACTCCATATCATTACCTCGCTGGCACAAATAGATAACAGGCAAACGGAAGATATTCAAAACCGAGATGTAATTTATAGTGAGTTATTGAACTATTGGAAAACTAATTCAAGAAATAATATAGTAATTAGAGTTGCCCAAGCAGATTATTCTCAAAATATAGGTAAGGGCAAACTTGAATTTGGAGGAAAATTTGCCTACACCAGTACAGAGAATAACTTGCGTTACGATACCTTAGCAAATTCAGTTTTTTATTTAGATCCTAAACGGAGTAACGAATTTAGTTACCACGAATACATTTCGGCGGGTTATTTAGCTTACAATGGCCAATTGGATAAAATAAATTACAGTTTAAGTTTAAGAACAGAATACACCCACACAGAAGCCAATTCTATTACAACCAATACTTTTACTCAAAGAAAATACTGGAAATGGCTGCCAAGCCTTAACATAACTTATGCAATTAATGATAACGAACAACTGAGTTTCAGTTACAGCAAGCGATTGACAAGGCCAACTTTTGCTGCTTTAAATCCTTTCCGTTTTTATTATAGCCCGCGCCACTACTGGATTGGAAATCCTTACCTGCAACCTTCAACAACTAGTCTTATTGCTTTAGTTTACAGCAGAAAGGCACTTAATATTTCAATAAATGCAGGGCGAGAAACAGATGTTCTTTCCCGTTATCCAGAATACAATCCAACAACAAATGAATTAATATTTTTGGGGAGAAATATCCCTTACAGAAATTTTGCTAACCTCCAATTAAGCTCACCAATTACCATGAATAAATGGTGGCGAATGAACCATAATGTAGGTTTTTACTATAATAAGGAGCTAACACCATACTTTGGACAGAGTTATCAAATACCGATTTATGATTACAAAATTAATGGCAATCAGGTTTTTGCTTTGAAAGATTGGTTGCTAGATATAAGTTATACCTACGAATCAAAAAGTGGTAGTGGGCTTTACATTTTTTCACCTGTTTATGGTATTGATTTCGGATTACAGAAAGGATGGTTCAAAAATAAGCTTAACACCAAAGTAACGCTTTATGATGCATTTAATACTATAAAAAGAAGAATGATTTTCAGAGAGAAAAGTATTATAAACAATGATTTTTACCACTATTTCGCCAGCCAGCGCTTGGTTTTTAGCCTAACTTATAATTTCGGAAGTTCTACTTATAAAGCTAAAGAAAATAAAAAGAGTGATGAAGAAAGTAGGGCAAATTAAGGGATTATTATCTGATAGGTTTCTTTACTAAAATTCGTGCAAGGCTTAAACTGCCTAATATTAAGATCAATAAAACCTGCGAAGAATGGATAATGGTTGCATAAGCCAAGCCATCTTTAAAACTAATGCCATATAATACTAATGATTGAGCCACCATCCAATGGAAAACACCAATACCACCTTGTACGGGTGCAACCATAGCAAAACCAGAAAACACTACCGCTGTAAAAGCTGCATTTAACTCTAACCCAGCTGTTTTTTGAATGGAGAAAAAGGCGAGGTACATCGAAAAAAAATATAGAAACCAAATACCCAGCGTATAAATTAGAAATAAGCCCTTTTTTTTAAGCTTACTGTAAGAACCGAAACCTTGCCGTAAGCTTACAAATATTCTTAAAAACCTTTTGCTAAATTTCTGTCGGATAAAATAAATTCCTGAAATGCAAACAGCTACAAACCCAACTCCAATAATGATTATCCAGATGTAATTTAAACTTTCAATCTTTTTAACCAAGCTAAGATATATAGTATTATAAAGAAAATCGGAAACAATATGATATTGAAAAACTAGCATAAAAAGCCCGGTAAGGAGCAAAACTAGCACATCAAAAAGTCTTTCGGTAATTACCGTACCTATTGAAGCAAACATGGGCACCTTTTCGGTTTTATGTACAACCGAACAGCGACCTATTTCTCCAAAACGAGGCAACGCCAAATTGGCCAAATAGCCAATTATAACTGCATGATAGGCATTCCAAAAACTAACTTTATATTGGATAGACTGATAAAGCATTTGCCAACGCAAAGCCCTTAGCACGTGCGCAAGCCAAACAGCAAAAGCAGAAGCTATGATCCAAAAGAAATTGGCTGTTTTAATTTCCAGCCAAATCTTATGTATATCTTGTCCCTTAAATGCTAAGTATAAAACCCCGATTCCGATTATTAAAAGGATAAGGTACTTTATTACAGATTTAAGGTCGAATGTCAAAATGCTACTTTAACAAATGATTGTTATCGTCAGGAAAAACCAGGATCGGATTGTATTTTTTAGCTTCTTCGATAGGTAAAGAACCGTAAGACATAATAATTAAAATATCACCCAGTTGAGCTAAGCGAGCCGTAGCGCCATTTAAGCAAATGGTTCCGGTTCCACGTTCGCCTTTTATAACATAAGTTTCAAAGCGAGCGCCATTGTTGTTGTTAACAATTTGCACCTTTTCATTGGCAATAATGTTAGCAGCATCCATTAAATCTTCATCGATTGTAATACTGCCTACATAATTTAATTCGGCTTGTGTTACTCTAACACGGTGTATTTTCGATTTTAATATTGTGATAATCATTTGGCAAAGTTAGTAATAAAGTTATAATGAATTAAAGAATGGTTGAATGAGGGAATGGTTACAAGCATCAGACAACATTCAATTATTTACTCAATCAAAATTCAGTCATTCCTTAATAATTACGTTATCAATCAATCTGGTAGAACCAACTTTGGCCGCCACAAGCGCAACAAGGTTATTTTCATCTTTTGATTTAGCAGGCTCTAAAGTTTCTCCATTGGCAATGGTAAAGTAATCAAGTTCAACTCCTGGTACACCATCATAAAATGATTTTGCTTTATCTTCAAGTTCCTTTAATGAATATTGAGCAAAATGATCCTCAACAAATTTTAAAGATGCACTCAAAACCAGCGCATGAATACGATCATCTGCAGATAAATGTATATTTCTACTGCTCATTGCCAAGCCATCATCTTCTCTAATAATAGGACAAGTGATAATTTTAATTGGCAGTTTGAAATAAGCAAGCATATTTTTAATCATCAGCACCTGCTGGAAGTCTTTTTGACCAAACATTGCAACATCTGGTTCAACGGCATCAAATAGCTTTTTAACAATTTGGGTTACACCTTGATAATGACCTTTTCTAAATTCACCTTCCAGTAAAAATTCGGCATTACCTAGGTCTATATGCCATGATTCCTGCTTAGGGTACATTTCTGTAACATCGGGCATAAAAACAGCACTACATCCTGCTTCGTTAAGCATAGCGAGATCGTGCTCAATAGGGCGGGGGTATTTTTCAAGATCTTTAGGATCTGTGAATTGAGTTGGGTTAACAAATATACTGCATATTATAACATCAGCATTTTGTTGCGCCAATTTTATCAATGATATATGGCCATTGTGTAAAGCACCCATTGTGGGTACAAGCGCAACTTTCTTACCTAAATCTTTTAAAGGTTTAAGATAAGCAGCAAGTTCTGCTTTGGTTTTAAAGATCTCCAATTTCGACAGTCTAAATTAAAGCCGTAAAGGTGTAAATTAATCTAAACGAAACCAAACAAATGCTTGCTATATTGATAAATAGTATTATTATGCTTATCTTTGCAGCTCATTATCTTTTATTTAACTTAATATTTTCTTAAAATATGGAGATGGCAAAAACGAAGCTGCTGATTGTTACACACGAGATGTCGCCTTTCCTCGAGCTTACTAAAATTTCTGAAATCACACGTCAATTACCACAAGCAATGCAGGATAAAGGATTCGAAATCCGTATTCTGATGCCAAAATTTGGTAACATCAATGAAAGAAGAAATCGTTTACACGAAGTAATTAGATTATCGGGAATGAACATTATTATTGATGATAATGATAACCCTTTAATTATTAAAGTAGCCTCCATCCCAGCTGCACGTATGCAAGTTTATTTCTTGGATAACGAAGAGTATTTTCAGCGCAAGCAAGTATTTAGAGATGCTAGCGGTAAATTCTTTGATGACAATGATGAGCGTACAATCTTCTTCTGCAAAGGCGCATTGGAAACTGTTAAAAAATTAGGCTGGGCTCCAGATATCGTTCACTGTCATGGTTGGATGAGCTCTTTAGTACCTGCTTATATTAAAACAACCTATAAAAACGATCCTACATTTAAAAATTCTAAAGTAGTATATTCTATTTACGAGGATTGTTTTACAGAAAAACTACATGCTAATTTTTCTAAAAAGGCTGTAATGGCTAATATGACTGAAGCAGACACAAAAGCTTTTGAAGCTTCTGATTGCAACAGCATGCACATTGGAGCGGTAACACACTCTGACGCAGTTGTTTTAGCAGATGAAAACCTGGATAAAGATGTGTTAAAATTTGTTAAAGATTCTAATAAGCCAACTCTAGCTTATAACTTAACCGAAAATTTTGAAAACTTCTATAATTTTTATGAAGAAATTTCAAATGATGAATTGGTTTCAGTTGCATAATTAGATACTATTAATAATAAATATGAAATTTATAAAACAAGACTTATTAACCCTGTTGATAGGTCTTTTTCTTTTTGCATCATGCAAAAATCCTGACGGTGTTGGTTTAGATGTTGATCCAAATACAGCTATTGTTGGCACCCTGGTAGATAACCAGTTAATTACTTCGCAAACTGTTGAAGAACCAGCATTTAGTACTTTGTCATTAACAAGATATCCATTGGGAAGAATGGTTGATCCAACTTTTGGAACAACGGAATCGAGTTTGGCTATGACGGTAGTACCATATACTACTGGTTATGATTTTGGAACAACTCCTGTTTTGGATTCAGCTATTTTAGTTTTACGTATAGATACCACTAATGTAAATACTAAATTCTATGGAGATACAACAAATTCTGTTTACAATGTTGCCGTTCGTCAGTTAACTAATAAGGTTTCAGACTTTAAAAGTTCTACCGTTCAGCCATATAATAGTCAGCTGCTAGGAACATTTAACAGCAAAATCTATCCAAATACACCAATAAAGATTTATGATATTGTAACTGGCAAGCCAGATACCTTAAAAACAGTTAAGGCGCAACTTAGAATTAAATTAGACAAACAATTTATCCAGAATACAATTGTTAATTTACCGACCACAGGAACATCAACAGATTCAAAATTTATTGAATATTTCAAAGGATTATCTGCAACGGTAACCAATACTAACACTGGTGGGGTTGCGTTTATAAATTTCTCATCTGGTAATTCTTACTTACAATTAGTTTATAAAAAAGTAAACACATCTACAGCAATAGATACTGTAAGTGTTAACTTCCCGATAGTTAACAGCGGTGTAGCAGCAAATGTTAAACATGATTATACAGGAACACCAGTAAAAACACAGTTAACCTCTACAAGTCCAACTACGTTTACAACAACATATTTGCAAGGCTTGGGTGGTGTTAGAACCAAACTTACTTTCCCTAATCTGGCAAACTTTACTTCTACTTATGGCAAATCGATTGTTAATAAAGCAGAATTAGTAGTAGACTTAAGCGCAGGAACTTATGCTTACCCATTCACTCCAGCGCAACGTTTATCTTTATATCGTTGGGATATTGCTCAACAACCTGTAAACGTTCCTGATCATGATCAATCTGGCACAACGGCTTCAGGCACAACTTATACTGGTGATTCAAGAGCTTTAACTGACGCAACATTTGGTGGGTATTTTGATTCACTTAAAAACAGATATGTATTTGTTGTAACTAGTTATATCCAAGATTTAATTGATAAAAAGAAAGAAGATTATGGAACATTCCTTTCTGTAACTCCTTTAACCGAATTTCAATTAACACCAACTGGTGCTTCTGCTGAAAGAGCAATTATAGGTGGAAACGGAAATACAACCAATAAGGTTAAACTGAATATTTATTACACCAAAATAAATTAAAGTAAAAAATTCTTTAAAAAAGCCCTTGTTCATAATTTGAGCAGGGGCTTTTTTTTTATTCACCAAATCTTCATTAAAAAAATACCCTCTAGCTACGCAAACAAACGTTTGTTTATTATATTTGACCCAATTTATTTATAAAAACATGTGTGGAATTGTAGGTTATATTGGCTATAGAGAAGCCTGGCCAATTGTTTTAAAAGGCCTAAAAAGATTAGAATATCGCGGTTATGATAGCGCAGGGATAGCCCTGATGAATGATAGCGGACAACATATTTATAAAAAGGCAGGTAAAGTTGCCGTATTAGAAGAATTTGCTAAAGATCAAGACCTTACCGGATCTATTGGTATGGGGCATACTAGATGGGCAACTCATGGCGTTCCTTCGGATCGTAACTCGCACCCGCATACTTCTAATAATGGCAAACTTTCTATCATCCACAACGGCATTATAGAAAACTATGCTACTTTAAAGGAAGAACTAACCAACCGTGGGCATGAATTTAAAAGTGATACAGATACAGAAGTATTGATTCACCTTATTGAAGAAATTCAAAAGATGGAGCAAATAGACTTACTTGAAGCTGTTCGCTTAGCGCTTAACGAAGTTATAGGCGCTTATGCAATTGTGATTATGGATAAAGAAAATCCTGATCGTTTAATTGCAGCCAGAAAAGGAAGTCCGATGGTTATAGGTGTAGGAGAGGGCGAATATTTTATTGCTTCTGATGCTACTCCAATTATAGAATACACTAAAAATGTAATCTATTTAAATGATAACGAAATTGCTTTAATTACCAAAAATGATCTTCTGGTAAAAAGATTGGATAATGTTATACAAACTCCTTTGGTACAAGAGCTTGAATTAAAGCTTGAGATGCTTGAAAAAGGTGGCTTTGAGCATTTTATGCTTAAAGAAATTTATGAGCAACCTAGATCGATTAAAGATTGTATGCGTGGCCGTATTTACCCAGAAGAAGGTAAGGTACAATTAGGTGGTATTAAAGAATTTGCCGAAAAACTTAAAAATATAGACCGTATTATTATCGTTGCTTGCGGTACTTCATGGCATGCTGGTTTAGTTGGTGAGTATTTAATTGAAGAATATGCACGCATCCCTGTTGAGGTTGAATATGCTTCTGAATTTAGGTACCGTAATCCAATTATTACTGAAAAAGATGTAGTAATTGCAATTTCACAATCTGGAGAAACTGCTGATACTATGGCCGCTATTGAAATGGCTAAGGAAAAAGGCGCTACAATTTTCGGAATTTGTAATGTCGCAGGTGCATCTATCCCTCGTTTAACGCATGCAGGTGTTTACACACACGCAGGACCTGAAATTGGTGTAGCCTCAACTAAGGCTTTCACAGCTCAAGTAACCGTTCTTACTTTGATGGCTTTTTATATGGCACAACAAAAAGGAACAATTACCACTTCAAAAATGATTGAACTTTTAACCGAGCTAGATCATATTCCTGAAAAAATACAATTGGCTTTAGAATCTAATGACCTTATTAAAGAAGTTGCTGCTCAAATTAAAGATTCTACAAATTGTTTATTCTTAGGTAGAGGTAGCGGTTTCCCTGTGGCATTAGAGGGCGCTTTAAAGCTTAAGGAGATTTCATATATTCATGCCGAAGGTTATCCTGCTGCTGAGATGAAACACGGCCCTATCGCTTTAATTGATGAAGAAATGCCTGTTGTATTTATTGCAACCCAAAATTCATCTTATGAAAAAGTGATTAGTAATATCCAAGAGGTAAAAGCTAGAAAAGGTAAAGTAATTGCTATTGTAACTCAAGGAGACACAGAAGTTAAGAAAATGGCAGATTATTGCATCGAAATTCCGGATGCTAATGAAGCATTTTTACCGCTGCTTGCCACTATCCCACTTCAGCTACTTTCATACCACATTGCTGTAATGCGTGGCTGCAATGTAGATCAACCAAGAAATTTGGCTAAATCTGTAACAGTAGAATAGAAATATTATAAAATAAAAAAGTCCCGACAAATGCCGGGACTTTTTTATTTGAATTCCTTTTTAAAAAGGCAAATCACCATTTTCATCTGATGGATTTATCGTAAACTCATCATGTATTTTATTCTCGTTAATAGGTGGCAACACACTCGTTGATGGAGTTTGTTCAAAATCACTCTTCCTTCCTAGCATTGTAAAATTTTCTGCAACGATTTCAGTAACGTATTTTTTCACCTTTTCTTTATCTTCAAAAGATCTGGTTCTCAGTTTGCCTTCTATGTAAACAAGTTTTCCTTTTTGTAGATATTTTGAAGCCACCTCTGCAAGTCCACGCCATAAAACAATATTATGCCATTCAGTTTGCTCTACCCTTTTCCCGTCCTTATTATAAGTTTCTGAAGTTGCTAATGGAAAACTGGCAACAGTTACGCCACCATCTAAATGCCGCACTTCAGGATCTTTGCCTAAGTGCCCTACTAAAATAACTTTGTTAATCCCTGACATAAAATATTTTTTGGTTAGTTTCTACGCAATAATCACCATTACATAAGGCAGTTAGTTACGCTACCTTAATTGATCCAAGTTTTCCACTATAAAATCATGGATTACTTTTGGTTGTGGTAATTCTTCTAATCTATTTAAAGAAACCCAATTAAGTTCCTTTTGTTTACTAAAGTTAAATATATAATTTTTTAACTCAAAAAATTGCACTTGTATAATTTGGTGGGTCAAAATATGCTTTTTAGAACTTATAAGCCTTAAAGCTGTTTCGTTTCCGAATAATTCTGAAATTTTATCCTTAAGCTGGAAATCATCAGGTGATGAAATATCTTCTGTTTCTATACAAGGAAAATCATATAAATGCTGCCAAATATCTCCAGCCTGTCTTTCTCTAACCAAAATTTGTTCATCATCCAGGCAAACTAAATAGTTAAAGAAACGAAGTTTTTTTTCCGCTTTTCCGATTTTAACAGGCAATAAATTAACCTGTTTATGTGCAAAAGCATAACAAGTTTGGTTCAAAGGACAAATATTGCACTCAGGAGATTTAGGCTTACATTGAATGGCTCCAAATTCCATAATTGCCTGGTTATACAAAGCAGGATCCGGGCGATAAAGCAGTTCATTTGCCAATTTAAAAAATTCTTTTTTACCTGCCGGAGAATTAATGGCCGTGCTTATTCCGAAATATCTAGCCAAAACTCTAAAAACATTTCCATCAACAACCGCTCTTGCTTCTCCTGCCGAAAAAGATGATATTGCTGCTGCTGTATATTCACCAATTCCTTTAAGTTTAATTAAATCATCATGTAAGGTTGGAAAAATACCACCAAAATCACTCATTACTATTTGAGCTGTTGCATGCATGTTTCTACCTCTGGAATAATAGCCCAATCCTTGCCATAATTTAAGCACCTTAGCCTCTGCGGCGTTAGCAAAGTCAGAAACGGTAGGGAAATTATCTAAAAATTTATTGAAATATGGCAAGCCCTGTTCTACTCGAGTTTGTTGCAATATTATTTCCGATAACCAGATCACATAAGCGTCTTGAGTATGCCTCCAGGGCAAATCTCTTTTATTTATATTGTACCAGTTAATCAGTTCATTTTGAAATATCATTAGTGCAAATTACGGTGTAATTATTCGTTTTTGAAAAAACTTGCATTCCAGTGATAAGAACACAGATAAAAAAATGATCTTTTATTTCCCTATCTCATTAAAAAGCAATACTTTTGCAACCCCAAAACAGTTATAATATTAAAACACAATATATATAAATAATAAAATATGACTAAGGCAGATATTATTTCAGAAATATCAACAAAAACCGGAATTGAGAAGGTTGACGTACAGGAAACGGTTGAGGCATTTTTCAAAGTTATCAAAACTAGCATGATTGGCGGCGAAAATGTATACGTAAGAGGCTTCGGAAGCTTTGTTGTTAAAAAGAGAGCACAGAAAACTGCGAGAAACATCTCTAAAAACACTGCAATAATTATCCCAGAACATTTTGTTCCGAGCTTTAAACCAGCAAAAGTTTTTGTTGATAAAGTAAAAAATAACAAAAAAATTAAAGTAGAAGCTTAAAATATACTATTGTGAATAGCAGCATCAGATCAAAACAAACCATAATTATAGGAGCGATTTTATTGCTTGTTGCATTTTTATTTACAAGAGATATTAAGGGTTTAGTAAAACCAACAGAAGAAAACGGCAAAATGCCCACTTCAGGTCCAATGGCTGGATCTCAAGCGCCTGCTGCTGGTTCTATAAGCATTACTCAAGCATCAGAGGCTGCTAAAAATGTAATTAATAAAAGTTTAGCTAAAGACATTACAGTTTTAGAAAACAGTTACCAAAATGCTAAGGGTGCTGAGAAAATTGAACTTGCGAAACAATTAGCTCAGAAATGGGATGATGTAGAGCAAATTACTCCATCTGCGCTTTATTTAGAAGTTGTAGCCGAAGGCAATCCATCATCATCAACGTGGTTAGCCTCAGGAAACAAGTTTTTAAGAGCCTTTGAAAGTACACAAGATAGCTTAGCTCAACCTGCTTTATTGCAGAAAGCTAATACATCTTTTAAAAATGCATTAGAGAAAGATGCTACAAACATTGATGCCAAAACAGGTTTAGGGGTTACAATAGTAAATGGCTTAGGCGCACCAATGCAAGGTATTGCAATGCTGCTTGAAGTTGTTGCTAAAGATCCTAAAAACGTTAAAGCAAACATGAATTTAGGATTATTCTCTATCAAATCAGGTCAGTTTGACAAAGCAATACCACGTTTTAATACTGTAATTGCAGAAGCACCAACACCTGAAGCTTACTTTTATTTAGCAACTGCTTTAGAAAATTTAGGCAAAAACAAAGAAGCAGTTGATGCTTATTTAAAAAGCAAAAAATTAGCAGCAAACCCTACATTATCATCATTTATTGATAAGAAGGTAGCTGAACTAAAGAATAAAAATTAATTAACGGATTAATAAAAACATTTAAAACTTAAGACTATGCCAAGCGGTAAAAAAAGAAAAAGACATAAAATGGCTACCCACAAACGTAAAAAACGTTTAAGAAAAAACAGACATAAGAAAAAATAGTTTCTTATTTTGATATAGCTTTTTAAACCTCATGGTAAACACTGTGAGGTTTAAATACTTTTATATGATTTTTTTTATTGTATAAATTCATGCTACATCAATGTTTTCTTATTTACTATCCATTTGTTAATGGGCGAAAGCCTTAAAATCTGTAGCTGTTGGTAAAAGAATTAATTATCAATTCGACTCCTGCCGGAGTTACCATAGCGTTGATTGAAGACAAACAACTTGTTGAGCTTCACAAAGAACAAATCAATAATAACTACGCTGTAGGCGATATTTATTTAGGCCGCATTAAAAAAATTATGCCCGGTCTGAATGCTGCTTTCGTGGATGTTGGTTATGAAAAGGATGCATTTTTGCATTACTTTGATTTGGGGCCTCAAGTGCAATCTTTAATTAAGCTAACAAAGATCAAGCGTAATGGCTCGGTTACAGGCACATTATTAGATAATTTAAAGCTCGAAGCCGATATAAATAAGGCAGGCAAAATTTCTGATGTGCTTAGCAAAAATATGCTCTTACCGGTACAAATTGCCAAAGAGCCTATTTCAACCAAGGGGCCACGTTTAAGCTCCGATCTTTCTATTGCCGGCAGGTATGTGGTACTGGTGCCATTCTCCAATACCATATCCATATCAAAAAAAATTAAAAGTAATACCGAACGTAATCGCTTAAAAAAGATTATTGAAAGTATTAAGCCCCAAAACTTTGGAGTAATTATCAGAACAGTTTCTGAAGGCCGTGGAGTTGCCGAAATGCAAAAAGATCTTTTAGATTTAATTGCCAAGTGGGAAAGCTTCATTAAAAAAGTGCCCGGAACTGAACCTTCAAAAAGAGTTTGGGGAGAAATGGACAGATCATCAACGTTAATTCGTGATATTCTGAATCCTGATTTTACAAACGTTTACGTGAGTACACCAGAGTTGTACGATGATATCCGTTCTTATGTACACGATATTTCTCCAGAAATGGAAAAGATTGTTAAACTGTACAAACAAAAAGAACCAATATTTGAACACTTTGGAATAGAAAAGCAAATTAAAAATGCTTTTGGCAAAACAGTAAACTTACCGGGTGGCGCCTACTTAGTTGTAGAACATACCGAAGCACTACACGTTATAGATGTGAATAGTGGAAACCGCACAGCCAGTAAAGAAAACCAAGAGGAAAATGCTTTACAGGTAAATAAAGAAGCGGCTAAAGAAATTGCCCGTCAATTACGCTTACGTGATATGGGCGGCATTGTTGTAATCGATTTTATCGATATGCACAAGCCAACAAACCGTAAAATGCTATTCGACTATTTGCGTGAGCTGATGTTGTTGGATAGAGCAAAACACACAATTTTGCCTCCGAGTAAATTTGGTTTGGTACAAATTACCAGACAACGAGTTCGCCCGGAAATGAACATTGTTACGGTAGAAAAATGTCCGGCATGTGGTGGTACCGGAGAAATTAAAGCGAGTATCGTTTTGATGGATGATATTGAAAATAACCTGAATTATATTTTAAGAGAGCAAAATGAAAAAGGCGTTACACTTTGTGTTCACCCTTATATTGAAGCTTACATAACGAAAGGAATTTTCAACTTACAACGCCGTTGGTTCTTTAAATATGGCCAATGGATAAAAGTTAAGGCTCAATCATCATATTATTTAAATGAGTTCCATTTTATCTCTTCAAAAGACGAAGAAATTAAGTTATAATTCAAAATAACATTTAGCGGAAAGCCTGATTTTTAGAAATCAGGCTTTTTGTTTTATAGCAAAATTGATCTTCCTGATAAGATTGTTCAAAAAAACATCTGCTTTTCTACATAGTAAAATTTAAATTCGTAAATCTAAAATCTGAAATCAATTGGCAAAATCAAAAACTGCATACTTCTGTCAAAGCTGTGGATACGAATCTGCAAAATGGTTGGGCAAATGTCCTTCATGCAACCAATGGAATACCTTTGTTGAAGAAATTGTAGAAAAAACTTCTGCTTCAATCCCCACGTGGAAAAGCGATACTACAAGTCGAAAATTAAGCAAACCAAGCAAAGTAGACGAAATACAATCCTCAACAGAAAGAAGAATATTAACTGGTGATAAAGAATTAGATCGCGTTTTAGGGGGCGGTTTGGTTGAAGGTTCGTTGATTTTAATTGGTGGAGAACCTGGAATAGGAAAATCTACCTTAATGCTACAACTTGCCTTAAATTTAAAAGGTAAAAAGTTACTTTATATATCTGGTGAAGAGAGTGAACAACAAATAAAAATGCGTGCCGAAAGGATTACAGATCAACCATCAGGCAATTGCTATATTTTAACTGAAACATCAACACAGAATATCTTTAAGCAAATAGAAATTCTGGAACCCGAAATATTGGTTGTTGATTCCATTCAAACCCTACACTCTGCACATATAGAATCTACTCCTGGCAGCGTATCACAAGTAAGAGAATGTACAGCAGAATTACTTCGCTTTGCGAAAGAAACTGGCGTACCCGTTTTTTTAATTGGCCACATTACTAAAGATGGAGCCATTGCAGGCCCTAAAATACTGGAACACATGGTTGATACCGTTTTACAGTTTGAGGGCGACAGACACCACGTATATCGCATTTTACGTTCAATTAAAAATAGGTTTGGAGCGGCAGCAGAGTTAGGTATTTATGAAATGCAGGGAAGTGGTTTACGAGAAGTATCAAATCCTTCAGAAATATTACTATCACAGCGTGATGAAGAATTAAGTGGAATTGCCATTGCCGCAATGCTGGAAGGCGCCAGACCAATGCTAATTGAAACACAGGCTCTGGTTAGTCCTGCTGCTTACGGTACACCACAGCGATCGGCAACTGGTTTTGATACCAAAAGAATGAACATGTTGTTGGCTGTGCTTGAAAAACGTTGTGGCTTTAGGCTAAGTGCACAAGATGTTTTCTTAAATATTGCTGGTGGTATTCGGGTAGAGGATCCTGCTATTGATCTTGCTGTTTTAATTGCAATTATTTCATCACATCAGGACATAGCTGTTTCTTCTAAAAACTGTTTTGCCGCGGAGGTTGGCTTATCTGGTGAGATAAGAGCAGTAAATAGGATTGAGCAAAGAATTGCTGAAGCAGATAAACTTGGCTTTGAAACCATTTATATTTCAAAGTATAATTTAAAAGGTATTGCAATCGAAAAATATACTATTGAAATAAAGGCCGTAAGTAAAATAGAGGAAGTATTTAATCTCATTTTTGGTTAATAAGCAAAAAATAATCGTGGAATACAGGCAACGTTTTTCTACAAATCGAGAAAAAAAACTCCCAATTCCCCAATTCTATTTTTCTTGGCATAAGCACATAAAAAACATAACACGCTAATAACCAGTAATTTAAAATACAAAAAACGACCTATAAGTTTTTGGATTAACATTTGCCTAAGGTTACATGTTGTACATCATGGGATGTGATCTATAACAATAGGGATGATTTTCCTCGTTAGTGAAAGCTAGCGAGGATTTTTTTTGGCATTTTATTTAGAAAAATTTTAAATAACTTTGGATTAGATAACCGGAATTAAATAAAATTAATCAAATGAAAAAAATTATTTTAAGCTTAAGCTTCTGTTTGATAACCGCTTTTGCTTTTGCTCAAACAGAATACAAAGGACAAAAATTTGGTGAAGAAGTTAAGCCAGGCGATGTAAAGCCTGCTGCAAAAATGGAAGCTGCTATGGGCGATAAAAAAGCTGCTGATATGAAGATTGAAGGTAAGGTGGTTGATGTTTGCAAGAAGAAAGGCTGCTGGATGACTTTAGAAATGCCAAATGGCGAACCAATGCGTGTTACATTTAAAGATTACGCTTTCTTTATGCCAATGGATATTGTTGGTAAAAACGTAGTTTTAGATGGCATAGCTAAAAAACAAACCATCTCGGTAGAAACATTACGTCATTACGCTGAAGATGCGCACAAATCTGCAGAGGAAGTAGCCAAAATTACTGATCCTAAAAAAGAACTTGCCTTTGAAGCTAAAGGTGTAGTTATTTTAGATAAATAAGATTTACAATATAAAAAGAAAAGGTCCGACATTTAGTTATCGGACCTTTTCTTTTTATAGGATTATTTATTTTAATAATTCTGCAGGCACTGGTTTATTTAACAGATTTTGATAATAGAAACGGTATCTCTCCGAACGATCGTGAGCTGATTTTACGCCACCCCAGCCATGTCTTCCTCCTGGATAAATCATTAATTCAAAATGTTTATTTGCGTTTTCAAGTTTATCAATTAGTTGTATTGTGTTTTGCATATGCACGTTATCATCCATATCGCCATGCATAATGCGTAGCAAACCTTTGTATTTATCTACATAGGTTAATACAGAACCAGCTTTATAACCTTCAGGGTTTTCTTGCGGAGTATCCATAAAACGTTCAGTATAAACGCTATCGTACAGTTCCCAACTGGTTACTGGTGCACCACCATAGCCAAAATCAAAATAATCAGCTCCGTAGGTTAAGGCCATACAAGTCATGTAACCACCGTAACTGTGCCCCGTAATTAACAATTTTTTATTATCCACCCATGGTTTGGCTTTTAACCATTTTGCGGCTGTAATATAATCGTACATTTCCCATTTGCCTAAATTACGGTGCATTAAAGCCACACCTTCTTTACCAAACTGGCCTGATGCACGGTGATCTACCGCAATTTGAATAACACCTTCATTAGCCCATAACTGATTTGCTGTTCCTTTCCAAGTATTGGTAACTGTACCTGCGTTTGGCCCGCCATACATACTAAATACAACAGGATATTTTTTAGTTTGATCAAAATCTGTTGGGTAAGTAATTACTGCAGGCAAATTATAACCATCATCAGTTGGTATGGTAATCATTTCTGTTTTACCAAAATCATATCCATCAAAATCATCAGCCTTGCTATTTGCAAGTTCTTTTACAATTTTGCCACTATTATCTACCAATGCTCTTTTTTGTGGTGTAGAAACGTTAGAATAAGTTGTAACGAAATACTTTCCATCAGGAGAAATTACTGGTTGGTGAGTGTACTCGCCAAAGGTTAATCTTTTTAAATTTTTACCATTATAATCTACACGATAAAAATCAAGTGTGGTAGAAGCTTCCTTACGTGCTGTAAAATAAATTACCTTATTTTTTTCATCAACAAACTCTAAATCTTTTACCTGCCATTTACCACTGGTTATTGGGTTAATTAGTTTACCATCTAAAGTATACAGATAGAAATGAGCCCAACCAGTTTTATCACTTTTTAAAATGTAAAGTTTATTGTCTTTTAGGTATTCAATACGACCAGCATAATCCAAATCTACCCAGCTTTTTTGCTTTTCATCGTATATTTCCTTTTTAGCGCCAGTAGCTGGATTAACGGTATAAAATTTAAGGTTATCCTGTCCTCGGTTCATCCACTGCACCATTAAACTCGATCCATCAAAACTCCAGTAAGGCATGCCAAAATATTGATCGTCCTTTTCATTAAAATCTGCCCAAACTACCGCTCCGCCTTCTGATTTTACAAAACCGACTTTTACTTCAGGGTTAGGATCACCAGCTTTTGGATAACGGGTTTTCTCTGTGTAACCGTGCTGTCCTGTAGATCCATTTATTGGAAACATTGGCACCTTAGTATCATCAAAGCGCATAAAGGCTATGTGCTTGCTATCTGGAGCCCACCAAAAAGCTCTGTACTTTGTTGGTCTTCCTAAAATTTCTTCAAAATAAACCCATGATGACCAACCGTTGTAAATCACATCTGTAGCATCACTTGTATATCTAATTTCTTTACCACTTTGAACCTCTACTGCATATAGATCATTATTTTTAGTAAAAGCTACATATTTACCATCAGGAGATAGTGTTGGGTTCTTTTCTTCATCAGCATTGTTGGTTAGGCGTTTTGCTTCGGCCTTGCCATATTGAATAAAAACATCTTTGTCTTTTACAAACACATCAACATCGCTTTTTGGCGGTGGTGTATAAGCCGTTCTTTCGCCAGTTTTAATGTCAACGGCGTATTGCTTACGTTCACGCAAATCGTTTTCAATGTAATGTGTATTATCGGCCCAACCACTTACAGGGTTTATTGCTTTGGTAAGGGATGGTTGCGCACCGATAGACTGTTGAAGATTTAATCGCTTTTTCTGTGCCTGAGCATTGTAACTGCATAAAACAGTGGCGATAGAAAGAAAAAATAAAGATTTATTCATTTGTTCGGTTTTATAAGGTCGAAATTTACAAAAGGATAACCTGATTATCTTTTTTGTATTGCTTTTGTTGCTTTATATAAAATTTAAGAAGCATAAAAAAGTCCCGATTTGCATCGAGACTTTCTTATTTAGTATATGTTGAATTACAACACCCAATTCCATCCAAACTCATCGGGAGCTAAGCCATAACGAATATCGTTTAACTTTTTAGCGATACCATTTGATACATTTCTAGTTGCAGAATCTGTAAGTTGATATGTTTTACCCTGGTAGCCAATTTCTCCAATTTGGGTAACGGTAGCGGCAGTACCCGCAGCAAAAGCTTCGGTTAGTGTACCATTTTCTATTCCTTCAATTACTTCCTTAACAGATACTCTACGTTCTTCAACTTCTACACCTTGTTGTTTTGCAAGCTGAATAATCGTATCTCTTGTAACCCCATCTAAAACGGTACTTCTTACAGATGGTGTAACCAGTTTACCATTAATTACAAAAATTAAATTTGCTGTTCCAGCTTCTTCAATAAATTCATGCGTTACTGAATCTGTCCAGATTAATTGGTCATATCCTTCTTTTTTAGCTTCCTCGAATGGATATAATGAACGTGCGTAGTTACCAGCAGTTTTGGCATAACCAACACCACCTTCATCTGCACGGGTAAATTCAGTTTCAATTTTAACTTTTAAAGCTTTACTATAATAAGGGCCTGTTGGCGTAGTTAATAATACAAACTTATAGGTATCAGAAGCTCTAACGCCTAAATATGGATCGGTTGCATACATTACCGGGCGAATGTACAGGGCATAATCCTCTTGTGATGGCACCCATTTTTCATCGATATTAATTAAGGCCGCTAATCCTTGCATAAAAATTTCTTCAGGAACGGTTGGCATAGACATTCTTGTTGCCGATTTATTGAAGCGTTCGAAGTTTTTATTTGCACGAAAAACACTGATTTGACCGTTTGGCTGGCGATATGCTTTTAAGCCTTCAAAAATTGCCTGCCCATAATGTAATGCAGAAATTGCCGGGCTCATTGGAATTGGACCATATGGAAGAATTTGTAAATTTTTCCATTCGCCGTCTTCATAATCAGCAACGAACATATGATCTGTAAAAACTTTACCAAAAGGTAATTGTGAAAAATCTGTAACGGTTAAGCGACTTTCGCCTGCTTTCGTGATTTTTATATCTAATGTTTCGGTCATAATATTTTAATTTTGAATGAGCAATTTTGAGTAGAGAAATAGCAGCGATTTACGCCCCAATTCTTTCCTTCAATCCATCAATCATTCAGTCATTTTAATTTGGGCAAATTAGCAAAAATTGACCGTTTTTTCAATTAAAATTGTCAATTTAATCTTTACTTTTCAGTGTTTTAAGTACACTAAGCACCCATCCCTTACCCCATTCGTTCATTTGTTCCTCTGTCCATAAAAATGGATAAAAGATTCTTTTTTGAAAACGTGGAGGCAAATATTTCTGCCAGTTAGTTCCGCCAGTTGCGGCAACATCTACCGGATCTTTTTCCAGGTATCGTACTGCTGATTTATAGTGAGAAAGTGGCCATTCTACATTTACATATAAATCTAGCTTTCGCAACTCTTCTGCCAATGCGCTAACATCATTGCCTTGTGCTTGTAGTTTATGGTAAAGTGTTGCCAAATTGGTTTGGGCTCTATCTTTTGCCAATTGTAAAAACTGACTGGCATATTTTTGTATAAACTGTTTTAAGGTAAGGGTTTGTTTACCCGAAGCAAGTTCTGTTGCCCCAAATTTCCAATAAATATATTCAAACTGCTCATCTATTGATGCTGCACTTAATTCTTCTCTTTTACTTTTATCTACCAAGCGAATAAAATCTGTGGCGCAAATCTCTATCATTCTATATTGACCGGATTGAAAGCCACTTGCTGGTAATAACGACATTCTAAATTTTAAGAATTGTTCTTTTTCCATTCCATCCACCATAACTTCAAAAGAGGTGGTAAGTGCATTAAAGTAGGCGTTAATTCTTTTCACCCTTGCGGTGATAAAATCAACGGTAAGGTTTTTATGTTCAGCTATTTGCTTTAATTCGTGCAGGCTAAGCTTAAAATATAACTCTGTAATTTGATGGTACATTATAAAAATTTCCTCATCAGGGAAAGGAGTTTTTGGGCTTTGCAAGCTTAAAAGGGTATCCAGATGGATGTAATCCCAATAGGTTAAAAAATCAGCATAAAGCAAACCATCAAGGTATGAAGCCATATCTTGTCCCATAGCGGTATACTTTTCCTGTAACTGGTTAAGTTTTTCTTTTATTTCGGGCGTGAAATCCATTATATAAAGTTAGTTACGCAAATATGATAACATATTTTGGAACAAGTGTTAATTTTTATAAATTTGAACCAATGGCGATGGGGTACCGCCAAAACCGCCCAAACAGGCTGATGACTCCTACGATTTTATTAGAAAATTGAATTAAAATGCCTGTTAAAAACTTATCAGAGGGCTTACCTCTTTCCTTCAATCGTTTTATCAAATTAGAGTTTGGTGTATTATTATTAAATACCCTTAAATGGCTTTTACTTGCAGTATTGCTGGGCTCTATTGTAGGTTCGGCGTCAGCCTTATTTCTTGAAACCCTTAACCTGGCAACAAACTATAGGGAGCAACATGTACAAATAATTGTATTACTACCTTTTGCAGGGCTTTTAATTGGTTTAACTTATCATTATTGGGGTAAAGAGGTAGTTAAAGGAAACAACCTTTTAATTGAAGAATTGCAGAGCCCCAAAAAAGTAATACCGTTAATAATGGCGCCATTAATATTTGCCGGAACTATAGTTACCCACTTATTTGGAGGCTCGGCCGGCAGAGAGGGAACAGCAGTACAAATTGGAGGTGCCTTTGCAGATCAGTTTACTAAAGTATTTAAGCTGAAACCAAGGGATAGAAAAGTAATTTTAATTTGTGGCATTAGTGCTGGCTTTGCCTCTGTATTTGGGACACCTCTTGCTGGTGCAATTTTTGGGCTGGAGGTTTTTGTAATTGGCAGCCTAATGTACACGGCAATACTACCATCATTTATTACAGCTGTAATTGCCGATTATGTTTGCAAGGCTTGGGGTGTTGGGCACACGCACTATTCTATTGGTGTGGTACCCGAAATGAATGGCCTAAATTTATTATGGTCTTTAGGTTGTGGAATTATTTTCGGCTTAGTTGCAAGGAGCTTTTCTGCTTTAAACCACACTTTAACTAACCTTTTTAAAAAGATTAAATATCCTCCTTTCAGACCAGTAGTTGGCGGAATTATCCTAATTATAATTATTTATTTTTTGGGTACTACAAAATATATTGGATTAGGTATTCCTGTTATTTCAGAATCTTTTACCACCCAAGAGCATTATTATACCTTCGCAATTAAACTATTTTTAACCGCCCTAACCTTAAGTGCCGGTTTTAAGGGGGGTGAGGTAACACCTTTGTTTTTTATTGGCGCAACCCTCGGTAGTTTTTTAAGTTTTTTTATTCCTATGCCTTACGGCTTACTTGCCGGAATGGGCTTTGTAGCAGTTTTTGCTGGTGCTGCCAATACACCCTTAGCCTGCATTTTAATGGGTATTGAACTTTTTGGCGCTGCACCAGGTATTTACATTGCTATAGCTTGTGTTACCGCCTACATATTTTCGGGCCATACCGGAATTTATCATGCTCAATCGGTAGGTAGCCCGAAGCATCTTTTATTAAAAAGGCATCCGTTTTTAAAATAACTGTTAGTATTCCCCACTTTAAAAACCTAATAATATATAATTTGGGGTTGTACAACCACTCGGTTCACGTTCTATATATATCGTTTGATGTTCCTGATATATAATTATACCTGATACAGCACCAATGTTGGGGCGTGGAAGCGATCGTTTAGTGTAAAAAATATATAGTTTAACGCTCCGGACTTATAATTATACGTTGCACAACGTAAACGGAGCATTAAATAACATATCCAGACTATTAATTTACTAGTCTACACCTATACGGCAGGCCTTAGCATAAGTAAAACACTGCTTCACATGGTTGCTGTACCCCTAAAATCTTTATTATGTACAGGTTTTTGTTATTTAAACCCGATAGGATGAATGCCGATCTTTCTTCGGCAGAAAGTATAGCGGGGCTTCACCTCGTTAGATGCTTCTCTCCGCTCATTTCCAAATATTTATTTTAAGGTTTTTGGAAAGCGAAGTCTGTAGCTCCTTTGAAAACTGCTTCCTGCTTTCTGCTCTATCCCGATAGAAAAAATCGGGGATACCGCTGTCAATCAGGTTTAAGTCGATCGTTTCTGAAAGTGAAAGCCACATTGATACGGATGAAAAGATTGCTTCGTCGTTCCTCCTCGCAAAGACGTGCGGTTTTGTAATTCTTTTTTTATACGATCGTCATTGCGAACGGAAGTAAGGGGTCTGTTATGGCCTGAAGCCATCTCCTTTATTAGGCTTAACCTTTATTTTTAAACCCGATAGAATGAATGCCGATTTTTCTTCGGTAGTAAGAATAGCGGGACTTCACCGCGTTAGATGCTTCTTTCCGTTCATTTCCAAATATTTATTTTAAGGTTTTTGGAAAGTGAAGTCTGTAGCTCCTTCGAAAACTGCTTCCTGCAATTGAAAACTAGATTGATATGATTAAAACGGTTGCTTTGTACTTTACAAATTGGAATTGCAAAGCACAAAGCAATAATTAAAATACCATTTAGTTAGTACAATACCCTAAACTTTATGGTGTGCTCAATCTTTTTTAGTGATTTAAATAGCTGTTTATCGTATTCGGTATTAATATCGGTAATGGCGTAACCAATTTCTGGGTTCGTCATCAAAAACTGGCCAACAATATTGATGTTATGTTTTGCAAAAACGGTATTAATTTGCGCCATAATACCAGGTACATTTTTATGAATATGAATTAGGCGGTGTGATTTATCTATTTTAGGCAGCTGCAAATTAGGAAAGTTGCTGCTTAAATAAGTTGCGCCCGTATTCATAAAATCAATCATTCTTTTTGGAATAAAATCCAGGTTACGAGGATTGCCTTTAGGGTCATCAAATACAACGATCCCTTGCTTAGTACATAAATCGAAGTTAAATTTATTTCTTGCACTACCTAAATAGCCAATCGTTTTAAGTTTTACCGCATTTTTTATCTGCTCGTTATCTAACTTTTCCCCGTCTGCAAGTAAAATTACACCAACATCTTTAACATATTTTTCTTCAAAAGAAGTTTTATGCCTTATGGATAAACCATCATGTTTTAGCATAGCAATACTTTTAGGATCAACATTACCAATTACAAGGCAAAGGATTCTATTTTTGGGATAAGATATTGCTCTTGGTAAATTGTTAACATATAAAAACTCATCAAAACTTGGCGTAATATGGTCGGCCTTTTCAATAATAGTTTGACGGGCAATATTCTCTGTAAAGGCAAAAAACTTATTAATCATTCCACTTTCGCGAAGCTGGAAATCTGAATATCCATCGCCAATACCAAAAAGCTCACCTTCTAGTTTTAAGTGCTGCAACAATTTTACTTTTCCTCCTTCTTCGCTAAGGGGATTTGCATGATCGTAATCTATAATATTTCCATCACCTGTAGTTACAAAAGTATTGGCGTAAATATTTTCTTTTTTAATATGATACTGACTAACAACGGGGGTAATAAACTCCTTAAAACCACCAGAAACTATTAATACTTCATCAGCATGTTTTTTAAAAAACTCTGCATTACGAGAAAATGATGTAGAAACCTTTTTCTTTAAATGCTTAATTAACTGTTTTAAATGATCTTCGTTAGCTTCAAGCAATTTAACACGTTGTGCTAAACTTTCAGAAAATGAAAGTTTACCTTCCATGGCTAAATTGGTATAATCTTCAATCTTTTGAAAGATAAGTTCTTTTTCCGGGTGCTTTTTTAATGAAATCCGGGCCAGCTCATCCAGTGCTTCTACTTGAGTAAATGTGCTGTCAAAATCGATAATGTAATACGCTTTCTGCTTAGGCATCTTTTAAATGTTGAGTAATTTCCTTTATACTATCTGCAAGGGTTTTAAATTTTATCCCTGTTTCTTTAATAATTTTGTTGTTGTTATAGTAGCTTAAAACTACGCTACTTCGTGCGGCATCTTTAGTTATTGAAGCTTCCTTGCCTGTAATGGCAGATATTAGCGCCAAAGCTCGCCAGGCAATGCCGAGCATCCAGGGTTTGGCTTCCTTTGTTGGGGCTTTAACGTTGAAACCTTCGGCTATTGCGCCAAATAAATCTTTATAGTGGTAATTTTCTGATGATATAATATAACGTTCAGCAGCAATAGTTCCTTCCATTAATAAAATCATGGATGTGGCTACATCTTCAACATCTACCAAACCAGTTGCACCGTTGGTAAAAAAAGGAAAACCACCTTTAACCAATTTAAAAATTGCACCACTGCCCACAAAACCAGCATTTTTACCAATAATTACCGATGGATTTACAATTACAGCATTTAAACCTTCGGTAATGCCACGCCAAACTTCCATTTCGGCTTCATATTTAGATAATCCATAAGCGTGCGCTTTGGCATCATACTCCCAAAAATCTTTCTCGGTAATTTGGTTTCCTCTTTTTGGCTCGCCCAGTGCAGCAACGGAGCTTACATGTAACAGCCGGCAATTATTTTCTAAACAAAGGTTTACAATATTGGAAGTACCATCAATGTTTACGTGAAAAAGTTTCTTTTTATCTTTTGGGTTAAAAGAAACGAAGGCTGCGCAGTGGTAAACTTTAGTAATGCCAATAAAAGCATCTTCTAGCGCCGATGGCTCATTTATATCCGCAGTAAACCATTCTATTGCAGTATTATTTTTAATAAGCTCGGGAATAACAGATTGCGCTCTGCGCAAAGCCCGTACTGCAAAACCTTTATCTGTTAGCTGTTTTATTAATTCAGATCCTAAAAATCCCGTTCCTCCGGTTACCAGTATCATGTTTATTTATCGGGCTGTAAACCTATCTTATTCATCATTTTAAGGCTATGCCTTTTTATTGAATTTGAAAGCTGTAAATGAGTAATTTATAAAAGCCTGCAAAAAAAGAAATCAGCAGAAATTTTATTTTTATATAATATGTGCATTCAAAAATAGATATTTGAGGCGATAGTTTTAAATATATGTCATTAACCGATTTCTTTTCGCCCCTTAACCCAGATCAATTTACCCCTAAACAAGGTTTTTTAACCAGTCAGCTTGGTTTAAAAACCGAAATTTATACGGAGAAATTTCCGGATTTGGAGGAGAATACTTACGATATGGCAATTTTTGGCGTATTGGATGGTAGAAGTGCCGTAAACAATGAGGGTTGTGCTTTAGGTCCTGATTATTTTAGGGAGAAGTTTTACAAGCTTAACGAGGGTGCCTTTAACTGTAGAATAGTAGATTTAGGAAACATTAAACACGGCGCTACCATTGCTGATACTTATATAGCAGTTAAAATGGTGGTTTCTGAGCTGGTTAAAAATGACATTATTCCAATTATTATTGGTGGCGGTCAGGATTTAACTTATGCTCAATACCTAGGGTATGAAAACCTGGAGCAAAAGGTAGATTTAGTTATTGTTGATAATCAGTTTGATATTGATGATGACAACAACGAGGGTATTGCAACACGATCTGACTGTTATTTGAATAAAATTTTCTTACATCAACCCAACTATCTTTTCAATTTCAGCAACATTGGTTATCAAACTTATTTTGTTAATCAGGAGAGCCTGAGTGTAATGGATAAGCTTTATTTTGATGTGCACCGTTTAGGTGAGTTTGCTCAGGATATTACTTTAACAGAGCCAATTATTAGAAATGCGAATATGCTAAGTTTTGATATGGGTGCCATTCGATCTGCTGATGCTGCTGCAAACGCAAATACAACGCCTAATGGTTTTGATGGAGAAGAGGCTTGCCGAATTGCCCGTTATGCAGGCATGAATGATAAACTTACTTCGATAGGTTTTTACGAGTTTAACCCTGCTTACGATAATAACGGACAAACGGCATTTTTGCTGGCTCAAATGGTTTGGTATTTTGTTGATGGTTTTTATGCCCGCAAAAAGGATTTTCCACTTACACCAAAATCGCAATTTATAATTTACAGAACGAGCTTAAAAGATGGTTCTGGTGAAATGACTTTTGTGAAGAGCAAAAAATCAGATCGCTGGTGGATGCAGGTTCCTTACCCTTCGGGCCAATCTAAAAACGAACGTTACCACCTAGTACCTTGCCGGTACGAAGATTATCAAATAGCTGTAAATGGTGATATGCCTGATCTTTGGTGGCGTACCTATCAAAAGTTATCATAATTTTACTCAGTATTTTACGTTTTAAAAAACTACAATCTTATATTTGGACAAGGAACCATATAACTACCTTATTAAACATGAAAAAAATATTATTATCTGCGGTGGCTTTGTTACCATTAGCAGCTATGGCACAGAAGCCATTTAACATTAATGGCGACATTAAAGGCCTAAAAACTGGTGATAAAGTTTATTTGGTTTACCCTGCCGATGGACAAAGAGTTACAGATTCTACAACAGTTACCAATGGAGCCTTTGCATTTAAAGGTACATTAAGCGATCCTGCAAGGGGAAATTTATTCTTAAATAAAAACCCATATGTTAATCCACCTGCAAAAGGCGAAACATTAGATTATTTAACTTTATACCTTGAGCCTGCAACGATTAAAGTAACTGCGGCAGATTCAATTAAAAATGCAACTATTACAGGCTCGCAGGTTAATGATGATGATAAAAAATTAAAAACGTTAACAAAACCTGTAAATGATCAATTAGCTGCTATTAATGCAGAGTTTTCTAAACTTACCGAAGAGCAACAAAAAGATCCTAAAATAAGAGAGGAAATTGGCAACCGTTACGATAAATTGACTGCAGAATTAACACCGCTTTTATTATCATACGCTAAAAATAACCCTAAGTCTTATATCAGTTTATCTGTTATTGGTCAATTGGCTGGAGATCCTGAAAAGATTGCGGAATCGGAAAAAGCATTTGACGGATTAGCTCCAGATTTAAAAAATTCTAACTCAGGAAAACAAATTGCTCAAATTTTTGCTGCAGACAAAAAAACTGCTGTTGGTGTAATGGCAATGGATTTTACACAGAATGATGCTGATGGTAAACCTGTAAAACTATCTGATTTTAAAGGCAAATATGTATTGGTTGATTTTTGGGCTTCATGGTGTGGTCCATGCCGTAAAGAAAACCCTAATGTAGTTGTTGCTTACAATAAATTTAAAGATAAGGGCTTTACCGTTTTAGGCGTTTCATTAGATCGTCCTGGTAAAAAAGATGCTTGGTTAAAAGCAATTGCCGACGATAAATTAACCTGGACACATGTTTCAGACTTAAAATGGTGGGATAATGAAGTTGCTAAAATGTATGGTATTCGTTCAATTCCTGCGAATTTCTTAATTGACCCAACTGGAAAAATTATTGCTAAAGGTTTAAGAGAAGAAGCTTTACAAGCTAAACTTCAAGAATTGTTAGGGAGCAAATCCAAATAATAAACATTCTGTTTAGATGCTGAAATCAATTTAGCTCTACGAAAGGATGCAATAAAAAAGGGCGGAGATTTATGAATCTCCGCCCTTTTTTATTATGCTATTTTAATGATTACACTAAATCAAAACCAATATCTTCTCTGAAATATTTGCCATCAAAATAAATTCTACCTGCATCTGCTGTAGCAGCTTGCAAAGCTGTAAATAAATCTTTTTGTAGGCTGGTGATTGCAATAACGCGACCGCCATTGGTTTTTACCACATCGTTTTCTAAAAGTGTTCCGGCGTGGAAAGCATTTGAATGGCGTAGATTTTCGATACCAGAAATGGCTTTACCTTTTAAATAATCGCCAGGATAACCACCAGCAACAATCATTACGGTAGCTGCAGTTTGCTCACTAATTTCTAGTTTAACCTGATTTAATGTTTTATTGGCGGTTGCCATAAATAATTCTACCAAATCATTTTCTATACGAGGAATAACGCTTTCTGTTTCCGGATCGCCCATTCTCGCATTATATTCAATTACATAAGGTTCTTCTCCAACTTTAATTAAACCGAAGAAAATAAAACCTGTATAATCAATATTATCTTTCTTTAAACCTTCTACTGTTGGTTTAATAATTCTTTCTTCTACCTTACTTAAAAACTCAGCAGATGCAAAAGGAACAGGAGAAACAGAGCCCATACCACCAGTATTTAAACCTGTATCGCCCTGCCCAATTCTTTTATAATCTTTAGCTTCAGGTAAGGTAATATAGTTCTCACCATCTGTTAATACAAAAACTGAAAGCTCAATACCGCTTAAAAACTCTTCTATTACAACTGTTGCTCCGGCAGCACCAAATTTGCCTCCTAGCATAAGCTTAAGCTCTTCTTGCGCTTCTACAGTTTCCGTACAAATTAAAACACCTTTACCCGCAGCTAAACCATCAGCTTTTAACACAACTGGCAATGCATGGTTTTCTAAATAAGCTAAGCCATCTTCTAAAGTTTCAGGTGTAAAAGATTGAGATGCGGCCGTTGGAATGCCATGGCGTTGCATAAATTGTTTAGAAAAATCTTTACTTCCTTCTAAAATGGCACCCTCTTTTTTAGGTCCTATAACTGGAATATGTGCAATGGTAGAATCTGCAAGAAAAAAATCGTGAATCCCATTTACTAAAGGTTCTTCCGGTCCAACAACAACCAGATCAATCTTTTCGGCAATTGTAATTTTTCTAATTGCATCAAAATCATTAACGCTGATATTAATATTGGTACCATAAGCATTTGTACCGCCATTTCCAGGTGCAATAATCAGTTTATCGCATAGCGGAGATTGGCTCATTTTCCAGGCAAAAGCACTCTCTCTGCCGCCCGATCCTAATAGTAAAATGTTCATAGCGGCAAAGATAAATAAAAATGTAAGAGGGAGGATGGAAAAGGAAAAAAGGATGTAAGATGATAAATAAGCTTCTTAAAGCTGGAGATTGCAGCACAAGCTTGGTTAAATAAACCTTATTGTAGTGGAAGCCCATTCTGTGTTTTCAACAGACATGGCTTTTAACGGAAAGAAGGGCTGGATGAGCCGTGAAATACTGACATTCATTTCCTAATCAAAAACATTAATTATTTGGAAAGCAAGGTTCGGTTTTCTTTTGATAATCCTGTCCTGCTTTACGCTGTATCCCGACAGAAAAAGTCGGTATGCCGCTTCAATCAGGTTTATAGATGAAGTTTGTATATTCCAAAATAAATCTGCATGATTGGCTCGATTATTTTATAGGTTTCTTAGCAGAATCCCCACTTAAATAAACCTTATTGTAGTGGAAGCCCATTCTGTTTTTTCAACAGAAATGGCTTTTAACGAAAAGAAGGGCTGAATAAGCTTTGAAATACTGACATTCATTTCCTAAGCAAAAACATTAAGTATTTGGAAAGCAAGGTTCGGTTTTCTTTTGACAATCCTGTCCTGCTTTACGCTGTATCCCGACAGAAAAAGTCGGTATGCCGCTTCAATCAGGTTTTATGGATGAAGTTTTGTACATTCCAAAATATGCATACAGGAAAATATAGAAGGATATAAGATTAAAATTCGACTATTCAATTTTTCTTATATCCTTCTAACTTGCTAACTTCCTTTAGCGTTTCTGGTCATTTGCTCCAGCATATCCCACATTTCACTTGGAATAGCTTCTAAACCATTAAACTGACCTGCTCCTTGTAACCATTCGCCGCCATCGATACTAATTACTTCTCCATTAATATAGCCAGAGAAATCACTAATTAGAAAGGCTGCAAGATTGGCAAGTTCTTGATGATCGCCAACTCTTTTCAAAGGAACGCGATTTTTAAAATCGAATTTTTTAGCTAAATCTCCTGGCAGTAATCTTTCCCAAGCTCCTTTTGTTGGAAACGGACCTGGAGCAATGGCGTTGGTTCTAATTCCATATTTGCCCCACTCAACAGCTAATGATCTTGTTAAGGCCAAAACTCCACCTTTAGCACATGCCGAAGGCACAACATAGGCTGAACCTGTAAAAGCATAGGTGGTAATAATATTTAAAACGGTTGCTGGTTGTTTTTCTTTAATCCAATGTTTACCAAAAGCGAGGGTACAATTTACAGTACCTTTTAATACAATATCTATAATTGATGAAAAAGCATTTGCCGATAAGCGCTCTGTTGGTGAAATAAAATTTCCGGCTGCATTGTTTAATAAAGCATCTACAGAACCAAATTTTTCTAAAGTTTTGGCTAATACGTTTTCTATTTGCGCTGTATCTCTAACATCACATGCTACTGCCAAAACCTTCCCCCCGGTTTTCTCTTCCATTTCATCAGCTGCCTTTTGCAATACATCTTGCTTACGACTGGTAATAACTAAATTGGCACCGAGTTTTAAAAAATATATGCCCATTGCTTTCCCTAAACCTGTGCCACCACCGGTAATAACAATGGTTTTCCCTTTTAGGGCATCTTCTCTAAGCATGGGTTGATTAAATGCAAACATAATATTGAATTATAGCGTGAGTGAATGATTGATTGATTTAATGACTAGCCATTGTGGTTACTTTCTCTGTAGGTTGGCTAATATAGTTTTTAAGATATGGCGTGTTGCAGGGGACCACCATTGTGCTAACATTTTTTCTAAGGTTGCCGATTGATCTGCTGTAACTGCTGCAATTAATTCTTCGCGAATATTTAGCTTACTTTGAGACCAAGTATTACCTTCTAGCTCCATAAACTTTTTAATTTTTCGCTCTGCAGTGGTTAGTAAAACTTCATTTTTAACAACATCATCTACTAAACCCACTTTTAAAGCTTCTTCTGGGCTATAAAGCTTTCCTGAAAGTAAGCTTCTTGATGCTTCTGCGTTACCAATCCAAAAAGCATATAATTGGAAAATGCTGTTTGGCACTATAATTCCAACAGGAACTTCATTTAAACCAATAATATATTGGCCTTCTGCCATTACCCTGTAATCGCAGGCTAATGCCATTACACAGCCACCAGCCGGACTATGCCCACTGATTGCTGCAACCATAGGTTTTTTAAAAGAAACCATATTAGCGGTGAAATTTAAAAATAGCTCCCAAAAAGATTTTGCTTCTTCTTCGTTATAGTTATAAAGTTCAATCAAATCTAAACCTGCTGAAAAAAATGGTGCTGTTCCAGTTAATATTACGCCGCCAACATTATCATCGGCGGCAATATTTTTCAGCATATCATCTAATTCAGTAATCAATTGGCGATTTAAAGCATTTGATTTACCTCTATTGAGCGTTATGGTTGCTAAACGATCTTTTACACTTACTTTTATTGTTTCCATTGTTAAATAGTATCAAGATTTAAATATCAAACGGTATGCTAACTGCGCACAGCATAAACTATGCATGCATACTATTTCAAATTTATCTATTTTTCCCTATTTAACATCATAAGTGTAAACTTTTCTTGCCAAATGCCCTGCTGCATCTATACCTTCTATTACCACACGGTATTTGCCGGCCTCATTTGCATTATAAAATTCAAACTTTGCTTTACCATCTTTGGCTACTACTTGTGGGTTCCAATAAATAGTTGTTCTATAATCTGCAGTATTAGGATTACTTGCTTGATCGTATTTAGGGGCATAGAATTCACGCGATACTGAGAATCCTTTTGGGCTAATGCTTAAAATTCCTGGTGCATAACGGTTGTAACTATAATCACTGCCGCCACGCTTAGTTGTTATAACGAGTACACCACCACCGCCTTGTCCGCCATAGATGGCTGTATTAGCTCCACTTTTTAACAGTTCTATTGTTTCTACGTCATTAGGATTAATATTATCCAAAAACTCAGGTTCTACTTGCATTGCATCCAAGATTATGGTCATTGGCGTACTTTGGCTTCTCATTAAATAAGGTGTAGAGCCTCTGAAAATTACACCTGGTAGACGCCCTTGCAAACACTGAGATAAGTTAACGCAAGTTGATAATTGATCTGCTTTAAGTATGTAATCAGCATTACCAGCACCATTTAAGTTAGATGAATATTTAACAGGACTACGTTTTTCGGTTATGGTTACCTCATCAAGCTTAATTGTTCGTTCTAATAAGCCGAGCCGTGTCATTTCATTAAAGTAATTATCGCTTTCTTTTATGTACTTCATTAAAGCGTTGTTAACGTTTACTTCAACATCTGCTCCGTTTTTGTTTTTGGTTACAATTTGATTTGGTACAACATCAAGGTTTATATCAACAAATTTACGGTCGGTTTTTGTTCTTGCTTGTACTACAAACTTGGTACTATCATTATATTCTAAATTATCGAATACAAACTTACCCGCGGCATTTGTTACTGTATCTAAAATAAATATGGTTCCTTTAGTTGCCATTAACATTACTTTACCGCCAACAACGGGTTTATTACCTTTCATTACGGTACCTGTTATGCTTAAAGATTCTTCCGGTTTGTAAGTAATATTTGGGCTTAGATTATTAATAATATTTTTCCAGGTAAATCTTCTCCAGCCTTGTGTAAGCATTAAGTTATCAAGCTCTTTTTGAGTTTTAACATCATCGCTTAAAAAGTAATGATTAGGTTTTTCTACATAACCTACCAAATCGGATGTTAGCAGTAGTGAGGTAAAAATGTTGGTTTCATTATCCTCGTCTGGCGCCACTTTACTGGCATTGGTAACCGCTACAGAAAAACTCCCCAGTATAGGTTTCTGTTCATTTGAGGCATCAAAAGTAAAGGTAGATTTTCCTCTTTTTACACCTGATGCTGATGAGGTATTTAAAGCAACGTCGATAAAATCGCTCTTATTCTGATTAAAAATTAAGCGCTCTGCTAATGGCTGATTAGTAGCCGAGAATAACGTGAATTGTACAATTCCGGCAGGTAAATTTTTTCTAGGAATATTGGCCACCAATACCTGTTTCTCCATTTTGGCTTTAGAAACATAATATACATTGCCACCTTGCTGCGCTACAACTTTAAGTTCATCTCCATTGGCCATATCTTTGGTAGCCATAATTTTTAACGAAACTTTGCCTGTATCAAGGTTATTAGCTGCTATTGTATAACCACTTTTTTGCGCCAGTGGAAGTTTAAAATCTTTAGTGGAGCCATCTTTAAATTTAATTTTGGCTGTAAAATTACCACCCGGCTGTATATTAAAAATAAAGTTGCCCATTCCTAAATAGCTTGTTTCAAATGTGGTGATTTCATTGCCGGCGGCGTCTAAAATAGATCCTTTCACATCTTCGCCCTGCCCAGCAGCATTTACAGCTTTAATTGCTATTTTTTGAGGCAAATCCTCTATTAAACTTCCTCCTTCTGCCATAAACTGAACATCCACATTATTGGATGTTGCAGTGATAGGAATTGTTTTTACAATTTTTTGCTTATTATCTAGTGTAATTGTTGCTACAATTCTTCCTGTTTTATTGTTTGCTATTTGTGTGTTTGCGAAACTAATTAAAGCATCGCCCGATAAGTTGGTTTTTGTTCTTCCTCTTGTAACCGTTTTATAATCGAGTTGTACTTCATAACTCACATCATTTTCTTTGTATCCAACTCCATTTTTATCCTCGAAGTGAATTGTTGAATTAATTTTATCGATATTATTTTCTTTAACAAAAGCGTATTGGGTATTTGTAAAAACTTTGTTTGCCCAACTGTTGCCTATTTTGATGGTTTTATCAAAGAAAAAATCCGTTCCAAAATTTCGCATATACTTGGTGTAGGCTCTAATTCTATAATTACCTTCGCTTAAAGAATCGGTAAGTTTGAAATCGCCCCAGGTAATACCGCCCATTATAGGCAGTTTAAGTTGTTTTTTTACAGAGTCCTTTTCGTTAATCAACTCCACGTACAAAATTTTGCTAATGTTTGATGGACCTTGTGTTTTGGTATTTGTTATATAAGCTTTAAACCAAATATCATCGCCAATGGCGTAATATGGTTTATCCATATGTAAATGGACTTTTTCCTGCGGATATTTGTTCGTGTATTCATCTAGTTTTTTTAGCAATTGACTAAATGGATCATCATCCATTTTAAAGGCCATAAAACCAATAACGATAAAAATAAAGCTGATTGCGAGAGTAATTTTGAGTTTCATTGTGCTGTGTACAAATAAAATATGCCTCAAGGTACAAAACCAGAGGCATATATTTATGAAGTTAAAATGAATTTTGATTTAGAAGTTATTCTTCCACATCATACTCTCAACTGGTTTGGTTGTTTTATTGTTATACTTAGCATTTCCTTTAGAGTTGTACATCGTTTCGATATTCCCTTCTACTACAAAGTAAATTAGTTGCCCAATGGGCATACCTGCATAAATTTTAACAGGCTGCGCTACCGAAATTTCTAAAGTCCAGGTGTTACAAAAGCCTACATCACCTTTACCCGCAGTTGCATGAATATCGATCCCTAGACGGCCGGTACTGCTTTTGCCTTCTAAAAAAGGAACATGGCTATGTGTTTCTGTATACTCCAAAGTTACGCCGAGATAAAGTGTTCCAGGCTGCAAAACAAATCCATCTTTAGGAATTTCAAAATGATCGATCTCATTATGCTGCTTTGCATCAAGCACTCTATTTTTATATGTTGCTAAATATTTACCCAAGTGCACATCGTAAGAATTGGTTCCTAAACACTCCCGATCAAAAGGTTCAATAATAATTGTGCCCTTATCAATTTCCTCCAATATCCTTTTATCCGATAATATCATTTTTATGCTTATTTTTGGCCTAAATTATCATTTATTTAAGATAATTTTGCATGTTAATCCTAATTTTATAAATGCCCATAGTTTATAATAAAAATATTGATGAGCATTCGGTTCTGGCCATTTGGAAAATCGAAGAAACGGAATCCGAATTGTTTGCCGGATTACAGCTTAAACAACACGAACTTGATGTTATTTCTACGTTCAATAATGGCAAAAGACTTTTACATTGGCTAAGCACAAGGCTGTTGCTTAGAACTATGCTCAACACAACTGAATATATAGATTGCCAGTTTGATGACCATGGGAAACCTTACTTAGTTGATTCAGAATATTCTATTTCTCTCAGTCATTCTTATGATTATGCCGCGGTAATGATTAGCAAAGAGCATGCTGTAGGTGTAGATATTGAACTGATTAAGCATAAAATAAAAAGCATAAAGCATAAGTTTTTGAGTGATATTGAACTTGCTCAAAAACAAATTGGAGATAATACAGATGGCTTATATGTTTGTTGGTGCGCTAAGGAGGCTATTTATAAATGGTACGGAAAAAAAGGTTTAGAGTTTAAGCAACATATCCATATTAAACCCTTTAAACTAAAAAGTGAGGGCAGCTTAAATGCCATAGTAGAATTACCCGAAGGTACACGCTCTTTAACGGTAAACTATTTTAAAACCAAAGATGGTTACATGCTTGGTTATGTGGTTGCATAGCCAAAATGTTTTTCGAAAAAATAAAATAAAGAGATGAGTGATATCAGTAAAGAATCGGTTAAAAATACAGTAGTTAATTTTGTAGATTGGGGCTTAATCGATTATCAGCAGGCCTGGGATCAACAGGAAGATTTACTGAATAAAACTGTTGCCGTTAAAACTGAAAATAGGATTAATGCTACGCACTTACCAACGCCTAATCATCTTATTTTTTGCGAACACCCTCATGTTTACACCTTGGGCAAAAGCGGTCATCCAGAAAATTTATTGCTTGATGAAGCTGGCTTGAAAGAAAAGCATGCAACTTATTACAAAATAAACCGCGGTGGAGATATTACTTATCATGGTCCGGGCCAACTTGTGGGTTACCCTATTTTAGATTTAGATAATTTCTTTACCGACATTCATTTATACCTTCGAACGCTTGAAGAAGCTGTTATTTTAACGCTAAAGGATTATGGAATAGGAGCTGGCCGTTACCCTGGTTATACAGGGGTTTGGTTGGATGCAGATAATGAAAAGGCTCGAAAAATTTGCGCAATGGGCGTTCGTTGTAGCCGTTGGGTTACAATGCATGGCTTTGCCTTTAACGTTAATGCAGATTTAAACTATTTCAAAAACATTGTACCTTGTGGCATTGATGATAAAGCGGTTACTTCTTTAGAGCACGAATTGGGTAGAAAACTGAATATAGAACAAGTAAAAAATACATTAAAAAATCATATCGCCGATTTGTTCGGAATGAAATTAGTTTAATAAAAAAATCGCTTGGATGAAGTTTTTCGTAGTTTATACTATGAAAGTTTTATTCTGCTCTATTTTATTTTCTTTACTAACTTCGGCTTGCTCAAAACCTAATAATATGCCTGCCTACCAAGCTACTGATACACCTTTAAATAGCAAAAGCTATACTTATTTAGCGTTAGGTGATTCTTATACCATTGGCGAACAGGTAAAACAGGAAGAATCCTTTCCTTTTCAATTGCAAAATGCTTTAAAAGGAAAAAATCTTAATGTAAAATCACCTAAGATAATTGCAACAACTGGCTGGACAACAAATGAACTTCAAAGTGCAATTAAGCAAGCTAACTTAACAGATAAATATGATTTTGTTACCCTGCTTATTGGTGTAAACAATCAGTATCGCGGTTATCCGATAGAGACTTATAAAAAAGAATTTTCGGAATTGTTGCAGCAGGCTATAGTATTTGCAAATGGCGACAAAAGCAAGGTTTTTGTAGTATCCATTCCCGATTGGGGCGTTACTCCATTTGCAAAAGGAGGTTCACGAAGTGCACAAACCATTGCAGAAGAAATAGATAATTTCAATGCAGCAAATAAACAAATCACACTTGAAGCGGGGGTAAGCTATACTGATATTACACCTGGATCTCGAAAGGCGGTTACTGATCTTTCTCTTGTTGCACCAGATGGTTTACACCCTAGCGGAAAAATGTATGGCGAATGGACTGCTGCATTATTACCAAAAATAACTGCAGTTTTAAATAAATAAGCTAAAAACAATTTTAATTTAATATTATTGCTAAACGAATTAGATTTAATCAATCTGATTAACCAATAAACTAACGCTCAAATTAAGGTTGCTATTTTTTATCGACCTTAAACCGCTCTAAATGAAATTAACTAATCCAGAAACAACCTTTGCATTCAAAATAGTTTGGATTATCATTTCAGCTTTGGCTATTTTTATTATCCTTTCCAGCAAGTTTGTAAATCCTGATTACTTCAAACTTATTCCAGTATGTACTTCCAAATTAAATAACCAAACATGCAGTTTTTGCGGCATGACGAGGGCTTTTATTCAGATTGGGGCTTTAAATTTTAAGGAGGCTTTTGTTTTAAACAAGGGCAGTATATTTTTATTTATCGCTATGCTACTTAATAGCCTGGTATTTTTTGCTTATTCAATATTTAAATTAATAAATCACTTTCAAACAAAAAACAGTAAATTATGAAAACAGTAGGATTGATATTTGGCATTTTCTCTGTATTGGGTATGCTTTTAGGTTTTATTCCTTGCTTTGGGGCATTTAATTGGCTAAACATTCCTTTTGCAACACTTGGCCTAATTTTTAGCATTTTAGGATACAATCAAGAAAGTCAAAAAAACATGCCTACAGGTACGGCAGTAACAGGCATTGTATTATGTGCTATTGCCATTATATTTGGCGGAATAAGATTGATTTTAGGCGGAGGAATTGTTTAACAATCAACCTAAAAAAGCAATAAAAAACTCTCTTTACTTTCCTTAGTAAAGGGAGTTTTATTTAATCAATATTGGCTGTTGTATAATTATAATCTTTCATAACAGTCTCCAAAAACTTCAATTCGTGCATCCCAGTGGGGATAACAATACTTAAATGATCGGAAACTTTATTCGCCATTTGATAAATCAGCGTATGATTTCCAGTTTTATAATAGGTAACTAAAACCTCGTGTATCAATTCAATATCGCGATCAGTCATAAAGTTTACGTTATCAAAAACAGGTATATATTCTTCAGCAACGGGGTGAAATGCAATTTGCTGAAATGCTGTTGCAGGTTCAGTTTTAATTAAGGTTGTTCCAGCTACCAAATCACCAAAACGCTGCTTATTATCTGTAACTGCTACACAAATTAAACCGCCTAACTGGGCTGTTAAAACAAAATCTACAATTCTAAATACCCAACGCATAAAATATTGCCCTAAACTTGCTTGCGCTCCATCAATACTTATTACTCTAATTTTCATTAATCTTTTACCCACACTTTGCCCATTCATAAAAATTTCACAAAGCAAATCGTAAAAAACAAAGCCAATACAATAAATAATTAATAGAATAAATGGGAATATGGATATTTCATTTAAAATCCCCAACATGGAAAATAACAATAGAAATACGAAAAAAATGATGGCAAACATCCCCAAATCTATTAATCTTGCTGCCACACGTTCTCCTAAACCGGCTACGGCATAATCTATATCAACGTGCTGGCTGGTACTAATTTTAATTGTTTCCATATCTACCCAAACTTAAAAAAATTGTTTTTAAGACAAGCTAGTTGAGCATAATTTTATTATTATCGTTTTAATAAGCAGTTCAAAATAATAAGCTTACATATTCCATTGACTAATAAGATTTTTGTTTTATTTTAACCAAAATTTAAAACCGGAAAATTCTTTATGAGAGAAGCGCTGTTTGTGAAGCAAAATTCTGAAAAGTGGAAGGGCTATGAGCAAATGCGCACAGATAATCCTGATGAATTGGCTCATCGTTTTATCGATATTACGAACGATTTAGCGTATGCCAAAACATTTTATCCAAAATCTAAAACCACAGCCTATCTAAACGGTATTGCTTCGGTTTTACATCAGGCCATTTACAAAAATAAAAAAGAAGAAAGAGGTCGCTTTGTCCGTTTCTGGAAATACGAGCTACCGTTATTATTCCATCAATACCGTAAACAACTTTTATATTCATTTATTTTCTTCGCTATTTCTTGCTGTATTGGTGTACTTTCTGCAAAGTACGACGACTCCTTTTTGCGCATGTTCTTTGGCGATCAATATGTAAATATGACGAATGAAAACATTGCAAAAGGCGACCCTTTTGGGGTATATAAGCAACAGGGTGAGTTTGAAATGTTTTTAAAAATAGCTTCAAATAACGTTTGGGTAATGTTATTGATGTTTGCCAGCGGTGCCTTTTTTTCAATTGGCCCTGTATTTTTTCTCCTCAGAACTGGGATAATGATTGGTGCTTTTGAATATTTTTTCTTTAGCAAAGGCCTAGGTGCTCAATCCGTTTTAGTTATTTGGATTCATGGCACTTTAGAAATTTTAGCCGCGGTTATCGCTGGTGGTGCTGGCTTAGTTTTAGGAAGTGGATTGCTTTTCCCGAAAACACATACCCGTTTAACCGCCTTAAAAAATAGTGCAAAAGATGCTTCTAAAATTGCGTTAGGTATTATTCCAATTATTTTATTAGCAGCCTTTTTCGAAAGTTTCGTTACCCGCCATACAGAAATGCCTATTTGGCTTAGTGTTTCCATTTTAGGTGGCTCACTTGCTTTTATGATTGGTTATGTAATTATTTATCCAAAAAAACTATTTAAACGTACTCAACAAGAATTATAATGGCAGAAAAAGTAGAATTTAGAAAAATACGTGAGTTTGGTGAACTTATTGGTGATACTTTTCTATTTATAAAACAAAATTTTAAACCTTTAGGGAAAGCTTTTATTTACATCTGTGGCATTTTTATTTTAGGTGGGATAATTAGCTCAATCTTAACGCAACTCCAAATAATCGATTTCCAAAGCACCAGCTATCCTAGCTCTTATCGAAATAATCCATTTGACGCGTTTTCAAAAGTTGGTTTTCCGTATCTCTTGGTTATTCTTTTTATGATGCTTTCTTACACAGCCATATACATTACAATTTTAAGCTACATAGCACTATATGTTCAAAAGGGAAATGTTGCTCCAAGTGTAGAAGAAGTTTGGAGCTACTTTAAGTTTTACTTTTTACGCATGTTAGGTAGTGGTATTGTAATGTCAATTTTTGGCGCATTATGCTTTATATGCTGTGTTATTCCAGGCATTTACGTGTTTCCTGCCCTAACCATTTTTTATCCTATTATGATTATAGAAAACGGAAGTATTGGATACTCTTTCAACCGATCATTTAAATTAATAAAGGATGAATGGTGGATAACTGCCGCAGTAATCATCATAATTTGGATCATTACTTACGCCTGCATGATGCTTATTCAACTTCCTTCAATTATTGTAGCTATGGTTGGTGCCTTTACCAATGTTGGCAACCCAATAACAAAAACTTATATTTTTTTATCTTCTATTTTACAATACATAGCGTATATACTTACAATTATTCCGCTAATATGTGGAACGTTAATTTATTTTAATCTGGTAGAACGTAAAGAAAGTAGCGGTTTAATAGATAGAATTGGGAGTTTAGGCCAAGCAACCGATCAAACTAATATACACCCCGAAGAATATTAGGATGCGCTTACTGCTTTTTTTAATTCTCTTTTTTAGTCTTCCAATAGCACAGGCAAAACCTGAGCAAAAACCCGTATTACCTAAAAAAAGCATTGTTTTAAAAATAGACAGCAGTAAAATTGAAATCAGAAAGTTTAATAACCAGGCAGTAAAAACTTATAGCAAGCAAAAGGATTTTATTTATGATGATGTAGCACCAGAAACTTTAAGCTGGTGGGATCGTTTCTTAAACTGGCTAGGTAATTTATTGAGCAAAGTTTTCGGTAAAACTATTGGTGGCGGCTTTTTAAAATATTTGTTGATTGCTGTAGCAATTGCATTAATTGTATTTATTGTAATGAAACTCATTGGAATAGATTTTAAGGTTTTAACTGGAAAATCAAAAATGCTGGAAGTTCCATTTGAAGAAAGCCTGGAAAATATCCATGAAATAAATTTTGATGAGCAAATTGAAAAAGCACTTCAAAGTAATAACTATCGCTTAGCTGTAAGACTTTTATATTTAAAAACGTTAAAGAAATTAAGCGATCATCAGGTTATTATCTGGCTACCCGAAAAAACCAATCAGGCTTATATTCAAGAAATTAAACAAGTAGATAATCAAATAGCATTTTCTAAATTAACCCAACAATTTGAATATATCTGGTATGGAGAATTCTTTATAGATCAGCAAAATTTTGAACGTATAAATCAGTCTTTTCATCAATTTAACCAAAAAATAGGATGAGCGGATTGAGAAAATATTTAATTATTAGTGCTGTACTTTTGGTTTTATACTTGTTTGTGCAATATTTTAAGCAAAAACCTACCAACTGGACACCAACTTATTTAACAGAAGATAAAATTCCTTTTGGCACCTATATTTTACGCCAGCGTATAAACGATATTTTTCCTGCTGCAGAGGTTAAAAAATCACGAAAGCCTATTTACAATACGCTTAAGGATAAAATTGAAGGCACTTCAAATTACTTTATCATCGCCTCTTCCGTTAAAATTGACAAACTTGATTACCAAGAAATGGTAAAGTATATGGAAAGTGGCAATAACATTTTCATCGCTTCCTTCGAAATTTATGGCAAACTAAGTGATACCTTAAAGCTTGATATTTCCTCAGATTTTGCACTAGGCAATAAGGATAAAATTTCTATTAATTTCACCAATCCTTCCTTAATTAAAAGTAAAGGCTACTATTTTGATAAAGGAATTAGTCAGCAATTTTTTCAAAAGCTTGATTCTGCAAAGGCGATTATTTTAGGAAAACGAGATAATAAAGAAGCCAATTTTATACAATATAAATTTGGAAAAGGATCGTTATTTATTATTCCAAATCCGCAGCTACTCACCAATTATAGTTTGTTAAAGCCCGATGGGTTGGATTACGCTTCAAAAGCATTGTCTTATTTACCAAAGGCTAAAACAATAGTTTGGGATGAGCATTTTACCAAGCCGTTTGAAGAAGATACTTCCCCATTACGGGTGATTTTTAATAACCCACCACTAAAATGGGCTTATTATATCGCTATGTTTGGCTTACTGGCATTTGTTCTTTTTGAAATTAAAAGAAGGCAAAGAATTATTCCTGTAATTAGCCGATTAAATAATACATCGGTAGAATTTGTAAAAGTAGTTGGTCGAGTTTATTACCAACAGCGAAATAACCGTGACATAGCAGAGAAAAAAGTAAAGTTTCTATTTGAATATATAAGAAACAAATACAGGCTAAAAACATTAGATCTTAATCGGGAATTTAAAGAAAAACTGATACACGTTTCTGATGCAACTCCAGAAACTGTAGAAAACCTTTTTATTGAAATTTATCATTTGGGAAGAGGGCAAATGGTAAGCGATCAACATTTAATTAACTTGAATAAAGCAATTGAACAATTTTATAAACAAGACCAATAAATATGGAACAGGAAATGTTTAACCAACGTACAGATTTGAGTCAGTTAAACGCGGCTGTGCAACAAATTAAAGAAGCGCTGGGCAAAATCATAGTCGGGCAGAAAGATACAATAGACCTCTTAATTGCGGGTTTGCTTGCCGATGGACATCTTTTATTGGAAGGTGTACCTGGAGTTGCTAAAACATTAAGTGCAAAGTTGGTTGCCAAATGTATTTCGGCGGTATTTTCTCGTATTCAGTTTACACCGGATTTAATGCCATCTGATGTATTAGGAACCGCAGTATTTAGCCCTAAAACTGCTGAATTTCAATTTAGGCAAGGACCAATATTTGGTAACATAATTTTGGTTGATGAAATTAACCGCGCTCCCGCCAAAACTCAATCAGCCTTATTTGAAGCCATGGAAGAACGCCAAATTACCGTTGATGGGCATACCTATCATTTGGAAGAACCTTTTATGGTTTTGGCAACTCAAAACCCGATAGAACAGGAGGGAACTTATCGTTTACCAGAAGCGCAACTGGATCGTTTTCTTTTTAAAATTGAAGTAAAATATCCTTCACTGGAAGAAGAAATAGAAATCTTAACTAATCAGCATCAACACAAAACGGAAGATCAATTAAATGAAATTAAGCCCGTTCTATCTGTTGAGCAAGTAAAATCACTGCGGGCAACCATTAAAGCATTGTTTGTAGAGCCTAAACTATTAGCCTATGCAGCACAAATTACCCACGAAACACGCAACAATAAATCTTTATATCTAGGCGCATCTCCACGAGCATCTTTAGCAATGATTAATGGCGCAAAAGCTATTGCAGCAATGGCAGGCCGTGATTTTGTGACACCAGAGGATATTATAAAAGTAGCCACTCCAGTACTTGCACATCGTATTATGTTAAGTCCCGAAAAAGAAATGGAAGGTCTTACTCCTGCGGATATTATTGCTCAGATTATTAAAAAAATAGAAGTGCCGAGATAGAAACATGAGAAACTTTTTAAGAAAATATTATACAGATCTTTTCCTCGGAAATCGGTTATTTATCGCCCTTGGTGTGTGCGTTTGCCTGTTTGTATTTTCTTTTTTCGTTTCCTTTTTAGGCGATTTACCTTATTTCTTTTTTGGAGCCCTGCTTGTATTAATTCTCCTTGATTTCATTTTATTATACCGAAATAATAAAGGTGTGTTTTTACGCAGAGAAATACCCGATCGATTAAGCAATGGCGATGATAATGAACTAAAAATATACCTTGAAAACTTCTATCCTTTTCAGGTTAAGATTGGCATTATTGATGAAATTCCATTTCAGTTTCAAAAACGAGATTTGTGGTTTAATACTTCTCTAGCTTCCAAAGAGCAGAAAATTATAACTTATTTCCTGCGTCCTACCAAACGTGGTGAATATGATTTTGGTCAAACCCGCTTATATATTCAATCTCCTTTAGCTTTATTAAGTCGTAGGTTTAACATTGGAATAAATAAAACTGTGCCGGTGTATCCATCGTTCTTAAAGCTCAGACAATATGAACTTTTAGCAATTTCTAATCGTTTAACAGATGTCGGAATTAAAAAAATGAGAAGAATTGGGCATAGTATGGAATTTGATCAGGTTAAAAATTATGTAGCCGGAGATGATTACAGAACCGTTAACTGGAAAGCCACAGCCCGTAAAGGCGAATTAATGGTTAATGCCTACACCGATGAAAAGGCACAGCATATTTATTGCATTATTGATAAATCGAGAGCAATGAAAATGCCTTTTGATGGTTTAAGCTTATTGGATTATGCCATTAATGCCAGTTTAATTTTAAGTAGCGTAGCCTTGGTTAAAGAAGATAAGGCGGGTTTAATTACCATTGCAGAAAAAACCGGAAGCATAGTTCCTGCAGACCGTAGGCCAACGCAACTGAATAAAATTATGGAAGTGCTTTACAAGGAAAAAACCCGCTATTTGGAAACGGATATGGAAGCCTTGTACATCAGTGTGCGTGCAACACTTAAACAGCGAAGTTTGGTGGTTTTCTTTACCAATTTTGAGAGCATGTCTTCATTAGGAAGGCAAATGCCTTTCTTAAAAAGGATAGCGAAATTCCATCTCCTTTTAGTTGTATTTTTTGAAAACACCACTTTAAAATCGCTTAGCGAAGAACCAGCAAAGGATGTTGAAGGGATTTACATTAAAACCGTAGCAGAGAAATTTGCCTATGAAAAAAAGCTGATGGTAAAAGAGTTAGCAAAACATGGCATTATAAGTCTATTAACTCCTCCGCAAAATTTAACCGTAAATGTGGTTAATCAATATCTGGCATTAAAAGCACAGCAAAAGATTTAGAGCCTGTTTTTAAATTTTGTCTAAAAATGATCGTCATTCTGAACTTGTTTCAGAATCTATCCTAAAAGACTCTGAAACAAGTTCAGAGTGACGGAGTATAAAATTTAAACAGGATACTCTTAGGTTTGAATCTAGAGTTGAGCATATTGATCGCGACTAAACCTCAGGACTGCTAACTCCAAACTCTTTACTCCTCTTCTCTAAAGAAAACTTTGTAATAGTTCATTAGTTTATCATCATCATAGCCCTTTTCAATCAGTTCTTTGTTACCATGAATATAAATATGGAAGTTCTTATCCAACTTTAAAACACTTTTATAGGCACGGGCTTGTTTTTTTACGGCAGATTCAGCTATTTCAAAATTATCGGCAATTGGACTTTCGTATTCCTCTTCGTAATTTTTCTTATAGTTTTTAAAAGATTCAATCCCTTCAGCATTGCCAATTACTTCGTTACCGAATTCTTCTATATCAAAGGTTTCCTTTTCCTTAAAATATTTCATTGAGCGGTTTAAAAGATCAATTTTATCTGCTTTGCTGATTTCGTAATCATCATCCAATTTTTGCGTAACGAAGTTTTTGTAAACTCCAAGCACATTATTGGTTTGGTTATAACTATCGTTACGAATCTTCAATTTTAAAAATTCATCTTTCCAATACACCGCACTTTCGGTACTTCTATTGGTTTGATCCAGAACCACAACTTTATAGCCCTCAGTTTGATCTGCATTAAAAATTAAACACCCTTTATCCAGTTTATTAATGCTGATCGCTTCTTGCTCAAAACTCATCCCAAAACCATCATCTTCAGGATATACCTTTAAATAAGTATCTTTTGTTTCAGATTTGAAAATACCAACTACATCAAGTTGCTCTCCTTCAATTTGAACATTATGAAAAAATGCGACATAAAATTCGCCTGATTTAATTTTTGGGTGGTTGGCTACATCATGTAAATGCTTAGCCAGTTGCTGAGAATTTTCGTGGAAAAGTTCATTATTCTCAAAAATTTCATTTACGAAATGATACACTTCATTAAGCTGCAAATTATCATTTGGATGATAAAAGCGATAAACTTCATTCACCTTTTCGAAGGGTTTTAAGAAATACTGCATCAACAAATTACTCAAAACCTCATCGCTAATATTTAGCGGTTTATCAGAAAGTCTGTAATATTCATCCAATAATTTATTACCGGTATGGTGAATGGAAAGTTGTTTCAGCGAAGCTTCGAAGAATGAAATCATGGCGACAAAAGTAGTAAAAAGCCATGGCGTTTAAAGGTTTTTATTCATCAGTTTTTATCACATCATCAGGAAAATAATCCTGCGCCCTTTCCAGGAAACCTTTCTGCTTTAAACCATTTTCTACTTCAATAATGGCATTCATCAGGTTGTTTTGTGTATTGGTAATTTCTGCTGTAGCTTTTATAATTACTTCCCAAACAGGCTCCATTGTTGATAGTAATGCCGCACCTTTTTCGGTAAGCTCCACCAAACGTTTTCGGGTATCTAATTTATCTTTTCTGGAACGGATAAGTTTTTCTTTTTCCAATTCTTTCAGCAAACTAATGGTTGAGGGATGAGCATAGCCAATTTCTTCGGAAAGTAAGACTACGCTCATAGCGGCTTTTTTATACAATGTATACAATACCGGAAACCATTTGGGCTGAAAATCAATACCAAAGGCTTTGTAAATTAATGCACCATCTTTACGAATTTGATCGCTTAAACGCTGTAATCGCGTAGAAATTGCAAGTAATCCAGAAGCATCAATTACGTTTTGTTCCATTATTGAACCGTGTTTAAACTGAGTTTATAAAATACGTTGTCTACTTCCATTCTTGGGAAATAAACCGGCAAACTTTCCATTGGAATTTTCACAAATCCATTACGCTCATAAAAACGACAGGCAGCTTGCAATACATCTTTTGTACCCAAATATATCTCATTAAAATCATTTCTATGGCAATAATCTATCAGTGTAGTGAAGAGTTTTTGTGCAATACCAAGTTCTTTACCTCTAAAATCTTTTTTAACAAACATCTTACGAATTACACCCGTTTTATATTCAGGTATGGCAATTAAAGCAATGGTACCAACAAGCTCTCCATCTATTTTTGCACCCCAAAAAGCGCCACCAGTACCATCATAGTTGCTTTCAATATCCAAAAGATCTGGTTGAGCACTTAAATCTATATCTACCTTAAATTCTATTTGTTGAATGGGTAAAATTAACCCGATAATCTCTTCACAAAATTGATTATCCAAACGTTCTATTTTAAATTCCTTTTGCATGACTAAATATTATAAAGCAAATATATGTAGTTAACTACATATATTAAAAATTAAAATATCATCCAAAAATCAAATTGTACTTTTAATTTGATGAATATTTTAAAAACAAGCAATTATTGCAAGGTAGTTCCTGCCTATCAATTAGGAACAGAGTAGATTAAAGGAAAGCCTATTGAGGCCAAAATATTGTAGAAACAATAATCTAGCTACATATTTTTCAGTTTATTGAGAAAATCTACAAATTTCTTATTTGAATAATCTGCAATCCCCTCGTTCCTGAAAGACAAACGACCTTGCTTATCAAATATAACTGTAGTAGGCAAAGCACTTTCGAAAATTGCCTTAGGTATATCGCTTTCAATTTTATAAACTGGCATTTCGAATTTCCTATCGAGCATAAACTGGGATGATTTTGATAGATTTCCATCTGCGTCGGCAAATATGAAAACAATATTTTTATCGTCTTTAAATTGATTATAAAGTTTACTTATCGACGGCATTTCAGCTCTGCACGGTGGGCACCAGGTTGCCCAGAAATTCAGGAATATTACTTTTCCTTTCAAATCGCCTAAATCTACCACTTCGCCTTTAAGATTCTTAAACTGAATACCATTTAAATTGCTTACACTGGCACTGGTTTCTTCTATTTTAGGTGTATAAAAGCCCACCTTTATTAATCCTTGGATGAGCATCGATTTTGCATCGGGCACGAACACAATTACCAGAAGCAGAACAATGAATAAGACGTTAAAGATGTGTTTTTTAATCAATTTCATTTATTATGGTTTTAATCCTAATCTAAACTTACGGGCAGTATCTTTTGCAATATCGTAACCAGCATCTGCATGACGAATTACGCCCATCGCAGGATCATTGTGCAAAACTCTTTTCAGGCGAGCCGCAGCTTCATCTGTTCCATCAGCCACGATAACCATTCCTGCATGAATAGAATAACCAATGCCAACACCGCCGCCATGATGTAGCGATACCCAACTGGCACCACCTGCTGTATTAATTAATGCATTTAAAACCGGCCAATCTGCAACAGCATCTGATCCATCAAGCATGGCTTCAGTTTCCCGGTTAGGGGATGCTACCGAACCGGTATCCAGATGATCGCGACCAATTACAATTGGTGCTTTTACTTTGCCTTCGGCAACTAATTTATTAAATGCAAGGCCAGCCTTTTCTCTTTCGCCTTGTCCTAACCAACAAATTCTGGCAGGTAAACCCTGAAAAGCAATACGCTCTTGTGCCATTTTAATCCATCGGTGCAAACTTTCGTTTTCAGGGAAAAGTTCTAAAATAAGTTTATCTGTTTCATATATATCTTGTGGATCGCCACTTAAAGCTGCCCATCTGAAAGGGCCTTTTCCTTCGCAAAATAAAGGACGAATATATGCTGGCACAAAACCAGGGAAATCAAATGCATTTTCTACACCAGCTTCTAAGGCTCTTCCACGCAGGTTATTTCCATAATCAAAGGTAATTGCTCCACGTTTTTGAAGCTCTAGCATTTGTTTTACATGCTTCGCCATAGTTGCGTAAGATTGCCTCACATATTCATCAGGATTATCCTTACGTAAAGTCGCAGCATCATCAACGCTTAAACCCTCAGGGAAATAGCCAATCAAAGGATCGTGTGCTGAAGTTTGGTCGGTTAAAGTATCTGGGGTAATGCCACGATCAATTAACCGTTGCAATAATACTACTGCATTACAAACTACCCCAATAGAAATGGCTTTTTGATCGTTTTTATAAGTTAAGGCTTTATCAATTGCCTCATCCACATCAAAAATAATTTCATCAATATAACGGGTTTCTAAACGTTTACGTATGCGCCATTCTTCAACATCGGCTGCCAAACACACTCCTTCATTCATCGTTATGGCTAAAGGTTGCGCTCCACCCATACCGCCTAAACCAGCTGTAACATTCAACTTACCTTTCAAGCTGCCATCAAAATGCTTTTTAGCAAGCGCCGCATAAGTTTCATAAGTACCTTGCACAATACCTTGTGAGCCAATGTAAATCCATGAACCTGCAGTCATTTGGCCATACATCATCAAGCCTTTATCTTCCAGCTCATCAAAATGTTTTTGAGTAGCCCATTTTGGAACCAGTTGTGAATTGGAAATTAAAACCCTTGGCGCATCCTTATGTGTAGGCAATACGGCTACAGGTTTGCCTGACTGAACTAAAAGTGTTTCATCATCTTCCAGTTCCTTAAGTGCTTTTATAATTAAACTTAGCGATTCTTTGTTTCTGGCTGCTTTACCGCGACCACCGTAAACGATTAAATCTTCGGGTCTTTCGGCAACATCAGGATCTAGATTATTTAAAAGCATGCGTAATGCGGCTTCTTGAATCCAGCCCTTGCAATTTAATGCTGGCCCAGTTGGTGTTTGTTTTTGGCTTAAATTTAAACCGTTGGTTAGAATTGTAGTCATATTCACTATAAAAGCAATGTTACGCTTCAAAGATATATATTTGCATACTATTTACTACTTTTGGCTCATTGAAAAAGCAAAAACAAAATATTAAAAATTACTTATCAGCAATTATGCTGTTTGTTTTTGCTATTGCTTTAACCCCATGGAGCCTTATACATCATCATGATACGGTTCCAGTTGCGCCAAAAGAAATTAATTGCAAACACTTAACGCATGTACAGGCACATGCCGAAAATTGCTTAATTTGTAATGCAGGCTTTGAAAAAAACTATGTTCAAACACATCATTTATATAAAATATTTCTTTCGGCTAAATTATTCAGTCAAACAGAACCTGTTTTAAAGAGTTTTTATACCGAATTAAAGAGAACAACTTTACGAGGTCCCCCATTGGCTTAATTTTTCCTGTTTTAGCAAATAATTATTATTTGTTTTCCATTATTTATTAATGTAATACTTTAAACGTTTTGTTTTACACAGCGTTTTTGGCTATTCCATTTTCCATTTTAAAAAATTTATAACATGAAAAAATTACAGCTTATTGGCCTTGTAATTCTATATACAATATTTTCAAATACTGCTTTTGCAGCGGTTTTAAAAGACATTAAGGGTAAAGTAACTGATGCAAGTAATCAACAAACGTTACCTGGCGCAACCATTTTTATTCCTGATTTACGCGTAACGGCAGTAACTGATAACAATGGTGAATTTACACTAAACAATTTACCAGCTAAAGGCACTTATTTGGTTGAGGTGCATTATGTAGGTTATAAAACAGCAACCAAAACGGTTAATCTGGCAAGCACCGCAAACCTAGACTTTAGTTTGCAACCTACCGCTATAGAAACTAAAGAGGTTGTTATTACCGGAAGTTTAATTAGTAGTACGAGCAGAAGAAACAGTGCATCATCTGCTGTGGTGGGCAAAGACCAGCTTTTAGCGCCTTCAACTAATTTAATTGATGCTTTGACAAAAATCCCTGGAGTATCACAAATTACAACCGGTCCATCCATCTCTAAACCTGTGATAAGAGGTTTGGGTTATAACAGAATTGTAACTTTAGACGATGGAATTAAACAACAAGGACAGCAATGGGGCGATGAACATGGTATAGAAATCGATCAATTTAAATCAGATCGTGTTGAGGTATTACGTGGCGCTGCTTCTTTAATGTATGGTTCTGATGCTTTGGGTGGCGTAATTAACTTACTAGAGCCAAGTAGCCCACCTGAAGGACAAATTAAGGGTGAATTTATTACAAATTATTCTACAAACAATGGTCTTACCGCTAACTCTTTAATGCTAAATGGCAATGAAAATGGTTTTGTTTGGAGAGCACGTGGTACTTATAAAAATGCCTATTCTTTTAAAACTCCAACAGGTTATTTTCCCAATTCTGGATTTAATGAAACGGATTTAAGTGGAATGGTTGGCTTGAATAAGAGTTGGGGTTATACACATTTAAATGTATCCAACTTTAGAAATAACATTGGTTTTTATGAACCTACTTTAGATGCTGATGGCAATTTTGTTAAGGAAGACGGTGATCCTTTTACAAATTCAGACTATAAAAACAGAACGCTTGAATATCCTCGTCAGGATATAAGACATTTCAAAATTGCTTTAAATAACAACTTTATTTTAGGCAACGGAAACCTGAAAGCGGATTTTGGCTATCAACAAAATCAACGTAGGGAATTAGATGGACCAGATCCTGCTTTATTCTTCGACTTGAAAACATACAATGCAGATTTAAAATATTACATCCATGAAATGAATGGATGGCAACCTGTTTTTGGTGTTAGTGCAGATGCTGGTCATAGTCAAAATAAAGGAACAGAATTTTTAGTTCCTGCATATGATACTTATGGAATTGGTGTATTTGCTTACGCTAAAAAGAACTGGGATAACAATACTTTTAGTTTAGGTGCTCGCTATGATTTCCGTAAGAATAATGGTAAACAATTATTTGATGATGGTGAGGAGAGGTTTGCTCCTTTTGAGAACAAATTTTCTAATGTAAGTGGTGCTTTAGGTTTTACACATCAGTTTAACGATGAATGGAATTTTAAAGCAAATGCAGGTTCTGCATTCCGTGCTCCAAATCCTGCTGAGCTAGGCTCAAATGGTGTACATGAAGGCACTTTCCGTTATGAGGTTGGTAACCCGAACTTAAATCCAGAGCGTAGTTATCAAATTGATGCTGCTTTAGAATATGAGGGCAAAATAGTAAGTGCAAGCGCTAGTGTATACAATAATTATATCCACAACTATATTTATGCTTCAAACAATGGAGAAGTAAGAGAGGTAGATGGAGATCAGTTCAATGTATATCATTATGGGCAGGTAAATGCGAACCTTTACGGAGCTGAAGCTAGCTTAACGATCCACCCAGTTCCTTTTATCCATTTTGAAAATACTTTTGGTTATGTGCATGCACAAAACACCTCAATGGATAAGCCATTATCGTTTATACCGGCGGCAAATTTAAGAAACGAACTGCGATTTGAGCCTAAACTTAAAGGCACAAATGATGCATATTTATCGGTAGGGATTACCTCTGCTTTTAAACAAAATAGAATAGATCAGGATTTTGAAACTAGAACCAGTGGTTATACTTTATTAAATGCTGGCATTGGCGCTACCTTTAATTTAGGCAAGCAACCAATTAAATTGTCTGTATCGGCAAATAACTTGTTAGATCAGAAATATTATGATGCTTTAAGCAGATTTAAACCAGGTAGGTTTGATTCAGAAAATCCAAACTTAGGCGTTTACAACACAGGAAGAAACATTACCTTCGGCTTGTACATTCCTTTTACTTTGGTAAAATAGCACAAAAAAAGCCCCTGCTGATTAATCAAGCAGGGGCTTTTTTGTAATATGATTATTCGTTTCTAGCTATTTGATAATCGTATAAAATTTTCCCTTCAGGAGAAATGATGTAAACCCCGCTTATGTAATCCATTTCTTCGCCAGCAAAATAATGTACAGCAAAACCCTCTTTACATTTAGTTGCGATTCTATAATTTAAAGGCTTGCCAGGTAAAACCCACAAAACCTTTCCTGTATTTACATCCAGACTTTGTAATGTTAGTGGAGCCCTATCGCTAGCATTAGCGTTCATAGAGATAAGTAAACTTGTTTTATCCTGATATATAATTTCCGGTTGAAAATATTTCCGATCTGGCGTAAAATTTCCTGGTTTATTTTTATCGTAATCCTCTCCGGGCAATACTTTGGATAATTTATCAGTGTAATTAAAACTAAAATAAGGCTCAGTAATTAGCTTATCTCTTGCTGTTTCAAATGCTTTCCAATCTTCATCTTTAAAAAGTTGATCTGAGGCAATAAGGTAATTGAATTTATTGCCCTCATTGGTTAAAATAACCAGATTATCATTGTTAAAACTAATTTTAGCAATACCTGCGCTTATTTCAGGATGATTTTTAAACATAGTTTCTGTTATATCAACCAAAGTATTTGCAGCTTTATCGAGCTTAAAAAGTTTTGATTCATTATAAACCATGTAAATTGAATGATCTGACGTTATTTTAAAATTTGAAGAATGATCGTCAAGGCGCCTTATTCTATTAAAAATAATTTGATCCTTAACCTGCTTTTTCGTTATCGGATTTACAACTACAATGTGTGTGTTCACGAAATCATAATTGCCATTTTTCTCTCTCAAATGTTCTCTGGCTATCCTCATATACATCACCTCATTGGATACGGAATTCATATAAACAGCATTATCTATACTTGAATAATCATATTTTTCTTTTTCTTCAATCTTATCGGTCTTACTTTTTTTAGAACTAGGGATCAGGAAGAAAAATACCATCAAAACAAACATTACAAGAGCACCAAAAATGAGCGCCACTTTTTTTGATGTTTGCTCAGGAGTTAGTATCGGTTGAGCAGAATTATGGTTGTAGTTTACGTTAACATTTATATCGTCATTATCTAAGTAATATTCGGTTTGGCAGCTATCGCACCTAAAGTAATCGGGTTTAATCTCTGTTTTATGGATACTGCCACAGTTAGGGCATTTTATTGCTTTAATATTTTTAGCCATAGGAGCGTTAAGTTCAATAATATTTTAATTAAAGTTTGGGTTGTGCCTTGCCGCCAGTATTTTTATTATAACCGGCACTTTGGTTTCTGAAAAAGAAGCCATATGCAATAAGTAAAACAACTATTAATACAGCAAGCAAAATTAAGGTTAAGCTACTTTTTAAGATATTATCTAAACCTATAATAGAAATACCCCAAACCCTCACAATAATTATTGCTGCAAATGCTATAACTAAAAGGGTAATTAGAATGCCAATAATCTTTTTCATAATAGAGGTTTAACTATAATTTATCTAACCACTCTTTCTTTTTACCATCAAATTCTTCCTGCGTAATAATTCCTTCAGTAAGTAAAAGTTTTAGTTGTTGTAGTTTAGCAACAGGATCTACATTGTTGTTATTTAGCTGTAGATCTTTTTCAACATTAAATGCCTTTCCAAGCTCCATTCCCGCTCCAAACTGTAATCCAGCACCTGCAAGCCCCCCCTCATTTCTTGCGGCATCTCTAAGTGCTTTCAGTTTCTCAAGTTCTACATACGTTAAACCACCTTGGTCTGCTGCCATTGCATCAGCAGTTATATTGGCAATTTTGTTAATTCTTTCTTTGGTACTTTCATCAAACACAGTTCCATTCAGTTTAAAATCTGTAAGTTCAAATCCCAACTTATCAAGCTCTACATTAAGCTGTACTTTTAAACTTTCTGATAATGTAGCTAATTGCGTATCTATTTGCTGGTAAGAAATGCCTGCTGTAGCCAATACAGAGGCTAACGTTTGCGGGAAACGGCTTTGTAATAGTTGCCGTGCCTCTTGAACCGAATAAACATCTTTTGATCCAACCACTTGGGTAAAAAGATGTAAGGCATTGCTAATTTTGAAAGAAAAACTACCATTTGCACCTAGTTCTACCGGGAAGTGATATACAGGATCTACATATTTTATAGCTTGAGAAGTGCCCCAACCTTGATTTACATTTTCTGAAGTTCGGAAAAAATAGATCTTAAGCTTATGCTCGCTTTCAAAATTGGTCCTTAATTTTAATAATGTAGTAATAAATGGATGGTTATCTGTTTCCAGGTTGTAAATGCCCGGAGTTGTGATATGATCGGTAACTGTTCCTTCGTAAACAAGAATGGCTCCTTGACCTGGCGATACAATAAGCTTGCCTGCGTTTTTTATTTCATCATTTTCTGAAGGGAACTTATACACCAGCAAGTCGGTTTGTTGATCATTCCACTCTATAACTTGCGATAATTGCCTTTTAAAATATTCTTTTAAGCCCATAATTTTTAATTTTTGATTAGTATTCCTGATAAAAGCAGGCAATTCGGCTTTATATAAAATAGTTTACCGAAATGATGAGGCTGTTTTAATCGAGGACGTTTCCTTTAGTTAATCAATTTATAGCAAAGATTATACCCATTTTAAATTCGCTTAAAAATCCGTTTGGAAAACTCCAATCAAGTTTTGGCTTTGCCATATAACAATAAAAGCCGATGGATATCGGCTTTTATTGTTTATTTCTCAGATAATTATCTTTTAGCACGTACGTACTGATTGGGCCAATCTATCTCATCGCCTAAAATTTTTGCAGCATGCGTTGGAAAATATGCATCACGTAAGGATTGTCGTGCAATGAAAATTAAATCAGCCTTTCCCTGCTCCAAAATATCTTCTGCCTGCTGGGCTTCTACAATAACGCCTACTGCGCCAGTTAAAATTCCAATTTCATTTCTAATTTTATCCGCAAAGGGAACCTGATAATTCGGACCTGCCGGAATAACTGCATCCGGCACATTTCCACCTGAAGAAGTATCAATAAGATCAACGCCTCTATCTTTTAAAACCGCAGCAAGATGTACAGAATCTTCTTCATTCCAGCCACCCTTCGTCCAATCTGTTGCTGAAATACGCACAAAAACTGGTAAATTTTCTGGCCATACAGACTGTACAGCTTCCACAACATCAATAACTAAACGGATTCTATTTTCGAAACTTCCTCCATAAATATCTGTTCTTTTATTACTCAGCGGACTAAAAAACTGGTGTAATAAATAACCATGTGCGGCATGGATTTCGACTACCTTATAACCGGCATCAACAGCACGTTTGGCAGCAGCTCTAAAAGCAAAAACAATATCTTGTATCTCTTTAATGGTTAATTCATGTGGTAAAACCTGGCCTTCTTTAAATGGAACGGGAGAAGGACCCACAGGCTGCCAGCTTTTTGGACCTTCGGCAATTTGTTCGCCACCATTCCAAGGCAATTCACAGCTCGCTTTTCTACCGGCGTGTGCAAGCTGAATCCCTGCAATGGCTCCATTTTCGTGAATAAAGGAAACTATTTGTTTCAATTTTTCAATATGCTCATCTTTCCAAATACCAAGATCGCCGTAGGTAATTCTTCCATCTTCTGTAACAGCTGAGGCTTCCTGAATAATTAATCCTGCACCACCAACAGCACGGCTTCCCAAATGAACCAGGTGCCAATCGTTTGCAAAACCATCTACCGCAGAGTATTGGCACATTGGCGATATAACCAGACGATTTTTTAGAGTAACGTCTTTTATCTTTAAGGAAGAAAATAATTTCGACATATAATTATGATTATCTTTTAATAAGTTTATCTACCGCATAACTATTGTGCGGCAGGCATGCCAATAACACGGATAAAAAAGCCACGTGAATTAATTGAGAGGGCAGTGCTTCCCAATTCTCAATCATGGTTGTACCAAAAATAAGTGCTAGCGAAACTAAGCCTGCCAAAAGCAATCCTTGACGCGTAAATAAGCCGACTACAATTAATAATCCTGAAATAAATTCCAGAATGGGCAGGGCGTAACTAAAAGGAACAACCAATGCTTCCGGTAGCATAGATTTTGAAAACTGCGCAACCATCCAATGGCTAAATCCTTCTAATTTTGGCAAGCGAACAAGTCCGTGCCCAAAAAAACTAAGTCCAACAGCTAAGCGACTGATTAAATAAGCCCATTTTTTATCCATAAAACCAGAGTTATTATACAAACATACAATCTGCATATTAAGGATGTTTTAACCGAGCTAACATTATCCTTTATTTTACAGAAGTGTTATAATATTTGGGCTAAAAACTTAGCTTTAATCTATCTGTTGAGCTTTCATGAAAGCTACGGAGTTACGAATATCTGTAGATAAAATTCTGTCGGCTTCGTTAAAGCTAACTTTTTCTCTGTATGCAGATATAATTTTTTCAATTGTCGGTGATGATTTTAACGGTCGGCGTAAATCCAAAGCCTGTGCCGCCGTTAGTAATTCAATAGCTAAAATATTTTCGAGGTTCCGCACCACACGAAGGCATTTGGTAGCGCCATTTGCACCCATACTTACATGATCTTCTTGCCCGTTACTACTCACAATACTATCAACGGATGATGGTGTGCAGAGCTGTTTATTTTCACTTACAATGGATGCAGCGGTATATTGAGTAATCATTAAGCCAGAATTTAAGCCAGCATCTTTAACCAGAAAAGGCGGCAAACCCCTCTGCCCAGAAATTAACTGAAAAACCCTACGTTCAGAAATTGAACCAAGTTCTGCCAACGCAATACATAAAAAATCTAAACTTAAAGCCAGCGGTTGTCCGTGGAAATTCCCGGCAGAAATAATTCGGTCTTCATCAGGAAAAACATTTGGGTTATCCGTAACAGAGTTAATTTCCGTTTCAAAAACTGTAGTAATGTAAGCAATGCTATCCTTACTGGCTCCATGAACCTGTGGTACACAACGGAAAGAGTATGGATCTTGTGTTTGTTTGCCTTCTTTTTGAATAAGTTCACTTCCTGCCAGCCATTTACTAATATTAGCCGCTGTTTCTAATTGCCCCTTATGCGGTCTTATTTGGTGACTTAATTGATGGAAAGGATCAATTCTACAATCAAAAGCATCAATAGAAATAGCTGCAACAGCATCTGCCCATTTGCTTAATTTTTGAGTTTTTAAAAGAATATAAATTCCATAAGCACTCATAAACTGTGTACCATTAATTAAGGCCAAGCCTTCTTTAGATTGTAATGAAAGTGCTTGCCAGTTTAAGGTTTTATATAATGATTTGGTATCTATTCTTTTGCCCTCGTAAAACACTTCGCCTTCACCAATTAATGGTAAAGCTAAGTGTGCTAACGGAGCTAAATCTCCTGATGCCCCTAAAGAGCCTTGCGTGTAAACTACAGGTAAAATATTGTGGTTATAAAAATCAACCAGCCTTTGCACCGTACTTAATGCAACAGCAGAAAACCCATAACTTAACGATTGAATTTTTAAAAGCAACATTAACTTTACAATCTCTGCAGGCACTTCTTCTCCAGTTCCACATGCATGAGAAAGCAAAAGATTGTGCTGTAATTTCGTTAAATTTTCTTCCTCTACTTTAATATGCTGAAGATAGCCAAAGCCAGTATTTATCCCATAAATTGGGCCTTTATGGTGTTTTAGCTTATCATCAAGGTAATTTCTACATTTTTCAATTCTTCCAATAGCTTCTTTACTTAAGGCTATAGTTTGTGCTTCAGAAATAATTTTAGAAAGAGAATTTACGGTTAAAAGTGATTCTCCAAGGTAAAATACAGGCATGATTTTTAATCTATTTGGTTGGTCAAAAATATAAATTAAGTCTTAAATTAGGCCGATTAGCTTTCGTTATTACTCATAAATTATAAAAAACATGAAGAGATTTTTCATTTTACTCGTTATTTGCATCGTCACATCATTATATACTAAAGCACAAAAAACTGATACGCTGTCTATTACGCTCGAAAACGTAAAATATCCATATCCAATAAAATATTTACCGATTAATACAGAAGGGCAAGATATTAAAATGGCGTATATGGATGTTGCTCCAACTATTGCTCCAAATGGACGTACAGTAATTTTATTTCATGGTAAAAACTTTGGCGGTTATTATTGGGGAAATGTTATTAAGGCCTTAACTTCAAATGGCTACCGGGTTATTGCACCTGACCAAATTGGTTTTGGAAAATCATCAAAGCCATTTATTCACTATAGTTTCCATCAAATGGCGGCTTGGAATAAAAAGCTATTAGATACACTAGGGATTCAAAAAGCTTCTGTTTTGGGCCATAGTATGGGCGGAATGCTGGCTACTCGATTTGCATTAATGTACCCAGATAAAGTGGAGAAACTACTTTTGGAAAACCCAATTGGACTGGAAGATTATAAAACTTTTGTTCCTTACGTTAACACAGAACAACAATACCAAACGGAGCTTAAAACAACTGCAGAAAGTGTTCGTAAATACTATCAGAGTTCTTATTTCACTTTGTGGAAACCCGAATATGAAAGCTTAGTTGATGTGGCTGCAGGTGTTACTTTTAGCGCCGATTACCCGAGATGGGCAAAAGTTGCTGCTTTAACTTTTACCATGATTTACGAACAACCTGTTGTTTATGAATTTCAAAATTTAAAAGTTCCAACCATTTTATTTATCGGAAAAGAAGATAAAACTATTGTTGGAAAGGGCTTATTAACACCAGATCAGCAGGCATTGCATGGGCAGTATAAATTTTTGGGCAAGCAAACAGCTGCTAAAATTCCAGGGGCTAAAATTGTAGAATTTGAGGCCTGTGGACACATTCCGCATATAGAAATTCCGACAGAATTTTTGGTTGCGTTGACGGGGAGTTTGTAAGCACCCGTTTTTTCGGAAATTGTATTGCGCTAATCTTAACCTTTGTATCTAAACCCGTATTCTATGGTTAATGCAAACAAAAAGTTAATTATTTTTTGAGAAGCATTACTTTAGAATTATTTATGCTGCTAGGTTTGATATGTAGGGTGTTCCTCTTTTTACTGCAGCAAATGC
>NZ_RQRS01000015.1 GCF_004335085.1 Pedobacter nototheniae | reverse complement strand
GAATTACAACTGTCTTTTTTAAGTTTGCCTAATTGATATGCAAAGCTATCAATCTGCTTTGCAGAGTATTTATTATTATGATAATTTTCAATAATATAACTATCTCCCCAATAAGTTACTTTTTCATCAGTTTCTGGAGCAAATGTTTTGCTATTTTTTAATAAAATAAACTTCAGTGGCTTTTGTACACTGCATGCTAGTAAAATGCTAGGAAGGCTAAGAAGTATTAAAGCTTTAAATTTCATATTGTTTTATTTATAGTACCCCTTTATCGTTTTTCTAGATATTACCTTGGTCTGAAAGGGTACATAACCCCTATTGTGCTGTAAAATCCACCAGGCAGGGAACCCATCGTGGATATGTTGCTTGCCAACTACATCATTTTTATCTAAACCAAAGTGGTCCATGATGGTAACTTCAATTACGGCTAGAAATTTGCCGACTTGATCGAAAGAAGTATCCGGAATTCTTCTTCCTTTTGAAGTGATATATATAGAAACGCTACGACGATTTGATACATCATAGCGTTTTTATAAAGCAAATAAATTATTTTATTTGACGAGATTTTTTATCCCATTTATCAACATTTGTCATGTCTATCCCAAAATAATCTATTAGCCATTTATTAATTATAATAACCTATATAATCTATTAGCCAATTCTCTTTTTCTTTAGTTAATGTGAATAGCACTTTTGTATAATCATAGTTAGATGACTTAGGAATATAAAACTGAACGATGGCCTTATTATTTACAATCGAAATTTTTTTGAAAACACCTGATTTATACCGGCTATAAATTTCTTCTGGCTCAAAAGTTCCAAAAACAATATCTAAATTTAAACCGGGGATGGCATAGAGACCTTCACTTTTTGGTGAAGGTGTGGTAGTTTTTAATTCATCTTTTATTTTTTGGTGGTATTGTCTTAGATCATTAATAAATGTCTCAGAGAAGTAATAACTAGCTTTTAATCTGTCTAAATAATGCTCAACAGCAGCCATATTAACAGTTGGTTTTATAAGGGTATCAATCTCATCCCAAACTATAATGGCATTATGCAGTTCTGTTGTATCTATTACTTCAACAGGTTTTATTGTTTCCTGTGTTTTATACCATTTTAAAAAATTGGTTATTGTTCTTTTGATGCTTTTCTGATCATAATTTATTTTTGGCTTTTGCCCCCAACAAATATTTAAGAACAGAGCACATACAAATACTAATACGAACTTTTTCATAATCTTATTTCTTTATGCTTTTTCGTACTTGTGTAATGATATAATCATGCATTCCTGCAAGATTTCTATAATCTGCTATAGCTGTTTGTACTTGTTATTAAATCAATGACAATTGAATAGAGTAACCCTCCCTTCAGCTAAAATAGGAGAGTACCTTAATGTAATTAATCTATCTACTTTAAAAAAATTAGTCAGGGCAATTCATGCCTAGTTTTTTAAGTTCTGCCTTTGCTATCGAATCAAGCTCATAACTTCTATAATAATGTAGTGCTTGTGCCATGAAATAATTTTGTTCCTTTGTACATTCATCACACAGTACAGGAGGAGGTATTTTTCTCGCAAAATCCTTTCCAATGGAGTCTATTTTCTTAAATAAGACAGGAGAGTAAATTCCATCATAGGGATTGCCATAATCTCTTTTATTCATTTCTTTCATCGCATCTGTTCCTTTATAACATTCCTCCAGAATAGCAAAAAAGACCCTGTCTTTAAAAGCATTAATACAAGGATTTGGGCCATTGTCATAATCAAATCTAGGGTATTTATAATTTGTTTTGCATCCTAAAACCGTTATAAGCATTGCGAATACGATTACACTTGTTTTTTTCATATGATTTAATTATTGTAAAATCCACCAGGCAGGGAATCCATCGTGGATATGTTGGTTGCCAACAACATCATTTTTATCTAAACCAAAGTGGTCCATGATGGTAACTTCAACCTCCATGCGAATTTACAAAGCTCGCAACCCTCATTTGAAATGAAGTATATAATGAATCCTCAGCCCGAAAGGTATACCATCCCTTTCATGAATGTTCTCAGTTTCAATTATTTTGAATTTCATTACAACTAATATATAACTAAAGTTATTGTTTTAATGGAGGTGGATCTGTAACTATTACAGTGTTTTTAGGGTCAATTATTTCACCATTTTTAAATTTTGTTCTTCCCAAGAATACATGATCAGACCACCAATAGTTAAATATCATATCATTATCCATAGAATACCGATATAAATCTCTAGGATTTTCTTTAAGATGACTGAGGTTGGTTATATCAGAAGCCTTATAAAAAGTAATTAAAAGGGAATTACAACTGTCTTTTTTAAGTTTGCCTAATTGATATGCAAAGCTATCAATCTGCTTTGCAGAGTATTTATTATTATGATAATTTTCAATAATATAATCGTATGTCCACGAGGTTTTACTTTCGTTAGTCTCAGGAAAATATCTTTTGTTGCTATCCAATAAAATAAACTTCGGTGGCTTTTGTACACTGCATGCTAGTAAGATGCTAAGAAGGCTAAGAAGTATTAAAGCTTTAAATTTCATATTGTTTTATTTATAGTACCCCTTTATCGTTTTTCTAGATATTACCTTGGTCTGAAAGGGTACATAACCCCTATTGTGCTGTAAAATCCACCAGGCAGGGAACCCATCGTGGATATGTTGCTTGCCAACTACATCATTTTTATCTAAACCAAAGTGGTCCATAATGGTAACTTCAATTACGGCTATAAATATGCCGCTTCTAAGTAGTATACAGTTGGCCTGTCTGTTGAAGAGTCCGCGGATTTGATTTTACATTCTGATCTTCTATCTGAAATAGGTTGGTGTTAAAGAAATAAATCAATTTTGCCATGCTTCAACGTTCGTGCATTTCCAATTGTCTGTTTCGATTTTTGTAAAATAAAGCTTTACATATTGCTTGCGAGGTAATAATAACAATTCGACTTCAATATCACCATTAATATTACCACTAAACTTATAGAACTCTATTGTAGATACATTCAAATCACTAATTTCCTTTTCATTTACGATCTCTATTTTTTGATTGCCAACTTTAAAAGGCTTTACACTTTCAGTAAACTCCCTTTTTAAAATATATTTCTTCCCATTGAGATACTTTTTATAACTCTTTATAACATATTCAGTGCTTTTAATAACTATATCCTGAGGAATTGATATTTTATTTGTTTCCTTACAGTAAGTAAGTGATGCCATTAAGATTACTAATATTAACAGCTTTGTTTTATCGATAATATATTTTTCCATTTCTATTATTGTATTCGATTATTCTTCCATATGCGTCTTTTTCAAAAAGCTCTCCCATTTCTCCCGGTAAAGATGGTGACAATTTGAAGTTATTGTCAGCCCAATGAATGTATTCATGTAATATTGTCCCGGCAATCAATAGAGTTAAAGCATCAGCGTTAGCTCCATTTGAAGTTTCCAGCAAATCAATAAATTCCTTATTCAAAAAAATGAATGATTGATTTTGCTCACCACTAATGCATTTTCCATAAGAATTACGATATGTTTTTGTTTTTGGATTATAGCTTTTCATCTGTTCCTTAGGAGTTACATAAATTATTGGGCCAGATTTATTGAATTTCAGGTGGTTCAAAACTGATGTCTCTGTTAAACCAGAGTATTTAACAAGAGCTTGTAATATTTTTGGTGTCGACTTGACTTTATTATATAAACCTTTAACTATTGATGTTAATTTAGGGTATTTTTGTATATCCTGTGGGCTCATAACAATCCTTGTTTCAGAATCGTCAATAGACGTTTCTAAATAAGCTGATAATTCTGAATTTGTAGGAAAAACAATATTAGAATCGTATTCACTATCAATAATACTATCATAGGTTACAGTATTATTCTCTTTCAAATAACTAACTGCCCAACTTATAAAACCTTGGTCTTCATCTTCACGAGAACTGTTAAAGTAATAAGTACTTAACTCGTGGTAAATAACTGGATTCTGAGCCAGGAAATATAACTGTTCTTCATTTAAAAAGCTTCCAATATTTGCCCTCAATTCAATAGGGCGCAGCCAGGTGTGGATGCAATGTCTCGGATCAGTAAATATATTACATGTTTCTGGAGGGTAAATCCAACCATCAGCAAAGCCTCCGCTACCCGGTTGGCCGCCACTTTGGCCACCTGAAGAACCAGAACTTCCACCACCAGGTAACTCAGTTTTTGGATCGGGATATAAACGGCATCTTTCATCAAAGCCTATCATTTTACATACTTCTTTTGTTGCGCCAACGGGTGCGCATGTATTTCCGTCAGATGGTTTTGTCAACACTACGGCACAGGTGGCACATTGTACTATTGGATTAGACCAACAAAAAGCTTGTGGATCTATCAAGGTTTCGTTGTCTGTTGACATTATTTTGCCATTGCCAGATTGTATATTATTTTTAGTCGAATTTTTTGTGGATGGTAGCTTTGTGCTAAAACCCAAAGGCTGTTCGCCTTTTTTATAGATAAAAACTTTGAGTAGGGTTCCATTCCAATCCCTGATTGTAGCCTGCCCAGTGTAAATATCTTTTTCACCATATGCCCATTCCGTATCTGGAAATAGACTTACCCATTCTGCCTTAATATTTAAGCCTGAGTCGACGTAAAAGCATAGATAATTCAAGTTATCATAGGGCATTTTGGTATGCATTTTATCATCGAGTTCCCAAAAAAGATTGTCGAACTTTAAAGGGACTTTAACAACCGTTTTACCGTTAAAATTATCAATATAGGCATTTTTCCAGAGAGGTGTTTTAGTTTTTAGGTATGAATTTAAGTCAGGATTATCTTCAACATTTGATAGATTTTTTTCAAAGTACTGTTTAGCATCTGCAATTGAGAGCCCATTTGTAAGGTCGTTTGCATTGGGCATTAAATTGTCTTTACGGCAAGATTGTGCCAAGAATAGGCACAATACAATTAGGCAAGCCGTAGCTTTACTTGTGAGCGTTAAATTTTTTCATCATTTTAAATAAGTTTTGGATATTTATTTTCGGGATGATGATGCACGAATATACATTGTAATATATTAATTACAATGCACTATAATTAAAAATAACTTAAATGTAAATTATACGTAGGCCTTAGTTTTCTAAACTGTATTTCATATATAAGCTTATTCCACTTGTTAATAGGTAGTTAATGGGAGTTTTATCTATAGTTAACTCAAGTGCAGCTTACTATATTAACCAAAACCCTCAGAATTTAATTTCTGCAGGCCTTATTATTATTGCAGGATCGTTGGTGGCCTTTAGCCAATATCAAATTATCAAATCAAAGAAAAATAAGTAGCCGATAATAAAAAGGCTAAACTTCATCTTTGGTATTTAATTGGTCAGGCTTATTACTCCTAAATTAATGTGGTGCAGTTTGAGTAGCCTATCAAAAAGAAAAGTGCTTCTTAAATACAATTAGAGATTAACTTAAGCCCAATAGCTACTAATTAATCATTATTAGTCTATAATTTGATACTATTAGTGATTGCTTAAATACTATTAACCTATAATTAATGACTATTAATCTATAATTTGATACTATTGGTAATTACTTAAATACTATTAGTCTATATTTTGATACTATTAGTGATTAATTATAGACTAATAGTATCAAAATTGAGGCAAAAGTGTTAAATCTTATTCTGTTTTTTTGGGCTGCCTTTTGCAAACCGGGCGCTTAAATCATCATAAATGAGTTAGTGGGGCAATAAAGAATTGATTGAGGAGATTAATGTAAAAGTTTCAGATTATTTCTAAACCACTACAATAAGCCCTTACCTTTGGCACAAATTAAAACGATTGCTTCCCAATGAAGAAACACATTTTTTTTGATCTCGATCATACCATTTGGGATTTTGATCGGAATGCCGAAGAAACACTAAACGAGCTTTATCATACTTACGATTTAAATAAACTTGGCCTAACATCCTGTGCTGATTTTATTGCCACTTATACTGAAAATAATCATCAGCTTTGGGCAGATTATCACCTAGGGAAAATCACCAAAGACTTTTTAAGATCAGAACGTTTTAGCAAAACCTTTATTCAGCTGGGCGTCCACCCTGATGCTGTTCCGCATCAGTTTGAGGATGATTATGTAAATATTTCTCCAACCAAAACCAATTTATTTGATGCCGCAGAAGAAGTACTTGCTTACCTGCAACAAAAATATACGCTGCATATCATATCCAATGGCTTTAAGGAAACAACACTTACCAAAATGAATGTTTCTAACCTTAACCCCTATTTCCACAACGTAATCATATCAGAAGATGTTGGCGTTAATAAACCCAGTCCTGTAATTTTTCAGCATGCTTTAGATAAAGCCCAAGCCCGTAAAGAAGAAAGCATCATGATTGGCGATAGTTTGGAAGCTGATATTTATGGTGCTTTAAACTTTGGGATGGAAGCTATTTTCTTTAATCCATTAAAAAAAGAAAAACCAGAAGATGTAAAGCAGGAAATTACACACCTTAAAGAACTACTTCTTTTATTTTAAACCAGATACAGCTGTTTGATTTTGGCATTTGTTTAGCAATAAGCAGATACACACACAAATTAAACACATAATTATGAAAAAAATCATCCTGTTAGGACTGGCATTAATCAGTTTTAACTTTGCCTTTGCGCAAGGCAATCAGCGTAAATCAGAAGTTTTTGTTCAAATTGAAGAACCAGGCAACTACACCGTGTATCTAGATAATGAATTTGTTGGTTCAGCAAATGGTCGTTTCAGGTTTTACGATGTTTACAATTCAGCACCAACCCTGTCTATAATACAAGGCAATATAACATTGTATAAAAGGAAATTAAGTACCAATCCCAACCAGCGCTTAGTTTTAAGTTATTCTAAAAGAAGTGGCTTAATTATTAGTAAAGAATTAAATATCTATAGAAATCGCCAATACGCATTAAATGATTTTGATGATTATACCGATTCTTACAACACAGGCATTGTTCCTCCAATAATTTCGCTCCCAGATCGTAATTACAGATTATTATCTGCTGAAGCCTTCCAACAGTTCTACGATCAATATAAAAAAGAAAGTTTTGATGATGGCAGAACAAAAATGATAAATGCTGTAAGTAGGAACGCTTCCCTTTCATCAGCACAAATTAGAACACTTTTAAAGCCTTATACCTTTGATCAAAAAAGATTGGATATGGCCAAAAGCTTATATAAAGATGTTGCCGACCCTCAAAATTATTTTACCCTATCGGATGTTTTTGAGTTTTTTAATTACAAAGATTCTTTCTTAGAATTTTTAGGAAAACAGTAATTCTATATCTTTATTAAATGAACATAGCAAAAGTCAATTCTTCTATTAAAAAAACGGTGGATGCCTATAAAGCCAAATTAATGGCTTATTCGGATGAGATTTATCAAACCACGCCACCAATTAATGGCTGGAGTTATAGCGAAGTATATTCTCACATTTTCGATTCTAGTTTGCTCTCTATAATGGCTTTACAGCATTGTATAGAGAATAAAGGAGAAGATAAACCAACAGCTTTTGCAGTTAAAGTAATTTTATTTCTAGGCTTTTTACCGCCAGCAAAAAAATATAAAGTACCTAAACGATTAATGGATAGAGTTAAAAAAATCAGCAAAAATGAGGCCTTTGACTTTATCCATCAATTTGAAAAAGAGCTAGCAGAGGTTTATGGTTTAGTGGCAAGTGCAAATAAAAAAAGTAAAATAAAACATCCACGTCTTGGTTATTTAAATGCAGATCAATGGTTTCGCTTTATCGAAATTCATTTAAAACACCACCTTAAACAACTCGGCCGCATAGAAAAGAGTTTTAATGGCCTTTAATGAATGAATTTTGAATGATTGAATTATAGAATGATAACGCTACGTTTAAAAACATTCATTCAAAATTCACTCATTCAATAAACTCAATCACATAAAAAACCTGAAGCATTTTTTTCACATCTTTGCTGCAATGAAATTACCCACCATAAAAGGTTTTGATGAAGCTGCATTTAACAAGTATTTAAAAAATACAGGTTGGTTAATGTTTGGAAAAATGCTAAGTCTTATTATAGGTTTAGTTGTTGCACGTTATCTGGGTCCATCTTCTTTTGGTGATTTAAACTTTGGCCTTGCCATTGTTACAATTCTGGCAGCTATTGGAGCCTTAGGACTTGATACCTTTATTATTCGTGAAATTATACAGGAGCCTGCAAAGCGAGATGAAATTTTGGGCACATCACTTTGGCTTAGAATTGTAACATATGCAGCTTTAATTCCAATTGCAATAGGTATTTACTGGATAAGCCACCAGCTATCGGGCAATCCCGGCAAACCTTTAACCCTAATGGTTGGTTTACTTGCCCTCGCCTATTTCTTTAAATCATTTAACGTAATAGATGCTTACTTTCAATCACAAGTTCAATCCAAATATGTAGTACATGTTCAAAACATTTGCCTCATAGTTTCTGCTATTTTAAAAATAACGGTAGTAACATTAGGGCTTCCACTTATATATATTGTTTTAACCTTCATTTTTGATGGCGTTAGTTTAGCCTTAGGGTTGGTAATCGTTTATCAAAAAAGAGGCTTAAATATTTTTAAATGGACCTACAACAAGAAAAGAGCTAAAGCTTTATTAAAGCAATCTTCGCCATTAATTTTATCAGCAGTTATGGTATCTATTTACATGAAAATAGATGTTATTATGTTAAAAAATGTAGGCAGTAAAGCGGTAGGTATTTATAGTGCCGCGGCAACCCTTAGCGAAGCTTGGTATTTTATTCCTGTAGCCATTGTAACTTCCGTATTTCCAGCTTTGGTAAACGCACGAAAAACAGATTATAACCGCTACATAAAACGGCTTGGCAATTTGTACGATTTACTTACGTTCATATGTTTACCTGTTGCTATATTTATAAGTTTTACTGCAAATTATATTATTCACATCTTGTATTCTAATAAATTTGAAGGAGCTGGCTCTATGTTGTCCATCCATATTTGGTCGGGCATTTTTGTTTTTTTAGGGAGTGCAAGCTCACAATACCTCATAGCAGAAGGTTATACCAAAATTTCTTTTTACAGAACGGCAGCTGGAGCAATAGTAAATATATTATTAAACTTGTGGCTTATCCCTCAATATGCAGGAATTGGAGCTTCAATTGCCACATTAATAGCATGTTTTGTTTCTACATTCTACCTTTTATTAATACCAAAAACCCGCCAGCAAGGTATAATGATGTTAAAATCATTATTTTTGGTCACAGCATTTCAAAAAATATTTAAACGTTGAGCAATCTTAAAGCATTAGCAAATTTAATAGCAAAGCCAGCAAGGCTTAAAGCACTACTATCATACGGGCATAAAGGTTATTTAAACAGCATAGGTTGGTTTACCGCCTTTGATAAAAAACAGGCCGTTGATGGTAACGGAAAGGCGTTGCCTTGGGTTACTTATTCATTTATCGATTTTATTAAAGAGAGAATTAATAAAACACAGCATATTTTCGAATATGGCTCTGGTAGCTCTACCTTATTTTATGCAGAAAGAGCTGCAACGGTAACCTCTGTAGAGCACGATAAAAACTGGTTCGAAAATGTAAAAAATACTAGTCCGGCAAATGCAGAAATGATTTTTTGTCAACTCGAAACCAATGGCGAATACGCTAAAAAGGCAACACTACTAAACAAGAAATTTGATATTATTATTGTTGACGGGCGTGATAGGGTAAACTGTTGCAAATACAGTGTTAATGCTTTATCGCCTACCGGAGTTTTGGTTTTAGATGATAGTGAACGTAAAGTTTATGATGCTGCCAGAACTTTTTTAAAAGAAAAAGGATTTAAAGAAATTAGCTTTAGCGGCATTTCTCCTGGTTTATTTTACGAAAAAGCAACCTCTGTTTTTTACAAGGCAGATAACTGTTTAGGAATATAATCTGCAATTAAAACATCACATGCTAAGCGAAGAAGTAAAAACAGCCTACGATAATTTTTATACGCAGAGCGATGTAGCCTGGCGCATGCTTGGCGCTAAGTATAAGGCTCAAAATATTATTGATGTTTGTAAAAGTATCAAACCCAAAAAAGTATTAGAAGTTGGTGCTGGCGATGGTAGCATACTCCATTTTTTAAATGAATGGAATTTTGCCCCCGAAATTTATGCTCTTGAAATTGCTCAAAGTGGAGTAGATATAATTTTAGAACGTAAATTAAGCCACCTTAAAGAAGCTAAAACATTTGATGGATATAAAATTCCATATGATGATGATAGTTTTGACTTGGTGATATTAGCACATGTTTTAGAACACGTAGAGCACGAAAGGATTTTACTGCGTGAGCTTAAGCGGGTTGCTAAATATGTTGTGGTGGAGGTGCCTAAAGATTACCGTTTTGGTGTAGATAAGCGCATGAAACACTTTTTAGATTATGGGCACATTAATATGTATACGCCAACATCTTTAAGGTTTTTATTGCAAAGCGAAGGTTTAGAAATTATTGAAGATAAAGTTTCTATGACGGCTACTGAAACGGTTAAGTTTAATGAGTTTATAAACAGAAAGGCACCAAAAACATTTAGCAAAAACTTAAAAATCGAACTCGAATATCGAATTAAAAAGTTTATTGGCAACTTACTCGGGCAAAAGAAAAAAGAACAGTTTGCAAACGCTTATACTGTTTTAACTAAAAAATCAGATCATAACCTGCATATCTTTTAAACCATGCAAAACCTTGCTCCCATAGCACTTTTCGTTTACAATAGGCCGCAGCATACATCGCGTACAATAAAATTTTTGCAGCAAAATGAATTAGCGACAGATAGTCGATTATATATTTTTTCTGATGGTGCAAAAAGCGAAAAAGACGATCAAAAAGTTGCCGAAGTAAGGGCAATCATCAATGCAATTGATGGCTTTAAATCTGTTAAAATTATAGAACGCAAGGAAAACGCTGGTTTAGCAAATTCAGTTATTGCTGGCGTATCTCAGTTGATTAAAGATTATGGGCAAGTAATTGTTTTGGAGGATGACTTGGTTACTTCGCCACACACCTTAACCTATTTTAATGATGCTTTAAATCGATACCGTAACGAAGAAAAAGTAATGCATATTGGTGCTTACATGTATCCGTTACAACAAAACCTACCACAAACCTTTTTTTACCGTGCAGCTACAAGCTGGGGCTGGGCCACCTGGGAAAGGGCATGGAAAAATTTTGAACCTAATATTGACACCCTCATCAACCAGTTTGATGCTAAAAAAAGAAATGCATTTTCTATCGACAAAACCATGAATTTTTGGAAGCAGATGCAAGAGTTTAAAGCTGGCAAAAATAATAGCTGGGCCATTAGGTGGTATGCATCCATTTTTTTAAAAGGCGGCTTAACACTCAATCCCTCACAATCGCTAGTAAACAATATTGGGCATGATGGTACGGGTGTTCACTCCGGTATAAACGATATTTACAACGTAATTATTAACCCTAAACCAATTTCTCAGTTTCCTGATGTAATTGCCGAGAATGCAGAAGCCTACCAAGCCATAAAAGGCTTTCTAACTAATCGTAAGGGAAGTTTATGGGATCGGGTTAAACGCTTTTTGACAGAAAAGCTGAATAAAATGCCAATTATTTAATTGTTATAATCTATATCTTAGGAATTCCAATCTATAACCAGATGAAGATTCTAACCTTTTTACTGCTCATCATCAGCAGCGTATTTTGTTTTGCTCAAAAAGCACCTAAACCTTATGGTGCAGTACCTACTAAAAGACAGCTTGCCTGGCACGATATAGAAGTTTATGGTTTAATTCATTTTACACCTACTACATTCGAAAATAAAGAATGGGGCTTTGGTGATGCTGATCCAAAAACCTTTAATCCCACAGATTTTAATGCAGAGCAGATTATTAAAGCCGCAAAAGCTGGAGGCTTAAAAGCTGTTATTCTGGTATCAAAGCATCATGATGGCTTCGCCCTTTGGCCAACAAAAACAACAGCCTACAACATATCTAAAAGTCCTTTCAGAAATGGAAAAGGCGATATGGTTAAAGAAGTGGAGCAGGCTGCACGCAAAAACGGATTGAAATTTGGTGTGTATTGCTCTCCTTGGGATAGAAATAATGCTCTGTATGCCACTGAAAAATATTTAGCAATTTACCAGGCACAGTTAAAGGAATTATATAGCAACTATGGCAAACTTTTTATGAGCTGGCATGATGGTGCAAATGGAGGCGATGGTTATTATGGTGGTGCTAAAGAGAAAAGATCTATAGATAATACGGTTTATTACGACTGGAAAAATACTTGGGCTATTACTAGAAAAATGCAGCCTATGGCAAGTATTTTTAGTGATATTGGTCCTGATGTACGCTGGGTTGGTAGCGAAGATGGTACCGCAGCAGAAAATAGTTGGGCAACTTTTACACCGCTTCCACCAGAAGGTAAAAATGTAGCCGTACCTGGGCAAGCAAACTATCCGCAAAGCCCAACAGGCATTAGAAATGGCAAATTCTGGATGCCTGCAGAATGTGATGTTCCTTTAAGAAAAGGATGGTTTTATCACGCTAGCGAGAAACCCAAAAGTCCCGAAACTCTTTTTGATTTATACCTAAAAAGTGTTGGGCATGGTGCCGGTTTAGATTTAGGTTTAGCACCAGATACTCGCGGTAAACTGCATGATGATGATGTGGCAGCTTTAGCGGGTTTTGGTAATATGATTAAACATACTTTTGCCAATAACCTTGCAAAAGGCGCAATTGTTAAAGCTAGCAACACCCGTGGGAAAAATTTTGGCACGGCTAAACTTATCGATAATAATAAGCTAACCTATTGGGCAACTATAGATCAGGTTCATACAGCAAGTTTAGAGCTTGATTTAAAGATGCCTAAAACTTTTGATATTATTAGTTTACAGGAATATATTCCTTTGGGCCAAAGAATTGAAGATTTTAATGTAGAGGTTTTTGAAAATGGGACTTGGAAAAAAGTTTATGAAGGACAAACAGTTGGTGCGAAAAAATTAATTAAACTTGAAACTGCAGTAACAGCCAACAAAGTTAGAGTAAACATTACCAAATCTCCAGTTTGCATAACCTTAAGTGAATTTGGAATTTATAAAACGACAAAATAAGTTAATAGTAATCTTTGGGTACCTTTTTGTTAAGAAAAAGGTACGAAGCCCGTCTGGCAAGACAATGCTTTCCGCTGCCGCGGGGGCTTCTATTCTTTTTGACAACAAAAAGAACCAAAAATTGTCGGCTCGCAATTTTTCTGTTTAAGGCAGTGGGTGGGATTAGATTGTGCTTCCCGAATAATTGACCATGCCGATTTAAAGCTTAACTAAAAAACAGTGGTTTGGATTTATTGGAGTGTAAGCAATCGCTAAACTAACTTTAATTAAAATTACTACCCCTTTCCGATTACGCCCAGGCATAGCAGCATTTCGCAGAATAGCTCATTAGAATTCTTGTACTTACATCCGTTATACGAATAACCAAAGGAATATGCAGCGAGGGTTGGGATTGTGTGTTGGGCTAAGCCTCATATTACTGCTTTAAAAATTATAATGTTGCTATCCAAGAAAGGGTGCAAGCCTTGACTTTTGGGTATCTTTTTGTTAAGAAAAAGGTACGAAGCCCGTCTGGCAAGACAAACCTTTGTTCCGCTGCCGCGGAGGCTTCTATTCTTTTTGACAACAAAAAGAACCAAAAATTGTCGGCTCGCAATTTTTCTGTTTAAGGCAATGGGTAGGCTTGGGTAGTGCTTCCCGAATAATTGACCATGCCGATTTAGAGCTTAACTAAAAAACAGTGGTTTGGATTTGTTGGGATGATAAGCAATCGCTAAACTAACTTTAATTAAAATCACTATCCTTCCCGATTACACCCAGGCATAGCAGCATTTCGCAGAATAGCTCATTATAATTCTTGTACTTGCTTACGTTTTACGAATAACCCAAGGAATATGCAGCGGGCGCAGGATTGTGTTTTGGGCTAAGCCTCATATTACTGCTGTCTGAATTATAATGCTGCTATGCAAGAAAGGAATGCCAGCCTTGACTTTTGGGTACCTTTTTGTTAAGAAAAAGGTACAAAGCCCGTCTGGCAAGACAAACCTTTATTCCGCTGCCGCGGTGGCCTTATTCTATTTGACAACAAAAAGAACCAAAAATTGTCGGCTCGCAATTTTTCTGTTTAAGGCAGTGGGTGGGATTAGATTGTGCTTCCCGAATAATTGACCATGCCGATTTAAAGCTTAACTAAAAAACAGTGGTTTGGACTTATTGGGAGTATAGGCGATCGCTAAACTAACTTTAAATTATATTACTGAATTATCAGATTACGCCCAGGCATAGCAGCATTTCGCAGAATAGCTCATTATAATTCTTGTACTTGCTTACGTTTTACGAATAACCCAAGGAATATGCAGCGAGGGTTGGGATTGTGTGTCGGGCTAAGCCTCATATTACTGCTTTAAAAATTATAATGGTGCTATGTAAGAAAGGGTGCAAGCCTTGACTTTTGGGTACCTTTTTGTTAAGAAAAAGGTACAAAGCCCCTCTGGCAAGACAAACCTTTATTCCGCTGCCGCGGTGGCCTTATTCTTTTTGACAACAAAAAGAACCAAAAATTGTCGGCTCGCAATTTTTCTGTTTAAGGCAGTGGGTGGGATTAGATTGTGCTTCCCGAATAATTGACCATGCCGATTGAAAGCTTAACTAAAAAACAGTGGTTTGGACTTGTTGGAGTGTAAGCAATCGCTAAACTAACTTTAATTAAAATTACTACCCCTTTCCGATTACGCCCAGGCATAGCAGCATTTCGTAGAATAGCTCATTATAATTCTTGTACTTACATCCGTTATACGAATAACCAAAGGAATATGCAGCGAGGGTTGGGATTGTGTGTTGGGCTAAGCCTCATATTACTGCTTTAAGAATTATAATGGTGCTATGTAAGAAAGGGTGCCAGCCTTGACTTTTGGGTACCTTTTTGTTAAGAAAAAGGTACGAAGCCCGTCTGGCAAGACAATGCTTTCCGCTGCCGCGTGGGCTTTATTCTTTTTGACAACAAAAAGAACCAAAAATTGTCGGCTCGCAATTTTTCTGTTTAAGGCAGTGGGTGGGCTTACGCAGTGCTTCCCGAATAATTGACCATGCCGATTGGAAGCTTAACTAAAAAACAGTGGTTTGGATTTGTTAGTGTGTAAGCAATCGCTAAACTAACCTTTATGATTGTACAAACTTGTTAAGAAAAGGCACGAAGCAATCTTAGTAACCTCGGTAAAAGATTTAAGAGTCTTCCGCTTTTCTGAACTCCCTAAAGCCATAATAATAGTGAGAAACGCCTAGTTAAACGCGTGGATTGTGCCCCTAAAAGCTTACGGCATTTTATCCAAAGTATCACTCAGTTTATAACATTGAATAACAACATCTCTAATTCCTGCTGATGTTGCCTTGCTATATTTAATAATACTATCCCCCTTTACATCCCGATACATTAACATAGAAGCTTTAAAACATTTGCGTGCAATTTCAGTCTTCTGTGCCCTATCATAAGCATCTTTCGGCTTTAAGGTAAGCACCTGCATTTGTTTAGTAATTTCTATATTCTTTTTAGCCGCCTCAATGCCTTCTGATTTAATGAGCACAAGCTTATCATCTTTACTTTGTGATACTTTAATCCTCATTAAGTTATTAAATCCCAATAAATTATTATTGAAATCATTTTTCAATTCATAAAATTTTTCAGTTTCATACTTTGGACTATAGTGTAAAACCATGCCAGATAATAGTACAAACAAGATTGTGCAAACTGCATATCTGGAAAACGGCTTAAATCTAATAGTGTTACTTGGTTTAAAAGTTAAAATATAGCACAATGCAAACCCAGAAATAAAACCACCGATATGAGCAGCATTATCTACCCTTTTACCTATTGCACCATTTATTAAGACATAAATTACCACACACATGGTACTAATTAATAAAGATTGTCTTGCGTGTTTTTCGTAAAAATTATTAATTAGCAAAGCGATAAATGCACCATACAAGCCCATTACAGAGCCTGATGCACCAAGCATAATACCCATTTGATGGAACGATAGACTGAGCAAACCACCGCAAGCGCCACTTAATAAATAAATAAAAAGGAATTTTTTCCATCCTAATTTATTCTCAATCATTAATCCTAAATAAATTAAAGCATACATATTAAAAAATATGTGCCATGCAGAACCATGAATAAATTGACAGGTAAATAATCGCCAATATTGCCCTTCTAAAACCAGATTTCGGTTATTTACACCGAAGTTTAGAATCAGTTGTTCAAACTCTTTCGTAAAATCAACATCTCCGGAATTTCCATGACCTGAAAATAAAATAGCCGCATAAACTGCTGAAATGGCAAACATCAAGGCATAATAAAAAACGTTAAGTAGCAAAATAATTGGCGTTGCAGTATATCCCTTTTGAGGCAAAAAGAGATACAACACGTTTTTAATTTTATTTTTTGTTGCTAAAGGTGCTTTTTCAAAATAGCCATCATCCTGATTTAAAATCAGCTCATGAAACGCAATTAGTTTTTCCTCCCAAATACCTTGTAGATGATATTGTACATATTCAAACTCATGAAAGAACCTATCAAGATTGGAATCGTTTTTTCCATAATCGTTAAGTAAAAGCTGAATACCCACGCACTCGCTTTTTACAACAGCAAAATTATTTAAAATTCTTATCGAGATTTCTTCACTAAAAGATTGAAAAGAAATTGGTGTATAGGCAATCAGTCCTGTTTCGGAAATATGACTCAGTTTCCAACCCAAATTTTCAATTACCTGTTGAGCTATAATTAAATAACGATCGGCAGGATAATCAGCCAAAGGAATATATTTTTCAATTTTTGGCGAGTAACCCCAACAAATAGACATAGAGCGTTAAATTTTCTTAGCCTCTAATATAATATAAGGAGATAAACTTTTACTCTCGAATGGAATAATTTTGGTAAAAATTTTTCCCGTTAACCAAACAGCCTTTTTAAATAAACGAACTGCCCCACTTTTCTCTTGTTCGTTTTCTAACCAAACACTAAACCTACCAAAATAACAAACTTTAATTTCCTTCAAACCTGCTTTTTCACAAATAGAAACAAGCAAAGCAGGATTCATACTGTTAATGTTATGTTTATCGTAATTTTCTTTATCAAAATTTCTTTGGAACCAGCCATTTACTGCTTTAAAGTTTGGCAACGTAATAAATAAAGTGCCGCCAGGTTTTACAAAAGCAATATGGCGATTTATAATATCAGCGGTATCATTAAAATGTTCTATTAAACCACAACTTAAAACCAAATCATATTGTTGCGCAGGCTCGTAGTTAAATAAATCTGTTTCAATAACAGTAATATCCTTTTCGGTTAGATTGTTTTTTTCCAAAAGTTCTTTTACAACTGGTGGGTGCACAAAATAATCTAATAAGGTAACATCAAGCTTTAAATATTTTTTTAAAAAGACGGCGTAATATCCAGGAAAACCGCCTAACTCTATAGCAGTTTTAATATTATTTTTACTAACCAAAGCCGCAAGCTGGCTATGAAACAAGTAATTAGCTGGTAATTGAACCGCTAATCCTTTTTTACTTTCCCAATAATTTACCCAAAAAGCCCTGTCAGTTAATAAATTTGTCATGTTGCAAAATAATTCAAAGCCCAAAGAAACACAAAGAATAAGAGATTTGATATTTTTACGTTTAATTATTTTTATATCTTGTAATCGCAACCACAATAGCTGGGTTAAACAATAAAATGTATTTTTGATCGATTTGAAAGTAGTACACTTAAACACTTATGATGGAAACGGGGGCGCTGGCAGGGCTTGCTTAAGGCTAAGCGATGCGCTTAAAGCCTCTGGTGTGGAATCTAAAGTGTTGGTTTACTACAAATTTGGTCAAAATCCCAAAATCGATACCTTTAGTAAAAGTCCAATTGCCAAGGCAAAGGCTGTTTACAATATTTTAGCTGAGCGTTATTTTTCCAAATGGCTTAGTAAATCCGTTAAAACACCCTTTAGCTTACAATGGTTTGGGCGTTCTGTAATTAAACATCCCGATGTTAAAAATGCAGATGTAATTCATCTTCATTGGGTTAATCATGGTTTTTTAACGCCGAAATTCCTTGCCGAAATTGATGAACTGGAGAAACCTGTTGTTTGGACATTTCATGATAGTAACGCCTTTACCGGAGGTTGCCACGTACGTTATGGCTGCGAAAACTTCCATCATCAATGCGGCAATTGTCCGATATTAAAAATAAGTGGCAATAACGATATTTCACACAAAACATGGGTAAGGAAACAAAAAGCATATACCGAACTTAATTTCCACGTAGTTGCACCAAGTAAATGGATGGCAGCATCAGTTAAGTTTAGTAGTTTACTTGGCACCAGAAAAAGCTCTGTAATTCCAAATACTATCGAAACAAATATTTTTAAACCTTATGTTAAAGCTGAGGCTAAGAAAATATTAAAGATAAACCCCGATAAATTTGTATTGATGAGCGGTTTTATGCCTTCAAAAAATGATAAACATAAGGGTACACCTTACTTAATTGAAGCTTTAGAAATTTTATCCCGTAGGCCAGGCATAAAAAAAGAGAATATAGAACTTGTTATTTTTGGTAATAAGGAGAATGCAGAAATGCCAACCTTTCCCTTTAAAACTACCTTTTTAGGCACCATCAATAAAGATGACCATTTGGCGAAATGCTACTCTGCGGCTGATGCTTTTATAACGCCATCATTAGAAGATAATCTTCCAAATACAGTAATGGAAAGCTTGGCATGTGCTACACCCGTAATTGCGTTTACAACAGGCGGAATACCCGATATGGTGCAACATTTGCAGAATGGATATTTAGCTGAATATAAAAATGCCGAAGACTTGGCTAATGGTATTGAATGGCTTTACCATGAGGATGAAAAAGAGGAAATTCAAAAGGAAGCGCGAAGAACTATTTTGGAGCATTTCTCTGAAAAGGTAGTGGCAGAGCAGCACATAAATCTTTATAAAGCATTGATAGATTTACAACCAAAATAGCTTTTAACTTATTTATTGACTTTTGTTGCAAAGCAGAATTAACTACCAAAATTTACACGCTCTCCCAAGATTCTGTTTATAAAGTTTCATTTTATTTATTGCGAATAAAAAAATCAACCAATGTTTATTAAATTTACTGCAATCCAAAACAAATTCCCTTGCCCAAATTAACCGTTATTACCATAGTGTATAATAATGCCCGCGATATTGAGCGGACAATTAAATCTGTATTAAACCAAACCTACAAAAAGATAGAGTACATTGTTATTGATGGGGCATCTACCGATGGTACACTGGAAATTATTCAAAAATATACGGCGCAGATCTCTAAAATTGTTTCCGAACCGGATAAGGGGATTTATGATGCCATGAATAAAGGATTGGCATTAGCCACTGGCGATTATGTTTTATTTATGAACTCGGGTGATGAAATTTATGATGACACCACCGTTGAAGAAGTATTTGATACCGAAGCTGGGGCTGATATTTATTATGGCGAAACAGAAATGTTTAATGATAACTGGGAAAGCTTAGGCCGCCGCAGACACGAAGCACCGGAAAATTTTGATTGGACAAGCTTTAAGTTTGGAATGAATATTAGCCATCAGGCAATTTACATTCGTCGTAGTATTTTGGTTCCTTACGATTTAAAATACAAGTATAGCGCCGATATTGATTGGATTATTAAAGCAGCCAAAAAAGCATCTAGCATAGTTAACGTACATCGTTATGTAGCCAAATATTTGGTTGGCGGTATGAGCAAGAAAAAACATCGCGAAAGTCTTAAAGAACGTTTTTCCATCTTTACCAAATACTATGGTCTTATACCCAATATTTTTAACCACATTATTATTGCCGGTAACTTGGCCTTTTATTTTTTAAAACATCGTAGAACGAACGATTAACTACATTTCGTAATTATAAGGTTAAACTGAATTAATAATGACATGATATTTTTGTGACATATCTACAAAAATATGCTCCAGCAAATCAAAAAACATCAGTTATATTTTAGCCTGATTGCAGCAACTTTATTTATTTTTTTTATAATAAGTTTATTATTCAGTAAAACGGAAAGTTTTATTTTTTTAAATGGTTTTCATTGTACATGGCTCAATAATTTTTTTTCAATTTATACATTCCTCGGTGATGGTTTAATATTTTTAGCTGTTACACTTCTATTTATCTTCCTTAAAAAGAAGAAAAAGGCAGCAACATTGCTCTTAGGTTATTTAACCTCCGGATTTATTGCGCAAGCTTTGAAAAGGATATTTTATTTTCCTAGACCAAAAGTTTATTTTGAAAGCACTGCATTTCAGTATAAATATTTTTTACCTGGCATTACTTTACATGGCTCAAACTCATTTCCTTCTGGTCATACTACTTCGGCATTTTGCCTTGCAACCATATTAATACTCGTTTTTAAAAAACATAAAATTTGTATTCCTTGCTTTATTATTGCGGTTATGGTGGGTTATTCTCGCATATATCTGGCCCAGCACTTTTTGCAAGATGTTGTATTGGGCGCTTTTTTAGGTGTACTGTTTGGCTTACTAAGCTATTATTTCGTTTATGACCAAAAAATACTAAAACCGACTAAGAAATTCTTCAGAAATAAAAAGCAACAAACGGTATCGCTCATCGAGAGATAAGCTTCATTATCTATAATTTTAAAACAATATTTTATTACAACTGTCTATAATATAATCACCTATTAAAAATTATATTATGGCACAATTAAGTAATCGAAATATTGCAGTACTCTCAGAAAGTGGATTTGAAGAAGTAGAATTAACAGAACCTGTAAAAAGATTAAAGGAAGAAGGCGCTACAGTTCACATCATTTCATCTAAAAGTGGTAAAATAAAAGCATGGGCACACGATCATTGGTCTATTGAGGTTGATGTTGATAAAACCATTACAGAAGCCAACGCTGACGATTATTCGGGCTTGGTACTGCCTGGCGGAGTAATTAACCCGGATCAACTTAGGGTAAATGAAGAGGCAATTTCTTTTGTAAAAGCATTTTTTGCCGCCGGAAAGCCTGTCGCAGCCATCTGCCACGGACCACAAACTTTAATTAATGCCGATGTTGTAAAAGGCAGAAAAATGACTTCTGTTAAAAACATATCGCAAGATTTAATCAATGCAGGTGCAAATTGGGTAGATGAAGAGGTTGTTGTAGACCAAGGTTTAGTAACAAGCCGTACCCCTGAGGATTTGCCTGCATTTAACGATAAAATTGTTGAGGAATTTGCAGAAGGCGTACATGAAGGGCAGCACGCCTAAGCGTTTTGGACGCTCTTTCTAGATTCACTCAGAAACGGTTGGCTTAGGTCAGCCGTTTTTTTTGCTGTATACTACAACTTAACCTGCCGAATAATATTTTTAATATTCAGTTCTATAATGTCCGTCATGGTGTTGCATTTCAAATAATGTGCATCCTTAAAATATTCAGACATACCTTGTTTCAATGAAGCAATATTTTCTGGGGTTGTTAATTCTTCTTTATTTGATACATCTCTCAAATCGGTTAATCGGTGGCGCTCACTCCTAACCCGATGTACAATAGAAGATCTTTCTTCTTGCTGATATTGCAAAACAGTTTTCTCGGTTAACTGCTCCATACTCATTTTAACATAGGGTAAGTTTTCCTTAAAAAACTGAGGCAAGTAAACTTTAAGATTTCCTTCATAAAACTGCTGATCGAAATCTATGGCACGAATTCTAAATTGTATATCATCAAAATCGGGCGTTATCTGTACCACGAAATTGTAGGCCCTCATATCGCCTAAAAGCATAATTAAGCAACGCTCATTAAATTTTACAAACTCTTTAGCAATTCTTGTAGGATTGAATTCCGGCGTATACAATTGGCCCTTTGTAAATACATCACCCGGAATCCCTGCAATATGTTCTTCTACTAAAGTATCGCCATCTACTAAATAATTAACCTGATTGGGCGACAATATTTCCTCCATTTCAAGACCGTAAATTCTGGAAGCATCAGCCTTTTTAATGTAGAAATAGTCGTAAACATCATTAAGCCTATTTACAATTCTAATTCGAAAAGGATGCGTATTGCCAAAAGTGCAATATTCTATTTTATCTATGTATTTATGTTGTACAATACGAAGATTTCCTGATGCCTTTAAGTTTGCATAAACTTCTTTTAAACCGTTGTGCAGGTTCTCGATTAAATCCTGTGCATAAATTGGCCCTTCCCAAAGTGAGTCTTTCCCATTCTTATCCATTAAAGGAAAAGCCTCGTTAAACTGCATTAAATCGCTATAAGAAATTGGTAATTTAGCTTCACGCTGGTAACTGCGCAAATATTTCTGCAAAGCAGGTGTAACCGGAAAAATCGGTTTCTTTTTCGAAATTTTTACATCATTGTTTTCCATGCAGAAGCAATGTACTATTTTAAATATTTAACCGCAAAAAGGAATAAAACGTTTCCAATAAATCTCTTGGCGATTTTTACTTAGTTATATGGATAACTAAAAGGTAAGCCAGCAAGATACCGGCTGATTTTACGGTATGGGTAATTACCAGCGCCATGTGCTGCAAACTGAACAATTATGGTATTGGTTTTCGGATCAACATATAATCGTTGCCCCAACATGCCTTCGGCTGCATAATCGACTTTTTCTCCTTGTTGTGGAATCCACCATAAATAATGATGTGCAGATTTTTGCCAGCCCTTAGCAGATGCAGGTTTTTCTGTACCAATGCTAACCGATGCATTTACCCAACTAGCAGGAACAACCTGTGTTTGATTGTACTTTCCCCTGTTTAAATAGAGCTTACCAAGTTTAGCAAAATCAATAGCTGTAACCTGGAAGCGACTTGCCGTATTGGCTAAACCACCTTTACGATCCAAGCCCCAACTTGCATTATATTCAGCACCTATTTTCCTCCAGGTGTTTTCTTCAAAATATTGCGTTACAGTTTTCCCTGTCGCCTTTTCTAAAACCCAACCCAATAAAATAGGATCTATACTTTTATACACCCAAACCGTACCTGGCTTATTTATAAGCTTCACGTTCATCAGTTCTGCCTTCATATTATCAGTGTAATAATATTTAGCCTCATCCGATAAGAAAGCTTTAATAACACCACCTAAAGCGTCATTAAATTCTAAACCGGATTTCATATCAAGCAAGTTCTTTAAAGTGATGTGATTAAAAGCAGGATTAGATTTTAATTCGGGAATATAAAATGTAACGTTATCATTTAAACTTTTAATTTTCCCTTCGGCAATTGCTTGCCCAATCATGATCGAAATCATACTTTTGGCACCCGAAAATATACTCGTAAGTGTACTGTCAGTATAATTATTTGCATATCTTTCATACAAAACGCTATCATTTCTAATCACTATAAAAGCGTTGATCTGCCCAGCTTTTATGTATTCCTTTAGCGTAACGGATTGTTTATTTCCATCCAAAACATGCAGGGTATCTAAATCATTTCGCTGTTTTCCCGAACGGATAAAATGGAACGCTGAATCGCTTTTGTGAACAATAGCCTGAGGAAAAATTTTATATGTATCAGCCCTTGGAGTTCTGTATTGTAGAACACGAATTAAATATGGATGCCTAATAAATAATATCGTTACTAATAACAGGATTAACACGAAAAAAGTTAGGATGATTCTTTTAAAGATCTTCATTAAATATAATTAAAGCGCTTAAAATTAGGCCTGTTTTAAGTATTCATTAGAGATAATACCGAACGATTGCTTTGGTTTATGTTTCCAACGGCGATGGCTCCACAACCAGAATGGTGGAGATTGCTGAATGTTTTTCTCTAAAATTCGGGTGTGTAATTCCGTTATTTCAAATTCAGCAGTCTTAGCTGGCTCCAGGCAAAGCTGAATACAATCTACCTCGTAATAACCTCTTTTCACAACATTTACCTTTAAATAAAATATAGGTTGGTTTGTTTTTTTCGCTATCTTCTCTATTCCCAATTGGATAGATGCTGGTTGATTTAAAAAGGTTGTCCAGTAGTGTAAATCATTTACTGTTGGCGATTGATCATTGCCAAAACTAAAAACGCTGGCTTCGTTTTGGGTTTCCCTTACAGCTCGTAACGTTTGACGCATAGAAACCATACGATTGCCAAAACGACTACGTACTTTTTCAAACCATTTATCAAAAGTTGCGTTGGTAAGCGGCTTATAAATTGGATAATGATTTACAGGTAAAGAAAGACCAAGGGCCAAAGTTCCCCATTCCCAGTTACCGTAATGTGCGGAGCAGATTAGAACACCTTTTTTTTGCTCAAAATATTCATTTAGTTGTTCTAAACCATTAAACTTATATCGTTTTTGCAATTCGGCTTTTGAAATAGATGGCATTTTAACAACCTCTAAAATTAGGTTGGCGAGGTATTTATAGTATTGCCTCTCTATATTTACAATTTCGCTTAAAGCCTTTTCGGGAAAAGATTTCTGTAAATTTTCTCTAACTATTTTTTTCCTGTAACTAAACACACGATAGAGCAGTACATATACAACATCAGCTATAATGTACAAAACCGACAAAGGAAGTAGGGATAATATTGATAAAAAAAATATTCCCAGGTGGGAAAAGCCCTTTTTAACCATACTATAGTTGATAAGCAACAAATTTAAAATCTTGGACAAAAACTTATGCCACAACAATGTTAGATTTTAAATTTCAATCTTTGTCGCTATCAGGCTACAGTATCCATCAGGTTTTCATTACCTTCTTTAACTTTTGGCAATTTTACTTCTGGTTTGTATTTCCATCTTCTGTGGCTCCATAACCAATATGCAGGTTGTTCTACGATCATTTCTTCGAGAAAGCGGGTTTGCATTTCGGTAATTTCAAACTCAGCTGTTTCTGCTGGGTTTAAGCAAATAGGCACGCAATCAACCTCATAATAACCCCTTTTTTTGTAGCTTATTTTTAAGTAGAAAACTGGTCTATTAGTTTTTTTAGCAATCTTTTCAATCCCTAACTGAATAGAGGTTTCCTGGTTTAAAAAGGTTGTCCAATAGTTAGATTCATCTTTTGATGGCGCTTGATCACTACCAAAAGTAAAAATACTTGCCGCATTTTTATTGGCTTGTACAGCTCTTAAAGTTTGGCGCATAGCCACCATTTTATTACCAAACTTACTTCTCATTTTAATAAACCAATTATCAAAAGATTCACTGCTAAGCGGTTTGTAAATCGGAAAGTGATCACCAGAAAATGTTAGTCCAATGGCCATGCAAACCCATTCGTAATTGCCATAATGAGCTGAGCAAAAAAGAACGCTTTCGTTGTTTTGTAAATAAGCTTCAACCAAATCGGCATTTTTAAACTTTACCCGTTTGTTTAATTCTTTACGAGAAATGCTTTTCATTCTTAAAATTTCAACGATAAGAGAAGCAAGATACTTAAAATATGTTTTTTCAATTTCGTTAATTTCTGCTGTGCTTTTATTGGGGAATGAGTTGATTAAATTCTCTCTTACAACTTTTCTCCGATAACCGAAAACATAGTAGATCAACACGTAAAATACATCGGCAATTACGTATAATATAGATAGCGGTAATAGAGATAAAAGCGTTAACAAAAATATTCCCAAGTGGGAAAAGTTTTTCTTAATCATGGGACGTGATTATAAATATGCAGCAAAAGTAGATTGATGATATAAATTAATTGCCATCAAATTGTTAGATTATTATTCTTATAGGTTTTATGAAATATTACTGACGAAAGCCTAATCAACGGATTGGTTTCTAGCCATTTTCAAACACAAATTTATAAAAACACAACCTAGCTAAGATTTTATCTTCCATAATTAGTAGTTTTCTTTTTAAATGCTGCAGCTTTAGAAACAACCATTAATATCTCTCGATTTTTTCCTCAAAAAATATGGAACAAAAAAATCCCGCTTCGAATAAACGAAACGGGATTATAATATTTATAGATAAGTTTTAAACTTATGTGATTAAGCGAACTATCTACCGTTATTTTTACGTTGTTGTTCTGTTAAGAAGATTTTACGTAAACGCATGCTTTGCGGTGTAACCTCGATATACTCATCAGCCTGGATGTACTCCATTGCTTCTTCTAAAGAGAATTTAATTGCAGGAGCAATACGTGCGTTATCATCTGTACCAGAAGCACGCATGTTGGTTAATGCTTTTCCTTTTACAATGTTAATTACTAAATCGTTATCGCGAATGTGTTCTCCTAAAATTTGACCTTCGTAAATATCAGCTCCCGGATCAACAAAGAAACGACCTCTATCTTGTAATTTATCAATAGAATAAGCGGTTGTCATACCTTTATCCATAGAGATTAAAACACCATTTAAACGACCAGGGATTACACCTTTCCAAGGCTCGTAAGCTTTGAAACGGTGAGCCATAATTGCTTCACCAGCAGTAGCAGTTAATACGTTGTTACGCAAACCGATAATACCACGAGATGGGATTTCGAATTCTAAGTGTTGTAAATCGCCTTTTGGCTCCATAATTAACAACTCACCTTTACGTTGAGTTACCAATTCGATTACTTTACCAGCTACATCACCAGGTACATCAACGATTAAAGTTTCAATTGGCTCATGTTTTTTACCATCGATTTCTTTAACAATAACCTGTGGCTGTCCAACTTGTAACTCATAACCTTCACGACGCATCGTTTCGATTAATACTGATAAATGGAGAATACCACGACCATAAACCAACCATGAATCTGCGCCTTGAGTTTCAACAACTTTCAATGCTAAGTTTTTCTCCATTTCCTTCATCAAACGATCTTTGATACGTTGAGAAGTAACCAATTTACCTTCTTTACCAAAGAAAGGTGAGTTATTAATGGTGAACAACATGTTCATTGTTGGCTCATCAATGCTGATTACTGGTAATTGTTCTGGTGCTTCGAAATCAGCAATCGTATCGCCAATATCAAAACCATCAATACCCACAACCGCACAAATATCACCTGAACTTACTTCTGTAGTACGGATTTTTCCTAAACCTTCGAAAGTATAAAGTTCTTTTACTCTTGATTTAACGATTTTGCCATCGCGTTTAATTAAAGTAACTGGTTGGTTTTCTTTAATTGAACCACGGTGAACACGACCGATTGCAATACGACCTACGAAAGAAGAATAATCTAACGAAGTAATTTGCATTTGTAAAGTACCATCGTTAATTGGAGCTGGCGGAATGTTTGCCACAACAGCATCTAATAAAGCGAAAATATCTGTAGTTGGTTTTTGCCAGTCAGTACTCATCCATCCTTGTTTAGATGAACCATAAATAACCGGGAAGTCTAATTGTTCTTCAGTAGCCTCAAGGTTAAAGAACAATTCGAAAATTTGCTCGTAAACTTCTTCAGGGCGACAGTTTTCTTTATCTACTTTGTTTACAACCACAATTGGTTTTAAACCTAATGCCAGAGCTTTTTGCGTTACGAAACGTGTTTGAGGCATTGCACCTTCAAAAGCATCGCAAAGTAAAAGTACACCATCTGCCATTTTTAATACACGCTCTACCTCACCGCCAAAATCCGCGTGACCAGGAGTATCAATGATGTTAATTTTTACATCTTTATATTGTACTGATACATTTTTAGATACGATAGTGATACCACGTTCACGCTCTAAATCGTTGTTATCCAATATCAACTCTCCTTTTTGTTCGTTATCACGAAAAACAGAACAAGAGTGTAAAATTTTATCAACCAATGTGGTTTTACCGTGGTCAACGTGTGCTATAATAGCTATATTTCTAATCTTTTGCATAAAATGCGCCTATAAATTTGGCGCAAAGATAGTGTTTAAAAATGGCTTTTCCACTATACACCCCACTATTTAATGCTATGATAATGTTGCAATTATCTCATTTTTAATCAGAAAAGCAACCTGCATCTTTTTTAGTGCTTTATCACTCATTTCAGAAAAGATCTGCTTCAAAAGAAAACATAATGATTAAATTGGCAAGGCAAAGCAAAATGAAAATAGAAACACATATCATAAATAACAGAAGAATTGCAGAGGTAATTGCTGATGACTTGATTATTAAAACTACTGATGATGGGCTGGATTTATTAGGCAATTTATATTATCAGGATTTTGATAAAATCATTGTCTACCAACAAAATATTACGCCTGATTTCTTTGATCTGAAAAATGGAATAGCTGGAGAAATTCTTCAGAAATTTTCAAACTACCGGGTACGTCTGGCTATTGTTGGCAATTTTGATCAGTACGGGAGCAAAAGCATTAAAGATTTTATTTTCGAAAGCAACAAGGGCAAACACATCAACTTTTTAAATTCGACAGCCGAGGCCTTGAAAATACTTTCCAGCTGAAAATAATCTTACCCTTGTTTTAATCCAATGATTTATGCGTTTAGCCAATCCTCATAAGAAACAACGCCTAAATCTGGCTTGGCATCCCCTTCCAAGATGGCAATAAACTCCAAGGCGTGCCCATCCGGATCATTAAAATAAATGGCTAATGCTGGCATCCATGCAAAAACCATTGGCTTATCATTTCCGTCTTTTAAAAAGTTATAAGGGCTTAAATGATTCGATTTGAGAAAATCAATCGATTTGTTGAGAATATCTTCAACATCGCAGCGAAATGCAAAATGCCTGATATCTATCTCATCTTTTGGTTTTTCCCAAAGTCCAAGCATCGCTTCTTTAGGCTTTCCAATCCAGAAAAATGCAATTCGGCGTTCTTCCTCATAGTAACATTGGGTTAAGCCCAAAACGTTTTTATAAAAGTCGATTGATCTTTCTAAATCTTCGACATATAGGTGGGTTTCATATAGTCCTTTTATCATTTTGTGAATGTAGAAATAAGCTGGCGCATGAAAAAATCATGTTTTTCGATGCGCGTATCAATAAAAATTATAATCATTTAAGCCAATGTTAACGGCATTATTACTGCTAATTTTTTACTAGCTTTATTTTAGAAATATTAAGTATTTTAATAGTGAGATAAGTTATGATTGCCATTACGAACGGTGCATTTAAGATTATAGTTTGCTTCATTTTTGTTGCCTCACCTATTTACGCATTTTCTCAAAAGGCATATGAGTATGAATATTATACTGGCAAAACGAAATACATGACTATTAAACTCTCACTGGCGGACGGGTATATTGCTGCCAGCGAAATTAAAATCGTTTCTCTTAAAACTAAAAAAGCTTCGAAATTTTTAACGGAAACAGGATATGAACAGCCTGATAGGAAAATGAAATTTTATCATTATTCTCCTTCACAAAAAGAATTTCAAGATTATTTCATTATCGAAAACATTAGAGATGCCTACACGATAATCCCCGAAAAAATGAAGGGTAAATACTATTACAAAACACAGGTGATTGATTTTACCCTAAAAAGATTAAAACCCATGCATTAGGGTTACCATTATAGTTTGGCTGTATTAATGGTAATGTTTCTTTTAAACATTTATCTATCAGCATGACTAAAAAGATTTTACGTTATACCAGAAATTCACTGTTCTTTTTAATAGGTTTTATTCTCTTGTATTTTGCATGTGCCTTTTGCTTTTCACGCATCACGATAAATAAAAACCCTACAAATAAGCAGGAGATTTCCATTTACATTATGACGAATGGTGTACACACCGATATTGTGGTTCCGGCGAAGAGCGCACAAATGAATTGGGCAAATGAAATTAAATATTCAAATACCGTTTCTGCTGATAGTACTTACCAATATTTGGCATTGGGCTGGGGCGATAAAAAATTTTACCTGGAAACACCAGAATTTTCAGATTTAAAACTCAATGTGGCTTTGGGCGCAATTACGGGTTTAAACTCATCGGCAATGCACGCAACTTACTATAAAAATGTGGCTGAGAATGAAAGTTGCAAAAAATTGATGATTGATTCTACCCAATACGCATCTTTAATTAATTACATTTTAAAAAGCTTTGGTAGGGATGTAAATGGACATTTCATCAACATTAAAACCAATGCAAATTATGATAATGCGGATGCTTTTTATGAGGCTGTTGGCAGTTACAGTATTTTTAAAACTTGCAATACCTGGGCAAATAGTGCTCTAAAAAATTGTGGGCAAAAAAGTTGTCTGTGGACGATCTTTGATACCCCAATATTTTTAAAATATAAATAGTTTTAGATTAGCCTTCGAAAGCCCAATTTAAAAAAGCCGGCATTACACTTTGCCAAGTAGGTACATCATGCTTGCCCCCAACCTTTTCGAAATAAAAAACATTCTCGGGGCGTTTATATCCTTTCTTCAATAATCCTTTAACAATATCAATTGTATCATCAATAGAATCGATAATCATGTTTTTATTGCGATCCGCTTTTTCGTCTTCCGTTCCGGTCATTAACCAAAACTTCATTTCGGACTTTGTAGTTGAAGCATCAATCATGCCATGCATAATTCGATCAGCATCGGTATAACCATCTGCTAAATCTTTTTTACGCCACCAGAAAGCACCTGAAAATACACCAATAACATCGAAAACATTTGGATTATTCCAGGCAATATCAAAAGCAGATAAACCACCCAATGAAAAGCCAGCAAAAGCAACTTTGCCTGTAATTGGCATTGCTATTTTCTTTTTAACGAAAGGTAAAAGTTCTTTAATCACAAAATCAGTATACGAATTTGCTTTTGCGCCTCTGCCTTTAAAATCAGGAACGCCAGCAACTCCGTATTCCATCAAACGATCTGCAGATGCTTTAATGGCCACAACTATTAACCTGTTGTTTCTTTTATGAAGGTGTGCTTCTTCTAAAATCTCCGCAAAATTCATTTTAGCCACATCCTGACCATCATTTAGCAAGAGAAGTTCTATTTTTTCGTTGCCTAAAATACCTTCAGGAACGTATACATCTATTTCCACATCGTGCTTTAAAAAAGCCGAAGGCACTTTATAACTAATTGTATTAACTTTTACTGATAAAATTGTATTGTACATATGCTTAATCCCCTATCACACGGCTTACTGCCCCAGAATTCGGATGCAAAGGTACAAAACTCAGTAAACTATTAATTATCAGCGATCAATTTTTACATAAAGCTTTAATTTCATCAACTATACATTCATTTTATAAAAAGAAATTTATATCTTAAAACATTCAATTTTTTATATGGTTAAAGAAGAACATAAAAAGTGGTACAGCCCAAATTTAAGTGCTGAGATCGACATGCTCACTTTTGGCCACAGTGGCATCCCTATTCTACTGTTTCCAACGAGTATGGGGCGGTATTTCGAAAATAAGGACTTCAAATTAATAGATTCTGTTGAGGGATTTATTAACGAAGGAAAGATTAAGATTTACTGTCCGGATGGCATTGATAAATTAAGCTGGTACAACAAAGGCATACATCCCGCAGATAGAGTAAAAAATCACATCTGGTACGACAAATATCTGTTGGAGGAGGTTGCACCTTTAGCCAGACATGAAACCGGGCACGATAAAATCATTACCGCTGGCTGCAGTTTTGGTGGTTATCATGCGGCAAACTTTGCATTTAGGCATCCGTGGTTAGTTAGCCATATGTTTAGCATGAGTGGCGCATTTGATATTACCGGGCAGCTTGATGGATTTTACAATGACGATGTGTATTTCAATAACCCTGTTGATTACGTTCCGAATAGTAGTAATCCAGATTTGCATTACATGAAAATTGTACTTGGCACTTCAGATCGCGATATGTGCAAACCTGATAACGAACGCCTATCGCACATTTTAACGCAAAAAGGCATTAATCATTGGTTGGATATCCGACCAAATGCAGACCACGATTGGCCAATCTGGAGAGAAATGTTTCCAGATTACATTGCACAACTTTAAATTAACATTGCTACTTATCAATAATCCTGATAAACTGCAAACAATTAACCCATTAACCAGTTACACAATTAAACTAATTAAAGTACAGATGAAAAAAATAGGGATATTATTTGGCCAGGAGCGCTCTTTTCCTGAAGCCGTAATTGAAAGAATTAATCAAAAAGCAGAGAAAGGCATCACAGCCGAAGCTGTTAAAATCGACAAAATATTTCAGAATGCTCCATTGGATTACGCCGTAATTATTGATCGTATTTCGCAAGATGTTCCTTTTTACAGAGCATCATTAAAAAACGCCGCCATTACCGGAACCGCAGTAATCAATAATCCATTTTGGTGGAGTGCTGATGAAAAGTTTTTTAATAACGCACTTGCTGAGCAAATTGGTGTACCTGTTCCAAAAACAGCACTTATCCCTTCCAGACAGCACCCCACAGGAACCACTAGTGATTCTTTTTCAAACCTAACGATGCCTTTAGATTGGGATGCAATTTTTGAATACACAGGATTTCCAGCCTATATGAAACCTTATGATGGTGGTGGATGGAGAGATGTTTATAAACTACATGATAAAGAAGATTTTTTCAACAAACATGCAGGTACAGAACAGTTGGTAATGCTTTTACAGGAAGAAATTATTTTTGATGAATATTTTAGATGTTATTGCATTGGCGGCAAACATGTACGCATTATGCAATACGACCCTCGCAACCCGCACCATTTACGTTATGCCGTTGAGCAGGCACCATCAAGCGCCAAGCTTTTAAAAACCATTGAAGAATATACCCTTAAACTGTGTAATTATTTAGGTTATGATTTTAACACTGTAGAGTTTGCAGTGCGAGATGGAGTGCCTATTGCAATTGATTTTTGTAACCCTGCACCAGATGCTGACATTAAAAGTGTTGGACAAGAAAATTTTGATTGGGTAGTAGAAACTACAGCCAACTACGCTATTGAAAGGGCTAAAGCGCAAAAACCTGGACAGGATAATTTAACCTGGGGCGAATATATTAAAGCATCCGTTGGTGGGAAACCATTAATTGCAAAAACAAGTAAACCAACCGCAGCAAAAACTACAACAGCTAAACCTGCGGCAACAAAATCTACTAAAGAAAAAGCAGCTGATAAGCCTAAAAAAGCAGCTGATAAAAAATAACTAAAGGGATTGAACTAAAATGAGCATCAGGATGAATGAATTCACGCTTGGCGTAGAAGAGGAGTACATGGTAGTTGATCCCGTTACCAGGGAACTTACTTCACACGACCAAAAAATTGTTGAGGCTGCCCAAAAAATACATAAAGACCAGGTTAAAGCAGAAATGCACCAGGCCGTTGTTGAAGTTGGTACAGGCATTTGCCGCACCACAGAAGAAGCACGTAAAGAAATTTCTCAGCTTCGTTATACTGTATCGCAGCTTGCAGGCGAGCAGGGCTTACGCATTGGAGCCGCTGGCACACACCCATTTTCGCATTGGGAAAAACAATTAATTACCGAACATCCCCGATATAATGAAATTGTTAATGAACTGCAGGAAGCTGCACGTTCTAACTTAATTTTTGGCTTGCACGTACACGTTGGCTTTCAATCCAGAGAGTTGGCAATCCATATTGCAAATCAGGTTAGGTATTTCTTACCCCATGTTTTTGCATTATCAACTAATTCTCCATTTTGGGAATCGAGAAATACGGGTTATAAATCTTTCAGAACCAAAATTTTTGATAAATTTCCTCGTACTGGTATTCCTGATATTTTTAACAGTATTGAAGATTACGATAATTATGTAAAACTGCTGATTAAAACCAATTGCATGGATAATGCAAAGAAAATTTGGTGGGATATCCGCGTACATCCATTTTTTGATACCGTAGAATTTCGCATCTGCGATTGCCCAATGTTAATTGACGAAACGATGGCTTTTACGGCACTATTTCAGGCATTGTGTGCTAAATTGTATAAACTTCGTTTACAAAATATGGAGTTTATAAGCTATTCAAGAGCTCTAATTAATGAAAATAAATGGCGTGCTGCCCGTTATGGAATTGATGGCAATTTAATCGATTTCGGTAAGGAAATGGAAGTAAACTGCCGCAATTTAGTGCTAGAATTATTAGATTTTGTAGATGATGTGGTGGATGAATTAGGTTGCAGAAACGACATTAATTACGTGCATAAAATTTTAGAGCATGGTACTGGTGCTGATAGACAGTTGGCTGTTTACGAGCAAACTGGTAACTTTGAATCTGTGGTAGATTACATTACTAATCAAACACTTATTGGCGCAAGTAATTAAAAAAATGGATAAAAATAGATTAAAGGTCGCCGTTATTGATTTAAATAATGGTGCACCTAATCAAGGTATGCGAGGGATTCAGGAAATTTTATCTCGTTTTAAAGAAGAAAACAACCTGGATCTTTCGTTTGATATTTTTGATTTAAGACAAAAAGGTGAAATTCCAGGTATTGATTACGATGCCTATATTTCGAGCGGCGGCCCTGGTAGCCCAATTGAAAGTAAGGGCGAAAAGTGGGAGAATGATTTTTTTAATCTTTTGGATCAAATCGAAAGTTTTAACAATGAAAACAGCGACCAGAAGAAATATGCATTTTTAATTTGCCATTCCTTTCAACTCGCTTGTCGTAAATACAACCTTGGTAATGTAACCGAACGAAGATCGAATGCATTTGGTATTTTCCCAATTACGCTAACAGAAGAAGGCGAAAATGATGAGATTTTTCAGGGAATTACCAATCCATTTTTCTCGGTAGATAGTCGTGATTGGCAAGTAATTGAGCCTAATTTAGAGGCTTTTGAAGAAAAAGGCGCAAAGTTATTGGCCATTGAAAAAGAGCGTAAACATGTAAATCTCGAACGCTGTATGATGTCTATCCGTTTTACAAACGAAATTATAGGCACCCAATTTCATCCTGAGGCCGATCCTGTTGGCATGAAAATGTACCTTCTTCAGGAAGAAAAGAAAAAGGTAATCATTGATACCCATGGAGAAGAAAAATATTTCGACATGTTAAATAGCCTCGATGATCCGGCAAGAATTGTACTTACCCAAAGTGTTATTTTACCTAATTTTTTAAATAAGGCAATAGCTCATTTGCAGGAAGCATAGCGCAATAATACCTTATTCCTGTAAGCACGAAAATCTTAAATAAGCTTATTATGATACCTGCTCAACGTCAAAAATATAACCAGCAATTTACTGAAGAAAAGTATCTCCAATTTATAAAAAAACTTGAAGCAGGCTATCCAGAAATACCTTTCAGGGTGGCAGAAACGCCCGTTTTTATCCCCAAGCAATTAAAGGAAAAATTAATAGCTGCAGGAAATGAAATTGTCGATTTAATTAAACAACCCAATTTTAAGGCTTTAACTCAAAGTGCAATTCCAAAACAATGGAACGTGCCTAATGAGAACGATCATCCCCATTTTTTAACATTCGACTTTGGAATTTGTAAAAATAAAACAGGCGAGTTAACGCCAATGTTGATCGAAATGCAAGGTTTTCCATCACTTTATGGCTTTCAAAATCATCTTGCAAAAACGTACCGCGAATCTTTCGAATTAGATAACACGACAGATTATTTTTTAAATGGCTTTGATGAACAAAAATATACTCAGCTACTAAAAAAGATAATTATTGGTAAACACCAGCCAACAGAAGTTGCTTTAATGGATGTTGATGCGCCAAACCAAAAAACAGCAATTGACTTTTTTGTCACTCAAAAAATGTTGGGAATCAAAATTCTGGCACTGGAAGACATCAAGCGAATTGGAAAGCAGCTTTTTTATGAGGAAAATGGAAAACAAATTCAGTTAAAAAGAATTTACAACCGTCTTATTTTTGATGAAATTGCCGATAATGAAGGTCTTTTTAAAAATAGCTTCAATCCTCGAGAAGAATTAGATGTAGAATGGGTAACACATCCAAATTGGTTTTACCGAATCAGCAAATACACCATGCCATTTTTGGATAGCGAATTTGTTCCAGAAACTCGTTTTTTGAATCAGTTAGATAGCATCCCTGTAGATTTAGAAAACTATGTTTTAAAACCTTTATTCTCTTTTGCAGGTATGGGAGTTATTATTGATGTGAGCGAAGCCGACATAGAAAACATCAAAGATCCCGAAAACTGGATATTGCAAAGAAAAGTAAATTACGAACCAGCAGTACAAGCTCCTGATGGCGGCGTAAAGGCTGAAATAAGATTAATGTACTTATGGGCAGATGGAGAAGAGCCTCAACTTTGTATAAATTTAGCCCGCTTAAGCAGGGGTAAAATGATTGGTGTTAGATATAATGCTGATTTTGATTGGGTTGGTGGCACTATTGGGTTTATGGAAAAATAGCATAATACCTGTAATATTACATTCAATTGAACACAAAAAGACAAAAGCATTTTATATTTGTATCATGAATACTCAAACCATATTAGTCTTTTTACTTTTTGCGGTTGCATTAGTGTATGTTGGCCGCTTGGTTTATAAATCTTTACAAATCAAGAAAGATGGCTGCGGCGGAAATTGCAAATGCGGCGTAGATTTTTCTGACATTAAACCTGAGAAGAAGTAACTTCTATTCTTTATGATCGAACAGTTTAAAAAGTATTTTCAGTCTAAAATAGAATTAACTGACGAACAGTTCGATAGTATTTCTTCCTCCCTGAGGGTAAAAAAGTTCGAAAAGAATGAAATTTTACAGTACAAGGGAGATATGTTTAAGCACGGCTTTTTTGTAGGAAAAGGTTTGTTAAGAGCCTACTCCATTGATGCAAAAGGGAAAGAACATATTTTGCAATTTGCTCCAGAAAACTGGCTCATTTCAGACAGGAACAATATGGTTAATGAACCATCAATTTTCTTTATTGATGCCATTGAAACTACCGAAGTTGTATTAATGAATAACGATTTTATGGCCGAAGCTTCAAGAAAAGTGCCATGTTTATTGCCATTAAACATCACAATGCTTAACAATTCTATCCGTTTTATGCAAAAGCGAATCAATATGCTGTTAAGCGCAACTGCCGAAGAAAGATACCTTGATTTTATAAAACTATATCCAAATCTTACCCTTCGAGTACCACAATGGATGATCGCCTCTTACCTTGGCATTACACCAGAATCTTTAAGCCGAGTTAGAAAAGAACTTGCAAATAAACACTTCAGACCTTAAGTGATTTTGAACTGCTGAAGTTGGAATGAGGGAATTATGCGTAATCCTTAATTCTTGAAGTTGGAATGAATGAATTATGCGCAATCTATTATTCTCTAATTCTCTCACTCAAATACTCTCTCATTCAATCTTTTCAATTACTTATCATACATCAATTCATCCCTAAACTTCCTGCTGTACTTTTGTGTTGTAAATATTAAACAATCTAATATTAAAAAACATGGCAACTACTAAATGGGTTTTAGACCCAACCCACAGCGAATTACAATTTAAAGTAAAACACTTAATGATTACTACTGTAACTGGTAGTTTGAAATCTTTTTCTGCAGAATTAACATCTGAAGGTGATGAATTTGAAAATGCTCAAATTTCATTCAAAGGTGATATTGATTCTCTGGATACAGGAAATACTGATCGTGATAATCACTTAAAAAGTGGAGATTTCTTTGACGCAGAAAAATTTGCTCACATCGAATTTAAATCGAACTCTGTAGAAAAAGACGGCGGCGATTATATTGTTAAAGGTGAATTAACTATTAAAGGCGAAACAAAAGCCGTAAAATTAACCGCTGAGTTTGGTGGTATCGCTACCGATCCTTGGGGAAACACTAAAGCAGGCTTTACTTTAAGTGGCAAAATTAATCGTTCTGATTTTGGGTTAACCTGGAATGCTGCCTTAGAAACTGGTGGCGTGATGGTAAGTGAAGAAGTTCGCATTTTAGGCGAATTACAGTTTGTAAAACAAGCATAATATAATCAATCAGTCTGCAGGTAGCAGGCTGAATTTAATTTTTTTCCATGGAGGTAATAATGGAAGCAAAAATAAAAGGGGTAAAAAATATACTAAAAGCACCTGCACCGCATATGGTTGGTGATGGCTTTAGGGTTCATAATTTTTTTCCCAGCGGTTATGAAATAAATATGAGCCCATTCTTTTTATTGGATTATGGCTCAAAAATAGAATTCTCTGCCCGCAAAGAACCTAGAGGCGTTGGCGTTCATCCTCATAGAGGTTTTGAAACCGTTACCATTGCCTATCATGGTGCAGTAGCACACCATGATAGTTCCGGTAATAGTGGTATTATTTACCCAGGCGATGTGCAGTGGATGACAGCTGCAAGCGGTATTTTACATAAAGAATACCATGAAGAAGCATACAGTTTAGCAGGTGGGCCATTTCAAATGGTACAATTATGGGTTAATTTGCCTGCAAAAAACAAAATGAGCAAACCGAAATATCAAGCTATTAAACAAGCTGATATGGCAACTCTTAATATACCCGATAATGGTGGCAAAATTGAAATAATTGCAGGTAATTATGGGGGTACAAAGGGTAATGCAAGCACTTTTACTCCTATAGAATTATACAATGCACGCCTAAATAAAGGTGGTAAGGCTACTTTTAATTTCCCTGCCCATTATAACACTGGTTTTGTAGTTATTGAAGGTAGCATCAAAATCAATGCTTCTGAAGAAGCAAAAGTTAATGACTTTGTTCATTTCAATAATGATGGAGAAAAAATTACGCTTGAAGCTTTAGAAAATGCCATAGTTTTAGTTTTAAGTGGAGACCCTATTAATGAACCAATTAAGCAATACGGCCCATTTTTAATGAATACTGAAGAAGAAATCCACCAGGCAATTTCTGATTATAACCAGGGTAAATTTGGCTACTTAGAAGATTAAGAAAAGGTTTAATAATTTATATATTTCCAAGCCGATACAATTCAAAAATGTATCGGCTTTTTTATCCGATTTATTCATTATCAATTCTATTAAAGTGTACTTATTCAAGTATCAAATAAAATGCTGAAATTGCATGATCTAATTTCATCCAATCTTCATGTGTTTTGTTGAGTTTTGTTAAATAAATCAGATCAGAAAAATGTCCGGAAAACAAATCTTTCAAACTGAGACTAAAAGGCGATGGCACACTTTTACGTGGGTAAGCCGTACTCTATTTTTAGTCTTCATTATCGCTGTTATTTGCGTTGCCTACACTTTATCATCGGTACAGGCACCAAACTTGCCGTTTATCAATACCAATACCCCGCTTACTCAAAAACAATTAGAACGTTTAAAAAAGTCGCAACAATATAAAGATTTTACCATTCTAAAATCTAAGCTCCAAAAGATCAGGAAAGATCGGGAGCACAGAATATTGACCAAACGTGGAAATAATAAACGTATTAACATGGCCTTTTACGTAAGTTGGGCTGGAACGAAAGATAAATCATTATCAAACTTAAAACGCAATATTAGCCATTTGGACATGATTGCAACTGAATCTTTTTTCTTAAATGGAGATTCAATTGTAGATAAGGCAGATACCGCGGCTTTGAGGGTAATTAAAGAAGGAAAAAAATCAGCAATTGCTGTTGTTTCTAATTACAATACAGATCATTGGGATGGCCAGGCTGTTAGAAGGCTTTTAAACAACCCTGATGCACAAGAGAAATTAATCAGTAACCTAATAACCATTACCAAAAAGTATGGCTTTAAAGGTATAAACATCGATTTTGAAGAATTAAACCTGGAAAACAGTGATTCTTTTAACAACTTTATGAAAAATCTGTACACACAGTTTCATAACGAAAAATTAATTGTTTCACAGGATATTTCGCCTGAAAACGATGATTATAAACCTGAAATACTTCAACATTATAACGATTATATCATCCTAATGGCTTACGATCAGCATAATGATCAAAGTAATGCTGGCGATATTTCCCACCAAGAATGGGTTGAAGATAAGCTTGATGATATTTGTAGCAAAGTTGATCCAAATAAGGTTATTTTGGCGTTAGCTTGCTATGGTTACGATTGGCCCAGCAAAAGCATTGGTGTTCCTGTTACTTATGAAGCCGCAATTATTAATGCGGTTAATTACAAAAGTACCGTCAACTATGATCCTGCATCAGCAAACTTAAATTATAATTATAATGATGCTAACGGAATTAGACATGATGTATACTTTACCGATGCAGCTACCAATTTTAATTTAATTAGAAAAGCGGATGATTGGGGAATTGCAGGTGTGGCATTGTGGCGCCTAGGATCTGAGGATAAACGATTATGGCAATTTATTTCTAATGATTTAAGCCTTGATTCTCTAAAAAAGAAACCTATAGATTTACGTAAGATTTCGGCTTTGGTAATGGGCGGTATCTCCTACATCGGTAATGGAGAGATTTTGGATTTGGTATCAACCCCATCTCCAGGCAGCGTTAAGTTTACCTTAGATAAAACTAATTTTACCATTGCAGACCAAAAATACATTCGTTTACCTTCTCAATACGTGATTAAACGCTTTGGAGAAGCCGATAAAAAAATTGCACTAACATTTGATGATGGTCCAGATCCTATTTACACTCCTCAAATTCTGGATATATTAAAAAAAGAAAAGGTTCCAGCATGCTTTTTTGTGGTCGGTATTATGGCCGAAAAAAACATGGAACTACTGAGAAGAGAATATAATGAAGGTTATGAAATTGGCAATCATACCTTTTTTCATCCAGATATGTCTACCATTGGACCTCGTAGAGTTAAATTTGAACTAAATGCTACCCGTCGTATTATTGAATGCGTAACCGGGCACAGTACAATTTTGTTTAGAGCGCCGTTTAATGCAGACGCTGAACCTCAAAATATTTCTGAAATTTTACCAGTGGCACAAAGTAGAAAGGAAAACTACATTAATATTGGTGAATATATTGATCCTGAAGATTGGGAACCCGGAAAAACAGCCGATCAAATCTTTAATGAGGTTGTTAAGCAACAAGATAATGGAAATGTTTTATTGTTGCACGATGCTGGGGGAAATAGAGAAGCAACCGTGGCTGCCCTCCCAAGAATAATAAAGTTCTTTAAGCAAAAAGGTTATACTTTTACTACCGTTGGCGATTTAATGGGTAAAAAACGCTCAGAATTAATGCCTGCTGTTCAATCGAGCGCTAATAGTGGGTTCACAGGTTCAAGTAATTACCTTTTCCTAAGTTTCTTTTATTATGCTAATATCTTTTTGGATATTGTATTTACAATTGCAATTGTATTAGCCATTCTTCGTACTATTTTTATCGCTTATCTGGCAATCAGACAGAGAAGAAAATCGAAGTTAAATGCACATTTACTCGTTAAAAACCCTTCAGAAAAGGTAAGTATTATTATCCCTGCATACAATGAGGAAGTAACCGCAATACAAACCATAAAAAGCTTATTAAAAACTACTTACCCTAACTTTGAGTTGATTTTCGTGGATGACGGTTCGAAGGATAAAACTTTCGAAATGGTAAATAGTGAATATGGAAACCATCCACAAGTAAAGGTTTACCGCAAAGAAAATGGTGGCAAAGCTTCGGCTTTAAATTATGGTATAACTATGGCTAGCGCAGATTATATTGTTTGTATTGATGCAGATACTCAGTTAAAAACCGATGCCGTAACTGAGCTAATGCGTTATTTTTATGATGAAAAAATTGCTGCCGTAGCTGGTACTGTTAAAGTTGGAAACGCACACAACATCATTACCAAATGGCAATCCATTGAGTATATTACTGCTCAGAATATGGATAGAAGAGCCTTTGATTTGTTGAACACAATTACTGTAGTTCCAGGTGCAATTGGAGCTTTTAGAAAAGCTGTAGTATTAGAAATTGGGGGCTTTACAGTTGATACCCTTGCAGAAGATTGTGATTTAACCATGCGCATTTTAAGAGCAGGCTATACTGTTAAAAACTGTTCATCAGCTGTTGCCTATACAGAAGCACCTGAAACGGTTAATATGCTTTTAAAGCAACGTTTCCGCTGGAGTTTTGGTGTAATGCAAAGTTTCTGGAAAAACAGAAAGACTCTGCTAAACAAAAAATATGGCTATTTTGGTATGGTTGGAATGCCTAATATATTAATTTACCAAATTATATTACCCCTATTCTCCCCTTTGGCAGATTTATTTATGCTGATTTCACTTATTAGTGGTTTATTCTCATTAAGTGCAATTAATAACCTAACACTAACCGGTTTCTCTGGCATCCTTAGCCTTCATAATGGGTTCGGACAAGTATTATTCTATTACATTATCTTCATTATTGTAGATATGGTTTTTGCCGCAATTGCCTTTAAAATGGAAAATGAAAAGTTTAAGAATTTGCTTTACATTTTTCCGCAAAGGTTTTTTTGGAGACAATTGATGTACTTAGTTTTATTCCGTTCCTTCCGTAAGGCTATAAAAGGTGAGTTGGAAACCTGGGGAACTTTAAAAAGAACAGGTAGCGTAAAAGATGCCGAAGCTTAACAAATAAGCCTACACATAAAAAAAGCCAGACTAATAAAATCATCAGTCTGGCTTTTTTATATAATTAAATATCTTAATGTCTCTCAATTAAACAAACTGCATAAGCTACTACGCCCTCTTCCCTGCCAATAAAGCCCATTTGTTCATTTGTTGTAGCTTTTATGGAAATATCATCTGTCGAAATCCCAATTGCATCAGCAATATGTTGCTGCATAGCCGGAATGTGTGGATTGATTTTTGGAGCTTCCAAACAAAGCATTGCATCTATATTTCCAACTTGCCAGTTTTTTTCGGTTAACAATTTCACGGTTTCCTTTAATAAAACCAAACTGCTAATTCCTTTCCAACGATCGTCGGTATTCTTAAAATGAAAACCAATATCGCGCAAATTTGCTGCGCCCAAAAGTGCATCACAAATAGCATGCAATAACACGTCTGCATCCGAATGACCGAATGCACCTTTATGATGTTCAAGCGTTACACCGCCAACTACAAAAGGATGTTGATCTTTTAATTGATGGACATCAAATCCAAAACCTACTCTAATCTTCATAAATAAATTTGTTACAATGGTGCGTTTCCAAATTAACTCACCAAATACAGGCAGAATTATTTTTTTAACCCCTTTTTGTCACCAAAGTTAAACAAAAGACTAAAACGTAGGGTATTTGCCAAAGGACTTGTTTGTGTATTTGCCACGAGATAAGCAAAATCGATATTAAAAACATTGTATTTTAAACCTGCACCAAGCGTAAAATAGCGGCTATCGCCTTTCATAGGGTTTTGATAATTATAGCCTGCCCTTAATGCAAACTGCTGATTATACCAATATTCTAAACCAGTAGAAATTCCTACTTCTTTTAATTCTTCACTAAAACCGCCTGGGGCATCGCTAAAAGAACCAAAAATTCCGGCAGGTACAGATCGGTTTGGATCTTTACCGCTAACAATTTTCCCATTAGAATCGTATATTGGTTGTGTTGGTACTAAGAGTTTATTAAAATCAAGTGCTAATGTAAATGTACTTAAATCATCAATAGCGATGGTTGATGCTCCACCAATTTTAAGATTGGTTGGCAAGAAAAAGTTAGTTCCACCATCAGAATAACTCATTTTTGTTCCAATATTTGAGATATTCGCTCCGGCAGATAAAATTGTATTTTTACCAAACATCGTAGTTGATGTTTTATACAAACCAGCAACATCAACCGCTAACGCATTACCACTATGAACTTGCCCTGTTGATGAAAATTGCCCACTTGCCAAATTAGAATAAATATATCTTACTGAGCTACCCAACGAAAATTCATTTCCAAAGGTACGTGCAAAAGTTATATCAAATGCAAGCTCATTAGGATTGGAAATACCTAAATCCTGTTGGTTAATATCTGTTAATTGAATTTGACCTAAAGAAAAATACCTTAACGAAGCCCCAATGGTATTTCGGTCATCAAGCTTATAAAAACCACCTAAATAGGCTAGGTTTATATCAGGAACCAAACTCTTTAACCAAGGGCTATAAGAAATAGAGAAGCCGTAAGGTTTATCTAAAAATGCAAGTTTAGCTGGATTCATACTTGCCGAATTTACATCACCAGGTACCGCAACGCCGGCATCACCCATTGCACCAGCACGTGCATCAGGCGTAATCAACATGAAAGGTACTGCTGTTATAATGTTATTTGACTCACTTCCATTTGTTTGAGTACCACCAATAGTAACTTGTGCGTTCGATTTACCAAACACCAAAACCATTGAGATTGCAGAAAAAGCAAGTTTACTGAGGTACTTGAAATTCATCCTTGAAGGTACGTATTTTTAGATTTGGGTCTTAATATTAATTGGAGATTATTTAAGAAACGTAAATTAATAATTAATATTTTAATTTGCGTTTACAAATCGTAAAAAAACACTAATTAAACATACAGCCACTATTAACACACTGAAAGAATGGTATTTGTAATTATTCTAGATTAAGACTTTAGTTTTCGAAAATTTAATTATTCTTGACAACGATCGGCTAAAAAGTTTAATGAACATCATTTCTCATGGCGGCTTTGATTATTTATTATGCTAAAAAGATTAATATTTAGTTGCAATTGCTTAACATGTGTCTGCGTATCTTTAGCCAACCATCCACCGTTATCAATAAATGTTTATAAACAATGCTTTGTTCCAATTACAAAATTGGTATTTGCGTATACGTTCACACCCAATAAATAAAAAGCTATCAACCTTATAATTAAAAGGTTATTAAAAACAGCATTAAAAATATCTAAAGTACAATACCAGATTAATTATTACGTTATGCCTTAGAAATTATATTGAACATTTTGTTGTTACAAAGTTTATTAAAATCATATAAATTTGCTTAATTTTATCAATTGATTGCCCTATAGGCAATATTCCATAGTATCATATGAAAAAACTATTACTATATTCATTTACTTGTCTGTCACTAATTGGCTTACTTTCGGGTTGCAGTAACTCTAAAAGCTCCAATAGATCTAGCAAAACGGGTATTCCTTATGCAGATAAGAAAAATAAAACTTACGGCAGTTTTGCTGTAGCCACAAAATATAAACGTGCACCCGGCCCTGGTTTAATTCCAATTGAAGGTGGTGTTTTGGTTGTTGGTGGTAGTGCCATTGAGGTTGCAGGTGTTGAGCCAAACATTTACAATTACAAAAGGCAAGTTACTGTTCCTTCATTTTATATGGATGAAACAGAAGTTTCTAACACGGATTGGCTTGAATATTTACACTGGATTAGAGTAAGTTATCCTGAAGATCGCGAGTATTATTACAATGAATTACCTGATACTTTGGTGTGGAGAAGAGCTTTATCTTATAACGAACCTTACGTTGAAAATTATTTAAGACATCCGGCTTACCGTGATTACCCAGTGGTTGGTGTATCTTGGGAACAGGCTTCTCGTTTTTGCGAGTGGAGAACTTCTCAAGCAAATGAGTTTATTTTACGTGAAAAAGGTATCCTAACTGATTATAGAACATTAGCAGGTGGTGGCCGTGGAAGAGGAAATAATAGTACAACTGCTGCAACAACAAGACCAGATAAACCTTTTAATACTGATGCGTACTTAAACGGGCAGTATGATGATAAGGGTAGAAATGCACCAAAAGATTATAATGCCGCGGCAGGCGCTTCTGTTGGAGCAGCTGGTGGTCGCGGAGGTGCTACACCAACTAGAAATGCAACTTTAGAGGATGGTGTAATTATGCAACCTTATCGTTTACCAACTGAAGCAGAATGGGAATATGCTGCTCTTGGGTTGATTGGTAATACAGAATACGAAAATATTAATCAAAATAAAATTTACCCATGGAATGGCTTAGGGGTTAGTTCTGCAAAGAAAAAAACTAGAGGAATGATTCAGGCCAACTTTAAAAGAGCTTCTGGAGATTATATGGGTGTTGGTGGTTCATTAAATGATAAGGGAGATTTAACCGTTCCAGTTATTTCTTATGCACCAAACGATTTTGGTTTATATAATATGGCGGGTAACGTAAACGAGTGGGTTAATGATGTTTATCGTACTGCAACTTTTACAGATGCTGATGCTTTTAACCCTTATCGTGGTAACCAATTCCAAGATAAACAACTGGCCGATGCTGCAACTGGTAAAATTGCCTTAGATAAATATGGTAAGCCAATTAAAGAGAATGCTTATTCTGGCAAAAAATTAACATGGGCTGAAAAACAGGCTTTAGCAAAAAGAGCAGATTCTATTGCTAAATCTCCTGATCCAAAAGCAGCTGTTACTTCTTATCAAGCGGATGAAAGAGGTTATCGTGATAGACAAAATAAATTGTTGAATGATGAAGGCGTTTCTTTAATTAACGACAAATCCAGAGTTTATAAAGGCGGTTCATGGAACGATATGGCTTACTGGTTAAACCCAGCTACACGCCGTTTCTTGCAACAAGATGAATCATCTGCAGAAGTAGGCTTCCGCTGCGCAATGACCATGTTGGGAGCGCCAGAAATTAGTACTAAAGGAAAGAGAGAGTTTAAAAATGCTCCTCCAAAAGCTTTTAAAGTTAATAAGAGCAGATAATATAAAAGCCCCGATGTTGTATCGGGGCTTTCTTTTTTAATTATAAATTGCTGGATTCCATTACAGCACCTCTTCCCAAGTTCCTGTAATAATTTTAGGAGCTCATGTGAAACACCTCAAGAAACACCTCAACTAAACAATAAATTTCTATTTAAACTGAATCAATACCTGGTTCTTTTCTACCTTATCTCCTTGCTTTACCAAAACCTTTTTAACAATCCCGTCTGCTGATGATTTAAGGATATTCTCCATTTTCATTGCTTCCAAAATCAATAAATTATCACCTTTCTTTACCTCGCTATCCTCACCAACCATTACATTTAATACAAGACCTGGCATTGGTGCCTTAATTTCAGAAACCTTATTTGTTGCCAAATTATCTAATCCCATTTGTTTCAAAAGCTGGTCAAATTGATCCTCTACTTTAATTTTGTAAGTGTTGCCATTTACTTTAATTATACAGGTTTTTTCAGCTTTATCCAGTTCTACAACTTCGGTATTAAAAGATTGATTTTGATATAAAATATTGGCCAGACCACTACTTAAATTGCTAATATCCATCTCCACTGCATTACCATTAATTAATAATTCAGCAGATTTAGATGCTACATCAAATTGAAATTTATCGTTAACTTTTACTTTATGCATGGTATTATTGCGTTAAGGCATATTGAACTAAATTTGCGCCCATTTTAAGCGCCTTTGTTCTCGTTTCTTGTGTATCTTCAGGATAAGTACCAAAATCTTCCCAGCCATTCCCTAAATCACATTCAAAGGTATAATAGCACACCACTCTACCTTTGTATATTAAGGCAAATCCTTGCGGGCGTTTTCCATCGTGTTCATGTATTTTAGGCAATCCCCCAGGAAATTTAAACTTCTGATTATATATTGCATGATTGGATGGTAACTCCACAAAATTCAATTCAGGAAATACCTTTTTCATTTGTGGCCTTATAAATTTATCCAGCCCATAGTTATCGTCAATGTGCAAAAAGCCACCACCAATTAAATACTGTCTTAAGTTTTTAACTTCCTGATCGCTGAAAACAACATTTCCGTGCCCCGTCATATAAATAAAAGGGTAGTTATAAATCTCTTTGCTCCCCACCTCTACTATACTTTCTTCAGGAAAAAAATTGGTTTTAAGATTAGAATTGCAAAAAGCGATAAGATTTGGAAGTGCAGTTCTATCTGCATACCAATCACCTCCACCATTATATTTCAATTTTGCCATGCGATAAGTTGGCACAGAAATGAAAGCGAAAAGCAAAAAGCTGAACGTGCATAACAAAAAATAACAAAGCAAAAGCTTTACTTTTTTATTTAAAAACTGAAAATTAAAAATTGAAAATTTCAAGCTTATGATCTATTAATATAATTGGTCTCAAAACAAGCACTTAAAGCCGCGGTTTCGGTTCTAAGCCTGTTATCTCCTAAAGTTATAGCTTTATAGCCTTTATTCAAAGCTAAATTAACTTCATCTGGTGTAAAATCACCTTCAGGACCAATTAATATTAAATATTTTTGATGTGGTTTTACCAGATTGGCAATAAATTCCTTTTCGCCCGTATTTATGCAGTGGGCAATTAGCTGATCTCCATCAAATGGAAGCTTCAGGAAATCATTATACGCTATTGCTTCATTAATAACCGGGTGGTAAGCTTTAATTGATTGCTTTACTGCAGATGTAATCACTTTTGCTAAACGATCTGTTTTAACAATTCGGCGTTCTGATCGATCACAAATTAATGGTGTAATTTCATCAATACCCAATTCGGTTGCCTTTTCCAGAAACCACTCCAAGCGATCGTTATTTTTTGTTGGTGCTATTGCGATGTGTAAATAGTGATTACGCTTACCGTACTCTAGCTCTGCTTCAACAATACTAAGTTGTACTTTTTTAGGGTTATCAGAAATAATTTCTGCTGTATAAAAGCCTCCCTTACCATCTACCAGATAAATAAGTGCCCCAACTGGCAAACGTAAAACTTTAATGCAGTGTTTACTTTCTTCTTCGTTTAAGGTGTAAACAGGTTGGGTTATATCTGGCGTGTAAAAAATATGCATTGTTGAAATTAGTGATTATCAACCATATCTTCTTTATTCAGAACAAGCTCTAATTTTATAGTTTCGATGTTCTGTTCTGTCTTTTTAAGGATGGTAAATAAATAACCATAGGATTCGTTGTTTTCGCCAACTTCCGGTATGCGACCAAAAATATGAGAAACCAATCCACCTACTGTATCGAAATCTTCATCCTCGGGTAAATCATGTGGTAAATGTTCATTTACATCATAAACAGTCGCAAAAGCATTCACAATAAATTCATTGTCAGATACTTTTTCAACCAAAGGTTTTTCTTCATCATACTCATCCTGAATCTCACCAACTAATTCTTCAACAATGTCTTCCAATGTAACCATACCTGCTGTTCCACCAAATTCATCTAAAACAATGGCAATTTGAATGCGGTTTAATTGCAACTCGCTCATCAAATCGTTAATTTTTTTGGTTTCCGTTACAAAATATGGTTTACGGATAATGTCGCTAACCGTCCAGTGTTGATTACCAGATGCCACTAAAGGCAAAATATCTTTGGCATGGATAATACCTACAATTTTATCCATAATATCATCATAAACCGGTAAGCGAGAATAGCCTTCCTTAATGATTCTGTCAATCACTTCCTCTTTAGGAGAATTTAATTCAATACCTGAAATCTTGGTTCGCGGAACCATGATATTTTTAACTACACGTTCGTTAAAGTCAAATACATTTTTAATTAACTCATGCTCGTTAGTATCTAAAGCACCACTTTCTTTACCCTGATCTAATAAGTATTGAAGCTCTTCTGTACTGTGTAATGATTCGTGCCCTGCTGAAGTATCAATACCAAACGGTTTAAGAATAACCGCTGCAAGACTGTTCAGTGTCCAAATAAATGGTCTAAATACAACATAAAAAAGTTGTAATGGAACAGAAACAAATAGCGTGGTAGCTACTGGTCTTTGAATTGCAAAAGATTTTGGGGCTAACTCACCGAATACAATATGCATTACGGTAATTAACGAGAACGCCACAATGGTAGAAGCTGTGTGAATGGTAGCATCACTTAAACCCCACTGCAGGCTATCGAAAAGATTTTTGAAAATGGTATGCATAACGCCTTCACCAACCCAACCTAAGCCTAGTGATGCAAGCGTTATACCTAATTGTGTTGCGGCTAAATAGCCATCGAGATTATGTATAATGGTTTTAGCCATTTTACCTACTCTGCTGCCTGTTTTTGCTTTTATTTCAATTTGCGAAGCACGAACTTTTACGATAGCAAACTCTGCTGCTACGAAGAAACCGTTTAATAGCACCAAAAATAACGCTAAAAATAAGCGCCATCCTACTGATGTTGTATCTGGATCTTGTACTGCAATCATTCCTATACTCGTTGAAGGAAAAATTGCGCTTAACTTTAAATTTAAAAACAAGCAGACCGTGGGTAAATCCATTATGCTAATTCTCTAAATGTTGTATTATAAAGTTCTATGCTTTCTTTAATTACTTTGTGCGCATAACGTACACCAAGTAAATGTTCAATAGTTACATTTTTACCTTCTAATGCTTTGTAATCCTGGAAGAAACGAACAATTTCTTTCATTTGATGAGGAGGAAGTTCCTCTAAGTCATTAATATAATTTACAGACATATCGTGAGCTGCAACGGCGATAATTTTATCGTCTTGCTCTCCATTGTCTACCATATGCATTACACCTACAACTTTAGCTTCTATAAGCGTCATCGGGTAAACATCAACAGAACATAATACCAAAATATCTAATGGATCTTTATCATCGCAATACGTTTGCGGAATAAAGCCATAGTTAGCTGGGTACATTACTGATGAGAAAAGAACTCTGTCTAACTTAATTAAACCAGATTCTTTATCTATTTCATATTTTGCTTTTGATCCTTTTGGAATTTCAATAATTGCATTAACCGTTTCTGGAAGGTTATTGCCTGGTGATACGCTATGCCAAGCGTGATGATCGTCTTTGCCCATTTCTAATTTAAATCTGTTTATCCTCTTCTGGATCTTTAACCACTTTACTTTTTACAAAGGTAATTAATAATGGTATAGTTGTGATGATGATAAACCCAATAATAATATATAATAAATAATCGTTTATTTCTTTTTCAAATCTTTTGCCTAAAAAATATCCAAGTAGCGTTAAAGAGACTATCCATAAAACTCCACCAACTATATTATAGAAAGCAAATTTCTTAAAATCAAGTTTTACAACTCCAGCAAAAATCGGTGCAAAAGTTCTAACAATTGGTACAAACCTGCCCATTATTAATGCAAATGCGCCTTGTTTATTGTAATATTCTTCTGCAGCCTTTAAATATTTCTTTTTAAAAAAGAAACTGTCTTTTCTATGATACAATACTGGTCCGGTTTTTCGTCCAAACCAATAACCAGTAAAATTGCCCATAATTGCTGCTACACACAAACCTGCAAGGAGTACAGCTATGTTTACATCAAGTTTGCCCGTAGCCACGAACATACCAGCTAAAAACAATAAATAATCGCCGGGAAGAAAAAAGCCAAAGAACAGACCTGTTTCTGCATAGATTACAAATAGCACTAGATAGAATCCGCCTTCCCTCAATAATTTCTCGGGAGCGACTAGTTGATGCAGGTTATTCCAAAAATCGTGCATATTTAATTATTCGTAAAACTACAAATAATTATTAAAGAACAAAGCTGTATCATTATTAAATTATGAAAGTGACCCTCTCTAATGTTTTATTCAAACTGTTGTTTCCATAGATTGCTATAATACCCATTTGATAAAATCATTTGCTCATGACCGCCTTGTTCTACTACTTTTCCTTTATCTAAAACAATAATTTTATCCGCTTTGCGAATGGTGCTTAAACGATGCGCAATAATAATGATGGTTTTTTGTTGTTGTAATAGCAAATCTATAGTACATTGTACATATTGTTCTGATGCAGAATCTAGTGATGAAGTAGCCTCGTCTAATATCAATATTTCGGGATCGCGGTATAACGCTCGTGCAATGGCAATACGCTGTTTTTGTCCGCCTGATAATGTCGCCCCATTTTCACCCAAATAGGTTTGAAAGCCTTCGGGCAAAGCCTCTATAAAATTAATAATACCAAGGTTTGTACAAATATCAACCATTCGTTGCATATCAGGTTCGTAATCGCCAATGGCAATATTATCAATTACGTTACCAGCAAATAAATCGATAGTTTGAGGCACAACACTTAACAAGTTGCGTAGCGAGGCATTGTTTAGGTATTTAATGGCGTATTTACCGATATATATGTTGCCTTTTTGTATGGGATAAATATTTTGAAGCAAAGCCATGAGGGTAGATTTGCCTGAACCACTTTCGCCAACAATTGCCGTAAATGTACCTGCTTTAATATTTAAGCTTAAATCTTCGAAAACAGTTACTCTTGTTCCATACCTAAACCCTACATTTTCAAAACGAATATCGCCAATTAACGCTGGCGTAAGTTCTACATTTGATGCATCATTTTCTACCTCTAAATCCATTATCTCAAATAACCGATCGGCCGCAATAACAGCATCTTGTATCACTTTATTTGCGCCAATTAATGATGCTGCCGGGCTGGTAAAATAGCCTATCAATGTATAAAATGAAAATAACTCACCGGGTGTAATTTCATTATCCAAAACATAACCGGCTCCAATCCAAAGCAATAATATGGTTAGCAAATGTGAAATTAATTCGGCAGAAGTACCCGAAAAAACAGAATTTATACCCGATTTATAAACAGTTTTAAGCAATTGGACAAAACGGGTTTCGGTTTTTAGATTGGTAAAGTTTTCTAAACCAAATCTTCTAATGGTTCCAACTGCATTTAGGCTTTCTACTAGCTGGCTTTCCAATTCTGCCGAATCTTCCATCAGCTTACGTTGTATTTTTTTGTTTAATTTATTGGTGATGAAATAAATGAACAAATACAACGGAATAACTGTAAGCATTAGTAAAGCCAGTTTCCAATAATAGGTAAACATTAATGCAAAAGACAATAACACGATAAATACGTTAACCACTAAATTTATAGAAACATCATTTATAAAAGTTCGAATTTTTACGGCATCGTTTACCCTAGATATAATTTCGCCCACACGCATGGTATCAAAAAATTGCTGTGGTAGTTTTAATAGGTGTTTGTAATAACCCAAAATCAACCTGGCATCTATTTGTTGTCCGGTACGCATGGTAAATATGGTTTTTACTGTGCCAATAAATAATTGCAAAATTAAAATGGCAATCATTATCATGCTCATTAAATTAAGCAAATTTCGGTTGCCGTCTACCAAAACATGATCGGTAATTTTTTGTACAAAAATAGAAGTAGAAAGCCCTAAAATGGTGTAAACCAAGGCGCCAAATAAGGCTTGTATTACAATGCTTTTGTGAGGTTGTATTAATTGCCAAAACCGAAAACTGTTGGCAACCTTTTCATTGCCTTGAGCAAAACTTTCATCGGGCAAAAGAATTACTAAAACGCCAGTCCATTCTTCGGTAAATTCGGCTATGGTTTTGCGCTGCATTTTACCCTCGCCTGGATCCATTATCTCTATATACTTATCGGTAACTTTATAAATTACTACATAATGTTGCAATTGTTTTTTAACAATTATATGGGCAATAGCTGGCAATGGAATTTTACTTAAACTATCTAAAGTACCACGAACACCTTTTGCTTCGAAACCTAGCTTAGTAGCGGCTTCTATTAAACCTAAAACATTGGTTCCCTTTTTATCGGTACCAGCAAATTGCCTGATTCGGGCAACAGGAAGCTGCAATTTATAATGTGCAGAAACAGAAGCTAAGCATGCAGCACCACAATCGGTAATATCGCGTTGTTTTATTTGCATTTTAGTATTGAGTATCAAGGTATGAGACTAAATGTAGAACTATATTTATATGACTTCTGAACTTTGAAACCAGACTTTCAAGCCCTGAAATCGAAGTTCAGAACACTGAAACCAGCGTCCTGAACTTTGAATGCTGACTTCTGAACCCCGAAATCAGAGTTAAGAACCTTGAAATCGACGTAAAGCACTCTTAAGCCTGAGCTTTCAACCTTGAAACCAGAGCTCCGAATCCTGATTATGTAACTTAGGGGTTATTAATTGATTTACTAGCTCGTTTGGCTGGAAATTGCTGTTTCAAATCATCGTAAATGGCTCGTACACCAGTAACATTCGATCTGGTTGCACTCTTAACCGCTGCGTAAAAAACAAGTGCTGCTTCATAAGCTTCACTGCCGGCTACCATTGTACTATCTTCAATGGCCTGCAGCAAAGTATTTAATTGTTGGTAAATGCGGTATAAATCGGCCGCAAGTGTATAATCTTTTTTAGCTTCAACCACATCTAAAAAAGCAGGTACTAAGGTTGGGTTTTGTACCGCGTAATCGAGTGCCTTGCCGACAAAGGCCAAAGTTTTTTCGCCCATTTTAAGCATAAACCTTCGTTCATCTGGGGTTAGGTTAAATAGTAAAACCGGACTTAAATTGGTTTTTAAATCCGCAATGCTGGTTGTAATAGCGATTGCTTGTGCAGCGGTAATTTCTGCTGAGATTTTGTTGTTTGCACTCATAATTTATTTTATTTAGGTAAGTTTTAAGCACTGGTTGAGGCTGATGTTAATTGAGGTTGTGACCAGGATTGAGGTTAATGTATAAGTATCTTATCCTTTCATCTTTGCTTTTTGTTTACCTTAAACCTCCATTCGGGTTTAGCCAATCATCTACCTTATCGTATAATAATTGATATAAGCTGCGTTTGGCAACGGTAAAATGGGCGCTAAACGTCATCCCTTTTTTTATTTGCCCTTTGTACCCATTTTTTAATTGCAGGTAGTTTTTATCCAGCCCGCATTTTACTTTAAAAAAAGGATTGTTATTTTGCATCACAATATCATCGGCAATATCTATTACTTTGCCGGTAAGCATACCCCATTGGTTGTAGTTAAAAGCATCTATTTGAATCCGCACTTGCTGCCCTTTTCTTATCAAACCAATATCGGCAGGTTTAATATAGCAATAAGCTAATAATAAGCTATCAGGGCTAATTTCGCCCAGCTTTTGGTTAGCATAAACATAAGCACCATTTTGCAAACCCATTAAATTTTGTACGGAACCTGTTATGGGTGCTTTTAAAGTATATTGCTTTACCTGATCGTTTAGTTGTACTTTTTGGTTTTGCAAAGTGCGCAGCTCATTACGGTATTGGTTGGCTTCTGTTTGCCATTGGGTTATAAACTTTCTGTTTACCATTTCATAATCAGATAAAGCTTGATTATAGTTAAACTGATATTGCTCATACTCTGATTGGGCAACTGCCTTTTTTTCAAATAATGTTTTATATCGTTGATAAATGTGTAAGGCTTGCTCTTTTGCGTTTACCGCATTTTGTAATTGCTCTTGATATTGTTGAAAGCTTGCCGTGTAAAGGGCAGTTTGCAGTTGGTAATTATTAATTGACAATGCTTTACTTACGACTTTAATAAGTTTTTGCGCATCATTTAATTGCTGCTGCAATTGGCTTTGGCTATTGTTTATAATGTTATTTTGTTGGTTGGCTAAGGTGGCATCTATAGTTAATAGCGTTGCTCCTTTTTTTACTTTTTGGTTATCGCTTAAGTTAATGGCTATTAACCTGCCGTTTGCTGGTGCCAATAGCTCTGCTTTTTCTACACTACTTTGTAGTAAACCAGTACCCTTTACGCTTACCGTAGCATATAAAAAAGGTAAAGCACCTAATGCCAACAAAACAGCAGCTATTGTTGTACTATAAATTAATTGTGAGCGGGCGCTGGTCTGGCGAAAGTAAACTAATCTGGTGTTAGGCAGGTTGGTTTCTTGTATAGGAGGCATGTATTTTTGATTGGTAATATAAACAAAAGGTAACCCAGTCATGGTATCTTAAAAAGAACAATAGCCAACCAATAACGACCACAGGCACATAAAGAAAATTCAATTAACAGATAACATTAATTTTGTTGTTTTACTGGTACTCTTTAGTATATTCCTTTCCCTCAAAAGACTGTTTCAGCCTATCAGAAAGTTTATTAAATAACTCGCTTGTATTTATATTTTCAAGGTTCTTTGTATAAATAGACATATTCTTTATTCTATTTATTGCCTTTAAACAAAGTAATGAAAATGGAGAATCAGGATGAGAAATTATAAATTCTAAATAAGTATTATCCTTCGTTGCTTTCTGGCATAAAACACTTTCATTAGTAAGTTTACCACCATTTACAATACTTTGGGTTATAGGGGATTTAAAATCAATATGCACACTATCTTCCAACACGATTAATAGCTTATGATTAAGATAAAAATCCATGTCTTTTTTCATTTCATTAAATTCATCTATAGTAATATCTCCCCTTTTTGAAGTGAAAATAATACCAAAAATACATAAACGCTTTTTTTTATCAATTTGCTTATTAATAAAAAACTGATTGTTGTTAATTGGGATAGCTATTAACTCTTCCGATCTATCGTCAATTTGTGATAAATGTAAATAAGCAAATTTATTTGCGTTGTCTTTTCCAAAATCTCCTTTAATATTATACTCGCCCATTTGTGCCAGCACTATATTTGGTAAGAAAATAAAGAAAAAAAGAAATTTAAGCATAAACAATAGGTATTAATAAAAGCAATGGGCATAAATTTATATTTACAGTATGAGAGTAGAATTTAATCGCTAAGATTGCTTTTTTTTTAAAGTCTATTTCCTCTCCGGCCCTTTAATGACATTCTATTTAAAACTGGCTTGCATTGAGGATTTAATAGACAACCTCAATGCAAGCATTATGGTCTAATTAGCAGAACAGTTTTGCCCATTTAATTAATCATTCACTAAGTCAGGCCCCCCCCCAGAGCCCAAAAAAAATGCCTAGTGCCATTTCTCTTTCACCATCGTTACCAATTTCCATACAAGCATTATATCCTTGTAACCATTCTATTCCTGGACAACCACCATCGATACTCTTCATTTCATTTGTGCGCATTTCCAGAACACCAAAATTTTGTAATTCTAAATTTTTCATTTTTAGTTTTTTTAAGTTAAACATTTATTAATTAACGAAAACTCACCTGCGCAGTTTGTTTTTTATTAATGTAAACTTTGCTAAAATTTATATCACTTTTTTATTTTAAGGATGAAATCGTGTTTTTCAAGGATGAAATTTTAAAACCTTAGAAATAGCTGTCCTAAAGCAAATTATTTTTGTATATCATTGTAAACTTTTGAGATCTTCCCTAATCAGAAAATTGTTTTATAAAAATAATCTAAAGATTGATGGCTCTTACTTGCATAATTATTGATGATGAACCTGCAGTTCTTGAACAACTTAGAGAATATATTGAAGATGTACCTGAACTAACATTAATAAAAAGTTATTCTAATTCTACAACGGCTTTGCATGAGATTATGCAAATGAAAGATTCTATTGATATTTTATTTACGGATATTGAAATGCCTGAACTATCTGGTTTAGAGTTGGCAAATAAAGTTAGGCATAAAACTAAATTTTTAATTTTAGTTAGTGGTCATTTGCAATATACCTTAGATGGGTATAAGGTAAAAGCAACCGAGTTTTTGACCAAGCCTTTTAGTTTTCAAAAATTTGAAGCTATCATTTCATTTGTATTTAATCACCTTAAAGATCCTTTCGTTTTTATAAAAATAAAAGAAAATAAAGAGCTATTAAAAATTCAGGCAGAAGAAATTATCTATATTAAAGCTTCTGGAAACTATATAATAATAAATACAAAAGACAAATTATTAACTACACTTTTAAAGCTTTCTGATATGGAAGAAAAATTGAAAGATCATCTTTATTTTATTAGAATCCATAAATCTTTCATTATATCTACAAAACATGTAGAAAAATTTAAAAACGACTTTATCTATCTTAGCAATGGAATTGTTCTTTCCGTTGGTCACACTTATAAAAATACCATATCAAACTATTTCAGTTTAGTTTAACTTTCTTTCCTATCTGATAAACCACTTAAATCAGGTTTAAAATGATTGCCGGATAAACTCCGATTACAATCGTAATAATTACAGATATTAACAGAACAACTTTGTATTGAATAGGCGTATTTAGCTCGGTTTCAGCTCCATCTTTAAAGTACATGGCTACAATTACTTTGAAATAATAGTAAAAACCTACTAATGCATTTAAAACAGCGAAAGCAACCAAAAGAATTCGGTAGTCTGACATTACATTTAAAAACATTAAGTATTTACCTATAAAGCCCGCTGTTAAAGGAATACCAGCTAATGATAGCATAGCAACAGTTAAACACAATGCTACTAAAGGATTGCGCTTACCTAGGCCATTAAAGCTTTCGAAGCTATCGCTACCTGTTTTTTGTTTAACCAAAATTAAGACTGCAAAAGCTATAATTGAAGCAAAAGTATAAGCTGCTGCATAAACTAAAACATTATTGCCTGATTGTGGTGATACATAAATTAACGAGAATAGCAGATACCCAGCATGTGAAATACTTGAATAAGCAAGCATACGCTTGAAATTCTTTTGGAATAATGCGGTAACATTACCAATAAATAAGGTTAAGCAAACGATAACCATTAGCGGCATTACCCAGAAATCATGAAGTGGCGACAATGCACCTGCAAATAACCTTAAGAAAGCCGCAAAGCCAGCGGTTTTAACAACCGTACTCATAAAAGCTGTAATTAAAGATGGGGAGCCTTCGTACACGTCTGGTGTCCAGAAATGGAAAGGAGCAGCACCTATTTTAAAGCTTAATCCAATCATCATTAAAATTACTCCTGGGTAAAAAATAGGCGAAACTGACTGTGGGTTTGCAACTAAATAAGCTTCAATTTTATCTAAATCAAATGATCCTGTTGCACCGTAAATTAAAGTAATACCGAATAATAGGAAGCCTGTTGAGAAAGCACCCATTAAAAAGTATTTTAAAGAGGCTTCGTTTGAGGCAAAATCTTTCTTTCTAATCCCTGCGAGGATGTATAAACTTACCGACATGATTTCTAAACCAACGAATAGCATGGCCATGTTTTTGTAAGAAACCATCATAATCATACCTGCCAATGCGAAAAGGATTAGTGTATAATATTCGGCTATATTATCACTTTTTGAGTGAAAATAATTTTGGGTAAGCAAGAAAATAAATAACGTGCCTATAATGCAGATTCCTGAAAATGCAAGAGCGAAGTTATCAGTTTGCATCATTCCAAAATGAACGGCGTTGCCTCCCCAGGCACAGAAGGTAAATCCTAACGCAGTAAGTAAGCCAACAACGGTAAGCGGTAGTAATGCTTTTTTTGCTTTAAACAAACCTGCATAAAGCACTAAAAAAGCTGTTATACTAATGGTTATAATAATATTCATTGCTTAATTTACTGTGTTTAATTTTTGATTTACCTGCTCTAATAAATGTTGTACAGATGCCTCTGTTAAGTGCAACAATGGCTTTGGATACACACCCAAAACAATAATTAATGCACAAATAATATAAAGGACTAATTTCTCTGTCCCGTTGATATCAGTAAAACTGATGGTTAATTCGTTGGTTTTGCCAAGCATTACGTTTTGATACATACGCAACATGTAAACGGCGCCGAAAATAATGGTTAAGCCAGCAATTGCAGCTGCCCAAATACTATAGTTATAAACGCCCATTAACAAAAGAAACTCTCCTATAAAACCGTTTGTTCCTGGTAAAGCTACCGTTCCTAAAACAATAATTAAGAAAACGATTGCCAGTTGTGGTGCAACTTTAGCGATACCGCCCAAATCTTCTATTTTATTCGTTTTTAAACGAGAATAGATAATATCCAATACAAAGAACAAACCTACCACGTTAATACCGTGACTTAACATTTGCACCATTGCGCCTTGCATGCCTTGTTGGTTTAATGCAAAAATACCTGCAGATATTAATCCTACGTGGGCAATAGATGAATAAGCAACTAAACGCTTGGCATCTTTTTGGGTAAATGCAATAACTGAAGCGTAAACAATACCTATAATTGATAGTACGATGGCTACATTAGCCCAATCGTGTACCCCTTGCGGTACGATTGGCAACAACCATCTGATTACGCCATAAATACCCATTTTAAGCATGATACCTGATAAAAGCATGGTACCCTGAGTTGGCGCCGCTGTATAGGTATCTGGTTGCCACGTATGGAAAGGGAAAATTGGCATTTTAATCGCGAATGCGATAAAGAAAGCCCAAAAAATCCAGCCCTGTTGATTGGCATCAAGGTTTAACGAGTAGAAAGCCTGGATATCAAAGTTGTGTGCCGGGTTTTGTAAATACAGATAAATAATCCCCATTAACATAAATAAAGATCCTGCTATGGTATAAACAAAAAACTTCATGTTAATACGAATACGATCTTTACCGCCCCAAACTGCGCAGATAAAATAAATCGGAATTAAAGCTGCTTCCCATCCAATGTAGAATAAAAACGCATCCATCGCTGTAAATACAAGCAATAAACCAGTTTGCATAAAAAGGATTAAAGCGTAAAATGCAGATGGACTTTTATAATCGTGCTTGTAACTTGATAAAATGATAATCGGGATTAAAATGTTTGTTAGTAAAACCACAAGCATGCTAATTCCATCAATACCTGCATGGAAACGAATACCTAAATCGGCAATCCATGGTAGGTTTGCTTCAAACTGTGTGCTGGCATCAGGAATAAAACTGCAAGCCATAAACAAAGCCAGACCTAAAGAAATCACCGCGATTACGGTAGAAATTATTTTGGCCGACTTGCCCGAAAATGCGGTAATAACGGCACCTGCAAGCGGTAGAAATATAAGTAGTAAAAGTTGTTCCATTATTTAATTTTGAACCCTTTTTTATATGTAGAAAAATGTATACAATAACAATGCGATGATACCGAATACCATCATAAATATATAGAAACCTACGTTTCCACTTTGCAACAAACGAATGCCTTTACTTGCTTCGCTTGTGCTCCAGCCTAATCCGTTTACAATTCCATCAATCACTTTATTATCCAATATTCTATAGAAAAACTTAGAAAGTGCATCAAGTGGTTTAGTAATTAAGAAATCATAAACCTCATCTAAATAGAATTTGTTGTAAGATAATTTCGCAAGTGCAGAGCGTGGTGCTTCATCAGCAACCGGAACGTGTGCTCCTTTAACATATTTACTATATGCGTAAATTGTAGCAGCCAAAGCAGCTAACACTGATACGCCCATTAAAGCATACTCAGTAGCATGATCTAAACCTAACTCGTGTTGTGAAACTTTGGCACCCGATAACCAGTGTGCTAACCATTCGTTTCCACCAAATACATGAGGAATATTGATTACTCCACCAATTGCAGCTAAAACCGCTAAAATAATTAATGGAATAGTCATTGCTTTTGGCGATTCGTGGATGTGGCTTTCTGCATGATGTGTACCTCTGTATTTTCCGGAGAAAGTAAGGAACATCATTCTGAACATATAAAACGCCGTTAAAAAAGCCGTAAACAAACCAATTGCCCAAAGTACTTTATTGTGCTGATAAGCGTTTGCCAAAATTTCATCTTTTGAGAAGAAACCAGAGAACGGAGGTAAGCCTGCAATTGCGATGGTACCAATCATCATGGTTAAAAAAGTAACAGGAAGTTTCTTTCTTAGTCCACCCATATGGCGCATATCTTGCTCGTGGTGCATAGCATGAATAACCGAACCTGCACCTAAAAATAATAAAGCTTTAAAGAATGCGTGTGTTAATACGTGGAAGAATGATCCTGTGTAAGCACCAACGCCTAAACCTAAAAACATATATCCTAATTGAGATACTGTTGAATAAGCCAGTACTTTTTTAATATCGGTTTGTGTTAAAGCAATAATTGCAGCAATTAAAGCGGTTGCTGTACCTATAATTGCGATAATATTTTGAGTTAACGGTGCCAGATCGAATAATACACTTGAACGTGCGATCATATAGATACCTGCCGTTACCATTGTTGCTGCGTGAATTAAGGCAGATACAGGCGTTGGTCCAGCCATTGCATCAGGTAACCAGGTAAATAAAGGCAGCTGAGCAGATTTACCGCAGGCACCAATAAATAATAAGATGGTAATTAGTGTCAAAGTTTCTTTGCCTGGCATCATGTTGGCGGCCAGAGGAAATACTTTAGCAAACTCCACACTTCCGAAGGTATTGAAAATTAAAAACACTCCTAGTAAAAAGCCTAAATCACCTATACGGTTCATTACGAAAGCTTTTTTAGCTGCTGAAGCGTAAGCACTGTTGGTATACCAAAACCCGATTAAAAGATAAGAGCATAATCCAACGCCTTCCCAACCGATAAACATTACGATGTAGTTTGATCCTAATACCAATAAAAGCATAAAGAAAACAAACAGATTTAAGTAACTAAAGAATTTACCAAAACCTGCATCATCGTGCATATAGCTAGTAGAATATAAATGGATTAGAAAACCAATACCAGTTATAATTAAAAGCATGATTGAACTTAAAGGATCAACCAGAAAAGATAATGGAATGTGTAATTTGCCAGCACTTATCCAATCAAATAAAAATACTTCGTGAGATTTTTGTGCATCGCCATTTAAGCTAAAAAAGATAAAAAGGCTAATGATAAAAGAAGCCAGGATTACTCCACTTCCAATAACACCAACAAGCCCTTTTGATAAAGAGTTTCTGCCCAGTCCATTAATTACAAAGCCTAAAAAAGGTAGTAATGGAACTAACCAAATCAATTGTTCTATTGTCATTCTTAGTATATATTTACCACTTAAGGCGATTTAAAACATTAATATCTATAGATTTCGTATTTCTGTATACCATTACAATAATACTTAAGCCAACTGCAACTTCTGCTGCTGCCAGTGCCATAATAAAGAATACGAAAACCTGTCCTGATGGATCATTGCTGTGTACAGAAAAAGCGGTTAAAAGCAGGTTAACTGCATTCAACATTAACTCTACCGACATAAAAATTACGATTGCGTTTCTGCGGGTTAATACGCCTATTACACCAATAGTGAAAATAATTGCACTTAAATAAATGTAATGATTGAGTGGAACGCCTTGCAGTTGTGTAGTTAAATTTCCCATTATGCTTCTACCTCATCTTTTTTAGATAATAAAACAGCTCCAACCATTGCAGCCAATAATAAAAGCGATGACAGCTCAAAAGGCAATAAGAATGGACCAAATAATTCCTTTCCTAGATTTTCTACTAAACCTAAACCTGGGTTTTTCAAAATTAAAGGACTTGTAATTGTTGCTGCTTTTAACGATCCTATTAAAGTTACCACTAAGCAGCAGCCGGCAATAACCCCAACTATTTTAATTAATGGAGATTTAGATGGTTCAGTTTCCTTATTTAGGTTGAGGAGCATCAGCACGAATAAGAATAATACCATGATGGCTCCCATATAAACAATGAAGTTTACCACAGCTAAAAATTGTGCATTTAACAATACGTAGTGTACTGTAAACGTAAAAAAGGTAAGTATTAAGTACAATACGCTGTGGATAGGATTTTTTGCAAAAATCACCATCAGCGAAAAGATGATACTTAATGTGGCTACGAAATAGAATACTTGTGTACCCATTAATTTTTTATTTAAACTCCTCTTTGTTGTGAGGAACGAAGCAATCTCATTAATTTAACGTCTATTGCATTAGGATTGCTTCGTTCCTCGCAATGACGGAATGTTTTTATTATTTTTTCATTTCTAATGGCGCCTCTACCAGTTTATCTTTTCCGTAAATAAAATCTTTACGTAAATAATCTGCTGGTACAATTGGTCCATCTAAATAAATAGCTTCCTTAGGGCAAGCTTCTTCACACAAACCGCAAAAAATGCAACGCAACATATTAATTTCATACGTTGCAGCATATTTTTCTTCGCGGTATAAATCTTTCTCTTCGGGCTTACGCTCTGCAGCAATCATTGTAATGGCTTCTGCCGGACAAGATAATGCGCATAACCCGCAAGCTGTACAACGTTCTTTTCCGTTTTCATCACGTTTAAGTGAGTGCATACCTCTAAAGTTGGTCGAAAACTCACGCTCAACTTCTGGATATCTAACTGTAGCTTCCTTTTTAAATAAGTGGCTAATGGTAATGCCCATTCCTTTAGCAATTGCCGGAAGGTACATTCTCTCCATAAAGCTCAAGGGCTTTTGCTCCAGTACTTTTTTCTTATTACTTAATGATTCCATAATTAAAACTTCTCAATAATCGCAATCACAATTCCTGTTATTATAATGTTGGCAATAGCCAAAGGTATCAATCCTTTCCAACCTAAGTTCATCAATTGATCGTAACGGAAACGAGGGATTGTCCATCGTACCCACATGAAGAAAAAGATGAAGGCAAATATTTTAGCAAAGAAAACCGCGGTTCCGATAAGTGGAGCCCATGTAGTACCAGCGTGTGTAGCCACCCAATCCATACCTGGATAGTTGTAACCACCCCAGTATAATGCAGCCATTACTGCCGATGACACGAACATATTGATGTATTCTGCAAAAAGGTAAAAACCTAATTTCATAGATGAATACTCTGTATGGTAACCACCGATTAATTCGGTTTCACATTCTGGTAAATCAAAAGGTGCACGGTTTGTTTCTGCAAAAGAACATACCATAAATATCAAAAAGCCAAGTGGCTGATACAATACATTCCAGTGCCAGCCGTGTTGCTGATCAACAATTTCCTTTAAGCTTAAGGTATTCGTCATCAAAAGCAAAGCGATTATTGATAAACCCATTGCAATTTCATAGCTGATATTTTGCGATGCTGCACGGATAGCACTCAATAATGAATACTTGTTGTTTGATGCCCAACCACCAATCATTACACCATAAACACCCAAAGAAACTACGCCAAAGATGTATAATACACCTACGTTGATATCAGAAACTTGTAAAGGAACTACTTTATCGCCGATAACCATCGGGCTACCCCAAGGAATAACAGCGGTACCAATACAAGCACAAAGTAAAGCTAAACCAGGGCCAGCGATAAATAACCATTTGTTTGATGTAGTAGGAATAATCTCCTCTTTCATAAACATTTTGATACCATCAGCAAGTGGCTGTAAAATACCAAATGGACCAGCACGATCAGGGCCTAAACGATCCTGTAAAAATGCAGCAACTTTACGCTCTGCATAAGTAGAATACATGGCAATTACTAAACTGATGCCGAAAATTACAGCTACCAGGATAAATTTTTCTATAATAAAACTGCTATCCATTAGTATTTAACTGTTTTATGTAATTCAATTTCGTTAGCTGCCTGTAATGCCGCATTTGGTTTAATAACCGGAAGTGGAATTAAAGTTTCGTAGTGGTTTGATGCAATTACAGAAGTATCATCAATATGTGTTGGATGTTCAATTGTCCAATCTGAAGTAGCTTTTTTATCAAATCTACAGGTGTTGCAAATAAATTCTTCAACTTCTCCAAACTGATCTTTACGGGCTGTAACACGTAAAACATCCTCACCTTTATACCACAGTGTTACTTTACCGTTGCATTTTTCGTGATCGCAGTTGCGATGTGCATCTACAGGCTTAGTAAACCAAACACGGTTTTTAAAACGGAAAGTTCTATCTGTTAAGGCACCCACAGGACAAACATCAATTACATTTCCTGAGAAATCATTATCAACGGCTTGCTGGATATAAGTAGAAATTTCTGAATGGTCGCCACGATTTAAAATACCATGAACTCGTTTATTTGTAATTTGATCTGCGGTAAATACGCAACGATAGCACAAAATACAACGATTCATGTGTAGTTGAATTTTATCGCCAATATCTATACGTTCAAAAGTACGACGCTCAAATTCGTAACGGGTTTTTTGTAAACCATGTTCGTAACCTAAGTTTTGAAGATCACACTCTCCTGCCTGATCACATACTGGGCAATCTAGCGGGTGGTTGATTAATAGAATCTCCACAACACCTGCACGTGCTTCCAAAACTTCTGGCGAAGTGATGTTTTGCACTTCCATGCCATCCATAACGGTTGTACGGCAAGATGCAACCAATTTTGGCATAGGGCGAGGATCTTTTTCAGAACCTTTGGTAACCTTAACTATACAGGTACGGCATTTACCGCCACTGCCTTGTAACTTAGAATAATAGCACATTGCTGGCGGAACAATATCCCCTCCTATTTGCCTTGCAGCATTCAAGATGGTTGTTCCGTTATCAACTTCTACCGTTATTCCGTCTATCGTAACCTTAACTTTTTCACTCATGGTTAATGATAATCTTTATTATTTTTATACTCCATACCGTATTTGCGAGGCACAGCTCTACCTTTCTAAGGTCACAATTTGCAACCTTAAGATTTGTTTTCTTCCGTTACTGGAGCTTTTTCTATTGGCACTGCATAATTTGCAATACCATAATTTTGTTGTTGACTTTTAATTGGCTCTTTAATGTGCCATTCAAATTCGTCTCTAAAATGACGGATTGCACTCGCTACAGGCCATGCTGCTGCATCTCCTAATGGACAAATGGTGTTTCCTTCAATTTTACGTTGAATATCCCAAAGTAAATCTACATCTTCCATGCTACCATGGCCATGCTCGATTTTATGTAATACTTTTTCCATCCATCCAGTACCTTCACGGCAAGGCGAACACTGTCCGCAACTCTCATGATGATAAAATCTCGAGAAGTTCCAAGTATTTCGAACGATGCACTGATCTTCATCAAAAGCAATAAAACCACCAGAACCCATCATGGTTCCTGTAGCAAAGCCACCTTCAGATAAAGATTCATAACTCATTAAACGAGGCTCGCCATTGGCGTATTTCAGTGTAAGGTTTGCCGGTAAAATCGGCACAGATGAACCACCTGCAACGGTTGCTTTTAAACGTTTCCCATTGGCAATACCACCGCAGTACTCATCAGAATAGATAAATTCTTCTACTGGTAAGCCTAATTCGATTTCGTAAACACCTGGTTTTACTAAATTACCTGATGCTGATATTAATTTTGTACCTGTACTTCTACCGATACCAATTTTTGCGTATTCATCGCCACCATCATTAATAATTGGCACAACTGCAGCGATAGATTCAACATTGTTTACCACGGTTGGGCAACCATATAAACCTGCAATAGCTGGAAATGGTGGTTTTATTCTTGGGTTACCTCTTTTACCTTCAAGAGACTCTAACAATGCGGTTTCTTCACCACAAATGTAAGCGCCACCACCTGGCTGAACATATAATTCTAAATCGTAACCTGTACCTAAAATGTTTTTACCTAACCAGCCTGCTGCCTTTGCTTCTGCAATTGCTCTTTCCAAAATGCGGATTTGAGGCATCATTTCTCCACGTACGTAGATATATGAAACCTTGGCGCCTAAGGCAAAACTCGATACAATCATTCCTTCAATTAAGGCATGAGGAATGTGCGTCATTAAGTAGCGATCTTTGAAAGTTCCTGGTTCAGATTCATCAGCATTACACACTAAATAACGTGCAACACCTTCTGGTTTTGCTAAAAAGCTCCATTTCATCCCGGTTGGGAAACCCGCACCACCACGACCGCGTAAGCCTGATTTCTTAACCTCTTCAACAATCTCTTCAGGTGTTAAAGTTTTAAGGGCTTTTTCTACGGCACGGTACCCGCCTTTTTGGCGATAGACCTCAAGTGTATTGATGCCTGGTACGTTTATATGCTCAAGTAACAGTTTTCGAGACATTTTAATTAGTCTATAGTCTGTAGCCTCTAGTTCATAGTTTGAAGTCAATACGACTCTAAACTAAGACTCTCGACTTAGGACTTATTTTTTAAATCTTCAATCAGTTTATCAACACTTTCTGTAGTGAGGTTTTCGTAGAAAGTATATTCCGGGCTTATTTGTAAAACCGGACCAAAACCACAAGCCGCTAAACATTCAACTCCTCTAAAGCTAAATAATCCATCTGCTGTAACTTCACCTTCTTTAACACCTAATTTATTTTCTAGGTGATCTAATATCTTTTCTGCACCTACCAAACAACATGGTCCTGTACGGCAAACCTCCAAAGCATATTTACCTTGTGGTTTTAAAAAGTACATGGTATAAAATGTTGCCACCTCATAAACTTCAATTGGCTGAATGTTTAAATATTCAGCAACTTTATCCATTGCAGGTGTGCTTACCCAAAGGTATTCTGCTTGTACCAAATGTAAAAGTGGTAATAATGCAGATTTGTGCTTTCCTTCCGGATAACGGCTTTTTACATCATCAAATTTGGCAAGCAACTCTGATGAAAACTCTACAGGTGTTTGTTCTTCTACTTTAAGCATCTAATTCTCCTGCAATAATGTTCATACTACTCATGTTTATAATGGCATCAGACAGTAGCATGCCTTCGCTCATTGGTGCAAACATTTGGTAATTTATAAAACTTGGTCTGCGGAAGTGTAAACGGTAAGGAGTACGGCCACCATCGTTAATCAGATAAAAGCCCAATTCTCCATTTCCGCCTTCTACAGCGTGATAAACTTCTGCTTTTGGTGCATCAATTTCACCCATCACAATTTTAAAGTGATAGATTAATGCTTCCATATTGTTGTAAACTTCTTGTTTTGGAGGAAGATAAAAATCAGGAACATCAGCATGAAAAATACCTTTTGGTTCTGATTTTAATTTCTCCAGTGCTTGCTCAATAATGCGAACACTTTGCCACATCTCTTCGTTACGCACTAAATATCTATCATAAATATCACCACTTGTACCCACCGGAACTTCAAAGTCGAAATCCTGATATGACGAATATGGATCACTTACGCGAACATCATAATCTACTCCTGTAGCTCGTAAAAGTGGACCAGTCCAGCTGTATTCTAAAGCCGTTTCTTTTGTTACTTCAGCAACGCCAGCAGTTCTGTCGATAAAAATACGGTTACGCGTTAAAAGGTTTTCAAACTCTCTTAATGCTACTGGAAATTCTTTTAAAAATTTATTGATTTTCGCAAATGCGATGTCGTTGAAATCTCTTTCAAAACCACCAATACGACCAATATTTGTAGTTAAACGTGCGCCACAAACTTCTTCAAAGATTTCGTAAATATGCTCACGGAATTGAAAAAGGTAAAGGAAAGTTGTTGTTGCACCAGTATCCTGACCAATAATCGTGTTACAGATAATGTGATCGGCAATACGTGAAAGTTCCATTACAATAACGCGTAAATAATCTACACGCTTTGGCATTTGAATGTTCAACAATTTCTCAACCGTCATATGCCAACCCATATTATTGATTGGTGATGAACAGTAGTTCAAACGATCGGTTAAGGGCGTAATTTGATAAAATGGGCGATGCTCAGCAATCTTTTCGAAAGCACGATGGATATACCCAATCGTAGAAACGCCACTCACAATACGTTCGCCATCTAATTGCAAAACGTTTTGGAAAACGCCGTGTGTTGCAGGGTGTGTTGGACCTAAGTTTAAGGTTACCAGCTCACTTTGCGGGTCGTTATCTGTATATACCGGATGGTTATGATTCATATTTTACCTTCCAAAAAATTCGTCTTTTTTATCTACCCTATTCGGGTCTTCTAATGGATATTGCTTAAGCATCGGGTGAACGCCTAAATCATCCATATTTAATATTCTTCGTAAATCAGGATGTCCTTCAAATTTAACTCCGAAGAAATCATAAGTTTCGCGTTCCATCCAGTTTGCACCTTTCCATACGGTTGTTGCCGTTGGAATAGTAGGATTTTGCTCTGAAATAAAAACCTTAATTCTTATTCTTACTTTCTCTACCATGTTATTTAAATGGTAAACAACAGCAATGCCATGGTCTTTTCCAGGATAATGAACCGCAGTAATATCTGTTAAGAAATTAAAGCTTAAATCGTTTTTAAGAAACGAAAGTACATTTACAATAACATCCTTTGTGGTTGCAAAAGTTAACAAACCATAAGGCTCAGAAACCGCAGTTACCTTTTCGCCGAACTTATCACTAAGTTTTGCTAAAATATTGTTATTTAGAGTCGTTTCTTCCATTATTTAATGCCGTATTGACCTAAAAGTTCTTTATAATAATCAGAGTTTCTTCTTCTGCCAGATTCATTTTTAACTAAATCCTGAATACGCTGAAAGCCATCTAAAATAGCCTCTGGTCTTGGTGGGCATCCAGGTACGTAAACATCAACCGGAATAACCTCATCAATACCCTGTAAAACAGAATAAGTATCGAATATACCTCCGCTACTAGCACAGGCTCCAACTGCCATTACCCAACGAGGTTCTGCCATTTGAATGTACACTTGTTTTAATACTGGAGCCATCTTTTTTGCGATAGTTCCCATTACCATTAAAACATCAGCCTGACGTGGGGAGAAACTTAAACGCTCTGCACCAAAACGACCTAAATCGTAGTGAGAACCCATAGTTGCCATAAATTCGATCCCACAACAAGAAGTTGCGAATGGAAGTGGCCATAAGGAGTTTGAGCGAGCCAAACCAATCACTTTATCTAAAGAAGTGGCAAAGTAGCCTGGTCCTTCTGTTCCGGGCGGCGCATCTACTATATTAATTTCACTCATGTTTATAAACAAAAAATGCTCATCCTTTTACAGAATGAGCAACAAATTTACAATATTTTAAAGGCAATCAAACTAGCTTAACTTGATTTAGAACCTTTCTAAATAAACTGAAGCGGTTATATGTAAGTGTAATTGATACACTTTAGTTTTAAGTTGTAAAAACAAACTAAAAACTGTTTAGTTCCAGTCCAAAACTTTTTTCTTGATTACGTAGATAAAGCCTAAAAGCAATGTTCCCATAAAAATGAACATCTCAATCATTCCATCCATTCTTAAAGTTCTAAAGTTAACAGCCCATGGATACATGAAAATAACCTCTACATCGAATAAAACAAAAAGGATGGCAACAACAAAATATTTAATAGAAAAGGGCTGACGGGCATTACCTACAACCTTAATACCAGCCTCAAAAGTTTCAAGTTTATCACTTGTTTTACGCTTTGGACCTAAAAAATGTGTTGCAACTAATGTTGTAACGACAAATCCTAAGGCTACAACTACCTGAAATATAATGGGTAAAAAATCTATTGGGGCACTTTGCGCTTGCATAATCTTTTATTTTCTATTGCAAAAGTAAAAGAAAAAGGCAGGATAACCAAACCCTGCCTTTTCTTTATTCTTAAATATTATTAAACTATTTACCTTTTCCTTTAACTGGTGGCGACTGTAACTCTTTAAGTTTCGCTGCTGCATAAGGTCCAGTTGGATCTAATTCTATACTTTTCTTCAAGAACTCTATAGCTTTAGGTTTATCTTTATCTGAATACCAGCCACCTAAGATATCATAAGCCACACTTAAGTTTGCTTTATTTGAAGCAGCTTCTTCTGGTTTAATCATACTAACGTATTTCTCATAAAGAGGAATAGAAAGTCCTTTAGGATTAGTTTTATCATCAAGCAATCCGTTAATTCTAGCTCTGAAAAGCACACCCAATGCAAAAGTAGAATCCTTTGTTGCTAAAAACTTTAAAGCATCGTCAGCTTCAGTCAAACCAGCAACATTGATAGGTTTATTTTCTTTTTGTAAAGCATATGATTCAAAAAATCTAGCATAACCGATATAGTAATAGTTCGTTAATGAACCTTTACCTAGTGGATTATATTTTGTAGCCAATTTATAAATCTCAGCTGCCTTAGCATATTTTTTAGCTTTAACTAAAGCCAATCCAGCCTCAGAAAGTGCATCAGCATTTGTTGAATCCAATTTAGCAGCTTCAATAATATTACCAACGGCTAAACTATCCTGCCCTGCTTTCAATTGGGCTTTACCTAAGTAAAGGTAATCATTACCTAACACTTTTGATTTATCCTTATTTTTAGCAAAAAACTCCGTCATATATGTCAAAGCTTGAGGGTAGTTTTTATTCTCAAAAGCTGCCCATCCTTTCATTCTAGCTACAACGACACCTTTAGGGTCATTTGCTGGAACTTGCATCGCTGAAGCAACTTGTTCTAAAGTTTGGAAATCTTTTGCATAGAATAAGAATTGAGCATAACGCAATTGTGATTCAACTGATTTATCTGTTAAATCCATATATTTTTTATAAAACTCAACAGCTTTAGTTGCTTTTTCTTTATCTACACCAAAGCTACTCCACCACAAATATAATTCTCCAAGCTCACGATAAGCCGGGCCATAATTAGGATCTGCAGCAATTACATCTTGTAATTCCTTTTCTCCTTCTGCAAAAGCTTTAGACTCTTTGTACATTCTACCAATCTGAGTTTTAGCTCTTCTATTGTTAGGATCAATATCTCCAACACGTAAATAAGGACTTAACGCTTCAGAATTTTTCTTTTGTAAAGCATAAGCATCACCTAAAGCTAAAAATACTTCAGCATCTTTATCTTTTGCATCTAATTCATCTGCTTTGGTAATATTTGCTAATGCATTAGCAAAATCAGGTTTTGAAGTTTCATCGTCAGGTTTATCTTGTGCTAAATAAGCTTTACCTAATGCTAAATAAGTTTTATAATCTTTTGGAGCCATTGCAACGGCTTTATCAAAATTAGTTTTAGCAGAAGTTGGATTGTTTGATAATAAATCAGCCTCTCCTAAACCAATTAGGTTAAGATTATTTTTTGCATCTGCCGTTACACCTTTTGTAAATACCGCTCTTGCAGAGTCAATGTAACCTGTTTTTAAATAAACCAGACCAAGGTTGTAATAATTATCGCCATTAGATGCTTGTGAGCTCACCAATGATTTAAGCATTGATGATGCTTTCTGATACTGTTCAGCGTCAATGGCTTTTTTCGCGTCGTTTAAATTTTGAGCAAAAACTGCAGAACCCATCAACACTAAACCTACATTTAAGGTTATTGCTTTCTTTAAAATTTTCATTGGATATTCTGTTTTTTAAATAATTATGAAGTTCCTAATTTAGTTACTTCGTGGTTCAATTTATAATTTACTATTTTTTAGTTAAGTTAATTTCTCTGGGCATCAGCTTATGTGGTGCAAGTCCAGATTTAAGTACAATTAACTGTCCCCTCTGACTTCTTAACCATGTTGCAAATCCTGTGCCTAAACCGTCCCTTCCTTCGCAATCAATAATATTAATATTTCTTAAGAAAGGATAAATTCCGTTAATCAAATTATCCTGTGTTGGCTTATAGAACTGATCGTCGCCTGGTTTTCCTTTTACATTTTTAACTCCCATCATCTTCACTTTACTCAAATCATCCAACACTTTTGAGTTTTCATCTGTAACCCAATTAACACCTAAAACGCCGATAAAGGTTTTATCGCTCGCAATAAGTTTAATTACATCATTACTTGAGTTTTTTGAATAAACGCCGCTTGCTGGAAATTGAGTAATATTAGCTAAGGTTTTAAAATACTGAAAAGTACTAGAGTAAGTATTATCGAAAACCAGTTTTTTATCAGTCTTTTTCCCTTGCAATATATCAATTACTTCACTAACGTTGATTGTGCTATCAATATTGTCCTTATTGGTAATTAATGCAATACCATCAATAGCGAAACGAGAGGTATTTATTTTAATATTACGTTGGTTATAGTACTTTTCTTCGGCTTTAGTTAGCATTCTTGGTAAAACAATTACCCTCACGCTATCATTTAAGAAAGCAGGTATTATTTTTTCTTCTGGCTTGTAGGTTGTTTCAAATTTAGCCTCTGGGTAATCTAAACTAAAAATATCTATTTGCTGCTGTACAATTGGGCCAACGCTTTCGTCGACTAATATTTTTAAAGTTCCACTGGTGCGGGTTTCTTTCACAGCTTCTTGCTTATCTTTTCGTTTACAGGAAACAAATGCAAGTAAAACAAATATATAAAGGATATTTCTCATCAATAATTAATCACGCCTTCCTAGGCTTAATAATCTTACAAAAGCATAAAGGATAAGGAAAATGCCAATTCCAATTTTATATGGTCTTGCCAAATTTAATGGAAGATCTTTCCAAAAGATGCAAGCGAAGCCAATTACCAGGTAAAAAACAAACATGATAAGGCCTAAAATGAGCAAAAACCGCTGTTTAGGCGATTTTTGCTTGAAGATATCAAAATTTAACATCTAATATTCTACTAGTTTAAAGTAAAGTTAACATTGATGTTGAATTTTACCCTTACTGGTTTACCATTCTGAATACCTGGATCCCAACGAGGACTTGCCTTTAATACGCGAACAGCTTCTTCATCAGTACCGCTACCCAAACCACGGGTAACTTGGATATCTGTTAATTTACCGTCTTTTTCAACAACGAAAGATAAAAACACTTTACCTTGAACGTTATTTTCTTGCGCCATTGGCGGGTATTTAATTGCTTTACTTAAATAAGAGTAAAACTTAGGCATACCACCTGGGAAACCTGGTTGTTTTTCGATACTAACAAAGTCATAAACTTTATTATCATCAACTGCTACTGCAGCCTCTCTTTTTGGTCCTTCACCTACTGGCTCCGCAATAACGATATCAGCAGTTGGATCACCTTTAATATCACGCTGACCTGGATCTGCCTCTTTCAATTTCTCAACGGTTGGCGGCTCCTCATCGCGTACCAAATTATCTGGCTTAACGATTGCAGGTGGCATTTTTACCTGATCCACTTTTGGTGGCGGTGGCTCTACCGGTGGTGGAGGTGGAGTTTTAGGATCCACTGGTGGTGGTGGCGCTATAATTACTTCTTGTGCTTTTAATTGTTCATCCTGAGTATCTATTGAACCTTTAATAAGGCTGTAGATTTTAGGTGAGAAAAATAACACTAAAAAGATTATAGAACCAATGATCAAAGCTTTAGTTGTGTTAGACCCATTAGTCTTACGCAACTGGTAGGCTCCGTAGTTTTTGTTTTTATCAGCAAAAACTACCTCAAGCCATTCTTTTCTAAAAATATCTAATTTTGACATGGTTTCTGTTTTTACTTATTATAAAATACCTTGTTCTTTCATAGATTGTTTTTCATTATCAAGGATATTTTCATCATCAATTTGACGAACCTTAACCTTAAGAATTTCTAAATCATCCATAATATCAACAAAGTTTTTAAAGGTTGAACCACTAGTTGGCTTAACAAGCACAACAAATTCACCTTTAACGCCTGATGCATCTGCAACTTTTCTGTTTGCAATAATTGATTTATCAACTACAGATAAATTTTCAACTGTTGGTGCTGTTTTACCAGCTTCGCCCATGTACCAAGCTACTTTATCTTTTTTACCTAAAAGGATAGTCATGGTTTTTGAAGCTTTTAACTCCAACCTGTTGTCTTTATTATTGTCGTCTTTATCTGGTTTTACAATATCCATCGCTTGTGGCGTAGAGATTGAGGTTGTTAAGATAAAGAAAGTTACTAAAAGAAACATCAAATCCACCATTGGAGTCATATCAACCCTTGGTGTGGCCTTCTTCCCGCCTGTATTTAATTCTGCCATTTCTTATTTCTTTTTTGCTTCAGCGTTAGTAACTAACAAAAATTTATTCACTTTTTGTTTCTGAAGCACATCAACAATCTTTTTAATTACAGGATATTCTTCTTGTGCATCTCCTTTAATACTTACACGCATTGGCTGTTGATTAACTTCAGCTGTTGCTGTACGAGCTTGCAAAACCCAAGAATTTAACTGATTATCTGTAGAATCAGTTGGAATACCTGTTTGTACGCCTTTCTTCATTCTGTCTGATCCAGACATTGCGATAAATTTCTTTAAATCTGAAATTGGCACACCAAAGGTTGAAATTACTGAGAAGCGTTGTATTTCTTCTGGTGTAAAGTTAACATTGTATTGTTTACCAATTAATTCAAGAGTTCTCGCTCTCACTTTATTTCCTGCTACTTCAAAGAAAACCTTTCCCTGCCCAATGGTTAAAATGGCATTATTTTCAGCTGGTACTTTAAACTCGTACGTTGAAGTAGGAGTTGTTACCGCTAATGGTTCAGGTTGCCTTGCAGTTGCAGTTAATATGAAGAAGGTAAGTAACAGGGACGCCACATCACACATGGCAGTCATATCTGTTACTGTACTTGTTCTTTTAACTTTTATTCTAGGCATAATATAAAATTACTAGTTTTTAATAATGATGATCTTTTTTCCGGTTTTCCATAAAGCCGGTAAAAATTTTTTCAAAATTTTTACTTATGCGAACTAGCGTATGTTTGAACGATACTGAAACCAGCTTCGTCGATAGCGTAAGTTAACTTGTCAATTTTAGAAGTTAATACGTTGTACATGATAATTGCTACAGTTGATACCAAGATACCAGTTGCAGTATTGATAAGTGCCTCAGAGATACCTACCGCTAATGCTGATTGATCTGGAGCACCAGAGTTTGCTAAACCGGCGAATGCACGGATCATACCTGTTACTGTACCTAATAAACCTACTAATGTACCGATTGATACTAATGTTGCAATTACTGTTAAGTTTTGCTCTAACATTGGCATTTCTAAAGCAGTAGCTTCTTCAACCTCTTTTTGAATAGCAACGATTGATTGCTCAACATCCATGTTGGTATCAGCTTCAACTTCGCTATATTTTTTCAATCCTGATTTAATTACGTTAGCAACAGATCCTTGTTGTTTATCGCATTCTGCTTTTGCAGCATCGATGTTACCTGCGCTTAATAATCCTTGTACTTTACGGATAAAAGTATCTAAGCTTGATTTTCCACTTGCTTTACCAATTACGATAAAACGCTCAATTGAGAATACGATTACTACTAATAATAACCCAACTAAGATGGCAACAATTGGGCCTCCTTTATAAGCTGTTCCAAGATAGTTTCCAGGTAGAGGTAATTTCTCTCTGTCGCCATCAATAAAGTTAGTGCCTTCCCCGAACACGAATCTCCAAACACAGAATCCAATTACGATACAGATTGGAATAACGAACGTTGCAAATAAATTTGCTGCACTTGAAGAGCTTTCTTTTTTAACAATTGTTGGTTTTGGTGCGTTTGCCATTTTTTTTAAATTTTTAGTTTTTAGTTCTTGTTTTTAATTTTTTTAGCTGTTTTTTCTCTTTTGTAATACTCACAACGTTTGTTTACCTTGATTTGTTGCGAAAAACAAATTTATAAATTGATTTTAAATTACAAATTAATAAATCAATAAACAATTAAATCGTTACTTAATAAGTTAGTTTACGGTTTCCCACTATGGCGTATAACAAAAAAATTGCCTCAGCCGGAGGCAATTCTTTCACAATAAAAACTAAAAAAAAACCTAATTGCAAATTTTTCGATGAAAAAATGCATTTTAAAGCATAATTAGCACAATTTTAATGCTTCTTCGACCGAAACTGTTGTTTTTGCTCCGTTGAATTGCTTAAAATTTTCCAAAAATGCCGCTTCTAATTCTTTAGCCTTAACGGTATATTCTTCTTTATTTGCCCATGTTGCTGATGGGTCTAAAATTTCTGACGGAACATCTGGACAGGTTTCTGGCATCATCAATTTAAATACGTCATGCTCTTTGTAGTTAACATTATTTAAACTTCCGCTTAACGCTGCGGTAATCATGGCCCTTGTATAACTCAGTTTCATGCGTTGGCCTACTCCATATGCACCACCAGACCAGCCGGTATTAACCAACCAAACATTTACCTGGTGTTTCTGCATTTTTTCGCCAAGTAGTTCTGCATACTTTGCAGGATGTAGCGGTAAAAATGCTTTACCAAAACAAGCAGAAAAAGTTAATTGGGGTTCGGTAATTCCTGTTTCAGTACCAGCAACTTTGGCCGTATAACCACTCATGAAGTGAAACATGGCTTGCTCTACATTTAATTTCGAAATTGGTGGCAATACGCCAAATGCATCTGCTGTTAAAAAGAAAATATTTTTTGGTACTGCGGCAACAGATGGCAAAATTGCGTTATCAATGTAATCAATTGGGTAAGCTACACGTGTATTTTCTGTTTTCTCAATATTAGAAAAATCTACCTCTCTACTTCCTTCAAAGTAATTTATATTTTCTAATAAAGATCCGAATTTTATGGCATTATAAATTTGCGGTTCTTTTTCTGCGGTTAAATCAACACATTTTGCATAGCAACCACCTTCAAAGTTAAAAACGGAATCTTGCCCCCATCCGTGTTCATCATCTCCTATTAAACCTCTCTTTGGATCAGCAGATAGTGTTGTTTTCCCTGTACCTGATAAACCAAAAAATATTGCTGTGTCTCCATCCGCACCAACATTTGCCGAGCAATGCATAGATAGTGTATTTTTATAAACAGGGAGAATAAAATTTAAAACTGAAAAAATTCCCTTTTTTATTTCACCTGTATATCCTGTACCACCAATCAAAATCATTTTTTTGCTGAAATTGATTACTGAAAAGTTTTCTTGTCTGGTACCGTCAACTGATGGATCTGCCAAAAAGCCCGGCGCAGCAATAATGGTCCACTCTGGATTTGAGCCTAAGGTATTTTCTTCAGGACGGATAAATAAATTGTTTGCAAATAAGTTTTGATAAGCAGTTTCAGTAACTACACGAATAGAAATTGCATAATCAGGATCGGCACAAGCAGAAGAATCTCTAACATAAATAGCTTTATCAGCCAAATAGTTCGTGATTTTACTAAATAATTGGTCAAAATTTGCAGGTGTAATTTTAATGTTCACATCGCCCCACCAAACGGTGTTTTCAGTTACATCATCGCACACCACAAAGCGATCTTTAGGAGATCGACCGGTAAATTTTCCAGTATCAATAGCCAGCGCACCTGATGATGCCAGACTTCCTTCTTTGTTCACTAATGCTTCTTCAATTAGCTCTGCTGGAGATAATTGGTAATGTACAGCAACATTTTTCCCTAGATTAAGATAGTTTAAATCGGGCGTTTGCAGTTTCTTTATGCTCATAACAACAAGTTAGTTAGTGGAGCAAAGGTAAAAAGATATCTTTCAAAAAACCGAGGACTTTTTGCTTATTTTTTACATATTGTAGCAAATACACTATCACGTAAACATCTATTAAACAATAAGTTAAAAGCTAAATTACTACGTGCAAAAACTTAATTTTTACACTAAGTATACAAAATATTAACCTCCAGCCTTTTTCACTTTATATCCCTCCTTTTGAAGAATGCCAACAACCTTATCTCTAACATCTCCCTGGATTAATATTTCGCCATCTTTAACCGAACCGCCTACACCACATTTGGTTTTAAGCATTTTACCTAAAATATCAAGATCTTCACTTTTGCCTTTAAAACCTGTAATTAAGGTTACAGCTTTGCCACCACGGTTCTTTTTATCTAACTGCACACGAAAATCTTGCTGTTGATTTGGAGGTGTTACAGTATCATCAATTTCTTCTTCGTATTCAAATTCAGGATTTGTAGAATACATAATCCCGCCCAAATCGCTTAAACTATTTTTTTTTGGCTTCATGATTGTAAGTGCTTAATTGGAATAGATAACAGATCTATTATGGAACAATTACCTGCAAAGATAGTGGGTTAACATTTATTTCTAAATCTTTTCCCATATATAAAGGTTCTCCATCTACGTGTACAGCGGATTCTTTTTGGCGAATAATCTTAATCTTTTTTCCTTTAATAATTTCGATCATATCTGAGGTTTCAGCTGTTCCGCGGAGCATTATATAGCTTAAAACTGGTAATTTTAAGAGCGAAAATGGCTTGATAATGCAAACATCAAGCAAACCATCTTTTACAGAAGCGTTGGGTGCTATAAAAACGTCGTTACCGTATTGCGAGGAATTGGCGATGCTAATTGCAAAGGCTTTCCGGTCATAATCTACTCCATCAATATTAATTAAATATTGTTGTGGCTTATAATTAAACACCTCTTGCAGCCCCAATTTTAAATAGCCACTTAATCCTCTTTTTTTATCATTGGAAAATACGGAACTTAAATGGGCATCAAACCCCATGCCCGCAAGATTAAAAAATGGTCTATCATTAAAAACGGCACTATCTATTTTATCAACCTTTTGGGTGTTGAGCAGCAAAATTGCTTCTTTTAAATCTTTAGGAATTTTTAAAAATCTCGCCAGGCCATTACCAGAACCTAAAGGCAAAACGCCCAGAGTTTTTTGGTGTAACATAACTTTTGTTGCTACTTCATTTATGGTACCATCACCTCCGGCTGCCACAATTATGTCAAAATTTTTGCTTGCTGCCTCCTCGGCAATCTCCGCTGCATGCCCAACATATTCGGTAAAACTAAAGTTAGGACTAAACTTTTCCTTGTCCAAATACCTATCTATAAGTGCTGGAATACGAGATTTCCCTTTCCCACCTGAGATTGGGTTTATAATGAATAAGATATTTGTTTTGACTTGCAAAGCTTTTGAATGAAGGCACAAAATAATCTATAATTTTTGAAATAAAGAAAATATGCTAATTTTGCAGCAGTAAAAAGTGGACTGATTTGCTACTCTAATTAATTGGAGCCGGATTGCAACCACTAAAAAAAAAGTGCTAATGCCACCTTCAATCATCTTAAAACCTGTTTCCAGGGGTCATTGGCGATATTAATTTGTTTATTTATATTATTAATTATTTAATAAATGTCGTATTTATTTACATCAGAATCCGTTTCTGAAGGCCACCCGGATAAAATTGCTGATCAAATTTCGGATGCATTGATTGATAACTTTTTAGCTTTCGACCCTGAGTCGAAGGTTGCATGTGAAACTTTGGTTACCACTGGTCAGGTTATTTTAGCAGGTGAAGTAAAATCTAAAACTTATTTAGACGTGCAGCAAATTGCTCGTGATGTGATCAAAAAAATTGGTTACACAAAAAGTGAGTACATGTTTGAGGCAAATTCTTGTGGTATTTTATCTGCTATCCATGAGCAATCACAAGATATTAACCAAGGAGTAGATCGTACCACAAAAGAAGAGCAAGGTGCTGGAGATCAAGGGATGATGTTTGGCTACGCTACAAATGAAACTGAAGATTTTATGCCTTTGGCTTTAGATCTTTCTCATAAACTTTTACAAGAGCTTGCTGTTTTAAGACGTGAAAACAATGAAATCACTTACTTACGTCCGGATGCAAAAAGCCAGGTTACTTTAGAATATGATGATAACAACAAGCCTGTACGCATTGATGCTATTGTAATTTCTACACAACATGATGATTTTGATGAGGAGAGCACAATGCTTGCTAAAATCAAAAAGGATTTAGTTGATATTTTGATTCCTAGAATTATTAAAAACAATCCTCAATACGCTCATTTATTTAATGATAAAATTGAATATCACATTAACCCAACTGGTAAATTTGTTATTGGCGGGCCACACGGTGATACAGGTTTAACTGGAAGAAAGATTATTGTTGATACTTATGGAGGTAAAGGTGCTCACGGTGGTGGTGCTTTTTCTGGTAAAGATCCAAGTAAAGTAGATAGAAGTGCTGCTTATGCAACCCGCCATATTGCTAAAAATTTAGTAGCTGCTGGTATTGCTGATGAAATTTTGGTACAGGTATCTTATGCTATTGGGGTTGCAAAACCAATGGGTATTTATATTAATACTTATGGTACTGGTAAAGTGAATAAAACGGATGGCGAGATTGCTAAAATCGTAGAGTCTATTTTTGATATGCGCCCTTACTTTATTGAACAACGTTTAAAATTAAGAAATCCTATTTATAGCGAAACCGCTGCTTACGGCCACATGGGACGTAAACCTGAAACGGTTAGCAAAACTTTTAGAACTCCAAACGGTGAGGAAAAAACAGTTTCTGTTGAATTATTTACCTGGGAAAAATTAGATTACGTAGATCAGGTTAAAACTGCTTTCGGTATTTAATTTATTCTTTAGCTACATCAAAAGAGCCTTTCTGAAACAGAAAGGCTCTTTTTGTTTTATAAACCTTTACTTTTCATAAAGTCTTTTTCTCTGTCAGAAATGTGCTCATCATCTATTGAATAAGCTTTTATTCCTCCTATTTTCATTTCATCCAATACATCTACAAAATCCTGAAATTTTGATGTTTTAGTTGGCTTAATTACCACAATCATATGCTTTGCTGGGTTATTATGATGTGTATTGGCAACAGCTTGCTTATTTAAACTAATTGCTTGCTGAATGTTTTTCATTGAGCCAACCTTCATCTCTCCTTTTTCCATTTCGCCCATGTAATAAACAGTTTCATTGTTTTTGCCCAATAAAATTGTCATCGTTCTCGATGCGGCAAGTGGCATCAGCTCCTCGCTCGGAATAGGCTTGGTTACTTCCGCAGCATTTAACCCACCTAAAGAAGTAGTGAGCATAAAAAATGTAGTAAGTAGAAACATTAAATCTACCATTGCTGTAAGATCTACCCTTGGGGCAGGTTTTTTGGTTCTTCCTTTAACAGCCTTGCCGTTTTCAGAAATGCTTAGAGTTGCCATATTGTTTAGGTTTTTAATGATGATGACGGCAAGAGGCTAATTGCATAAAGCACATTAAATTTAATTACGCCGCCAAAGAAAACCATTTTGCCAAACCACTTGTTTAACTAGTACTAAAAATCATAAAACTATGGAACAGTCGACTGCAATGAATACTTTAAGTCAGATTTTAGAAAAGCTGAGATTAAAAGGAAAAGATAACGAATTAAAAATGTCTGATCATGGTAAAATGCAGGCATTAAGTTTAGGAAAAATTTATAAACCAGAAGATTTAACTATTGTTAAAACTTACCGCTTTGAGGGCGATTCTGATCCAGCAGATAACTCCGTTTTATATCTAGTAGAAGATCAGGACAAGAATATTGGATATATTTTAGATGCATATGGCATTTATTCTGACCATATCGGTTCGTCTTTTGATGATTTTTTAAAGAAGATACCTACTGCCGACCGCGATGAACAGGAATTATTTAGCTAAAAGATTAAAAACTTAAATGGAAGGGTTTGTAAATAAGAATTTGCAAGCCCTTTTTGTTTAAAATAGATTCGAAATATAAGTACAGGGGGCTAATCTGTCATTAAATTAACTTATAAGGAATTTGGATTTCGTAGCTTTGGCGATTCAGATATCAAGTTCTTTAATGAAAAGCAAATTACTAAACATTCCTCCTCTTCCTGCAGTATTATTAGCCATTTTAAGCGTACAATTTGGTGCGGCAATTGCGAAAGGTTTGTTTCCGTCAATCGGCGCCGCAGGCACGGCCTCATTAAGAATTGGATTATCGGCTGTTATTCTAGTTATTGCATACCGCCCTAATTTGAGTAAACTAACCGCTAAACAATGGAAAGCTGTAATTCCATACGGTTTATCTCTGGGCGCCATGAATATGGTTTTTTATCTTGCTATTGAGAGAATTCCAATTGGATTAGGCGTAACACTAGAGTTTTTCGGGCCTTTATTAGTCGCTATTCTCGGTTCAAAAAGAGTAATTGACTTTTTATGGGTAATTTTAGCTGGCGCTGGCATCGCGCTAATTGCACCTTGGACGGGCAAAGGGGTAGACTTAGTTGGTGCTTTATTAGCACTTACTGCTGGAGGATTTTGGGCAGCTTATATTTTACTTGGTGGCAGAATTTCTAAAATTATGAATGGTGGCGAAGCTGTAACCATTGGAATGCTATTCGCAACAGCACTTATTTTACCTTTTGGAATTTTTAGCGGTGGTTTAAGCAATTTAAATCCGAAATTACTTGGCTTGGGTGCCGCACTTGCATTATTATCAAGTGCAATACCTTTTACGTTAGAAATGAAAGCTTTAAAACAACTTCCATCACGTACCTTTAGTATTTTAATGAGCCTGGAGCCTGCTGCTGCCTCAATTTGTGCTTTTATATTTTTACAAGAAAAGCTAAACTTTACCGAATGCCTTGCCGTGGCATTTGTAGTTATTGCGAGTGCTGGTTCTACACTTACTGCCAAAAGATCAAAATTATAGTAAATAAATAAGCCGCAAATGTTCATCACGCAATTGCAGCTTATTAACCTTATAATTGATTCTATTTATGCAAGTTTTATTGTACTGTAAATTACAATATCATTGGCAAAATCTTTGGCTTTTTCTCCAAATGCCTTTATATAATGCTGCTCGTTATGCGCATCAAGCCCTGCCTGATCTGCCCATTCTTCGTGAAAAATAAAGGTATTGTCTTCAACATGTAGATATAAATCGTATTGCAGACAAGCCTTTTCTTTTCTTGAATTTGCAACCATATCCAGCAAGAGTTCTTTTAATTCTCCTAATTTTTCTTGTTTCCCCTTAATTGTTACTGTTAGATAAATGCTCATATTCTTTTAACTTAATAAAGTTTTGATCTAAATGTGTTCTATATAATTTCATGTCATTAACCACGTCAGCGTTTTTCTCCACATCGTGAAAATGGATTCCAGGAATGGGTTTCATGCCTGTAAATGCGTTCATTCTATGAAAACCGAATAAGATGCCATTATCTACGCTCGTTTGATTAAAAAACTCGCCAGGCAAAGTAAAAGCTTCCTTGGGGGCATTCCATGAAGTAGTAACCATATATTTCCGGCCATGCAACAAACCGCCAGTTCCATAATTTATTTTTGGATTGGCAGATGAACGCCCATCACTATGGTAAATTCCGTTGTTATGCCCTTCGGTAAAAACAACATCAATATACTTTTTAAATTCATGCGGTACCTGAAACCACCAAATTGGGGTGTGATAAATTACTATATCTGCCCATACGTATTTTTCTACTTCCTCTTTGGGGTCGTAATCATGATTAATGTTAGTCATTTTTACTTCAAAATCCCCATTATTAGAGAAAAAGTTCGCTGTTTCTTTAGCAATCGTTTCGTTGAACTTTCCACCTGAGTGACCAAATTTCTGTCCGCCATTTATGATGAATATCTTTGTCATATCATTTTCTTTTTTGATAGCACAAAATTACAAGCGATCATCTTATCATAAAAATAAGTTAAATCATATCTTTGTATCATAATTATAATAGCATGGTTAATTTAGAATGGTATAGAAGTTTTAAAGCGATTTACAAAACTGGTACTTTAACAGGTGCTGCAGAAAGTCTTTTTATTTCGCAACCTGGCGTAAGTTTGCACTTAAGCTCATTAGAAAGTTATGTTGGCTACAAGTTATTTGAGCGCACCGGGCGAAGAATGTTGCCAACTGAAAAGGGAAAAGTACTTTATAACTTTGTTATAGAACCGCTAACTAAGCTAGAGGAAGCAGAAAAAAATTTCCAGAAAAGCACAGAAAAGCATACGCCAACAATAAGCGTAGGTATGTGTTTTGAAACCTTTCAAATTACGCTTGAGCAATATATATCTACCCTTCCATTTAATGTGATTATTAGATTTGGGGAGTATCCTGAAATGCTCGATCAATTGGATAAAGGTATTTTGGATTTGATAATTACACCTCAAAAAGGAAGTTCGCCAAACATAGAACATGAAGCTTTTTCATCAGAAACCATTGTTTTAGTTGGAGGAAATGAAACTGATGGGGATGCTTTTAAACAGATTGCCGCTAAAAAAGATGTAGCACAGATTGAAGAGTGGCTCAAAAGCCAAAAATGGTATGGAACAACTGGAGATATGGAACACTTATTACGTTTTTGGCAGTTAAATTTTGGCAAACATCCAGATTTTAGGCCTAACTACATCGTTCCAAACTTAAATTCGATTGTTCGTTGCCTTTCTGGCGGGAGTGGTTTAGCGATTATACCCGACTTTTTATGCAAAAGAGAAGTTGAGAATGGCCAAATTAAGGTGATTTGGGAAGGTACTACCAAACTTAAAAATACATTATATTTTGGCTGTCGCAAAAAAACTCAATATGCTGATGAAATTGATTTAATTAAAAGTTTATTTAAAAAAGTAATGACTAGAATAGAAGATTAAATACTATTCTTCATCAAGTTTATGGCTATACAAAAGTAAACCGAAGGGAATTTTAGGTTCAATAAAGGTAGATTTCGGTGGCAAAGTCACTTTATTTTCTACTTGCCCAATCAGTTGATCTACATTCATTGGGTAAAGGCTGAAAGCAACCGCCTTAGGATTAGATTTTATAACCGCTAACATCTCGTCCCATTGGTTGGCTGGATAAGAAAACAAGCAAGGATTGGCGCTTGGATTATCAATATTAAATACAGGCTGTAAAATTTTATGCTGCAAAATTGCTACATCAGTTTCATGATAAAGTGATGCTTCACCTGCTTTCAAATCTAATTGATACCATTTGTTATTGTAAAAAACGCCAAAGCAATGCAACTTATTAGGGCGGAATGGAACATTGCCTGGAATGGGTGATATATAGAAATATTTTTCTAATACGCTGAACAACTCTATTTTCGACACTTCCTTATCGGGAATAATAAGTCTGTTAAATTCACTTATTTTAATTTGGTTGCTCGGCACATATAAAGCCGTAATCCATTGGGGGTTTGTTTTATGTAATTTTTCTGCAGCAGCAAGGCGATGATGCCCATCGGCCACATAAAAGCGCTCAATATTTTGAAAAGCATCTCTAAATTTTTCTATCAATGGCACATCCTTAATTTTCCATATACGATGTTCTTTTTTGCCTATAGAAAATACAATAGGCTGTTGAGATTTAATAACATTTTCTACTAAATTATTAATTTCAGCATGCGGCCGATAAGTTAATAATACTGGCGATCCCTCCAAACCAACATCTTTTCTATACCCAATTAGTCGGGCTTCACGTTCAGCCAGGGTATTTTCATGCGTAATCATAGCGCCATTAAGCAAATCCTCTATATCCGTCATTACCCATACTCCGTATTGTTTACGATGGTTAATTTCTAGTTCATAAATATAAATTGCAGGCTCCTTTTCCTGATGATACAACCCGGCATCAATTAGCTCATTTAGGTTGCTATCATAGGTTTGAATGTTTTCAAAAACCATTGGAGTTCCCTTTTTAGGCTCCAACATTTTTTTTATTTCAAGCATTTCCTTCCCCTGTCCCACTTTTGCATGCGCAATAAATCGGTTATTAATCTGTTCGCCATTAGGCCGTAAAGCCCTAAATGCTTTAATATTTGCCATGTATTTAAACGTAATTAGTTAAGTAGAATTTCAACTTTAAAAATCTTAAAATGTTCTAAAACTGATAACTCATAATTTGAGAAACAGTCAGTCCATAAAAACAATTTATTAATATCTGAGTACAACGCATGCATTTTTCTTTTGTTTAAACTTTAAGTTTCAAGCAAAACAATCAATCAAATTACACTGGTAAATTACAGATATTTAAGCACCTACATTTCAATTGGCACTTGCTGTGTAAATATCACAGGTTTAACTATTAAAAGCTACAGGCGCTCAATTTTAGGTGAAAAAACTATTTTAAACACCCCATACCTGTTGTTTATTTGGTTTAGAAATGTTTGCTTCAATCTTTACAGAATTAAATTCTTCTACGACAGCTAAAGTGAAGCTATTTATTGTATAATTTACACTAAGAAAACTACCTGTTTTTAGATATTTTATTGCTTCAAATCAAACTAAATCTAATTTTTAGATATATTTGAGCATCCCTAAAAAAGCAAAAAATAAACACTAAGTCAAACATCTATTTATGAATAATACCACATTAGATCAAACGGATATTGCGATATTAAATCTCTTACAAAAAGATGGTTTAATGACGCAAAAGGAAATGAGTCATCAACTGCAAAAGAGCATAACTTCTGTTGTGGAGCGGGTAAAAAAGTTAAAAGAGGCAGGATTTATTAAAAATACCGTGGCGTTGGTTAATATTCAAAAAATAAAATCTCTATTTATTGCTTTTCCTCATATTCAATTAACAAACCACTCTGAAGAGGTATTAAGGCAGTTTGAGCTTGAAGTAGTGAAGCTACCTGAGGTTATGGAATGCTATCGCTTAACAGGGAATTTTGATTTTATGCTTAAAATGGTGATGCCTGATATGGTGTCTTATAATGAATTTTTACAGGGAAAATTAAGGTCGCTTCCGCATGTAGGAAGTATTCAGAGTTTTTTGGCTTTATCTGAAGTTAAACATCAAACGGCTTATCCTTTATGATTTTATAATTCAAATTAAACAAAAAAGCCTCAACTTTTTCAAGTTAAGGCTTTTGTTGCGGAATGGACGGGACTCGAACCCGCGACCTCCTGCGTGACAGGCAGGCATTCTAACCAGCTGAACTACCACTCCTTTTGTTCATCTTTAAAGTTAGAACCTCTTTTCCCTTTCGGGATTGCAAATATAAAGACATTATTTTGTTAATTACTATCTGCAGCAACAATTTCGCTTAATTTTATGTAACCCATTGAACCTCATTCCAAATATTTTTATTTGTGATGATTTATGTATTCACTTTCTTTTACTTCTAATTTTAAGAGAGACTTGATTGAGTAACGAAGGTTAAGTAGGTATTAAACTACATTTATACTTTTGCAGGAGAAATGGCTTCGCTAGTAATTGAGGCGTTTTTTATCTGTTCACGCATGTTTTCAACCGCTCTATAAATTAGTTTGTAGGTACCCCCAATTTTAATTTTTAAAATATCGGCTACTTCCTGATAATCCAAACCTTCCTGATAGAAGAGGTAAACAGCTTCTCTTTGCCTTATCGTTAAATCACCCATTAACCTTTTAATAAGTTCCTTATTGTAATCGGATGGTTCTTGATGCATATCAAATTCAAAAGCAAGCATATCGCTTTCTGCACCAACATAAAGCTCTTTACGAACAACCGTAATTTTGTTATAAATAATATTCCTTAAGGATTTTAATAGATAATGTTTAGGGCTTTGCGGTATGTTTAAATTTGCCTTGTTTTGCCACAGTTTTACAAATAGGTCTTGTATGGCTTCATCAACAAAGTTAATGTCTTGGTTAAACCTAATGGCGTATTGGTTTAGCGATTGGAAATAATGATGATAGATTTCTTCGAAGCTTTTTTTATCACCCTTCAAAAAATTCGTCCAAAGTAACTGTTCATCAAAACCACACATTCACTATACTTATTTAGATTAATTATAAATAATAAACAAGTATAGCACTTATTCCTTAATAACAAAAATTAAATGTGTTAAATTATAGGCATAGGCTATATAAAACCTATTTTTTGAAAAAAATGGGCTGCTTGTTTTAATAGCCAAACAGCCCATTTAATTATTTTGCAGCTATGGCGTTGTTAAAATCAGGCGTAAAAGCTTTAAGATAGTTAAGAGATCTCGTGGCTTCTGCTCGTAGCTTATCAGAAGTTTGTTTGTCGTTAATAAGCGTTGTTAATGCCGCAATAATTTTATCTTTTTGATAAGAATAAGCGTACCAGCCCAATGCTTCCGTTGCATTTAATCTTAATGCTTCGCTTTCTGATCCATCTAATATAATTTTAATTGCTGATGGAATCTGTTTGTGATAGCTATATGTTCTTAATGTGGTAACATTAAAGGTTCGTTTTTTCAAATCGGCAGATTTATCAGCCATTATAGCATCGTCTTTTTTAACCTTATCTAAGCTTGATTTTTGTTTAGTAATCAATTTCTGAATTTCTGCTTTACGCAATAAAAATTCTGGATTATTTAGGCTTTCTTCCATGTTTTTAAGTACGGTTTCGCTGTTCATAAACGAAAGTGAGTTACCTAAGTTGTATCCTACTCTTTTTGATGGCCAATCGCTGATGGCCGACTGCACCAGTACGGGTACAAATTCATCTCCACCAAAATCGCCAATCAGGTTAACGGCTTTTCTACGGATATACTCATAAGGATCGTTTACAGCATCTTTAATTACCGATGCAAAATCAGGGGTATTTAACTGGCTCAATAACGTGAAAGCAGATGCTCTTGTAGCTGCAAATGGCGAGTTATAATAGGTATCTTTCAATAATTTACTGCTGGCTTCATTCTTTGTTTTAGCAATTTGATACAGAGCTATTGACTGTAAATCGGCGTCATTTCCCTTAAGCAGTTCCATCCACAATGCATTATTTCCATCAAGGTTTACAATGGCATTATTGTAATCAACTGTGTTTTTAGTAGAGAAAGTAAAAGTAGGATCGCCAATTAAATGAGTTTCTAAATATGGTTGTTGTTTAAACCAGTTTCCAATTCTAACTCCATGTTGTAATAAGCCAATTAAATTGGTTGTCCACACATCCTGCAAAACGTTAATGGAGTTTCCCATTGCTACTACGGTTTTTCCTTTACCAAAAATATAGTGTCCAGACATGTAGTCATCATGATGGAAGGATCCGTTATAACAGTTATCTAAAATAACCATACGAGCATTTGGCGTAATTTTATCAATATCATCAATAGTGATGCGTCCGTTGGCTTCAAATACCGAATCTGCTTTTACTACAGAGTCAACAAGTGCATTGTCCATCCAAACCATTGGCACGCCTAATGTAGTTTGAAAACGTTTTTTTGTTTCTTCTACATCTCTTCCGTCTTTTTTAGCATCCTGAATTTTGTTTCGTAAATAACGACGAACATTTTCTATTGATGGCTGTGGAAAAGATACACTTGGAGATCCACTTACTAGTTGTTCATCAGAATAACCGTGTTGGTGGAAAATGGCTAAATCTAAATCTTTACGTTCTATTTCAGCTAAAAGACCAGATTTAATATCGCCCATCATTTTAGAATTAATAAACTTAGCCGATGATCCTGGCTTAAATAAATTGGGTAATTGCTCTCTAAGTGCCACTTGTTCACTTGCCCAAGTGGTTTCAGATTCTGACGCATAACCCATTCCACTATAAACCATCATAGTATTAAGTGGATTTTGTTCATTTTTAGCAGCTACTACTTTTTTAAGGTAGTCTTTAATGGATTCGTAACGCGTTTTGCCTTTAATAAAAGGTGCTCTAATTCTTGCAGTGTAAATATCTAAATTGATTACTTGTTGGCTGCTGGGTGCTAAACTGTAAAAAAACTGTTCTGTATTTACATTATCCTGGCTCAGGAAATTAAATTCCAAGCCGAAATCATCGTAAAAACGATCTGATGGCACTGCAGCCTTTAAACCTGCTTTTGCTTCATCCAAGCGATATGCAGAGGTTAAACGTTGTGCATTCATAATCATTGGAATCGGAATATCCCCAATTAATGCGGCACCTTCTAATGCTGGCTTTTCGTTGTGTAATTTTTTTAAAATCGCTCTAATTTCTTCTGGTTTTTTCCATTTACTGGAAATGATATAAGTACCTAATCCTTGCTGCTCCAAGGCGGCTTTATAAGCATTAATTTCGGCCTTTGCCTGTTTAAAAGTGCCTTCATCTACCACAATGGCAAAACGAGTTGGAGTATTGGTTTTAGTAGGTTTTTCTATTTGCTGAGCATTCAAGGTTTGAATTCCCCCTGATAAAACAGCAATCGCTATGGCGAAACTGATTTTGATTTTCGTCTTCATATCTTATTTTAATATAATGCGCCAAGGCTAAAGCTCCAATAGTTGCGATTGCCTGTTGCATTGGGATAAATATTTGTGGTTAAACTGTGTTGATTACTTACACTACCTGCAATTAAAAACCTTACATTTTTAACTTTTTCTACTTTAAAATCTATTTGAAGATTAACCGTAGTGGCTATAAAATTACTACTTAAGTAATCGTGATCTGGATAAAGTACCTCTCTTGCCAGTAGCGTTCTATCACCAGTGATAGGAATATAGCTTAATGATTGATTTAAATTTTGGTTGTATAACGCTGTAACTCCGGTTTGTAAATTGGTATTGCGATTAAAACTCCACACTTTTGTGCCTTTTAGCCAGATACCTGCATTTGAAATAACTTGAGAAGATGCCGGTAGAAGATAACTTTTGTTTGTTGAATAATAGCTACCGCCAATTTCAGCAAGCCAGTTAAATACATGCTCCTTATTTGGTTTAATCAACGTATAACTTAAACTTGCCTGATCAGTTTCGGCGAGATAAAACTCTGCTTCCAATAAGGTTTGCCAGGCTTTAAGGCTGGTGTTGTAAAACTCATGAAACTCTATTCCCTGATCTTCCAATCTTTGTAGCGTTAAAGCAAATCGATGTAAAAAGTTTTTATTCCCGATATTTAAATTACTGTTAAAGCTATAGGCAGTTTGCTTCCAAGTGCCTGATTTGCGTGGAACGGATGTACCATCGGCCACTTGTTCCTGATAAGTACGATAGCCAAAATTGTTTAACCAAGTTATGGTATTATTCTTCAATTGGTACTGAATATTACCACCCCATTTATTGCCTTTATAAATGCGAGATGCTCCTGTGGTAAAAGTTGTTGGCAACTCTAACTGACCCAAACCAAGTGATTTATAAAGGCTGTAATTGATGCTGCTATTTTTTACTTCTAATGAGATATCTTCACGATAGCGACTGTACCAACCGTTTAAACCGATTAAATTGCTTTTGTTTAATTTCCACGTGGCACTTGGCGCTATAGTAATTTGATTGCTGGTTGATAATGGCCTCGGGTCATTTTGGCGGGCACCAGTAGCTACATTTAAAGTTGTACCCAAACCAAAGGTTAGCTTATTGTTAAGCAACGCCGGGCTTGCAGCTTTCAATGTTAAAGCATACAATTGTTTTTTCCAATCGCCACCAATAGAATCTGCCAAGAGGTAAGGAGTGCCTCGGTAAGGATCAAGAACATCAGAAAACCGCAATTGCTTATCCCATTGCTGGGTATAAGAAAACTTTCCATAAAAAAGGGTTTTTCCAATGTTCTGAAATCTTTCTGATTCGAAGTTTAACCTTTGACTATCTTTTGCTTGCTGGGCGAGTTTAAATTGTCCTTGCATTTGGTCAAAACCAAGTTTTGTTTTTCCGAACGTAAGTATACTATCCTGCCTTAAGCCTGCTGCGTTATTACCGTTATACCATAAGGCATTATACCCAAACAAAGTAATATAAGCAGGCAAAATATTAGTACTATCTGCTTGTTGCGCTTTTAACTTTATGGCGCTAAATGCAGTAAGAAAAATTAAAATTGTGGTATTGATTTTTTTAAACATGCCCTTCAGCTTATATTACTGCCAACCTTTCGGAAGGATATTTTTAGTGGTGGTAAAATCGTTTGTAGAATTGTTTGTGTCTTGCAATACCCTTCTACCATTTACGGTTGAGCGTACTTTACGCACAATCGCTTCGCCAACATAACTACCAGAGCAGTAAGAAAAACCTGCATCAAGCGCACTTGGAAAACGTTTATAACTTACGGCGTTTGCATTTGCTAAAGCCTCAACAGCATCAATTACATCAGCACCGGGTACTTCAACAAAAAGGCGACCGTTGCTTGTACCAGGTTCTACCGATTGTTTGTATTTACTGAAATCTTTTGTTTTGAAAATAACCATGCTTGGTCCAAAAACAGAAGTTAACCAAGTATTTGTTGAAGTTGTAAATAATACTAAATCCAAATTTGGAACATCCGGATTATCTACATCTTTACCTGTGCTGGCTACATAACCTTCAAAATCAGAAATACCTTTACCTAAATTAACTGAGTTAGGGTTGCCAGCTGGGTCTGATTTATGATTAATAGCGTTACTAGCAATTACGATAGATTCGCCAGGGTTAATTGGATGCGATTTTCCTGTTCCAGGTATCATCCAAACTGTTGTTAAATAAACGTTGCCCGCTGCCTTATCAAAAGCAAATGGTACCGAGCTTGTAGAAAGACCAGGATTTCCACCACTTTCGCCTAAGTAAAGACTATCAGCATAAATAACTTCGGTTGAGTTGTTGTAAATCTCATAAAACTGATCGGTAAAATAAGTACCGTTTGATGCGGTTCTGGTTCCTGTATAAAATATTTGCTTAAATAACAAACCGCCAACTTTACTGCCTCCCAATTGCAAATTAAGGTTACCATTTGCAGTAATTAACTGATTAGTAGCCGATGCATTTAAAAACACCTGCGTTTCTATCCCAGTTAAAGTAAGTGCTTCAGCAGCTGTTAAAGTTCTTTCGGCACTAACTTGGTAGTTACCCGGCAATAGCGCTCCAAATGTTGCTATTCCATCGGCACTTGCCGTGGCACTCACTTTTACATTGGTGGTAGAGTTTGTTAATGTAACAGTTGTACCACTTGCTTTAGTTTGCGCATAAGTGCTTGGGTAGGCCACGGTAACGGTATAACTTACCGTTGGCGCTTCAGAGCTTGATTTTTTACAAGCTTGCAAGGCAAAGCCCATTATTGCCAGTAAGAGGATAAATAAAGGATTTGTTTTTTTCATTGTTATTCGTGATTTTATATTTCAATTAAAATTTGACGCTTATTTCTGTCCCGAAGAAGAGTTTAGGGTTTCGCTGGCTGTATTGCCCTGCCCATCTGTTGCTTTCTTCAAGCGGCCGATCCATAAGCACATTATTGGCGAAGAAGGAGAAACTGATGGATTTGCCGATTTCCTTGGTCAATCGCAGATTGAATAACCATAAAGGTTTCCAGCTTTCAGTTATATAATATTGTTGTTGTACGTTTAAGTTTAACTCATTATCATTAATTACGGCAGCACTATTTCTTTGCGCTTCCGTTAGCCACACAGTATTACCACTGTTGGTTTGTATATAGCCTATCGGAATGGATTCATAGCCTAAATATTTATTCTTATCAATCCAGATGGTTTGTGCAGCGAGTGTAATAATGAGTTTTGCTTGTGGGATGTTATGGATCATGCGAAGCGTAGAACTTGCACGAGTATATTCAGTACCACGACCAGGATTATAAATCGGGATTTTAGCAGGTGCGGCTCCTGTTGTGGTACGCATTACAACATAATAGCCCGTACTGGTGGTTTGGGTATTTAGCAATGCGCCGTTTAGTACAAATGATGTGCGAATGGCATCAAATCGCCCCAGATCTAAATCAAACTCTACACCACGATTTTTTGTGCTTTGATTATTAGTTGGCAAGTTATAGGTAGCTACATAATTAGTTACGGCACCAGCTTCAACAACAGGAGGCTGCCCAACAGGTTTAGAAACTACATTGTAACTCGTTATTGGAATAATTAATGCGCTTTGAAGTGTTGTAGCAAAGTCGTACCCATTTTTAATTTTTTCGCTGTAAGCCGTTACCTGAAGCTTTTTATTTCCAAACAATGTGTAATCGAAACCTATTTCAGCTTTGTTGTTGGTTGCAATTTTAAGATTGGCATTTTGGCTGCTAAATCTTCTTGTAGTTACCACAACCAATCGCTCTGCGGCATTATCAGCGTAATAATTCAGGTTAAGGAAATCGAAATAAGCATCTTGCGGATATAGATATAACAATGTTGGCGCTTTGGCTGTAATTCCATACCCACCTCTAATACTCAACTTATCCATAATTTGATACGAAAGGTTTATGCGGGGTGCTAAAACACGATCAATACCACTTTTAAAAAGTCCTTTTGGTTGAATATTGTCGTAACGTAAACCAGCCTGAATATCAAGATTACGGTTTAAAAATGCACCCGTTAAATGATCTTCAATGTATAACGATAATTGATTTAATGCCGGAATATCGCTGTAGGCAAAAGGTCTGCTCGCACTATTACCACTTAAACGCGGCGGACGGGTAACATCATAGGTTTTACCATTTCCATAATTTGCATCCGTACGCCATTCTCCACCTACTAAAAAGCGATGATTAAAAGTTCCGGTTTTCAGATAGAAGCTATTAGTTAATTTGGCAAAAAGGTTAAAAGGCTTACCATCTACCCATACCCTACTTAAATATTCGCTAGGTACATAAATACCTGCCATGGTAGTATCTTTAGTGGCAAAAGAAGTTGGATAAATATAATTGCTAACCAAACTTTGCTGGTAGCCTTTTTGTACGGCGTAGTTTACGCTAACATTGTAGTTTAATACCTGCGCAAATTTTCGGCTCAAATTCCATCGTCCACTGGTGTTAAAACGAAAGGCATTATCCTGGGCTCGATTTTCTGTTTGTGTTTTGGCATCATCAGGATCCTGTTTCAGTTCGTCCATATTTTTGGCAAAAGAAAAGCCAGTTGAAGTATATAAGGGTTGATTTTTAAAGAACTTATTGGAGTATAACAAACTGCTCGTAATTCGATTGTAGGCATCGTAAGCGTACCGTTGATCGCTATAAGATTTGGTATAATCAATATCGGCATTCAGGTTTCCTGCCTTTTTACCTAAATTAAATCCTTTACCTGCCCATAACTGATTAAGCGTTGGATTTATACGTGCTTTTAGCTGAAAAGGCGTTTGCCCAGCTTTAGTTTTAACCAAAATAGCACCATTAGTTAAATCGCCATACTCTACAGATGGCACGCCACGTATTACTTCTATGGATTCGATATTATCAGCAGAAATTTGCCTCAAATCTGTACCTGCGCCACTACTGGTAGAGAAAGATGCATTAGCACCTGCGCTAGCAGGATTAAGTACCTGCAAATTAGCATTATTAGAAACAGGCGATCCGTTAATCATTACGGCAGTACCTAAACTACCCATATTATCGGCACTAATTTGTCTGAGCGCTGTTTTGTTTACATTTGAAAAATCTGGATTGGTTGCTAGTGCTCCCGGTAAAAGCTGCAACACATCTGCCAAACTCGTAGCCTGCAAATGCTCTATTGCTTTTTGTGAAATTATGGATGCCGTAGCCCCGCCTGATTTACCTTCGGCTGCCACCACAACAACCTCTTTTAAATCGAGTACGTTTTCATCAAGTTCAAAATCAAGATTATATTTTTTACCCGGTGCAACGATTATTTCCTTTTCTTTGGCTACCATCGTTAAAAACTGCGCCCGCACAGTAATTTTTCCGCCAATTAGATTTCTAAAAAGGTATCGTCCAGCCTCATCTGTCATCGTAGTAACACCAAGCTCTTTTATACTAACGGTAACTTGACTAAGAATCTGTCCGGTTTTATTTTCAGTTATAGTTCCACTTAATTCAATTTGATTTGATTTTTGTTTCGCTTCGCTAAAAGGCATAGAAATTATGCCATTGTTAAATCCTTTACCATCATAACCAATTTGTTGATTAACTGGAGCACTGACCTTTAAATCATTTTTACCTGATTTTTTTATAATTGTAAAATACTTTTCCCCAATGGCATCCCAAGTTAAATTAGTGCCATTTAGCCATTTATCAAGTACTTTATTTAAACCTCCGTTTTTAAGCAATGCTTCGTCGTAAGAAACAGTTAAGCCGTTTACTAAACTATGCTCGTATGTAAATTTTACTTTAAGCACCTTGGCAGCCTTATTTAAGGCTTGATTTAAACCAATTTTTTGCTGCGCTTTTGCAACACAGGTGGTAATGGAGATAGATAAAAGGATGAGTAATTTTTTTACCATTATTTATTTATTGTAATCGCATTGGCGGGTTTTTGAAGTTTTCCGTCCGTAATGCTACTAAGTATGCTGAATGCTTTTTCAAAATCATCAAGTGGTATAGCACCATCTATTTCTTTATTTAAAATAGTTTTATCGCTTACAATAAGTTTCACACCATAACTGTAGTTAATGATATTTATGATTGTACTGATTTTGGTTTTGTTAAGGCTTAAAACGTGACTTTCCCATTCGTGGCTAAATTTTGGTGCCGTTTTATCTAAACTCAATTGTTGGGTTTTAGTATTGCTAATGGCACTTTCTCCTGGTTTAAGTAATAATTCCTGATTTGCTTTTGAAATTTTAACGGACCCTGATTGTAAGTGAACAACTGCATTGCCGCGTCTTTCGCTTATGCTGAAAACCGTTCCTAAAACCTGCACATTAATAGCTTGATTAAGATGAACAACAAAGCGTTCGCCTTTTTTTATATGCTCTGGATTTTGATTAATATGTTTTACATTGAAGTTTACATCTCCTGTTGCCCAAACTTCACGCTGTGTTTGATGATTTATATTTTTAAGATATGATACAGATGAATTTGGTGCTAATTGCAAGGTGCTACCATCTGGAAGCGTTACAGATTTATTTTGTCCATTACCCGTAAAAACTGTAATTTTTTCTGCATTTTGAAAGGTATTTATTGCAAATAAAATGCATGCAGCCGCTATTAATACCGCTGCGTATTTTGTGTATTGTAAATAGTGTACTTTTAAAGTTCGTGGTGCCTTGGAAGCGATTGCCTCTTTTACGTTAATTTCTTCATCTATTTTATCCCACAGTTGGTTTGCTCGATTACTGCTATTTTCAGTTTTTACATCGGGCAGATTCTTTACAATTTTAGCCGCTTTTTCAATGGTATCTCTTTTTTGCGGATACGCCGCCAAAACCTGCTCCCAATAGCTATTAATCTCTGGATCAGGATTAAGAATCCACGATTTAAAATCAGGATCAAGCAAGAAATCGAACAGTTGATAGCTAGAATAATTTTTAATGTTTTTTGCCATAGTTAGGGTACTTCACAAACAATACAGTTTGAAAGGGCACTTTTATCCCACGGCTCAATTTTTTTTAAATTCATTTGCTTTTAATAGGAGCAATTGTAAAGGCAAGAATTTATGCTAGACTTAAAAGATATTTTGGATTTTTTAAGAAACAAAAAAGCCTCAACTTTTTCAAGTTAAGGCTTTTGTTGCGGAATGGACGGGACTCGAAAACCTGCCATATATCTTTGATAATAAGGTTTTTAAAAAATTTAACAACAGCTAGCTCACTAAATGCTCACCAATATTTTGCAACTATTTGACTGTAATTGACAATCAAATATAAGAACTATATAAATATATAATCATAAGGTGCTACTAAAATTAACTAATTTAACAGATGATTAATGTGCAAATTTTATGCAAACTTTGCAAAATATTTTGTGATATCGACTTGATAGGCCGGTATTGCACGAAAGATTAATTTTTACCCTCTGCCTAAAGGAAGTTGGGTTCCGACTCGAATCCCAGTTTTTTTAAAACCTCCGTGATTAGTCGTTCCTGTTTGGCAATGTCGATAAATGCTTCCACAAGGTAATTATGATCTATTATTATATTATATGCAAAACCGCGAACGCTCCCGCTCTTTTAAACTCCCCAATATAAAACAATTCAACTTCCAAAGAAAAAATAACAACCTCTAACTATCTCATACTGATTTCAACCGTGAGTTGAAGTCCATGCATATTAGGCATTCTCAAATCGGTAAGATATACGTTTGGACTAATGTTGGAGTGCTCTTAAAGTTCCAGAATTTCATTCCCATCACTGGTGCACAAACCAATTCATTTGAACGCTTCCGCCAATTCACTAAATAAAAACAAGCAAACTTCACAACAATTTTATTTCCGCTGGAACGGGGCCATTCTAGGCTGGTTATCCAATGTGGCGACCTAAGCAAAAACTTTAAAGGTTGATGCAAAAGGCCTTTATGATTTTAACAATTTAATTCACAGCCCTCAAAACTCTGCTTTAAGGTATAACGCAAATTTAATCGTTCTGCAATTTTGCTCTACTGTAATATTCTTAATGCATTTTGGTTCAACAAAATTTTAGTTGCATATGTGGTGCAATAGTGTTATCGCTTTTATAGGAGGTAAATAAAATTAGGATGTTGGTAGTTCATGCTCTCATAGCACTATAATTAATTGACCTTGTATCTCATTAGCTAAACTGTCAGTCTATTCTGGTTTATCCACTGACAATATTTGCTTTTTAGTAAATAGATCGACCAACCCAACCCTAACAATATTTGTATTGCATTGCCTTAATGGTATCCAGAGGAAAAAAAATCACACTAAGGATTTATTATACCGTCTAGCTGCATGTACCTTTTCCCGTTCTTTTCAGGTATAGATTTACTATCATTATCAATAACCATAACTTTGGGAATACTGCTTTGAAGGCCAAACCACCTGGGAAGACCGTCTCCATTTGGATTACCGCTTTTTATAAAGTTTACCAGGTAAGACTGAAAGACTTTTGAAGTTTCAAAATCTTCACTCTCCCATTTATAACTCTTATTTAGATTGAGATTTCCAAGGGCATACTCAATATCCGAAGCATGTACCGCGCCCATGACATCTGCATTGTGAGCCCCCTGTCCGATAAAAGTTGGACGTTTTCTAGAGAACAAATATCGATAAACAGGATACCCGTTTGTTTTACTATGCACATCAATCCATTTCCATGTAGAATAGGAAATAAAGCGATCACTAGCAAGTTCAGTCGCCAACTGTGCGACCTGTTCATCTGCAGTTGCCGGATACAGTGCCACTATTTCTTTGCTCTTGGAAGTAAAGAGCTTTTCCACTCCGGCCTTATAATTTTCAGCTGTAGGTTTCTGATTGGAAAGAATAGTATTCATACTTCGCTCTGCTGTATTCCATCCAGCCAGAAGTGGTACATCCATCTGACGACCGTAGCTGTAGGTAATAAGTGGTTGTTCTACAAAAAAGTAACCGTCTATTGTTAGGGGAAACCAGTAATCTTTTGAGCGCTTTAAAAGCTCATTAGTGGGAATTTTTCGCAACTCATCAATGCTACTTGCTCCGCAAGCTTTGGCGAATTCCTCCCCTATCTTCTCCGCATTTGCTAAACTCACAGGTGGCTCAAACCCTAACACTGACCCGCTTTGTCCTATTGCCCCATGAAAAAGTCCTTTTGAAAGTGGTGAACACATTTGGGCAGAAACCGACATAGAACCCGCAGATTCTCCAGCAATGGTGATCTGATCTGGATTTCCTCCAAAAGCTGAAATATTGCGCTTCACCCAGCGCAGCGCTTCATTCTGATCCTGCAAACCGTAGTTACCAGAGCTTCCTCGTTTACTTTCTTTGGACAGGCTGGGATGCGCTAAGAATCCAAAAACACTTAACCTGTAATTTATAGTGATAAAAATAACTCCCTTGCTCGCCATGCTTTCTCCATCATACCTAGGCTCTGATCCATCCCCGCTGGAAAACCCTCCTCCATGAAAGTACACCACTATTGGCAAGGACTTACCATCCGCTACCTGAGGTTTCCAGATATTAAGATACAGGCAATCTTCACTTTCTTCGGCGCTTCTAAAAACCATGTCATCATAACTGTTGCGCTGAGGAGACCTGGAACCAAAAGCCACCGCGTTTTTTATCCCGTCCCACTTCTTTTTTGGAACTGGTGAACGCCATCTGAGCCCACCAAGGGGGGCTTCGGCGTAAGGAATACCCTTGAAAGCTACCACAGAGCCGGACAAAATAGCGCCCCTGATTTTCCCTTCCTTAAGGGTGACCAAAGTTTCATCACCTTTTACAATTTTGCTCTGAGCGAAAGCGTGGCTTACTGAAAATAAGAGCAGCAGCAGCGTAGTATATTTTTTTATTGTAATCATAATCACCAGATATGGGTCGTTGAAGACCCTTTATTTACAGTGTAAGAAAAAGACTGACCTCCCTCAACGACTTTGACCGTTTGTGGTTCAGTCGAATTGTTAGAGACGATAAGCACCCGTTTTCCCTCCGGGGTTAAAAAGGCTACATTACTAACCTTTGAGGTTAGGGTGCTCTCGATTCTCGATGATCCAAAGGGAATAAATTTGGATGCATGCGCAATAACATAATAGGCAAGGTTCCGCTCGACTTTATCTCCATCTATGGTCACCGCTCCCTGACATATTGAACAGCCGCCATTGTCTGTATGCGGGTTATATTTAGGATCCGCCGCGAGGTTCCAAAGAATCACATTTTTACTCCAATTCCGTAAAGCACCGATGAGGATCCTTCCAACAGGATAAGCGGTATTGAAACCACCATCCTTGCTTACAGCCATCATTTCAGTAAAATATATGTTTTTATCGGGGAAGGCATCATGTACTTTGCCCATCGCAGAAGTCTGACCGGCATATAAATGAAATCCTGAACCATCAATGTAGCTTGCTGCTTGTCTGTCTGCCAATATTGAAATGGGATATTCCGGGGCATCACAATTATGGTCGTAAAGAACAATTTTAGTTTTTATACCTGCTCGTTTAAAGGCAGGTCCAAGATGATCGCGGATAAAACGAAGCGCTTCTTTGGCCAAAAACTGCATACTGGGGGTATTGCCATCATTGAATGGTTCATTTTGAATGGTCACCGCGTCAATCGCAATTCCGTGGCTTTTCATCGCCTGGATGTATTTCACAAAGTAATTAGCATAAGTGCTATAATACTTATCCATTAATCTTCCACCCTGAACATTCTGGTTTGACTTCATCCATACCGGGGCGGACCATGGAGAACCCATAATTTTTATTTTTGGGGATATCGCTAAAATTTCCTTTAAGACAGGCACTACATCTTTTTCATCCTGCGACAAGGAAAAATGCTTTAACTCCGCATCAGTTTCCCCTACTTTGAGGTCATCGTAGGAAAAGACATATTCATTCAGATCTGATGCCCCGATGCTCACTCGAAGATAACTAATCCCCACCTGCCCAGGTCCATTTCCAAAAAGTTCACTGAGAAGCTTCTTTCTTTGCGGAGCAGACATGCGAATGATGTGCTGCGCACTACCACCTGTCAGCGCAAAACCAAACCCATCAACAGATTGATATTTTTTTGCTGCATTGATGTTAATGATTTCTGCTTGCCCAGCTCCTCGCTCAAAATTGTTCATTTTTGATAACAGCATCATTTTATCATTGCTGGTCTCCCAACCTTCGGCTTTGAGTTGTGCATGAAGCAAAAAGGGAAAAGTATTGATTAAAATTAGAAGAAGCGCAAGCTTAAACGCATTAATAGACTGGGGGTATCTGGACATAAAGGTATACTTGGTTTACACAAATTTAAGCTCCAGGTTATCCTTTTTTTAATAGGATTTTAACAATTTATAATGTTTTGAGTCCGAAGACCACCAATTTAACCAACAAATCCTAACCCCTTAGTAATCATCAAAACGGTTATTCCTTTTGCAAACTTTCCAGTTCCGGGATTTCCAGGATAAGCCTTGACAATTAGTTCTCTCTTAAGGCCGAGCTTAGATTGTTTCAGCTGGGATTAACTTTTTAATATACACTCACTCTCAAGGACCTAATTAAACTGCGCCCCTGCATATTTGAATTTAGCAATTAGCCTGATGCAATTATTATTTTTCTCTGGCCGCCCTCATCGAACTTAAGCTATCATTTCAAATCTATTGAGCAGCTCTAAACAGGCCCTGCTATTATGATATGGGCATTTCCATAATCCGGCTTTGTCTTCTCCAGCCATCAAACTGCCATCTTCTTTTCTGCCCCAAAACCATTCGCCGTTGGTTTTATCGATGAGGTGAGTAGTGGTATAGTTCCAGATTTTATTAAAATGCTCAAGAAATCTTTCATCTTTAGAAATCTGGAAAGCGTTATATAACCCTACCATGGCTTCGGCTTGTACCCACCAATGTTTTTCTGCAATCAGGTGATGGCTTTCTGGATTAAATTCATATACCATAGCATCTTTATCAATACCCTCTATCGCTGCTGTACTGATTTTAAGGGCCAACTGCTCAAATTCGGTAATAAGTTCAACCTCTTTTATCGCTTCAGCTGCTTCGAGCAATAACCAGGAAGCTTCAATATCATGCCCGTAAGAAATAGCCTCGGACTTAGACTCCCAATATTCATTGAAGAACAGTCCTAAATGGCCGTTAGGTTTTAAAATATGCCTGCGAAAAACCTCCAGTAGCTTTATGATCTTTATTTTAAGGCCTTCGTCAGGCCACAAGGTATATAGCAAACTGTAGGCCTCCAGAATATGCAGATGGGTGTTCATTGTTTTTTTTTCATTCGCATCCTTATCACTCAGGCGCAGATCATCTAACTGCGTCCAGTCCCTGGCAAAAGCTTCAAAATATCCCAGCTCATTTATATCATAACTATATTTTTCGATATCAGCATATAAGGATTTAGCGAGAGTCAAAGCATTTTCATCACCACTGGCCTTAGAATAGGCGGCAAGGCCATAAATGGTAAATGCAATGGCATAGATTTGTTTTTTTTTATCTTTCGAGTTTCCCTTAAAATCAACTGTCCAGTACACCCCGCCAAAACTGTAATCAATGAAATGGTTTTTTATGTATAGGTAGCTCCGCTCAGCGACTTCTAAATCCTCCTTTGAGCTGGTCCTTAAATAGGCGGCAGAAAAACTCCAGAGAATCCTTGCATTTAAAACTGAACCTTTATCAGCCCTAGAGATAATCTGCTCTGATTCATCAATCTGCCCGACAAAACCACCATACTCATTATCTATGCTGCGCTGTTTCCAGTAACGGAGTATGGCTTGTAGTTCGACCTCAATTTCTGAAGCGCTTGGAAGGGATGTAGCTGGCATAATCTGAAAATTTTAATTTGGCTAAAACTAACTGGACTGAGCTGATAAAACTAATATTTTTTTAACATAAACTGGTACTAACGCATTATGGCTACAGCGCTTGTACTATTTGAGCATTTTTTGATATTATTTTACCACTTTAAGTAAATCAAGTTGCAGGATTTTCCTAGAAAAGTATAGCTGTATGCCTCTATAGCCCTCGTTTAAGCTTTTCTCCGAATTTTAATGAAAATATCAGCTAAGCGTGAGAGCTAAACATGTAGTGTTTTTTTAACTATATTGTCCTCTATAACCAAATATGATATGTCTAAAAATGTAATCAGGGAAATCACCCCTTTGACGCCGAACGACTGTTTTACCATTTTTTCCAGAACTAAGCAAGAATTTGATTTCCCGCTGCACAACCATGAGGACATGGAGCTCAACTTAGTGCTCAATGCGGCCGGGGCGAAACGGATTGTGGGTGATCACATAGCAGAAATAGAGCAGCAGGAACTCGTGCTGGTAGGCTCCAATTTATCGCACGGCTGGTTTACTCATAATTGCGTAAGTGAGGACATTAGAGAGGTCACTATTCAGTTCCATAAGGACTTATTGGATGAAAAGTTTTTAAAGCGCAATCAGCTGTCTTTCATTCGTAATATGTTTGAGCAAAGTAAGCGTGGAGTGCTTTTTTCTAAGGAAACCATTGAACGCATTTCTCCGCGTCTTTTGGCTTTGAGTAAGAAAAGTGGCTTTGATTCGATATTAGAGCTACTATCGATATTGCATGATCTCTCGATATCCAGGGATACCAAACTGCTTTCGGATTCCAGTTTTACTAAGGAAGATTATAATTATAATAGCAGACGGATTGAAAAGGTATTTGAGTATATGAATAATAACTTCAACAGGCTTATCACCCTGTCTGAAGTAGCAAAGATAGCCAACATGCCAGAAGCATCCTTCAGCCGGTTTATTAAAAAACGCACCGGTTATAATTTTATTGATTCGCTGAACGAAATCAGACTGGGGCATGTCAGCAGAATGCTTATTGACACGACCCAGTCTGTTGCTGAAATTGCCTTTATTTGCGGCTTTAATAATATGGCCAACTTTAACCGGACCTTCAAAAATAAAAAAGGCTGCACGCCAAAAGAGTTCCGAGAAAACTATGTAGGCAAGCGCGTATTTATTTAAGTTAAAAGATTTTTTGCATGAAACTATGTAGCTGCTCGCGCCAGAATCTCCATTCATGTCCGCCTGAACTATCGTGAAATTCATGGTTGATTCCCTTCGTTTTTAGATCATAATCTAACGCCAGGTGTCCCTGGTATCTTGGGTCCTCTTTTCCGCAGGCGAGGTAAAGCAGGCTAATTTCTTTGTTCAGTTTAGCTGGATTAGCAAAAGCTCCAGGTACCCGTTCATTGATATCAAATTTAGCATCACTTAACAAACCGGCACTAAATTCGCCAATGTAGCTGAATTTATCAGGGTTTTTGAGCCCAATCAAGTAAGCCTGCCCGCCGCCCATAGAAAGCCCTGCGATGGCTCTGGATTTTCTATCCGCTATGACACGGTAATTTTTTTCTACATATGGAATGACGTCCTTTAAAAGTTCCTGTTCCAACTGCTCGACTCCTTCTTTGCTGCTCCCTCCTGCCCAGCTGCCGTCTGTGAGTCCGTTGGTCATCACAATAAGCATCGGTTTTGCTTTATTTTCAGCGATAAGGTTTTCTAAAATTACATCCGCTTTCCCCGCGCTCTGCGTCCAGCTGTTTTCATTGTCTCCCCCACCGTGGCGCAGGTATAAAACAGGGAAAATTTGCTTTGGACTAGTCTGGTATTCTGCAGGCAGAAAAATGCACATCCCTCTAGGTTTACCTAAAGCCGAAGACTGATATTTAATGGATTGCAAAATTCCATGTGGGACGTTTTGATGCTCATCAAACCTTGCCCTATCACCAGGCACTTCCACGATACTCCCGTAAAGCTCAGTACCGGATTTTACAACTGGGTTTTTAGGATCGAGCGTCTGAATTCCATCTACAGAAAACACATAGGAATAAATCCCGGGCTTTTGCGGGCCAATCTTAATTTCCCAATTTCCTGCAGTGTCTTTTTGCATCTCTATAGGCTTAATGTCCCATTCACCAAAAAGCAGTTTAACCGATTTGGCAGATTTCGCTTTAAACCTGAAAACAATGCTTTTATCATTTTCCACTACCGGAGAATATGGCGGAGATGCCGGACCCCACCATCCCTGAACGCTGTAAGTATTAGTAGGTTTTTGCGCCAGGATTGAGCAAGAAACCAGGCTTAAAAGAAGAAAGAGAATTTTTTTCATCATATGTATATTTTACCAGCCATGCATCTCATCCAAAGAGATGATGTTTTCAGCTTTCATTAAAGCGTTTAATTGAGCAGGGGTATTATGAGAGAATACTAATTCTGACCACCCCATAAAAAAAGTCCATTTTGGCTGTTTTGCCATTATCTGGGCAGTAGGAAGCACCTGACATTCACCAATGGCTATAGGCTTTTTGCCACCAGCTTTTACCATGATATCATATTTTTGCTGGCTGAATCCTGTTTTATCATCATAAATATCCAGCGCAGCAACGTCCCAGTAACCATCACCGGGATTATAATCCACTGCATCTTTTTCCAGGGTTTTAAAATCCTGTATGTCCCATACCCAAATCAGGTTATCTAGCTTTTTGGTTTTGCTTAAGTAATCGTGGGTCAGCTGATAGAGTTTTCTGGTACCCGCCGCACCAGGCCTGCCGCCCCACCAGAAAACGCCCTGGTTCATTTCATGCAAAGGTCTGAACAGCACTTCCACATTTTTTTCTTTGAGTTGGCTTAAATATAAAGCGATCTCATCCATCATTGACTTCCACCTGGTATTTATCAAAGTTCCATCGGTCAAAAGCTCCTTCCACTGCTGATCACTTAATTTACTCAAGACCCCTTGCTTATCCCAGCCGCATGGCTGCTCCAGCGCAGGATTACATGCGTGCCACATGATATTGATAAGACTTCCTTTCCTCCACTGCTCCGCAGCTTCATTTATCATCGTTTGTCTGTTTTGAATATTTTCAGACTGGAATAGAAAATCCCCGCTCCAAAGCCCAGGATATTTCCCGGTCGTGTTGAATACTTCCTGCGTCCATTTTTTTGGTTCTGCATTTGGCTCCCGATTATGTATACCAGAAATGGTATATCTTCCCAATACCGAGTAAAGGTAATTCAGTGATTTAAACCGGGTGGGAACTTTAGTCGTTTTTACGTCTTTCTTCCCTTGCTGCGGAGCAAGATTTTGCGCGAAAGCGGAATGGCTAAAGCTAAAAAGCATTATTAAAATTAAACCGTATCGGCTATTTTTCATCTTTAAGGTTTCTTTAAAATGTAAACAAAATCTGTATTAGGGGCAAGCGCTAAGCTATTGATGTCCAGGCTATCACCTTTTGCCGCAAATTTCAGATCTGCATCAAAACGCTGCGTTTCACAGTTATATCTAGTAAGCTTGTAATTTGACAAGGTAACAGGTAAGCTAATATCAGTTTTCTGGATTTCAGCTTTAGGGTTATACAGGTAGATAAAAATATCAGCCCCGCATTTTACGCTAAATACTTCAATAGCCGTGTTAGAACTCTTGACCCTCAGGCTATCAAAACTGCCTTTTCCAGACTGCATCATTTCGTCCTGGATGCGGCGAACATTGGCAATATATTTATCTGTGCCACGGTTATCAAAATACTCCCACCACCAGGAAAGCGGCAAGATGGGGGTCGGCGAGAAAAGGCCATACCACAATCCACGTTTAAAATCTGAATCCATGCCCTCAGCGAAATCATCGAAGTTTTTAGACCAGTCATACTCATAGCCATATTCGCCAATCACATATGGTTTACCATAGGTTTTGGTATAGCTTACAATGGTGGTAGGCAGGGCGCGGTTATTTTTGTAGATGTGTTTTTGGTTAAAATCTATGGCATCAATAGAATTAAGTCCCTTTAAATCCCGGTGAGAAATGCTTGTGGTCACCAGGTGTTTAAAGGGGTCTATTTTTTTGACGTAGTCCGCCATTTCCTGGTGCCATTGCACGATATGTTCAGCTGGGATTGGATTGTTTTTATCCCTGAACTGAACATTGTCTATTTCGTTAAAAAACTCCCATGCTCCTATCGCGCTGCTGTAACCCCAGCGCGCAATAATGAACCTCAGGCGGTTTCGGTATTCCTCCTTAGCCTTCGCGTCTATAAAAAAATTGGCAGAAGAAACCCCATAACGCCCGTTTTTACCATCATGAGATCCCGGACCTAAAGTGAGCATAATGTACAGGCCCAGTGAATCAGATAAATTAACCATTCGGTCCATTTTTTCTATTGCGCTTGGATTAAAGTAGGCCGGGGAATTGCTGTATCGCCTGTTATTTATTCCACTTTTCCAGTCTAATGGCAAATTCCACGAACAAATCCAGGTTCGAAAATAATTTCCGCCATGTTTAGCCAGCGAAGGGAGCATGTACTCATAGTTATACTTCGGATTTTCATGAAGGGCTTTAAAATATTTTGAATCATCATCATCTCTTGATTCCCAGCAAATATTTTCTCCGATGCCCCTGAAAGCATCTCCATTATCGAACCTGAATGTCCAGTCATTGCCCTTATGCAAAATGCCTTTAAGCCTAGATGCTGACACTTTAAATGAAGAGGGTTTGCTTAAAGCAACCTCTTTGCTGTTTTTCCGCAGTGCGAACCTGTACTTATAGCTTCCACTTTCCTGGGCACTGAAGCGCGCCTTCCAAAGCGAGCGCTTTCCAGTTTGCCCGGATTCATAGTAACATGGCAGGTTAATTTTTTTACCAGTAGGAGAAGTAAGCTGCATGTCAAGGGCTAAATCTTCCTGAAAATATGGATTATCAAAATCTGCCTGCAATTCGATGGTCCATTCTGCTTTTTGATAGGTTTTCACAACCGGATTAATCTGGGTTGTTTTTATAATAGGATTTTGCGCCTGCACAGAGAAACTCATCAAAATAACAAAGGCAAAACAAAAAGAGATATTTTTTTTCATAGGTTTCATTCGGGAATTTCCCCGGAAATTGGATTTGGTTAGCATTAGTGTTAGATTCAAATCTACAAGAGTGGATGTATTAAGCGTTAATAGTATTTTAACAAAATCCTGTACTCAAATTTTCTTCACATAAATGATACAACAAAAAGGATTATCTTCCAAAAGTTATCCTGCCAAGCTTTATAATGCCTTTATACGGACTTTGTCTGCGCCGCATAATAAAATACAAATCATGCCTGCCTTTGATGGGAGAGTTGACTGGACTGAGGATATCGGCATATTTATCAAACGAGCCGGTTGAATTGTAGCTAATTTTTGAGATTAAGGGTCCTGCACGCGAATCCCGCCTAACCTCGATTTCTCCATCCATGGTGGAGGCATAGTTAAATGTGAAATTTTTAATGCCATTTAGGTCCGTCTGTTTTAATAAAATATAAGCCTTATTATCTCCTTCAGATAGGCTATTTCGGAAGCGCTCAAAACCCTTGTGGGCGTCCGCCAGCGCGGGGTTAATAACCGGGCTTCTTAAGAAAAATTCTTCGGTACTGGAAAGCGGCCCAATAGGCTTTCTTCCGCCATCGGTATAGCTTACTTGAAACAGGTATCCACCTTCAGGCTCATCTTTAATTGAATTTAACTTCAGTGTGCCGGTTTTGGCAAGCGCGATGCGCTGGGCGGTTTTCTCCAGCGGCATGGAGAAAATATAGTTTACGATTTCTTTTGCATCGCTGGTGGAAAGTTGCGGATGGGCGCTCATCACGCTTGTTTGCCCCCAGCTTCCCCCACCCCCTTTGATAATTTTTTCCGCAAGTTTTTCTATTGTGCCGTTTTGGGAACTGTAGCGCGCTGCGATATCAAAGTAACTTGGTCCTATGGCCTTAGCATTCGCCAGATGGCAGGATTTACAGTCGCTGGCCGCCATTAGCGCTTTACCTGAATAACTGGCCTGCTGTGATTGATTTTTTTGACCAGCCGAAAGGTATGTGTAAAAAGCCTTCAAGCGCTTAGGTACAATTTTTAGATCTTCCTTATCACTGGCCTGGACCGCATAAGTAAAGGGTTTATCAGTCCAGAAAAATGATTTATTCTCAGCGCTAGAAATAGAGACCACTGGCGGGGTATTACCGACTTTTATGATTAAAGTGTCTTTTGCGCTGGCGCCGCTTTTATCACGTACCGTTAAAATCGACTTATAAGTTCCCGGCTTTTTATAGGTATATACAGGGTTAATTTTATTGGACGCAAAAACCTTGCCCTCGAATTGCCACTGGTAGCTGAGCTGCTCATCGTCATCTAAATCATAGCTTTTTTGCCCACGAAAGTTTACCAGTAGTGGCGCTTTACCTGCAATGCTCCGATGGGAAGGGAAATTTTTTCGCTCTGAAGTTAAAAATACTGTTTTGTCCAACCGCTGGTGTTCTTTTTCATTTATAATTTCTGCTTTGGCAACAGGTGCTCGGTTTCCGGTGTTATATTCAATTTTCACAAGGGAAGCATCCGCATTGGCCGCTCCATATACAGAGCCATATTCGAGCATGTAGAGTATACCATCGCTGGAAAAAGCCATATCAATGGGCCTTTTGAAATTTCCATTGGCCGCCATGAAAGGCTCATTTCGCACATAGTTTTCTTTTTCATCAAAACTCAAGGCGAATACCCAGTTCCGCATCCAGTCGGCAATAAAAAATTTGCCATCATAATACTCCGGAAAGCGGTTTACAGCGCCAGTTTGCTTATAGCTATAGAAAGTTCCGCCTATGATGCATCTGCCTCCAAGCCCAAGTTCAGGAAATTCCTTGGAAGCAAGGTAAGGATACCAGATCATCGCAGGCCTGGCCGGCGGCAGCTGGCTTAACCCGGTATTGTTTGGCGAATGGTTCACTGGTTTTTCAGGATAAAATTTGCCTCCGGCGGTCTTTTTTGCAAAGTCCCAATGCGCATAGGCCTGATTATCGCCAGCAAAATAGGGCCATCCGTAGTTGCCCGCGGACTTAGCCTGGTTCACCTCATCAAAGCCCATTGGACCCCGCTCGCTTTCCTGCCCCGCATCCGGGCCAATGTCGCCCCAATAAAGGGTCGAGGATTTTGGATTCAGAGCAATCCGGTAGGGGTTCCTGGTTCCCATCACGTAAATTTCAGGCTTTGTTTTTGGTGTCCCTGGCTTGAATAAATTACCTTGTGGAATGCTATAGGTTCCATCAGCCTCGGGATGTATGCGCAAAATTTTTCCCTTGAAATCATTGGTATTCCCGGCGCTGCGTTGAGCATCGCCGCTAAAATTAACTTCACCCGGGCGCTCATCCAGCGGAGCGTAACCTTCGGAAGAAAAAGGGCTGCTGCTATCACCCGTTGAAAGGTATAAATTTCCCTCCTTATCGAAGGCGAGCGAGCCGCCATGGTGGGAGCCGCTGTTTTTTTCAACCGGAACACGCAGTAGTATTTTTTCACTCGATAAGTCCAAGACACTCATTTTTGATAAGCTAAACCTGGATAGGTTAAAATAAAGTGGTTCCTGGCTCTGACCTGCTGGCGCATAATAAAGATAGATAAAGTTATTTTTATCAAAGTCAGGATCGAGCGTTATGCCAATGAGCCCGGTACCCCCGATATTGGTGGTCGCTAATTTTTCAACCAGGGTGTTTTTATGTTTTCTGGTATCATAGAGATACAGGTTACCAAAAAGTTCAGTGTAGAATATCCGGCCATCTTCGCTCACAGCGAGTTCCATCGGGGAATTTAGGTTGGTAGACAGGATAGTCTTGGTAAAGCGGTTTTGCTCCGGGATTGGTTTGGCATAGGCTTTAGCATAGTCTAACTTTGCCCCATTTCCAAGCGCATACTCAATGCCGCCGGCAAGCTGAGCTAAAAATAAAGGTTCTGAATAACTTTCTTCGGTATGCCCCAAACCGGTGTAAAAAGCACGTCCGCCATCATATTCATGATACCAGATGATAGGGTGTCCGGTGCCATTTGTTCCTCCATCGTAACTATCCTCATCCAGGCTCGCCAGGACCTTGATGCCGGGATAGAAAGACCTGTAGTTATACCACTCATCGCTTCTTGTCCAGCTTTCCGGCAAGTTGCTGCTTGCCGGATGGCTTTTATCGCTGACCCGGATTGAAGCTTCACGCACATTTGGATTATGCGGATGGGAATCAAAGTAAGCGCCGATGAGTTGTCCATACCAGCTCCAATCGTATTCGGTATCAGCCGCGGAGTGGATGCCTACATAGCCTCCGCCGGCCTGAATGTAGCGTTCGAAGGCCGTTTGCTGTTCTGAGTTAAGCACATTGCCAGTTGTAGAGTTAAAAATTACAGCGTTGTAAGCAGAGAGCTTTTGCTCATTAAAATAAGCTGCGTTCGTCGTAGTATCTACGCTATATCCTTTTTGGTTCGCTATCTTTTTTATTGCAGCGATTGCTGAAGCAATCGAGCTGTGGTGCCAGCCAGCAGTTTTAGAAAAAATAAGCAAGGCTGGTTTTGACTTTGGCGCCTGAAAGGCCTCAACAAAAAAAAGGAGCAGGCTTATTAGAAGCGTAAAATATTTTATTTGTAGTGAATTGTTCATCATTGAAGTTTTATCGTACCAACTGGATTAATCCCGCAAGGCATACTGTATACCAGCGAGCAGGTGTTTTAAAAATAAAGGGTCTTTATAATGTTCCGGGAAATGGCCAAGCGCAGTATAAAAACTCCTTCCCCCTTCAAAGTCATGGTACCAGGCGATAGGATGATGGGGGCCATTTTCGCCTCCCTTATAGCTTTTTTCATCTACGCTGAGCAATACGTGCAGCCCCCGTTGCAAGTCCCGAAAGTTATACCACTCATCTCTTCTGGAGAAGGAAGGCGGAAAAAATTTAGTAGCGGGATGGTTGCTATCCTCTAGGTGAAGGGTTGCAGTTTGAGGCTCGGGGTGACCGGTGAATACCCCGCCAACAAGCTTTCCATACCAACTCCAGTTTTTCTCTATCGTGGAAGCCGCGTGAATACCGACTAATCCTTTGCCCGAACGAATAAATTTCTGGATTGCTGCTTTTCCTGCGCTGTCGATAATATTTCCAGAGGGGCTTAAAAAGATTATAGCAGCGTATTGCTTTAGATTTTTCTCGTTTAGTGCGCAGGAATCTGTAGTCTGATCTACAGAAAAATGGTTTAACAGGCCAAGTTTTTTTATCGCTTTGATACCTGCATCAATTGATTCATGGTGGTAACGCGCTGTTTTTGAAAAGATCAATACTCTTTTCTGGGCGCTGGCTAATAAACTCAGGCTAATGCAAAGGAGTAAAGTAAATATATTTTTCATATCTGTATTTAAAGTTGTTTAGTATAAAAAATGTTTTCCGATAAAATCCTGGCCTCATCTTCATGGATTGTAATGTGCCGGTCTTCAGCTTAAATGCGCTTTATAAGCCATTTGAAAGTATTACCCAGCGCATGTGCACAAGTCTCCACTGCGCTGAGGTTTATAGATAAACTGGCTGACTTTAAAAAATTCTGGTTGGTTTTCATTTGGTCTTTTTAGTTACCGATGAAGTATTTCTTAGTAGCATAAATAAGGGCTGACTTTCAGCAGTTTTATCCGAGCTGTAATATTTGTTCCCAATTAAAAGGTCTATTTTACCATCCCCGTTAAAATCTCCACTATCCATCGTTAGTCCTTTTTGAAAAGGGACGTTTTTAGCTAAAGTAAATCCCTTAAAGGATAGATTGCCTTGATTTTGGAGATAGATGAACGCTTCCCAAGGGCTCGATGCGGCAGGAAATGCGCTGATAGAAGCTATATCCAAGTCCCCGTCTAAATCGAAATCGTGGGCAATAGCTTTATAGCAGCCGTTCATTGGATAAAAAAATGATTTTCTAAACTTCCCTTTTTCATCACCGAAAAAAATATAAATGCCATGGTAGGGTTTTAGTACCGGAGAGAGGTCTGCGTTATCCCCGCAGGTATACAAAAGGTCTTTAAAGCCGTCCTGGTTAAAATCAACGAGTTCAAAACTGCTCGATCCATAAACCGGGGGGAAGCTTAATACTTTTTCAGTATCGAATTTACCGTTGCCAAGATTTCTAAACAGAAAAATCCCTTCATCGCCTTGCGCAAATAAAGCATAAATGTCCGCTTTATTATCACCATTCACGTCGGTTATCATAAAATCTATTATGCCAGGCATCGGCCTCAAAATGTGCTTTTTGTAAGTACCATTCTTACTCGCCTGCGCCCATGAGAGCTGACCAGTGAGTCTTCCAAACTCACCTATTAAAATATCTTTTAACCCGTCGCCATTTAAGTCCGCTTTGAGACTTTTAACTGGCCTTGAAAGTGAAGAAAATATCGGTTTCCTGCCTGAAAGCTGATGAAGTGCAGCAGGGCTGAGCTCGTAAACGCGCCCGCCACTGCTTTGGCTAGCCATATAATTTTCCCCAATGAAAGTGGCAAGATTAGGCCTGGCAGATAAATCCATATCCACTAAGGTTCCTGGCAGCTTTGAAGATTTCAAAGTATCTAGCCGGGCATTGATTTGGTACAACTGGTTTGATATGCCGTTTTGGATAAGCAGACAATGGTTGGATTCCGGACTAATTTTCACGTAAGTTGCTAAAGCAAGATTACTATAGAAAATATCTTGCTTTGGCAAGAGTACTTCAAAAGATGGAAGGCCAAACGTAATTTCCTCTCTTTCCTCTTCAGCAAATCTTTCCGGGGCGGAATCAATATAATACCCTTTGATAGCCTGCCACTCCTTTATGGATAATAGCGGTGTGGAGGGAATGAGATTCCCTCCCTCTGCCTTTAGCGAAACGCTTGGGGTTTCCACTCCTAAAAACATGCCCATTGCGGGAAGTACCGCAGCTCGCCAGCTGTTTTTCGGCAGCAGGGCAGGCTCGGGAAATTGATGGCAGGAGCTGCAGTATCTTTTAGCCAGCAACTCACCACGCTGCTCATCTGCTGTACTAAAATTTAAGTTTTGTTTCGGAGTTTTAAGGTTTGATTTACCAAGGATATAAAAAACCATCGCGCTAAAAAGCGCAATGGTGATAATCATTATATTTATTTTGTTTTTACTCAATTTTTAGGGATGTAAGCGAGTCTTTTATCAAAGTTTCAACGCATTCACGTCGATAATTACGATAACCTTGTTGTTCACTGCACTTAATGAAAATTTACTTGGCGAGGAAATCGCTACCGCAAGCGCTACTTTTTTTCCGGTATAGCCCGATTTAAGCTGCGCGGCATCAATACTCAGCAAAAAGGTGCCTGCGCTCTGCCCCTCAGGCACGGAAATACTTCCAGGAAGCCTGTAGAGTCCGTCCGGGAGGAGTACTGTATTAGTTAGCAGGTTTGATGCTATCAAAGTGTTGATGGTATCTGCCCTGGTGCTGATATTTACCGAGTAGCCCTCATCAGTGGTCTTTCCACTTCTAGCCACACCGAGTATCACCTTGAGCTGGTTAGTCTTTGTATCCAAAGTGTAGTTCCTAGAAGCAGAATCCAGGCCCTTTGGCACCAGGTAATTAAGGTTTGAACTTAAACCCTGGGGGATATAAATTTTAGCATCACCATAATCTAAGTCCTGATCGTTTTTTTCGCAGGATATCAAAAGCGCCACGGCGCACAGCGCAAGCACAATGGCGGAATTATAAAATATTTTTTTCATTGCTTTTAGAGTTAATAACCTGGGTTTTGGGTAATTGATCCGTTTGAGCGCACAACTTCCGCTCTTGGAAATGGCAAGTAATACATCGCCGGAGCCCTGAAGGTCCGTGTAGCAACATCAACAATGGTATAATTGAAGCTGCCATTTGCATTTTTACTTACATTAACCCCCTTGATAGGCTGATTTAATAATGTGGCGGCATCGTTCCATCGAAGCAGATCCCAGTAGCGGTGATCTTCAAAGGCCAGCTCAATTCTGCGTTCATGTTTGATTGCTGCGCGGAAAGCATCTTTTCCGCCTGTCGAAACTGCTGGCATCGCCACTCCTACCCTTGAACGCACCATATTGAGTGCTGTTCTGGAGGTCATCGCTGATGGCGCATCAGGTGCTGTGCCATCCGGACCGTAAGCCTCATTCATCGCCTCGGCGTAATTAAGCAACACCTCAGCGTAACGAATGGCTACCCACTGATGTTGGGCGGTGGCATTGTTTACTAAATCCAGATTTGGCGCCAGGAATTTTTTTAAATAATAGCCTGTGCGAGAAGTATTGGTTTTAGCCATATCATCACCAGCACCCGGGGACTGATCAATGGTACGACCGTTCCAACTACTGCCGTTTAATACCACCGTTTCTGAAAGTCTTGGGTCGCGGTTCGCATAAATGTTGGCAGCATCGGCGCTGCCTTTGAGTTCATACTCGGCCACAAGATTATGCGATGGGGTCACCCCACTTGCGCCACCAGTAGTTGTAATGGGATAATTGGCTCGCTCCAAATCATTAGATGCAGGCCTGCGAATAGCAAGAATAGTTTCGGCGCTGTTAAGTGAATTATTTCCCTGAAAATAATTCCCATAACCACCGGTATGAAGCGCGTAACCAAATGCAGGGGTACTGATAATTTCCCTAGCGGCGGCCGCTGCCCTGGCCCATTTGGCGGGATCATTCGATGGGTTATGTAAAGGACTTGCCGCGTATAGAAGTACACGTGCTTTTATCGCCAGCGCTGAGCCTTTAGAGAAACGTCCGTCCTGGTCTGAAAAACCGTTAGTTTTCCAGCTCACAACCAAAGAGTCTTTGTAGGTGTCGATTTCCGAAACAATATAATCAACCACCTGATCATAACTGGACTTTGCCACTGCTAAGTCTCCACCAGCCTGCTGCAGCGTTTTGGTAACAATAGGTACCCCGCCATAGCGTTTAATAAGTTCAGAATAATAATAGGCCCTTGCCACATGCGCCTCACCACGGTAAGCACTGATGAATAGTTTATCGCGGTTATAATTCGTCACGTCCGTCAGGGTATCGCGATTCTGGCTGATCATTGCTTTCCAGTTTTTAGAATAATCCAAAAAGAAATTCGCCGCGCGGATGCCTTCATAGCAGGCATAATACTTGTTAGCCTCTGTCGAAGGATTAGCCTCACTCAAAGTCGCCTGATTAAAAGGAATTACCCCTTGCGCGAAGGTTAGGGTTTGCTGGGCATCATCGCTGGCAGCTTCAAAAAAGCTATTGTCTAAAGTAGTAAATCCTATAGCAAAACTAATCGGTGCATAAAATGCATTCGCAAAGCCGGTCAGTGAGCTTCTGGTGGTCTGAATGGTTTCAGGCGTTGGAAGTGTATCCATCCTGGTATCCAAAAAATCTTTTTTACAGGCACTGATTAGCAGCAGGCCAGCGAAAAAGAGGGTCAAATATGGTGCTCTGATTTTCATCATTTTATTTTTAGAATTAAAAAGTAACCGACAGTCCGGTATTGAATGATTTAATGCCTGGATAAGCGCTTAGCGTTTCTGGGTCTAATCCGTAGTCTTTTTCCAGCCTGCTCCAGGTTAATGGATTGACAGCATTTACATAAAAGCGAAGGTTAGAAAGCGAAAGCTTTTTAACAAAAGCCGGACTAAAAGTATATCCTAATTCTACGTTACGCAGGCGAAGGAAATCCCTGCTTTTCACCCAAAAGTCACTCGAGCGGTAATTATTATTGTTCGCAGCGGTGGTTAAGCGTGGATAATTCGCGCTAGCCCTGGTATCAATGCCCTGGTCCGGGTAATAAGCCCATGCATTTTGTGCAACAGGAAATACATTTCCATTGCCAACGAAGGCTTGAATCTGATTAGGGGCAGCACTTAAAATGTTCACTGATGAACCGCCAATACCTTGGAATAGTGCACTTAAGTCAAAACCTTTATAGCTAAAGTTTGCACCAAAAGAATAGGTCATTTCCGGAAATAGGGATTTGCCCACTGAGGTAATGTCCTTTTCATCAATAATATTATCTCCGTTTAAATCCTGGTATTTTAAGTCTCCAGGCTGAACAAGCCCAAAGGCAGGGAGCGCGCCACCTTTTAAAGTACCATTGGCATTGAAATCTTCGAGTTGATAAAATCCCTTTGAAACAAGGCCATAATTCTGGGCTATTGATCGCCCGGTTTGCTGGTTGTATTCATATGGCTGGGGAATTTCAGCAAAATAGTCGATTTTGTTTTTATTGTAAGCCACCTGTCCCCAAATGCCATAACCAAAATCTCCTTTTTTATCTGAGAAATTGGCGGAAAGTTCAAAGCCTTTATTGGTTACTTTTCCAAGATTGGCAAAGCTATTTATAGTGCCATAAATTCCGGTAATGGTATTGTCCCGGGTAAGGATTCCACTACGCTTATCTAAAAATACATCTGCAGACAGGCTTAGTTTTTTAAAGAAATTCACTTCTGCCCCAATGTTGTATTTTAGGCTTTGTTCAGCAAAAATATCGGGATTGGCTAAAATGTTCTGATTCAGGCCTGAGTTACCCGTGATGCTGGAGTTTCCGGTGTAAAAAGTTCCACTGTTATTATAGTACTGCTGATAGAGAAAGCGTCCGCTATTCTGGGTTTCTGAATCCATGCTTCCGGTCTTTCCGGCAGATGCGCGTAATTTCAACAGCGTGATGGATTTGCTATCTTTTAAGAATGCCTCATTGGAAACTATCCAGCTGGCAGAAATCGCGGGATAAAATCCCCACCGGTTACCAGGCGCATAACCATCAGCGCCGAAATAAGAAAAACCAAGTTCAGCAACATAACGGTTATCATAGCTATAGTTAGCCCGTCCACTTATATTTTGGTAACGGTAAATATAAGCATTGGCGCCGCCATCGGTTTTAAAATCAGACTGATGGTAATTTAGTGCAGATAAAATCTGGTGTTTTCCAAAACTTCTCTCATAACCGATTGTACCCATTAGCTGTTTCCAGTCTTCCTGTCCTCCGGGAATCATGCCCGTTGCCCGGAGCGGAGTGAGTACATTTGTCGGGCCGCCGGGCTGACCATTAAAGAAGCGGGGATAATCTGCCGTTTTAGAGTAATTACTTTGCGAATAGCTATTGAAGGAATATGCCTGGCTTAAATATAAGCCTGGTGTGAGCTCATCCAGACGCTCTTTGAGTGTAAAATTTCCCTGAAGGATGCGCCTGTGGGAAGAAAACCAGCCCAGCGAATTGATAGATGCTACGGGGTTATCGGGAAAAAGCGAAGTACCAGAGTAGTTTCCGGTAGCGGCATCCCTTACCTGATAAATATTGGATGGATACCGCGAAAGGTTTTGCCAAAGGTTGGCTCCGCTATAGTTTGGCGCTTTACGGTCTTCAATCCTAGCGCCAATGTCTACCTTCGCTTCAAATATGTCAAACATTTTAAAGTCCAGGTTTGACCTAAGGTTGTAACGTTTCACCATCGAATTCGAAGTGGCATCGGTTTGCTTGACATTATATAAAGCTTGTTGCCTGGCGTAATCCAGCACAATATTGTACCTGGCATTATCATCCCCGCCGGTAAAACTCAGGTCACCATCAGTATATGGCGCATGGTTTTTTAACACCTCAGCAAACCAATCAACATTGGTTCCAGTGCCGTTTCTGTAGCCCTGCAACTGTGCAGGCGAATAAAGAGGGGACCAGACCCTGCCCCTGTCATTACTGATGGCCTGATTATACATGCTAGCATAGCCGAAAGCATCAAGGGGTTTATTGATATTGATAGCTTTCTGAATGCCGGTCCTTACCTGAAAAGAAATGGTCGGCTTACCAATTTTTCCTCTCTTTGTGGTTACATAAATCACCCCATTGGCCCCGCGCATCCCGAAGGTGGCGAGCGCTGCAGCATCTTTTAAAATAGAGATGCTTTCAATCTCTGCAGCGGAGAGGTAAGCGAGGTAATTGAGATTGGTTTCAAAGCCGTCAACAAATACTTTGTAGGTATTATAGCCACCAGCAGAGGTCGAGGATAGCGATCCCACGCCTCTGATCCCAAGCGCTGCATTATCATAACCTGGCTCACCTGAGCCAAGGTTGACACTCAGGCCATTCAATCTGCCGTATAAAGTATTGGTTAAATTCATGGTCGGCGTTTGATACAAAGCCTCACCGCTCACGGAGGAGATGGCAGCTGTCGAGTTAATTTTTTTGATATTAAGCAGTCTCCCCGGCTCTATACGCGCGGTATCCCTTGCCGCGCTATCACTTAGGCTCTTATTTTGTGCGGCAACATTCATCGCCAGGCCCAAAAGCAGACAGGCGGAAAGAACAGTGCTTTTTATATATTGGTTAGTCATATTTCCTGTAATTACTTAGTTTGTTTTCAGCGTTTAATAACCTGGGTTTTGCACCAGTATGCGTTTATTAATCTCCGAAAGTGGAATGGGTTCTAAATACATCTTTGCATTCCAGTACGGACTCAAAGTATTGTTATTGGTGTAGGATGATATATCAGAGGTTATGGCAGGATTGCTTTTGCCAGGTGCGAAAGTAAACCTGAACTCCTCATACTGCCCGCCGATCACACCGCTGGCGATATCAGAACGTTTCCAATGTTTAACATCGAAATACCTGCGGTTTTCTTTATAAAACTCGATGCTCCATTCCCGCTGTATTAACAGGCGAAGCCTTGACTGCTCGCTTTCGGTAATACTTGGAAGACCTGCTCTATTGTGCACAATATTTAAGTTTTGAAGCGCTTTGGCCGTATTGCCCAGTTCGTTATAGGCTTCAGCTAAATTCAGGTAGAATTCAGACATACGGAACAGTGGCCATTCAAACCAGGAACGGGTGCCGGCCTTGTAATAAAATTTAGTGCTTTGTGCATCGCCTTTTCCAGATCCTGAGATATTCACACCTGAATTGATGTTATCATATGACCAGACTGAGTTCCCAGGGTTATTCCATGCATCAATTCCATGCGCATAGTTGTCTGCCTTAAATCTTGGCTCCATCTGCTGCATGCGCGTATTATAGTCAGTATATGGTCTTGCCGGATCTCCTACCTTTGGCCAGTCCTGATCAGTACCATCTGCTTTATAATAAATGCGAAGAAAATTTGTGATCATCCCTGCATTATCAGTGAGGTATCTTTCGTTGTTAATGTCATTGCCCCCTCTTCCTGAAGATCCTCGGACAGGAATATAGAATTTGAACATTTTAACGTTATTGGCATTATTATCCACTTTATAGGCCAGTAATACTTCTTTATTATTGGGTGTTGAGGTTGCAGTCCCGTAGTCATCAAGTGCGTTAGGATTAGGGGTATTTGCACCGCCTCCGCTATTGATGATGTCGGTAGCATGGCTTTTTCCCCAGGCAATGACCGCTTCGTTGGCGGTCACTGCATCCGTCCACCTTTGCTGGCTTACATTACCAAAACATATCATATTGTTGTTTGCACCTAAACTTAAATAAGGTGTTGCCGAATTAAATAAGGGTCTTGCAGCATATTGCAATGCTCTGGCTTTTATCGCCAGTGCGGCGCCTTTAGTCAACCTGCCCACAGACTTATCCGGCCAGCTATCTGGAAGCCCGGCATAAGCGGCATCGCTTAGCTGAATAATGTTATCAAGGGTTGCCTGCAGGGTAGCGCGGGGAACAGCTAAATCATCTGAAGAGATAAAAGTTTTATTCACAATCGGCACACCGCCATAACGGATGAACATGCCCATATAACGGTAGGCGGTTAAGCCAGCCATTTCGGCTTTTACGTAAGCTTTTGTGGCGCCATCCATATCGGGCACTTTATCAATGTTTTCAGAAATGATATAGTTACGCCTGATGGCTACAAAGTTATTCGCAAAGTTATCGGTACTGCGTTCTGAGGTAAGTCCTGCTAAACTATAAGCAGCATAAATATCTGCCCAGCTTTCTCCAGGCATCGCTTCGCCAGAAATGCCAGACAGTGTGCCGTTTCCGATATTGGTGCCACCATTATCAAAAAGACCCTGACAAAGAGAAGTCCTGTAGGCATTGGCGAGCGCCTTGGTAGACTCAACAGAGGAGGCGAAAACCGTCTCTATAGTCGTGTTCCCTGTAGTTTCAGGTTTTTCTAAAAATTCTTTCTGGCAAGAATAAAGGCCAGTTGCGCCTATTATTGCGGAGATGAAGTAAATTATCTTTTTCATATTTTTTGATAATCAGGTTTAAAAACGAATATTGGCGCCGAAAACGAAAGCCCTGGTTAGCGGGAAAAGGTAAGAAGTTCCGCTATCGGTTTGCTCAGGGTCAATCTCATCAAAATCATTGTCCCAAGTGAAAAGGTTATTGCCATTTGCATAAATCCTAAGGGAACTGATGCGCGCTTTTTTCATGAATCCGTAAGTATTGAAAGTATAACCGAGTTCTATATTTTTTAACTTCTTGAAAGCTGTAGAGACTAACCAGAAATCAGAATTCTGATAATTATTTGCCTCACTGGCTGAACCTGCGATGGTAGCTCTTGGAAAAGTTATCTTCTCCCCATTGGCTACCTTCTCTGGTGTCCATCGACCGTCAAACTGCCATTGGAATGCGTTTCCTGCATTTTTTACAAATGGGTGATTCATGCCATTATTGATGTTAAATGAACCTTTGCTTTTGCCAATGAAAAGTACGTTTAAATCAAAGCCCTTATAATTGATGCCGGTCTTCAGGCTAAAATCATATAATGCCCGGTTGGTGTATCCTATAGGCACCCTATCTGATGCATCTATTAGACCATCACCATTAATGTCTTTATAGCGGATATCTCCAAGGGCAGCCTGATTGCCATTATAGGTTAATACAGGACGGTTGTTAAGTTCTGCCTGGGTATTATAAAAACCATCCGAAACAAAGCCTTTGTACTGACCAAAACTATAACCGGAGGTATTCATCCAAGGGTATGGGTTGAGGGCCTCGGCATTGTAAACAATTTTATTTTTTGCATAACTCAGGTAAGCGTTGATGTTATAACCAACCTGTCCCCTGGTTTCTGACCAGCCTAAGCTTACTTCATAACCTTTGTTGTTCATGATGCCCAGGTTTGCTCTGGGTACGTTCGCTGCTGCCACTCCATAACTTGCCGGGATGGTACCAGGCTGGGTGAAAATATTGGTCCTGTCATTTTTAAACCCTTCAATGATTAACGAGAGTTTATTTTTGAAAAATTTTGCCTCCAGGCCTATGTTTCTTTTGGTTTCCTCTTCCCAGGTTACCGCCGGGTTACCAAGTTTACTTTCATTTGTTCCAGTAGTTAGCGTATTTGGGGTTGACCCGTCACTATTGCCAAAATAATACCCTGGCTGATTGATCACAAAAGTACTGGGAAGATATACATAGCGGTCGCCACCAATTTTATCATACCCGCTCAGTCCATATGAGCCCCGGAATTTTAAGAAAGTTATCCAGTCATTCTTAGGAAAGAAGGATTCATTTGAAGCGACCCATCCCACTGAATATGCAGGAAAAAGGCCAAACCTTTTATCTTCAGCGAACTGTTCAGTACCATTGTACCCAACGCTGATTTCTGCCAGGTAACGCTCTTTGTAGTTATAGGCCACATTACCTACAAGTCCCATATTTCCTGACGGCGTGTTGAAGTTATCTATAGGCAGATAATATTTTTGTGCATTTGCAAGCACAAGGGCGGTAACGCTATGGTTACCAAAGGTACGTGCATAGTCAATACCTGCGTCCACGTAAAAAGTACGGTTCACACTATTATGATTGGGATTAGGATTAAACGTACCTGAAGAGGTACGCTCCCCACCAAAAAAATCAAGTATATTTGGATCAATTGGATTTCGGCGGACAGAAAACTCCGGAAGAGTTACCCGGTAAGTCGTTGCTTTTGAATAATTGTTTTCATAATTCACATTAGCTCTAAGGGATAGACCCTTAGTTAAATAGTCCATAGTATATTTGGCCCCGATGCGTCCGGTTAATCTTGAATCGTATGTGGTTTCTGTTCCGCTGGCAAGTAAATTTCTGATGGAATTCTGGTTACCCAGTAAACTTCCAATTTTACGTCCCAGTGGATTCGATGCGGTACCTGGGTTACCTGCAATACTGTTGATGAGTTTATTGTCTATAATACCTGGCGCCATCATGGCATTGGTATCATAAAGGTATTGCATAATAATTTTGTAGCGGTCAGTGAGCGAAGTTCCGCCATCGATACCAGGTCCAACGATGGTGCCGAACTGTCCGGATAGATTAACCGAGATGGCCAGGTTTTTTACAGCGTTGATGTCAAAGTTGGATAAAAAGTTGTACCGGTCGTAGGTTGATTTTGTATTTGCGCCATAGTAATCTGTATTCTGAAGGATGGAGCCTTGGGAAAAATAGCCTAATGAGGTATAATACTTTACTTTTTCAGTACCCCCCGCAATGTTTAAGTTAAACTGCTGCTGTGGACCCTTACCACCAAACTGATCTTTAAAGAGATCGCGGCTGGAATAATACAGCGCAGGACTGGCGTTTAGCGCATCCCTCTGGGCACTGGTGAGCCCTGGATAATTCGCGACTTCAGCCGGGGTATAGTCGCGGTTGTTGGCAAACTTCCATAAATCGTTGCTATCGAAAAGGTAATCATTGTAAGCAGACACGCCATAAGTGCTCTGCTCGGTGCGAATCGCCTCATTGCGCATTAAAGCGAAATCATAGGAGCTTACATTCTTCGGCAAGTTGGCTGCTGTGGTGAATCCGAAATTTGTTGATGCGCTTAAAACAGGCTTACCAAGTTTACCTCTTTTTGTGGTCACGATAATAACACCGTTTGCACCCCTTACGCCATAAACTGCAGTGGAAGATGCATCTTTGAGAATATTAATACTTTCAATTTCATTGGCATCCATTGAGTTTAACCTCGAGTAGGTCTGCTCAGGCGGTTCTGGCACTCCGTCGATAACGATAAGCGGATCTGTTGACCCAGCATAAGTGGATACTCCGCGGATGTTAATGGCTGCATTATTTCGACCAGGCTCTCCACTTTGTTGCAAACCTGAAACTCCTGGAGCATTACCGATAAGCATATTGGATATATTGGATACAGAGGTAGATACCAGTTCTTTTCCGCCAATGGTAGAGACCGAACCCGTTACGGTAATTTTTTTCTGCTGGGCTCCAAATCCTTTTACCACAACTTCATCCAAATCGCCTGTGGTTGATTTTAGTGATACATTGATTGTTGAACTGCTGGCTTCTAGTTCACGTGTTGCGTAACCCACTGCCCTAAAAATCAGAATAGCAGAAGATGAAGATACATTTAGGGAATATTGCCCTTCCCCGTTAGTCGAGGTGCCTTGCTGGGTACCTTTTATCATCACCGAAACGCCAGGCAGGGGTTGTCCACTATCGTCGTTGACTACGCCTTTTATGTTTCTTTGCTGGGCAAAGAGTTGGTAAGTAAAGGCTAGTAAAAAGATTAGGCACACCGCTGTTGTGTGTAAAAAACTTTTCATAAAGATTATTTTGGTTAGTTGATTTGCAGGGTGCAAATTGTATAAGCAATATTAGTTAAAATATTGCCTGTTAATTAATGGTATTTTAACAAAATATGGTATAATTCGTATAGATAATACGCGAAGTCAAACGCTTTCCAGCATTATTTCTTTAGTGGCATGAATCGATTTCAGCATCACTGATGGCTAGGTGTTTTATTGCAGAATATGGTAAAATATTTTTTTTTAGATGATGAGAAGTCTCAGCCTCATAGACACAATTTTAGACTGATAAACATCGTTTATACCACCTATAATTTAAATGGTAATTTGCGAAAAAAAAAGAAAGAGGACCCACTTTATTAAGGGCCCTCCAACCGCTAAACCAATTAGAAAATTCATTTCGGCTAATTCGCTAACAGCTTTTGCAAGTTAACATAAGGCTAATAGTATTTTAACCTAATTTAATGTTTTAATAACGAATTAGATATAGATTAACTAGCTTCCTAACGCTTTTCAATTAATTCCAATTGGTCATTTTTTTCAACCATTTTGCAAATTTGCTGTACTGATGCGGCGCTGTTAAATCCATCCTGTGGACTATTCATGGTGTAATCCAATAAGCTATCAATGCTGGAGGTTGCCACATGCATTCTTGTATCTGAAGATGCGTAATAAATAAATACCTTTCCGTCATTATCTGCTATCCAGCCGTTGCAAAAAACAACATTTGATACATCACCCACCCGCTCCTCGCCCTCTGGTGCAAGAAAATAACCTGCAGGCTTGTGAGTGACTTTGGTGAGATCATTTGCATCGCTCAAAAATAAATACAAAACATAACGAAGACCGGCGGCAGTATTACGCACCCCGTGGGCCATCTGCAACCAGCCCTTTTCAGTTTTTATCGGAGCGGGGCCAAGACCATTTTTAGCCTCATAAATTGTATGGTATATTCTCTTATCGATGACAGTTTCCACATCTACTGTTGCATGCTCAATATCATCTGCAAGCCCAAATGCAATACCTCCACCCTTACCTGCCTCAATGAAACTGTCCTGTGGACGGGTATAGAATGCATATTTGCCATCCACAAATTCCGGATGCAAAACTACATTTCGCTGCTGGGCGGAGTGGGTTTTGAAATCCGCTAATCTATCCCAATGAATAAGGTCCTTGGTACGAACGATCCCACATTGCGCAACAGCAGAAGACTGGTCCGCTTCAGGCGCCGAAGCATCGCGGCTTTCGGTACAAAACACACCGTAAATCCATCCATCTTCGTGCTGAACAAGGCGCATATCATATAGATTTGTTTCCCCTTCAAGGTGTGGAATGATAGCTGGTTTGTCCCAAAATCTAAAGTTATCAATACCGTTATCACTTTCTGCGATGGCAAAAAAAGATTTCCTATCGCCGCCTTCTACTCTGGCCATAAGAATGTATTTCCCTTCAAATTTGATGGCCGCGGAGTTGAATACCGCGTTGATGCCGATCCTTTCCAATAAAAGCGGGTTACTGTTCTCATCCAAATCATACTTCCATTTATAAGGCGCGTGGCCGGCGGTAAGCACTGGATTTAGGTAACGCTGAAAAATACCATTGGTGTAATCTATTGCTTCGTTTTTTTGACGGATGAGCGATTCATATTGCGCTATTATTTTTTCCAGTCTGCTGTTAAAATTCATTTTATGTTAAAGTCTAAAAATCTAATTTTCTAATTTATTCCACCAGGTGCGTTTTAATATCGCCGCAATTAGGACAATAAGAACAATGGTGATGATTAATGGCGTTTTCATCCAAAGGATAAAATACATAGGAAGGACAGTCAGGCAGAGCTGGGCTACAATGCCCAGAGCCACGTTGAACATGTCGAGCTTGAAGCGCTTGTTACCTTTAAAATCAGGGCTTTCTATTAAAACCAGTTCATGAATCGGTTTCCAAAACCCCCAAGGCCTAACGGTGCGGTAGAAGCTTTTCAGAACCTGCTCATCCGTTGGAGGAGCGCTATAGGTGCCCGCAAGGGCGCCGACGATGGAGATGATAAATAGCACGGGAAAATAGTAAAGAAATTCAATACCACTAAAGAAGTGCGAAAAGACCAAGGCACCAGCGATACCTGAAAGCATCCCCCAGAAAAAGCCGTTTGCATTGAATCTCCACCAATACCATTTTAACATATTCGCCGCGATATAACCGCCATATAGCCCTGAGACTATCCATTGCAAAATGCTGTTGACATCTTTGGCAAAAAAACCCAAAAAAACACCAACCACAACCACCACTAGTCCTGTTAAATAATTCATAGTCATGATTTGCTTAGTCGAAGCTTCAGGCCTTACATATTTTAGGTAAATGTCGTTTACGATGTAAGCTTGGGCGGCATTTAAAGTTCCTGAGAAAGTCCCCATAAAGGCCCCCATAAGACCTGTAAGTACAATACCCAACACGCCTACTGGCAAAAATGAATTGATGGCTGCTGGCAGTATGCGCTCAAAATCAGTTCCTGTTGGTGAACTTAAGTCCAGTTGTTTGTAATATAAAAGTGCTAGCACTGTGAGCCCAATAACCATAGTATATCGGACAGGAAGAAGTATTATAGAAACGAAACCTGTCATTTTCGAGGCGTCTTTGGGAGAGCTGGTTGAAAGTACTTTTTGCATGTCATAGTTTGGTGCGGGCCCGGCCAGACTTGCAAAGACACCTTTAAATAGCATCATCATAAAGAATAAGCCAAATAAACCATAACCGTCATCGGCAATCTTTTTATTGGCATCAGCCACAATATTTGACCAGTCCAGCTCAAGTTTCCATCCAAAAAAAGGATTCGCCCAACCTTTCGGAGTCTGGATGGACTGGCTTTGCAGGTGAGTAAAGGCTATATAACCAATGGCAATACAGCCTATGGTCATGATGATGTATTTGATAACATCTCCCAGTACAATACTATGCATTCCCCCGAGTATGGAATAAAAAGTTGCAAATAAGGTGAACAAAATACCATAAAAATGAGGAACATATTGTGTGCTGACATTAAAGGGTACGTAGGGCTCTACTATATTCCATGGTATGAAAATTTCGACAAATTTACCAAGACCAATGAAACCGTATGCTAAAAACCCCAAGCAACCGATTAGAGCGAAAACGACCGTAACGTTATGTGATGCCTTAACACCGCGGCCCTTTAAACCAAAACGTGTGGCCAACCATTCCGCACCAGTATCAGCATTTGATCGTCTTAACCATTTTGCAAGAAACATCATGTTGAAAACCTGATTGAAAACAGGCCATAACCACGGAATCCAGATGCTTTTGAGTCCATACACAAAGCAAAGCGATACCATCCACATGGTTCCGCTGATATCGAACATGTCTGAAGCATCACTTAAGCCGAGCATATACCATGGCAATTTTTTGCCGCCCATCAGGTAGCTTTCTTTATTTAAACGGGCTTTATTGCGGTAATACCAGCCAATGAAGACCATCATGATTAAATAAAAGACCAAGATTAAAATATCGATTAGGTGCAGCTTCATCTTAGTCGTTTATCGCTTGTTTAGTTAGGGTAATTAGGGTTGATATTGGAAATTGAAGATTAAAACAGTCCTCAATTAAAACTGGAATGTGTCTCATATAATGGTTGGTTAGTACATGGCGAATATAAGATTCGTTACTGCTTGTTTATGTATCAAAAGTAGTCTTGAAAAGAATAGTATGTTAATACTATTTTATCTAATGCTTGTATTTTAAAAGCATACTTATACTTTACGGCTACGGAAATAAGATGCATACAAGATGCAAAAACTCATATTCCTGGGATTTATTCAGGCTATGGTATTTTAACAAACTGAATAATATGTTGGTAGGGAATGTTACTCTCATCAATATTATTTTACCAAAATTATATACTTGCTGTGGCCATCTGAGACAGACGTTGTTAGTAGCTGCCCTCATTCTTTTTAATTGAGTACTTTTTCACAACTGCTGCAGTACACGCGGTTTGGTTAGTTTTGTAGATGAATCTTTCGAATATATATTATTTTGTGAATAGAAAGAATAAAGATACTGATCTCTAGTAGATTAGAATATGTTGGCTATATTATTAAATATAGCGCAAGGGCATAAAAAAGGCGAACAGCCTTGCTTCCAAGGTGAATAGCAGGCAAATCAATTTGCTTAGTATATCATCACTATTCCGCAAGACCGCTCCCTTTGAAAAAAGGAAATTCGCGTATGGAGTAGAATCCACGGTCTAGCTTTATTTGGGCAATAACGAATTTACGGGTACACCAAATTTGGATAAGCATTGTAAAAAGCATTTGTTCCTTGGATAATACCGTTGAAAGTTCCGTAACCGTCATTCTCCCGCGGGTTTTTCCAAGCGCAGACACCAGCATAACCATTAAGGTAGGAATTTTTGTAAAAGTTTTCCATGGTGATATTATTAGCTGAGCTGGATCCGGTTACGTTGCCTCCGTAAGTTTCGCCGATTAGAGCGGGTTTATTGCCATTGTCTAGCCAGTATCCGATGGACGTATTAAAAGGACCACCGGAGGTTTGCCATTGGTACCAATGCGGGGAATAAAAATCCAGTTTGGCATTGCTGTTATTATACTGGGTCTGGAGCGAAGCGTCACTGTAGTTATTACCTGCGTTGGTATCCCATCCAGGGAAACGGTTACTGTTGAAAATTATCCACATAGAACCTAGAGTAACGGGTTTTGAGGTATATTGATTTATGGCAGCTGCGCACCAGGCTACGAACCGAACAACGTTATTCCTTGATAAGTTGCCGCAATTGGCATCCCGCCACATATGTTCCGGCTCATTGCAAATGTCGTAACCCATCACATAAGGACTATTGGCGTATCGTTGCACAAATGGGATTAAGAAATATTCTGTATACCACTGGGTCTTATTAACATCATTGATAATCTGTCGATATTGATTGTATTTGGGGTGGTTGTCTTTGACCATGTCAAATGACCACAGGGTTGGCATAATGTAGATCTTTTTGCGGGTGGCGATGGCTACCAGACTGTCCATATCTTTCCAGAATTGCGGACTTGCACCTGTAGTAACACCACCGCCATTGAGGCTTGGGCTGTATTCACCTGCACCATGTATCCAGACACGGGCCAGGTTGATACGGTTATCTTTATATCGCTGGAATTCATTTATCCACCAGTTTCGGTCAAAGTTACGACCGAGGAAGTCCAGAGTGTAATCGGCCTGCTTTTGCCATGCCGTGTTAATGCCGTTGAAAAAGATTTCTTTGCCTTCGACATAAAATTTGTTGCCCCCAATGGTCACTGTTGGGTTGGTGACTAAAGCAGCGGAGGTATTTTGCTGGTTGACCTCGGTTTGTTGATTAGTTAGAGCGGGCTCTGGGTTGATCTGCTCTTGTTTACAGGCGTTTGAGGCAATTATGGCCATGACCGCCAGGGATAATAACAGTTTTCTCATAAGATTTTTTTAGGTTAGCTCTACGATTTTGTGCTCTTTGCTATCATCGTAAAGGCGAAAATTGGTTTAACCAAACTTAAATTTGTTGTAAAGAGCTTTGTAACAATATTTTACCAAAATCGCGTATTAATATATCTTAGACAAGACATCATCAATAGAATTAAATTCAAGGAGTTATGACCCAACATCTGAACCGCTGGCATTTCAGAAGGTGATCGCATCAAGTTATAAATTTTGTATGCATTGTAGGCCCGTCCCAGCCATCTATTTCAATTGCCCCTCCTTATTCAACTTCATGTCTTATTTATTATCAAATTAAACTATCGAATGGAAATGTTATCTTTGATTAAATCGATACATTATGAGCATCATTTATTTCAAGCCCCGTGATCGCTTTGATTTTTCTCTCAGTACTTTGGATATTGGAAACCCAATAACATGGAACCAATCACACTTTTTAAAGCATCTCTTTAAAAGAATTTTCGCAATACCACCAACAAGATTTGAGGAATTCTATAGACATCATTGGGATTACTACCAAAAAAATGTTATCGATAGTACTGAAAAATTATTCTTCAAAAACCTTTTCGAGATAGTCGATAGACAATTAAAAGTACTAAATAGCAGGGATGTTTACGCCAAAAACCATCCCAAAACGCAGCGTGAAATTGCTCATCTTTCACAGCTAAAAATTCTGCTTGTATCGTTTGATAGATGGAATATTCATAAATCCTTCGATGACATAGTTGCCAATCAGGAATCTCATATTTTAACGCTTAAGCGACAAATAAATTCACTTAAGGCTGAACTTAAGAATGCAACCGAATTAGAAACTACTCAATTCATCAATATTCCTAAAGGAGGGTTTCTAAGCTTTGTAGATTTAGTTATCCAAATGGAAGAGATAAAATTACCTTCTGACAAACAACTAGTTTTTGCGGAATTCCAAATTGTGTGGGTAAAAATGATTTGCAAATATTTCCGGGAAGACAACAAAGAAATTGACTTTAACCGTGTTCGGAGATATTTCCCCAAGGACAGGCGCAATCCAGGTACCCGCTCTTCATCCATTCCGGCGGACCAACATCTTTTCGAGATTAAGAGCATTATAAGAAAATAGCGATAGCTAAAAATCTACAAATACATCCAAAAGATTGATAAGAATATCATTCGATACTTATCCAATTCCTGAATAATACATTTTATTATTAACCAATCCATTACCATACAATTTTGTATGGTAGCGAAATGCAATTTCCTTTATTTTTCTTTGTCCCAGCTCAAAAAATACAGCTACGGAAGTTTGAGTTTGCCTTTTCAATAAAGGGCCTTCTTAGTGGTATTGTGAGCTGACAAATAGTGTTATGATAAAATAAATCAAGGAAAATGAATGTAGAATTAATCACAAAGGATGATCTAAAAAATCTGAAAACCGAAATGCTCAGCGAGATTAGGCAGCTCCTGAAGCCCGGACAACCCGAAAACAAACAATGGTTAAAGAGCGCTGATGTACGTAAACTGCTGGGTATCTCGCCTGGTACATTGCAGAATCTGCGAATCAACGGAACGCTGCATTACACCAAGATTGGAGGAATGATGTATTACAAAATGGAGGATATCACAAAGCTGCTTGAGGGAAATCAATGATTAACGATGAAACCCACCTAAGGGGAGGTTTTGAGGTCATTGTTTTACGATTAGAATTGGACGGCAGATTGCTTCCAACTCATATCAGTATGCTGACAGCAATCTGTCTATGCTGGCAGAATAATCAGTATCGGGAGCCATTTTCAGTTACAAGGAGAAAACTGATGGCATTCTCGAAAGTTGCCTCAATTGCGACCTACCATAAGTGCATGCAACAGCTTATTGCTTATGGTTATATCCAATATAAGCCTTCCTATCATCCAAAGAAGGGGAGTTTGGTCTGGTGGTGTGAAACAGCCAAGGTTGAGAAATAAGCATATTGAGATATGTAGATATCGAAAAATTTGGAAGCCTACATATCTCTTTAACCAATCATGGATTTAAACTATGAGGGGTTATGCATTATGCTAAAGGTCCTTTTTCATTTTCAGAAAAAGGAGCAAGCGGTGGTTGGGCAGAGCCTCACCATCTGGAAGCTGTCTCAAAATAAACGAGGCAGCTTTTTTTGTGTGTAAATAAATCCAGTGTGTTATTTGCTTGTTGCTGGCTAGAAATGTTTATTTCTTCCTCAGTTTGGTAAAAAACAGAAAAAGCAAACC
>NZ_RQRS01000014.1 GCF_004335085.1 Pedobacter nototheniae | reverse complement strand
TTCACATTAACGGCGTTTAAGCCTTTTTTACCGTTAGCAACTTCGTACTGTACTTTGTCGTTTTCACGGATTTCGTCGATAAGACCTGTTGAATGAACAAAAATTTCGCTATCGCCATTCGCAGGGATAATAAAGCCAAAACCTTTAGTTACATTGAAGAATTTTACTGTGCCTTCTTGCATTGTATTAAATATTAAAAATTAAGTGTGCAAGGTAACTTTTATATTTTAAAATCAAAATATTTTTTAACATTATTTTAACGTTAATACTTTGTAAACAGCGGGTTAGTGCTGCTTTTTAATTGCTTTACCTACAATGTTTAACGTAATTTCACTGTTGTGTGCTATGCCTAATGTGGTTCCAGGAATAACAGTAAAAAGATTCCTTAAATAGATATCTGCTACACCTTGAATTACCTTTTTTCTAGGCTCCATATCTTCTGGTAATACGCCATAAACTTTTTGAACTCTGATGGTTCCTTTTGAATCTACAACGGCAGAGCATTGATAAGCAAAATCTTTATAAGCCCTATCAATTACAATCTTATATTGCGGGTACATATAATCATAAGCTGCAGTACGTTTCAATAATTTATCAACGGTACTAAGCTTTTCTACAGTAACAATTTTGCTTTTTGGTATAAACTGAACCGGGCTAGTGGCGGCAAAAGCGCTATCACTATTTAAATTAATATTGGCAGCAAGTTTCTGAATATATAAAGTATCTGCCTTTGTAGTTTGTTGCAGTTTTTCTGCGGGTACTTTTAACTTATCCTTAATATATTTTTGGGCATAAAAAGTCATGTTTACATCCGATCGGATATCCGCAGCAATAACTTTACCATCTACCTGTACCCTTTGAAAAACCAGGCTATCTTTACTAATGTGTTTTACCTTAAAAAATTCTTCTGCAAAATTATACACATTACCATGATCGTACTGCAGGTAAAACTTCTGCATTATTTGCTTTTGCGGGCTCCAAGCCATCATTGTGTCTTCTGCTGCAACCTCAATAATCCATGATGGCTTTTGCATAAATCCATCCTTATTAAAAGAAAGACCATCGCTAAAACGGCGCTTTACTTCTTCATATCTAATTCCTTTAACGGGCGCAAAGGTAAAATCTCTTAAAGTGGCATCGGTAGACTTTGTTTTATTATTGCAAGCAAATAAGCTTAACAATGCTAAACACAGGCACAAATTTCTTATCATACAGGTATAACGTCGTAAATTAAATATTTCGCTAAATTAATTATTTCTTCTTAACGAGTATTACGTTCGCCACTTTCCTTTCGCCCTCATGGTCCCACTTTTTATTATCTGTAGGATAGTTAATTACCCCTTTATTATTTACCCATAAAGTTGTAGATCCGCCTCCATCAAAATTTATGGCACTGGTACAGCCAAGCCACTTCATCAGTTTTGTTAGTTCAAACAAGCTCATTCCGGCAGAATTATCGTTCCGCCCATCAACCGTTAATAAAACCACTCTCCCATTTGGCTTTAAACCTACACATGTTCTTGGGTGACGTAATCTAGTAAATGCTGTAGTATCTAATTCTTCCTTCATTCCATTTAAAAAAAGTAATGGGCCATTTAGCAGCACACTTTCTTCTATTAGTTTATTTTCCCAATCTGTTGTTCCGTCCCATTTTTTAATAGTTAATTTACCTTTATCAATCACCACCGCCGCTTGTTGATGCCTGGCACGGGCGCCATTTTTTTCTAGCCGATTTTGATTAATTACTTTTCCGTTTACTTTAACGAAATCAACCGAGCCGCCATTTTTAACGTCAAAAAAATTTCCATTTATAGCTACAATGGCAGAATCTCTTGCTGCAAAATTACTGGTTGCAATAAGTTCCTTTTCTTCTGCAGCTAATGCGAAAATTGCTTTTCTCCCTGTGTTTTTAACTTCTATGAAAGAAATATTTTCATTAGCCCCAAACAGGTTTTTATTATTAAAATGATGGTTAAATAATAAAATCTTCTTTGCTATTCTTGTTTTCTGCCATTTGGTTTTTACAATTGATATAGAATCTTGGTTTTGGGCAAAACCAATTAAGTAAACCGCGAGGAATAAGGCAAATAGTAAGGCTTTCTTGATCATGGAATGAAGTTTAATATAAAGGTAAACAAAAACGGAGCAGCCAATTAAGACTGCTCCGTTTTCTATTCTAAATCACGAGGATTTTACTTTTTAGGATCTAAAATGTTTTTAATTCTAACATTTAAATCATCGTAATGTGCTTTACTTACTGCATCGCCTGCCGCTGATCTTGCTTTAGTTGTTGCCAATAAAGTTTTAAGTTCGGCTCTAACCAAAGGTCTAATATCAGATAAGTTTACATTAATTGGTGTTAAACCGTAATTAGCTGCTGCCTCAACAGGGAAACCCGGAGGAAGATCGCCATCGTTTGTCATTAAATAACCCAAACGCTCTACATAAGCACGTTGTAAGTTGCGTTTAAATGCATCAGCTCTGCCTGCCGCAAAAACAGATGTGTTTAAATCTGTAAATAATTCAGGTAAAGTATAAGCTTTAGCTGTTCCGTTTTTAGTTTCATTATCTAATAAACGAGCAATACGCGGCGCTGATAAAATATTTGCCAAAGTATTTGCCTGAACAGATTTAATACGATTTAATAAAGTACCATTATCAAATTTGCTTAACTGATCGTTATTAATTAACCAAAGTGGTGTAGTAAATAACTGCTGACCGAAGAAAGCAATTGCTTCTTTTTGTTTCGCTTTTGGCAAATAACTATAAACTGCACCTGATTGATCGTAAGTTTTAAAGTTTTCGCTCATACCACCAACATTGGTTAAAACGTGGCCCATATAACGGTTGTATTGACCGATGATTTCAGTATAAATTTCCTTCAAATCGCTATAGTCTTTACCTTTTTGGAAAGTCCACTTCTCTACGTTTGGAAGAATGCGTTTTAAGTTTGCAATACCATAGTTACTGGCTTTCATTGCGTTATCTCCTAAATCTTCACTTTGTAAGCGAGGATCTAAAGAAGTACCCTGGCGACCATAAAAATAAAGCGGATTGCCTGCGTTTTTAAGTACCCATTGATTTAGAACCTCTTTTTCTTGCTCGGCAGTTTTGTTACCAGGCAACCAAGAGTAACCCCATTTAATAGACCATTTATCGTATTCGCCAATTTGTGGGTGAAGCTTAGTTACGCCATCTCCTGGTTGTGCAATATAATTAAAACGGGCATAATCCATAATTGACGGTGCTGTTCCGTGTTTATCTGTAAATGCTTTTGAACGTAAAGAATCAACTGGGTAAGCATAGCTTGAGCCAAAGTTGTGTGGCAAACCTAAAGTATGTCCAATTTCGTGTGAAGAAACAAAACGGATTAATTCGCCCATTTGTGCATCACTAAATTTGGCTTTGCGTACATCTGGATTAATAGCGGCGGTTTGCACAAAATACCAGTTACGCAATAAATTCATTACGTTGTGGTACCAGCCAATGTGTGTTTCTAAAATTTGCCCGGTACGTGGATCACTGATGTGAGGGCCGTATGCATTTGCAATATCCGATGCGAAATAACGAACAACAGAATATCTAGAATCTTCTACACTAAATTCAGGATCTTGCTGTGGTGTAGGTGCTTCTTTACCGATAATGGCATTTTTAAAACCGGCAGCTTCAAAGGCAACTTGCCAATCATTAATACCTTGAATTAAATATGGAACCCATTTTTTCGGTGTAGCCGGATCAATATAAATTACAATTGGTTTTACTGGCTCAACTAATTCTCCACGTTTATAAGCATTTGTATCTTTAGGTACCAAATTCCATCTGTGGATATAAGCTGTACGTTCTGCCTTTTGCGCATCACTACCATAATCAATTTGCGACTGACCAAAATATCCAACACGGCTATCCATAATTCTTGCTTTTACCGGCACTTTAGGCAATAAAAGCATTGAAGTGTTAAATTCAAAAGTTACAGCACCATTGCTATTGTCTGTTGGAGACTCTGCAGCACGATATGTTTTTGCAGTTTTAACTTCCACATTAATTGGGAAAGTTTTTACTGTATCAATGTAAGATCTTGTTGCATCATAAACGGTAATTTTATACGCTTTACGAATGGCATCTGTAGCGCCAATAGCCATAATATCGCCGTTATAAAAATCGGTAACATCAATTACAACGCCTGTAGTATCTTTATTGTAAGATTTTATTTCGAAGCTTGCTAAAATTTGTGCTAGGTTAGAGTTTTGTACAGATTGGTACATATCGCTATTTGCATCAGCTTTTGTAGCATAACTTGGTACGCGAATATATACTTGCTTACCTCTGCGTTCCCATTTCCAAACTTGCTCGTTTAACTCTTCGCCACCATATTGCTGGTTGCCAACTTTAACCCCAACAGGTGCTTTTGCAAGGCGGGTTACCACAAGCATTTCACGATTTAACAGGGAATCTGGTATTTCAAAATACCACTTATCATCTACCTTATGTGTTTTAAATAAACCATTGGTTGTTCTGGCTTTTGCAGTGATAATTTCTGAATAAGGTTTTATACCTTCTTTTTTTGCTGCTGGGGCCGCTGCTGCAGCAGGAGTAGCTACTGGTGTTTTGCCAGGTTGGGTTTTGGATTTTTTTTGAGCGTTTGCCGCATTGGGTCCCACAATACCAAAGGCGACAATACCTGCTACCGCAAGTACCTTAATTTTTTTATTCATATGTGTTTTAAATGGTTTATTTTGCTTGGTAATAAGAGAATAAAGGTAAATGCTTGTTACAGGGATTTATTTTTTGTAACCAGAAAGTTACGACACAAATTTAAATCCGCTGCTCTAGCTTAAGTACTTTGTAAGAAATCTTATTATCCCGGTAAATTTCAAGCACTAAATTACGATCAGTTTTTGATTTTAAAAGTTCTGTTAAGTCGTTTAGGGTATACATCTCAATCGGTTTAAAATTTACGCTCAAAATTTCATCATCAGGGCATAAACCTGCACGTTCTGCAGGAGAATTTTCGTCAATATCTCCAATAATTACTCTTTTATATTCCTTTTGGTCAAGGTAAATAACCATACCAGACATATCGTGCTCGAAAGGCTGCTTACTGGAACCGTTTGGTTTTACGTAAATAAATTTTTCCTGATAATTAAATTGGATATCAAATTTACGTAACGCATCAGCACCAAGATTACCGTTTCTACTAGTTAAATCTATCTTTTGAGAAATGGATTGAAAATCTGGAAACCCGGCAATCACATTTTTAAATTTATAAGGACCTAAGTAAAATGTTTTAATTCGCCCTACATAACCTTTAATCTGCCCGCTTAAAGTCATGCCTAAATTGGCTTTTATTTTTGTTGCTGGCAAAGGAAATTCGCCACCGTTTAGCATCTCCATTGATAAAGCATGGCTGGCGCCAGTATCCATTAAAAACCTTGCATTAACTTTGCCGTTGGGTAAATCTACCGCAGCCATAACATATGGTTTTTGATTTTCTATTTCTATAGGAATTTTGCTTCCACGGTATTTGATTTTCGAATCAGGATCATGAAAAATAATTCTGCTTTCACTATATCTAACATCAACCACAAAACTGTTAAAAAAGCTAAAACCTATAATACCGTATACTTTTAAGCCCAAATGACCTGATAAATTAAAGAGATCTTCTTTTAAAATTGCCGTAGGAATTCTTGTTACGTATGCATTGCCTATTTTGGCACTAATGCTTTGCGATACGTAAGCCTCTACTGTTTCTATACCTAAACCGGAAACTTTTATTTTTCGCATGGTGGCGAAATTCAAAGAGTCGATAATTGATGGGTCTGTAATAATCATTGGTCCTACTCCGGTATCCAACACAAAATTGTAAGGCCCTTTTCCATTAACGAAAATTGGAATGACAATTAGGTTTTTTATGCACTTAAAACTTAAGGATTCCTTTGTTCTGTTGTTGGTGAAACTAAAATCCTGCGCCTGTATGTTACCAAAAAAAAGTAAAAATAAGCTGATGCCGAGTATTAATTTACGGGAGGTAAAACGGACAATCAGGATATATTTGGTTAACATTAAATTAAATTTAATAATTTAGTTTGTATTATCACAAACATCCACAAAACATGCTTCCAGCTTTACGTTACAGAATTTTATTTAGTGTCCTTGTTTTATCGGCTACTTTATTGTGGAGTTGCTCTACCGATAAAATGATCTCAAATAAAGTGGCTCGAGAATTTAAAAACTCTACGGTGATAAAACAGTACAATGTGGGCTTTGCATTGTATAATATGGAGCATAAAAAAATGCTTTTTCAAAAAGATGCCGATAAATATTTCATTCCAGCATCCAACACTAAATTATATACTTTTTATGCTAGTTTAAAAATGATTCCTGATTCAATTCCTGCTTTGAAGTATATTGAAAAGGGCGATTCCTTAATTTTTTGGGGAACCGGCGATCCTTCATTTCTTCAATCAGAATTAAAGGACAAATCGGTTTATAATTTTCTTGCCAATTCCAACAAAAATCTATTTTTTGCTCCTGGTCGTTACGCTGGCAACTTTTTTGGCAACGGCTGGTCTTGGGATGATTACAACGATTATTATCAGGCAGAGATTAACGAGCTACCAATACTGGATAATACAGTTTGGGTAAAGGCTACAGGCAACGGAAAATTCTCAGTTTCGCCTAAAAGCTTTTGGAGTTGCTTTATACCCGATAGCACCAAAACAAAGGATGATTTTTTTGTAAAAAGAAACTTTAATAAGAACGAATTTATTTATAATTCAACCCTAACAAAGCCAAATTATAACCAGCAAATTCCTTTTAAAATAAATACTGGAACTACATTAAGTTTACTTGCCGATACGTTGCACAAAACGGTTGGTGTAGTTGATATGAAAATACCAAAGCATATTAAAACCGTTTATAGTGCCAACCGCGATTCGGTTTTAAAGCATATGCTCCTGCCCAGCGATAATTTTATTGCAGAACAATTATTGTTGGTTTGCTCTGATCAGATTGGCGATACTTTAAGTACAGAAAAAGCAATTGACTATGTGCTTAAAAATCATCTTTCGAGCTTGCCCGATAAACCGAGATGGGTGGATGGATCTGGCTTATCACGAATGAATTTGTTTACGCCAAGAGATATGATTAAGGTTTTAGACCTAATTTACAAAGAGATAAACGATCAGAAAAAACTTTTTTCAATGCTACCAGCAGGCGGACAGAGTGGCACATTAAAATATGCATATCCAAAAACAAATAATCCTTTTGTTTTTGCTAAAACTGGATCGCTAACCGGAATCCACAACCAAAGTGGATATGTGGTTACTAAAAAAGGAAAAACCTATATTTATTCTTTCATGAACAACAACTTCGTAATGCCAACTGCTGATGTTAAGAAAGAGATGGTTAGAATAATTACTTATATCCACGATAATTTTTAAGCTAGCATGAAAACCTTTTTAACCATTCTAACTTTTATTTTTTGCTATTCTGCCTCCGCACAAAAACAAATTATATTTAATTCAAAAAATTTGCCTCAGGCAGATACAACGTGGGTTTTCATGCCAAAAAAGTTAAATAAAAAGCATAAAATTCCTGCCGTAATTTTGCTACATGGATATGGTGGAAACTATAAACAGTGGGATAAAATTATGGATGCACAGAAATATGCCGATGAATATGGATATATTTTAATCTGTCCTGATGGCTTAATTAAAAGCTGGTACTTAAATAGTCCTGCAAAAAAGGACTGGCAATATGAAAACTTCTTCTTTGATGAGCTATTGCCTAAAATTAAAACTGATTTTCCGGTGGATACCACAAATTTATTTCTTACAGGTTTAAGCATGGGTGGCCACGGTGCTTTATGGCTTTTTTTAAAACAACCAAATCTATTTAAAAGTGCTGGCAGTACCAGTGGAGGTGTTAATCTTATGGATGCCGTTGGCAAATTTGGTGTTCCAGAGTTGCTGGGAAATCCTGAGAAAGAGAGCGATATTTGGTCAAATTATTCTGTAATTAAAAATATAGATAAGCTTAAGGATAGCAAAAAGGAAATTATTTTCGATTGTGGTTCTTCCGATTTCTTTTATCAATCCAATAATGCTTTGAAGCAAAAATGCGATAGCTTAAAAATTAATGCTACTTACATTTCCCAACCAGGTTCTCATAATTCTGCCTACTGGAAAAAATCTATAAAGCAACAATTCGAATTCTTTAAAACACAAATTTTATTTTTACCAAAACCCAATAGTATGTAATGTGACTTAAACCTAATCCTATGAAAAAAATCTACCTTTTGTTAAGCATAATTACCGTGCTTTTCATCGCATCCTGTAAAAAAGATAACATTGAAAATCCAATAACACCAACACTTCCATCTACGCCGTATGTTGTGGATAATAGTTTTAAAATTGTTTCTTACTTCCCTAGCTACCGCGATCCTGAGGGTATAAATATTGCTAAATATAAAATGTTAACCCATTTATTTTATGCCTTTTTAAATCCAAATCCAGATGGCACATTAGCCAACTTAGAACAACCCGCACGCTTTAATTTGGTTATGCAAAGGGCAAGAGCCAATGGGGTTAAAACGGGTATCTCCATTTCAGGTACAAAAAGCATTTTCGTAACTATGGCAAGCGCTGCAACAACCAGAAATTTATTTGTTAAAAACGTACTCAATTTTGCTAAAACAAATAATTTAGATGGCGTTGATATGGATTGGGAATACCCGAGTACAACTGATGGATCTGCAGATAACTATGTTTTATTAATAAAAGAACTATCAGACTCACTACACAAATACCATAAATTTTTAAGTGCTGCAATTACTCCAGGTGTTTATGCCGGCGGCATTAGAGATGGCTTAAAAACTGAAGTTTTTCCATCTGTCGATTTTTTTAATATTATGGTTTATGATGGCATTGGTTGGGATAAAAATGATCCAATTCAGCATGCATCATACGATATGGCTACATTTAGCTTAAATTATTGGCTTAATACTCGAGGCATGCCCAAAGAAAAAGCAGTTTTAGGAATCCCCGCTTATGGCAAAAATGCATCTAATACTTCAAAAGCATATAGAGATTTTGTTGCCAATAATGCAAATACTACTTTGGATTCTGCTTCAATTGCAGGAGTAAAATATTATTTCAATGGCACTAACACAACCAAGAAAAAGGCTAAACTTGCAAAGGATGTTGCCAATGGTGTTATGTTTTGGGAATTTTACCACGACGATAATGGAGCAAAATCAATTATAAAAGCTGCAAATGATACCCTTGGAAGAAGTTATAATTAAATAAATGCAATCAGAATTTAAAGGCGTAAATCAACCGTTTTCCAATCAAATTGATGTTGAAGGAACATCCTATTTGTATTTTGCAGGCACCGCATATTTGGGTATTCCACAGAATAAGGGCTTTATTAAATCATATATAGAAGGGATTAAAAGATTTGGCTTAAATAATGGTACCAGCAGAAATAACAATATTCAGCTTGGCATTTATAACGATGCAGAATTTACGGCAGCCGCGAGATATGGATCTGAAAATGCGCTGATTACTTCCAGTGGCTATCTCGCAGCACAATTAGTTGTAAAAGAACTTAGCAAAACTGGCGAGGTAAGGTATGCTCCTGCAACACATCCATCGCTTTGGCTGGAAAACCAAAAACCTACAGAACAATCTTTTAAGGATTGGACGAAGGAAACTGCTGTTGTTATAAATAAATCCGATCAAAAAAACTGGGTATTGATTAGCAATTCCATGAATAACCTTTTTCCGGAGATTTATGATTTTAATTTTTTGAAAGAGATTAATTCCGATAAAGAAATTACCTTAATTGTAGATGATTCTCATGGAATTGGGGTAGTGAATAATGGTTTAAGTGCCCTTTCAAATCTGCCAAAACAAAATAACATTCATTGCGTTTTGGTTGCATCCATGGCTAAAGCACTGGGCGTAGATGCGGGTTTAGTGTTAAGCACTGAAAAAATAATAAAACAGCTTAAACAAACTAATGAATTCGCTGGTGCATCACCACCATCTGCAGCTGGATTGTACGCTTTTATAAAATCAAAAGAAATTTATGAATCCGCGTGGATCGAACTGCAAAAAAACATACGATTATTCAGCCATGCTTTAAATACCGATTGGAAATTTGAGTCTAATTTTCCTGCATTTCAAATTAATGACCCGGATTTAGCAAGAAAACTTTTACATCATAAAATCTTAATTTCTTCTTTTCCATATCCTGGAGTAAATGACGAACCCATTAACCGTATTATTTTAAGCAGCTGGCACACGGCAAAAGACATAAATAGTTTGATTGCAGCATTAAATAAAAGTTAACTTTTCCTTTACATAAGTTAAAACAATGATTTTTTTAATTGATAACAATTGCAAAAATTAACCCTATATTTATTTTTAGCTAACATTAACCAAATAGTTTTGAGCCAAAGTGACAAACTATATCCAAAATATAAAAGAAGGGGATCATGTATCTTTTGAAATAGTTTTTAAGCTATGGCATAAGAAGGTTTTTGCCTATTTTTTTAAGAAAACGGCATCAAAAGATCAGGCTCAGGAGCTTACCCAACTTGCTTTTATAAAACTTTGGCGCTTTAAACATACCTTATCAGAAGAGTGCCCGTTGGATTTGCAATTATTCAAAATCGCGAAAACAACTTTACTGGATTATTTTAAAAAATTGGCTAATGATGAGCGTAACCTTACTGTTTACCATCAGGAAGCACAAGTAAACGTTCAAAATCAAACTGAGGTTTTTGAATATAAACAGCAATTAGAAGTTGCTTTAAACTGTTTACCACCTACCCGCAAAAAGGTATTTCTACTCAACCGCCTTCACGGGTATAGCTACAAAGAAATTTCTGAGCAACTATCAATCTCACCACGTACAGTAGAAAAACACATCTCTTTAGCCATGAAACAACTAAATGGCTATGCGTATTTGCCTGCCATTATCTTTTTGGTTGATTTTCTTAATTAATTAAAATTTATTTTTTTTCCATTACGGGTTTGCGCCTGTTTCAATCGTATTAGTAAGTATGAGTATATCTGATGAGTTATTGGATAAGTATTTTAAAGGACAATGCAGCCCGGAAGAAAAGCTTTTGGTGGTTAAATATTTGAATGAGGTTGATGAATTTGCTGAGCATTTATTAAAAAAAACCGAATGGGATAATACAACGGATGCTTTAATTGATGATGCTAAAACTGAAGAAATGTTTAGCATAATTAAAAAACAAACTACTGCAAAGGTTTCTAAACTAAATTGGATAAAGATTACATCAGCCGCGGCTATAATTTTAGCGCTCCTCACTTTTGGATTTTTAACTCTTAAACAAAATCGAAGCAAAGAAATTTTGGTTCAAAATATTGCCCTAAATCAAACAAAAAAAAGTGCTGTTAATTGGAAATCGGTTATGAACTATACAGAGCATATTCAATTCTTAACCTTACCAGATTTATCAACGGTGAAATTATATCCAGGCGGAGAATTGAGGTATGCCATGCCTTTTATAACAAGTAAAAGAGAAATTTATTTAAATGGTAAAAGTTTTTTTCAGGTTACTAAAGATAAAAAACACCCTTTTGTAGTTTATGCTAAAGGCGTATCCACTACCGCCTTAGGAACTTCGTTTACAATTACTGCCTTAGAAAAAAGTAAAGAAATTAAAGTAGAACTACACACAGGTAAGGTTTGGGTTAAAAATATCGATTCAACAACTCATGCTTTACCATTTAGTAAAATATTAATACCCGGCAATCAGTTGGTTTACAACAGCGAGCTAAATAAAGTTAATGTAAGCGATGTTAAAACATTATTAACCAAGCAACCAGTAATTAAAGAATTAAACTTTAATCAGGCTCCATTAATAGAAGTTTTTGCAAAGCTACAACAGCATTACAAAGTTAAAATCATTTATAACCCTGCAGATTTGCAGGAAATATCATTCACAGGAAGTTTAAAATTAACGCAATCAATAGATAAAATACTAGAAGAAATAGCTGAATTAAATAAACTAAACCAAATCAAAACAACCGAAGGTTATCTGATTAGAAAATAAAATCCAACTCCATATTACAATGAACTTAACTCGTAAAAAAAACGTGAATGGGAAAGTTATTGCCAAAAAACAACCAAATAAAACAATATACTATGCTTAGAAAATTTACTACACACTTATTCATTTGCCTGTTTCTAATATCAGTTGCAGCAAATACCCGTGCTCAAACATCAGAGATTACCGGGATAGTAAAAGATGAAACTGGGCAGCCCTTATTAGGTGCTTCCATTCTTTTACTCAACACAAAAACCAATGAGAAGAAAGGAATTATGGTTAATTCTGAAGGCAAATTTATCATTAGTGGTCTATCCGCCAATGTGCCTTATAATATTAGCGCCTCTTACATTGGCTACACCACTAAAACTATTGATAATTATGTCCTAAAAGCAGGCGAACAGGCTACGCTTCTTATTCAGCTTAATCCGGCTTCATCATCCTTAACAGATGTTGTTGTAGTTGGTTATGGCAGTCAGAAAAAGAAGGATGTAACCACTTCAATTGCGAGTATTAAGGCGGCTGATTTAGAAAACCAACCAATAAATAATGCTGCTGAAGCGATGGTTGGTAAAATGGCAGGCGTACAGGTTTCGCAAGGGTCTGGAACTCCTGGCGGTGCGTTAGCCATTAAAGTACGTGGGGTTGGCACAATTACAGCAGGCTCTAATCCGTTATATGTTGTTGATGGTGTGCCGATTTCTAATGATAATATCAACACTTTAAACACAAATGACATTGCATCTATTGAGGTACTTAAAGATGCTTCTTCTGCAGCTATATATGGTTCAAGAGGATCAAACGGAGTTGTATTGATAACAACCAAACAAGGTAAAAATGGCGTTGCAACTATTAATGTTAATAGTTATAAAGGCTGGCAATCAATTGCACATAAAATTGATATGATGGATGCTTATCAATATTCGCAAATGGTGCTAGATTCTAGAAATAATACCTACGCTGATGCCATGGACGCTATTAACCGTAAAAATGTATCTAATGGTTCGCCGATAGTTCCATATAGTTTTAATGATAATAACAGCACCCGTTTATTTAAAGCTGGCACGGCGAACACCAGTGCGGTAATTCCTTTGGAAGTATTGCCTTATTTACAAGGTCAACAGGGTTTAACGAATACTGATTGGCAGAATGAAATTTTCAGGACTGCGCCGATTCAAAATCATTCTATTTCAGCATCTGGTGGTGGCGAAAACATGAAGTATTATGCATCTATGGAATATTTTGATCAGGATGGTATTATTTTAAACAGTGGTTTTAAGCGTTATAGCGGCAGGTTGAATTTGGAAGGAAATAAAGGCATTTTTAGGTATGGTGTAAATTTATCTCCATCGGTAATTAAAGAGAAAAGAGTAAATGCCAATGGTGCCTATTCAAACGGAGGTATTGTGGCTTCTGCGCTTCACTACTCGCCTATTTTTCCTGTATACAATAGCGATGGAAGCTATAGTTTTGCTCAAAACTCATGGAGCCCAAGTACTTTAACCCAAGTACCAGGACAACCAACGTTAATAGGTGGTAATGGCGAAACTCAAGCATGGAACCCTGTTGCGCTTGCTATGCTCCAAAAAGATGATGTGGGTTCTAACAGGTTAACTGGAAGTACTTTTGTTGAGGCATCAATCCTTAAAGATTTAAAGTACAAAATCCAGTTAGGTATCGACGTATTTAACAGTTCTGAAGATATTTTCAGTCCTTCAATTATCCCAAAATCAAACACTGCAGCAAACGATCCTTCGGATGCTTATGGTTCATCCAGAACAACAAAAGAAATTAATTGGCTTTTGGAGCAAACCGTAAACTATTCTAAAGTTATTGGCGATCACAGTATTAATGCTTTAGTGGGTTGGTCTACCCAAAAAGATGATTTAAGCAGTACTTACGCTTACGCTTCAAAAGGTTTCATCAGCGATCAAGTTCCTTATATAAATGCCGGAATTGTTACTAGTGGAACGGGAACCAAACAACAATGGACACTGGCATCTGGTATTGCGAGACTACAGTATAGCTATAAAGGCAAATATTTATTTACAGGTTCGGTAAGAGCTGATGGATCTTCCAGATTTGGCAAAAATTCTAAGTGGGGTTATTTCCCTTCAGCATCTGTAGGATGGAGAGTTTCAGAAGAAGATTTCCTTAAAAGTTCAACAGCTGTTTCAGACTTAAAACTAAGAGCCAGTTATGGTTTAACTGGTAATTTTAACATTCCAAACAATGCTTCTTTAGGTGCAATGACCAATTATGCTTATGTTTTTGGTGGCTCTTCTCCGAGCGTAGTTAACGGAGCGGCATCTTATGCAAAACCAAATGATGATTTAAGATGGGAGAAAACGGCACAATTAAACCTAGGTTTCGATGCCGCTTTTTTCAAAAATCAACTTACTTTATCTGTTGACGTGTACAACAGTAATACTAAAGATTTGCTATTGGATGTTCCAGTGCCTCTTTCTACAGGATTTGCTACAGAGTTAAAGAACATTGGTAAGGTTAATAATAAAGGTATCGATATTAATTTGGGTACTCAACAACAATTTGGTGGTGTAAAATGGACCGCGAGTGCAAACTTCTCTAAAAACAAAAACAAAGTAGTAGAATTAGGTCCTGGCAATGCCGATATTATTAAAACCGGATCTGTTGCTAATGCTTATTTCTTAACCAGAGTGGGCGAACCTATTGGTTCATACTATTTACCTGTAGTTTTAGGTGTATTTAAAAATCAGGCAGAGGTTAATGCATACCCTCATTATACTGATACCCAAGGCAATTTTGATTTAAATACCGCTAAACCTGGCGATTTTAAATTTAAAGATGTAGACGGTGATGGTGTAATTGATTTAACAAAAGACCGCGAAATTGTGGGCAACTATCTGCCTAAATTTACTTATGGCTTTGCAACTTCGGCCGAGTATAAGGGCATTGATTTAAATGTTGCCTTACAAGGTGTTTATGGAAACAAAATCCTTAATCTTTCTCGCAGATATTTTGCCAATAAAGAAGGTAACATGAACAATATGGTTAGCTCTTTGGATCGTTGGGTATCAGAAAGTAACCCTGGAAGTGGCCAAGATGTTAGAGCAAACCGTGTTGCAAAAGGAAGCAATGGAACAACATCAACCTGGCATATAGAAGATGGTTCATATTTGCGAATCCGCAACATTGCTTTAGGTTATACTTTCCCAGCAGATTTGGTTAAAAAAATAGCGCTAACAAAAGTTAGAATTTATGTTGCCATGCAAAATCCGTTTACGTTTACCAAATACACGGGTTATAACCCTGAGGTTACCAACAGATCTGCAGCAACAACAAATGGTGAAGATTATGGTGTTTATCCAACAGCAAAAACAACATCAATCGGTATTAATATTACTCTATAATTAAGAACAATCAGATGAAAAAATATATAACATCAATCTTAGCATGCAGCCTGATTATTACAGTTTCTTCGTGTAAAAAGTTTTTAGAATCAAAACCATTCGACTCATACACCGAAAGCACTTTCTACGTAGATGAAAAGGGCTTACAGGGTGGTTTAGTAAGTTGTTATGATGCTTTGCAAACAGATAGCTTGTATGGTAATAACATGCTTACGTTAGGAGAAATCCGTGGGGATAATGTGACCGATAATGATCCAGGATCAGGTGCAGGAGTAAGAAATGCAATCGAAGTATTTTCAGAAACCCCAGCAAACAATATTCTCGCAGCATCATGGCAAGGCCATTACAAGGCGATATATCGCAGCAACATTGTTTTGGATAAAGCGCCTGGCATTAGCATGAATGAAACATCCAAAAATCAAATTATTGGCCAAGCAAAATTTATCAGAGCTTTAAGCTATTTCAATCTAACCCGCTTATGGGGCAGTGTTCCTTTAGTAACATCTGTTCAATCAACAGATCAGGCAAGAGGCAATAGCCGCAGCACTTCAACTCAAATTTATGTTCAAGTTGTAAATGATTTAACTGATGCAATTGCAAAACTTCCAACCAGCTGGCCCGATGCACAACGCGGTAGAGCAACTAGTTATGCGGCATCAGCATTGCTGGCAAAAGTATATTTGTACCAAAAGAAATACGATTTAGTTGTTTCTACTTTGCAACCAATTGTAACAGCCATTTATGCGGGTACAGTTCTATCAACCGTGCCACAAACAACTACATTTCCTAATGGTTTAAAAACAAGTAAGGATGTTATTTTTGCTATTCAGTATTTAGCTGGTGGAGTTAAAGAAGCTGTAAACCAAGATAATCGCTACAGAAATAATAACAACACCAACACAATTAGTATTCCTCAAACTTTATTTGAAAACACCGATAACCGTAAAGCTCTCGTAGCGCCAACAAATATTGGCTCTCGGCCGGGTAAATTTAACAGTCCAGTTTCTAACTCGACAGAAACCAGTAGTGATTTTCCTATTCTACGCTGTGCCGATGTATTACTTATGTATGCTGAGGCCTTAAACGAAGTTGCCTATGGAAATGTGGATTCATTTACAGCGCTTAATGCTGTACGTACTAACGCCAATGCATCTATAAAAACGGCTGCAATCTTAACAAATCAAGCTGATTTTAGAACCGCCATATATTTAGAGCGTCGCTTAGAATTTGCCTTGGAAGCAGATCGTTGGTTTGATATTGTTAGAACCAGTCAAATGGCAACCATATTCCCAGGTATTCCAGCATTTAGAAGCATTTATCCTGTTCCGCAAGCAGAAATTGATAATATTACAAATAAAGCCGGCTGGCAAAATACCGGTTACTAAGAAAAGTTAATAAGTTTGGGTCGTTGCTTTATAGTTACGACCCTTTCTTTTAAATACCTTTAAGATTTAATTTAACACCATGAAAGTATCTTATTTACTTATTTTTTGCTGGATAATCTCAATTGGTGCAACAGCGCAAAGTAAAGCCCAAAAAGAGTATCACCTGCAAACTACTTATAATGCCGTTCAATATAAAAATTACTATCTGCTTACGTTATTTCAAAAAGATATTGCTGTAAAAAAACTCCTTGAAAATGATGCTGAACTAAAAGCTTTATTTAAAAATAAAAGTGATAAAATTTCTGCTTCAATTAAAAGCTGTTCAAACGATGTGAATTGTTTAACTGGAGCAATTAAATTTAGCAATGAAGAAATTAATTTGGTTAGCAATAGATTGAGCGTATTATTTAAGCCTCAAAATGAATTAGGCTTGCTTGTTAAAAACCATATTCTTCCATCAGGATGTTACAGTTTATACAACAATTTAGAACCTAAAGAAGTGTTGCAAAAAGCCTGGGAACAGGATGCAAAGGCTGTTAATTATGCTATAAGTGTTTATGCAGATGGACAAAAACCAAATTACCCAAAAATAGATTCAATTGGCTTTAATGTAAAAGATAAAAGTTACCCAGAATTGGTAAGCACCAATTCAATATTAAGTCTTAGCGTTAAAAATAAGCTATTTTTTGAACCCACTTTAGAATTTGCACTGATTACACTTGAAATTAACGAAAGAAATGATGCTGCAGATTTTGAACCGATGGTAACCACTGTAAATAAAGCCGCATTGGGCGCCATTGCCAAAACTAATTTTTCTGCATATAAATACAGCTTAATATTAGTACCGGGCGAAGGACCAGAAGAAGTACCTACAGAATTAAGCGCTGGTGGAATGCTGCGTTGCAGACTAGCTGCTGAGCAATTTAGAGCAGGATTAGCACCCTTTATTATGGTATCAGGCGGAAGAGTGCATCCTTATAAAACAAAATACAGCGAGGCTTTTGAAATGAAAAAGTTCTTAATGCAAAACTTGCAGATTCCTGAAAGTGCAATTATTATGGAGCCACATGCAAGGCATACCACAACTAATTTACGAAACGCAGCACGACTTATTTTTAGGTATAATATGCCAATGGAAAAACCTGGTTTGGTGGTAACCGTTAAATCGCAAAGCTATTATATAAGCGATTTGATGATGCAACGTTGCGTTAAAGAACTTGGTTACGAACCGTACAAAAATGGCAAACGATTATCAGATACCGCACTTGAGTTTTATCCTAACGCAATGTCATTACAAATTGATTTTGATGAACCATTGGATCCTTAAGTAAGGATAAATCATGGTCCTTTGGAGCAGCTAGCTTGGTCTAAAAATAAATATCAGGGATAGAGTTTAGAAAACTATGCTCATTAATCAACCATAAATCTTGATCTGTACAATACAATAAACCGCAGCGAATAGAAAAATAAGCTGCGGTTTTGTTTTTGTTATGTGGTTAATTTTTTTAGCACAGTTTTTTGAACAGACCCTTTAAGGTGATTCTTATTCAATCCCTTTAGCGATACAACATATGCTTCGAGGATGTCGATACATGCTTTTAGCGATACAACATATACTTTGAGGTTTTTACAATAACAAAAAAGCACTCTGCTTGTTGCAATGGATCCGTTCCTTCTATGTAGATTAAATGCGATAAATTAAATTATACGGATATATTTTTCAATATTTATACCTCATATTAATCATAAGCATATTCAAGTATTTTAGCAATAAGCTTATGATTATTTATTACTGAAAATCAAACACATCCGATGAAAAAGATTTTATTACTTCTATCTTTAACCTTTATATTTTCTCAGTTTGCTTTTGCACAAACTACCGAAATTTGGATTGTAAGACATGCAGAAAAAGATAAGACAAACCCTGCTGATAAAAATCCAAATCTATCTGACGAAGGAAAAATAAGAGCAGGCGATTTAAATAGATTTCTTAAAAAGGAAAAATTCAACGCAGCATTTAGCACACCTTACAATAGAACACACCAAACGTTGGATTCTTTAATTGCAAAAAATAAAATAACCATTACCGATTATGATGTAACCGAAACTAAGGAGTTGGTAGAAAATGTTAAAAAGAATTTTGAAGGAAAAACCGTTATTATCGCTGGTCATTCTAATACCGTTTTAGAACTTATTGAAGCCTTTGGAGGTAAAAGACCTAAAGAGGAGTTAACCGATGATGATTACGATTATATTTTTCATTTAACTTTAAAAGGAGATAAAGCAAGGGTTAAAATGGATCAATACGGCAGGCCACACCACCTATAGTTTTTCAAAAGGAATATCCATTAAATCGTAGTTTTGCCATCCATTAAAATCGAAGTGCCACCATTCATTAGGTAGAACTTTAAAACCATGTTTTTGCATGGCATTGATTAAAAAGTTGCGGTTCTTTTTTAGTTCAGCACTTACATTTTCATAGTTAGCTGCTGCTGCTGCAGCAAAACTATCATACGGTGTAGGCATGGCAATTTCTTTACCCGTTTTTAGGTTAATCAAGGTTAAATCTACAGCACAACCTCTGTTATGCTTTGAGCCTTTATTTGGGTTGGCTACAAAATTTTTATCACTCGCTTTTTTGTAAAATGCTACGGTAATTGTGTATGGTCTGTAGCCGTCAAAAATTTTCAAACCATAACCTTTTTTATTTAAATCGGCCTGTATTCTTTTTAATGATTCTACCACAGGTTTTCTTGCAAAAGCCCTTGCCTGCTTGTACATTACCTGTTTCATAAAATTATTAGTCGTTGCATAACGAATATCCAGTTTTATGTTTGGAATGGCTTTTTTGATTTCTATTAACTCATTATTCGGGTTAGTTTTAACAGAAACTAAATACTGATTATAAGAATTTACAACAACCAGTTTTTTAATAGCTGAAGGTTTATTCTGAGCACCGACAGCCAGTGAGAAAAATATAAACAGGGTTAAAAAACTAATTTTCATAATTAATTTATTGGTTAGAAACCACCAATAGTTCCAAATCTTTAAATGGTAAATTAAACATATCTGCCAAATCTTTGCTAGTTACATTACCTTGATAAATATATAAAGCTTCACGAATACCAGGATTATTCCATACCATGTTCATTAAGCCCCCTGAATCTCCAATTTCGAGCAAAATTGGCGCAAAAATATTTGTCAGCGCATAAGATGCCGTTCGTGGAACCCTGGATGCAATATTAGGTACACAATAATGTATTACATCGTACTTTCTAAAAACTGGGTTTGTATGGTTGGTTACTTCAGAAGTTTCAAAACATCCACCTTGGTCTATGCTTACATCTATCACAACAGAGTGTGGCTTCATTCTGGCAACAGTTTCTTCCATAACAATACAAGGGCTCCTACCATGTGTTGCCCTTATTGCGCCAATAACAACATCACAAGTAACAATAGCCTTATTTAAAACAATAGGCTGCATAACCGAAGTAAATACACGGCTATTGCCCAAATTATTTTGTAACCTGCGTAAACGATAAATAGAGCTATCAAAAACCTTAACCTCGGCGCCTAAAGCCAATGCAGTTCTTGCGGCATACTCACCAACTGTACCAGCCCCTAAAATTACAATTTCAGTCGGCGGCACACCCGTAAAACCACCAAGCATTAAACCTTTCCCACCGGTTACATTACTTAAATATTCTGCAGCAATTAATATAGATGTAGAGCCCACAATTTCGCTCATTGCCCTAACTACACTTAGTACATTACCTTCATCACGCAGGTGCTCAAAACATAAAGCATTAATCTTTTTATGCATTAAAGCCTTTAGATATTCTTGTTTTAAAGTTCCGGTTTGCAAGGAAGAAATTAAGGTTTGCCCCTTATGCATCATGGCGATTTCTTCCAGCATGGGCGGAGCAATTTTTACCAGAATATCCGAGTCAAAAACTTCCTTTTTATCGTAAGCAATTTTGGCACCTTGTTCGGCATATTCGCTATCAGAAAAATTTGCAGCAATACCTGCACCGCTTTCTAAAATAACACGGTGACCGTTATTAACCAATAAAGCAACGGATAATGGCGTTAGGGCAATTCTATTTTCCTGAAAAGAAATTTCTTTGGGGATGCCAATATTAAGATGATTTTTTTTGTTCTTGGTTTCCAGCGTCGCTTCCTGAGTTTGAAGTAAACCCTGGCGAGCTATATCGGCCATTCCTTCTCTTAATCCTGTAGCCATGATGTAGTAAATGTTTATTTATTTTAGGTTGATGAAGATACGGAAAATCTCCTAAAATTTAGCTAACTAAATAACAATCAACCTAATGTTTATCACTATTTTGAAGAAAATGTTATCGTTCTTTGACTTTCGTCAATAATTGTAATTTCTACTTCTATAAAATGATCCGGCAGCAACTCTTCTACCCTTTCTGGCCATTCGATTAAACAAATTCCATTACCATAAAAATATTCCTCATAACCTAAATCATAGGCTTCCTGAATATCCTTTATTCTGTAAAAATCGAAATGATAAACTGGTCCATTAACACTTTCATATTCATTTACAATAGAATAAGTTGGGCTCGAAACCACATCTTTTACGCCCAAAGTCTCGCAAAAAACTTTTATAAAAGTAGTTTTACCTGCTCCCATATCGCCTTCAAATATGAAAACCTTTTGATTACCTGCAAAATCTAAAAGCTGATTGGCAACATTTGGCAAATCGGCTAAACTTTTAACTTCTAACTTCATTTTAAAAAATATATGCAAAAGTAAAAAAGTTAGCCTTTGAATAAACAAAAAGCTTTATCAATAATTTAGATTAGATAGCCTGGAGCAAAAATATTGCCACGGAAATACAGAATATACAGCTTATTAATGCTGTGAATTTCGTGTTTCCGTGGCAAAAATTTAATTTCTTGGTGAGTAAGTTACAACCGGAATAATCATTTCTTCCAAAGAAATACCTCCGTGCTGGAAAGTTTCATTATAATAATTCACAAACTGGTTATAATTATTCGGATAAACGAAATAACTATCCTCTCTTGCAAAAATGTAACTACTACTGATGTTAATTTTTGGTAGCAAGGCATCGTGAGGATTTTTTATTAAGAAAACTTCCTTAGCATTAAAGTTCAAATTTCTACCTTGTTTGTACCTTAAATTAGTGTTAGTACTTCTATCACCAATAACTTTAACCGGTTTTTTAACGCGAATAGTTCCGTGATCCGTGGTGATGATAACCTTAACTTTTTTCTGAGATATTTTCTTCAGCAAATCAAATAAAGGAGAATGCTCAAACCATGATAATGTTAATGAGCGGTAAGCGGCATCATCATTTGCAAGCTCTCTAATCATTTGCATATCGGTACGAGCATGACTTAACATATCAACAAAGTTGAAAACAATTGCATTAAAATCATTTTTCAACAGGTTGTTAGTTTGATCGACCAAATCCTTTCCTTGCTCAAAAGTTAAAATTTTATTATAACTGAATTTACAATCTTTTCTTAAGCTACGTTTAATATTATCGGCCAAAAATGCTTCTTCGTGCATATTTTTACCGCCCTCATCATCATCATTTTGCCATAAACTTGGAAAACGTTTTTCCATATCTAAAGGCATTAAGCCAGAAAATATTGCGTTACGAGCGTATTGCGTTGCTGTTGGCAAAATACTGGTGTACATATCCTCCTCATCAATGCGGAAATACTCAGAAATTAATGGGTTTATAATTTTCCATTGATCGTAACGAAGGTTATCAATCAAGATGAAAAATACAGGCGTGGTTTCATTAATATGCGGGAAAGCTTTTTTCTTTAGCAATTCGTTTGAAAGTAATGGCGCCTTGTCCTTTTCCTTAATCCAGTTTAAATAATGCTCTTCAATAAATTTTGAAAACTGTGTATTGGCTTCCTGTTTTTGCATGGTTAAAATTTCATGCATTTGCGGATCATCCAATTTTTCGAGCTCTAATTCCCAGAAAACGATTTTTTTATAAACATCAACCCACTCTTCATAGCTTAATTTATCGCCAAGGGTCATGCCCAAACGCCTAAAATCCTGTTGATAAGCCATTGATGTTTTCTCGCTCACCAAACGTTTATTATCAATTAACTTTTTAATGGTTAATAAAACCTGTTTAGGGTTTACTGGCTTAATTAAATAATCATCAATTTTGCTTCCAATGGCATCCTCCATCAGGTTTTCCTCTTCACTTTTAGTAATTAAAACAACGGGTACATCAGGGTTTAAATTCTTAATGGCCGAAAGTGTTTCAATACCGCTCATTCCTGGCATGTTTTCATCCAAAAAAACAAGATCAAAATGTGCCTTGCCAAAAGCTTCGAGCGCATCGTTACCATTTGTAAAAGTAGTTACATTGTAACCTTTATCATTCAGTAATAATATATGTGGTTTTAATAGGTCGATTTCATCATCAGCCCATAAAATTTTAGTTTCTTGCATGTTATTGTAAAAATAGGTGATTATTGCCGTTATATATTTGCAGGCAAATCAAAGTATAAATAAAAATAGCAATTTTTGTACCGTATCTATCTATTTAACTATTTTTAACGATTGAATAAGAAGAAAATAATAAATGATCCTGTTTATGGGTTCATAAGCATCCCGTCAGAATTAGTTTACGATGTAATTTCTCATCCGTATTTCCAACGCTTACGTTATATTAAACAGCTCGGAATGACGCATTTGGTCTATCCGGGTGCACTTCATACGCGTTTTCATCATGCATTGGGCGCTATGCATTTAATGAGCTTGGCAATAGAAATTTTAAGAAGTAAAGATCATCTTATAACACCCGCAGAAGAAGAAGCTGCCACTTTAGCCATTTTACTACACGATATTGGCCATGGTCCTTTTTCGCATGCATTGGAACATTCACTGGTTACGGGAATAAAACATGAAGATATTTCTGCCAGATTAATGCAGGAACTAAATGCACATTTTGGTGGTCGATTAACGCAGGCTATTGAAGTTTTTAATGGTACACATCCTAAAAAGTTTCTTCACCAGCTAATCTCCGGTCAGTTGGATTTGGATAGAATGGATTACTTAAATCGTGATAGCTTTTTTACAGGCGTAAGCGAGGGCGTAATTAGTTTCGACAGGATTATTAAAATGTTTAATGTTTATGCCGATGATCTGGTAATTGAAGAAAAAGGTATTTATTCTATTGAGAAATTCTTAATCGCCCGCAGGCTGATGTATTGGCAGGTTTATTTGCACAAAACAGTTATCTCTGGAGAAATGCTTTTGGTTAAACTGCTAGAAAGGGCTAAACAATTATCCGTTAATGGAGAAAATTTATTTGCTTCTCCTTCTTTAAGTCACTTCCTTAAAAATAATATTACTGAGGATGATTTTTTTAATGGACACACCCATTTAGAGCATTTTACCAATTTGGACGATCAGGATATATACGCAGCGGTAAAAGTTTGGGCTAAACATCCTGACAAAATTTTATCTACATTATGCCGGATGCTCACTTCGAGAAATTTGTATAAAGTAGAAATGGGAAATGAAATTGCCAATGAAGACAGAATTCAGTTTTTGCAAAACGCAGCTGTTAATCTACTGGATATTAACCCAGAAGAAGCCCGGTATTTCGTGTTTACAGAGTCGATTAAAAACAGAGCATACAACGCTGGAGTTGGAAATATTAAAATTTTAATGAAAAATAACGATATTGTAGATATTGCAAAAGCATCGGATTTATCGAATTTGGAGTCACTGCAAAAAACGGTAGAGAAATATATTCTCTGCTACCCGAGAGGGATTTAAGCCTTTTTAACAAAATATTTAATTTTAACTGCCGTTTTTAGTCTTATTATTGTGTAAAATATACACTTATTAACCCTAACAGGTTTTTTTGTTCATATCAATTTAACATTTACCTTTGTACGATGCAATTTACTGCCAAGCAGATAAGCGAGTTTCTAAACGGTTCCATTGATGGTAACCCAGATGTAGCTGTAACCGAACTCTCTAAGATAGAAGATGGGAAAGAAGGCTCTTTGTCTTTTCTTTCCAATCCTAAATATGAAAACTTTTTGTACTCTACACAGGCCTCTGTTGTTATTGTTTCTAAAGATTTTAACCCCACACAGGATTATACAAGTACTTTAATCCGCGTTGATAATCCATATAGTTCTTTTACCATTTTACTGGATAAGTACAATGAAGCTGTAAATGCCCAGGCAGATCAATCTGGTATTGATAAGCTTGCCTTTGTAGATCCATCAGCTAAAATTGGGAAGAATGTATTTATTGGAGCATTTTCTTACATAGCAGAAAATGTGGAGATTGCCGACGGAACCAAAATAAAAACACAAACTTTTATTGGTGCAAACTCGAAAATTGGTAGCAATTGTACTTTTTTTCCTGGTGTTAAAATTTACCACAATTCTATTATTGGAAATCGTGTGGTTATTCATTCCAACACCGTAATCGGTAGTGATGGGTTCGGATTTGCCCCACAAAAAGATGGAACTTACAATAAAATACCCCAAATTGGTAACGTTATAATTGAAGATGACGTAGAAATTGGAGCCAATACAACGGTTGATAGAGCAACAATGGGTTCTACAACTATAAAAAAAGGCGCAAAAATTGATAATTTAATTCAAATTGCACACAATGCTGAAATTGGTGAAAACACTGTTTTAGCTGCTCAATCCGGCGTATCTGGAAGTACAAAAATTGGCGCTAATAGTGTAATTGGTGGTCAGGTAGGTATTGCTGGTCATTTAAGTTTAGCCAAAGGCACACAAATTGGCGCACAAGCAGGAATCAACTTTAATATAACAGAAGAAAATAAACAATGGCACGGTAGCCCGGCCCAACCTTTACGCAACTGGATGCGTGCCTCAGTGATTTTTAAACACCTACCGGATGTTGAAAAAAGAATTAACGCTCTTGAGGAAGAATTAAAAAAACTTACATCCGAGTTGGAAAAGAATACAATACACAATGAACGTTAGACAAAAAACGATTAAAAAAGAAACATCTGTATCTGGTGTTGGTTTACATACCGGAGCAAATGTTACCCTTACATTTTGCCCTGCGCCAGAGAACCATGGCTTCAAATTTCAACGTATCGACCTTGATGGCCATCCCATCATCGAAGCAGATGCCGATAATGTAACCGATACATCTCGCGGAACTACGCTTACCCAAAATGGTGCTAGTGTAAGTACTGTAGAGCATGTAATGGCTTCGTTAATAGGTATGGACCTTGATAACGTTTTAATTAAACTTGATGGCCCTGAAACTCCAATTATGGACGGAAGCTCTATTCAGTTTATTGATTTGCTTGAAGAAGTTGGCGCAATTGAACAAAATGCAGATCGTGAGTATTTTACAATTCCACATAACATTACTTATACTGAAGCAGATAGAAAAGTAGAAATCGTGGCGATGCCATTGGATGATTACCGTTTTACCTGCATGATAGATTATAACTCTCCTGTTTTGGGCAGTCAGCACGCTGGTATTAGCACCATTGCGGAGTTTAAAAAGGAAATTGCTTCTTGCCGTACCTTCTGTTTCTTGCACGAATTAGAATATCAATTACAACATAACCTTATTAAAGGTGGCGATTTAAATAACGCAATCGTAATTGTAGATAAAGAGGTAACTAAGGATGAATTAAATCACCTTGCAAAATTATTTAACCGTGCTGATATTGATGTAGCTCCACAAGGGATATTAAACAATATGGAATTGCGTTACCAAAACGAGCCAGCCCGCCATAAACTTTTGGATATGATTGGCGATTTAGCTTTAGTTGGAATGCACCTTAAAGGGCACATTATGGCTGCACGCCCTGGGCATGCCGCAAACGTTGCTTTTGCTAAAAAAATTAAAGCAGCAATCAAAAAAGAAAAAAACAAGAAAATACAAAAAGTGTACGATCCAAGCGCAAAACCATTGTACGACGTAGTTCAGATTATGGACATTTTGCCTCATCGTCAACCATTTTTATTTGTAGATAAAATTTTAGAACTTTCTAAAAACCATGTTGTAGGCGTTAAAAACGTAACCATGAATGAAGAGTTCTTTAAAGGCCATTTTCCTGGCGCCCCAGTTTTTCCTGGCGTTATCCAAATTGAAGCTATGGCACAGGTAGGCGGAATTTTAGTTTTAAGTACCGTTCCTGATCCAAGAAATTACTTAACTTACTTTTTAAAGATAGACAATGTACGTTTCAGAGCACAAGTGCTTCCTGGAGATACTATTGTTTTCCGTTGTGATTTACTAGAACCTATTAGAAGAGGCATTGCACAAATGAAAGGCGTTGGTATGGTTGGCGAAAAGATTGTTGTAGAGGCCGAAATGATGGCCCAAATTTCTAAAATTAAACAAACAGAACCGGCACTATAATGATACAACCATTAGCATATATTCATCCCCAGGCTAAAATTGCCGAAAACGTAGTAATCGAACCCTTTGTTGTAATACACAAAGATGTAGAGATTGGAGAAGGCACCTGGATTGGTTCTAACGTAACCATTATGGATGGCGCACGTATTGGTAAAAACTGCCGTATTTTTCCTGGTGCCGTAATATCTGGCGAACCACAGGATTTAAAGTTTGCTGGCGAAGTTACAACCGCAGAAATTGGTGATAATACAACCATTAGAGAATGTGTAACCATTAACCGTGGTACAAAAGATAAATGGAAAACAACAATTGGTAGCAACTGTTTAATTCAGGCTTACTCTCACATCGCACATGATTGTGAAGTGGGTAACAATTGTATTTTTTCAAACAGCACCACATTAGCCGGGCACATAACTATTGGCAATAATGTTGTTTTAGCAGGTTTGGTTGCAATCCACCAATTTGTTAAAGTTGGATCATATGCTTTTGTAACTGGTGGTTCATTGGTTCGTAAAGATGTACCGCCTTATGTTAAAGCAGCACGTGAGCCACTTTCTTATGCTGGTATTAACTCTGTTGGTTTGCGCAGAAGAGGTTTTACAAACGAACAAATTGACGAAATTCAGGAAATTTATCGCGTTCTTTTTGTAAAGCATAATAACGTAACCAAAGCTTTGGATATGATTGAGGCTGAATTTAAACCAACGGAAATCCGCGATGAAATTGTAGATTTTATTCGTAACTCAAACCGTGGTGTAATGAAGGGCTTCGGCATGGGGAGCTAATAATAATTTTAAAGTTTGAATACTGTAACGCTAATCAAAACCGATTCAAATCACCCAGATTTTAAAGAACTGGTGGTTTTACTGGATAAAGATTTAAGCATTAGAGACGGCGAAGAACATGTTTTTTATGCGCAGTTTAATAAAATAGATGCAATTAAAGAAGTTGTTGTTGCCTACAAAAATAATACTCCTATTGGCTGTGGCGCCATAAAGCCATTTTCTAAGACTGCTGTTGAGGTTAAACGGATGTTTGTTCATCTTGATAACAGAAAGCAGGGAATAGCAGCTAAAATTTTAAACGAATTGGAAAGCTGGGCCTTTGAGCTCGGCTTTACCAATTGTGTTTTAGAAACAGGCAAAAAGCAACCCGAAGCAATTGCCCTTTACCATAAAGCTGGTTACGATATCATTCCAAACTATGGACAATATATCGGCGTAGAAAATAGCGTTTGCATGTCTAAAAACTTAAGTATCTAATGAAGATTAGCCTAAATAACGTTGGTCGAAGATTTAACAAAGAGTGGATTTTCAAAAACCTGACGACGGAATTTGTCACGGGAAAAAGTTATGCCATTTTAGGGCCTAATGGTTCGGGTAAATCTACTTTATTGAGCGTATTAACCGGAAGTTTAACCCCATCAGCAGGTGAAATTACCTACAGCGATGAAAAAGAAATTCCTGTTGAAGAAATTTACCAACATATTAGTTTAGCGGCTCCCTATTTAGAGCTTATCGAAACTTTTACTTTAAGAGAGATTATTGATTTCCATTTTAAGTTCAAAAATTATGCGTCGGGTGTAAATGCAAAAGAGCTAATTACGATACTTGGCTTTGAGAAATCTGCGAACAAAGAAATTAAGTACTTTTCTTCAGGAATGAAGCAAAGAACCAAACTTGCTCTTGCCTGTTGCACCAACACCCCAATTTTATTTTTAGATGAACCAACCAGCAATTTAGACGTTCAAGGTATAAATTGGTACCGAGAACTGATTGAGAATTTTGCGAAAGATAGGTTAACGATAATTGGTTCAAATCAAATTCAGGAATACGATTTCTGCTCAGAACAGCTTCAAATAGCTGATTATAAGCAAAATAACTAAAAAACAAGATTCTCCTTTAACGTCTGTTTTGTCATACATTTGTATTATAAATAAATTTTTAAAAAATTATTTTGTAATTCATAAATAGTTCTTACCTTTGCACCACCAAAAAGAGAAACATTTTATTAATTAATTCTCTTCAAGGAAACGAATTTATTTCTGCTTGCAGAATCAAAATATATCGCCGTAACAGGCAAAAGAGTTTTTCATAGTTTAGTTTGAGGTTTAGGTTGATTATGCCTTTGGAGTGGTTCCCAAAGGCATTTCTTTTATATTAGCTTTTTTGTTAATTTTTTTACCTTTGCCTTTCAAAATCGAATCAAAAAAGATTATTTCTAACAAAACATGGCAAAAGCATCAGAAGTAAAAAGCGGAAATGTTCTTCGTTTTAACGGAGAGTTGGTTAGTGTAGAAGAGTATATCCACCGCACGCCTGGAAATTTAAGAGCATTTTATCAGGCTCGTATGAGAAATGTAAAAACGGGTAAAATTGTAGAATATCGTTTCCGTACAGATGAAGAGGTTACTATTTGTCGTGTAGAAACCAGCGATTATCAATATTTATATGAGGATGGTGATTATTTAGTAGTAATGGATAATACAACTTTCGATCAGCACAATATCCCAAAATTGCTTTTCGGTTCTGCAGTAAAGTTCCTTAAAGAAGGGATGAACGTTACCATAGCTTTTGAAAGCGAAGAGCCAATTGTTGCACAATTACCAAACAGTGTTGAGCTAGAAATTACCTATACTGAGCCTGCTGTAAAAGGCGACACCTCTACCAGTGCACAAAAATATGCTACCGTTGAAACTGGGGCCGAAATTAGAGTACCTCTATTCATTAACCAAGGTGATAAAGTCAAAGTTGATACAAAAACTGGCGACTATATGGAACGTGTAAAATAATAGATTAAAAATCGTTTTAAAGTCCCTGAATAAGCATCAGGGACTTTTTTATGTTCGTTAAAACCACCTCATTAAAGTTATCCTCCTAATTAAACCGATTGAACGGATTCCCGAAACTTTTTTATAGAAGTAGAAGGAAAAGGAGGACTTGCAAAGCGAGAAAAATCTCAAACTCTGCTTTCCAAAGCTTTATAAAACGCCTTCTTTAAACGAATATCTCTCTAAAAGAGGCTAATAAATACCTAACGCAAAGAAATTGCCCTATATTTTTACTAAAATAATTTTACCTTTGCCGTCACGAAAAACTGAAATATAAAATCCAATTTAGGATAAGACAATATGGCAAAAGCATCAGAAATAAAAACCGGTAACATCCTTCGTATAAACAACGAACTGGTTACTGTTGACGAATGGAATCACCGTACACCAGGAAAAGGCGGCGCATTTTACACTGGTAAATTCCGTAACATTAAATCGGGTAGAATTGTTGAGGCTCGTATGAATACTGACGAAGCTGTAGAAATTTGCCGCGTAGAAACTAATGATTACCAATATTTATATGAAGAAGGTGATTATTTAGTGGTAATGGATAATAGCAGCTACGAACAATTTAATGTTGAAAAAGCTTTATTTGGTTCTGCTATTAAATTTTTAAAGGAAGGGATGAACATTATTGTTTCAATGGAAAGTGACGAAGCAATTATGGCTCAATTACCAAACTTTGCTGAGTTCGAAATTACTTATTCTGAGCCTGCAGTTAAAGGTGATACATCCACAAACGCACTTAAAGCTGCGACACTTGAAAATGGTGTTGAGGTTAAAGTTCCAATGTTTGTTAATCAAGGAGACAAAATTAAAATTGATACCCGTACCGGCGAATATGTTGAGCGTGTAAAATAATTTTTATAATAAATTACTTAAAGCCTTTAAAGATTCAACTTTAAAGGCTTTTTTGTTTAACAAGGCTTTGATTAAGAAATCTAATGAGCATAAAATCTTTAACTTTGTGATTATGTTAAAAGCAGAAATCAGGAAACAAGCTTTAAAAGAAAGATTGACAATAAACGATGTTGATTACGACCAATTAAACAATCAGCTCTTAGATCAATTTAAAACGCTTGATTTCGATAAGATTAAAACGCTTCACATCTTTTTACCCATAACAGAAAAAAGAGAACCTAATACCTTTATACTGATCAACTGGCTACAGCAAACTCATCCAAAAGTTAAAATTATTGTGCCAAAAGCTGATTTTGAAACGGCTTTAATGACAAATCATGAATATTTAGGTCTGAATGATTTAAAGAAAAATCTTTACAACATTCTTGAACCTCAAAAAGGAGTTGTGCACAATGGCGACATTGATGTTGTGATTATTCCACTACTCGCTTTTGATAAAAATGGTTATCGTGTGGGTTATGGAAAGGGTTTTTACGATCGGTTTTTACAAAATATAAATGCTCAAAAAATAGGCTTATCTTTGAGCCCTGCAATTGATAAAATAGATGATGTACATGAAAATGATATCCGATTGGATTTTTGCATTACACCAACAGAAACTATAGCTTTTTAAACACAATCATGGAAAAGGAAATCGTTATAAAAACAGAAAAACAATACGAAGATAATATGATTGCCGTTTTCGAACTACAGGAAAAGGAAGAATTAACCGCTGAAGATTTAAAACAGATTGAAATGATGTTAAAAGCTGGCGAAAAATACGAGGCTGAACACTTGTAAAAAATTATTGACTTTTGATAAAGTCACTCACCAAATAAGCAATAAGCTTGGAGGTTAACTTATCTACTCGCCCATCCAACATTCTTGATGCCCCTTCGGTTAAGTGCAGGTAAGTATATTTTTTATTACTCGTTAATATTAACTTCCTGATATCATTTACAGAAAAGCCTGAAGGTGTTTCGGCACTTGAAAGCACATTTTGGATACAATCTAAATCTATTTCCAAACCTGGATTTTCGTTTAGATCTGCCAGCAAAGTTAAATAGTCTGATCCCTTTAAAACATCATCAAAAAATACAGCATCTAATTTTGGATCTTCTTCAATTTGGTTCAAAATTGCTTCATTATTGTAATTTTGATGCAAGCCATAAATAGAGTATTTCTCTAAAAAGCCTTCATTCAAGGCATAAGAAAATCCATTACCACTGTGCCTGCCTTCCATGGTACGTAAATCGGCATGCGCATCGATATTAATCACATCAATAGCTTTTTTTAATGCCAAAGATGATCCTTTAATAATTGGATAAGCATTATTATGCCCGCCACCAATTACAATTGGAACTTTACCCGCAGCAACGATTTTTTCAATGATAGGGAATACCAAATCATCTATTTCCAAAACCTTATTTCTTAAACCTTCTATGGAAATATCCTTGGGTTCTTCAATTTCGAAATGACCTAAAACCAAAAGTTGATCTCCATGAAGAAATTTATTGCTTTGAATATTCAGAATCGCAATAAGACTTGGTTTCCAGCTAGATGCAGCCCCTGCGATGCCATAATTTGCCCTTACTCCAATATCTTCAGGAATGCCCAACAAAACAAATTTGGCCTTTGATGATTTTATTTCATCCAATGAGTTAACCACCTGCACCTTTTCTGCAAGTTTAACTTCTCCTGCTCTACTAATTAAGAGCTTATCAATATCTTGCTGTGTGTATAGTTTAAAACTATCCATTATAAATTTTCCCGTTTAAAATAACCGTTTCTATTTGCGGTTGCCCAAAGCTGTACGGTAAATAGGCCACGGACGACATTGGTTTGGTTATAAATAAATTCGCTTTTTTACCAATGGAAATGCTTCCTACTATTTCGCTAATCTCCATTGCTGCAGCTCCGTTTAAGGTAGCCGCATTTATTGCTTGCTCAGGCAGTATTTTCATTTTTATGCAAGCCAGAGACACTACAAAATTCATATTTCCTGATGGCGTTGAGCCCGGATTATAATCTGTAGCTAACGCAACAGGTAGGTTTGCGGCAATAAATCCTTTAGCATTAGCAAACGGAATACTCAAATAAAACGAGCACGAGGGCAATAAGGTTACAATTGTACTGGCTTTTTTTAAACTATTAATTACATGTTCGTCTGTTTCTTCCAGATGATCTACAGAAACAGCCTTATTTTTAACGCCAACTTCTACTCCACCAGAAATTGATAATTGATTGGCGTGGATTTTAGGTTTAAGTCCGAATTTTGCACCTGCTTGTAAAATAAGATCGGTTTCTTCTACAGAAAAGAAGCCTTTTTCACAAAATACATCTATATAATCTGCTAGATTTTCTGCAGCAATTTTAGGCAACATTTCGTTAATTATTAAATCAATATAGCCTTTATGATTGTCTTTATATTCGGTTGGATAAGCATGTGCGGCTAAAAAAGTTGCTTTAATAGGAATAGGAAAATATTGTTTTAAACGCTGAATAACCCGAAGCATTTTTAATTCACTTTCTACCGTTAAGCCATATCCACTTTTAATTTCAACGGCACCAGTACCCAACATAATCATTTGTTGTAGCCTGTTTGAAGCACTTTTAAATAATTCATCCTCCGTTGCTGTTTGTAATTTACGGGCCGAATTTAATATTCCTCCACCCGCTGCAGCAATTTCCTCGTAGCTTTTGCCTTCAATTTTCATTGCAAATTCTTCCTCTCGCGATGCGGCAAAAACAATGTGTGTGTGACTATCACACCAGGATGGAAAAACATATTTTCCTTGTACATTAATGGCTGGCAAACTTGAAACCGAAGCAGGAATTTGATCCATTTTTCCAAAATCCTTTATCAAACCACATTCAATTAAAAGCCAGGCGTTTTCTAAAATGGGTAAATTTGTCATTTCACTTCCGCGAAGAACCAATTTTTCTTTAGGGTGCAAGCCAACAAGACCTTTTATGTTTGTGATTAGCATTTTGATTTGGTTAGTTTCTAAATTAGTTTTCTGTTCAAGCTGGTTAATCTGTTATCTAATATCAACCAAAAAAACAATCATTATTCCAGTTCTAATAAAACCGGGCAATGATCTGAATGTATTGCATCTGCAAGAATTCTCACATTTTTTAAACGGCTTTCCATCGGCTTTGTTGCCAAATGATAGTCGATGCGCCAACCTAGATTCTTCCCTCTTGAGCCTGCCCTATAACTCCACCAGGTATAATGATGTGGGTCTTTATTAAAATGGCGAAAGGTATCAATGAAGCCATTATCTAAAAATAATTGCATCCACTCCCGTTCTTCTGGCAAAAAACCAGAAGAGTTGGCGTTCGATTTTGGATTATGAATATCCATTGCCGTATGGCAAATATTATAGTCGCCACTCACAATTAAATTAGGAATTTGTTTACGCAAATCTCCAATATAGTGGTCGAAGAAGCGCATAAACTCATATTTTTTTACTTGTCGCTCATCTCCGCTAGAGCCCGACGGCATATACAAGCTTATTAAAGAAAAGTCATCAAAACCAGCTCTTAAAACTCTTCCCTCCTTATCAATCCATTCCTCTCCGCAGCCATATTCTACATGGTTAGGTTTTACTTTTGTTAAAATAGCAACCCCGCTATAACCTTTTTTTTCTGCAGGAAACCAATAATGATGATATCCAAGTTGTTCTATCAAAGCAATAATTTCAGGGATTTGAACTGGTAATGCTTTAACCTCTTGCAAGCAAATCATATCGGCATTTGTTGCCTGCAACCAACCAAAAAAATTTTTAGTACTTGCGGCCCGAATACCGTTAACGTTATAAGAAATAATCTTCATTTAAGTATGTTTTGCTTAAGATTTAACTTTTAGAGAATCTTGCAAAAGTTGCTTCTCCAGCTTTTTGGCTTCTCTTTTTTTCAGCAAAGTAATCTCCATTTTCACATCTTCTTTTGGCCTATTATTTTTATCTGTAGTTAAGGCGGCGATTTTATCAATCATATCCAAGCCAACTACAATTTCTCCATAAACGGTATAATTCCTATCCAAATGTGGTGTGCCGCCAATGGTTTTATAAATTTGTCTTTGCCATTCAGGGATTTTAAATTTCAAGCGTTTTTCTTCCAGACTGTTCAACTGTTCATCGGTAAAAACTTTCCCTTGCACTAAATAAAACTGGCATCCGCTTGATGCTTTTTCAGGATTATTATCTCTTGCTGCCGCCAATACTCCTTTTTTATGAAATAAACTATCACGAAATTCTGCTGGGATGGTATAACCAACATCGCCATTACCTAAAAGTGAATCTGGTTTAGCCGTTTTAGAATCAGGATCTCCGCCCTGAATCATAAAATCTTTAATTACACGGTGAAATAATGTTCCATTGTAAAAACCAGATTTTGTAAGCTTAATAAAATTATCTCTGTGTAAAGGCGTTTCATTGTATAATTTAACAATACATTCTCCGTATTGGGTTTTTATGCGTACATACTGGTATTGGGGTTTAGCAGCAAATGCCGAAAGCACAGAAAATGTGCATAAGAACAATAATAATCGTTTCATTTTAATTGTGTTTTGGCTAAATTAAATTAAAAAATGAAATTCATTAAATAAATACAACACTAATTCAATATTTTTTCACATACCTTTGTATTAATGAAAGTTAAACAAAAAATAGCACTATCTATGGCCGTATTCTATGCGGTTAGTGTTATTGGTTTGGCTATGAGTTTACATTTTTGTGGTGGAAAACTAGCTAACGTTCATTTCTTTAGTAGTGAAATCTCTTGCAAACTTTGTAAAGATATTCCTTTGGCAAAAAAGGATGATGGGTGCTGTAAAAACACAGAAGTAAGCGTTAAAGTTAAAGATAGCCATCAAGGCGAGGCAGAAGTACAAATGCCGAAATTGTTTTCTATTCAGCTTTTTCTTCAACAACCTGTAATAAATTTTATTCAAAATATTACCCCGCAGTTTTTCAATAAAATTGCAAATAAAGCTCCGCCATTATCTTCGCGGCTCTCTCTTCATATTTTCAATTGCATTTTTAGAAATTAGGATTAAGGTTTATTCATTTAAGCTTTTTTAGTAAAACCGTCATGCTGAATTCATTTCGGCATCTTTCCTACCACAAAGACCCTGAAATAAATTCAGGGAGACGAGGGCTCGGGCAAATTGCTTAAAGTGTATAAACCCAATTAACAATCGATCTGCTGATTTTCTCAGCATTAATTTGCTATATCGTTTGGATCTGTTCAATACTATTAGCATAAATTTTATATTCTAATTTTTAAAAAAAATCATGAAAGCATTTAAAATATTAAGCATTATTATGCTCTTTTTTGCCGCAAAAGTATCGGCACAACAAATTTCAACAGCAGATTTACAGGTTACGGGTTTAACTTGTTCAATGTGCTCCAACGCGACAGAAAAATCTTTAAAAACACTTGATTTCATTGGTTCAATTAAGGCAGACTTAAATAAAAACATCTTTGTTTTAACTTTTAAAAAGGGTGCTGATATCAATTTAGATCAGGTACGTAAAAAAGTACAGGATGCAGGTTTTTCGGTTGGTCATTTAACTGCAGAATTTAATTTTAATCAAGTAAAAGTTGATGAAAAAGGTCAGGCAATAGTAGATGGAAATGTTTATCGTTTTTCAAATGCAAAAAACAAAACTTTAAATGGCACGGTAAAAGCAACGGTTATTGATAAAGATTTCGTTTCAGGTTCTCAATTTAAAAAACAAGCTTCTTCTGTTAATTCTGATGCTTACGCTAGTGGTAGCGGTATTGTAAATGGCAAAAAGACCAGAATTTATCACTTAAGCATTTCTTAATGATGAAAAAACTATGCGTACTGGCACTGGTCATATTCGGCGCCATTACAACTGCTTTTAGTCAGGAATTGTACGTTTTTACCGAGCCAGCGAGCAATATGCCGTCCAAATCTATTGGGGTTAGGATTACCAATGAGGGCATGTTTAATGATCCTGGTTTTGTAAGTAGAACCATTCCTGAAGTGATGGTTGGTTTTAATAAAAACCTGATGATGCATGCTCAAGCTTTCTTATCTGATATGGATGGAAATTATAGGCTTGAAGGCGGTAGTTTGTATGCTAAATACAGGTTTCTTTCTATGGATGAGGCTCAAAGTCATTTCAGGGCAGCGGCATTCGGGAGAATTAGTACCAGTAAACGTCCAACTTACACAAGGGATATAAACCTTGAGGGTGATAACAGCGGATTGCAGGGTGGATTAATTTTCACTCAACTTTTACACAAACTTGCATTATCCGCAACATTGGGTTATGCGCATGCATTTCAAAATAACGAAAGACAAGTTGTAGGCATACCCGAGCCGAAGAATATGTTTTCTTATAGTTTATCATCCGGCTATTTAGTTTTGCCTGTGGTTTACAAAGATTATAAACAACCCAATTTTAATGTTTATCTTGAATTGTTGGGTAAGACTGATCCTCAAAGTGGAAAATCTTATCTGGATTTAGCGCCTGCGGTTCAGATGATTTTAAACAGTACAACCAGAATTGACTTAGGTTACCGCTTTCAGGCGGCTGGAAATTTAGAAGGACGGTACACTAAAAATATGTACATGATCCGTGCAGAATTTAACTTTTTTAATGTTTTAAAATAAAATCAAAATGAAAAAAATATTATTTATGGTGGCTTTCGTAGCTATCTTCTCAACAAAATTCAGTTTCGCTCAAACTAAAACTGATGAAGCTTTTAATCAGGTATTAACGGCGTATTACGATGTAAAAAATGCTTTGGCTACAGATAAAAAAGATGTAGCGATTGAAAAATCGAAGGTTTTATTGGCTAAAGTAGACGCTGTTCCGCATACTGATATACCTGATGCTGCACACAAAATTTGGATGGAACAGGCAGCAGTTATTAAAACGAATGCAAAAACGCTTTCTGCATCTAAAGACATAAAAGCACAAAGAAAATCATTTGAGAACATTTCTTATGCAATGATTAAAACTTTAAAAGCTGTAAAGTTTAATACCGCAACCGTTTACGTACAGCATTGCCCAATGGCGAAAGCGAGCTGGTTAAATGAAAAAGAAAATATCGAAAACCCATATTATGGAAAAATGATGTTTGAATGTGGCGATGTTAGTGAAACTATAAAAGCTAATTAATGAAATTACATATCAAAAATATGGTATGTGATCGTTGTAAAATGGTGGTTAAGGCTGAGCTGGAAAAGCTTGGCTTTAACCCTATTGCGGTTGAATTGGGAGAAGTTACTTTTCTTGAACCTATAAGCGCAAATGATAAAGAAAGGATTGCTGAAAGGTTAAACCCAATGGGCTTTGATTTGCTTGAAGATAAGAAAATGCAACTGGCTGAACAGATTAAAACACTTATCATTAACTTAGTTCATTACAACCAGGATACTTTAAAAGTTAATTTATCGGCTTATTTAAGTAATCAGCTTAATGCTGAATATAACCATATTAGTAGCATATTTTCTGAAGTTGAAAGCCAAACGATAGAGAAATATTTTATTGCACAAAAAATTGAGAAAGCAAAGGAAATGTTGAGCTATGGAGAACTTACCTTGAGCCAAATTGCTTATCAACTCAATTATAGTAGCGTTGCCCACCTTTCTGCTCAATTTAAAAAGGTAACTGGCGCCACTCCTTCTGAGTATAAAGCTTCAGCAAAAGATCAGCGCAAAACTTTAGATAAGATTTAAATCTACTTATCATTAGCGATTAGTTTTCTTATCATACATCAATACTTAAGCGATTAGTTTAGTAGTAATTTTGCTTTATCAATAAACATAAAGAACTAAAAATCAAGTTCTTTTTATAAAAAATTACTATGAAAAAATTATTCTTATTTCTGATTGCTACCTCAATTAGTGTAGCTTCTTTTGCGCAAACGAGCTGGAAAATAGATCCAATGCATTCGTTTGTAAGCTTCTCTGTTAAGCACATGGGAATTTCCTTTGTTGAGGGTTCTTTCAAAAAATTTGATGGGGCTGTTGTTGCCTCTAAACCCGATTTAACAGATGCTAAAATTAATTTCACCGTTGATGTAAATAGCATTACTACTGGTGTGGATATGAGAGATGGTCATTTAAAAACTGACGATTTTTTCAACGCAGAGAAGTTTCCTTCTATGAAATTTGAAAGTACTTCATTCAAAAAATTAAGTGGAAATAACTACGAATTAAGTGGAAAACTGACCATTCGTGATGTTACAAAGGATGTAAAATTTGCTGTAGTTTATGGTGGTACCGCCAAAGATCAACAAGGAAATACTAAAGCTGGTTTTGCTGCATCTACGTTAATTAACAGATTGGATTATAATATTAAATATGATCCAACTGGAGCAGGCGTTGCTAAAGATGTTGCAATAAAATTGAATCTGGAGTTTGTTCAGTCAAAATAAATTAATCTAAAATCTGTCACTTTGAGCTTGTCGAAACGTATTAAATATTCTTCGACAAGTTCAGGATGACACGCAAAAATCATGTCAACACTATCTCAATTCAGGAATTTTACTCAAGGCTTGGCTCAAACCGATCTAATGCCGACACTTTTTATTGGTCATGGCTCACCCATGAACGGTATTGAAGTAAATGAGTTTAGTAAAAGTTGGGCTGATTTGGCAAAAAATATTCCTGTTCCAAAGGCTGTTCTTGTAGTTTCGGCGCATTGGTATACACATGGCACTTTTGTTACCGCCATGGATTTTCCGTCAACAATACATGACTTTGGGGGCTTTCCGCAGCAACTTTTTGATGTTCAATATCCCGCTCCGGGAAATCCAGAATTGGCAGCAGAAATTCCAAGTTTAATTCATTCTACAAATGTTGGTTTAGACCACGATTGGGGCTTGGATCATGGTGCATGGACTGTTGTTCGCCACATGTATCCAGAAGCAGATATTCCTGTTTTACAATTAAGCATTGACTACACAAAATCTCCTGAGCAGCATTATGAAATTGCAAGAGAAATTTATGCACTCCGCAAAAAGGGTGTATTGGTATTAGGTAGCGGCAATATGGTACATAATTTGCGCATGTTAAGTTGGGAAATGATTAATGGTGGTGGTTACGACTGGGCTATAGAAATGAACGATAAATTTAAAAAACTCATTGCCAATGGCGATCATAAACCTTTAATTAATTATCGCAGTATGGGTGCCGAAGCAATGCTTGCCATCCCAACACCAGAACACTATTTACCGTTAATTTATACGCTTGGGCTAAAGAATGATAAAGAAGAATTATCCTTTTTTAACGATAAAGCAGTTGGCGGTTCGCTTACAATGACATCTGTATTGGTAGGATAAAATACGAATTAATTTCGCTTATATTTAAACTCCGCTTTTCTGCTTTGCCCGTTCTTTGTTCCTTCTATCCAAGCCAATAAACTGTCTTTCCCTTGATTTTGATAAACAATTCTTTGAGGGAAATCGTGAGCTAAGTTTTCGAAAACATAGGTTTTATTTTCAGTTGAAACCAATTTAAAGCAAATTTCATTTCCGTCATTTTGCCCATTAACTGTAGAACAATAAAACACATCGTTGCCTACTTTTTTAATCACCAATGTTTCCATGAGCAAACTATCTCCTTTTACATTTACACTATAACTCTGCCCTTTTAGCGTTTTATCGGCATTTTCAGTCCAACATTCTATAATTTTTCCTTTGGAAGTTTCCATCTTCCAAGCTCCATTGAGGAAGCTAAAAGTTTTAGGCAACTGACTTTGTGCCTTGGCCCCTAAACCTATACAAAAAGTAAGCAATAAGAATAATTTTATGATTTTCATTTCTTTATAGCGTTAGTAATGTGAGCAAGATGGTGCTTTCCATGCCAAGCATAAGTACCAAGCATATTAGCTAAAGTTAATTCTTTTCCAATTGCTGGGTGGATGTATTTACGTTGATATTCTTCAGGATTTAATGTTTTAAGAAACACGACCCATCGTTGATGTAAACCCGCTAAAAGTGTTAATGAAAGTTCAATATTTCCATTTTTTGCCTCTTCTGTTTCTGCCCAACGTTCTTCATAATACGGCCTGATAATAGGAATATCCTCTGTTATGGCTTGCTTAAACCTAATGTATGCATTCATATGGCTATCAGGAATATGATGTACAACTTGTCGCAATGTCCAACCACCCGGACGATAAGTTTTATTTAATTCATCCTCATTTAAAGTTTCGGTTGCCTGTTTTATTTGTTCGGGCAAAGCCTCAATTTCTGAAATCCAGGATTCCATCTGGCGTTCATCAAAAATTTCGGGCATTATAAACTTTCCAATTGGATATTTTAGCTTTTCTAAATCCATATTTAAAGTTACATCAATTTCTTTAACCATTTTAACAACCCCAGCTTTTCCTGATATGGAGGATAAATCATTTTTGTTAGGCCAAGTTTAGATTGAAAAACAACTGCCCGTTCGTGTGAGAAATTTTTGAAACCAAATATTCCGTGGCAACTCCCAATACCACTGCTATTTACACCACCAAAAGGCAAATTAGGATTGCTTATGTGAACCAAAACATCATTAACACAAGTACCACCTGCGGATGTTTCTCTTATTATTTTTTCTTTGTGTTTGGTGCTATCGCTAAAAATGTAAAGTGCCAGCGGCTTATCTTTCCTATTAATAAAGTCTATCGCCTCCTGTAAATTATTATAAGTAATTACGGGTAAAATCGGGCCAAATATTTCTTCCTGCATTATCGGATTTTGGGCATCAACTCCTGTTAACAATGTTGGATTTATAGTTAAATTTTGCTCATCAATTTCACCACCCCAAGCCAGCTTTGCTCCTTCTTTTATTGCGTTTCTTAATAATCCGTTTAGTCGATTAAACTGCTTTTCATTTATGATTTTGCCGTAAGTGTCCGTATTAATTACACTCCCGTTAAAAAACATTTTTTCCGTTGCAATTTTATAATAATTTATAAAATCTAATTCCAGATTTTTATTTATCAAAACGTAATCTGGTGCAATACAGGTTTGTCCGGCATTTACCAATTTACCCCAGGCAATTTTTTCAGCTGCCTTTTTCAAGTCTGTAGTATTATCCACAATCACTGGAGATTTCCCTCCAAGTTCTAGTGTAACTGAGGTTAAATTTTTGGCTGCGGCTGTCATTACAACTTTTCCAATAGCCGTACTTCCTGTAAAAAATATATGATCAAATGGTAAATCCAACAAAGCGGTTGAAACTTCCGCACCGCCTTCAAAACAAGCTATTTCCTGTGGATCAAATGTTTTAGAAATGAGCTTATTAATTACTTGCGCCGTGGTGCTACTTAGTTCAGATGGTTTTAAAATTGCACAATTTCCGGCTGCAATAGCAGAAATTAACGGGCTCATTATTAGCTGCAAAGGGTAATTCCATGGGGCAATAATTAGGCATACTCCTTTTGGTTCGTAGTAAATTTTATTGCCTGCGAAAAAGTTACTTAAGGTTTTACTAACAGATTTTGGCTTCATCCAGCTTCTTAGCTTTTTAATAGCATGGTCAATCTCCGCATAAGTAAAAAACAATTCTGTAACGGCGGTTTCAAACCTGCTTTTACGCAAATCTTTTTGCAATGCAGCATAAATTTCCTCTTCAAAATCTTGTAACGCCTGCTTAAGTTTTTTAAGTTTGGAACTTCGTGTTTTCGCGTCCGTTTTACGTAATTCGAATTTGTATTTCTGTTGTTGAGCAAAAACTGCCTTCATTTTTTCTTCCATTTTATTATAGCTATTTTGAGCTTCCGAAATACATTAACTGGTGTTTAAAAAACTTGTATTAAAGATCTTCCTTCTGAGTTAAATTTAGTTAAAATGAAATCATTTCATTAAAATTTCATTCATTTAAAGCATATTGCGGTTAATTTTAAATCTCGAAAATGAAGAAATTGTTTTCTGTTTTAGCATTATTCATTCCTTTTATTCTAAATGCGCAAACCATAAAAACAGATGTATTGGTTTTAGGTAGCGGCGATGCTGCTTATTCTGCGGGTTTACAAGCATCTCGTTCGGGAGTAAAAACCATTATTTTAACTCAAAAAAACCCTTTTGATATTAAGAAGGCAAGTGAAGGAAAATCAGAAGAGGTAAAAAAAATGTATCTCATTGTGCGGGCAAAAGACCTTGCTTCCATGGGCTTACCCGAGGTAGATCAAAAACCTCCTAAAAAGAAAAAAGGGGAAAAAGAAATTATAGATAGCGCCAGGCTTTTTAGGATAATCAACAATAGCCCTTTTCAAGAAATTAAGCGTTCGGGAAATGGCTGGGACGTTAAATTAACTAACGACAAAAACATAAAGGTTAAAGTTTTAATTGTTGCCGGGGATGCCGAAAAAATTCCTTCTGCCGAAAAAATTAATGATTTAAAACCTGCACAAACCAAGCTTTTAAGCTACAATGAAAATTTATATCGTACCACGGTTGCAGGCTTAAATCATAGCGAGCATTATCTTTCGTTATACAATTTGCTTATTCCCAATCAGGAAAATTTACTAGTTATACCTGCCGAAAGCATTGAAGTTGGCCAAGCCGCTGGAGCAACAGCTGCCTATGCTGCTTTTTATAAAACCAAAACGAGTTTATCAAATTTAAAAGGTATCCAGGGCGAATTGCTGAGCTATAAACTTCCATTAATTCCTTTTGATGATGTTAAAACAACTGATTCAAATTGGCTTGCCATGCAAAAAATAGGAATAACTGGTATTATAAAAGCCGATTTTAGAGGTGAGAAGATATATTTCAATCCATCAAAAGATGTTAATTATGATGAAATTAAGCAACCCTTGAAGGATTACTACTATAAAGCGCAAATTTGGTTTGATGATTATCAGAACGTACCCATTAACTTAGAAAATTTAATTTCATTGGTGTGTTATGTTGGCAATAAATCCGTAGAAGCAACTAAAACTGAATTAGAGAAAAATTGGAACAAGGCTTACAAATTTGATTCTAAGTACGACTTAAAAAAGGTATTAACTCGGCGTGAGTTTTCTGTTGTGATAAATGACTATTTAAAACCTTTTGATAGGATAAACGTAGATAAAGATGGTAGAATAATCCGTTAAAATTACCTAGGCTTTCGTTTATTACTTTGTGTTGTAACATTTCCATTTCCTTATGAAATTGGCATACGCTTTATCTAAATTGCGGCATCCAAACCTAACTTCATGAAGAAATATTTACTTTTCCTTTTGCTTTGCTCAGGCGAATATGCTTTTGCACAACAAATTGCTCCACTTACAGTTGATAAAATTATGCGTGATCCTAAATGGATGGGCGTTGCACCAAGCAATTACCGTTGGACAGCTGATAGTAAAACCTTGTACTTTAACTGGAATCCTGAAAATAAAGCCAAAGAAGAATTATTTAAAGTTTCGGCAACATCTACAAAACCAATAAAAGCGGTAGATAAGGAAGATGAAAAACTATTGAGCCTAAATTACATTTACAACAAAGGCAACACAATGGGTTTGGTTGAAAAAAGTGGAGATATTTATCTTCAAAACTTTAAAACCAATAAAGAAACCCGATTAACCAATACAATTGAGCGAGAAAGTAATCCCGTTTTTCTAACAAATGGTAACATTGTTTTCCAAAAGGAAGATAACCTTTATGAAATCAATCTTCAATCTGCTGAAACCAAGCAATTAACAAATTTTGTTAAGGGTAAAAAAACTTCCAAACCAGATGCTAAAATTTCTGAACAGGACAAATGGTTAAAAGCGGAACAAACTGAATTATTCGATATTATTAAAAAGAGAAATGCCGAAAGCAAGGATAAACCTAGAAATGGCAGAGGTCGTTTTGTGGCAGACGCGAAATCTTTAAAAGAAATTTATACGGAAGAAAAGTTTCTAAATGGGCAAACCATTAGTCCTGATGGGCATTTTATTACGTATAAACTTACCATTCCGGCGCAGAATAACCACAACACAATTGTTCCTAATTACGTTACTTCTTCTGGTTACACCGAAGACATTCCTGGACGTGCAAAGGTTGGCGAAAATGAAAGTACATCTCAAAATTTCATTTATGATACCCAAAAGGATTCTGTTTACTTAATTCAAACAGCAACTATTCCTGGGATAAAAGATTTGCCAGATTATTTAAAAGATTATCCTAAAGCGCTTGAAGAAGCTAAAAAGAAAAACGAAGATAGAAATGTAAATCTTTTTGGCCCTATATGGAACGAAAGTGGAAGTGCAGGAATTATGATTGCTGTTTCTGCAGATAATAAAGATCGTTGGATTTTGAGGCTCGATGCTTATACCGGCAACCTTTCTTTGGTTAACCGCCAACGTGACGAAGCTTGGATCGCAGGACCTGGAATTGGCGGCTATTATTCTGGCAATGTTGGCTGGATTGATAACAATCGTTTTTATTTTCAAAGTGAAGCTACTGGCTACTCACATTTATACATTGCCAACATCGCTACCGGTGATCAAAAACAATTAACTTCAGGGAAATGGGAAGTGCAAACCTTAAAATTATCTAAGGATAAAAGCACTTTCTATTTTACTGCGAATAAGGAACATCCGGGTATAACCAATTTCTTTAAAATTGGTGTGAACGGAGGCGAGCCCATTCAAATAACCAGTATGAAGGGCTTAAACGAAATTACGCTTTCACCTGATGAAAAATGGATCGCCATTAATTATTCATTTATGGATAAACCCTGGGAATTATATCTACAAGCCAATAAACCTGGGGCTAAGGCTGTAAAAATCACTCAATCTACTACAACAGAATTTAACTCATACAAATGGCGTCAGCCAGATTTGGTTAGCTATAAAAACAGATATGGCGCTGATGTTTATGCAAGGGTTTATAAATCAGAAAACCCAGATCCTAACCATCCAGCGGTGGTTTTTGTACACGGTGCGGGTTACCTTCAAAACGTACATTATGGTTGGAGCCAATACTTTCGTGAGTATATGTTTAACAATTTACTAGCCGATAATGGTTATACCGTAATCGATATAGATTATACTGGAAGCTCTGGTTATGGTCGCGATCACCGTACCGGAATTTATCGCCATATGGGTGGAAAAGATTTAACAGATCAAGTGGATGGTGTTAAACTTTTAGTTGAAAAATATGGCGTTAACCCTAAACACGTTGGCTTATACGGAGGCTCTTACGGAGGTTTTATTACGCTAATGGCCATGTTTAACGAATCGGATGTTTTTTCAAGTGGAGCAGCATTGAGGTCTGTTACTGATTGGGCACATTATAATCATGGGTACACGTCTAATATTTTAAATGAGCCTTTTAATGATCCTATAGCATACAAACAAAGCTCCCCTATTTACTTTGCCGATAAATTGAAAGGGAATTTATTAATGGCTCACGGAATGGTTGATGTGAATGTTCACTTTCAAGATATTGTTAGAATTACACAGCGATTTATTGAATTGGGTAAAAACAACTGGGAACTTGCCGTTTATCCGGTAGAAGATCATGGATTTGTTGAGCCAAGTAGCTGGACGGATGAATATAAGCGAATTTTTAAGTTGTATGAAAACACATTGAAGAAATAAAATTAAAGCCTCCTGATAACTTGGGAGGCTTTTTTGTTTTGATTCGAATACCTTCCAATACATTATATCATTGCTATAATTAAGATCTCTAAAAGAAAGATAGCCGACCTTTATACATTTTATAATAATTATAGTTTTTAACTATATTGTTATCAATAAATACAATGAACAATTACTTAAACTGGGTTGATTGGCAAGTGATTTAGCCTTACCTTTGTGGCACAAAATTAAAGACAAAAAATTATGGCAATAGTAGGTAAAAAATTCCCGAGTGTTAGTATTGATGCAATGTCAGATATGGGTGATGACTTGAAAATCAATGTATTTGAAGAAGCTGTAAATAAAAACAGTAAAGTATTATTATTCTGGTATCCAAAAGATTTTACTTTCGTTTGCCCTACAGAATTACACGCTTTTCAAGCGGCTTTACCTGAGTTTGAAAAAAGAAATACAATTGTTATTGGTGCATCATGCGATACAAATGAGGTTCACTTTGCATGGTTAAACACTCCAAAAGATAACGGTGGTATTGAAGGTGTAACTTATCCAATTTTAGCTGATACGCATAGACATTTATCTAACATTTTAGGCATTCTTGATCAAGAGGTTGAATACGATGAAGAAGGAAATGAAGTATTTACAGGTTCAAATGTTTCTTTCAGAGCAACTTACTTAATCGACGAAACTGGTAAGGTTTTCCACGAAAGTGTAAACGATATGCCACTTGGTAGAAACGTTAAAGAATATTTACGTTTAATTGATGCTTATGCTCACGTTCAAAAACACGGCGAGGTTTGTCCTGCAAACTGGGAAGAAGGAAAAGAAGCAATGAACGCTAACAGAACTGGCGTAGCTGAATATTTAGCTGCAAACTAATTAAATAAAACAATATGTTTTTAGAATTAACAGAAGATAATCTTCAACAATATTTAGCCGATAACAGCAAGGTTATGGTTCAGTATGCTGCATCATGGTGTGGTAATTGCAGAATCATGAAGCCGAAGTTTAAGAAATTGGCTGCAGAGAATGAAGATGTTGCTTTCTTAATTGTTGATGCTGAGAAATTTCCAAACTCCCGCAAATTTGCCAACGTAGATAACTTGCCAACATTTGCAGCCTTTGATGGCGGATCTTTGGTAGATCAGGTTCAAACCAACAAAGCAGAAGGTTTAGTAGAATTATTTAATAAAATAAAGTAATGAAGATTCCAGTAATAAGACAATTATTCCAAAATACCACTCCTGAACAACTCGAAACAACATTAGAAGTTTTAGAGGCTTTTTGCGAATTTAGAGGCGTAAGCGAGCATGAGGTTGATGTAGCAGGCGAAATGATTACCAATATTTGTGGTGCGCTTGAAGTACATCAAATGGTAAAAGATGGAGCTGTAGAAAAAGATGCGCTTAATGCTTTCGGACAAAAAGTTATGGGATCTATTGATAGATAATTCTCTTACAACGAATTCTTTTTATTAAGATAAAAAACCCTCACAGATTTAATTTTGTGAGGTTTTTTTGTTTTGTTGAGCCTGAACATTAACCAACAGATTTAAAATAGTGCTTTCGATTGCCTAATTAATATGGTTTGATTTTTATAACTTTAAATTATGAAAACGGAAACGATAGAAGATTTCTACAATAGAATTGCACCAGGTTATTTATTAGGCAACAACTATAAACCGCAGCAATTTAATGTACAGGCCCGAAATTATAATTGTGGTACGTCAGCAACAGCTTATAATCGTCGCGATTTCTATAAAATATCACTAGTGATTGGCGAGGGAACACTTTATTACGCCAATAAGGGCATTAAAATAGATCGCCCTGCCTTAATGTTTTCTAATCCCATGATTCCTTATTCCTGGGAACCTGCTTCAGAAGATCAAAGTGGTTATTTTTGTCTTTTCACGGAAGGTTTTATCCATACAGAAAGTCATCAGAATAGTGTTTTAGAATCGCCTCTTTTTAAAGTTGGAAGTAATCCGGTATTTTTTCTGGACGAAAAACAGCAGGAAAAAGTAAACTCTATTTATGAATCAATGATGCAGGAAATTGAAACAGAATACTTGCATAAAACAGAGCTACTACAATCTTACGTGCATTTGCTTATCCATGAAGCGATGAAAATGCAACCTGCACAAAACTATTTTAAACATGCTAATGCAACTTCGCGGATTACCAATTTGTTTCTGGAGCTTTTGGAGCGACAGTTTCCTATTGATACACCTAAACATTACTTATCATTAAAAACGCCAAATGATTTTGCCCTCAAATTATCGGTACACGTTAACCATTTAAATCGTGCGGTAAAACAAATTACCGGAAAAACAACGGGCCTGCACATAGCAGACCGGGTTATGGCTGAGGCAAAGGCTTTGCTTAAACATACCGACTGGAATGTTGCTGAAATTGCAAACTGCCTTGGGTTTGAGTACCCGGCCTATTTTAATAATTTCTTTAAAAAGCATGCTTTAATTACGCCAAGTACTTTTAGAGTACAATAGTTTGATTTTTATAACTTTTGGTTAGATTAACTTAATTCCTTTTATCTGTATGTGCTGTAATTTTGTTTAATCAACAATAAAGAAATACTACGATTATGAAATACAGAAAATTAGGTAAAACAGAAGAACAACTTTCGGCATTGGGTTTAGGTTGCATGGGCATGAGCTTTGCTTACGGCCCAACAGATGATGAAGAATCAATTGCTACTTTGCACAAAGCATTGGATTTAGGAATAAATTTTTGGGATACGGCAGATATGTATGCCAATGGCGATAATGAAACCCTTATTTCAAAAGTGCTCGTTCCAAACCGTGATAAAATTTTTATAGCAACTAAGTTTGGTTTCAGGTTTAAAAATGATGAAGCTGGGCCTAGCAACTCTGCTAATACTTATTTCGATGCCTCGCCTGCATATATTAAAACGGCTGTAGAAAAAAGTTTAAAGAGGCTTAAAATAGATACAATTGACCTTTATTATGCCCATAGGGTAGATCCAAATGTACCTATTGAGGATACGGTAGGTGCAATGGCAGAATTGGTAAAAGAAGGCAAAGTGCGTTATTTAGGGCTTTCTGAGGCATCGCCTGTATCGATTAGAAAAGCACATGCCGTTCATCCCATCGCTGCGCTACAAAGCGAATATTCTCTTTTGACAAGAGATGTTGAAGGCGAAATTTTATCGACGATTAGAGAACTTGGCATCAGTTTAATTCCTTACAGCCCACTAGCACGTGGTTTGGTTACAACCACTATTAGCCAAACAGATAATTTTGCTGAAACAGATTTCAGAAGAACCTTACCACGTTTTGAAGGCAAGCACTTTGAAAATAACCTGAAACTGGTAAATGGCTTCGCAGAAATTGCTAAAAGTAAAGAAGTAACTCCTACACAATTAGCACTTGCATGGGTGTTGGGTCAAGGCGATGATATTATTCCGATTCCGGGAACTAAGAAAAGAAAATATCTGGAAGAAAATGTAGACGCTATAAACGTGAGCTTATCTGCTGATGATTTTAAAGCAATTGATGGATTATTGAGTAAATTCCCAGATACAGGAGCAAGATATAGTGAAGGCTCCCTAAAAATGGTTAATAAATAAACAATAAACCCCATAGGTTTTAAAACCTGCGGGGTTTGATTAGAAATAAATTACGCTAGATTTCTGCCAGCGTTCACAATACCAAACACAGTTCTAACCGCTAATTTTTCTAAAGCGTGCTGTTCCTTTTCTGCATGATTATGCTGTAATTTTTCCAAAGCAAAATGCTGAATCAACACCAACGGAAGAATAATTTTTTCACGAGTTGCAATTGATTTTTTATCTACAGGATAATTAGCCATTAAAGTTGGCTGTCCTGATAGTTTTAAAAGCATCTCCTTAGCTAATTCAAACTCATCGTGTAGTTGAGTCCAAAAGGCGCCAAACTCCTTATCGTTGGCTAAATGAGCTGTAATGGTGAAATCAGATTTGCTCATACTCATCATACAGTTATCTACAATCGTTTTTAAGTAGTCAGAATCCTGGTAAACCTTAACCACTTTATCCCAATTGCCCGCCTTTTCCTGGTTTTTTAAAGAAGTACCCATTCCGTAAAAACCGGGTACGTTTTGTTTTAGCATGCTCCAGGCCGTAACAAAGCTAATGGCTCTTAAATCTTCTAATTTCATTTCGCCACCGCCATTTCTTTTCACTGGTCTGCTGCTAATATTTACCTGTGATAATAATTTCAACGGAGATAGTTTTTCCAGGTAGCTTACAAATAGCGGATGCTCACGCAAATCAACAAAAGCTTTGTAACTATCTTCAGCCATTTCATCTAAAAGCGTTTTATTTTCTTCGTCTAAAAGGATGTTATGCTTTTCTTTCAAACCAGAGGTTAGGCCAGCATTAATTAATTGCTCGATATTAAATTCTGCACTTTCTACCGATCCGTATTGCGAACTGATGGTTTGCCCCTGAACGGTTAATTGCATATTTTTATTTGCAATTTCTTTACCCATTGATGCGTAGAAACGGTGTGTTTTACCACCACCACGGGCAGGCGGCCCTCCACGACCATCAAAAAATGCGAGCTGAATATTATGCTTATCTGATACGGCTGTTAAAGAAGTTTTTCCATTAAAAATAGACCAATTAGCCATTAAATAACCGCCATCTTTTGTACTGTCAGAATATCCAAGCATAATATGTTGCTTGTTTCCTCGGTTGGCTAAATGTGTTTTATAAAATGGATTACTGTAAAGTGTATCCATAATTTTTGCTGCGCCCTTCAAATCTGCTACGGTTTCGAAAAGAGGCACAAAATCAATTGTTAAATTATCTTTACTCCAACCGTTCCAAAGAAATAGTTCTACCAGCTGAAGAATATCCGTTGCTTGCTGGCAGTTACTAATGATAAATCTATGGCATGCTTTTTCTCCGTTGCGTTTTTGGATGCCTTTAATCTCCTTTATGGTTTCAATGGTATCCTTAATTAAATCATCCGCTTCGGTGGCATAATTAATACTTGCTTCTTTAAATGAAATTACTTTAAGCTTTTCTTCTTCTGATAATTGATCGTAATTTAATGGATAAAGCGATGAAATTGGCTTATTTTGCCTGCAATATGCGTGTACATTACGCAGCACTCGGCTATCTTGTCTTATATCCAACGAGGCGAAATAATTTCCATATAAATCAATTTTCCTGATTAAATCATTCACAAGGTCTACAAATAAACCATCGTGCTCTATCAGTAAAGTTTCTTTTATTTTGTTGAGGTTTTCTCTTAAAGCGTCAGAAATATCTTCGATCTCACAGGTTTGATCAAAAGCATTTTTATAAAGCACATCGTGTAAAATTGCAATGTTTTCTTCAACCCCTCTAAAGGTAATGCGACGTTTAATTACACGGAAATCACGATAATAACAACGGAATAGAATTTGGCGCAACATTTTAGAAACTTCTAAAGTTGTATCCGAATGGATATTTGGGTTTCCGTCTCTATCGCCACCCGGCCAAAAACCTAATTCTAAAATTTTCTTAGTTTCTAAATTATATTCGTCAAGATTTTGATCTATTTCTTCCTGAATATTTGCCGCAGCAAAATAAAAAGTATTTTCTAAAAACCAGGCAAGGTTTAAAGCTTCATCAACAGGTGTTGGAGATTTTTTATTAAAAAATGGCGTTTTACCCAATTGCTGCAACAAAGAGTTCATTGCTGTAATGTTATTATCTCTTATAGCTGCAGTTAAATCGGTAATGATTGCCAAAACGCTACCTGGGTAAAACTGGGTTGGGTGCGCTGTTAATACCAAACGCAAAGAAAGCTCATCAATAAGTTTCTCAATTTTGGCAAGCATCGGTTTATTATCGGCATTCTTTTTTAAAATAAAAGAAAGCGTACTCTGCTCATCTGTAGTATTTAATTTGGTGAAAGATGCATCTTCAACGGCATCAAAAAGTACTACCTGGCGTTCGATGTACTGTATAAAGCGAAAAAGTAAATCAATAATATCTGTACTTTCCGTATAACTGGTGTATTTCGCAAAAAACTCTTCAATAATTTGGGCAGGCTTTTGGTCTTGCTTTATTCCTTCTTCACAGCTCTTAAAAAACAGGGGCAATAACGTTCCTGTGTCCTTAATTTTATAAAATGGAAGGGTTAGAAAAAGACTGTTAAAAAGCTCAAATTTTGAGATGACCTCATTATTAAAAATGGATTCCCGCTGAGTTGTTAAACGAAGTTTAGGCATAGCTTAATCAATAGTTTTGTATATGGTAATACTACAAAAAATGCTTAAACTATTAAAATTACACAGGCAACTATTTGGAAAATTGCAGAATAAATTTTAATTTTAGAATCTTATTTGGGTATTTGATACTTGAATAAGAACATTTGCAATGTTTAAGGGCATTGCATTGATTGTTAATTTTTTGGGTTAAAACAGCCGATGTAATAAAATACACCGGCTGTTTTTATTTATTGCCAATTTTAATGGCATTTTCTTGCAAACTTAATGCACATCTGCAGGAATTTCTACATTTTTCTTAAACTTTTGAAGATATAATAAAGGAATTGAGAATAGCATAATTAATCCTGCAACCCAATAAGCATCATCATAAGTAAGTAACATGGTTTGCTTGGTTATAATTCCTTCCATTGCTCTTGCTGCCATTATTTTAGCATCCAAAAAGCTTTGTCCTTTTGCCATAAAACCTTTAATTAAAATATTAAAGCGCTCTACAAAAGCTGGATTATATTCGTTTACATTAGTTAAAAGGTTACTTCTATGAAAACCTTGGCGAACGTGAATTAGAGTAGTTAAGGCTGCAATACCAAATGAACCACCTAATTGACGCATCATGTTATTTAAACCAGATCCTTGTCCTATTTCAGGTCCTTTTAAATCCTGAATAGCTAGTGTAGTTAGTGGTACAAACAATAAAGCCATACCCACCCCTCTAATTACCAACGGTAAAAAGAAATCACCGGTACCGGATTGTAGTGTAGAATTGCTCAACATCCAGCAAAAAACGAAGAATAAGAACATTCCTACTGTTGCCATAAACTGCGCTGGTATACCTTTCTTAAGCATAATACCAATAAATGGCATCATTACAATGGTACACAAGCCACCGGGGAATAAAAGCTCTCCTGTTTGCAGCGCTGAAAACCCGAGTAAGTTTTGACAGAAAACAGGGAACACGAATACGGAACCATACAAACCAAATCCTAAAATAAAGGAAGTAAACATCCCCACAGAGAAACTTCTGTGGCGCATAATTTTAAAGTTCACAATTGGGTGGTCTGTGGTTGTTTCTCTCCAAATAAAGAGCAATAATCCAAATACCGCTGCTGCTGCCAAAGCTGTAATATATGGCGTTGCAAACCAATCTTCGCTTTCACCTTTTTCTAAAACGGTTTGTAAACTACCTACTGCAATTGCCAAAAGTGCAATACCCCACCAATCGACAGGTTGGCCCTGCCCTTCTTTCGGAGTCGCTCGCACAAAGGTGTAAGTACAGTAGGCGGCGAGTATTCCGACGGGAATATTCACATAAAAAATCCACGGCCAAGAACTAATATCCAAAATATATCCACCAATTGTTGGTCCAACGGTTGGTCCAACTACTGCACCCAAACCAAATAAGGCTGTTGCAATACCCACATCTTCACGTGGCCAGGTTTCAATTAAAATGGCTTGTGCGGTTGATATTAAACCACCACCAGCAAGTCCCTGGATAATTCTGAATAAAATTAGTTCGTTTAATGAGGTGGCGTTACCGCACAAAAATGAAACGAGTGTAAAAACAATAATGGAGGTAAGAAAATAATTTTTCCTGCCGAACCGGTTTCCCAGCCAGCCAGACATTGGCAATACGATAACGTTTGCTACCGCATAGCCTGTAGAAAGCCAGGCAACATCCTCCAATGTAGCGCCCAGGTTTCCTTGTATTTGTGGAATTGCTACGTTTACGATAGTTGTATCAATCAGCTCCAACAATGAAGCAGTGATCACCGTAAAGGTAATAACCCACTTTTTTAAACCTACTTCGGCCATTTTAATTTTTTATTTAGTAGATACTGATGCTTTTACGCTCATTCCAGGACGTAGTTTTGATAACAACTCTTTTGATGGATGAATTTTAATTTTAACCGGCACACGTTGTACTACCTTAACAAAGTTACCTGTAGCATTATCTGGAGGTAATAAAGAGCCTTTTGCCCCTGTAATTGGAGAAAAATTATAAACTTCACCTTCAATTTTTTCATTTGGATACGCATCAACTTCAATCTCTACCTTAGATCCTGATTTAATTTTTTCCAATTGAGTTTCTTTAAAGTTAGCTGTTACGTAAATACTGCCATCGTTAACGATAGAGAATAAAGATTGACCAGCTTGAACTAATTGTCCTTTTTGAACATTCTTTTTAGAAACAATGCCCGAAGCTGGTGCTTTAATATCTGTGTATGATAATTGAAGTTTTGCAAAATCGATATCACTTTGGCGTTGGCTAATTACATTGCTGCTTACTGCCAATTGTGATTGAGTAGTACCAACTTGTTTAACCGCTGCGTTGTATTGATCTTGAGCCGCTTGATAGGCTGCCAAAGCTGATTGTTTTGCTGCCTCTGCAGATTCTTTATTAGCTTTTGCCTGATCGAATGCTTGTTGCGTTATTGAACCATCTTTTACCAAGTTTTCGTAACGGTTATAATCTTTCTGCGCTAAGTTTACTTTAACATTTGCTGCCTGAACATTTGATTTAGCCGCTTCTACGTTGGCTTTTGCAGTACCAGTATTCGCTTGTGTAGCCACAATTTGTGATTCTGCAACACCAACACCTGCACTTGCACCTTTTTGACCAGATTGAGCTTGCTCTAATTTAACTTTGTAATCGTTATCATCAAGTTTAACCAAAACCTGTCCTTCGGCTACGTGCGTATTTTCTTCAAAATTAATATCCTTAACATAACCGCCAACACGAGCAACAACAGGACTGATATCGCCATCAATCTGAGCATCATCCGTATCTACGTGTTTGCTATAATAATTCCACTCTGTGATACCGAATACCACACCTATTACTAGTAAAACGCCTAAAATGATGGGTACTACTAAGTTCTTTTTTTTCTTTTCAGTTGTCATTGCTGTATTTATTGCGTTATTTTTCCTGTTGATTTTAGTAATGTATAGTAAGCTAAACCTGCATCAGCTTTAGCTATTTCTAAGTTTATTTTTGCTTGGTATAATAAAGTTTCTGCATCGATCCTATCGGTAACAGAAGCCACATTGTTTTTATATTTCGATGCCAATAACTTATCATTTTCAGTTGCCTGGGCGATAGAAGTTTCTAAAACTTTAATCTTATCAATTGCAACCTGATAGTTTTGGTAATTTTTATTGATGTCGGTTTTTACCTGATCTGATAAAATATCTTTCTGAATATTGATTTCGCTCTGCTGAATTTTAGCTTCAGATACTTTGTTTTTATTAGTCCAAAGGCTACCAATATTCCAGCTAACCGTTGCACCCAAAGTAACCGGAAGTAAATATTGATTTACTGGTGGGATAAAACTGCCACTTGGGTTAATGTAATAAAGGTTTGCACCCACACCAACTGTTGGTAAAGTATTTGCTTTTACTGTTTTAATATTGAAATCGGCAACTTTGTTTTGCACATCAAGTTGTTTCAGTTCCTGGCGGTTTGCCAATGCTAAACCAATATAATCATTTAATGCACCAGCTACTTTTAAGCTTCCATCAGGATCAGCAATTTTAACTTCAGTATTTTCTGGCAAGCCTAATAAAATATCCAAATTATAATTAATGATTTTACGATTGCTTTCAATATCCATTTCGGTAAGTGAAACATTAGCTTGTTGCAACTGGAAACGTAAAACATCATTTTTGGTTACAATACCCTGATCAAAAAAGCGCTGTGCCTGTTTTATTTGAGCCGCAATTGACTCTAAGTTTTGATTAACAACTTTCTTGCTTTGCAACACTTTATACAAAGAATAATAAGTGTTAATTACAGCGTAAGTAATTTCTTCTTTGCTTTTATCGGCATCTAAACGGGCAACATCGGCAAGTAATTTGGTTGATTCTTTTGCGTATCGTAATTTACCACCACCGTAAACCAATTCTTGTACAGCAGCTGTACCTACAAAAGCATCGGCCCTTTTTGGTAAATGGAATGCGCTGGTACCTTCGCCCAAGCTAAACGTGTTTGTTGGAATTTCTGCGTGGTTGTACATAAAACTTGCGTTTGCAGTTGGCAACGCATTATCCTTTACAACTGCAAGCTGCGCAACAGCTTGATCGATTTTGTTTTGAGAGAGTTTTAAGTTTTTGCTATTGGCTATGCCAAGTTCTATTGCCTGGTTAATATTTAATTCCTTCGTACTTTGTGCAAATAAAGCCGCTGGAATTAATGATGCCGCAAGCATTAATCTGATTGATTTGGGTATCATCTTTTTGTTGTTAAATAAACTGTTGTTAAATCTTGTAAATGAGTTATTGCTCTGTCTCTAATCATTTTTTTATCTTTCGGGTTGTTAAGGTCAAAGTGTGAACAAGGCATCACCTTATTAGGCGCAATAACAATGTTTGTAATGGTGCCCATAATAGTGGCAATTACCATCCTAACATCAACTTTGTTAAAAGTGCCATCCTCAATACCTCCACTTATAATACGATCGATAAGCAACATGTTTTGACTCATTGCATCTTTAATTTTATCGTACATTTCTGGTCTTTGAGTTAAAGACAATTCCCTGTGCATCATTTTGTGAAAAGCTGGGTTACTTAGGGTTCGGTTTACATAACCTTCAATTACCCGATGCAGTTTTTCCAATGATGAAATCTTATCTTCATTAATGATTTTTAACTGAGAGGCAAAACCAGCAATACGCTCGTTCATAATCTCAACAAAAACACCTTCTTTAGAACCGAAATAGTAATTAATCATTGCCATATTTGCTCCAGATTCTTTTGCAATCTGGCGAGTGGAAGTACCTTCGTACCCAGTCTCGCAAAACAGCTTTTCGGCTGCTTCAAGAATGGCTTGCTTTTTATCTATCTTTTCTGTTTTCATTTCTTTTGATGACACAAAATTAATCAAACGATTGATTAATTACCAAATGTTTCCATGCATCTTTTACAATTCCTTGATAAAACCCTAATTTTGAAAGAACTAATCTTCCCGCTTTATGAAAATTAAATGCATTTGTTTGTTAGCATTTGGATTTGCTGTATATCTACTTTCCTCGTTTAATGTAAAAGAAAAAGAACCACAAAGCTGGATCAGGATAAACTTGTTGGGCTATCCTACTCAAGCTGTTAAGGTTGCCGTTTGGGCAACTAAAACCAATGAAAACCCCACACGTTTTGAGATTTTAGAAAAAGAAAGTTCAAAAGTTGTTTATTCTTCTACCAATATTAATGGTTTCGGGGCTTATGGTCCATTTACAAAAACAGCTCGACTAAACTTTTCCGACTTTAAATTAAAGGGTCAGTTTTACATCAGGGCAAATGGCATTTTATCTCCCCTGCTGTTAATTAACGATGATGTTTATAAAGGTGCGGCAGACTTTTGTCTTCGCTATATGCGCCAGCAACGCAGCGGTTTTAACCCGTATTTAAAGGATAGTTGCCATACACATGATGGATTTGCTTTATACGGCCAAAAAGCTGGAATAAAAGATAGTACGCACTTTAATGCTTCTGGCGGCTGGCACGATGCTAGTGATTACCTTCAATACAGCACAACATCTGCCAATGCAACTTATCATTTGTTAATGGCCTACCGAGATTTTCCTCAAGTATTTGGAGATAAAAAACAAGCTAATGGACTGGATGGAAAAAATGGAATGCCCGATATTTTAGATGAAGCCAAGTGGGGACTTGATTGGTTGCTGAAAATGCATCCGCGAAAAGATATTATGTTTAATCAACTGGCGGATGATCGTGACCATTCTACCATGCGAATCCCGAAGGAGGATAACCAATACGGGAAAGGTTTTGAGCGCCCACTATATTTTATAACTGGAGAGCCGCAGCAACGGGGTAAATTTATGAATAACACAACTGGAACCAGTTCTACCGCGGCTAAATTTAGTAGTGCTTTTAAATTGGGTTCAGCATTATTTAACCGGGATAAGAATTATTCAAAATTGCTTAACCAAAAAGCTAAAACAGCGTGGCAATTTGCTTTACAAAAACCTGGAGTAACGCAAACGGTTTCCGTTAAATCACCTTATATATATGCGGAAGATAACTGGACTGATGATATGGAACTGGCAGCCGCTTTAAGTTTTCAGAAAGGGAAAAACAGTGCATTAAATTATGCTGAAATGGAAAAAACCACGCCATGGATGCTTAAAGATACCGCCGCACATTATCAATATTATCCATTTATAAACCTTGGCCACTATGAGTTGGCGAAACAGCTTAACGGAGAAGAGAAAAATAAAATTACTGGCTATTACAAACAGGGTATTGAGCAGGTTTGGAACAGAGCAAAAGAAAATGCTTTTTATCGGGGCATTCCTTTTGTTTGGTGCAGCAATAATTTAACGGTTGCCTTCGCCATGCAATGTAATTGGTATGCAGATTTAACCGAAAACCATACTTTTGCCGAATTGGAGCAAGCAAATTTCGATTGGATTTTTGGCTGCAACCCATGGGGAACTAGCATGGTTTATGGCTTACCAAGCTGGGGCGATACTCCAATTGATCCGCACTCGGCTTTTACACATTTAAAAAATTACCCTATCGATGGTGGATTGGTTGATGGCCCTGTTTACACCAATATTTATAAAGGATTAATTGGAATAAAACTTTCTGATGCAGACGAATACGCCTCTTTCCAAAGTGATTTAGCCGTTTACCATGATGATTATGGCGATTACAGCACTAATGAACCAACGATGGACGGTACTGCTTCCTTAATTTATTTATTGGCAGCGAAGGAGGCTCAATCCAAGCCAAAAAAGTAGTAGCCCCAACAGCTCGGGGCGAAACCATTAATTTAGGCGCAACCATTCGTGGTGATTCTTTGAAGAAAAAAATTGCCCTTGTTTTTACAGGTGATGAATTTGCAGATGGCGGTGATTTTATTGCCAAAACCTTAAAAAAAGAAAAGGTAAAGGCTTCATTCTTTTTAACAGGAAATTTTTATAGAAACGTTAAATTCAAAACTTTAATTGCTGGCTTAAAAAAAGATGGTCATTATTTAGGGCCACATTCTGATCAGCATTTGCTTTACTGCGATTGGAATAAACGCGATAGTTTACTCGTAACCCAACAAGAATTTGAAAAGGATTTAAAAGCCAACTATCAGGCAATGGCTACTTTCGGAATAAATAAATCTTCGACTAAGTTTTTCCTACCTCCATACGAGTGGTACAACAAAGCAATTTCCCTTTGGACAGAAAAATTAGGTTTTAAGCTGATTAACTTTACACCCGGTACCCGTTCAAACGCAGACTATACTTATCCCGAAATGAGTAAAAGTTATCGAAACAGTAATGAAATTTTTAATTCTATTATAAGTTACAATCAAACAAAGCCCAATGGTTTAAATGGCTTTATTTTGTTGTTACACATTGGTACTGACCCCCGAAGGATAGATAAATTTTACAATCAGTTACCTGAGTTGATCCTCTATTTAAAAGAAAACCAATATGAAATTGTCAGAATTGATAATTTATTAAAGGATTAACTATTATGGCAAATTAAAATTTAAAATAAATATTAACTTTGCCTCCAAATAATAAAAAACATGAGTGTACAAGAAAACAGCAGCAACAATTTCAACTGGCTTTATTATGCTTTGGGCTTAATTTTTGGTGTTTTAACAGCAGTAATCATTACCCAGAGTTATATTTTTGCTTTCGTAGGTGCAATTTTAGGTTTGTTATCAGCAGGCTTATTTTTAAATGCTATTGTAAAAGGCAGAAAATACTAATTCATTAGTTTTTTCAAATCAGAGGCTGTTTACCTCTTTATTTCATACTTTATAAAATAATTCGCAGCAGATGAGGAATATCTTTATTGTTGTTTTCGCTTTTTTATGTCTTGGAGTAAAGGCTCAGGAAGCCGCAAAAGACGAGATTAAATTTGCAGTAGCAGATCCAAGTCCTGCAGATATTGTTTACTTTCCTTTAAACGCACCTAAAGCTAAAGATGGTGACGTTTCTAAACCTGTAATAAAAGTTATTTATTCACGTCCGCAAAAAAAAGGACGTGAAATTTTTGGCGTTTTAGAACAGTATGGTAAAGTTTGGCGTTTTGGCGCCAATGAAAATACTGAAATTAAATTTTTCAAGAAAGTAAGTATTGGAGGCAAGAAAATTAAAGCTGGTACCTACAGCTTGTTTGCCATTCCTGACAAGGATAAATGGGTACTTATCATCAATAGCCAAACCGATAAATGGGGCGCTTTTAGTTACGATCAATCAAAAGATATTGTGCGTGTAGAAGTTCCTGCTAAGGTTTTAGCTAAACCAATAGAGTATTTCTCTTTAACTTTTGTTAAAACTGAAAGTGGTGCAAACTTAATTGCCGGATGGGATAAAACACAAGTAGAACTTCCTGTTTTATTTTAGTTTTTTTATTTCTTACATTTTCTTTTATAATGGTTATTTAAATGTTAACGCGTATGCGCAAAGCAAATGTTTGTAACATTAATCAGCGGCAACAAACTAATTATTAAGCGGTTTTGTATATTTGATAAGAGCGTTAGTGTATTTTTATAGTAACGCTTTGAACCAAATCATTTTTTTAAATAACTAACATTTAAAAACAAAACCATGAAAAATTTAAAAGAATTCCAAAAATTATCGAGAACAGAGCTAAAAAACGTAATGGGTGGTGGTAAAATTCCGCCTGCGGGCTGTAGTTGTTTTTGCATTATAGGTGCTGTAAAATCAAGCCATTCTTGTACAAGCTATTGCCCAGATGGCGCTATACCAGGCTTAGAATCAGGCTCTGGAGCTGATTGTGGCACACCAAAACCATTAAATTAATTGCTTTAGCATATAATAACAAAGGCTTTACAAATTGCAAAGCCTTTGTTATTTAACAGAATTTTAATGTATTTCTGCCCCCATAAACGGGTCTGTTGTTGTAATATCTCCAGTTTCTATTTTTCCTGCATACCGATGTTTGAACAAAGTATTACCTAATTGGGAGATGCTGAAATCATACCAATTACCATTTTTAGAAAGGTTTAGCACAACCATTGTACTAGATTTTGGCTTAATTACAACATTTTGCGGAGCAGCTTTATACTTATTATCTACAATTTGCAATGTAACGGGTAAAGCACCTTTATTATCAAAAGAAAAAACTAAACTTCCTGTTAATTTTTTTGTAACCAATCCATTCTGCTCTGCAAAAGCTTTAATATTTAAATGGGCGTTCTTCTTATCTCCTTTAAAAACCCTGTAGAAGCCATTTGGACCGGTTATCGAAAAATCATAAATGTTATTGTCAAAATCATCTAAACTAATTTTATCTTTTATAACATCACCACTTTTAACTGTGTAAGCCCAAACTTTACCATCAACTCCTTTAAATTTAGAAACAGTACTCATATTAAAAGGTGCTCCAACAGTTTCTAAAGCATTACCAAATAACGTTTTAACGGATTGAAAAGAAATTTCAATTTCGTTATTAATTAATTCAGCATCTACATTTAAGTGGTATGGCAATGCACAGGCTGGCTTTGCTCCTTTTTCTTGTTTTGGCATGTACGCCGAAGTTTGTACAGAAAAAGCTTCGTTCTTATTAATTTTAGCAACTTCATTCTTGTTTAATGCCGTTGGCCCTATCTGAGCGGGTTTATTTTTAGCATTACCAATATTTGTAACTACAACCTCGCGTTTTAATGGATCAGGAGATTTTATTGCTTCTCCATTATAAGGTCTGAAAACTGAAGTTAGATCTCCGGAAACTGCCCTTCTCCAATCGCTAATATTATTGCTCTTTATATTTTTACCGGTTTTTTTTGTTAGCCATTTCTCCATAAACATGAGCGAAGAAGTATGGTCTAAAACCTGCGAATTTACAAAACCACCTTTACTCCATGGCGAAGCAACAACCATCGGTACACGATATCCCATTCCAATCGGACTTCCTTTTCTGGCTTCAAAATCTGTAGCGTAATTAATTCCTTGAGAAACCTTTCCTGAAGAAGCATCGTTCGGGTTTGGCACTACAAATGGCGGTTGATGATCAAAATAACCATCATTTTCATCATATGTTAAAATGAAAATAGTTTTCTTCCAAACCTCTGGGTTTTTGGTTAAAATATCCAAAGCTTCACTTACATACCAAGTACCATAAAGAGGTGAGCTGGTGTGGTCAGAAAAACGTTGAGGTGCAACCAACCAAGATACTGGAGGGAGTTTTCCGCTATCTACATCTTTTCTAAATTGATGAAAAATATCTCCTTTCGGAATATTAATTGTTTCCTTTTCGCCCTTATCATTGGTAAAAGTAAAAGGCGCAAGCTCTAAATAATCAGACTGATCGATATTGGTTTGGAAAGCCTTATCAATTAAGTTTTTTTCTTTTTGAGAAAGTTTATCATATTTTGCCTGCACTTCTTTAGCGCTCAATGCTGGCTTAACAGTATTATCTCCGTTTTTTCTGAAATAGGCAGATAACTTTACATTATGTCTGCTGATATACTCTAATGGGTTATCACCATAATTACCTAACCAATCATCAATCTCTCCCTCCGGAAGTTTAGATGTCCAAAGTTCATTTTGATAAACTCTCCAATCAATACCATTATCTTCCAAGGTTTCTTGAAAAGTTGGCCAATCTACAAAAACATTGTTTTGTGATTCTGCCTGGTCGTTATTAACTACGGCAATTTTATTTTCGCTTTTTTCACCTCTAATAGTTCCTGTAAAGAAAAATAACCTGTTTGGGGTTGTTCCAGTTAAAGACGAACAAAAATGCTGGTCACAAACCGTAAAAGCATCAGCCATGGCATAATAAAAAGGAATATCGTTCCTATCGTAATGCGCCAAAGTCATCGGCGATTTAATGGGTAACCACTTATCATATCGTCCGCCATTTCTAGCAGCCACCTGATCGTTCCACGAATGCGGCAAACCACCTTGCCAGGTAATTTTAGTTTTATTAATATCCACATGAAAAGGGGCATAAGTGTAGCCTGCCAAATCTTTTTGCAGCCAAACTTTATTACCATCGGGCTGAATATGCGGATGCGGATCGTTAAACCCTCGTACCCCTTTCATTGCGCCAAACATATGATCGAATGATCGGTTTTCCTGCATTAAAAACACAATGTGCTCTGCATCGTAAAACGTGCTCCCAGGCTCGGGATTGATTGACATTGCTTTAACTACAGAGCTGGGCAGGGCATTAACCATACCCGTAGCTCCGGCAAATAAAGCTGCCTTTTTTAAAAATTCTCTACGTGAGTCCATAATTTATACAATATAGCTTAGATACCGCAATTTAGACAAAGCGTATTAATTTAAAAACATGTAATGAGATTGATGCAAATTTCGCACAAAAGTGAACCCTAGAAACGGGTATTTATAGGGCCTTTATTCATCTATTTTTCAAATACCCTTACATAATCCACTTTCATAGTTGCCGGAAATATAGTTTCATCTATTCCATTTTTACCACCCCAATTGCCTCCAACGGCTAAATTTAAAATCACATGGAAGTTTTGATCAAATGGCCATTCTCCTGCTCCTTTTCCTGAATTTTTAAAAGTTAAAAATTTCTGGTCATCTATAAAGAATTCGATTTTATCCTTAGTCCATTCCACGCCGTAAACATGGTACGCATTGTAAAGATTTTCTATTTTAATGCCTTTGGTAACTTGCGTATGAATAACGTGATTAAATTTCTCTGTATGCACACTTCCATAAACAGTATCTGGTTCGTAACCAACATGTTCCATAATATCTATTTCACCACTTTTTGGCCAATTACCATATTTCCAATCTGTTGGCAGCATCCATATTGCTGGCCAAAGCCCTCTTCCTTTAGGCAAAATTGCTCTAACTTCTACACGACCATATTTAAAGTCGAATTTATTTTTGGTAACCAAACGTGCAGAAGTGTAATGATTACTTTCTTTATCAGCCTTAATAGCTGTAATATTTAAGTTTCCTTTTTTAATAACGGCATTTGCTGTATCTGCTTCCGTATAATATTGTAATTCGTTATTTCCCCATCCTTTTCCTCCAATATCATAGTTCCAGTTTTTAGTTAATGGCAATCCTTTATCATTAAATTCATCAGCCCATTTAAGTTTCCACCCTAAAGCTATGGGTGCTTTTTTTATTTCTTCAAAAAGTAATTCAGGCTCATTAGTTGTAATATATTCAACGTTGTGTGCTAAAAGCCATTGCATTTCGGGTACGGTATTAACTGTCCATGCATTTACGGTTAAACCAAGTTTTTGGGCATTTTCTATCCAGTTATCTTTTTGGTAAACGCTATAATAATAATCAGCTCCTGTTAATTTATCGGCCTTTAATTGTTCAGCTGTTTTATCTCCGTTTAAGTAAGCAACTTTTGCATTTGGCAGCAATTCTAAAACGCGTTTACAATAGTCATAATCAAAACTGATGTACTCTACCCAATCAACGGCCTTTAGTTTTTGAACCATCTCAATAGATTTGTTGGTTACATTTAAACCACGCTCCTTACTAATTAAGGATGGTTTAATTTCTAAAATCAACTTTGTAGTTTTTTGCTTTTTACCTGCCAAAAGATAACTTTCTAACGTTGGAATTTTTTCTCCGTTCGTCATTGTTTTAGTAAGCAACTCGGCGTAGGTAACTTTTTCTATGGTTAAACCTTGAAACTCTGGGTCGTGATTTACAACTAAAATATTATCCACTGTCATCCAAACATCAAACTCAGAGCCATAACATCCAATCTTAACCGCCTCATTTAAAGAGGCTATGGAGTTTTGAGGTAGATTATTTTTTTTCCATGCGCCGCGATGTGCAATAACCTGGTTTTTATTCCAGTTAAATTTTTGGGCAAAAGATGCTGATGTTACCATCATAATTAGTAAAAGTGTAGAAAAAGATTTCATCGTATTTGGGATCATTCAATAAACCCAAAAATAGATTATTTATATAAATCAAAAGTTAACTTTATGATGTTGTTACATTAACGCAATGTAAGCACAGTAAACCAAATAATGTTTCGTGGTTATTTATTATTTTTCTTTTTATCCAGTTCATATATTTTTACATTTACAAATATGGCTGGCAACAATTATAACGAGCTGATTAAAAAGATAGATGAGTTTATCCGAAAGTTTTATTTAAATAAAATTTTACGGGGAAGCATTTATGTTGCCGCGATATTGCTGGGCCTTTACCTCCTTGTTTTCTTAAGTTTATATTACCTGCATCCAGGGGCAGATTTTAAGACATTTATCTTTTTTGCTTACCTTTTAATCGGTGTCTTCCTAATTGGTATTTTAATTGTGAAACCTTTGTTGGCTATGCTGAAATTAGGCAAACACATTTCTTTTGATGAAGCATCTATTATTATTGGAAACCATTTTGCAGATATAAAGGATAAACTATTAAATACCTTACAACTCCACAAACAAGCAGAAACACTTCCTGAAAATAACCAGTTAATTTTGGCTAGTATTGATCAGAAAATACTCGAATTAAAACCCGTTCCGTTTTACACCGCAGTAAGAATTAATGACAATAGAAAATATTTAAAATACCTGTTTATTCCCCTATCCATCATCTTATTAATTGGCATTGTTGCGCCTGCCATTTTAAAAGAAGGTACGCATAGCTTTTTAAAATACAATGAATACATTGCGCCCAAAGCGCCGTTTGATTTCAGCCTTTTAAATAAGAAGCTAACAGCTACTCAGGGAGATGATTTAACGCTGAATTTGAAATTAAGTGGGAACGAATTACCACAAGAGGTATATGTAGAGGATGGCAAGAACACTTATAAACTCGAAAAAATTAATATCAGCCAGTTTAACTACCTCATAAAAAATATTCAAACCGATAAGAAATTGATTTTTAAAGGCGGTGGATTTAGTTCTTCAACTTTTACAATTACCGTAAAACCTCGTCCTGAGTTATTAGGTGTTACCGCACTGTTAAATTATCCTGCATATTTGGGCAAAAAGAATGAAGAAATTTCAAATGTTGGCGATTTGCTTTTACCTGAAGGAACAAAAATTACATGGAACTTTAAAACGGCTAAAAGTAACCAACTATTATTTACCTTAAATGGAACAGCGCATCTTTTAAACATACAAAGTAATGAATCGGCATTTAATGCTATTATAAAAACCAACTCGAAATATAGCATTACACCCAAAAACGAATTTATAACCTTAAGCGATTCCCTCTCCCATCAAATTACGGTGATAAAAGATCAGTCGCCAGGCATATCAGTAGAAGAAAAACCAGATTCTGTAAGCAATAAAGCATTATATTTTTCTGGTCAGGTTACCGATGATTATGGCTTTAGCAGACTAAGTTTTAAGTACAACATTAAAGAAAATAATAAGGTTATATCAACAGTAACCAAAAACATTCCGATAAAAAGTAATGTTCCTGAAAATCATTTTTTTTACTTCTGGGATTTAAAAACAACTTCATTAAAAGCAGGTCAAAGCCTTGAGTATTATTTTGAAATTGCAGATAATGATGCTGTAAATGGTGCAAAAGTTACCCGCTCTGAAATTAAAACCTTTAAACAGCCTAGTAAAAAAGAAAGCGTTGATCAAATAAATGCCAACAACCAGGCTTTAAAACAAAAAATGCAATCGGCTATTCGCTTGGCTTCAACTATTGAAAGGGAAAGTAAAAAAGTTGCCGAAAGTTTAATTGATAAAAAACAGATTTCTTTTGAGGATAAAAAGCAAATTGAACAACTGCTTGATAAACAAAAACAACTTGAAGAGGCAGTTAAAGAAATTAAAGATTTAAATGATAAAAACGGACAACAAAAACAAGAAGACCAACAGCAAACCGAAGAGCTTTTAGAGAAACAAAAACAGATTAAAGATTTATTCGACAACGTTTTAGATGAAAAAACTAAGGATTTATTGCAGAAACTTCAAAACCTGATGAATGAGCGCAATAAAGACCAAACACAGAATGAACTTTCTAAAATGCAGTTGGATAATAAAACGCTAAAAAATGAATTAGATCGGATTTTGGAGCTTTACAAACAATTGGAGTTTGAGCAAAATCTTCAAAATGATATTGATAGACTAAATGATCTTGCCAAACAACAAAAAGAACTAGGTGAAAAAAGCAAAGACAAAAAGCAGGATATTAATAGTTTAAAGGAAAAGCAAGATGCTTTAAATAAGGAACTTAACGACTTAAAGAAAGATATTAAAGAGCTGGAGAAAAAGAACCAGGGTTTGGAGCGACCAAATCCATTTGAAAATCCTGAAAAAGATTTGCAGGATATACAGAAAGAACAAAAAGATAGTAAAGAAGCATTAGACAATAAGGATTCTAAAACTGCTAGTCAAAAACAGCAGAAAGCTGCCGAACAAATGGAAAAGCTATCAAAAAAGATGAGCGACATGCAGCAGCAGGGTGAAGAAATGGAAAATAACTTAAATGCCAAAGAACTCCGTCGTTTACTAGAAAATCTTTTAAATACTTCATTTGAGCAGGAAAAAGTAATGCTAACGCTCAAGAAAATGACAGCTGCTGATCCATCTTATATTGGCAACGTTCAAAAACAACGCAACATTAAGGATAACCTTAAAACCATTGCTGATAGTTTATATGCTTTAAGCAAACGTGTACCGCAAATTGAATCGAGCGTAAACGAGGAAATGAATAAAATAAATTTTAACCTCGATAAAAGTTTAGAAAGTTTAGGAGAGAGAAGAACTCCAGAAGCCAATAGATATCAACAGTTTACGATGACTTCTATAAACAACTTAACGTTAATGTTGAGTGAAGCTTTAAATCAGTTGCAAAATATGTCTAAAAACTCTAAAGGTGGTAAAGGCAAGCAAAAGCAAAGTATGAAACAACTCTCTCAAATGCAGGAGCAACTAAATAAAAGTATGCAAAAAGCCAGAGAACAAATGCAAAAATCTGGTAATCAGGGTACTGTTGGTAAAGGTGAAATGAGTAAAGAGTTTGGTAAAATGGCTCAACAGCAACAGATGATAAGGCAGGCGCTTGAAAAAATTAACCGCGAAGATAATAAGGATGGTACGGGTAAAATGGGAAATTTAAATGAGGCTATTAAGGAAATGAAACAAACAGAATCTGACTTGGTAAATAAGCGCCTACAACAAGAAACCATGCAACGCCAAAAAGAACTTTTAACCAAATTATTGGATGCCGAAAAAGCAGAACGAGACCAGGATGAAGATAGCAAAAGAGAAAGTAAGGCAGCAAAAGAGTTTCCGCCATCATATCAAAAAATGCTAGATCAGTACAAAAAACAACAGCAAAATGGTACAGATGTATTGCAAAAATTGCCCCCATCTTTAAACTATTACTATAAAAATAAAATTGCAGAATATTTGAAATCTTTAAGAACAGCGCAGTAACTCTATCCTATAAATATTAATTATTAAATTTGCCGCTTTAATAATAGAAATATGCCTGCAATACAATTTTTCTCAGAAGAAATAAGTTATAACCTGCCTCAAAAGATTAAAATCAGAAAGTGGCTTAAAGCTTCTATCGAAAAAGAAGGGTATAAATTGCAAGAACTTAATTTCATCTTTTGCAGCGACGAGTATTTACTTGGCATCAATCAACAATATTTAAACCATGATACTTACACAGATATTATCACCTTTGATAACTCTGAGAAAGAAAAACATATTGTGAGTGATATTTTCATTAGCATAGATCGTGTTAACGAAAATGCAGCTACTTTTAAAACCACACCTTTTGATGAAGTTTGTCGCATTATGATTCACGGAACCCTGCATCTATTAGGCTATAAGGATAAAGGAAAGCCTGCAAAAACCCTAATGACGCAAAAGGAAGATGAATACCTTGCTTTAAGAACCGAATTTGAGCTGATTTAAGCGTTCTAAATCACTTTCCACTACTAACACACCTTTAACAGCCAGAAGATAATTTTCTTCTATCCTATTAGTCTTTCCTTTATTCTTCAAAGAATAAATTCATTTCGCATTCTGAATAATTATTGAAGTACAGCCTTCTATTTTCTTATTATTCAGTGTTTTTTACTTTTTAAACAAATTTTTATCTCCCGTTCGTCTAATAATTACGGGCGTTCGTCTATAATTAACTCATGCTGGTATAATACACGCAAATCGGGTGAAACGTTTAATAACAATCACCGTCTTATATTCAAAACAACAACAAAAAGATTTAAAAAATTAAAAATATACAGTTATGAAAACTTCTATCAAAACATTATTCGCAACAGCTTTAACAGCAATAGTTCTAACATCAGCAACAGCAGTTAATGCAGCAGAAAACAATTCTAGTTATACCAACATCACGTCGGTAAAAAATATAAGTAAAATCAGCATCAGTGGCAATGTAAAATTAATTCTTGTTCAGGATGCTAAAGAAAGCGTTCAGGTTTACGATAGTTACTATACCAAAAATGCTTTAGTTCAACAACAAAATGGTGAACTACGTATCAGTTCCTTCAACAAAGAAACACTAACGGTTATTGCACACGTAAACAATATATCTTCAATAGAAGCTTCAAATAACTCAAGTGTAAGCACCAGCGGAACCTTTAATTTATTAAATCTTAAAGTTTCCTTAAACGATTTAGCAACTGCAGATATCAATACAAATACGGTAAATTTAAATACAGTAGTTAACAATGGCGCATCTTTAAAGTTAAGTGGATCTACAGAAAGCTATACAGCGGTTTTAGGCACAATTGCAAAAGTAAACATGAATAATTTCTCAGCCGGAGATACCAACGTAAGTACTACTCCAGTAAATACATACAATGCATCCCGTTACGATGATTTAAAAGTTGATTTATTAGAAACATTATTCTAATCCATCAAATAAAGATAAAGTTTAGTTTTAGTTAATGATCAAACAGCGGAGGAGCGATTCCTCTAGCTGTTTTTGTTTTTTAAGGCCATTTCTATCCTTCATAATGCTCTAATTACTTAATTATAAGTAGTTGATTTGTAATAAGCGTTTTCCAGGTTTCTATATCCAAATATTTTATACTTACTTTTGCTGTAATTTTCTTTTATAAAAATCCGAAACACAAAAAACTTTGAGCACTTTAATTGCGGCAGAAGGCTTAGGTCATGGTTACCATGACGAATGGCTATTTAAAAATTTAACCCTGGGTATTAATTCCGGTCAACGCGTAGCGCTTGTAGGTATTAATGGTGCAGGTAAGAGTACATTATTGAAATTACTTGCCGAAAGATTTCCTCCCCTCGAAGGTAAAATTGTAAAAAATAAAGCTGTTAAAATTGGCTTTTTAGATCAGGACCCTCAGTTTAATGAAGGTGATTCTATAAGTGATTTTATTTTCTCTTTAGAAAATAAGCAACAACAGTTGATAAAAGAATATGAGGAACTAATCGAAAACCCTAATCCTGATGAACGCACTCTTAATCGTTTGTATGAAGAATTAAGCGAGCATAATGCATGGGAATATGAGCATGAGATTAAGACCATTTTGAACAGAATGGGCATAACCCATTTGCAACAAAAAATATCTACGCTTTCTGGAGGGCAAAAGAAACGTTTGGCCTTGGCTAAACTTTTAATTGAAGATCCTGAAATTTTAGTTTTAGATGAACCAACCAATCACTTGGATATTGACACCATTGAATGGTTAGAAAAACTATTAACTACTGGACAAAAAACCATTCTATTGGTTACACACGATCGTTACTTTTTAGATAACGTTTGCAATACCATTGTAGAGTTAGATCGTGGCAGAATTTTTAATTACAACGGAAATTATGCTTACTTCCTAGAAAAGAAAAGCGAAAGGGAAGCCTTAGATGCAACGGTTTTACATAAGAACCAACAGCTATTAAAGAAAGAATTGGAGTGGATGAGGAGGATGCCACAGGCGCGAGGCACAAAATCTAATGCAAGAATCAATGCTTTTTACGATTTAGAGGAAAAAACAAAGAAAAAGTCTGATAATCAGAGTGTTACCCTTAATATGAAGATGGCGAGGCAAGGCGGTAAGATTATTGAGATTGAACATGTTGCTAAAGCGTTTGATGGCCGCCCTATTATCAATGATTTTAGTTATACCTTTAAAAAAGGAGATAGAATTGGCTTGGCTGGTAAAAATGGAACGGGAAAATCTACACTTCTAAATATTATTACAAGTCAGTTAACTCCAGATGCTGGTAAAGTTGACACAGGAGAAACTACTGTTTTTGGTTATTACAAACAAGGCGGTTTAACTTTTGATCCAAAAGAAAGAGTAATTGATATTGTAAAATCTGATGCCGAATATATCAAAATGGCAGATGGTTCTATTATTACTGCGTCTGCACTTTTAACACTTTTTCTATTTCCACCAAAGAAGCAACATGGCATGGTAGAAAAATTAAGTGGTGGTGAAAAGAAACGTTTAAACCTAATGAAGGTTTTAATGCAGAACCCAAACTTCTTAATTTTAGATGAGCCAACCAACGATTTAGATATTGATACTTTAAACGTACTGGAAGAATTTTTAGAAAACTTCCCTGGTATTCTGATGTTGGTTTCTCACGATAGATATCTTCTTGATAAAATGAGCGATCAACTTTTCATTATGGAAGGCGAAGGTGTTGTTAAAATCTACAATGGAAATTATTCTGAATATAGAATAAGTTTAGACCAACCAAAGGTTAAAGTTGAAACAAAAAAAGCCTCTACCCCTACTCCAGAAGCTCCGACTAAAACTGTAAAAAAATTAAGTTTTAAAGAGCAAAAAGAATTAGAAGATAGCGAAAAGGCAATGTCTTTAACGGAAGAAAAGATTGCCGCATTAACAGAAAGTTTATTAAAAATAGACGCAACAGATTATATCAAAATCCAAGAAGTTACAAACGAAATAGATTCTTTAAAGGTAGCGCTTGATGAATATACTTTGCGTTGGTTAGAACTTTCAGAATAAAACTAAAACAATTCTAAAGTCGTTTCTGCGTTTATGTTTCACGTGGAACATTAGAATTTAAAAGAAAATTAGAGTAAAAAAACAAATTGTTCCACGTGGAACAATTAAGGAAATAAGATAAAAATGTTTTCAAAATACGATTTAATTGTAGTTGGTGCAGGGCACGCAGGATGTGAAGCTGCCGCTGCTGCTGCTAACCTAGGCTCTTCTGTTTTGCTTATAACAATGAATATGGGCACCATCGCCCAAATGAGTTGTAACCCTGCTATGGGTGGCGTAGCCAAAGGACAGATTGTGCGTGAGGTTGATGCCCTGGGTGGATACTCGGGTATTATCTCAGATAAAACAACTATTCAATTCAGAATGCTTAATCAATCTAAAGGCCCTGCAATGTGGAGTCCAAGAGCACAGATTGATAGAATGCGCTTTGCCGAAGAATGGCGTTTAGCTTTAGAAAGAACCCCAAACTTAGACCTATGGCAAGATAGTGTTGTAGGTTTACTTGTTAAAGATAATACCGTATATGGAGTTAAAACCTCTCTTGGTATAGAGATAGAAAGTAAAGCTGTAGTACTAACTAATGGTACCTTTTTAAATGGCGTAATTCATATTGGAGAAAAGAAATTTGGTGGCGGTCGTACCGCAGAAAGATCATCCACTGGTATTACAGAACAGTTAGTAGAATTGGGTATGGAAGCTGGCAGAATGAAAACCGGCACCCCACCCCGTGTTGATGGAAGAAGTTTAGATTATACTAAAATGGAAGAGCAATGGGGCGATCAGGATCGTGGCAAGTTCTCTTTCACAGATACTAAATTACCAACGGACCAACGTTGTTGCTGGATCACTTATACCAACAGTGAAGTACATGAAACTTTAAAAGAAGGCTTCGAAAAGTCTCCTATGTTTACTGGACGTATTAAAGGATTAGGACCAAGATATTGCCCATCTATTGAAGATAAAATTAACCGCTTTGCTGAACGCGATAGACATCAAATTTTTGTTGAACCTGAAGGATGGGACACTTGCGAAATTTATGTTAATGGTTTTTCTACATCTCTACCAGAAGATGTACAATTTAAAGCTTTAAGACAAATTCCAGGATTTGAGCAAGCAAAAATGTTTAGACCAGGTTACGCGATAGAATACGATTTCTTTCCACCTACCCAATTGTCTTTAACATTGGAAACTAAATTAATTTCTAATTTATTTTTAGCTGGGCAAATTAATGGAACAACTGGTTATGAAGAAGCAGCTTGCCAAGGATTTATGGCAGGAATAAATGCACATCAAAAAATAACCGATAAACACGAACTGATTATGAAAAGATCAGAAAGTTATATTGGTGTATTAATTGATGATTTAGTAACTAAGGGTACGGAAGAACCTTATCGTATGTTTACATCAAGAGCCGAGCATAGATTATTATTAAGGCAAGATAATGCAGATATTCGCCTTTCCCCTATTGGTCATCAGTTAGGTTTAATTAGTGATGAGCGCTTAGAAAAAGTAAATCAAAAAATAGCCAATGCCGATGCATTGGTAAAATTTACCAGAACTCAAGGAATTGAAATGGCTGATGCAAATCCAATGCTTGAAAGTTTAGGATCAAGCGCTTTAAATCAAAATGTAAAACTACATAGTTTGGTGAGTCGTCCGCAAGTTGGTCTTTTAGATTTAATAAAAGTGAGTAAACCGCTGGCTGATAAAACTTCATCGTTAGACAAAGAAACAATTGAGCAAGCAGAGATCAAAATTAAATACGAAAGCTATTTTGAAAAAGAAAACGATATTGTAGAGAAAATGATGAAAATGGAAGACAAAGAAATCAATCCAGATTTTGATTATAATAAAATTGTTTCCATCTCAAAAGAAGCCAGAGAAAAATTATTTAAAATAAAACCTCGTACTTTAGGTCAAGCTTCTAGAATTTCTGGTGTTTCTCCTTCAGATATATCGGTTTTAATGGTATATATTAATAAGTAATTGATTATCAATAACTTATATGTTTTTATATTGACTTTAAATAAAGCGATTTAAGAACATAAAAACATTCTTTAATCATAATATTCAAAAAACAATAAAAATTAAGCAGAACGTTTAAAAGATGCCAAATTTAAGACACCAGTATTTTAGCCCTGTTAATTTTGTGGTTGTACTAACCCTGCTCCTACTTTCTGCTTGTGCAAGTATCCAAACACCTCAAGGTGGACCGAAAGATACAACGCCTCCTAAAATTTTAAGCATGACTCCAAAAAATCAGACTTTGAATTTTAAGGAGAAAAAAATTGTAATTGAATTTGATGAGTATTTTAATATCAAAGATGAATTTAAAGAATTTTCAATTTCTCCAGATCAGGAAAGAGCGCCACTTTTAAAAAAGCGTCAGAAAAGATTAGAAATTACTTTGCAGGATTCTTTAGAAAAAAATACAACCTATACTCTAAATTTTGGTAAAGCCATTGCAGACGTTAATGAAAATAATGTGGTTAAAAATTTGAGTTACGTATTTTCTACTGGCCCAACAATTGACTCTTTAAGCATTAGCGGAAAAGTAACCAGTGCTTTAACTGCAGAAGCAGAAAAAGATGTAACTGTATTTATTTTACCGATTGAACGAGATACTTTATTCGGAAAAAAGCGCCCTTCTATTTACACCTTAACAGATAGTTCTGGAAATTATAAATTGAATAACTTAAGAAAAGGGAAATATAAAATTTATGCGCTTAAAGAAGCAAGTGGTGGCGGAGATAAAATATATCAGCAAATATCTGATGAAATAGGTTTCCATAAAGAGCCATTGGTTTTAGATAAAAACCTGGATAACATAAATTTAGAAACTTTTAAAGAATTAGCTCCTGAATTTAGAGTGCTTGATCGAAAACTAAATAACGATGGTAGCATTACATTAACATTTAATCAGCAATTAAAGAGCCCTAAAATAGTTGTAACCGACCCGCCGACTATTGATTCAGATAAGAAGGTTTTCTTCAATAAAACCAACGACACAGCCAAGGTATGGCTCAACGATTTAAGTTTTGATTCGGTTAAAGTAGCCATCCAAGATCAAGGTAAAGTTTTACAAACGATCAATTTTACAAGGGCTAAAAGAGATACTTATACAAGAGATGTGATTGCATCGGATAACTTAACAAACAATAAACTAAATCCTTTTCAATCTTATACTTTAACATTTGGCCTCCCTATTACGGCTGCTGATGCAAGCAAAGTCGTATTACTTGAGGATTCTGTTAAAAGAACTAATTTTGAGTTAATTAAGGATAGCACCGATTTTTTAAAGTACCATATAAAATATCCATGGAAGCAAAAAAGAAGCTATGAACTTACATTTGGAGCTGGGGCATTCACAGGTATTTTTAATGCAAAAAATAAAGAGTTTAAGAAAAACTTCAAATTGGAAACAGCAGATAGTTATGGTACACTATCTTTGAAGGTAGAAGTTCCTGATACCACTAAAAGTTATATTGTTGAATTTATAAATGAGAAGAAAGTACCGATTAAATCAACGGTGATCCATAAAAATTCGACTATTATTTTTGCCAATTATCCGGCTGCAAAATATATGATACGGGTAGTTTATGATGATAATAAAAATGGAATTTGGGATACTGGAAATTTAAAACAAGGTTTTCAACCAGAAAAAATATGGTATTCGCCTACAGAAATGTCTTTAAGGGCAAACTGGGAAAGGGAGGAGAAATTGGTTATACCCGTAGCACCTACTTCTCCTTAAAAAACTATTAGATTATTTAAGACTTCAAACAAAAGTCCTTTTTATAATTTCTAATCGCTATAAATGGTAATTCCACTTTAACGAAGTTTAGCATTAGTAATTATGTTCTATTAGCTAAACCAACTTGAATACATAATATAATTATCTGGTAATTTATTTAATAAAGCCCTTTGCTCTTCAGTAATGGGCTTTACTTTTTTTGCTGGGGTTCCAGCATATAAATAACCTGTTTCGCAAATTGTATTTTCGAGCACAACAGAGCCAGCAGCAATAATGCAATATTGTTCTATAATAGCATGATCCATTACAATAGCGCCCATACCAATTAAAACATTATCCTCTACTGTACAACCATGTACAATTGCATTATGCCCAACTGAAACTCGATTACCAATATGAGTTGATGCTTTTAAGTACGTAGCATGAATTACTGCACCATCTTGTATGTTTGATTCATTTCCAATGGTAATAGCGTTTACATCGCCTCTAATTACTGCATTAAACCAAACCGAACAGTTGTTTCCAATCACAACATCACCAACTATAGTTGCATTTTCAGCAATAAAATTATCTTTTCCTATTTCTGGACTTTTTCCTTTTACTGGAAGTATCAAAGGCATAATTAAAATTTAGTTAAGCTGAATTTATTTCAGCATGTTTGTTATTACAATTTATTTAAAATACAGTATCTACCAATTCATCCGCGTGTTTTGGATAATCAGTAGTATAATGCAAACCCCTACTTTCTTTACGCTGTATAGCCGATTTAATAACTAAATAAGCTACCTGTATTACATTTCTAAGTTCGCAAAGCTTTACTGAAACCTTATTCATTTTATAAAACTCTTCAGTTTCTTGGTAAAGTAAAAATAAACGTCTGTGAGCTCTTTCCAATCTAAAATCAGAACGCACAATCCCCACATAATCGCTCATTATCTTTTGAGTTTCACGTAAATTATGGGTTACTAAAATATCTTCATTACTTTGTGTAACACCATGTGTATTCCATTCTGGGATATTATCAGGTATTACATTATTTTTAAAATTCTCTATAGCATCCTGAAAAATACGATGAGCAAATACTGTTGCCTCCAATAAAGAGTTAGAAGCCAATCTATTAGCACCATGCAAACCTGTAGAAGAACATTCGCCACAAGCATATAAATTTTTAATAGAAGAACGACCATATTCATCAACCAGTACGCCACCACACATATAATGAGAAGCTGGCGTAACTGGAATAAAATCTTTAGTCATATCTATACCTATAGATAAGCATTTAGCATATATATTGGGAAAATGCTTTAATATATCAGCTTTGCTTCGCATTGTAATATCTAAATACACAAAATCATCACCAGATTTTTTCATTTCAGCATCTACAGCTCTTGCAACAATATCTCTTGGTGCTAAAGATTTACGTTCATCATATTCCTGCATAAATTCTTCACCATTTCTACGTCTTAATACGCCACCAAAACCACGAACAGCTTCAGATATTAAAAAAGAAGGATACTCACCAGGATGATGTAAAGCGGTTGGATGGAACTGAATAAACTCCATATTTCTAACTTTTCCTTTAGCGCGATAAACCATTGCCATACCATCACCTGTTGCAATTACAGGATTTGTTGTGGCAGAATACACATGTCCGGCACCACCTGAAGCCATGATAGTCACATTTGCTAATATCTTTTCCACATCGTTAAGCTCTGTGTTAAAGGCATATATACCATAACAGTTAATATCTTCGGTACGTTTATCCACAAACTTACCTAGGTGATGCTGGGTAATTAACTCCAGTGCAAAGTAATGTGTTAATATCTCTATGTTCGGATTTTCATGAATTTCCTTTAGTAACACCCGTTCAATTTCATATCCTGTGATGTCCTTATAGTGCAAAACACGGTGCTCAGAATGGCCTCCTTCCTTGGCTAAATCATAAAAACCAGCATTATCCTTATCGAAGTTTATACCGTAATCAATGATCTCCTGGATACGCTTAGGTCCCTCTTTTACAACTATTTCTACAATTTTTTCGTCGCACAAACCATCGCCCGCAATCAAAGTATCTTCTATATGTTTTTCAAAAGAATCATCTTTATCCACAACAACAGCCACGCCACCCTGGGCATATTTTGTATTAGATTCATCCTCATTTGATTTAGTAACGATTAAAACCTTACCAAACTTTGCAGCCTTAAGTGCAAAACTTAAACCTGCTATACCTGAACCAATTACCAGGAAATCTACTTTTCTCATCAATAAAAACCTTTAATTATACACGATGTTAACAACTGTGTTAATAATGTTAACTTTATGTCTAAATTATTCTAACAACTAAATTTGAATGTTTAAAGCTAAGCTAAAAAGACAATTTGCCACAATCTTTTCACCAATTTATAAGCACTTTTGTTGAAGTAATTAACTTTTTGGTAGGTTATAAACAATTAACATTCGAGTATTGACAATTTTTATGCGGTTTTTCAATATAGCTGTAAATCAGATTTATAATATTAAATAAATATCATCCGAATGTTAGTAAACAATTAACAACTTATTTAAAAGAACTTTTTTTTGAAACTTGCCAACAAAACTAACACACTAATAAACATTAAAGATTTATTTAATTAAAATACTTATTAATTATTGAGCTGTGGAAACTCCTATCTTTGAGCCAGCTTCAAAATCAATAGAAGAAATATTTTTAAAATGAACATGGATACCTTAGCAGAAATAAATATCAAGGGATTTGTAGAAGAAGAAATTGATCCAACACTAGATCTTTTTGCGGAAATTGAAAAACTGAAAAAAGAAAAAAATGCAATTATACTAGCTCATTATTATCAAGAACCTGATATACAGGATATTGCCGATTATATTGGAGATAGTTTAGGATTATCACAAGAGGCCGCTAAAACGGATGCAGATGTGATTGTATTTGCTGGTGTGCACTTTATGGCAGAAACAGCAAAAATTTTATCGCCTGCAAAAAAGGTGTTATTGCCAGATGTAAAGGCTGGTTGCTCGCTTGCCGACAGCTGTCCTCCGCACTTATTTAAGAAATTTAAAGAAAAATATCCAGATCACCTGGTGATTACCTACGTAAACTGTACGGCAGAATTGAAAGCTTTAAGTGATATTGTTTGTACAAGTACCAACGCTGTTCAAATTGTAGAAAGTTTACCGAAAGACCAGAAAATTATTTTTGGTCCGGATAGAAATTTAGGTGCTTATGTTGCAAAAAAAACTGGTCGTGATTTAGTATTGTGGAATGGTGCGTGTATGGTACATGAAATTTTTTCTCAGGAGAAAATTACCAAGCTTAAAGAACGCCATCCAAAAGCCAAATTTATTGCGCACCCAGAGTGTGAAGAAGTGGTTTTAAAAATGGCCGACTATGTAGGTTCTACAACCGGTTTGCTAAAATACACGATTAATGATTCGGCTACAGAGTTTATTGTTGCTACTGAGAGCGGAATTATTCACCAAATGGAGAAAGCAAATCCAACAAAAACTTTTATTCCTGCGCCGCCAAACAACAGCTGTGCATGTAACGATTGTCCGTACATGAAGAGAAATACGCTTGAAAAATTGTATTTATGTATAAAAAATGGATCACCAGAAGTAACTGTACCAGAACATATTATAGAACAGGCACGGAAACCGATTCAAAGAATGTTAGATATTTCTGCAGACTTGGGATTATAGGAATTTAAAATAAAGCGATCATATTGTTGAATTATTTGGGCGTGACATTTTTTTAAAAGAATTAGGTTAAAAATGGAAAAAAACAATATTCTAAAAAATTATTCTGGCTTATTATGGCTTTTGGCAGGAATAATCGCCGGGAGTATTGCTGGTTTAATTTTTGGAAAAAAGATTGAAAGTATAAAGCCATTAGGCGATATATTTTTAAATCTGTTGTTTACAGCCGTTATTCCTCTGGTATTTTTTGCGGTTTCTTCAGCTATTGCCAATATTGACCGATCAAAGAAATTAGGAAAATTAATGATGATTATGGTGATGGTTTTCTTATCAACCATCTTAATATCAGCATTTTTAACGATTGTAGCCACCTGGATTTTCCCTATTCATCAACAATTATCTTCTGCCTCATTACCTACCGAAACTGAAAAAATTCAATCTGTAGGCGAACAAATGACACAACTTTTAACCGTTGGAGAATTTTTTGAAATCGGAAGCCGGAAGAATATGCTGGCATTAATTATTTTTTCTGTTTTAGTTGGTTTTTCTACACTCTATGCAGAATCAGAAGGTGAACCTTTTAAAAAGTTTTTACTATCCGGAAATGAGGTAATGAAAAAACTAATTATCCTGATTATGAAATTAGGACCAGTTGGTTTAGGTGCATATTTTGCGTATCAGGTAGGAGTTTTTGGACCACAATTATTTGGTACTTATGCCAAAGCATTGGGCTTGTATTACGGAGTTGGAGCATTTTACTTTGTCGTATTTTTTACTTTATATGCCTTTATATCAGGAGGTTTTAAAGCCATTAAAATATTTTGGAAAAATAATATTGTGCCTTCATTAACCTCTGTTGGTACTTGCAGCAGCATTGCTACTATACCCGCTAATTTAGATGGAGCAGCAAAAATGGGTGTTCCTGCATATATTGCAAATGTGACGATTCCATTGGGATCAACTTTGCATAAAGATGGATCCAGTATAAGTTCGATTATAAAAATTGCCGTAGTTTTTGCGATTTTTGGCAAGGATTTAGTACATATTGATACAATTTTAATCGCTTTAGGAATTACTGTTTTGGTGAGTATTGTTGAGGGTGGCATTCCAAATGGTGGTTATATAGGAGAACTATTAATGATTTCTGCTTATCAATTACCGCCAGAAGCTTTACCACCAGCGATGATAATTGGTACATTGGTTGATCCTATGGCAACTCTTTTAAACGCTACCGGAGATAACGTTGCTGCCATGTTAATTGCCAGATTTACAGAGGGTAAAAATTGGATGGAAAGTAAATTATAAAAAATATTACACTTAATTCGTTTAAGCAAATGTTCTAATTAAATTAGGCTCAAAAGGATTAAAAAATAAAAATCGGGGCTTCGCCCCTACATTACAAATAGATTATGTTTGAAAATAAAGAACGCACAGATATAAATGAATTAGGAGAATTTGGGTTAATTAAACACCTGACAACTAATTTTAAAATTAGAAATGATTACTCCGTAAAAGGAATTGGCGATGATGCTGCAGTTTTGGATTCTAAAGGAAAACAAACTTTAATTTCTACAGATTTACTGCTGGAAGGCATCCATTTTGATTTGGCTTATGTGCCTTTAATGCACTTGGGTTACAAGGCTGTACAAGTAAATTTGAGTGATATTTATGCGATGAATGGTACAGCAAGTCAAATTACGGTTTCGATAGGTTTATCAAGTAAATTTCCTTTAGAAGCTGTTGAAGAAATTTATAAAGGGATTGAGCTGGCTTGCAATAAGTTTAATATTGATTTAATTGGCGGTGATACTTCTTCAAGCAAACAAGGCTTGGTAATTAGCATTACAAGTATTGGCTACGCTGATGCTGATAAAGTGGTTTACAGAAATGGTGCTCAAGAAAACGATTTGCTTTGTGTTTCTGGAGATTTGGGTGGTGCTTACGTTGGCCTTCAAATATTAGAAAGAGAGAAATTAATTTACCTGGAAAATCCTCAAATTCAGCCGGATTTAGAAGGAAAAGATTATATTATTGAAAGACAATTGAAACCTGAAGCCAGGATGGATATTGTTGCTTTATTAGAAGATTTAGGGATTAAACCAACCTCAATGATTGACGTTTCGGATGGTTTGGCTTCAGAAATTTTGCATTTGGCTACCGAAAGTGATAAAGGAATTACGATATACGAGGAGAAAATTCCTTTAGATCCAATGACTTATGAAACTGCACGTGAACTTGGAATTGATCCAACAGTTTGCGCATTGAGCGGAGGTGAAGATTATGAATTGTTATTTACGATTAGTCAGGAAGATTACAAAAAATTGAAACACGACGTAGATATTACAGTTATTGGACACGTTACTGATAAAAATTCTGGGTGTAAAATGGTTTCAAAATCTAATAATGTACACGAATTAAAAGCGCAAGGATGGAATGCCTTTAAAAAATAATTAAGAATCTATTCTGAATTTAAAGAGATCTGTAGGAAAGGAAGTACTTTTTTACAGATCTTTTTTGTGAAAAACAATTACTAAACGTTATAAGCCGATGATTAAAGACGAAGAAAAATTAGATAATCCTGTTTGGTTTTCATTAAATGAAGTGCACCAAAAATTTGCCCTAGAATACGGAAATATAAAATTCTATCATCCTGACTATTGCCCTTTTGGAGGTTTTATAAATCAAGAAAATATTGCAGTCGGTATAGAAAATTATGCAAATGAAACAGCAAATTTTTATGTTGTTGGTGAAAAACCAGATTTCAATAAAAATTTGAAATTGAATAAGGAATTGGTATGCAATCAAATGGTGTTAGTAGATAAGATTCAAATAGAAATATCTGAAGAAATTATTCAACTTAATACCGATAAAAAAGCTGATTTAATAGAACTGGTTAATTTAGTACAACCTGGTTATTTCAAAGATAAAACACCTTTATTAGGAAGTTACTATGGCATTTATAAAGACCATAAACTGATAGCAGTTACGGGTGAAAGGATGAAAATGAATGCTTTCACCGAAATAAGTGCCGTAGTTACTCACCCTGAGTTTACTGGAAAAGGATTAGCTAAACAACTGGTTGCTTATACAGCAAATAAAATTTTTGCGGAGGGAAAAATCCCTTACCTACACGTTGCTGAAACTAATATTGGAGCAATAAAATTGTATGAAAAAATAGGTTTTGCAACCCGTAGAAAGATGAGTTTTTGGAATTTATTGAAGATGGAGAATTAAACTTCTCCATCTAAATATTTTGTATCAATTTGTTTAGTGGCTTTTGCTCCTAATTTTTTAATCTTTTCTGAAGTGTTGGTTAAATTTCCAGAGCCAACTGAAAGCTTGTTAAGTGCTTTATCATAAGCATCTTGACTTTGTTTTACATAACGGCCTATATTTTCCATATCAGCAATAAACCCAACAAACTTATCATACATACTACCGCTTAAACGGGCAATTTCCATTACATTTCGGTTTTGACGTTCCTGTTTCCACATGCTCGCAATGGTTCTTAAAGTAGCCAGTAAAGTAGAAGGACTTACAATTACAACTTTTCTATCCCAGGCAAAATTAAATAGTTCTGCATCTTTTTGAACGGCAATACTAAATGAAGATTCAATAGGAACAAAGAGTAAAACAAAATCTGGAGAATTAATCTGATACAAATCATGATAATTTTTGGAAGATAATTCTTGTATGTGGTTTTTAATTGAGGCTAAATGCTGCTTTATATAGCTTTCACGCTCTTCATCTGCTTCGGCGGATATAAAGCGTTCATAAGCCACTAAAGAAACCTTAGCGTCTACTACAATGTGTTTGTCATCTGGTAAATCTATCACCACATCGGGCTGCAAACGGCCGCCTTCTGCAGAAGTTAAACTAGCTTGTATGCGATATTCTTGGTCCTTGACAAGACCAGAGCGTTCTAAAACCTTTTCTAAAATTATTTCGCCCCAATTTCCTTGCTTTTTATTATCACCTTTAAGAGCTTTGGTTAAGTTATTAGCATCTTCCTGTATAAGTTTACTCTGAATCTGTAACTCAGAAATTACGCCTTTTAAAATGTTTCGTTCGTCGGATTCTGCTTTATAAACCTTCTCTACTTTTTCTTCAAAAGCTTTAATATTTTCTTTAAGTGGATTTAAAATAAGGTCGAGATTTGTTCTATTTTGCTCAATAAATCTGGTTGATTTTTCTTCCAATATCTTATTTGCAATCAATTCAAAATCTTTATTCAATTTCTCTTGAGACTGTTGCATATTATTTTTTTGCTCAACTAATTTTTCCTTTTCAGCCAAATAAAAAGATCGGGTACTTTCCAACTCTCGGTTAGCGTCTGCTAAACGGTCGCGTTCTGCCTGTAATTCATCAATTAAGCGTTGCTGTTCTTCTTTTAAAAGTGCTGTAATGTTCTCTTTTTCTACTGATAATCCATGCACACGTTCCTCGGCTTTGGCTAAAGAAATCTTCAATTGTTGGTGTTCTACTTTTAACTTTTCAAGATCGACCAAAGAGATTATATCCGAATTTGTTTGTGGCTTTTTAAGCAAGAGAAATATTAAAACGATTAAAATTATAATTAGTAAAGCGATAGCAGCGATTTCCATAATGATAAAAATTTTAGCAAAAATGAAGATTTAAAACAGATATACCAAAAAATTTTAGTCAGGATATACTATGTTTGATCAAAAATTATTTATAATTGAACTTTAGTATTTAATGATGAACGAATTGACGATTCTTATACAATGCCCCGATCAAGTGGGTTTGGTAACCAATATTACAAGGGTTTTGGCGGCACACGAACTTAATATTATTGCAATGCGGGAATTTGTTGATGAAGAAAACAAAACATTTTTTACGCGAATTGCCTGTACCGGAAAATTAGCCGAACCTGATGGACTGAAGATAAAATTATTAGAAAATTTACCAAATGCGGCTCAAGTAAATTTGATCGGTCAACAAGAAAAGGATATCGCTGTTTTGGTGACTAAAGAGTATCATTGTTTGGCAGAAATACTTATTAAAAACCAGTTTAAAACGTTAGGAGCGAATGTAAAATGTGTAATTGGAAATTACGAATCGCTTAGAGATTTTACAGAAAAGCTAGGGATTCCCTACTACCACATCTCTCATGAAGGAAAAGATAAAGCGCAATTTGAAACCGAAATTAAATCCATTATAAACCAGTTTAATGTAGATTATATTGTGCTGGCTAAATTTATGCGGATATTATCAGCAGATTTTGTAAAAGATTATGAAACAAAAATTATCAATATCCACCATTCGTTTTTACCAGCATTTATTGGTGCAAATCCTTACAAGCAAGCTTTTGAACGTGGCGTAAAAATTATTGGAGCAACAGCACATTTTGTAACCAATAATTTGGATGAAGGACCGATTGTAACACAGCATACAACACATGTGGATCATACTTTTGGAGTAAGAGAAATGGTAAGATCTGGTAAAGAAATAGAAAAAGCCGTGCTTTTAGAGGCACTTCATCTCATTTTTGAAGATCGTGTGTTTATAAGCGGAAATAAAACAATTGTATTTAGATAAACTTAAGGGCTATTTATTAGTAATTGAGCAATATCTTCTCCTGTTTGAGCTCCCATTGCTATGCCCATTCCGTTACAACGGGCAGCACAATAAATATTTGGTTTAGCTTCTATAAGAATGGGTTCCAACTGTTTCGCAAATGCCATAATACCACTCCATCGCATGTCAATTTCGAAATCAGTGTTTGGTAAAATTACATTAGATAATAAAGATTCTAAAGCATGCTGAACCAAATCTGTTTGGCCAAATTGGGTTGTCGTTTCCGTATCAAAATCCAAATTTCTACCCCCTCCCAGCAAAATGCGATCGTTGATGTTCCTGAAATAATAATAACCTCTATCATAATGAAAACTACCTTTTACCTTAAGGTTTTTAATTTGTTTCGTAATTAAAACCTGTCCACGACCAGGTGTTATGTTTAAGTTTGGTAAAAGCGTTTCAGTAAAAGCATTTGTAGCGACAATTACTTTTTTACATTTAAATACTCCATTATCTGTTTGTAAGCTTATACCGTTATTTTCATTTTCTAGGGAATTAACAGCGCAGTTATTAAATATAAATACACCAATTTCTTGTGCACATTGCACTAATGCGAACATCATTTTTCCCGTATCTATTTGAGCTTCGTATTGGTTAGCTATTAAATTTTGAATATTCTTAAAGCCAAAATCTTGTATCTTTTTATTTTGTAGGCTAAAAGCATTATTTCCAATTATATTTTTAATTAAGGTGTTATAATGTTCAATTTTAGATACACTATTATTCGTCAGGTTTTCTTCATTTTTTTTAAATAATTCATAGCCACCTAAGCACTGATAGTCAATCCTTTTATCACCTAATAAACCTCTTAATTTTAGTAGGCCTTTCCATCTTCTTTCAATTAGAGAATAGAGTTTATCCGTTCCACAAATACTTTCCTGGTCTATCAGTTCAGAAATACTTCCAAAGCATGCAAAACCAGCGTTTTTTGTACTAGCTCCTGTCGGTAAAAAGCCCCTTTCTAAAATACAAATACGAGCATTTGGCTTGTCTTTTTTAAGATGGATAGCTGCATTTAAACCAACAATTCCGCTGCCTATAATAATGAAATCAAAATTAAAGAATGATGATTTTTCCCAATAAGATTGTTCCATATTCATACTTAAAAGTAATATAATTTAAAATGAAATTAATAAGGGAACGCTTTTTGATATATGTCATCTTGAAAAACATACATAAGAAAATGGGATTTTATTTAATTTTAATAATCCCGGTATTATTGCTGAGCATGTTTGTACAATGGCGCTTTAGGAATAAATTCTCTAAGTACGCAGAAATGCAACTAAGCTCTGGGTTATCGGGCAAGGAAGTGGCAGAGCGAATGCTGCACGACAACGGAATATACGATGTGAAAGTGATGAGTACAGAAGGACAACTAACAGATCATTACAATCCGTCAGATAGAACCGTAAATTTAAGTACAGATGTGTATTATAGCCGAAGTGTAGCGGCAGCTGCAGTAGCTGCGCATGAGTGTGGCCATGCTGTACAACATGCAAAATCATATAGCTGGCTTAATTTAAGAAGCAATATGGTGCCAATAGTTAGCATATCCTCCAATTTATTGCAGTGGGTTTTATTAATTGGTGTAATGCTTTTGGTATTCTCTGTAACCCCAATTGTTTTGGCAATTGGCGTTGTGGGCTTATTTTTAGTTACAGTTTTTAGTATAATTACCCTACCTGTAGAGTTTGATGCTAGTAACAGGGCTTTAATTTGGTTAAAAAATAATAGTGGCGTAATGCAAACACAAGAAGAAAATGTACAGGCAAAAGATGCCTTGTGGTGGGCTGCTATGACTTATGTGGTTGCTGCTGTTGGTGCTTTAGCCAATTTACTTTACTATGCATCAATGCTTTTTGGACGAAGCAGAGATTAATAAATATCTATCTATAGAAAATAAAAAGCGGTTTAGATTTAGTTCTGACCGCTTTGTTTATTTAAAACCAGTTAGTTTGTGTGCACATTTTTTTCATTATCTGAGTGCTAAAATTTTAACAAAATATAATGATTTAAAAGTATTTGAATAAAAATGGCAGGGTTAATTCAGTTTGTAAGGAGCAATTAAAGTAAATTCAGGGATATCTACTTCAAATTCAGCTTCGTCCATTAAGCGTTTCATTAGGTATTTTCCTTGCATGCTGCCCATATCTGTTTTTAAATTACAGCCAGATACATAAACATGTGTTTCGCCAGGGTTTATCACCGGCTGAATGCCTACAACGCCCTCTCCTTCCACTTCGCGACGGCTGCTGTTTGAATCAAAAATAAACCATTGGCGGCGCATAAGCTGTACAGCATAATCTGAAAGATTAGAAATTTCTATGCGATAAGCGAACATAAAATGCTCGTTAGCCGGATTTGAATATTCTGGCTGGTAAATGGTTTCTACTGAAACTTTTACTCCATCTGTAATTGCTGTAACCATGGTGATTTATACGAATCTACAAAAAGCTTTTCAAAAATCAAGCCAGTACATTTGTTGGGTCGTAGTTGGCAAATTTTTCTGCCACTTCGTCTAAAATACTGTAAATATTATTTACGTCTGGTTCTGCAACCAAACGCATTCTGAACGGTTTAAAATCTGGCAAACCTTTAAAATAGTTTGCATAATGGCGGCGCATTTCAAAAATGCCAGTTTTAGGTCCTTTCCATTCCAAAGATTTATCCAAGTGCGTACGGCAAACTGAAATTCTTTCCTCAATGGTTGGTCCAGCTAAATGCTCACCCGTTTTGAAAAAGTGTTTTATCTCACGGAAAATCCATGGATATCCAATAGCAGCACGACCAATCATAATTCCATCCACTTCATATTCCATACGCCAGTTAGCGGCTTTTTCGGGGCTGTCTACATCACCGTTTCCAAAAATTGGAATTTTAATACGTGGGTTACGTTTAATTTCCCTGATTAAAGACCAATCAGCACTACCTTTATAAAGTTGCGCACGTGTACGCCCGTGAATTGTTAATGCTTGTATACCAACATCTTGAAGCCTTTCAGCAACTTCGTAAACATTTTTAGTATTATCATCCCAGCCTAAACGGGTTTTAACGGTAACAGGCAAATGACTAGCCTTAACAACGGCTTCGGTCATTTTAACCATTTTATCAATATCTTGCAATAAGCTTGATCCGGCGCCTTTACAAACCACATTTTTTACTGGGCAACCGTAGTTAATATCTACAAGATCAGGCCCTGCTTGAGAAGCAATTTCCGACGCCTCACGCATATGCTCGATATCGCCACCAAAAATTTGGATACCTATTGGACGTTCGTATTCAAAAATATCCAGTTTCTGACGGCTTTTAGCTGCATCACGAATTAGCCCTTCAGAAGAAATAAACTCAGTATACATCATATCAGCACCATTTTGTTTACATACAAAACGGAAAGGCGGATCGCTCACATCCTCCATTGGAGCCAGTAATAATGGGAACTCTCCTAAATCTATATTTCCTATCTTAACAGACATTTTCTATCTTCAAACTTTTAATAAAACATACAAAGGTACAAATAATGAATTTTGTAACACCTAAACAGGAGGAAATCAACCCTTTCTTTCAAATTCTTTTACTTTTAGCTTACGCGATTGCTGGTGCGCTTATCTTTTCGGTTATAGGTTTAGTAATTGCCTGTGTCATGCACGGAATATATTCTGTTGATAAGATAAACCTGTTAATGTCTGCCGATCCTAAATATGTTGATGGATTAAAGGTTATTCAGATTTTAAGTTCAATAGGTACATTTATTTTACCGCCAGTAATACTTGCGCTGACTGTGAAGAAGAAGCTATCGTCATTTTATGGTTTTATAACACCAAAATTCTTACTGCTGATTATTGTTTTAGGGATTATGATAGTGAGTATGCCTTTTATGGAATGGATTGCTGTGAGTAACCAAAAGATGGTTTTACCAGAATTTTTGAAAGGCATTGAGCGTTGGATGAAGGAAAAGGAAGATGCAGCAATGCAAATGACAATTCAATTGATTACTGCCAGAAATAACTTCGATTTTATCGTTAATCTGATAATGATTGCTGTTTTGCCAGCAATTGGAGAAGAATTAATGTTTAGGGGTGGCTTGCAACGATCGATGAATAAGATGTTTAATAACCCGCACGCAGCCATTTGGATTTCGGCAATTATATTTAGTGCAATTCACGTTCAGTTTTATGGTTTTATACCCAGAATGCTTTTAGGAGCGGGTTTTGGTTATTTATATTATTACAGCGGCAACATTTGGTACGCCATTACAGCTCATTTTATAAACAATGCCTACGCCGTTTGTGCAGCTTTTTACATGCAAAAACACAATATGCCATTAAATAAAGCCGATGAACCTATTGGTTTTCCGTGGTATGGATATGTAATTAGTGCAATAATTACCATAGCTTTGTTTAAATTTTTTAAAGATATAGCACAACGTGAGCGAAAACTGGGTTAAAGTATATACAACAGGCGATGCCTTTGCGGCAGAAGTGTTAAAGCAAGGCCTAACTGAAGCTGGAATACCAGCGGTAACCATTAGTAAACAATTGGCAGCCTATAATTTTGGTGAGGTAAATGTTATGGTGAGTCAGCAAGATTTTGATAAGGCGATTGAATACATCGTTCAAAACGAAATAGAATAACGCGAACCTCTTTAAATTTCAATTTTAGCTTTTTCGAAATGAAAACCCGTGCAATAACCGCATTCTTTTTTACCATCGTAATGTTGGGCTCCATATTTTTAGGATCCTATACTTTCTCTATATTTTATCTTATTCTGAGTGTTTTATCACTTTTTGAGTTTTATAAGCTTATTAAAAATTCAGGAATAAGACCACACCGTAATATTGGTTTAGTTGCTGGCGCCTTAATTTTTTTAATGGCAGCAGGTTTACATTATTTAAAGTACGATGTAAAATATCTTTTGCTTTGTATACCCTTAATCTTTTCGGTTTTTATAACGGAATTATATAAAAAGAACAAAATTCCATTTGCAAACATTTCTTATACGTTTGTGGGGTTTGTTTATGTAACCATTCCGTTTTGTTTTTTTCATGCATTAGGCTTTTTAAAGGATTGGAACACCTATAATTTCCATTTACCATTGGCTTTTTTATTAATGTTATGGGCAAATGATACTGGTGCTTATCTTTTTGGCGTAAAATATGGTAAGAGTAAGTTGTTCGAACGCCATTCGCCTAAAAAAAGTTGGGAAGGTTTTTTCGGAGGAATGTTTACTTCTGTTTTAGTCGCTATAGGTTTATCCTTTATTTTTACTGAAAGCCAGGCTTGGGTATGGGCCGGTATGGCTGTACTAATTTCATGTTTTGGCACACTTGGAGATTTGGTAGAATCTATGCTTAAAAGAAGTTTAGATACGAAAGATAGCGGTGGTTTATTGCCAGGGCACGGCGGTTTACTTGATCGTTTTGATGGATTATTGCTTGCTGCCCCAGTTGTATACGCTTATTTGTATCTAATTTTTTATTAATCGTTTTTTATTGCCTTTATTACGTAGTACTTTCTGATAACAGAATGGCCAATATTGTTGGAAATATTCTCGGTAAAGGAGTCTGTTTGCTTAATATCAAAGTTTGATTTTACAAGTAATTCTATAGTAGTATCATCATTATATAGTTGAAAACCATAAGGCGTGAAAGGTAACGTTTCCATAAAGCTTTTATCGGCAAAACATAAAGTGAATGCTCCCCCAGGCTTTAAAACGCGATTTATTTCATTTAAAAACTGTTCAGGATTTTTCCAGAAATAAATGGTATTTACAGTAAATATGTGATCAAAAGCAGCCTCACTAAAAGGAAGTAAATCAGGATCAGTTAGTGTAAATTTTGCCTGATTATTTTTAATAAATGAAACATTAATTTTAGAGGCCTCTGCTACCATTAAAGGAGAAATATCTGCACCAGTATATACCAAATGGTTGGCTTGCTGAAGCAGATATTCCAAGTGATTAGCATTGCCCGGACCTATTTCTAAAATCTGATTTCCATCCTGAAGTGCCATTGCGGAAATAGCACTTTTTGTCATGCCTTTATTGCTTACATTCATCATGGCGGCAGTTTTTAAGCCCTTTTCGCCTTGTGGGCAGCCTAATTGTGAGGCTACCTCTTTTAGATCATTTTCTGAATGTTGATTTTCCATCTTGCAAATTATTAATTAATGAGCGGAATGCTTTACATCATTTCATAAAAAATTTACGATATTTTCAAGTTTACTTAATCACCTGTACAGGTTTTTTATTTTCGTCAATAGCAACAAAAGTGAAATCTCCGTGCACAGCTAGTTCTCTTCCCTCGGCATACATTTGCTCAATATAAATCTCAACATTAACTTTTAAACTGGTATTACCAACTTTTGTTACCTGGCCAATTAGCTCAACAATGGTTCCTGCTGGTATCGATTTCTTAAAATCAATTCTATCGCTGCTAACTGTAACCATAATTTGACGACTGAAACGTGTGGCGGTAATAAAAGCCACTTCATCCATCATGTGCATGGCTGTGCCTCCGAAAAGAGTATCGTAATGATTAGTTGTGTTTGGGAAAACAGCTTTAAAAATGCTTGTTTTTGATGTTGCAATTCTTTCTTCTAATGTCATTTTATAAATATTTTCTGGTAAAATAAACCACGGAAAACAGAGTTAAAAGAATAAAATTCGATGTATTTGTTTTTCCGTGGCAAAATTACTTTGTACAAAGTTAAGCTTTAGTTTTTACGCATTTCTTTTGCGGCTTCAACCATTTCAATTAAAGCTTTTTTGGTTTCGTCCCATCCTCTGGTTTTCAATCCACAATCTGGGTTTACCCAAAGTTGCTCAGCAGGGATTACCGCTTTTGCTTTTTTAAGTAGCTGAATCATTTCCTCCCTTTTTGGTACACGAGGTGAGTGAATATCATAAACCCCGGGCCCTATTTCGTTCGGATATTTAAAATCAGCAAATACATCCAATAGCTCCATCTGCGATCTTGAGGTTTCAATTGTAATTACATCGGCGTCCATATCGGCAATGTTTTGAATAATATCATTAAACTCCGAATAACACATGTGCGTATGGATTTGAGTTTCATCCTGCACCCCACTTGCAGAAATCCGGAAAGCTTTAACAGCCCAATTCAGGTAGTTTTGCCAATCTGCTTTGCGTAGCGGTAAGCCCTCTCTAATGGCAGGTTCATCAATTTGAATAATTTTAATTCCTGCTTTTTCAAGGTCGTTAACTTCATCTCTAATTGCCAAAGCAATTTGTGCGCAAGTTTCAGATCTTGGCTGGTCATTACGCACAAAAGACCACTGTAATATCGTTACTGGGCCCGTTAACATGCCTTTCATGTATTTTGAGGTAAGCGATTGCGCAAAGGCAGTCCATTTTACGGTCATGGCGTTTGGACGAGATACATCGCCAAAAATGATTGGAGGTTTTACACAACGAGATCCATAACTTTGTACCCACCCGTTTTTAGAAAAGGCAAAACCATCAAGTTGTTCACCAAAATATTCAACCATATCGTTACGTTCAAACTCGCCATGAACTAAAACATCGAGATCAATTTCTTCTTGCCATTTTACCGCTTTTAGGGTTTCTTCGGCAATTAAAGTATCATATTCTTCGGCGGTGAAAGTTCCATTTTTAAATTTCGCTCTCCAGCTTCTAACTTCAGCCGTTTGTGGAAAAGAACCAATTGTGGTGGTTGCAAAAGCGGGTAGATTTAATTTTTTTTGCTTAACCTTTCTTGATGAATAATTACTTAAACGTTCGGCATCCTTATCCTCAATTGCCTTAACACGATCTTTTACTGCGTTATTATGAATTAATACGGAAGTTTTTCTATTCTGCTGGGCAATTTTATTTTCTGCAAATTTTCGTTCGGCAATTGCAGCATTTTCGCTTAATGCTAACTGTTTAAGGGTTACAACTTCTGCAACTTTTTGTTTTGCAAAAGCTAGCCATTGCTTAACTTCAGCCGATAAGTTTTGTTCATTGGTTTCATTATCCAAATCAACAGGTGTGTGAATTAACGAGCAAGATGGTGCAATCCAAACTCGGTTTGTACCCAGTTTATTTTCAGCATCTTTTATAATGGAGAGTGAATTTTCGAAATCATTTTTCAAAATGTTGCGTCCATCAACGATACCTAAAGACAAAATAGTTTTGGCATTTAAAGCATCAATTACTTCATCAATTTGCTTTGGAGCACGAACCAAATCAACATGTAAAACGGTTGCAGGTAAGGATGTTGCCAAGGATAAATTATTACCTAGCCCTTCGAAATAAGTAGCCAATATGATTTTTAAGCGGGGAAATGCTTTTCTAATTTCCTTATAAACATATTCAAAAGCTTTTTGCTCCTTTTCTGTTAAATCCAATGCTAAAAACGGTTCATCAAACTGAACATATTCTACGTTTAAAGCATCTAACCGTGTTAAAATATCCAGATAAACGGGTAAAAGATTTTTGATTAAATCGATTTTTTCAAAGCCAGCCTCCTTTTCTTTTCCTAATAAAAGGTAAGAAACCGGACCAATTAATACAGGTTTAGTTATAATGCCGAGCTGTTTGGCTTCGTAAAACTCATCTATAATTTTGGTTGAAAATAATTTAAATGGCTGATCCTTATAAAACTCAGGTACAATATAATGGTAATTGGTATCAAACCACTTGGTCATTTCCATGGCTACAACATCCAAACCTTCTTTTTGATAGCCACGAGCCATAGCAAAATAAAGATCCAGCTCGGTATTTCCTTTTTTAAGGATTACCTCATTGTATCGTTTTGGAATGGCTCCAAAAGTTAAAGAGTGATCGAGCACCTGATCGTAAAACGAAAAGTCGTTTGATGGAATAATATCAATTCCAGCTTCCTTTTGCATTAACCAGTTTTCGTTACGGATGTTTTTTCCTACCTGAAGTACGTTTTTGTACCCAGTTTTACCTGCCCAATAGTTTTCGCAGATTTTTTTTAATTCGCGGTGACTACCAATTCGCGGGTAGCCCAAATTTTGCGTTAGCATTTTCTTTTAAAGATTAATGTAAATAAATCGTTTAAAAGCTCTTTATACTATATTTTACAATGCTTTTTAAGAATAAATAAAAGGAAAGGTATGGGCGCAAACAATTAATTTCCCGGCCAAAACGGCTTAAAGCAAATTTTAATAAAACGGTTCATTTTATTGTTGTACAAATCAGACCTGACCAATTGCTTTATTACGCGAAAGCATCGTCAATTCAATATTGGCAGGTCTCCTGACTTATTCCCAATTTTATCGCCTTCCCATTCCAAATGGAACAGTGGCATAAATGATAAAATTGTTGCTTCATTTTAAAAGCAGAACTTACAGTTGCGCGACAGCTCGTGATTTTCACACGATTCCCTATTAACTCCGATATTACACCGGAGACCACTATCGGTTGATGAAAAATAAAGTTAAGAACTTACATCGGCAGCAAATGTAGTTAATAAGCACGAGGAAATGAAAGGATGATTGACTGTAACAAATTTACAGCAAGCACATTTGAAATCTTTTTCTATTTTATATTTGAATTAACCCTACAAACTATTCATATTATGATAAAAATTTACGCTAAAAAGCTTTTTCTCGCCTTTTTAGTTCTTGGCAGCACCATCGCTTATGCTCAAGATGTACCAAGTCCAAAATCACATTTCGGATTTAATATTGGTGATGATTACCAACTCGCTACTTATACGCAAACAGAAGCTTATTTTAAAAAACTTGCTGAAACCTCTAAACGGGTTAAACTGGTTGATATTGGTAAAACCGAAGAAGGCAGAACGCAGTATATGCTTATTGTTTCTTCGCCAGAAAATTTGAAAAAGCTAGATCGGTATAAAGAAATTTCGCAACAACTAGCACATGCAGAAATTACACCAGAGCAGGCAAAAGAACTCGCACAAGAAGGAAAAGCTGTGGTTTGGATTGATGGAGGCTTGCACGCCAACGAAACTGTAGGTGCACACCAACTGATTGAAACGGCTTATGAATTTGCTTCAAAAACAGATGCTGAAACTTTAAGAATATTAGATAACGTAATTATTTTGTTTACTCATGCAAATCCTGATGGGCAAGAGTTGGTAAGCAATTGGTATATGAGAGAAAAAGATCCAAAGAAGAGATCTCTATCCAATATTCCAAGATTGTATGAAAAATATGCTGGACACGATAATAACCGCGATTTTTTTATGCTTAATTTAAAGGAAACTCAAAATATCGGGTGTCAGCTTTTTGTAGAGTGGATTCCGCAGATTATGTACAACCATCATCAAGCTGGGCCGGCTGGTACCGTTGTAGCTGGTCCGCCATACCGCGATCCTTTTAACTATGTGTTTGATGCAACACTTTTAACCAGTTTGGATGCTGTTGGCGCAGCCATGCACAACAGAATGAATGTGGAGGGTAAGCCTGGTTATACCCAAAGAGGTGGTTCGGTTTTTTCTACCTGGTATAATGGAGGTTTGCGTACCACAACCTATTTCCATAATATGATTGGTTTACTTACCGAAATTGTAGGCAGTCCTACGCCATCAGATATTCCTTTAGTGCCATCAAGATTATTGCCCAACAGTGATTCTCCAAATCCGGTTACACCACGAAAATGGTATTTCAAAAACTCTATAGATTATTCGGTTTCCTTAAATTATGCTGTTTTGGGCTATGCACAACGATATCGTGATGAGTTATTGTACAATATTTACCAAATGGGAAGAAACTCTATTGAAAGAGGAAAGAAAGATACTTGGTCTTTCTCGCCTAAAAAGATAGAAGCCATTAATAGCGCAGCTAAAAAAGATAGAGTAACAACAACGAGCGCAGATTCAGAATTTAGTTCTAGGCAAATGAATATTAAGTATTTTGATACGGTAATGAAAGCACCGGCAAATCGCGATCCGAGGGGCTATATTTTATCTGCTGACCAACCTGATTTTAATACTGCAATAAAATTTTTAAACGCTTTAATTAGAACTGGCATTGTAGTACAAAAAGCAACAGCTGCTTTTACGGTTGCAGGCAAAAATTATCCACCGGGAAGTTATGTTGTAAAAACCGATCAGGCTTTCAGACCACATGTTTTGGATATGTTTGAACCACAGGATCACCCGAATGATTTTAAATCAGAAGGTGGAGCGCCTATTCCGCCGTACGACGCAGCTGGCTGGACCTTAGCGTATTTAATGGATGTAAAATTTGATCGTATTCAAGATGATTTTTCTGGACCTTTTGAAAGAAATCCTTATGGTCAATTATTAACGCCACAGAACAAAGTTGTATCAGGATCCGAATATTTGTTAAGCGCAGCACAGAACGATTCTTATACGGCAGTAAATGATCTCTTAAAACAAAACGAACAGGTTTATCGCAATACGGAAAATGGAGATTTTTATGTTTCGGCTTCTAGCAAAGCAAAAGCCATTTTAGAGAAGGCAAATGTTAAGTTAAAATCAGCTTTGGCACCTAAAGCAAAAGTTAAAATTGCACCAGCAAGAATTGCCCTTTGGGATACTTATGGTGGCTCTATGGCTTCTGGTTGGGTAAGATGGATGATGGAACAGTATCATTATAACGCAACGGTTATTTACCCGGCAGATATAGATGCTGGAAATTTAAAATCGAAATATGATGTTATAGTTTTTGTTGGTGGTGCTATCCCATCCATGCAAACAGGTGGTTTTAATGGAAGATCGTTTGGGCCAAAACCAGAAGATACTCCAGACGAATATAAAAGTCGTTTAGGTAGAATTTCGACAGAAAAATCTGTCCCACAACTTAAAAAGTTTTTAGAGGAAGGTGGAAATATTGTAACCATAGGAAGTAGTACAAATCTGGCTTATCAATTAAATCTTCCGGTTCGCAATGCGATGGTAGAAATTGTAAATGGGAACGAGAAAAAATTGCCAGATGAGAAATATTATGTACCAGGCAGTGTTTTAAATGTTGGTGTAGATTTGTCTGTACCTGCAACATGGGGTATGGAAAAAGAAGCAGATATTTACTTTGATAACAGCCCCGTTTTTAAGCTAACAGGAGACGCCATAGCAACAGGAAAAATTAAGCCGTTGATGTGGTTTGATTCTGCGAAACCTTTGCGTAGCGGTTGGGCTTGGGGCCAGGCCTATTTACAAGATGGCGTTACGGCTTTCCAGGCTAATGTAGGTAAAGGAAAATTGTTTGCCTTTGGGCCTGAAGTTGCTTTTAGAGCGCAAACACATGGAACATTTAAACTGATTTTTAATCAATTGTATAAATAAGAAAAAATGTGCCGCTATCCTTAACGATAGCGGCTTTTTACTTTTAGCTTACTCGGCTTCATTTTAATAGCTTTAATTTTGTATTATGAAAGTAGAAATCTGGTCGGATGTAATGTGTCCGTTTTGCTATATTGGTAAAAGACATTTCGAACAAGCTATAGAAACCTTGCCCTTTAAGGATGAAATTGAGGTGGAATGGAAAAGTTACCAACTAAATCCTGAGTATCATAACACCAATAATGAAACCGTTTTCGATTATTTATCGAGAAGTAAAGGAATGCCTGTTGAACAAGCCAAACAAATGACGCAACAAGTTGTAGATATGGCTGCAAATGCAGGATTAACCATTAATTTCGGAAAAAATATTCCGGCTAATACTTTTAATGCGCATCGTTTAATTCACTTGGCGGCGAAACATAATCTTCAGGATTTAGCCGAAGAAAAACTTTTTGAAGCACATTTTATTCAGGGTAGAGATATTGATAATTTAAATATACTAGCAGAAATAGCAACCGAAATAGGTCTTGATAAAACTGAAGCCGAAGAGGTTTTAAATAGCGAACAATTTGCAGAAGCCGTACGTTATGACATTTATGAAAGCCAAAACCTGGGCATTAGAGGAGTTCCTTATTTTGTATTAGATCGCAAGTATGCGGTTTCTGGCGCACAACCTGTTCAAGCTTTTGAACAAGCGTTAACCCAAAGTTTTAAAGAGTGGAAAGAAACACAACCAAAAACATCATTGAAATCATTAAATAAGAATGATGATGCCATTTGTGATGAAAATGGCTGCGAAATATAGACTGATTTATTAACGCTGTTGATTTTTCAACGGCGTTAATAAATATTCGAGGCCATTTACCCGTATTTCAAACATGGTAGCCATTAAATCGCCTAATTTACCTTTCGGAAAGCCCTTATCTTTATACCAAAGCAAATAACTTTCAGGAATATTGCAAATTAAATAGCCTTTATACTTTCCGTAGGGCATTTGCATTTTTACAAGATCGAGCAATAAGGTTGGGTCCAATAGTTCAGCAATTAGTCAATTAATTCTAAAGTTTCTATAGCCTCTTCTACTGTGCTAACGTTATCAAAAGCAATTCTTAAAGTATTTTTAACCTCTTTTAAATTACACATCCGCGGATGGTTCTGAGCAAAAGTTAAAATTTTGGTAAACGTATTCGAATCAAAATAAGCCGATTGCTTATCGCTTAAAAAGTAACCCCGCAAACTATTCTTTTTGAAACTTATTTTTTCAAAGCCCAATTTCTTTCCTAGCCATTGTAAACGCACCACGCTTAACATGGTTTTTACTTGCGGAGGAACAGGACCAAAACGGTCGGCAAGGTGTTTCTCAAAACGCTCCAGTTCTTCCTCGTTTTCTAACTTTGATAACTCTGTATAAAGATTGTAACGCTCGGTTATGTTGGTAATATAGGCATCAGGAATGTAGAGTTCTAAATCTGTATCAACTTGAGTAAACCCAACAAATGGGCGCTGTGGTTCATTTTCAAACAAGCCTTTAAATTCAGCATCTTTTAATTCCTGTATGGCTTCATCTAAAATTTTATGGTACATTTCAAAACCAATTTCAGCAATAAAACCACTTTGCTCAGCACCTAATAAATTTCCGCTACCACGAATATCCAAATCTCGCATGGCTACATTAAAGCCACTTCCCAAATCAGAAAACTCTTCAATAGCACTTAAACGTTTTCTTGCTTCAGAAGTTAGGGTTGATAATGGTGGAGAAAGCAAATAACAAAAGGCTTTTTTGTTGCTTCGGCCAACCCTGCCACGCATTTGGTGCAAATCGCTCAACCCAAACATATGCGCATGGTTAATAATAATGGTATTGGCATTTGGGATATCCAAACCAGCCTCTATAATCGTAGTTGCAACCAAAACATCCTTTTCGCCATTGATAAAGTCAAGCATTACATCTTCCAATGCGTCACCGTCCAACTGTCCGTGGGCAATACCAATGCGTGCTTTAGGAACCAGCTTTTGGATCATACCACCCAATTGCATTAAATCGTTAACGCGGTTATGAATAAAAAATACCTGACCACCTCTATCCAGTTCAAATTGTATCGCTTCCTTAATTAATTTATCATTAAAAACATGTAATTCAGTACTAACAGGCTGCCTATTTGGTGGTGGCGTACTAATAATGGATAAATCTCGGGCACCCATTAATGAAAAGTGTAAAGTTCTTGGAATAGGCGTTGCCGTTAAAGTTAAGGTATCAACATTTACCCTTACAGCTTTAAGCCTTTCTTTTGCCGTTACACCAAATTTCTGTTCTTCATCAATAATCATGATGCCGAGATCTTTAAACTTCACATCTTTACTTAATAGGCGATGTGTACCAATTAATATATCAACTTTTCCTGCTGCAGCTTCGGCAAGTGTATCTTTAATTTGCTTATTTGTTTTAAATCGGTTAATGTAATCTACCGTCACCGGGAAATCTTTTAATCGCGAAGAAAAGGTTTTAAAATGTTGGAGCGCTAAAATGGTTGTAGGTACCAATATGGCGGCTTGTTTACCTTCGGCAACAGCTTTAAAAGCTGCACGAACGGCAATTTCTGTTTTACCAAAACCTACATCACCACAAACCAAACGATCCATTGGATGTGGCGCTTCCATATCTTTTTTTACATCCTGAGTGGCCTTTAACTGATCGGGAGTATCTTCATAAATAAATGAAGCCTCTAATTCTGTTTGTAAATAACCATCGGGAGAAAAAGCTGTTCCGGCCTGTGTTTTACGTAAAGCATAAAGCTTAATCAGGTCGCGGGCAATATCTTTAACTTTTTTTTTAGTTGTTTTTTTTAGCTTGTCCCAGGCATCAGTACCCAATTTATTCATTTTAGGCACACCACTTTCTTTGCCGCTATATTTCGCAATGCGATTTAAGGAGTTAATGTTTACATAGAGCAAATCGTTATCCGCATAAACTAAACGAATCATTTCCTGGGTTTTGCCATTTACCTCTACTTTTTCTAAACCGGCATATTTTCCAATACCGTGATCAATGTGGGTAACATAATCTCCAGATTTTAGTTCGCGAAGATCTTTTAAGGTAATGGCCTGGCTTTTTTGATAGCCCTTTTTAAGCTTGTATTTATAGTAACGATCAAAAATTTGATGATCGGTATAAAATGCCGTTTGAATTTGAGGATCTACAAAACCCTCACGCAGCATGCTGTTAATTGGAGTAAACTTCGCCGTTTTATCAATATCATCCAAAATGGCATATAAACGCTCAATCTGTTTAACCGAATCCGTGAAAATGAAATTTACAATACCCGCCTTTTCATTCTCTTTTAAATTATGAATCAGTAAGTTAAAATCTTTATTAAATGATGGCTGCGGTTTAGTTTCAAACTCAAAGCGATTATCTGTTTGGTAGAAAAATTGTTTACCAAACTCGATTAATGGAAAATCTTGTAAATGATCGCCAAGTAATTTCTCATCAGTAAAGGCAAACTTAGGATCAATCCATTCAGGGTTTTGGCTTTTATCAGCTGCGGGCAAAGCTTTCCAAAGTTCTACCGCTTTTTTGTAGCCAGCTTTTATAATATCTAGCGTAAACTCTACATCTTTAAACCAAAGCTGGGTATCCTGATCGATGTAATCGAGAATACTAATATTGCTTTCTGTTAAAAATTTGGCTTGAACGTTAGGCACAATTGTTAGTGATTTTACATCATTAACAGAAAGTTGACTTTCGATTTCAAAACTACGGATACTTTCTACCTCATCGCCAAAAAACTCAATTCGGTATGGTAAATCAGATGAGAACGAAAAAATATCTACAATACCACCACGGATAGAAAATTGGCCTGGTTCATAAACAAAGTCTCGGCGATCGAAATCATAATCAATTAAAAATTCATTAATAAAATCGATTCCAAGTTTAGCGCCAATACTAATTTCTAAAGTGTTTTTTTCAAGGGCAGAACGATCAATAACCTTTTCTGCAATGGCTTCAGGATAAGAAACCACAATTTTTCCGTATTCAGAATCGTGATTAAGTTCATTTAAAACTTCGGCACGAGCTAAAACATTGGCTGTATCAACTTGTGTAAAATCAAAAGATTTACGGTAAGAGGAAGGAAAAAGTAATACTTGTTTATCTAAAATGCTTTCTAAATCCGACTGAAAATAAGCAGCCTCTTCCCGATCGGGAAAAACAAAAAGCAATGGTTTATGAAGTAAAAAGTATGATGATAGGGCAACAACAGCATCAGCAGAACCTACTAACCCCTTTAATTGTACTTTAGGGTTTTTAGAACTGTTGAGCACCTTGTTAAATGCGGCTACTCTATCGTCTGTTTTATATCTGTTTATTAAATCGCGAATGTTCAAGGCACAAATTTAATGTTTATTTCTGAATTGATTTTTTTTGAATTGTAATCTTGGTATTAAATTAACCTTAAATTGTGATAAAGGTTTTTTTGATTGTTATAATTCTAGCTGTGCTATTTTTCTTCGGTGGAATACGGTAATTTGTCGGATATTTGCTCCTATTCGTCGAATAAACCCATATTATTGTAACAAAGCTTTTTTGATAACCTCTAAAATATATAAAAACTGAAACATGAAATACATTAAAAGCTTTCCGCTAGAACTTTCTTTCTGGATAATTGCTTTAGTGTTATTGGCAACCGCTAACAGTCATGAACATCATTTTACGCTGTGCCCTTTAGCAAATTTGGGTTTTGAGCAATGGTGTCCTGGTTGTGGCTTAGGCAGGTCGATAAGCCAAATATTTCATGGCGAATTTAGTCAGAGTTTTAAACAACACTGGTTCGGTTTTCCAGCTTTGCTGATTATATTTTATAGAATTTACACATTGATAAAAAATAAAAAACAATTTAAAATTTCACCACTTAATACATAAAGTCATGGATATCTTTCAATCACCTCTAATGTCGTTACCAGGTATAACTCCAGAGGAATACTCATATTTACAACAAGCAACCGCAGGTTTAAGCGAGCAACAATTAAGAAATTTCCTGATGGTTTACAGCAGTAAAAGAAAAAGCGCATCAGATATGTTGATCTTCTGTTTAATCGGCTTATTTGTGGTGCCAGGTTTGCAAAGGTTTATTGTTGGTCAGGTTGGAATGGGCATATTATATCTTTTAACCATAGGATTATGTTTCATCGGATCAATTGTTGATGTTGTAAACCATAAAAACCTGGCTTTTGAATACAATCAGAAAATGGTTTTCGAAAGTTTGCAAATGGTTAGAATGGGCGGATTCCAATAAGTTTCTTCTTTTTAATAACAACATATTTTTTAGGAAAGCAATTACAACGCAGTTCCTCCATAATCTACAAGCCCGCAACCGATGAAAAATCGTGTTAGCGGGCTTGTCGTTTTATAAGCCTATTCTTAATGAGCATTAAATACATTAATTATTTCTGCTACTTACAAAACATCAAAATTTCTATCTTTATAAAATGAAATTATCAGAGATTACCAATTATTTAGAAAGCATAGCTCCGCTTAATTATCAGGAAGATTACGATAATTCGGGTTTAATTGTTGGCGATCCAAATATGGAAATTCATGGTGCTTTGGTTGCTTTGGATTGTATAGAGAAAATAGTTGATGAAGCCATTCGTACCAGTTGCAATTTAATTATTACCCATCACCCCATTGTTTTTAAAGGCTTAAAGAAATTTAATGGCAAAAATTACGTGGAACGTGTGGTGCTTAAAGCTATAAAAAATAATATTGCACTTTACGCCATTCATACCAATTTGGATAGTGTGCATACCGGCGTAAATGCTCGAATTTGTGAGCGCTTGGGCTTAACAGGAACTAAGGTTCTTTTACCTAAAACTGGTTTGTTAAAAAAATTGGTTACCTACTGTCCGCACGCACAGGCAGAACAATTGCGATCAGCACTTTTTTACGCAGGAGCAGGTAATATTGGTAATTATAGCGAAACCAGTTTCAATGCCGAAGGTTTTGGTACTTTTAAAGGAAATGAAGATTCAAATCCGTTTGTTGGGGAAAGAGGAAGAAGGCATCATGAAGCTGAAGTTAGAATAGAAACCGTTTATCCAGCTCAATCTGAAAGGAAAATATTGGTCGCTTTATTCGAAAACCATCCATACGAAGAGGTTGCATACGATATTTATAAACTGGAAAATAAAAACGACTTGGTTGGTTCGGGCATGTTAGGTTGGTTAGAATACGACATGGATGCCTATGATTTTTTGCATTTGGTTAAAGATAGAATGCAAGCTAAAGTGATAAGGCACACCGAAGTTTTACCAAAAAGGATTAAAAAAGTGGCCGTTTGTGGTGGCTCAGGAAGTTTTCTTTTAAAGGAAGCAATTGCAGCTGGCGCCGACGCCTTTATTACTGCCGATTTCAAATATCATGAGTTTTTTGATGCTGAAGAAAAATTGATCATTGCCGACATCGGACACTTTGAAACTGAACAATTTACCTCAAATTTATTGGTTGAAATTATTCAGAAAAAATTTGCTAACTTTGCAATCCGTTTAACGGAGCAAAATACAAACCCCATAAATTACTTGTTTTAATGGAACAAACCGTAGAACAAAAGCTAAAAGCTTTATACGAATTACAAAACATCCACACTAAAATTGATAAAATCCGTCAGGTAAGAGGCGAATTACCAATGGAAGTAGCTGATCTTGAGGATGATGTTTTAGGATTAGAAACGAGAATTCAGAAAATTAAAGGTGAACTTGATGATCTGGAAGATTCTATCGTAACCCGTAAAAACACGATTAAAGATGCCCAGGCAGCAATCAAAAGATACGATACTCAATTAAAAGAAGTTAAAAACAACCGTGAATACGATGCTTTAACTAAAGAAATTGAGATTCAGGGATTAGATATTCAGGTTTCTGAGAAAAAAATTAAAGAACACGGTTTTGAAATCACTTCTAAAACTGAAATCTACGAAGCTGCTAAAGCAGAACTAGAAGGTAGAAAAAAAGACTTAGATGTTAAAAAAGCTGAATTAGATGTAATTACTGCAGAAACTGAAAAAGAAGAGCAAGATTTACAGAAAAAAGCTGATAAATCTGAGCCACTTATCGAAGAGCGTTTATTGGTTGCTTACAAACGTTTACGCAAAAATGCTGTAAATGGTTTAGCCGTAGTAACTATCGACCGTGATTCTTGCTCGGGTTGTTTTAACCAAATTCCACCTCAACGCCAGTTAGATATTCGTCAACGTAAAAAAATTATCGTTTGCGAACACTGTGGTCGTATTTTGGTTGATGAAGCTCTTACTCATGAAGTAGCTGAAGGATAATCAAATCTTAAATTTTTTAAAAACGTCTCGGTCAAAACCGAGACGTTTTTTGTTTAAGGTAAAACAAGAACTAATATTTTGCGTTAAGGTTAGATATTTATTAATTTGTTGCTGCCTCGCTAATCTCCAGGCAAAATTTAGAATTCAACTCAATGGTTAAAAGACTACGTTTTTTTTCAGCGCTCTTTCTTCTGGTTTCACCACTTTCATTATTTGCCAATTTCGATTTTAATGCCAACTGCTTAAACGCCTATAAAAGTATTTTTGAGCTGAAACTCGGCAACGCAAAAGCTTATATCTCTACTGAAAAAAAACTTAGGCCAAACAATGCTATCATCCCTTTATTGGAGAATTATGTAGATTATTTTACGCTATTAACTTCAGAAAATAAAGCTGATTTTGATCGGTTAGAAGGAAATAAATCGGCCAGGTTGGATAAAATTAGCGATGATGATAAGCAATCTCCCTATTATTTATATGCACAGGCAGAAATTAATTTGCAATGGGCGTTAATTAGAGGGCGCTACGGAGAATATTTCAACGCAGCAATGGAAATTAAACGGGCTAATAATTTACTGCAGGAGAACGCAAAGAAATTCCCCGATTTTCATCTAAACTTAAAAGGTCTTGGATTAATAAATGCGGTTTTGGGTAATTTACCAGATGGCGCTTTGAAAAGTACATTATCTACTTTTGGCATCAGAGGTAATTTACAAAGCGGGCTTTCCATGTTCGAAAAACTAGCGGATAATTTGCCGAAATCATCATATGAACCTTTTTATGAAGAAGTAGTTTTTTACTACGCATATGTTTTAACAGATGTTGCGCACAGCCCTTCTGCTTATGCTAAAACGATGAAGTACACGGAAAGAATTGCCGATACGAGCCTACTAAAATCTTACCTTCAAAGTTATGTGTGCATTAAAAACGGACATAATGATGAGGCGATAAACATTTTAAAATCTCGCCCTGAAGGTGGTGTTTATCAACCATTCCCTTATCTAGAATATTTGGAAGGGGTTGCACACTTAAATAAATTAGATTTAACTGCATCGGCATATTTCAATAAGTTTTTACAAACCAATAAGGGTGTAAATTACATTAAAGATGCAAACCTGCATTTGGCTTGGATTGCTTTATTAAAAGGGGATAAAACAGGTTATACAACTTATGCCTCCAAAGCAGCCAAAAGCGGCTACACATACAATGAAAAGGATAAACAGGCTTTAAATGAAGCAGCGGCGCCAGTGCCAAACACAGATCTTTTAAAGGCTCGTCTTTTATTTGATGGTGGATACTTAACTAAATCTCAGCAAATTTTAGAATCTTCTAAAGCTGCAGATTATGATTCTGATAAGGATAAAACTGAATATAATTATCGTTTGGGCCGTGTATATGATGATTTAGGAAAAGACGATCAAGCGTTATTGGCTTATCAGGCAGCGGTAAATCAAGGTAAAAATTTGAAGTATTATTTTGCAGCAAATGCGGCTTTGCAAATGGGCAAAATTTATGAGAAAAAGAAAAATCCAGCCAAAGCTAAAGAAGCTTATAATACCGCTATTTCAATGAAAAATCATGAATATGAAAGCAGCATCGAAAGTCAGGCTAAGGCTGGATTAAAAAGAATTTAAAGTTTAAAAACGATAAACAAAGGCATTAATGTGCATACCTGCCCCTACCGATGCAAATACTGCTATATCACCTTTTTTAACTTTGTAACCTTTAACCTGTTCTTTCAGAACCAAATCTAGCAAGGTTGGTACAGTAGCTACAGAGCTGTTTCCGAGCCAAGAAATCGTCATGGGCACTAAGTTATCAGGAACAGTATCTATGTTATAAAGTTTAAATAAACGTTTCATAATGGCGGTATCCATTTTACCATTTGCTTGGTGCACAAATACAATGTTCACATCTTCTACGCTTAAACCAGCTTTATCTAGCGATTTTTTAATCACTTGTGGTACCTGAACAACTGCAAACTCGTAAAGTTTACGTCCGTTCATTTTAAGGTAGTAATTACCACTAGTTTCATCAGGGTGTGAACCTTTGCCCATGGTAAGTAAATTGCCATAATTTACCGCGTAAGTTTCTGTTTTATGAGCAAGGATACCAATTTTATCATCTTGTTCAGCAGCTTCATAAATTACAGCACCAGCCCCATCAGAGAAAATCATGCTGTCACGATCATGCGGATCTATAATTCTTGAAAGTGTTTCTGCTCCAATCACCATTACGCGTTTTGCATCGCCACTTTTAATATAATAATCTGCTTGTATAGAACCTTGAACCCAGCCCGGGCATCCAAAGATTAAATCATACGCAACGCAGTCGGGATTAACAATACCCAATTGCTGCTTTACTTTTGCTGCCAGTGAAGGCAAAACATCTGTACGATTACTATTTAACGGAATATCGCCAAAATTGTGGCAGAAGATAATATAATCTAAAGTTTCTTTGTCAATCCCTGCATTTTCAATCGCCTTTTCCGCCGCTTTTGCACCAATATGGTTGCTTAATTGATCTGGGCAAACATAGCGCCTTTCTACGATTTCTGTAATTTCTGAGAATTTATGAATAATCTCAGTATTTTCTTTTTCCAAACGATTACCGTTTTCAAAAAATGTAGACTCCATAAACTCATTGCCTGAAATAATGTTCTCAGGAATATAGCTACCCGTGCCTGTAATTATGGTATTTATCATGTTATCCGAATCAACTAATACTGCATACCAAAACGGTATTGGGTATAAAAATATTATAATTTAATCGAAATTAAAAATAATCGTTTAAAAAAAGCTACGAAGTTAAAATTGTTTTTTTAGCAATTGTCATCAACCTATGGTTAAAAAATTGGCGAAGATTTATTGATTTAATTCCAAAATTATAATGTTTTAGGGCTTTTTTGAGTCTTAATGAAAGACAATTAACTAAAATCATCAATTAAGAAAACAAAAAGTTCTTTAGGCCCGTGGGCACCAAGAACCAAAGTTTTTTCAATATCAGCAGTTCTACTCGGTCCGGTAATATTGCTAATCATTGATGGAATCTGATTGCCATACTTATTTTTTAGAAGCTGAAAAGCGTCTTTTAAATCTAATACAAGTTGACTGGTACGGGCAATTACAATATGGTGATGCGGAAATATACTTAATCTTCTGCCTGCGCCGCCTTCATTGGTAACCATTACGCTGCCATTTCTGGCAACTAACGCCTCACACAGAGTAATGCCAACTTCAGCCTGATCAAAATCTTTATCTGTTTGATAAAAAGGAAATTCATATTTAGCTAAAAACTCCTGTAATTCAGGTTCCCAGCAATAAATTTTGCGCCATTTAAACTTATCAGCTAGCTGGAGCATATTTTCGATAAAGTCGATGCCGTCCTCGCAAAAAATAAAATTGCCTGATATTGCCGTTAATTGTTCTGCAAATAATATTTCCAGCGCTTCTGTATTTTGCTTATACAATGGGCTTTCTTCTAAATTTGGATAAGGGCTTTCGCGTTTCTCTAAAAGCGCTTTTCTTATCTTTTTTAGTATCTGTTCTTTCGCTGTCGTATTATCCTTCATCATCTAAAAAAATGAAACCTTGAATTTTTTACGTCCAAGGTTTCAAACTTATATATAATTGTGTTTATATGCAATTTATCGCATAATGTGTTTTTACTCTTTTTCTGAAGAAGGATTTAATCCTGTAACTTCCTGATTGATATCGGCATCTCCAACTCCATCGTGCACTAAGCCTTCTGCAGCAGGAGTTTGATCGCCTGTACCATTTACAAATTCATCATAGGTAGTACGAGAATCAAACGGACGTTTTCCTAAAATCTCTTCTAAATCTGCCTGGAATAAAATTTCTTTCTCCAGTAGTTTTTGAGCTAATTTTTCTAAACCATCACGTTTATCCGTTAATAATTGTTTTGTTTTAATGTAAACATCACCAATTAATTTACGAACCTCAATATCAATTAACTCTGAAGTTTTTTCAGAATATGGTTTGTTAAAATTATACTCGTTTTGTGGATCGTGGAAAGAAACATTACCAACATTTTCATTCATACCATAAATAGTAACCATGGCATAAGATAATTTGGTGATACGCTCTAAATCGTTTTGAGCACCTGTAGAAATTTTACCGAAAGTAAGATCTTCAGCAACACGACCACCCATTGTCATACACATACCATCAATTAATTGTTCTGTAGTGTATAAAAATTGCTCTTTTGGTAAGTATTGAGCATAACCTAACGCCGCAACGCCACGAGGAACGATTGATACTTTAACCAATGGATCTGCATGTTCCAGGAACCAGCCTGCAATTGCGTGACCTGCTTCATGGTAAGCAACGATTCGTTTCTCTTCTGGAGAAATGATTTTATTTTTCTTTTCTAAACCGCCAATCACACGGTCAATCGCATCTTGAAAGTCTTGCATATCAACACTTTCTTTATTACGACGAGCAGCAATTAAAGCAGCTTCATTACAAACATTTGCAATTTCTGCACCTGCAAAACCCGGAGTTTGTGCAGATAATTTCTTTGCATCAACTTCTGCAGAGGTTTTAATTGGTTTTAAGTGAACATTAAAAATGTGCTCACGGCCAACTAAATCTGGTTTATCAATGGAAATCTGTCTGTCAAAACGACCTGGACGTAATAAAGCCGAATCCAGTACATCTGGTCTGTTTGTTGCGGCTAAAATAATAATTCCAGAATCTGTTCCGAAACCATCCATTTCAACAAGCAATTGGTTTAATGTGTTTTCACGCTCATCGTTACCACCCATTACACTATTTTTTCCACGTGCACGTCCAATTGCATCCACCTCATCAATAAAGATGATACAAGGCGCTTTATCTTTAGCTTGTTTAAACAAATCACGTACACGAGAAGCACCTACACCCACAAACATCTCCACAAAATCAGAACCTGATAATGAAAAGAAAGGAACTTGCGCCTCACCGGCAACAGCTTTAGCCAATAATGTTTTACCTGTACCCGGCGAGCCTACTAATAAAGCTCCTTTCGGGATTTTACCACCTAGGTTTGTGTATTTTTTCGGGTTTTTAAGGAAATCTACAATTTCCATAACCTCTTGCTTTGCTTCTTCAAGACCAGCAACATCGTTAAAAGTAATATTTACCTGGCTCTCTTTATCGAATAACGTGGCTTTAGATTTTCCAATACTGAAAATCTGACCGCCACCACCTGCGCCACCGCCCATACGACGCATCATGAAAATCCAGAACCCTATTAATAACAATACTGGTAAAATAATGCTTAAGAACCAACTTGCTAATGGATTGCTACGACTAGTTTTTTCTGCCAAAACACGTGGTTGTGTAGCTGGTAAGTCTTTTTGAGAATCTGCAAGTTGCTTATCCAAGCCGTCCATTGTACCTGAGTTAAAATAAACTGTAGGTCCAGAATTAGACATGTTTAAAGAACTTGTGCTTTTATAAGCTTTATATTGTGGTTTGTTTATACTATCTTTTTTAATGTAAACCTCAGCTTTTACAAGGTCATCAGCTTTATAAGCAACCACTTTATCAACGTCGCCCGTTAATAACATTTTCTGTTCAAATGTTTGGTAGGTAACTTCTTTTCCTCCCTCTCCGGTAAAGAAAAACTGAGCAGCAAAAATGGCTACTATAATGGCTGCATAAACCCAAAAAACATTAAACTTTGATCCTTTTTGTGGCTTTTTAGGGATGTTTGGCAAACGTTTTCCCGGTTTCTTGTTGTCGTTTGTATTTTGATTATCGTTCATTTGTCTCGTTCAAAAGGTATGATTTTACAGGTTAAGCGCTTTGAAAGTTTGTGCTTTCAGCATCTCCCCATAGTTCTTCTATGCCATAAAAATGGCGTTTTTCTGTTTTAAAGATGTGCACAACCACATCAAAATAATCGAGTATTATCCAATCGGCGCTTTCAAAACCTTCTTTGTGTCTTGGATCGGACTGAGTGTTTTTATAAATTTCTTTTTCTACGCTATCTGCAATAGCTTTTACTTGTGTGCCAGAGTTGGCGCTACAAATAATAAAGAAATCTGCTACTGAAGAATGAATATTTCTAAGGTCCAACCGCACTATATCTTCTCCTTTTTTTTCCTGTATGCCATGTACGGCTAATTCGGAAAGGTATGTAGAAAGGGCTACTATTTTCTTTTTTACCATTAAAATGCTTTAATTTTGAGATTACAATAAATATAAATTCAACACTTGCAAAATAACACTTTTTCGACACTATTTGTTGGTCAAAATTTAATCAAATTAAAAGAAGTTGATTCTACCAATAACTATTTAAAGAATTTGGCTTCAAATTCCGAGCCATTACCTGAAGGAACTGTAATTATGGCAGATAATCAGTTTGCAGGTAGAGGCCAGCAAGAAAGTGTTTGGCAAACGGAACCTGGTAAAAACATTAGTACCAGTATATATTTAAGGCCTTCTTTTTTGCCAATAAATAAACAGTTTTATTTAAATATCGCTGTTAGCTTAGCCGTTAGCAATGCTTTATCTCAATTTATTGATGAGCCAATTGAGGTTAAGTGGCCAAATGATATTTATTATTTGGGAAGAAAAATGGGTGGTATTCTAATTGAAAATACACTGACAGGTGCATTTATAAAATCATCCGTTATTGGCATTGGTTTAAATATTAATCAGCAATATTTTAGCTCTGAAATCACTCGAAGGGCGGTTTCACTGCTTCAAATTATTAAAAAGGAAACTCCTTTAGAAATCATATTAGAGAAAATATTCGTATATATAGAGAAATACTATTTAAATTTGAGAGAAGGTAAATATGATTTTTTACAAAGCAATTACCTTACAAGGTTATATAACTTTAATATACCTGCCATTTACAAGCAAAATGGAGAGGTTTTTGAAGGGATTATAAAAGGAGTTGAAGATAATGGGCGCTTAATTATGGAAACGGAAAAGGGCATCACTATTTTCAATTTTAAAGAGATTGAATTTATACACACAAAATAAACACACAGAATGAAAAAAATCACATTAGCACTATCCCTTGTGCTCTTTACAATTGTGGGTGCTTTCGCACAAATTGAAAAACCAGTAACATGGGCTTACGTAGCCAAAAAAGTAAGTAAAACTGAAGCCATTCTATATTTAAAAGCAACAATTGATGATAGATGGCATATCTATTCTCAAAATGTTAAGGATGGTGGCCCTGTAAAAACAACATTTACTTTTACTCCGTCTAAAGATTTTAGTTTAGTTGGTAAAACAATTGAACCAAAAGCAATCGTAAAATACGAATCTACTTTCAAAATGAATGTTAGTTATTTCGAAAAGCAGGTGATCTTCCAACAAAAAGTTAAGTTAAATAAAGCTACTACAACCATTAAAGGTAAAGTTGAGTTTATGGTATGTAACGATAAACAATGTCTTCCACCGGAAGAAGTTGAGTTCAGCATTCCCGTAAAATAAAATTGAAAAAACTTTATAAAACAGCTGCTCTTATGGGTGGCTGTTTCTGTTTAAAGTAAAATCTAAGCCTTGTAGGGGTTTAAAAATTAATCCTTTATAAAATTATGCTTAATTTCACACTTTCAAACACACACAAAACACACAAATGAAAAAGGTTTTATTATTGTTACTAATGGCGTCAATGTTTATAGCATTGCCAGCCGTTAAAAGTTTCGCAGTAGTGGTACAGGATACCACTGCTACCGCCCCACCCAATGATCTTGAATTTACTGAAATAGGTTCAGCAAAAGATAGCGCAGCAAATAATATTGTTAAGGATTCGGTAAAGAAAGATTCAGTTTCTACAGCTAAAGTTGATTCTGCAAAAACCGAAACAGGACAGTCTAAAACACTTCTTTCAATTTTTGCAGCTGGTTTTATCGCTGGCTTAATTGCATTTCTTCTTCCTTGTATTTTTCCAATGGTACCTTTAACCGTTAGCTACTTTACAAAAAGAGCCGAAACAAAAGGAAAAGGGATACAAGGAGCTATAATTTATGGCGTTTCCATTATTGTAATTTATGTAGTATTAGGGCTATTAATTACAATCATTTTTGGTGCAAGTGCATTAAATGAGTTAGCAACTGATGGCTTTTTCAACGTATTTATTTTCTTAATTCTATTAGTTTTTGGAATATCTTTCTTAGGAGCATTTGAAATTACACTACCAAGTTCTTTCGTAAATAAAATGGATTCCAAATCGGATTCAAAGGGCTTAACGGGAATCTTTTTCATGGCCGCTACATTGGCGGTTGTATCTTTTTCTTGTACAGGGCCCCTAATCGGAACATTATTAGTAACTGTTGGCCAAAGCGGAGGTTTCCTTGCTCCAATTATGGGAATGTTTGGTTTTTCATTAGCCTTAGCTTTAATTTTCGTTGTTTTTGCAATTTTCCCTAGCTGGATGACTTCTTTGCCAAAATCTGGCGGTTGGTTAAACTCTGTTAAAGTTGTTTTAGGACTTATTGAAATTGCTCTGGCACTCAAATTCTTATCAACAGCGGATCTTGCATATCACTGGGGAATTTTAGATCGTGAAGTATTTATATCTATTTGGATAGTAATTGCTTTTATTTTAGGATTCTACTTGCTTGGCAAAATAAAATTCTCGCACGATAGTGATGTCCCTTATGTTTCTACTCCAAGATTGTTTTTGGGCGGAGCAGCCTTTGTTTTCGCATTTTATTTAATTCCTGGTTTATGGGGAGCGCCTCTTAAAGCGGTTAGCGCCTTGGTTCCTCCTCTTTCTACACAAGATTTTGTAATCGGGCAAGATAGTGGTAGTGGAGCTCAATCTAAAACCACATCACACTCTAAAAGAAAATATGCCGAATTTTTGCATATTCCACATAATATTGATGGGTTTTTCGATTATGAAGAAGCATTAGCTTATGCCAAAGAAGTAAAAAAACCATTGTTTTTAGATTTTACAGGTCATGGATGTGTAAACTGCCGTGAAATGGAAGCCCGTGTTTGGTCAGATCCTCGTGTGCTAAAAAAATTAAAGGAAGATTATATCGTTGTTTCCTTATATACCGATGATAAAACCGCTTTACCAGAATCAGAGCAATTTGATTCTAAGGCAATAGAAACCAGGGTAAATACAGTAGGTAAAAAATTTAAGCATTTACAAGCTGAAAGATTTAATACCATTTCGCAACCTTATTATGTACTTTTGGGCACGGATGAAAAGGAGTTAGTTTCTCCTCCGATTGGAGTAGAGTTTAACATAGAAAAATATTTGCAATATCTGGATAAAGGATTATCAGAGTTTGCTAAGAAAAAATAGAATGAGCAAGATAAAAAACATTGGTGTTTTAACCTCTGGCGGAGATTCGCCAGGCATGAATGCCGCAATTAGAGCTGTAGTAAGAGCAGCAATTTATTATGATGTTGAGGTAACAGGTTTTCTTCGCGGATACGAAGGGTTAATCAATAACGATTATATTGCTATGGACCGTAAATCTGTAGCTAATATTATTCAACGTGGTGGTACAATTTTAAAAACGGCTCGTAGCGAAGCTTTTAGAACGGTAGAAGGCAGAAAAACTGCACATGAGAATTTAAAAAAACTTGGTGTTGATGCTCTAATTGTGATTGGTGGAGATGGAACTTTTACAGGAGCTAATGTTTTTGCTAAAGAATTTGACTTCCCAATTATTGGCTTACCGGGCACAATTGATAATGATTTAGCTGGAACTGATTTTACAATTGGTTATGACTCTGCAATTAATACCGTTATTGATGCCGTTGATAGAATCAGAGATACTGCCGAATCACACGATAGATTATTTATCGTTGAAGTTATGGGTCGCGATTCTGGCCTTATTGCATTACGAAGTGGAATTGGTGTGGGTGCAGAAGCAATTCTAATTCCTGAAGCGAATATGGGAGTAGAAGATGTTTTGCATAAACTGGAACACAGCCGTAAAGATAAATCATCAAAAATTATTATTGTTGCCGAAGGTGATGATGCTGGAGGTGCGTTCAATGTTGGTGAAATTTTGGAAAAGAAATACCCTCATTATGATACAAAAGTTTCTGTACTAGGGCACATTCAACGTGGTGGTAAGCCAACTTGTATGGATAGAGTTTTAGCAAGCAGATTAGGTGTTGTAGCAGTTGAGGGATTGCTTAAAGGCGAAAATGGTGTTATGGCCGGACAAATTAACCGTGAAATGGTTTTTACGCCATTCGATCATGCCATAAAACATATTGATGCGGAAAAGGTAAGTTCTACCTGGATAAAGTTAATCGATATCCTTTCTTTCTAATTCAGAAAAAATCATAAAAAGAAAAGTCCTTCCCGCACCGGAAGGACTTTCTTATTTTGCTTAGTTTTCGCTATAAGCAATAAAAGCCCATCAGAAGAATTTTAATTCATCTAATGAGAAAATATTAAATATCTTCAATAACAACAGCTGTGCCGCTTGCAGTAACCATAAGCATGCTACCGCCACTACCAACTGTTTCATAATCTAAATCTACACCAACAATTGCATTTGCACCAAGTGCTGCCGCATATTGTTGCATTTCGTTTACTGCTGTATCTTTTCCTTCTCTTAAAACTTGCTCATAAGAACCAGATCTTCCGCCAACAATATCGCGGATTCCTGCAAAAAGATCTCTAAAAATATTTGCACCTATAATGGTTTCGCCTGTTACCAAGCCAATGTACTTCACTATTTTTTTACCCTCTACAGATGGCGTCGTCGTTACCAGCATAGCATTCTTTTTCTATTAGACCGTAAGATATATAAAAAGTTACATAATATTATAAAATTGATTGTTGTTTTTATTTGGTAACGCCTGTACTGCTGTTGTTTATGTAATATCTTATGCAATAATTTTTTTGTTTTTTAAGGCTGAAAGTTTAGTCTAAAACCAGAAGACAAAAAATAATTTATGTAATCCGTATAAATTCTGCATCCCTATTAAAAAAACATCGTTATGAAAAAGTTTAAAGCCATACTCCTATTGCCCCTTTTAATACTGGCAACCACTTTACAGGCACAAATGCCGGTACTTAAAGTTCAACAAGCAGAAAATGAAGCGCAAAAACAAGCAGTTAGCTTAAAAAAGTTAAATATTGATGTGCAGATTACCGGAAATGTTGCTACAACAATTATGACGATGACTTTTTATAATAATAGCAATAGGGTTTTAGAAGGCGAATTAACCTTTCCTATGCCCGATGGTGTAACCGTTAGTCGATATGCTCTTGATATTAATGGAAAAATGCGTGAGGCTGTTCCCGTAGAAAAAGCAAAAGCCACAGAAGTTTTTGAAAGTATAGAACGCCGTCGGGTAGATCCAGGTTTGCTTGAAAAGGTGGAAGGAAATAATTTCCGTACCCGTGTTTACCCACTACCAGCTAAGGGTAGCAGAACCATAATTGTTGGTTATGAGCAACAACTTAATTTTAATAATGGTAATGCACTCCAATATCATTTGCCTTTAGGGTACAGCCAAGCTATAGAAGATTTTACCTTGAAAACGACAGTTTTTGAAAGCGTAATAAAACCCGAACTCGTGGAGCAACCTGATGGAACATTTAATTTTAAAGCCAATGGTAATACCTATGTAGGTGAAATTAAAAAAACCAATTACGAGCCTAAAAATGGATTAACAATTAGTTTACCAAAACGTAGTGATTTGCCAGAGGTACAAATGCAAAAGGCATCAACAGGCTATTATTTCATGGTTAATGTTTTTCCTAAAACACAAAGTAGACCAAGGCAGTGGGCAAACCAATTAGGTTTGGTCTGGGATTGCTCTTTAAGTGGATTGCAACGCGATGTAAAAAAAGAAATAGAGCTTTTAAATTTAATTGTAAAACAGAAACAAAACCTGACGATCCAATTAGGGCTTTTAAATAACAATTTTAAAAATGCAGGAACATTTATAATTAAAAACGGCAATTGGGATTTATTGAAAAGGAAACTGGAGACAATCGTTTACGATGGCGGGACTAATTTTAGTGCCATAAATGAAAAAGCCTTTCAGGCAGATGAGTATCTATTCTTTTCCGACGGTTTATCCACTTTTGGTAAAAATAGCGTAAGTCTAAAAAAACCTGTTCACACTGTAAATACTTCTTTAAAGGCTGATTATAGCACTTTAAAATATATTAGTTTAAAAACCGGAGGACAATTTATAAACTTAAATGCCGCCACGGTTGAAACCGCTTTTAAACAACTTAATCAAGAAAATTTGCAGTTTTTGGGCATCAAAAATAATGCGGATATAAGAGAAGTTTACCCATCAATGCATGTTAATGTAGATGGACAACTTTCTCTCGCTGGAATTTTAAATGGTTTCAACACTTCATTTATACTACAGTTTGGTTTTGGAAATAACGTGGTTTTAGAAATCCCAATTCGCTTAAATGCCACAGAACATACTTTAACAAGTGTTGATGTAAGACGGGTTTGGGCGCAAAAAAAGATTGCTGAGATGGATATTCAATATGACACCAATAAAGAAGATATTAGTGCTTTAAGCAAGCAATTTGGTATTGTAACAAGAAATACCAGTTTAATTGTTTTGGAAAATCTGGATGATTATCTACGTTATGACATTATACCGCCAGCCGAATTAAAACAAGATTATGATGCCGTAATAAAACAACGCCGTGCAGATATTTTGGAACGCAAAAATGATTTAATAAATGCTGCGGTTGTTATGACTAAGGAATTAAAAACCTGGTGGAACACAGACTTTAAATATGTTAAAGAGATTAAAGGAAAAGAGAAATACCCAACGGTTGATGGTGAACCTTTAGCAGATAGAGTTATAGTAAGTGAATCGAGAAGCGAAAGACCTCAGGGATCGCCACCACAAGTTGATGCGATAAGAATGCCTGCGCCTGTAGCTGCGGCGAATCAAACGAGTAGAAGAGAATCTGAAAGTAAAGCCCTACAAGAAGTAGTTGTAGTAGCATCTTCTCAAGCAGTTCAAAAAAGAAACATGAGTGCCGCTTCAGTTAGTTTACAAGGAAAGGTTGCAGGTTTACAAATAACAAATGATAAAATAAGGACTAGAATGGGTGAAACCATTCAGCAGCCAACTATTGTTATTCCCGAATTTAAAAGTGATAAAGATTACATGAAAAATTTGAGCGGAACACCCGATAGTGCTTACCAAAAATATCTTTCAATGAGGCCAAATTACATCAGTACGCCAATGTTTTATTTTGATGTAGCAAACTGGTTTTATCAACAAAAAGATGATGCAAGAGCATTAACCATTTTAAGTAACATTGCCGATTTGGATTTGGAAAATGCTGATTTATACAAAACACTTGCCTATAAGCTTAAGCAAACAGGCAATTATGCAGAAGAGATTTTTGTTGCAGGCAAAGTTTTACAATGGCGCCCAATGGAATCACAAAGTTACCGAGACTACGCTTTGGCATTGGCCGACGCAGGACAATATCAAAAAGCGCTCGATTATTTGTATAAAGTTTTAACACAAAGTTATAATTCGCAAACGGCTGATCGAGATCAGGGAATTGAAGAAATTATCATTTCGGAAATTAATAATTTAATTACCAACCACGGTGATAAATTGAATGTAAGAGGAATTGATAAAAGAATGATTTTTCCTTTGCCAGTTGATGTTAGAGTAGTGTTAAACTGGAATAAAAATGATACCGATATAGATTTATGGCTTACCGATCCTACTGGTGAAAAAGGATATTATAGCAATCCAAAAACCAAAATTGGAGGACGAATTAGTAACGATTTTACCTCTGGTTATGGTCCTGAGCAATTTATGATTAAAAAAGCCATAAAGGGTAAATATAAAATTGAAGTAAACTATTACGGCGATAGGCAAATTAACATTAGTGGCCCTACCACGGTTACTGCCGAAATTTATACACGATATTCAACAGGGAAGCAAGAAAGAAAAGTAATTGTTTTGCCGATGGATGCAAGCAACAAAAACGGCAACTTAATTGGAGAATTTAATTTTAATTAAGTTTTATACCCAACAACCACGTTAATTTAATTATTAAACAATGAAAGCGGATTAAATGTAATGCGCTTTCATTGTTTTTAGCTTTTATAAAGGAGCAAGCTCATGTGTTTTAAACTTACTTTGTTGTTAAGCGGGAATTTAGCGAAAAGCCCGACTGCAGAATGTAAAAGCTGCGGAGCCTACGCTTTCAAATCTATTGGTTACAACAATTTTTCTTCAATTTCTACCCAGCTGCTTACTCTTTCGTAATCGGTAATGAGAAGGTTGTGCGGAGAAGTATATAAAAGCGGACGGCCTTTAAAATTGGTAAAATTCTTAATGCGATCGTCAATCAAGAAATCAGCCTCAATAATTTTATTGCCACAAAACATAATGTGTTGCCAATCTATAAAAGGAAAGTGCTCGGCTAACCAATCGTACTTATCAGTTAATGAGTTTCTAAATTCCATGGCTGCTGAAACGATGTAAACATCATATTTTTCTTGCAGCGCTTTAATTACACGCTGGCTATCTGGAATAACCTCTAAATCTCTAAAAAAGCCTGGTTCATTAATATAGTCGAACCATTTTCGATTTACATCTTCGGGCACATGTTTATATATTTCATTTCCAGGCTCAATAACCAAATCTAATGGAACACCGTAATCGCGGTTATAAAGTTTAATAAATTTTGGGATAACGTCAGCTATCACCTCATCCATATCAATGGCAATTCTTTTCATATTGTATCAGCAAATATTTTAGCGTAAATATCTCTAAAACAAAGAAATTAAACTATGTTTTTAATTTACAGTATTTTAGTTATCTTTGCAGCCCGCAGCACGAAGCTCCGGGAACTATGTTGAATACATAAATACAATTGAAAAATGGCAACTAAAATCAGATTGCAAAGATTCGGTAAAAAAGGGAAACCTTTTTTCCACGTTGTGGTAGCAGATTCTCGCTCTCCACGTGATGGTAAATTTATTGAGCGTTTAGGTTCATACAACCCAAACACCAATCCTGCAACCATCGAAATTAATTTCGAAAAAACTTTAGCTTGGGTTAACAGTGGTGCTGAGCCAACTGATACCGCTCGTGCTATCCTTTCTTACAAAGGTGTTTTATACAAAAAACACTTAGAAGGTGGTGTTAAAAAAGGAGCTTTAACTCAAGAACAAGCAGATGCTAAATTTGCGGAGTGGTTAGACGCTAAAGCTGGTAAAATCTCTGGTAAAACAGAAGGTTTAGCAAGCTCAAAAGCTGAAACTCGTAAAGCAGCATTAGCAGCAGAAGCTAAGAAAAAAGAAGATAGAGCAGCAGCAATCGCAGCTAAAAATGCACCAGTTGCAGAAGAAGTTGTTGAAGAAGAAGCTACTGAAGAAGCACCAGCTGTTGAGGCTGAGGCTACTGAAGAAGCTCCTGCAGCAGAAGCTACTAAAGAAGAAGGCGCAGAATAATTTAAATTATTTTGTTGCACAGAAAATAGCGTTCCGACTTTTCGGAACGCTATTTCTATTTAAAAGAAAATTTTATTCAGTACCGTTATTACGAAGCACAAAGCAATCTAATTTGTTCAAACAAACAGATTGCGACATCAGTTAAAAATCATATTCGTAATGAGGAACATAAGGCAGTGATGTATGAAACACGAAGAAGCATTTTACATAGGTTACGTTACAAAAACCAGAGGTTTAAAGGGAGAAGTTCAGGTATTTTTTGAATTTGATGAGTACGAGCAGCTGGAATTTGATATTATTTATGCAGATATGAATGGTAAACTTGTTCCTTATTTTGTTGCATCGGCAAAACTGCAAGCAAATAAAACAGGATATTTTAATTTTGATGACGCAGATCATATCGATAAAGTGCAACCGCTTTTAAAAAAGAAACTTTATTTGCCTTTAGCGCAAATGCCAGAGCGTGATGAAGACGAGTTTTTCTACACAGATTTGAAAGGTTTTTTAGCTACAGATGAAACATTAGGTGAGCTTGGAGAAATTATAGAGGTAAACGAATACCCACAACAGTTTGTAGCAACCGTTTTATATAAGGAAACCGAAATCCTTTTTCCGCTTAATGAAGATTTTATTGTAGAAATTGATGACGAAGAAAAAATATTAACGCTTGATTTACCCGAAGGTCTGCTTGATATATATCTTGAAAAATAAGCCCATTTATTCTCTTATTTCAAAATTTTAACTTTATGCGTTTCGATATTATAACGGTTTTACCCGCTTTGCTTGATAGTCCTTTTGCCCACTCTATTTTACAAAGAGCACAAACAAAGGGTATTGCCGAAATTGTTGTTCACAACCTCCGAGATTATGCAACAAATAAACAAAAAAGTGTAGATGATTATCAATACGGTGGCGGTAGTGGTATGGTAATGAGCATTGAGCCATTTGCAGCCTGTATTGAAAAATTGCAGGCAGAACGTACTTATGATGAGATTATATTCATGAGTCCTGATGGCGTTACGCTTAACCAAAGCACCGCTAACGAGCTATCCATTAAAAAGAACATCATTATTTTGTGTGGGCACTATAAGGGCATAGATCAGCGCATACGCGATATTTTTGTTACCCGCGAAATATCTGTTGGCGATTATGTTTTAAGTGGAGGAGAACTGCCTGCTGCAATTGTGGTTGATGCTGTGGTGCGTTTAATCCCTGGTGTTTTAAATGACGAAACCTCAGCCCTATCAGATAGTTTTCAAGGCGATTTGCTAGATGCTCCGGTTTATACAAGACCTGCAGATTGGCGAGGACATAAAGTGCCCGATATTTTATTAAGCGGTCACGAAGCAAAAGTGAACGAGTGGCGCCACGAACAGGCTCTGGAGCGCACTCAGAAACGTCGTCCTGACCTTTTGAAATAGAAGCAATTAACATAATCGAATGTGGAATTCATAAAGATTGTGGAAAAAATTAAATTAGACTTTTTTATATCAAAAATTTTCCCTAATATTGCAATCCGATTTTCAAGGTAAAGAATATCGGTTTAATAGCTTAAAATCATGGATTTAGTAAAATTTGTTGAAGAGCAGGCCATCGCGAAAAAAGATTTTCCTGCGTTCAAGTCTGGCGATACAGTGAGCGTACACTATAAAATTCGCGAAGGTAATAAAGAACGTGTTCAAATTTACCAGGGTGTTGTTATACAACGTAACAGCGCAGGTGCTAACGAAACTTTTACGGTTCGTAAAATGAGTAACGGTATTGGAGTAGAGCGTATCTTCCCTTTCAGTTCTCCTAACATCGAGAAAGTAGAAGTTAACAGTTATGGTAAAGTTCGTAGAGCGAAATTATTCTACTTACGTGCATTAACTGGTAAAGCAGCTCGTATCAAATCTTTAAGAAAATAATATTCTTTATAAAAAGATATAACCTTCACGATTACTCGTGGAGGTTTTTTTGTTTATATATTTGTCGCCATGATGAATTCTGAATTTTTCAACCAGGTTTTTTGGGGGAATAGTATTAGGGCGTATTTTCTTTTTGGCACTATATTGCTGCTCGGACTTATATTTAGAAGAATAGTTTCTAAACTTTTAAGTAAGCTCCTTTTTAAGCTTTTTAAAAGCTTTTCTCAGCAAGGACATGATGATACTTTCGTTTCGTTATTGTTAAAGCCTATTGAGGTTTTTATCCTGTTTTCTACCCTTTACCTTTCTATAAACCAACTTAGGCACCCGCTTGAAGTAACGGTATTTCATTACAGCAAGCTTGTTGGAAAAGTAAAAGAGCAAATTCCAGTTTCATTAGGAGATTGTATTGATCGGATTTTTCTATTTCTGATTATCTTATCCATTTTCTGGATTATCCTGAGGATTATAGACTTTATATCGCACGTTCTTTTATATAGAGCATCCTTAACAGAAAGCAAAGCTGATGACCAATTGGTTCCTTTTTTAAAAGAACTGTTTAAAACAATTGTTGTATTTATAGGCTTTTTTACCCTTTTAGGATTTGTTTTTGAGGTAAACGTGCTTACGCTAATTACCGGTTTAGGAATTGGCGGTATCGCTATTGCACTTGCAGCCAAAGAAAGCCTTGAAAATTTAATTGGTTCATTTACTATCTTTTTAGATAAACCTTTTACCGTAGGCGATTTAGTAAAAGTTGATGGTGTAGAAGGTACAGTAGAAAAAGTTGGGTTTAGAAGCACTTTAATTCGTACTACAGAGAAAACAATGGCAACTATCCCTAATAAAGGAATGATTGATGGCGTTTTGGAGAATATGAGTTTAAGAAACTTTAGAAGGGTTAAGTTTTCTTTCGGCATTACTTATGAAACAGATGCACCAACCATTAAGAGAATTGTGGATGAAATAAAAACTTACATTAGGCAACATCCAGATACAAGCGACGATGGTAATGCTTATTTTGAGGGTTTTGGTGATTCATCGTTAAATATTGAAGTGATTTACTTTGTTTCAATTACAGCTTATAATGATTATCTGGCAATAAAACAGGAGATCAATTTTAAGATTATGGAAATTGTAATGACCAATAAATCTGATTTTGCTTACCCAACGCAAAGATTAATCAGTGATAAATCTGCTCCTGTAGCTGATAAGGCACCTGGAAATGATGCTACAGATTAATAAATAGACATTAATTAGGCATAAAAAAAGCGATTTGGATAGTCCAAATCGCTTTTTTATTTAATTATATGCCGTTGTTAGCTTAATTCTGCTAAAGTGGTTATCCCACCTTTAACTACATCGTTAAGCGCAACATTTACTTTAGTTCCAATGGGAAGGAAAACATCAACTCTTGATCCAAATTTAATAAAACCGAATTGTTCTGTTTGTACCACCTGATCGCCTTCTTTTACATACCATACAATACGACGGGCCAAAGCACCAGCAATTTGACGGAATAATACAGGAGTTCCGTTTTTGTGCTCTACCACGGTTGTTGTACGTTCATTCTCTGTAGAAGATTTAGGATTCCAGGCTGCTAAATATTTACCTGGGTGATATTTGAAAAATTTAACCACTCCAGAAATTGGATTACGGTTAATGTGAACATTTACTGGCGACATGAAAATTGAAACTTGTAAACGTTTATCTTTAAAATATTCACCTTCTTCAGTTTCCTCTATTACAACTACTTTCCCATCCGCGGGGCAAATTACCAAGTTTTCGCCAGAAGAAAAACTCCTGTTCGGATTACGGAAAAACTGTAAAACAATTATGAACAATGCTGCTGAAAAAATATAAACAAACCAGCGTAACCACGTTACATCATAATATTTGTAATCAACAAATGCGTTAATGATAAAAATAAATAATATGCTTAAAGCTATAGTTGTATAACCTTCTTTGTGTATAGTCATTGTGTTATTTGATTGTTGAGCAAAGGTGCGAAAAATAAATTAAACTGTATATTAAGCTTAACAAAGGTTTTTATTATTCTCTCTAATTTTTAATTACCTTACTGAATATCCCATTAAAAATTATGAGATAAGCCTTACTTTATGTAAGTTTGAGTAGACCTTATAAGCAACCAAAATCCTAAAAACTCAATTATGAAAAAACTACTAATCTTAATGGCTCTCATCGCCATATCTTTTGCAGGTTTTAGTAAAGAAAGTAAAACCACAAAAAATTCTATTAAATATAAAAAGGTCAAAACCATTAAAAAGACAACGGTAAAGAAAAGAATGGATTGCTACCCTGTGCAAATTAATGCCAGTTGCGGAACGTTTTTTGAAACAATGTGTAGTGAAGGGGGAACACCCAAAGAAAGACAAGAAGCATTTGAAGTGCTAAGTGATATGTATGATAATGCCATTTGCGGTTAATTAACTAACAATTGCTTATAAGGTTTAATTACCTAATTTATAAGGGTTAGGTTTAAAAGCTATAACTTTATTAATAATTAATAAGTAAATACTCATCTTGTAATGAAAAGATATTTTTTTGTTGTAATCGCTGGTTTTCTTTTTTTCCATGTAAAAGCGCAAAAGGGAGAGCAGGCTTTAATAACTGTTTTTTATAAGTTTAACCATTTAAAGGATACATTGGATAAATCGAATTTATACAAAGAAAGAATGGTTTTATGGGCAGGCAAAAATATTTCTGTTTATAAAAGTTATGATAAGATAGTAAATGATTCTATAAAAAATACATCTGTGCAGGATGATGGCAAAGGCGGTTACGTAATCAATACAGCCAACCGCAAAAAAACCATAGGTACACAGATTTTTAATTATGCTGCCGATAAAAAAATAGTTGTTTTAGAAAAGCTTATTAAAACCTATGCCATTAATGAAGCTTATCCTAATATAGAATGGAAAATTAAAACTGATACACTTACTTTATCAGGAATTAAATGCCAAAAGGCAGAGGCTGTTTTTAAAGGCAGAAACTATACAGCCTGGTTTGCTCCAGATTTACCTTATAACACTGGGCCTTGGAAATTGTGTGGGTTGCCAGGCTTAATTCTACAAGCGTATGATGATAAACATGAAGTAGAGTTTATGTTTGATGGATTAAAACAAGCGAAAACCATTGAAACTATAACTATTCCAGCCGCTGCGATAGTTGCCACGCAAGCAGATTATAGCAGATTAATTGATTTGTTGAGAAATGATCCTAATGCTTTTTTCGCTCAAAATGAAGTTAATGGGGTAAGGCTTTCACCAAATAACCCCGATTTATTTAAGAACGCAAAGAAAACGGAAAATAACCCTATTGAGTTAAAGCCTTAATGCGCCAAAAAAAGAGTCTTTTCTTTTTATTATTTAGTTTGTTTAATATTTCATGGGGCTTTTGTCAAGATTATATCATGGAATGGTTACAGATTCATTAAGCAAACCCATAGCTTTTGCCAATGTTGCGCTGCTTAATAATGGTGTAATTGTAAAATATACTCAAAGTAATAAAGAAGGGCAATACACCTTTAAACAGCAAGAAAACAGCAATGTGGTGGGTTTACAGCTGCAATTTACATCTGTAGGTTTTGAGAAAAAAGTAATAATAATAACGGCAGCACAAAAAACGTACAATGTTATACTAAAAGCTTCCAGTTTTATTTTAAACGAAGTTTTAGTTAAAAGTAAGCCAGCTCCTATTCAAAAACGTGGCGATACAACCAATTTTGATCTTTCCTTTTACAAAGTTCCTCAAGATCGGGTTGTGGAAGACGTTTTAAAAAAAATCCCAGGAATTGAAATTACAGAAGCAGGAAAAATAAGCTACAACGGTAAATCAATTACCAGTTTTTTTATTGATGGCGATAATCTATTAGATGATAAATACACTTTAGGCACTAAGACAATTCCTTCAGGGATAGTAGATACACTGCAAGTTTTCGAAAACCATCAACCTATAAAAGCGCTTAATAAAATTTCGCCAAGCGATAATGTTTCTTTAAACCTCGTTTTAAATCCAAAAGCAAGAATTAAAATTACAGGTTTGGCTAATTTAGGACTGGGATCAAATGAGCATTTTAAGGAAGAAACAAATTTAATGAGTTTAAAAAAAGGCTATAAAACTCTAAATTTAATTAAATACAATAGTGATGGTTACGATCTATCCAAAGAAATTACTGCACAAAATTTTACCGAAAAAAATGCAGATTTAGGTCGAAATACAAACTATCCAACAATTGATTTAAATACAATTACTTCACCCAATTTAAACTCAAACAAATATTTATTTAACAAGGCGTTTCTTGCCACAAGCAATCAATTGTTTAAGCTTAATAATGATGTTCAGTTAAAACTTTCTGGTCATTATTTTAGAGATATGCAGAAAAGTGCTTTCTCCAGATTAACGCAACAAATTATTCTGAATGATACAATTCGCTATTATGAAGATCAGAACCAAAACAATAATCCGCAAAGGTTTGAGCTTAGAGGCGATTTAACCATTAATAAAAAGGAGTACTATTTTAGTAATACCTTGGTTTTTAAAAATGAAACCTCAAATACCAATGCTTTTGTTTCGATAAATGCTAACCCAATAAATCAAGCTTTAAACATAAAGCCATACGAGTTTTACAATGAGGCAAAATATATTAAACCCATTCAAAATGATAAGGCATTAGAATTTTTCTCTTTCATTAGTAAATCAAATAATGATCAAAATTTAAATTTAACTCCTTCTGTTTTTAACGGATATGAATTACAGCACATTAAAACGCCTCAATTATTTATAAATAATAGCCTATCTATAAAAGTATCAAGTGGCAAAATTTTTCAAGAGTATAAAGTTTCTCATACTTATGATGAAAAGGAAATTAATTCGGACATAAATAATATTTCTTCAAATCAGTTGGGGAATAATTTAAAGTGGAAATATAATAAGCTTCAATTTAATCCTTCGTTTAGTTATGTAAATGAAAAAGTAAAAATATCACTGGCGCTACCTGTTAATTATAATGATTTTATTTTTAATGATAATTTGTACGAAAGTAATCACGATTATAATAAGTTTGCTTTTGAGCCTAAAATAGCCCTTAAAATTAATCAGGGAAGAGAAAACAGAGTGACAGCCCAATATCAGTATAAAAAAGATTTTGGAGATGCCAATACGCAGTATCAGGGCTATATATTATCAAATTACAGAACCCTTAATGCTTACAGTGCTAATTTTCTATCTCAAACCAATACCCACAATTTTTCTATAGGTTACAACTTTAGCAAAAGCATAAGTCTTTTCTCTTTTAATGTTTTTGGTTTGTATAGTATAAAAGAAAATAACGCTATAAGTCAAATCAATTTTAATAATTTCAATCAAACAACACTGCAGCTTCCGTTAATTAATTACAATAGGAATTTATTGTTAATTGGAAACTCTAATAAATACATTTTCGAGCTAAAAACAACGCTAAAAGCAAATTTTGCTTTGCAGCAATTTTATAGTAATCAGGTGCTTAATGCGCAACTTTTACCATACAAAACAACGGTATATACTTATGGTTTAGGCACAGATACCAAGTTTAATAATTGGTTTTACATTAAATACGGAGCATCTTATGTTCCTACAAGATCTAAAACAACGCCACTTGATTTAGTAGCGCAGATGAACACATTTATAAATCAGAAAATGGAATTGGTTTTATTGCCTGTAAAACCCGTAATTTTTAAAGTGAATGTTGAGCATCAATTTTATAAAAGTACAAGCAGCAATGCTTCGAACTATTTATTTTTGGATGCCAATTTAAATTGGAAGTTTGCAAAAGCCAGGCAAGAGCTAACGTTCTCAGCAATTAACCTGGCTAATATAAAATCTTATCGCACAAATTATCTATCAGCATATACTGAGGCAAATTCAAGCTATCAGCTATTGGGGCGCTTTTTTCAGATAAATTATATTTTTAATTTTTAAGACGTGGCTCTGTAAATGTCAGTTAAATTTCTGCCAAGTCCATTATAATCCAAGCCATAACCTACCACAAATTCATTCGGAATTTCGAAACCGATGTATTCAAGTTCTTCTATTTTATGTTTTAATGAAGCTGGTTTTAGCAAAAGCGAGCATACTTTTACAGATGCAGGATTTTTAGCCTTAATGGTTTTTAAAATATGGGTTAAAGTAAGCCCAGTATCTACAATATCTTCTACAATTACAATATCTCGGCCTTCAATATCATTTGGTAAGCCGATCAGCTCTTTTACAGTTCCACTACTTTCCGTTCCCTCATAAGAAGCTACACGCATAAAGGCGATTTCACAAGCGCCACTAATTTCTTTAATTAAATCGGCCATAAACAGAAAGCTTCCGTTTAAAACGCCAATAAATAAAGGACATTTGCCTTCATAATCTACATTCATCTGAATGCCCAGCAACCTGATACGCTTATTCAGATTATCATTTTCTAAAAATATCTCAAATTCTTTATCCTCTACCTGAATCTTATGCATGGTTTGTTTAAATGTTTAATAATTTATAAAAGGCGAGTAAACTAACCACCATTTTGTTGTTCACGCTCTCTCCTTCGTTGCTCTCTCCGCTCCTGTCTTAATTGTTTTTTAGTTTTGGTGGTATCTGCCGGATTATTGATTTGTTTAGTCACAGTATCCTTTTTAGAGCCACCACCAAAAATACGATCAAAAAGATTTTTGTTATGATCCTGCATAATTACCGGTGGTGTATCGCCATCCTCATCAAAGGCATTGGTATCAATAGCAACGGTATCAGGTGTTAAATATTTGCGCAATCCCTCACGCAATCTAACATTGTAAAAACCATAACCAGAAGTATCTGCAGGAGTTAAACCTCTTCTGGCCATAATATTACCCATGTACCTGAAATAGTTAAATAAGTATGGCTTTAATCCCCCATCGCCACCAAATTTGTACATGGCAGCCTTTGGTTTAGGTACAATGTTAGCCAAAAATATTCCTTCGCCAATGGTTAAATCCGCAGGCTGTTTACCAAAATAATATCTTGAAGCCTCGCCAATACCATAAATATTTTGACCAAGTTCCATAATGTTGAAGTAAACCTCAAGCATTCTCTGTTTACTTACCAAGTGATTGTGTTCTATTAGCCAAACAATTAAAATCTCTTCCGCTTTACGGGCAAGTGTTTTTTGACGACTTAAATAGACGTTTTTAACCAATTGCATGCTAATAGTACTTCCGCCACGCTTAAATTTTTTCTCTTTATAATTAACCGCAATTGATTTTCGGATAGATTCTTCAACAAAACCATTGTGTGTAAAAAAGGAAGGATCTTCGGCCGTTAATACCGCATTTTTAAAGTTTGAAGAAATAGAGGTAAGTGGTGTAAAGTTAGGATTTGGCGGGCCAATGGTGATATCACGCATAGGTTTGCCATACTCATAAGGTGTGTATACAAATGTGTTGTTAATTTTTTGCAGATTTGTTTTACCCCACTGCAAAATTTTGAAATCCACCGGTGTTAATGTAGAATTAAAGCGAACACTATCTGGCGTTTTGCTATCTAAATAAAAGTTTAAGTTATATTTAATTTTGCCCTTAACTTTTAAACCGTCCAAAGATTCGAATAAACCTTGCGGAAAAGCATCAAAAACAGATTGCGCATCTTGCTCCTCTGCCTTTAATTTCAGTTCATAAATTTTATTAGGGCTTAGCGTATATTTTACATAAGGATGGATGGATGCATTTTTTAAAAAGGCAGTCGAAGTGCTATCCAAAGCCACATAATTTTTACCAACTAATACATCTGCATCAAGTTTAGCGCTTTGTACAATAATATCATTGCTGGCAATTCTGGGCTGGTTAATCAGCATATTTTTAACAGACCATGAACCAGAAATTTTAAAATCATCACCACTATAACCTGCATCTTTTAATTCGGTTTGCAGTGTATCAAAGCTTAATTTAGCATGCAGTTTATTATTTAAATAAGGCAATTCTAATTTTTTGCCGTCAGCATAAGCCCTAAAGCTCAATTTCTTTTTGCCCGGTTTTACCAGTCCATCTACATGCCAGGTTGCTTCGCCATTGTTAACGTTGATGCTTGATTTTAAATCGCCGCCATCAATTGTTGCGGTAGTAGCAAAAGAAAGTTTAGCAGTATCATTATCATTAACCCTAAAAACCATGTTTTTCATATCCATATCGTCAGGAATTTTGTATAAAACCTGGTTTAATATGTTGCTGGCAATTTCAGATAAATCTGCTTTTCCTTTGTTTTCAGTATTGTCTTTCTTTTTTCTTTTGAGTAGAAAATCTATATTGGTTGTGGAGTCTTTAAGTACAATGCTTACAAAACCATCATTTAATTTTACTTCGGATAGTTTAACATTGCCAAAAATAAGTGGGAATAATTTAACGCCAACGCTCAGTTCACTAATGTGAGATAGTGTATCACGATCCTTCGGAACAACTGTTATTTGAGTCATTTTTACGGTACTTAACCCCGTGAAGCCAGCAGAACCGATTTTAATATCCAGGCCATAATCTTTATCAGCCTTTGCAATGGCTTTCGCCATCATTTTTTTTAGTAACGCCTCTCTTTTACTATAAGCAACCGCCCCTAAAGCCATGCAAACAATTAAAAAAACACCCAAAACCCAGGCCCCGATTTTTAAATATTTTTTAGGAATGTTAATTTTTGGTATCCGCATATAGTCGTAAAAATGGTTAATTGCTTAAACGTAACAATTAAATGTTTATTTCGTGTTAAAATTACAGTTAAAAACCCTAAATAAAAGTATATATGGCTATGTTTTGTTAATTTTGAATTTAAATTTATACAATGCAAATTAGCTCACAGCAAGTTTTAGATGCCCTTAAAAATGTTGAAGATCCTGATCTGAAAAAAGATTTGGTTACCTTAAACATGATTAAGGATTTACATATCGTTGATAAACAGATTAGTTTTACACTTGAATTAACCACGCCAGCATGCCCAATGAAGGATATGTTGACGAATGCCTGCACCAATGCCATTAAGCATTTTGTTTTGGCAGATGCTGAAGTTTCAATTAAGGTTACTTCGAGGGTTACTCAATCTATCAGTTCTTCTTCTTTGGATAACATAAAGAATATTATTTTAGTTTCATCTGGCAAGGGTGGCGTAGGTAAATCAACTGTAGCGAGTAATTTGGCTGTTGTTTTGGCAAAAGATGGTGCTAAAGTTGGCTTAATTGATGCAGATATTTATGGTCCATCCGTACCAACTATGTTCGATTTGGTTAACGCAAAACCGGGCGCTGTTGAAACGGCTGATGGTAAAACCAAGATTTTGCCTATTGAAAAATACGGTATAAAGTTATTGTCATTAGGTTTCTTTGCAGATCCAGATCAACCTGTGCCATGGCGTGGGCCAATGGCATCAAATGCGATTAAACAATTATTTAATGATACCAACTGGGGAGAATTAGATTATCTAATTGTTGATCTTCCACCGGGAACGGGCGATATTCACATTACCATTACCCAAAGTTTTCCAATTGCTGGCGCAGTGGTAGTTACTACGCCACAACAAGTGGCTTTGGCTGATACGAAAAAAGGATTGGCGATGTTTAAAATGCCAGGAATAAACATTCCGGTTTTGGGCGTAATAGAAAATATGTCTTATTTTACCCCAGCAGAATTGCCGGATAATAAATATTACATCTTTGGAAACGGTGGCGGAAGGAAACTTGCCGAGTATTTTGATGTTCCTTTTTTAGGTGAAATTCCGATTATACAAAGCATTGCAGAAGCAGGCGATAGCGGTAAACCAGTGGCTTTGAATCAAAATCCTTTGCTGGATGCTGTATTTGGAGATATTGCAGGCAAAATAGCACAGCAGATATCTATAAACAACGCACTGCCGGCTAATTGCTAAAAAATTACTATTTTTATACTTTAAAAAACATATAATGAATTTAACAGAGCAGGTAGAACAGGCATTAGAAACCATAAGACCATATTTAATTGCTGATGGTGGGGATGTTTCTGTTGAGGAAATTACATCAGATAATGTAGTAAAACTAAAACTTTTGGGTAATTGCGGTTCTTGCAAAATGAGCTTTATGACCATGAAATCAGGTATTGAACAGGCTATTATGAAAGCTGTTCCTGAAATTACCTCGGTTGTAGCTGTCAACATGGCTGAACAAGATTAGCTTTAACAATATTTAACAGGCAGTTTTAAGTAATAAAATTACTTTTGTATTAATGAGATATTGTATTACCCTTCTTTTGCTTATTTTTTCGGTAACTGCTTTTGCACAACAAAAGCCAGTTCAGGATAAACTTATCCAGTTTTCGGGTATTATTACGGATATTGATAGTACAAACGTAATTCCTTACGTAACCATTACCAACCTTTCGGCTAAAAGTAAAAGAGTTGCTGCAGATTATCGTGGCTATTTTACTTTTATTGTAAACCCAGGTGATACCATTTTATTTACCGCAATTGGTTACAAAAAATTTTCTACAGTAATCCCGCAAAGTCAGCCTGATAGTAAGTATACGATCATGGTAAAACTAAAGGCTGAAGTAATTAATTTACCTTCGGTAAGGGTTTTTCCTTGGGCAACTACAGAAGAGTTTACCCGTGAGTTTTTAACAATGAAACTCGCGGATGATGATATGGCTATTGCCAAAAAGAACCTTTCAAGGTCATCTATTGATGGTTTAATTCAAACCCTGCCTCGTGATGGGCAGGAAATTGGTAGCCAAAACTACCGCTACAATTTCGACAGAATGATTAATAAGAACATGGTTCAAACTAATCCTTTGTTAAACCCTTTTGCATGGGGTAAATTGATGCAACAAATCTTCGACGGCGATAAGAAAAGAAATACGGATAACTAGAGGTTGATTAGGCTTCTAGTTTATTCAGATTTTATCAGCCAGAACTGTTAGTTTGGTGGTCTCCACCCGATTGCCTTAAAAAGAAAAATTGCGAGCTGGCACTTTTGATGCCAAAAAGAAAGAAGCCCCGCTGCAGCTGAAAAAGAATTGTCTTGCCATGTCTACTAGCGATAAAGATTGCCTGTCTCCGTCAGGCAGGCTTCATGCCTTCAAAGGATTGGGTGGTTGTTCTAAAGCCCAAAAGTATTTTTTATACAAAATACTAACTCAGGTTATAAATACTTTTTAGAAACGGTTTAAATTTTGTCAAAAATGATTGTCCTTCTGAACTTGTTTCAGAATCTATCTTGAAAGACCCTGAACTAAACGACGTAGTCCTCTTGAAGACAAAAGCAACAATAACTGCTACTGAAAAATTCAGGGTGACGGAGTAAAACGCTTACTGAAATTTAAACAGTTTTTTAATATACAAGACCTTTGTAAGGTTGAAAATGAAAGATGTAGTTTTTTAAATACTGGCTGCGCAATATAATTATTGGTTTTGTGTGTTATTACAGAATTAAATAGTTATAATTGACCTTGGTATTTCCCACTTTTTGGTGTTTAATCTTA
>NZ_RQRS01000013.1 GCF_004335085.1 Pedobacter nototheniae | reverse complement strand
GTACAAAATTACAATAACGGAGAGTTTGAGGTTGGGTTAAAATACAATTTCAGATAAGAGGATAAGTTTTTTTATTCAATAAAGGGCGCTTCGTATAAAATGGAGCGCCCTTTTTTTATGAATTAAGCTGAGGGAAAGCCGTCGGGAGCTTATCCGAGGCTCTGCAGGAGAGAATCCGGTTGTCGGGAAGGTTTTGTAGGGGTACAAAGGGTGAATCCAGTTGTCGGGAAGGTTTTGTAGGGGTACAAAGGGTGAATCCGGTTGTCGGGAAGGTTTTGTAGGGGTACAACGGATATAATCCAGTCGTTTTGAGGGTTTTGTAGGTGTACAATGGGGGAATCCGGTTGTCATTGCAGCCCGTTCATTTCCAAATCACTTTCTTAAATCAGCGATTAAGATTAGGAAAGCAAGGATTGTAGCTCTTTTGAAACCTTGTTCCTGTTTTCCGCTGTATCGCGATAGAAGAAATCGCGGATGCCGCTTCACCCAGGTTTAGCAAAAAAGGGCATTACAAATTGTTTCGGCTCAGCTTTGCAAAGATGAAACATTCCAACCTTTGTATTTAAACCCGATGTGCGTGGATGCCATCGATTTTTATCGGGGCAGAAACGGGAGCGGGGCTGCTGTTTACTAAGTATTGCAGCCCGTTCATTTCCAAATCACTTTCTTAAATCAGCGATTAAGATTAGGAAAACAAGTACCGTACGTTTCGCTCTATTGTGATAGAAAACATCGTGGATGCTACTAAATCTAGGTTTAGCGAAAAAAGGTTGCATGCTGACTTGGGTAGGAAACAAACTTAGGATCGCGTATTTAGTATAATTGCCATCCTAAGCCTGTTTGAATATTTTAAATGGCTACTTTAAAGACCGCGGATGTAAATATTCCCGTAAGAAGAACTAATATCATAATCAGGACCTTTGCCTGGAGAGGCAGTTAATGAGGTGAAAAAGTTCCTTTCAACTTGTTCTGTAGGCTTTAAATTAAGATTAGTATAAATTTTTCCGTAGCGATTGGTTAATTTAATTTTACCAATTTTTTGCTCGCTTAAGCTCGCATCAACCCCACCATATTTCGCATCAATTTTTATAGGACCATTAAAATCTTTCAGCTCAACAATACCATATACCGATGCTACATTAGTGTTTACATTTGAAGGCAACTTAATTTCGATGGTAATTTCTATATCTTTTTGCTGATAAATTGTTGTGGCATTTGAACTGGCGTTTTCCTTTACATATTTTTCAAGATCTTCTTTAGTGTTAAATTTGGTTTTAATACCACGATCAACCAAGTAGTAGTCATTAGGTATTTGCTTCATATCTAATTTATTTTTGATGAGAATTTTGCCATCAAAAATGGAATCAAAAAGAGAGAAAGCCTGGTTACTTTGTCCTTCATTAATTTTAACGGTTGCTTCAATAGAAATTTCATTCTTATCCCAACTACTAATGCGGATTATTTTAGGGTAATCAAATTTTAATTCTATATTTTGACCGTTTTTAACAGGATAAGTCTTAGTTACTTTCGTTTGAGAAAGGGCAATGCATGGCACTAAGGCCATAAAAAGCCAGAACAGTATTGATTTCATAATTTCTGTTATTGAGTAAACATTCCTGCTTAAAAGAGGTTCGGGCAGGAGTATTTGAGGTTTAGGAAGAATTATTTTTGTCTTAGATAGACATTTTTATAGTTCGATTTTAGGATTAAATCTGCACCACCACCATTGATTTTACCTTTAAGATTTTCTTTATCATTTCTGGAAATAAAACGCTCACTAAAACTATCAATCTTGCCTGTTTTGTTTGTTTGTAAAGGCTCTGCTTCAAAATCTTCTCCTTTTCCGGCAGTTTTTTGGTTAACTGCAATTTTAAAACCTTCAGCAGCATATAAATTACCGTAGCTGGTACCTAATTGAACATTTGCCTTTGCCGTAGCGGGGATAGAAACATCAACATAACCATAAATAGAGATTATTGAAACCGGGCCCTTAATATCACCTTGGAAAATAGCATCAACCGATCCATATAATGCTTTAATATTCATTGGACCTGTATTGTTTTCTAATTTAACCTTATTATAGCTTGCAGAAACTTCAATTTCATTGGTTAAATTTTTAAGCATAATTTCTTCATAAGCCATATTACTGGTGCTAGTAAAAGCTACTTTAATGTTTTGTGGAACTTTAATTGTAATAATACCCTTTTGATTTTTGCTTACGGAATTTACATTAATTTCATCGCCCTTGGTAGATACATCAATTCCTAAACCGGTATTATCTGTAAATCCTGAGCCAGAAATTGACCTTAAACCCTTTGCACGTTCATCTACTTCTTCATCTTTTGTTACCGAAGTGCTAAAAATAATTTCATTTCCGCTGTATCCTTCAACTATGGCACCATTTAAGGAAATGTTTAATCGCCCAGAACTCTTTGCCAGCTTATATTGTTTTTGTGCTGAAACAGTTATAGTGAATAAAAAGAGGGAGAGAAATACTAATAATTGCTTTTTCATTTGTTTGATTTTTAAGTTATATCTTTTATTATAATTTGTCTTCTTTAAGTAGTAAAATGTAAGCCTCATCTTTAACGGCATTAAACGTATTAGGGTTGTTTGCAAGGGCATAAAGCTCATTATTGATGTTAATGTTTTTCATTTTGCCCAATAAATTAACCAGTCCTAACTGCACCATTGGATCATTTTGAGTGTTTAAAGAACGCACCAGCAAAGCTGATACATAACTATCATCACTATATTTTTCCATAATCCCTAAAGCCGCCAGCCTAACATTGCTATTTCCATCCTCATTTAGCGTTTTGTACAACATATCTATGGTGCTGTTGCTTATTGAGCCACTTTTTTCTATATCCAGTATAGCCGAAAGTCTTGTACTTGCAGATGTACTATCAGTAAGCCTATCAAAAAGATCAGCATGCGAAATTGTGGCAATGGATTGTTTTTCTTCCACCTTATTTTTCGTTTTAGCAACCATGTGAATCGCCCCAGGGATGGTTTTTAAAGGCTGATTACTGGTTTCTACCTTTTCGATAACTGGTTGATTTGATTGCTTTTTAAGGGGTTTTACCGTTTGAACAATTTTATCATTAGTAACCATATCCTCTCTATTTAAAAAGAAAAAAGTTGTACCAATTGCAACTAGTATAGATGCTGCCACTAACCATTTGGTACCTCCATAAAGCGAAATTACCTTACTTTTTCTTTTAGGTTCAGGGTTTATTCTAGCTTTAAAAGCTTCAATATTGAATGCTGGAGCTTCCAGATCATCAAATTCTGCCCTGTTTTGTTCTATAAATTCTTTTATTGGATCATTCATAATAAGACTTGTCCTTTAATGATAATAAAATTTTCTTCTTTGCCCGGTGGTATTGCGTTCTTACCGTAGCATGAGACAGCCCTAACATTTCTGCAATTTCTTCCTGGGTCATTTTTTCAAATAGATATAAATTTAATATCGTTTTAAAACCAGGTGCCAGCTCTTCAATACACCTTTTTATATCTTCCACCTTGCATTCAAATATTTCATTTTCGTTTGCATCATAATCTTCCTCCGCTACAAATTGAGTATCACCCAACTCTGAAAAAACAATTTTCTTTTTTCGTAAATGAGAAATCGATCTGTTAATTGCCATTCTCCTAACCCAAGCCTCAAAATTATTTATCCCCTTTAATTTATCCAGATCGCCAAATACAGAGAAAAAAGTTTCCTGCAAAATATCCTCCGCTTCAGCCGTATGGGAAATAATACGACTAATGGAATTGTAAATGCGTTTTGCATATTTGTTGTACAATCCCGTGTAGCCATAGTCTTTGCCCTGCTGGCACATCGTAATTAGTTCCTGATCAGTTATTTTTTCTGTCGATTGCAAAATTGAGCTCGTAATTTTATAGGTTTATGCTGTCTCTATATGGAAGTCGCAGTATTCCTAATAATGTTGCATAATATTTTAAAAAATGTTAAATGTTATCTTTTCATGTAGCGTTTAAGAGCTTATTTTAAATAAGTTCGGATTTGATAAGATAGAAATCTTTTTATCGTGATCTAAATTTTTCAACGGGTCTTTTTAAAATTTTATAAGTTTTCAAAAGCTTTGTCCTACCGCTAACAGCATATATAAATGCGGTAAGTACACTAAATATAATTAAGCCACTTGTCCACATAACTTTTTCATTAAAACTAAATTTTTCAGAATTGTTTATTTCAAATAGGCAAAGGATGATAAAAAATAACATCATGAAAGCACTAATTGAACTAATAATTTCAGTAAAGGGTAAATGGAAAAACTTAAAAATAGCAACAATAATAAGTGCCATATAAGTTAAAAAACATATTTGGTTAAAATATTTTAGAACGTTCATAATTTGAGATCTTAGATTTACTCAAATCTAATATTTTGAAAGAAACTACACTGTTATTTGGGCAATTTATTAGTTTTGCTACAAATAAAATTCTATGAATCATTGGTTAGTAAAAAGTGAGCCTTTTAAATATAGTTGGGACAAATTTAATGAAGATGGACGTACCTTTTGGGATGGTGTTCGTAATTATCAGGCACGAAACAATTTAAAAGCCATGAAAGAAGGCGATCTGGTTCTTTTTTACCACAGTAATGAAGGTAAAAATGTAGTTGGAGTAGCTAAAGTTGTTAGAGAATTTTATCAAGACCCTACAACGGAAGATGCAAACTGGGTTGTGGTTGATCTATCACCTGTTGAGAGCTTAAAAAATCCAGTTTCCTTAGAGCAAATTAAGGCGGAAGAAAGTTTACAAGATATTTCTTTAGTTCGCCAAGGGCGCTTATCAGTTATGCCACTAAAAGCAGAAGAATTTGATAAGATTTTGGAAATGGGAAGTTAAAAATACTTTTCTCTAATCGCTCGCATAATATCAAAAGAAAGCAGCTATATTTATGACATCTAAACGTTCTATATATGAAAGCTTTCTTTTTAGTGGTTTTTTGCAGCGCCTTTATTTTAACTGCTTCTGCACAACGAACCGTAAAACCTTATTTTGCAACTATTAAAACTTTAAGTGGTACCCAAAAAGGTATTTTATATCAGGTAGATTCAGCTAATGTTATAATAAATAGAGATAATAAGCTTGAACTTATTAGTTTTTCTACTATTAAGCAGATTAAATTAAAGGTTTTGAAAAGTGGGGATAAGGAATTTATTAAATTTATTACTTATGACCCTTGGAGTAAAAATAACTTTGAAAAAAACCAAAATGGTGCGCTCGTAAGAAAATGGGGTGAAAAGGACCCAACTATGGGAGAAGAAATAAGAGGGCATATTGCTGCTGCGGCAATCAACATTACAGGAAACCTTTTAGCAGCGCCCATTCAAAGTATAAACCCGAGTGTTGCCAATTATAAAATTAAATGTGATCAACAGCAGTATTTAAGTGTACTAAATGAACTGAGTTATTATACAGTAAACTATCAGCTAAATCCAGATACAAAGGCAGAATTACTTAGGATGAAAGCAATGTCTGCTAACTTTAAGCCTTAAATTTCGACTTCTTTTTTTCTGTTGCTCAACATCAATCCAAGCGTCATAACTAAGCTCGATCCTAATACAACCAAAAATAAAAATGAAGTACCTACCTCTGGTATTTTCAATGAGTTAGGCAAGTTAAAGTATAGTAAAATACTGATTAATCCCCTGGGGGCAATGTATAAAATAGGCGTAGGTAAACCGTCCTTAAAAAACTTCAAACAAACCCATCTAATGGCGTAAATGGAAATTAATATAAACAATCCATTTGCTAATACCGGTTTATCATTCAATTCATAAATATTCATGGTGAAACCGAAAATTACAAAGAAAAAAGTACGTAAAATAAAGGCGCTTTCTGCAGATAATTGATAAAGTTGAGATAAATCTGCGGTAAGATTTTTATATAGGAAAACACTCCTAAACCATGCATTTTGAATGGTATCTGCATTATTTAAGAATAAACCCGTACTTAAAATTAAAACTAAGGATGATAGGTGATGGGATTGACCAATGGCATAAACCAAAATCAGAATCGAAATAATTAGAAAAAACTTAATGTGGTGCACCAGTTTACCCATAATATAAAGTAAAACTATGCAGGCAATTGCCGAAAAAAGAATAATAAGAAAGGTGCTTAAACCTAAACTTACAAAAGATGAATAAGAAATTGAGGGATTGGTAATGGCAAAGTTGAAGATAATGATCCCTAGAATATCAGAGAAAGAAGATTCATAAATCACAAATTCCTTATCCTTATTGCCGAGTGCGGCAGCCGATGGAATTGCAATTGCAGAACTGATTACGCTAAAAGGAATGGCATTGGCTATGCAAACATATAATCCCTGATGGGTAATTTGATAAATTATAAAGGTAATGAATACAACTGTGCTGATTAAAATGAAAAATGCAGATAGGAAAGCACTTCTGATAATTTTGTTTTTCTCCTTATCATACTTCAACTCCAGTGAACCTTCAAAAACGATTAAAATTAAGCCTACAGTTCCTAAAGTTGGTAAAATAGATAGAAAATTGAAAGTATGGAGTTGTAGGTTATCAACCAATAAACGCAAGCCAATACCCAATAAAAGCAATAGTAAAACCGATGGTATTTTGGTTTTACTTGCCACCAAATCAAACAGATAAGAGAATATTACTAATCCGCTTAAAATAATTAATATCGTATAAGTTGTCATATTTTTAGCGTATTAAACACTGCTAAAATAGTACAATCAATATAAGTAGTCGAAAAAAAATGTAAAATTACGCTTTAAAGAATAAAGCTTTCAACTCACTTGCATCATCAGGGTTCATTTTTCCACCTAAAACCAAGCGCAATTGTCTGCGGCGTAGTGCACCATCAAAAAGTTCTATCTCTTCTTTACTTTCAGGTACTAATTCAGGCACAGGAATGGTTCTAGCACTTTGATCAACAGCTACAAAAGTATAATAAGCTTCATTACTTTTTTGTCTGGCACCGCTAGGAATATTCTCAGCCCAAACATCAAGTCTCACTTCTACTGAGGTATTAAAAGCACGCGTAACTTTGGCTTCAATAGTGATAACATCACCTAGTTTAATGGGGTGTTTAAAAGAAACATTATCTACAGAAGCAGTTACAACAATACGATTGCAATGTTTTTGAGCCGAAATTGCTGCCGCAATATCCATCCAGTGTAGCAAACGGCCACCCATTAGGTTATTAAGTGTATTGGTATCATTGGGCAACACCAATTCATTCATTATTGTAAAACTTTCTCGGGCAAATTTCTTTTTCAAACTCATAACTTGCCGCAAAAGTACGTAAAATTGTAACAAAATTATATGCAAATCATTGTTCAATTAGCTAAAACAATTAAAAAAATATCATGTTATCATAGCATAAAACTCAATTAATGCAAAATCAAACCATTATCCAATATTTTCATTGGTATTATAACGAAGAACAAAATTTGTGGGTTAAAGTAGCTAATGATGCTAAACACTTGAAAGAAATAGGTATCACATCTGTTTGGTTGCCGCCTGCTTACAAGGCTAGTACAGGTGGTTATTCTGTTGGTTACGATGTTTATGATTTGTTCGATTTGGGTGAGTTCGACCAGAAAGGAAGTATAAACACCAAATATGGCGCTAAAGATGAATATACTAAGGCGATAGAATCTTTACACGATCAAGACATTTCAGTGCTGGCAGATGTGGTTTTTAACCATAAGGCTGGGGGTGATGAGCTTGAAAAAATTCAGGTAAGAACAGTTAACGAAGAGGATAGGAACGAATTTACCAGTGATGTTTTTGAAATAGAAGCATGGACAAAGTTTACATTTCCTGCTAGAAAGGGGAAATATTCTGAATTTATCTGGGATCACCAATGTTTTAGTGGGGTAGATTGGGCAGAAGATTTAAAACAAACAGCAATTTATTCTATCCAAAACCATGCAGGAGAAAGCTTTGAGGAAGTTCCATCTACAGAGTTTGGTAATTATGATTATTTAATGTTTAATGACATTGATTATCGAAACCAAGCGGTGGTAGAGGAATTGAAATATTGGGGAGAGTGGTTAGTAGAAAACACTAAAGTTGATGGCTTTCGCCTGGATGCTGTAAAACACATCAACCCTCAGTTTATTAACGAATGGATTGACCATCTTAACCAAAAATTTAATAGAAACTTTTTTATTGTTGCCGAAAACTGGGATGTGATTAGTACTGAAGGTATGGTTGAGTATATCGATGTTACTCAGGGAAGGGCACAATTATTTGACTCTCTCTTGCATCACAATTTTTATCTCGCCAGTTTGGATGGAAATAATTTTGATATGCGTACCATTTTTGATAATACTTTGGTTCAGCTTCACCCAGAATTAGCCGTTACTTTTGTCGATAATCACGATTCACAACCTTTACAAGCTTTAGAATCTTATGTAGAGTTTTGGTTCAGACCGATTGCCTACGCAATTATTTTATTAAGAATCCAGGGGATTCCTTGTTTGTTCTTTCCTGATTTATACGGTGGTATTTACGATGACAAAAATCCTGAAGGGGAAGATACTCATATAGAACTTGCAATTTTACCGGAATTGGAAAATATGAGTAAAATTCGCTCGGCTTTGGCTTACGGAGAACAACGTGATTACTTTGATCATGGCAATTGTGTAGGCTGGACGCGTGAGGGGGATGATGAACATGAAAATAGCGGTTTAGCCGTAGTACTGAGCACAGGCGAAGAAGGTTTTAAAGAAATGGAAGTAGGAGAGAAATTTGCCGGCAAAACCTTTATCGATGCTTTAGGCTATCGTGAGCAGGAGGTTATTATTGGCGAAAACGGATGGGCAGAATTTCATTGCAACCCTGGAAGTGTAAGTGTATGGGTTTTAAAAACAAATTAATTTAACCGCTGGATAATTAAATCTATCCAGCGGATTTTAAAAAATTATCTTCTTTCAGAAATTTTATTGGCAATTTGTGTAAAGCCTAATAAGCTATCCCATCTGGCACCCGGCCTGCGGTAGTAAGCGAAAATTTGATATGTGTTTTCAGTTTCAAAAAATGAACCTTCAAATGGTCGCTTTTCAACTGTGTTCGTAGTTTTATCATTCCACGCGTATTCATAATCATAAAGCCCTTGCTTGATTAAAATATTGCCATAAAATTGTTTCTTTCCAGGGTCATAAATGAGCTTGTTTTCATTAGAAAGCATATAATTATTAAAACGACCAACTACATAGGCATCTCCGCTTGCGGATGGGGCAGCAGCATTTAGCGTAAACAAAACGCCAGCATATTCTGCTTCCGTACGGTCGTCACGTCCATCTGTATTGCGTACAAAAAAGTTTCCATTTTCATCAAACTGATTGGCGTAAGCGGTGGTGTTTCTTGATGGATCCTGAAATAAAATTACATTAACTGCTTCGTTATCTCTATAAATGCCCTTCACATTGTCGGCTTTGTACCGTAAGCTTCTAATATCAAATTTCCTGAATTCATTATCTCCCCAAAAATCATTTGTATTAACATCGCTATAAACTAATTGATTTGGCTTTATAAATGACGGTTTTGTATTGATTATTGCAGTATTCGAATTAAAATTTTGCATCACCACTGCTTTTAAATCCTGATAAGGATTAGGTATTGACATTTGATGGTTTATAGTGAAATTAATCTTTTGCTTCGAATTGCGATCTGCAACCTGAAAAGAATTGGTTACTTCGGCTGCAATGCCAAATTGATTATCAACTATATAAAAACGTTGAGAAATAACAGGTTTTTTTAAATCGCCATCTTCATAAACCTTAAGTAAATAATTGCCGCTAATTTTTGGTTTAATTTGATCGTTAGGCAAAGTTAATTCGTAGTGCGTATATTTTCTCGTGGTATTAACAGAATAACGATAATTGATAATTCTATCATCATTAAAACTTTCTAAATAATCAATGCTCGAAATCCTTGAAGATTGCCAATCGGATGTGCAATGCTCCACAGTGTACCAATAATTTTTTGTCCCAGCGAGTAAATCATCAAATGAAAAGCTTAACGTTTCGTTAGAGTTTAATGTAATTACAGGCAAGGATTGCTCTTTGTTGCTATTGTAGCAAAGTACAGTTTTTATATTAGGAAGGTATATCTTGTTTTCGTAAACGAAAGATGTATTGTTTTGGGCAAATGCTATTGTAGAGATGAAAAATAATATAGGTAGTAGTATTTTTTGCATGGGTTAAAGCTACATTTTTGAAATGAAGAGACAAAGCGTATATTTTATTTGAATATTAGTTGGCACTTCCCGAATAATTTATGAAGAAACGTGATTTGGACTTAAATGATAAATAAAACTTTATTTTTTAGAAAATTAAGATGCAAAAAAAAGCCGAAGAATAGCTTCGGCTTAATATTATAAATTAATTATTTTTTGATTTTATTATCCTTCGAGCTCCATAATTTCTGCAGCCAAACTCTCCCATTTATCCTGACTGTTATCTAAATCTTGTTTAGCCGCCAAATAGCGTTTGTTGGCTTCGGCAAGTTTATCAGCTTTGCTGTATACATTTTCATCAGCTAATTCTGCCTCAATATTTTTTACAGATGCTTCTAAATCAGTTATAAGCTTTTCAGTTTTCTGCAATTCATCGTTTAACTTTTTAAGCTGATTTGCCGTGTTTGGAGTAGTTGGTTTTGGCGCTTCTTTTTGTTTCTCTGGTAATTTAACTGGGATAGGTTTAGAAACTGGAATGATCCTTTTGCTATTCCATTCTTCATATTCGGCATATGTTCCAGGGTATTGCTTAATTTTTTCTTCTTCGATAAACCAGATTTTGTTGGCTACATTATCCAGGAAATATCTATCGTGAGATACTGCAATAAAAGTACCTTCAAATTGATCCAAAGCCTGAATTAAAATATTTACCGATTGGATATCCAAGTGGTTGGTAGGCTCATCGAGAATTAAAAAGTTTGAGTCTGTTGTTAAAGATTTTGCTAAAGCAACTCTTGATTTTTCGCCTCCAGAAAGAACCTTAATTTTCTTAAATACGTCATCACCTGTAAAAAGGAAACAACCTAAAATACTACGTAATTCAGTATCAGTATGTTTTGGGGCAAAAGCCTGTAACTCTTCTAAAATAGAATTTTCTAAGTGTAAAGATTCTAATTGGTGCTGTGCGAAGAAAGTAGTAGTAACATTATGTCCTGTTTCACAGAAGCCATCAAAGCCTTCAGTGCCAGCAATAATTCTTAATAAAGTAGATTTACCCTTTCCATTGGCTCCAATTAAGGCAATTTTATCACCCTTTTCAATTACACCTTCGGCATCTTCTAAAATATGTACGTTTGGATAGCTTTTTGTTGCATGTTCAATCCTAACAACATGCCTGCCAGAAGGTTTTGTAAATTTAAAGCTGAAGTTAACTGTAGGGTTATCATCATCCACATCATCAATACGCTCCATTTTATCCAAAGCTTTCATTCGCGATTGAGCCATTTTAGCTTTACTCGCTTTAGCTTTAAAACGCTCAATTAAGCGCTCTTCCTGCTTAATTTTTGCTTGTTGGTTTTTAAATTCTCCTTTTTGAATTTCACCACGTAATGCTTTTTCCTCTACATAAAAACTGTAATTACCAGCATAAACGGTTAATTTTCCCTTACGAGATTCTACCGTACGGTTTACAATTTTATCCAGGAAATATCTATCGTGAGAAACGATAACAATAGCACCTTCAAAACCCATTAAATAGTTTTCTAGCCATTTAATTGAGGGTAAATCCATGTGGTTGGTTGGCTCATCCAGTAATAAAATATCAGGATTTTGAAGTAAAATCTTTGCAAGCATTACACGCATCCGCCAACCCCCAGAAAAGGTGTTTAAAGGTCTGTGCTGATCTGCCGTACTAAAACCTAAACCAGCCAAAATTTCATTAGCACGGTATTCTATATTATAACCATCAAGTGCTTCAAACTCTTGTTGTTTATCACTTAATTTGTATAAAACCTCTTCACTGTAATCAGTTTCTATTTTTTTTAGTAATTCCTCAATTTCGTCGTGCAGTTGGTTTTGGCGCTCAAAAGCCTCCATCGCCACATGCAAAATGCTATGGTGAGAATCGTAAGAAAGTAAATCCTGGTTTAAATATCCAATTTTCAAGTCTTTAGACATGGAAACCGTTCCAGAAGTTGGTGCATACTCGCCAACAATTATTTTTAATAGTGTAGATTTTCCTGTCCCGTTAGCACCAATTAAGCCAGCTCTATCGCCCGGTTTAATGTGCCAGTTCGCTTCATCATATAAGGCCCTTGAGCCAATCAGGAATGTTAAATTATTTATTGAAATCATTTCGGGTGCAAAAGTACGAATTTTAAAGGCTAATTTTTGTCTGTATATCAAATTCATAACACCTTAAATTATACAGGTGGTTAAGTATATAAGCTTTGAGATGATTTAAACAAAATCATATTTTACAAATTTCGAATCACTAAAATGTATAAGTTTGGTTGAAAATCAATCTATAAAAATGAATAACGAAAACGTAAAAATAATTAGCACGGAAATCCTTTCAGATAATTGGTATACCCTGAATAAAATCACCTTTAAATACCAGAAGAAAGATGGTACTTGGGAAACACTAAACCGCGAAGCCTACGATAGGGGCAATGGAGCAACTATTTTGCTTTATAACAAAGAAAATAAAACGGTAATACTAACAAGGCAATTTCGTTTGCCAACTTATATTAATGGAAACGAAAGTGGAATGTTAATTGAAACTTGTGCTGGCTTGCTGGATAAAGATAATCCAGAAACGGCAATTAAACGCGAAACAGAAGAAGAAACAGGCTACAAAATTACCGAAGTAAAAAAGGTTTTCGAAGCCTATATGTCGCCAGGTTCTGTTACAGAAATTGTTTATTTCTTTGTTGCAGAATATTCAAAAGATATGAAAGTAAGCGAAGGTGGCGGTCATCATGAAGAACAAGAAAATATTGAAGTATTAGAAATCCCTTTTGAAGAAGCAGTAAATAAGATTGGAAGTGGGGAAATTAAAGATGGAAAAACAATAATGCTTCTTCAGTATGCTCAAATCAATAATTTAGTGAAATAAAGAAGAAATATTTGGAAATCTAAATTTTATATCTACTTTTGTACTGTAATAAAAATAATTACAGAATGAACAGCAGTCGATTTTCTATTTCTTTACATATACTAACGCTTCTGGATCAAGCCAAAGGAGCGTTGGTATCTTCTGATTGGATTGCTGGTAGTATTAATATCAATCCAGTTTTAGTACGAAAAGAAATTATAAACCTGCGCAAGTATGGCTTTGTTTTAAGTAAAGAAGGTAAGGGTGGAGGAAGTGCTTTAGCAAAAAATGCATCAGATATTAACTTAGGAGACGTTTATTTGGCCGTAAAACAGAAAAGTATTTTAGGCGAAAGTAAGAATGAGCCAAACCCAAATTGTCCAGTTGGTAAACAAATAAATAAACATCTGGATCAATTATATAATGATGCAGAAGAGGCGCTAATTAAAAGATTATCTGCTCAAAATCTATCAGATTTTAGCAGTAAATTCATATAAATTTTTTTTCATACAAACTGTAATAAATTTAGTTACAATATAAAAATAAAACATAAAAATTAAATAAAATGAAAGTAGCATTAATTGGAGCCTCAGGATTTGTAGGCGCCGCAATTTTAAAAGAATTGTTAAATCGTGGTAATGAAGTAATCGCAATTGCTCGTGATGTAGATAAAATTGAAGCTGTAAGCGATAAGTTAATTAAAAAACAAGTTGATGTTTTAGATACAGCTAAATTGGCTGAAGCTGTAAAAGGAAGTGATGCCGTAGTAAGTGCATTTAATGCAGGCTGGACTAATCCAAATCTTTATGCTGATACAGTTGCAGGGGCAGAAGCTATCCAAAAGGGTGTAAAAGCAGCTGGTGTTAAACGTTATGTTTTTATTGGCGGTGCAGGTACCTTGCAAATCGATGGAAAACAAATTGTTGATGGACCAGATTTTCCTGAAGCTTACAAACCCGGAGCAACAGCGGTTAGAGATTATTTTAACACATTAAAAAATGAAAAAGAATTAGATTGGTTGTTTTTCAGCCCTGCCATAGAAATGCACCAAGGCATAACAGTTGGCCGTACCGGAAAATATCGTTTAGGTAAAACTAGTCCAGTTTTTAATGAAGAAGGCCGTTCTATTTTATCAGTAGAGGATTTAGCAATCGTTATTGTGGACGAATTAGAAAATAATGCACACCACCAAGAGCAATTTACTGCAGCTTATTAAAAGGTAAAATTCTCTAATCTATCAGCGCTAAATACGCTTTTTTAAGCCCGTCGAAATGTTTATATAAAGCAATTCAACGGGCTTAATAAGTTAATATAGATAGAATTTTTTGAATGAAATTTTAAACAATTCGTAAAATTGTTAAGTGCATAAAGGAATATTACTAGAATTATGTTTCTACATTTTCCATTTTACATTAAGTTATTTTATCTTCGTTGCATGTATCGCCTTATTAAACCAATATTCTTCAAATTTGATCCCGAAAACGTACATTATTTTGTCGTAAAGCGATTAAAATGGTTTAATGATAGATTTCCACTTGGTAAAACCATTATCAGAAGCAGTTTTGATTTTAATGTTAAAGGACTTGAAAAGGAAGTTTTTGGAATTAAATTCAGAAATCCGGTAGGTTTAGCCGCTGGTTTTGATAAAAATGGCGAATATGTTGAGGCTTTAAGCAATCTTGGCTTTGGTTTTATAGAAGTTGGTACCGTTACGCCAATGCCGCAACCCGGAAATGATAAGCCCCGTATGTTTCGCTTACCTAATGATGAAGCCCTGATTAATCGTATGGGTTTTAACAATAAGGGAGTTGATGTAATGGCAGAACGTTTACGGATTTTGAAGGATAAACATCCTGATATTGTGGTAGGTGGAAACATTGGTAAAAACAAAACAACACCCAATGAAGATGCAGTAAGTGATTATATCAAATGTTTTGATAGGTTATTTGATGTAGTTGATTATTTTGTGGTAAATGTAAGTTCTCCGAATACACCTGGTTTGCGTGAGTTACAGGAAAAAGGACCCTTAAAAAATATTCTGAATACTTTACAACAGCGAAACCGCAAAAATGATATATCCCGTCCAATCTTGTTGAAAATAGCACCTGATTTATCAGATGCTCAACTAGATGATATAATTGAAATCGTTTCAGAAACTAAAATCGCCGGCATTATTGCAACCAACACCACAATTAGTCGCGAAAATTTGGCTACAGAGAAGGAACTTACAGATGAAATGGGTGGCTTAAGTGGTAAGCCTGTTAAAAATAGATCAACTGAAGTAATACGTTACTTATCAGAGAAATCTAATCGTGCTTTTCCAATTATTGGCGTTGGTGGTATTCATTCTCCTGAAGATGCTAAAGAAAAATTGGATGCCGGAGCATGCCTTTTACAGCTTTATACAGGTTTTATTTATGAAGGACCTGGCTTAGTTAAGGATATTTGTAAAAGCCTGATTAAATAGGTTTCTAAATTAGTGGAAGCGCAAATTCTATTGCGCTCCAAAATTAAGTTATTATTTTACTGCAATAAAAATGTCAAGCTCTGCCTGTTCAGGATTTTGAGCTTTTTCACCGTACACCTCAAAATCTGAAGTAAATATTCTTGGAATATCTGTAGTCCAAATTTTAGTCCATGCGTTTAACACAGCGCCCTCTGCAAGGTTACCCTTTACTGGATACTTTTTATAAATAGCTTTTTCTATAGTCTTCGAAACCATTCCGGCAGGAATTTCATCTATTTCAGAAACTTTGCAACCAATGATTGTGGTGTAAGGTTTGGTATGATCTTTTTCGTAATCGGTGTAAATCACGTAAATAGATGGATCAACTTTATTTGGAATTTTTTCTAAAATATTTTCAGTCATAAACTTATTCCATAATTCAGGAATATCGTTTCCCGATTGTTCATTTTCATTTGTAGTTCTAACTGAAATACCAACTACGCTAAATTTTTCTATAATTTGATTGCTCATTTTGATGTTTATTAATTTAACTCAAAGATAAAGCGGCTTTGTGACAGCCCTATGTCAGGGGCGTTGAATATTTTTCCAAACAAATTTTAAAGTATTCCTGCAGTGATATTTTTTGTGGTTCAAAGCAATCATCCAATAAGTTTAATGATCTTATTCTATCGAGCCTAAATGATCTGAAATCCATCCTTAATCTACACCAAGCGATTAAAAGCCAATTTTCTTGAGTGCTGTATAATGCAAAAGGTTCAATTAATCTTTGAGTGGTTTCATCATTATCTGGCGCATAATATTCTATTTTCGTTACCTTATAATTGGTTAAAGCGAGTTGCAAATTAGCTAAATGGTCGCTAGTTTTATTTTCTGCTGCATTTTGCCTGAAAACAATTCTATTAGATAATAAATTTGCTTTTTCTTTGGTATTATTCTTTAAAACGGATTTTATTTTAATAATTGCTTCGCTATATTCTTTTACAAAAGATGCATCTTTATTTTTTAAAACAAGTTGCTCAGCTGTGATTAATGCATTCGCTTCGCTCTCGGTAAACATAACCGGCGGAATGCTATACCCCTCAATAATGGAATATCCTTTGCCTTCTGCAGTTAAAATAGGAACGCCAGCTTGCTCCAAAGCTCTAATATCTCTGTATATAGTACGTGTGCTTACCGAAAACTTTTTGGCCAATTCAGTAGAAGTAATTAGCCTTTTCGATTGTAATTGGATTAAAATAGCGGTTAACCTCGAAAGGCGTTTTGTATCGTTATCGATCATAGAATTCAATTGCCTAAAAATCCTTTATTTGTTTACGGGTTAAAGATAGAGGAATGAAAGAGAAAATTAAAGGCATAAAAAAAGCATCCTGTGATCAATAGGATGCTTTAAATTTTTTAGAAGATTTCTAAAAACTATTTTGCCAATGCAGCTAAAACAGCGTTGTTTTTTGCTAATTGATCGTTTTTAGGTTGTGCAGAGCGACTTCCTAATTCGATGTTAGTTGCTCTTTTTAAGAAATCTACTTCCTGATGAGCAAAGTTTTTATTTCTTCTGTCTTTTCTTTTTAATCTGGTAACTGCCATGGTAATAACCTTTTATTATATTTTATTTGTACAAATGGAGGTCGAGAGCGGATTCGAACCGCTGTAGAAGGTTTTGCAGACCTCTGCCTAGCCACTCGGCCACTCGACCTGATAAATTCAAGGCTGCAAAAATAGCAATTATAAATTAGCGAACAAATATTAGAGCGTTTAATTTTAAATTAAATTACCATTTATTTGCTATCTCTCACTATTTCAGTGCAAAAAATTGCAGCACTAACAGCAACATTTAAAGATTCTGCTTTACCAATTCTTGGAATTGTTACCGGATGATCGATCATTTTTATAATTTCTTCTGTAATTCCTTTCCCTTCATTACCCAAAATAACCAATCCTTCTTTCTTCCATTTAGTTTTATAAATAGATTCTCCATCAAGTAGGGCGCCATAAACAGGAATTTTAACTTCCGCTAGTAAAGCAGGTAAATTTTCATAAAATACATTTATTCTCGCAAGCGATCCCATTGTGGCTTGTACTGTTTTAGGATTATAAGCTTCTACGGTATCTTCGGAGCAGATAATGTTTTTAAAACCAAACCAATCTGCTGTCCTTATTATAGTACCCATATTTCCAGGATCCTGTACTCCATCTAGCACAAGAGTAAACGCTCCGTTCAAATCTTTAATGTTTAACTTTTTATTTTCATGAAATTTCACGAGTGCCAAAAAGCCGTGTGGAGTTTGTAATGTACTAATCTTCGCTAACTCAGCGTTGTTTACTTCAAATAAGTTTATATTTGCAGCCAGTTTGGGTAACAAATTGTGTTGTTCGCTGGTGTAAAATATAGAGTGAATTTGGTAGCTTGAGTGTATAAACTCTTTAATAGATTTTATACCTTCAACAATAAATAATCCATTTTCACGGCGATATTTTTTTTGATGTAACGATTTAATAAAACTAATCTGAGATTTTGAAAGCATACAAATACTTAATAAATTTTAAACTGAAAAGCCCTGCAATATTACTTATAATTATTGTTTTAATGCAGGCTTGTTCATCAACTAAATATATTGCAGACTATCAGGCTATCGTTAAGAAAGTTACCATCGATAGTGTAGATAAAAAATTCGAAGAACAGGCTTACAACTATGTTCAAAAGGATATTAGGCCCACTTCTCCATACAGTATTAATGTGCCATTGTATAATTTATTTAATACGAAAGATGGGCGATATAAAACTAATAATATTAAACCTTTTGGTACACCACCGGCTATTTTAGATAGTACATTGGTGGAAATTTCTCGAAACCAAATTCAAAAATTTCTACGAGGAAAGGGATATTTTCAAGCAAAGGTTGAATCTGATATTAAGGTAAAAGACAAAAAAGCTGAAGTTAAATTTAAAGCAACTCCAGGTCCTGCTTCTTTTATAAATAAGATTACAGATTCTATTTCCAACAAAAACATTAAAAATATTTATGAGTCTAAAAGGCCAGGGTTAACTCATTTGCATAAAGGAATGCAATATGATATGGACTCCTTAACTTATGAAAGAGAGCAGATTTATAAAGTTATGAAGGAGAATGGGTATTTCTATTTTCTAAGGCCTTTTGTAAATTTTGATGTTATCGAAACCGCAAATGTGAGCCAGGTTGATTTACGTTTAAATATTACCAACCCGCCAACAAAAGATGGTCACAAACAGTATAACATTGGTTATACGCACATGGTTATAGCGCCAAATCCGGATGGTTTCCCTGATTCTGCTCAAAAAAAACTTAGTAAGGACACCGTTAACGGAATTATTTTTACTGATTTTTCTAAACGTTATAGAAGAAATCCAATTGTAAGGTATGACTTTTTAAAGCAGGGTGAATTATACGACATCAGGAATGAAAATTTAACTTATGATCGTTTATACGAACTGAATATCTTTAAAAATGTTAAAATCGATTATTTTAATCGTGATAGTACCTCTAATAAAATTAACCCAATTATTCTTCTAACTCCTCAAAAGGTAATGAGCAACAGGATAGAAGGAGAGGTCCCTTTTAACGGCGGTACGGTTGGTTTTAATTTAAGTAATACCTATACCAATAATAATCTTTTTAGAGGTGCAGAACGTTTTGAGTTGCAGGTTAAAGGTGGTTTACAATCGAGAATTGGAAATGGAGCTTCGCCATTTAAAGATATTTATCAGCGAGATTTCTCTATCAGTGCAAGTATAACGGTACCAAGATTACTTATCCCGTTCTATAATCCAGTTTTGGGATCTAACGGAATGCCACATACCACGTTTTCATCCAGTTACATTTATGCTTTGCAAAAGGATATTTCGGTTAGGCGGATTTTTATTAATTCGATTACATATGATTGGGTAGAAACGAAATCTAAACTGCACTCATTTACACCATTAAATTTTGAATACCGTTTTGGTAATCTTGACCCAAACATTGCGGATAGCTTAATCCGTAACAACCAATATTATGTGAAGCTTTTAGGACGCAAGGATTTTACATTGGGTATGAAATATACTTATACTTTAAATGCCGATAAGCTTAATCAGCCAAGATCCTTTGTTTATCTTAGAGGTAATATAGACATTGCTGGTAATTTATTGCAAGGAATATCTAAACTATCAGGCTCAAAAAGTGATCCGGCTAACGGAGATTACGCGAAAATTTTAGGTTTGCCATTTAACCAGTATGTACGTCCTGAGGTTGATATTAGATGGTACAAATATTTGGGTGGCGAAAGGCAGTTTATAGCCAGATTAAACACAGGTATAGGTTATGCCTACGGAAACTCTGTAGGTTCGGGAATCCCGTTTGAAAAACTGTTTTTTGCAGGTGGATCGAGTGGTATTAGGGCGTGGCAGGCCAGAACAATTGGTCCGGGTAATTACAATAGAGAATCTATTGGGAGCGAAGCAGAAAGAAAGGCCGTTTTTGGATTAGATCAGCTGGGAGAAATGCGTATAGAAAGTAATTTTGAATACCGTTTTACCATAACTAAAAAGTTTTTTGGTGGTGCTTTAAAAGGTGCAGCCTTTGTTGATGCAGGTAACGTTTGGAACATTACCAGAACATCAACCACTGTAGAGAATGTTACCAAAACCAATGAAGAAACCATATTTAAACTAAGTAAACTTGCTCAGCAAATTGCAATTGGTACCGGCTTTGGCTTAAGATATGATGTTCAGTATTTTGTTTTTAGATTTGATATTGGTTTAAAGCTTAAAGATCCTCAGTTTTCTGGTGCAGATCAATGGGTAATTGGAAAATTCTTATCAGGAGGTAAAGACTTTAAAAACAATTTTAATGCAACGCATGCACCTGATACTTACCGTTTCCTACAATATAATTTTGGTATTGGTATGCCGTTTTAATCGAAAAGGCTAGGTGGTTTTTGCTTGGCTGTATTTCCCTTAAAGATAAATTCTTTATAAGGTTGCCACCTTTTATCTATGTGTTTGTAAACCCAAAAACTATTAACTGGAAATGTTCTTTTAAATTGCTTTTCCTTGTACTCGTTCATTATAGAATCAAATACCGCTGGCTTAACATCTTTAAAAGCAATTGTTAAATGTGGATTAAACTTAAAATTAGTCTTAGCAGGTAGTAATTCTAATGGCTTTAGCTCGTTTTTAATTTGCGCCTGCAGATGCATAATTCCTTCGTTTTGCTGCACACCAATATAAACTGTGTACGGCTTAAATCCATTAAAATTTTTTAAAACCTGATTAAAAGAATCTGTAAAAACTGCTTGTTCTAAAGCGCTAAAAAAATTTTGTTCTTGAAGAAGTGATGATAATTTAACAGGATTATAAAGCGTGATATGTGCTGGTCTTTTTAAAGATTCATGAACGTTATATTTTGAAGAAACATCATTTCTGATTTCATCAATATCTTCTACAACCGTTAAAGGAGGAATAATGCAGACTAAAAATAGATTTTCCATAGCTCAAATTTACTAATATTTTTAGTAAATTTGAGCTTCTTAAAATAATTTAAGTAAAGTTTTTAGAAGAGGTTTTTTAGTCCATCAAATACACTTTCAAAAAATGTAGAAAGATTTAAGCCATTGCTGTGATTGAAGTAAATAAAGATTAAAAAAACAATAACCACAAAAATAATCAGCTTTCTAAATGCAAAAGCAATTAATATTAAAACAATTGGAATAATGAAGAGCCATAAGCTGTTAATAGTATATGGACTTAAATCTGTATCTTTTTTATACACATAAACGAGCTTACTGTGCGTGCCAGCATCATTTTGATGTTTAAGATATACAAAAGTAGATCGTTCTATCGGGAGCGGTAATACAGCAACACCATCGTTAAATTTTAAGCTTTGTGTAAAACCGCTAACACTAAAAGTATAAATACCATTAATATTTTCATTAGGGTTATTTAATGAATCAGCTGCGATAATAGCCAATTTATTATTTTTAAGAAGGTTTTCTTTAACAAGAAAATTATTGATGGCTGCAGTTTGTGCCGAGCCAAAAAGGCTAATTAAGCAGAGCGAAAATAAAATAAATACTTGTTTCATTCTATAGAACGTTTGTTGTAAATTAAATATCCAATATGCAATAATACGCCATTTCTTTTAACCGCATCATTATATAAATTATAACTTAAGCTTACTGGCCCCAATGGCGTGTGGTAAACTAAGCCTGCTGTACCTGCATAGCGAATTTTGGTGATGGCTTTTGCATAATCAATATCCTGAAAGTTGTTGAGCTCAAATTCTTTGTGCGGTAAGAAAAGATAGCCCTCCACTCTTAAATCTAAATTTTTTCTGAAACTGTAAATATTTTTTATCCCACCAGCCACGTAAGTCGTTGCTCTAAATTTATCTAAAAAAAGCGAACGGCTATCCTGAAGTGGATAAAAAGCCGGCGACATAAGCAGGGTAGAATAATAATTTTTAAAAAGTGGCTGATTAGAGATAACGCCTTCTACCAAATAGCCCAAAGTATAATTTTTTAGGTGAAGGAAATAGTTTTCCTGAGTTAACTTAATACTTCCCCAATGCCTTATTTGTTGCTCAGGGTTACCTTTGATAAAGCCAGGACTATTTCTGAAAATGTTGCCTGGATTATAGTTTTCACGGCCTGTGGTGTAATTAAAACTTAAAGAAAAACTCTGCCCTCTGGTAGCGTATTGCTTTCTGTTAAGTGAATTTTTCTCTAGGTTTAACGAACCTCTAAATCCATTAAAAATAGTTTGATCCAATACATCGCCTACTGCAAATGTATTATTAGGGCTGTACCGATCATTATTGTTGATGAAAGTAGAATGGAGCACAATTTTAGTATTGTGATTTAAAGGCATCCCCATCATCAAATCTATTTTACGATCAGATTGTTCGATATAAATTGGGTGGGGGTTTTCGATAAAAATTTGACTGGTGTTGTAAAAATTCCAGTGGTTATATGTAAGTTCTGCTGCTAAAAAAAGCGGTAATCGTGTAGGATAATCAATGCGCCCATTTAATTGCACCGATTCATAAAATCGTCCTGAATAAAAGCTAGTGCCAAATGTGTAGGCTTTTCGGTTTAGGTAATTGTATTCGGCACCCAAAAAAACATTGCTAATTGGGCGGGTAGAAATGTTACCGCCAAGCTCTAATTTGAAACTTTTTTTAGGTTTAGCAATAACTTCAAAAGTATAACTATCAGTTGCCGCTTGGTAGGAAATTCTTGGATAAATGGTTTCAAAAGTTTGATCTGCTACCAATTTATAATAACCACGTTTAATATCTGCCAGGTTAAAAGTACTTTTATCACTTTTAAACAGCCTTTCAACATATTTTTTTTGTTGATTATTAACACCAGTTACAGTTACATTGCTAAATACCAGATCGGGTTTTTTGGCATTAAACTGAGCACGTTTTTTTTCTAATTCTTCATCCGTTACTCTTCTACTTATCAGCTCTTTAATTTTGGGCATATCGGCCATGGTAGCTTCATAACCTTTTTGAATAAGCTCTTGTACTGGGCTAAAGTTAGAAACGCTGTAATCGGCTACATCTGGCTGAATATACACACCATTTTTACCAATCATGGTAGAATCTGACTTGGATAAAAACATGAATACTAAAAAGCGGTTCATTAACCTGTCATCTATATTTTTAGGATATTCATTATAAGTTTTTGAAGATACGTTTGCCCCAATAATATAATTAGGTTTAAACTCCTTCGTCATTACATCCACTGGAAAATTATTGTAAAGCCCGCCATCAAAAACATATTTTCCATCCAATTTAATCGGGCGATAAATTACTGGTACTGTCATAGTTGCCCTCACAGCTTCGGCCAAACTGCCTTTGCTTACGGTAATGCTTTCTTGCGAGAGCACATCTGATACCATACACCTAAATGGAACAAAAAGGTTATTAAAATTATCTTTAGAAACGGCTGATGCTTGAGAAAAAAGCTCTAAAAAGGCAAAATTTAGTGGAATATCATTAATTAAGTTTGATCGGAAAGTAAAATGGAATCCTGTATCTATAGCAACCTTTGCGGCAAGCATTGATGCATTTGGAGCATTTTTTTGAAAGAAAAACGTGTAATCGCTGGTATACCGTCCATTTACCCAATTCTGAAAATCATTACTTAATGCAACTTTTTCTATTTGTGCAGGCGAATACCCCGAGGCATACATGGCACCCACAATGCCACCCATGGATGTACCCGTAATATAATCTATCGGGATATGGTTTTCTTCAAGCGCTTTTAAAGTGCCAATATGAGCAAGTCCTTTTGCGCCACCACCACTAAATACAAGGCCTACCTTTTGCGCGTGTAATTGGGTACAGCACAGAAATAGAAGCATCAGCAAAAAACATCTAAAAGTTACCACCCCTAAAAATAGCGTTTTACTTTTAAATTTTAGTTTAATATAAAGATGTTATATGTTAAAAATGATGCAAAAGTTACCCAAAGTATGTATGGAATGAACAACAAGCCTGCCCATTTATCTATTTTATAAAAAGTGTAGGCGTTAATAATAATGAAGATGAGAAGGAGGATTATTTCTGCCAGTGCAAAGCCAATTTCATGCAGGTAGAAAAATATAAAAGACCAGCCCAGGTTCAAAATCAGTTGGATAAGGTAAATAGCTACAGTTCTTGGAAAGTGAACAATTTTATCTCTTTTTATCCAAATCAAATATGCCGCAATGCCTATTAAAATGTATAGTGTTGTCCAAGCGTAAGGGAAAACCCAATTTGGAGGATTAAAAGATGGTTTGTTAAGAAAAGGATACCACGTTTTTACAGATTGTGCCGTTGCCCAACCACCTAATGCGCCAACGCCTAAAGTTAGTGCAATACTAAAGATAAAAGCTAAAGGTTTAAATTTCATGCTGCTAATTTGAGTTTAAACAATGATAAAACCTAAAAGTTTTTATTTATCGCCCAACACCTGGTACTATTGGTAAGCTTTCATTATCTTCTGTACCAACGCTTTGTACCGCGAATAAATAATTATCTTTGCTGTATGGCAATCGCATTTCTGTAGCGGTTGTATAGAATTTTCTTTGCCAAACCGGGCTGCTTGTCTCACGCATTAACACATAATAACCTTTATTTGAACCTGATATTGGTGCTTTCCAAAATAAAAATGTAGAGTTACTTAAGTTTTTAACATCAACCTTAACTTCTTGTGGGCTAGATGGTGCTTTTGCTAAATTAGCTAGGACAGAAATATTGACTGCAGTATTTTTTCTAAGGTATTCAAAATCCATGTACTCCATTAAATCACCATACTTAATACCGTTTTCAGTTCTTAAATCTTGGTGTTGATGTTCAAAATTTTCATTCATTTCTGTAATACGAACTGCTGTAAAGCCATTTTCGACGAAAGGAATATGGTCTCCACCACGTAAAAAGCGATCGTTTCTATAAATAAGTTTAATTTCTAGTTGATCTACATAACGCTCGCCAATTTCCTTTACATATCTAGCTAATTGCCTGCTTTTTCCATCGTTTTCTAATCCAAACTGGCGGATGTTTTTTGCGTTTTTATCTAAATCCAAGGCAGGTAAACCTTCGCTAAAAACACGAAGTTTGGTATTATCTATAATTTGTGTTTCGCTGCTATTGTTGCTGCCAATCATATCATTGTTAAGCATTGCTTCGATATTCCAACTTTCCTTTTTGGCTTTATTTGCCATAAAACCAGATCCCAGTAAAGATTGTTCTTCTCCACTTACCGCAACGAAAATTATAGTTGCGGCAAATTTATATTTACTCATAATTCTCGCAGCCTCAATCACTCCGGCAACGCCGCTACCATCATCGTTTGCACCTGGCGCATCACTTGTACGGTTCATTACATCGGTAACGCGGCTATCTAAATGACCGCTAACGATAAATACACGTTTATCATTTGGATCAGTTCCTTTTAAAATTGCAACAGCATTTCCGAGTAAAATTGGTACATCAACTCTTTTTCCATCAGCTTTAATGGTTGTCGTATCCAAAAATGCGGAAAGACGGCCTTCACTTTGTTTTGCAAACTGATTAAATTTACTTACAACCCAGCTTCTTGCAACTCCGATACCATTTTTCTTGCTTTTTTGATCGCTTAAAGTATTTCTGGTGCCAAAAGAAACCATTTTAGCGATATAAGATTTTAATGAATCGGCATTAACATTTTTTACCATCATTTCAATGTCTACATCACGCTTAACGATGGTTTGAGCATTTGCTGAAAATCCTAAACAAATAAAAAATAATAAGATGTATTGCTTTTTCATATCGAAATTAATTAAGAAAGCTAAAGTATTTAAATGATTGCGATTTTAATGCAGTTTTAATGGGAATACTGTAACAATTTAGACATAAAAAAGCCTTCATTATATCAATAATAAAGGCTTTTAATTTGGATTATATAATTATTTTGATTCAAGTACGCTCTTTGGCTTTCTGATTTCTTTATTCCAATTTCCAAACGCATTTTTTACTGCGGTTTTGGCTTCATCGCTTTTGATATTTCCAGCAACGGTTAAATAAGTTGTATTTGGTGTTATTTGATTATAAAATTCTTGCAAATCATTTAAGGATAACGCTGAAATTGATACTGCATTTACAGTTTCGTCATAATCATGATCTTGTTTTTCCAGGCTTACCAAAAGTTTTGCCTTAGCTATATTAAATGTACTTTCTGTAATTGTAGTAGTTGAAATAATCTTAGCCATTGATTGTAAGCTATTTTCAAAATCATTTTTCGCTGTGGCTAATTCGCCGCTACTATCTTTAAAACTAATGTTGCTATTTTTTTCTAATCCTTCGTTAAGTATTACATTTAGAAGCTCAACAATGCCATCTTTATTATTTTTGATGGTTTTTTTATCCAAAGTAAAACTCGAATATACCTGTGGAGAAAAATCATTTTCGGAAATAATAATATTCATTTCGTTTTTGAGTTTATAGCTTATTGGTTCTTTTAGGCGGTTTTGAGCAAAGCTGAAATAGAATGATAATGTGATTAGTGTGGTAAAAAGGACTCTTTTAATCATTTGGATTTAATTGAATAATAATTGATTACGTAGCCATAATATCGTGGCTGGATAAATAAAGCCGCATATACGTTAATAATGATGCTTTGGATTTTATTTTATTCATTTCGTTCATTTTTATTGTGTTCAACTGATTAAAAATGGATATGTCTAAATTTAATAGATATATTAATTTTGATCGGTTAACTGGAATTTTGCTAAATCTATTTCATTCTGTATAAACTCAATTTGTGCGGAACCCGGAGCCAATAATGAATGAAAAAATGATTTTAAATAAAAAAACTTCCAGTATTTTACTGATTACGGAGGATATAGCCGTACAAAAATTAATCGCTGCCTTTTTATCCGATGCCGAAATAGGGTTTAACACCGCTCCAACTATAGCCCAGGCTTCTAAATTATTGAAGGATAATAAAATAGAATTGATTTTGTTTGATATTAAAACCGATAGCCTGAAAGATTATAATGCTTTAAAGAAATTAACTGAAAACCCCGATTTTAAAATGCCAGTGGTGGTTTTGGCTAATGAATTGCCGCAGGAAGAAGTGAAAAAATATTTCAATTTAGGCATTAACGGATGTCTTTCAAAACCAGTAAGTAAAATGGATTTGGCCGGAATTATGACTCAATTTTTGCCAGATTTTATTCGCCAGCATAGTTCATAGTTTTATAGTTTGTTCTATTGCTAAGCAATAAAACAAACTATAGGCTAAAAATGGAATTATACTTTTAAGCCACCAAATATGCTCACCATAATAATACAAAGCACAATAAAGGTGATGAAAATATAAAGTTTATCTCTTTCTTTAATAAAGGCAAAGAGTGAAAATACAATTCTTAAAATGGGTGTAGCAATTAATAATAACACACCAAACTGAATAATCCCCATGGCGTTAAAACCTAAAATACCTTCAGTTATGCCCTTAAACGTTGTAAACTTATCGCCTTCACCTTTAAAAACATGGTAATCTGGCCTGCTAATTTGACCGTTTTGAGCCAGGTAAATAATGCCGCCAAGTAAAACAACACAACTAGCGGTAATTACACCTACTCTTAAAAGTTGGCCAACCAATTTTTCTACATCCTGATCGGCCCAATAAGTTTTTGAAATTAACTTTTTCATTTTTTAAAATTTATGGTGGTATCCGTTATAAATCATTTCTATGGCAACAAACGTAATGGCGATACAAAAAATAATCCTTAATACCGATGGATTAATCTTAGTTAGTAATTTTGCACCAGTAAATGCGCCACCTAATACACCTAGCACTACCGGAAAAGCAATTCCTGGATCCATATAACCTCTTTGTAAATAAACAACGGCACTGGCAGCTGCGGTTACACCAATCATAAAATTACTTGTAGTGGTACTCACCTTAAATGGAATGCGCATGGCTGTATCCATAGCTAAAACCTTTAAAGCACCAGAACCGATGCCAAGCAGGCCCGAAACTACCCCGGCTATAGTCATAATTGAAAAACCAGCGCCAACATTTTTAAGTTTATATTCCACTTCGCCGGCAGGAGTAGGGTAGCTGCTGTTTAGCTTAAGTAGGTAGGATAATTTACTACCCTCAGTTAAAGCTTCCTGATTTTTCTTTCTAAGTGTCATAGCGGCAGAGAACAATAGAATTGCCCCAAATAGCATCGCAATTGTATTTGTAGGTGTGTAAATGGCTATTAATGCACCAATTACAGCACCAATTGTAGTCGCAATTTCTAAAAACATACCCAATCTAATATTGGTTATCCCTTCCTTAATATAAGCACTTGCTGCACCTGATGAATTGGCGATAGACGCCAGCAATGCCGCTCCAATAGCATAACGAATATCCACATGGAAAACTAATGTAAGCAGTGGAATTACAACCACCCCACCACCAAGGCCAGTAAGCGAACCCACTAAGCCAGCTAAATACGCCCCTAATAATAAAATGAGGCTAAAAATAAGAATTGACATATTATTGTTTTTAATGATTATTATTCAGAATTGTAGATAGGGTTTCAAGCGCAAGCTTTGAGTTTTTATCCTTAATGGCAACGTAAAGTTGTTCATGCAAATAATGGCTCATTGCAAAATGGCTTATGCCTTTTGGTTCTCTTTTTGAAAAGAAATCGCGGATAATGGAAGTAAAACTTTGGTATAAATCGGCAAGTACGCTATTGGCAGATGCATGTGCAATAGTCATGTGAAACTCAATATCAGCATTTACACACTCTTCGCGTTGCTCGTTTTCAATGGCTTTTTTTCTTTTTGATAAACTTTCAACCATCAAGTCTAAATCTTTTTGTTTACGATTTTCTATCGCTAGCTTTAATATTTCTATTTCAAGTAATGATCTAACCGCATTTATTTCTTTAAACTCTGCACGCTGCAATTTCTGTTCAATAGGCTCAATAAGATTTGGGTTTACAACCGTACCAAAGCCTTGTTGTACCTTTAAAATACCCGATATAGATAGTGTTTTAATGGCTTCTCTAATAGTAGAACGACCTACCTTATATAAAAGCATTAACTCAGGTTCAGCTGGAATTTTTTCTCCCATCGGAAATTTTCCTTCCTTAATGTCTTCCCTGATTTGCCTGGTTACTCGTTCAAAAAGTTTTTCTGAGGTGCTCATGATTTTAAAATTACGGCACAAACATACGATGTTTAATATAAACATCAGATGTTTGTTGTGTCATGATTACGTCTGATTATAATTGTGTGTTTCGAATAAAAACAGATGGAATAAATTTAAGGCATAAAAAAAGGGAACGAAGCTATTATGCCCCGTCCCCAATCTAAATTAACGCTATCAGGAGACAAAACTGAACAAACTATATGAAGATTTTATGAATATTCAGAAAATACAGTTAGAAACTAGAAATTTATATTGCTGATTTAAATTTGCTTATCCTAAAATAATCGTTTAACGATCTAATTAAGCATTCTTTTAGTGTAAAATGAGCATTTAAAAACTTAGCTTTATCTTAATAAATTATTTATCGATGAAAATAGCAACCTATAATGTTAATGGCGTAAATGGAAGATTGCCAGTTCTGTTGCGCTGGCTTGAAGAAACAAGTCCGGATGTTGTTTGCTTACAAGAGTTAAAAGCACCACAAGAAAAATTTCCTGAACAGGCGATAAAAGATGCTGGATATAATGCCATTTGGCATGGACAAAAAAGTTGGAATGGTGTAGCAATTTTGGCGAAAAATGCTGAAATTAAGGAATTAAGAAGAGGGCTTCCAGGTGATGATGAAGATCTGCACAGCCGTTATATTGAAGCAATGGTTAATGGGGTTGTCATCGGCTGTTTGTATTTACCTAATGGAAATCCCGCTCCCGGACCAAAATTAGATTATAAAATGGGCTGGCTTGAAAGGTTAAAAACTCATGCAGCATCACTTTTAGAAAGAGATTTACCCGTTGTTTTGGCTGGAGATTATAATGTAATTCCTACAGAAAAGGACGTTTATAAACCCGAACGTTGGGTAGAAGATGCTTTGTTTAGGCCAGAAGTACGAGAATCTTTCCATGCTTTATTAGGGCAGGGTTGGACGGATGCGCTAAGGAAAATTTATCCTACAGAAACAATTTATACCTTTTGGGATTACTTCAGGAATGCCTACGGTAGGGATGCAGGCTTGCGTATAGATCATTTCTTGTTAAGCCCGAAATTAAGTAATCGCCTTGTGGCAGCAGGTGTTGATAAACAAGTACGTGGCTGGGAAAAAACAAGTGATCATGGTCCAGTTTGGATCGAAATATCCAATTCTTAAGCTTTTTTATGCCTAAAGTCGTTAATAAAGCACTTTTGTAGCGATTTTGTTTCTACAACATGGCGGGCATAACAAAATAGTATTCTATATTTGGATAAGGTTTGCGGGTTTAATTACATTTATTAATTTCGCGGCTCGTTTTTTGTAATGAAGAATGAATCAATTTAAAAATTTAAAATAAATAAAATGGACAAATTTCAAAAAGTTAAAGATTTAGTTTCTGCGGTAGAAGCTGATGCAACTAAATTTTATGATGGTGGAAATGCAGCTGCTGGTACTCGTGTACGTAAAGCAATGCAAGATTTAAAAGTTTTAGCTCAAGAAATCAGAGCTGAAGTAACTGAAAAGAAAAACAGCGCAAAATAATTTTTATAGCGTTTTGGGAAATAACAAAGCCCCGTCCATTTTGGTCGGGGCTTTGTTTTGAATGCTATTTTGGAAAAGAAATAATTTCTTCGATTATTTCTTTCTGCTTTTTTTGGTTTCTGTTTGTTCTGTAACTAATAATGTAGCCAGTAAATCAAATTTTCCAGGGTTAGCATCATAATCTGCTGATATTTCCTGCCATTTTTTAAGTTCTGATTGTGCATTTTCCAGTTCAGTATGCAGGGCTTCAATTTTATTGCTTAATAATTTTTGGATGTTACTTTGTGTCATATCACAAAGGTAAATACTCTGATATTAACTTTTTATTAAACCTGTTGCACATTCGTTAATGTAATTGTAGATCAGTTGGTTAATTTTTAAACAGCACATCCTTTAAACTTAATTAAAGTTCATAAAATTTATCTAATTGGCTATTATATTCTATTAGGATTTAAAGCTGAAAAAAACGTGATAATTAATGTGCTTTATAAAGGTTTTTCTTCTATTTTTGCAGGCTAATATAACCGCTCCCGTAGTTCAATGGATAGAATTATGGTTTCCGGTACCATCGATATGAGTTCGAATCTCGTCGGGAGCACAAAAGCCATTTCAAAATATTGAAATGGCTTTCTAATTATTTATAACCTCTTAAAATCTTTTGGTATAAAAAATGCTTTACCATAACGTTAATTTAATGTTTGATTGCGCATTATGTTGGCTTTTTTAAAAATAAAAACGCACATTTGCAAACCGTTAAATAAAGGTTTAAGCATGTAATCATTTTAGTTTTTTGTTATGGAAGAATTGGTTGTAGATGAGATTAGAGAACTACTTGAAAAAGAGAACGATAAGAGCTTAAAGCAATATCTCGACCAGTTAAACATATCAGATGTTGAACAACTAATCGATGAGCTACCACAATATGCCGCTAAATTTATTGAAACCATTTCTTTAAACCGTGCGGTTAATGTTTTTCGTATTCTTGATTTCCCTACACAGGAAAGAATTATTAAAAAACTTTCAGGCAATAAGCTTAATCAAATTATAAAGGATCTTCCGCCAGATGATCGTACAGCATTATTTAGTGAGCTTAAAGGTGATGTGGTAAAAAAAATGATTACTCTTTTACCACCAGAAGAACGTAAAGAATCACTAGCACTTTTAGGTTATAAAGAGGACAGTATTGGTCGCTTAATGACACCAGATTATATCGCCGTTAAACCAGAATGGTCTGTTTCCAGGGTTTTATCGCACATTAGGCGTTATGGTAAAAATTCTGAAACCATTGATGTTGTTTACGTAATCGATAAGGAAGGTGTTTTGCTTGATGATATTAGGATTCGTGAGGTTTTATTGGCAGATCCGGAAGCAATTATTGGCGAACTAACCGATAAACGTTTTATCGCTTTAAAAGCAAACGACCCACAGGAGGATGCTATTAATATCTTTAGAATGAACAACCGAGTGGCCTTGCCCGTGGTTGATGAAAATAATATTTTACTTGGTATTGTTACTGTTGATGATATTTTATGGATCGCTAACGAAGAATATACCGAGGATATGCATAAAATTGGTGGTACTGAGGCTTTGGACGAGCCATACCTTGATATTCCAATTTTAAAGCTAGTTAAAAAACGTGCAGGTTGGCTAGTGGTACTCTTTTTAGGCGAAATGCTTACAGCAACTGCCATGCAGCATTTTGAAGTTGAACTAGAAAAAGCGGTTGTGTTATCACTCTTTATTCCTTTAATTATGAGTAGTGGAGGTAACAGTGGTTCTCAAGCCTCTACACTAATTATACAAGCTATGGCTCTTGGCGAAGTTACAATTTCTGGTTGGTGGCGTGTTATGCGTCGTGAGTTAGTTTCAGGTGCTTTGTTAGGGATTATTTTAGGTAGTATTGGGTTTGTACGCATCATTTCGTGGCAAAAACTTCATTTATATGATTATGGTCAGCATTGGTTTTTAATAGCTACAACCATTTTCTTTACATTAATTGGAATTGTACTCTGGGGCAGTTTAATTGGTTCAATGATGCCTATTATCATGAAAAAACTTAAACTCGACCCAGCCACATCATCAGCCCCATTTGTAGCAACCATGGTTGATGTTACCGGAATTGTGATTTATTTTAGCGTTGCAGTATTAATTTTAAAAGGCGTGCTTCTTTAAGGTTTTTGAAATTTTAAATACCTTAAATTTATTTCAATACTGAAAAGCATTCAGTGGTTTCTTAGCAAATAAAGTCATCAAATATTTAATAACGATGACATTATTTCTCCAAATTTATGCCTAGCTTGTTGATGAGTTTAAACTAAAAAATAAACTCGATTACGCTATGGACTACAAACAAATAAGTGCCTTGTTGGGCAAAGAAAATGAAAATCTACTAACGCACACTTGTAATACTGTATCACGAGATCTTTTGCATTTACCATCACCAACTTTTATTGATGATGTAGTTTCAATCTCAAATCGCAATCCGCAGGTTTTAAAAAATTACCAATCTATATTTAATTCTGGGCGTTTAGCCAGAACCGGTTATGTTTCCATTCTCCCGGTAGATCAAGGCATTGAGCACAGTGCAGGTGCATCATTTGCAGCAAACCCTATTTACTTTGATCCGGAAAATATTGTAAAACTTGCCATAGAGGGCGGTTGTAATGCAGTTGCAACCACTTTTGGGGTTTTGGGCGCCGTATCCAGAAAATATGCACACAAAATTCCTTTCTTGGTTAAATTAAACCATAATGAGCTATTAACCTATCCAAATAAATTTAGTCAAATAATGTTTGGCTCCGTGCAAGATGCCTGGAATTTAGGTGCTACAGCCGTTGGTGCAACCATTTATTTTGGATCTGATGATAGTGATAGACAGATTATAGAGGTTGCAAAAGCATTTGAAGAAGCACATAAATTAGGATTAGTTACCGTTTTATGGTGTTATTTAAGAAATAATAGCTTTAAAAAAGACGGCATTGATTACCATGTTTCGGCAGATTTAACAGCACAAGCAAACCATCTTGGCGTAACTATTCAGGCAGATATTATTAAGCAAAAGCTTCCTGGAAATAATGGGGGCTATAAAGCTTTAAATGCGAATGGAGTTACGTACGGTAAATTTGATGAACGGATGTATACAGAATTGAGCTCAGATCATCCAATTGATTTGTGCCGTTACCAGGTTGTAAATTGTTATATGGGCAGGGCCGGACTAATTAATTCTGGAGGCGCCTCATCTGGTAAGGAAGAAGAAGATTTAATGGATGCCGTATGTACTGCAGTAATTAATAAAAGGGCAGGAGGAACAGGTGTTATTTCTGGACGTAAAGCCTTTCAAAAATCAATGAATGAAGGCGTAAAATTACTCCACGCCATTCAGGATGTATATTTAGAAAACAAAATTACTGTGGCCTAGTTTTAAAGGTCTTAATAAGATTTAATCAATGAAAAAAAATAAAATAACAACACTCTTTACAGATATTGGAGGTGTTTTACTAACAAACGGATGGGATAGACAAGCCAGATCCGAAGCGGCAATCTTATTTAAATTAGATTCTGCAGAAGTAGAAGAGCGCCACCACCTTACATTTGATACGTACGAGGTTGGTAAAATTACGCTGGATGAATACTTAGAACGCCTTGTTTTTTACGAGGATCGTGATTTTACACCCGATGATTTTAAGGATTTTATGTTCAAAAAATCATTGCCGTATAATGATATGATTCAGCTCATTTGTGATTTAAAAAAGAAATATAATTTAAAAGTTGCTGTAATTAGTAACGAAGGTCGGGAGCTTAATCAGTATAGAATTAATACATTTAAGCTAAACCAATTTATCGATTTCTTTATTTCTTCAAGCTTTGTTCATTTTAGAAAACCCGATGCAGATATTTTTAAAGTTGCAATAGATATTTCGCAAAGCGATGTAGAAACCAGTATTTATATAGATGACAGAATGCTGTTTGTGCAAATTGCTGAGGGATTAGGGTTAACCGGAATTTGCCATACAGATTACGAAAGTACTAAGCTTAGGCTTGCGGAATTTGGCTTGGAGGTATAAATTTATTAGTCCAGAAATGGTAACCTTAATTATAATCTAATACTTTAAATGGCTAATGTTGAGCTTGGTACCGTACATAAACAAAAAAAGCTGCCTTTTTGGGGCAGCTTTTCGCTCGTTATTATTTATTATACGTTAAATCTAAAGTGCATAATATCACCATCTTCAACAACGTAAGTTTTTCCTTCAACGCCTAATTTACCTGCATCTTTACAAGCATTTTCAGAACCTAAGGTTACAAAATCATTGTATTTAATTACTTCTGCACGGATAAACCCTTTTTCAAAATCTGTGTGGATAACACCGGCAGCCTGTGGAGCTGTAAAACCTTTTGTAATTGTCCATGCTCTTACTTCTTGTACACCTGCAGTAAAGTAAGTGTAAAGGTTTAATAATTTATATGCTGCACGAATTAATTTGTTTACGCCAGATTCAGTCAATCCTAAATCAGCTAAAAACTCCTGGCGCTCTTCATAACTTTCTAATTCAGCAATTTCAGATTCAATTTTTGCCGAGATAACTAAAACCTCAGCTTTTTCATCAGCAACATTTGCCTTAACTAAATCAACATATTTATTACCGTTTACTACCGAAGCCTCATCCACATTACAAACGTACATTACTGGTTTTTGAGTTAATAAACCCAAATCTTCAATAAAATCGAAATCATCTTGCTCCAAAGGCGCTGTACGGATAGATTTACCACTTTCTAAGTGTTTTTTAACGATTGTTAAAATTTCAAAAGTACGTTTTGCATCTTTATCACCACCAGTTTTAGCCATTTTCTCTACCTTTTGAATGCGTTTTTCAACAGTATCCAAATCTTTAAGTTGTAATTCAGTGTCAATAATTTCGCGATCCCTAATCGGATCAACAGAACCATCAACGTGAATTACATTTCCATCATCAAAGCAACGTAAAACATGAATAATGGCATTTGTTGCACGGATATTTCCTAAAAACTGGTTTCCTAAACCTTCGCCTTTAGATGCGCCCTTAACCAAGCCAGCAATATCTACAATTTCAATTGTATTTGGTTGTACTTTATTTGGCTTAACAAGTTCGGCAAGTTTAGTAAGCCTATCATCAGGCACTGTAATTACGCCAATATTAGGCTCAATAGTACAAAACGGAAAGTTTGCAGCTTGTGCTTTTGCGTTAGATAAACAATTAAAAAGAGTTGATTTACCAACATTAGGTAAACCTACTATACCACATTGTAATGCCATTTATATTTTTGATTTACGATTTACGATTTTGATTTTCACTTTAGTTTTAAACCTTCGGTTTATCCCTAAAAGTCGGCAAAGATAAGCTTTTAAAACCTTTAATAAAACTTATCCATTTGCATCAAATCTATATTTTATCTAAGTTTAACCCAAAATACATACAAAGATGGAAGAATTAGATCAGCAAGCGCCACAAGAAATAAAGTTAGTAGTAAGCGAAGAAATGCGCAGTTACATTTACGAATTAACGAAGTGGGCAAAATTTTTATCTATTGTAGGCTTTGTATTCGCAGCTTTTTTAATTATTGGCTCATTTGGTATCGGTGCTTTTTTAGCGAGTAATCCAGGGATGGTAGCGCAATTAGGCCCCTTGGCAAAAAGCGGCAGCACCATAGTTACAATTGTTTATCTTTTAATGGGCCTATTTTATTTCTACCCAAGTTTGTTGTTGTTCCGAATCTCAGGAAGAGGCCAGCAAGGTGTATTATACGGAGATCAGGAAAGTTTAAATGCAGCCATGCTAAACTTAAAATCGCTTTTTAAATTTTGGGGTATTATGACCATTGTTATTATTGTAGGTTATTTTGGCCTTATCTTTTTAGCGGGAGCAAGTATGGCAATGCGCTAAATTCTATTTAAAATATTTTTGCATTCCTTCCGGTTGTTTCCAGTTATAATTAGGCTCGTAGTAATTCCACAAGGTTTTACTCAGGTTTCTAATTAGCGTCCAACCCTCATTACTATAATTCCAGGAGGTATCTTTTTGGTTTTTTGTAGTGATACAAAATACGTAATCACCATGTGGCGCATTTACAAGTAAAACTTCTGATCGGGCAGCATCTACCGCACCAGATTTGGAAGCAACCTGTACCGTTGGTGGAATTTGCGATAAAGCCTCAGTATCCCAATAAATGCGGATTAAATTTCTGTAAATACGTTCGGAAGCAGCAGAATTAATCATTTTTCCATCTCTGATTAAGGTTAATAGCGTAGCCATTTCTCTGGGTGTAGTTTGTCCCCAGCCATATTTTTGTTGATGTTCCCTTCGTCCTGGCGTGCGAGAATTTACCCGTGTAAACTGTAATCCATTGCTTGCCATCACTTCATTAATAGCGGTTCCGGTTCCTGCCATTAATTGGCTCCAAAGGCTTGCCGTATTGTCGCTTGTGGTAATCATTAACATTAAAACCTTTCCAAGTTCTATCTTTTCACCATCCTTAAATGATCCTAAAATATCTTCGCCCGCATATAATAAACTATCACAATAAGTTAACCTTGCGTGATAATCTAATTCACCTTTTTCAATTTTATTAAAAATTCCACAAGAAATGGGCACTTTAACCATACTAGCCGTCGGAAAAATAGTATCAGCATTTACACTGGCAACCTTACCCGTTTTTAGGTTTTTAACATAAATACCCACTTCGCCATTAAAGCCTTTAACCAGTTCATCTAATTTTTGTTGCAACTTTCGATCGGTTTTTTCCTGTGCAGATAAAAAGTATCCGAAAGAACAAAGCAATAGAAAAGGGATGATTTTTTTCATAAAGGTGATATTAAATAAAGGACACAAAAAAAGCCTTTGTAATTAAACAAAGGCTTTGTATTGTAAATATATTACTTAAAAAGAAAAATCGTCTGATGATTTTGTAGAGTGTTCTCCATTTTCAGAATACTCATAGCGTTTTTCAACAACATCTTGGTGAGTTTTGATGTAATCAACCGTTTCATTAAGACCTTCTGCAAATTTCTCGAAATCCTCTTTGTACAAAAAGATTTTATGTTTTACAAATACACCGTCTTCTAATCTTTTCTTGCTCTCGGTAACTGTTAAGTAGTAATCACCTGAACGAGTAGCCTTCACGTCGAAAAAATAAGTTCTTTTACCTGCCCTTACTTTCTTTGAAAAAACTTCTTCTCTCTCTTTGTTGTCAAATTCTCCCATGGTTGGTATTGATGTTGGTTTTTGGTTTCGGTAAATATAAAGCAAATATTTAAAGTTCAAAATAGAATTTAACACAAATTAAATACTACGACTTTCTTCTTCAAGCAATTGGTTATTGTATAACTCCGTATACGTTCCATTAAGGTTAAGTAACTCGCTATGTGTACCTTGCTCTATAATGTTGCCATTATCCAATACCAAAATTTTATCTGCATTTTTAATGGTCGATATCCTGTGTGCAATAAGGATACTTGTTTTACCCTGCATAATTTTACCCAGATTTTGTAAAATATCTTCTTCTGTTTTCGTATCAACAGCAGAAAGACAATCATCAAATATTAAAATTTTGGGTGATTTAATCAGTGCTCTGGCAATAGATACACGCTGTTTTTGCCCTCCGGATAGGGTAATTCCACGCTCGCCAAGCATGGTTTCAAAACGCTCTTCAAAATCCATTATGTTGTTATAAACTGACGCATTTTTTGCCGCTTGGTGTACTTCATCATCCGTGGTACTATCTAAGCCAAAAGCTATGTTGTTTTTAATGGTATCAGAAAAAAGAAAAACCTCCTGTGGAACAAAGCCGACTTGCCCGCGATAATTTTTTAAATTTAAACCCTTAATGTTATCATTATCAATATTAATTTCGCCTTGCTCAACATCATACATCCTCATAATTAAATTGGCTAAAGTGGATTTTCCTGAACCAGTTTTTCCGATAATGGCTACAAACTCACCGCTATTAATTTCGAAGTTTACATTTTTTAAAGCCTGTATTCCGGTATCTGGATAAGTAAAACTTACATTTTTAAAAGTAATATTTCCCTTAATGTCCTTTTCAGTTTCATTGATCGATTGAATATCCGAAGGGATTTCTAAAAACTCATTAATCCTTTTTTGTGAAGCTGCAGCTCTTTGAATTAAAGAAGTTACCCAGCCCAACATCGTTACAGGGAAAGTAAGCTGATTTATGTAGATAATAAATTCGGCAATATTACCTGCTGTAATGCTACCATTCATTACCTGGATACCGCCAATATAAATGGTTAAAATGGTGCTTAAACCAATTAGTAAAAGCATAGTTGGGTAAAATAATGCGGATACCTTAACTAAACTCATCGAATCTTTCTTATACGCATTACTTTGGATTTCAAACATATTTCGGGTATAATCTTCCCTAACATAAGATTTGATAATTCTGATTCCTGAAAAACGTTCTTGCACAAAACTCGAAAGTTCTGAGAGGCGCTCCTGGATTTTACCACTTTTCTTAAAAATAACGGTATTTACATAATAAATAATAATAACTAACAGCGGTAGAGGTGCAAGACAATAAATAGCCAATTTAGTATTTACATCAAACATGGAGTAAATAATCAGCACAGATAAAACCAATGTGTTTGCCGCATACATAATTGCAGGGCCAACATACATTCTTACCCGGTTAACATCTTCGGTAGCTCGGGCCATTAAATCGCCAGTATTGTTTTTACGGTAAAAACCTAAGCTTAATTCCTGATAATGGTTGTAGATATCATTCTTCATATCAAATTCTATATGCCTTGACATTAAAATAATGGTTTGGCGCATAAAGAATAAGAATAAACCCCTGAGCAGATAAAGGACAATAACCATTAAACCAAAGTATAAAAGGCTGTTGCTGAAAATATCGTAGATAATTTGCTGGCGATTAAAACCATTAAAAAGATTATAGATTTGAATGTTTTCGGTAATTAAATCAAATGCATAACCTATGACCTGAGCTGGAATTACACCGAAAATATTAGATATAACAACGAAAATAATTCCTGGAATAATCCACCATTTATATTTATAGAAATACTTATTTAAATGACTAAGATGTTTCATGTAAAGGCAAACTTAGATAATTTGTGCAGGATTATATAAACATCATTTAAAAACAGGAATAAAAATACGAAACAATAACAAAACTCGCTTCTAATGGGCATAACAAGGACTGGTTTGGTTTTAACCAGTCCTAAAATTTTTAAATTGGCTCACACCTGTAACCTGTCGCGTTTCCACCACAATAATAAATTACACATTGTTCATTTACAGGGCAGCTGGAAGTTGGTCCACTCAAATCATCAAAAAAGAAGCAGTACGAAATACAGGATTCGCCAGTACCGCCAGCTACATTTTTCATTTCATTTCTGGTCATTTTCTGACCTTTGTTTTGCATTAACATAGTATAAAATTTAGGAATGATTATTTGCCCGGTCTTAAAAAGACACCCGAAGCTATGTCTGTTTTGTTGAAGTATAATAAAGATATGAAATGCTCTAAATTTCTAATCACAATTTTGGCTTGCAAGTAAATTTAATTAGCGCTCCAATCAGGTATTAGAACTAAATAGCAAGTAATTTTGTTATAGTTTAGTTAAAAGCGTGTAATAATGGTTTTTTATTTTAATTTTGCAGCAGGTTAGCTCTACGTAAAATTATGCCAGCGAATTCTTCATCAGAAACTTCAATATTAGATCAGTTAAGTGTTTACGGACATAAGAAACTGGTTTTCTGTAACGATGCGGATACAGGTTTAAAAGCCATTATTGCCATTCATGATACTACTTTAGGCCCTGCACTTGGCGGAACACGTATGTGGAGTTATGCTACAGAAGGAGAGGCTTTAGAAGACGCTCTTCGTTTATCTCGTGGCATGACTTATAAATCGGCAATCACAGGATTAAATTTAGGTGGCGGAAAAGGCGTAATCATCGGTGATTCAAGAAAAGATAAAACCGAGACCTTAATGCGTAGTTACGGCAGGTTTATTAAAAATCTTAATGGCGAATTTATCACTGCTGAGGAGATGGGAACCAATACACGCGATATGGAATACATTCGCATGGAAACCAGTTATGTTACAGGCGTACCCGAATCTATTGGTGGTGCCGGTAATCCTGCTCCGTTTACTGCTCAAGGTGTTTATTTGGGTATTAAAGCAAGTGTAAAAGAAGTTTTTGGTACAGATATGCTTGCTGGTAGAACAATTGTTGTACAAGGTATAGGTAATGTAGGTGAGCATTTAGTCGCTTTGCTGAGAAAAGAAAATGCAGAAGTATTAATTAGCGATATTAACCAGGAACAACTTACTTATGTTGCACGTAAATATAAGGCTAAACCTATTGAGGCAGATAAAATCTTCGGAATTGATGCTGATGTATATGCCCCGTGTGCAATGGGAGCTACGGTAAATAATAAAACCATAGAAAAAATGAAATTTGCAATTATTGCAGGTTCAGCAAATAATCAGTTAAAAGATGAACTTGCTGATGGCGAATTGCTATTAAATAAAGATATTTTATTTGCACCAGATTATTTAATCAACGCTGGTGGATTAATTGCATGTTATTCTGAACTAACAGGTTTCGGTAAAAAGAGAACTGTACAACTTACCGAGAATATTTACGATGCAACCAGAAATGTAATTAAATTAAGTAAAGCAGAAAAAATATCAACTATTACAGCTGCAAACCGCATTGCCGAAAAGCGGATTGAAGACATAAAAAAAATTAAATCATCATATTAATTATTATAAAAAAAGGTCTAAAAAACCGTATTCGTTCTTACATTCATGTTAAATAGAAGGCACCTTAGAATCAAAGCTTTGCAAAACATTTTTGCTTGGCACATGACAGAAAAAAAAGACATTAGAGGTTATCTGAAAACCTTGATGCAAAGTATCGACAGCGTATACGAAATGTATATTTGGATGCTTTCCTTGTTGGTAGAAGTTACGGAGTTTACAGCAAATGACGCTGCTGAACGCGCTAACAAGCACATTAAAACCGCTGATGATATTAATCCTAATTTAAAGTTACTGCACAACAAGTTCAGTGTATTAATGCAGCAAAACCCTGAATACATTGCGGCAATTAAGAAATATAAGGTAGATTGGGGTTTCGATCCTGAAATTCGTAAAACAGTTTACAATTCATTAAAAGCTTCAAAAGAATATGCTGAATATCTTGCTGATCCTAACGAAAGTTTAGAATCATCTAAAGATATTATCAAATTTATTTTCAGAAAAATCCTTTTAAAAAATCAGGCTATTCTTCAGGTTTTCGAAGAAAAATTTATCAATTGGCAGGTAGATCATGAGGTGATGAAAGGCATGGTTGCTAAAACCCTTAAAAACTTTACTTCTGAAGATCCTTTCAAGAATAAACTAACTGAAATTAGTGCAGATTGGATTGAAGATAGCAAGTTTGTTCAAGATTTATTCTTGTATACTTTGCAAAACGATGAGAAATACCAGGAAATGATTGCTGAGCGTACTAAAAACTGGGAATCTGAACGCATTGCTTTAATGGATACTATTTTAATGAAAATGGCGATTTGCGAATTGCTCAATTTTACATCAATCCCGGTAAAAGTAACCATCAACGAATATCTTGAATTATCAAAAGATTACAGTACACCGAAAAGTAATTCATTTATAAACGGTATTTTGGACAAAATTTTAGGCGATCTTAAGAAAAATAATACCATCAAAAAGATTGGTCGTGGTTTAATTGAAGAATAAAGATATAATAGAATGAAAAAAATATTTATCCTGGCTATAGCTGCATTATCTTTTTCAGCTTGTCGTAACGCAAATACTCAAAATAAAGTAGAAGCTACGGGTGTATCTGTAGGTAATGATACTTCTAAAACTGCTTCGAAAGTTGCACCAGCGGATGCTGCAATAATTTCTTTCGAGAAGGAGATTTACGATTTTGAAAAAATTCAACAAGGCGAAAAAGTTCAGCACAATTTCAAGTTTACTAATACAGGTAAAAGTCCTTTAATTATTTCTAATGCAACTGCAACTTGCGGTTGTACTATACCTGAGCCACCTAAAGAACCAATTTTGCCAGGTAAAGAAGGCGTTATTAAAGTGATTTTTAATAGTGAGGGTAAAATGGGAATGCAGGATAAGGTAATCACAATAGTTTCTAACGCAAACCCAAATGTGAGTACAGTACACTTAGTAGGCGAAGTTTTAGTTAAGAAATAAGCCTAAATAAAATTTAAACAACAAATAAATAAGAAATGACATCAACAGTAATTTTACAAGCCGCAGGTGGTAGCAATATGCTAAGTACAATTGTACCAATGGTATTAATCATGGTAGTTTTTTACTTCTTCATGATCCGTCCGCAAGTTAAAAAAGCTAAAGACCACAAAAAATTGGTTGAAGAATTGAAAAAAGGAGATAAAATTGTAACTACAGCCGGTATTCACGGTCGTATTGCTGATATGAACGATACAACTTTCTTAATTGAAGTAGAAGGTGGTGTTAAAATTCGTTTTGATAAAACAGCTGTATCTCTTGATGCAACTAAAGCAGTGGCTCCAAAAGATTTAGGCCCTAAAGCATAATTTTAAAATATTCATTTAGTAAAAGGTCATCTGAATTTTCGAGGGCACTGAAAAAGTCCCTTAATTGAAAAGGATAAAAGGAGTAGAAGACTAGTTTTTCTGCTCCTTTTTTTGTATTTTAAAGGTGTATTATTACTGTTTTTAGATGCTGCTTCAACAACAAAAAATCCATTTTAGCGCTTTTTCCAGGCTTTATGACCTGATTATCCCCAAAGAGAACTTACTGCGCAAGATTAACGAGCTTATAGATTTTGGTTTTATATATGATGAGCTTCTGGATAAATACTGCGCGGACAACGGTCGTAATGCTGAGAGTCCAGTACGCATGTTTAAATATTTGTTGCTGAAAACGATTTATACGGTTTCAGACGTTGATGTGGTAGAGCGTTCCCGCTATGATATGTCTTTCAAATATTTTCTGGGGATGTCCCCAGAAGAAGATGTGATCAATTCAAGCTCATTGACCAAGTTCCGAAAGCTCCGCCTTAAGGATATGGATCTTTTAAACCTTCTAATTGGCAAAACCGTTTCCTTGGCCTTGGAAAAAGGCATTATTAAATCCAGGTCCATCATTGTCGATGCGACGCATTCACTTTCCAGATCCAACCCATATTCACCTATTGAAGTACTCAGGCAACGCTCGAAACTGCTTCGAAAAGCAGTATATCTAATGGATGATGATCTCAAGGGTCAGATGCCTGAGAAAAATGATTCAAATGATATCCTTAAAGAAATAGAATACTGCAAGGAGTTACAAAAACTTATCGAGTCTGATGAAGCATTAAGTGAAATTCCTGCTGTGAAAGAGAAGCTAAACCTCTTAAAGGAAACAGTGGAAGATACCCGGGAGAATTATGCGATATCCAAAGATATGGATGCCAAGGTTGGCCACAAAACAGCTGACAGCAGTTTTTTTGGTTACAAAACTCATTTGGCAATGACAGAGGAACGTATTATAACGGCTGCTGTTGTCACCTCAGCTGAGAAAGGCGATGGTCCTGAACTGCCAAAATTATTGAACCAGACACAGTCAAACGGAATGGAGGTGGATACCATCATAGGTGATGCAGCTTATGCCGGCAAGAACAACCTCAAGCTTAAGGATTTGAACGGAAATAAGATTAAGATCGTTGCCAGGATGAACCCTGCTATTACCCATGGCACCAGGAAAGAGGAAGAAAAGTTCGACTATAATAAAGACGCTGATATGTTTGTATGTCCTGCAGGGCACCTGGCTATGTATAAACGGGTGCAGGGTAAAAAGGTAGATAAGAGCAATCAGGCGATGACCTATTATTTCGATATCGAAAAATGCAAAGTATGCCCGCTAAGAGATGGCTGCTATAAACCAGAAGCCAAAAGTAGGACGTACTCGGCTGCAATAAAACCAGATGAGCACAAAGAGCAGGAAATATTCCAACAAAGCGAGTACTTCAGGGAAAAGTCAAAACACAGATATAAAATTGAGGCGAAAAATAGTGAATTGAAAAATGTGCATGGATATCACAGAGCAAATTCCTATGGCCTTGAAAGTATGAAAATGCAAGGTGCAATAGCGATATTCGTGGTAAATCTAAAAAGAATACTGAAATTCTAAAGCGGGATCATTATTACCAAAAAACATCCTAAAAAGGACTATAAAACACTGAAATTCGGCGAGAGATCTTAATGAATTGGAATCAGTAAAAAATATAAAAACACTCAAAAAACAAAAAGCGGATGGAGATCTTATGACCTACTCATCCGATAATCTTTTTATAGACATTTTAAGCCTACTTTTTCAGTGCCCTCGAATTTTCAGATGACCTTTTTTTATAAACTAACTCGCTCTAAGATTGAAATTAATATTATAAGCAACCCTCACCGGAATACCATGCTGCTTTGCAGGAATCCATTTTCTGCAATTATTTAATACCCTTATTGCTTCTTGTTCAGTTCCATACCCCATATGGTTTCTTACTTTAATATCAGTTAAAGAGCCGTCTTTCTCTACCACAAAACTGATAAATATTCTTCCACTAACTCTGTTTTCAACCGCTTCTTTAGGATATTTATATTCTCTTGCTAAATAGCTGTAAAAAGATTGTATACCCCCTGGAAACGTTGGAAACTCTTCAGCATTTTTATAATTATTGGTTTTCCCATTACTCAAAGTTGCAATACCAGTTATTAGATTGCCATTTTTATACTGCTCTTCAAAAGTACCTTCGCCAACCCGACCTTTCCAAACCCCATCCTTTTCACTATTGATATAGTTACCCTCTTCAGCATAAAATTTGTCTTCAGTTTTATAATAACCGTTACCATCCTTAACCATTTGAGTACCTAAAGAATCATAAGCCTGAACAATTTTACTAAAAGTATGATCGCTTACACCCGGGATTTTTACGGAAGCATCATAAAGAATTACACTTTTAGGTTTACCATTCTGATAAAAATACGAAGCTGCTCCAATAGGTTTGCCACTCTTGAAATATGATTTCTCAATTAAAATTCCCTTATCATTAAACTTCTTTAATGTTCCTTCATAAACTAAGGCCGGTTCAAATACGGAAACAAAACCAATTGTTTTTTCAGTATTATCTGGATAAAATTCAAATAAATTAAATACGGTTGCACCAGAGTCGGGTTCGGTAATTACCCTTCGATAATCATAATTCTTCCGATCTGCGGTAGGTGCGTCATTTTTAAAGAAATAAACATTTTGCCGTTTCTGCGCATAATTATGTAAAGCTGGCAAAATCAATAGTAGCGTTAAAAAGTAGTTTTTCATTTTTTTCTAATGGTTTTGTGGATTGAAATCACAATAGGTGCTTATAAAAATACTGTTTACTTTAATGAAATAATAGTGGCGGAGAAGAAATAATCTGAGTTCGTTTTAGTTAACCTAATGATGTTATCTTTTTAATTTTAAGTTAACCCTTTCGTAAGATCGGATGTTCAGTCTATCTTTTAAAATTTTACTACATTTGGCTAAATTGTTGTGTGGTTAAGGGCAAATGTGCTCTAATTCATTTTCATTACTATATGCCTTTTATTAAGTTAACTCAAATAGAAAAAAGACGTGTTTTTAGTCTCCTGGCTTGCTTGGTACTGGCGGTTGCTGCATGGTTTTTTTTGGCATTAAATAACGAATATGAATACACGGCTAAAACAGTGTTAATTTATAAAAACTTCCCTCAAAAGAGAGCATTTCATCCTTTACAATCTGATACTGTAGATTTGAAGGTAAAAGGAACAGGCTGGCAGTTGTTATTTGCCCGTTTGCGTATAAATCCGCAATCTATTGCCGTAAGTTTAAATCAATTAAACTCAAAAGAGTTTATTGTATTTTCAGATCAATTGTACAACATAAATAAACAATTAGAAAGTTCGCAAAAAGTAATTTCAGTAAAACCAGATACCTTATATTTCGATTTTACCAAAAGAACCGTTAAAAGAGTTGCCATTAAACTTATTGAAAAAATTGATTTTACAAAGCAATATGGAATTTCAAGTGATATACAACTTAATCCAAAATATGTAACCGTTACGGGGCCAATTGAGGAGCTTGATAAGATTACAGAATGGTCTACTGATACTTTAAAGCTTAGTAAATTGCAAAATAGCGCAACCGTAAGAGTTGCTATGCAACACAGTACCCACAAAAATGTGAGTATCTTTCCGTCCACGGTAGAAGTTAAACTACCGGTAGATGAGTTTACCGAAAAAACTATTGAAGTTCCACTAAAAATTATTAATAACCGTAATTACAATAGTATTAAGCTTTATCCCAAAAAAATTAAGGTTACCTTTTTAGTTGCACTTGGCAATTATGAGCAGGTTGATGAAAGCTTTATTCAGGCAAGTGTTGATGTAGATGAATGGCTAAATTTAAATCACAACCAATTTACAGTTAAAATTACTGAGTTTCCAGATTACTGTAAATTAATCAATGTGTTTCCATCCAAAATAGATTTTGTAGTCGAAAAATAATGTATAAAGTAGGTATAACAGGCGGCATAGGTAGTGGAAAAACAACCGTATGTAAGGTTTTTGAGGTTTTGGGTATCCCTGTTTTTTATGCGGATACAGTTGCTAAAGAAATAATGGTTAAAGATTCTATTTTAGTGGAGGGAATTAAAAATACCTTTGGCCAGGATAGCTATTTCGAAGATGGTACACTAAATAATAAGCACATTGCAGCAATTGTATTTAACAATGAAACTGAATTAACTAAATTGAACGCACTTGTTCATCCAGCGGTTTTTAGGGCTTTTAATGAATGGGAGAATCAAATTGACCAAACAGTACCTTACACCTTAAAAGAGGCTGCTTTGCTATTTGAAAGTGGTTCTTATAAAATGTGTGATACCAGCATTTTGGTAACTGCCCCAATAAATGTAAAGGTAAGTAGAGTAATGCAACGCGATAATGTTTCTGCGGAACAAGTAAAAGCCCGAATGGATAAACAATTTAGTGATGAACAGAAGCGAAAAATGGCCAATCATTTTATTGTAAATGATGAGGAGAATGGCATTATTGAGCAAGTTTTAGCATTACATAAAATATTTTTAGAGGTAAGTAAAAAATAATGATACTGGAAGATTTTATTACAATTACCCCCGTGGGATTGTATTGTGTATATGGCGATTTTTATTTAGATCCTCAACAACCCGTTAAAGAAGCTGTTATTTCTCATGCGCATGGCGATCATGCGGTAGGGGGAAACCAAAATGTTTATTGTACTCAAGCCACAATGGCATTTATGAAACATCGTTATCGCAAGTTTGCTGGCGGCGATTTTCATATTAAAGAATATCATCAATCTTTCAAATTAAAAGATGTAACCATCACTTTTTATTCTGCCGGACATATATTAGGCTCCGCACAAGTAATGATGGAGTATAAAGGAATTAAATATTTATATACTGGCGATTATAAAATTGAACTTGATATAACATGTGAGCCCTTTGAGTTTGTTCAGGCCGATGTTTTGATTACAGAAAGCACTTTCGCCGACCCAGAAACTAAACATCCTGAGGCTGCAGATGAAATTAATAAGCTAAACGCTACCACAGCTAATATTATGTTGGGTGCCTATGCTTTAGGTAAAAGCCAGCGTATTATTCAGCTTATTAATCAGCATTGTACAGGTAAAAACATATTGGTACACCACAGTATTATGCCCTTTGTTAAAATTTACGAAGAGTATGGTATTAAGTTAGGTAAATATCAGGTTTACGATAGAAAAGTGATGAAGCAAAACACAGAGCATCAGGTTTATATTGTACCACCCATGGTTTTTCATAGTTACTTTAAGGCAGTAAATGTGGTTAGAGCCTTTGCTTCTGGGTGGAAAAATCTTCAGCAACAAAATGGAATTTCGCTTTATATATCAGATCATGCAGATTGGGCCGCAATATTAGAAACAATAGAAAAGGTTCAGCCTAAAGAAGTGTGGACATTGCATGGTGATGGAAAACAACTAAAACAACATTTTGCTGGAAAATTGACCGTGAAAATACTTAACGGTAAAAATGATTAATTGAAAGATAAAACGAATGAATGACGGTATGCTTGTTAAAAAGATTCAATAATCATTCATTCTCATATTCAAAATTTTTGCTTTATGTTAAAGGAAGGAGAAGACTTTTATTTTAATGAAGATGGGCTAATGGTTTTTACTGAAGCCTATCATTTAAAAAGAGGCTATTGCTGTAAAAATAAGTGTAAGCATTGCCCTTGGGGTTTTGGAAAAAAGAAGGAAAAGAAATAATTAACTTTCAATAAAAACCTTATTATAAATTTCTAATAAGGGAATTTCGAAACCAAGAGAAGTAAAGTTTAAAACTTGATGAATGTTTTTATATTCTGTTAATTCCCAGTTTTGTTTCTCATTAACATAAAAAGCTTCAATATATATTGATTCAGAATCAATTAAAATATATTCTTTCAATGAGGGGATATCCCTATAAAGTTTAAATTTATTCCCTCTATCGTAAGTTTTAGTTGAGGCAGATAAAATTTCTATAATTACAGAAGGAAGAACCGAAGTGTTTGTATCATCTTTACTTTCGATCAAATTGTTGCAATAGATAGAAATATCAGGATAAGTAAATAAACTATTTTCGGGAATTTGCAGGCGCTTATCACTACCAAAAGGACGACAGGGTTTACCTTTTAATTTAATGAATATATTTCCAAAAACGTTAGTGAAAATTTCGTTATGCGCATTACTTGCTCCAGCCATGGCAAAAATTTCTCCTTGAAAATATTCGTGCTTTTCATCAGATAAATTTTCCCTTTCAAGATATTCTGCAATGGTATACATTTGTTTATGGTAATCTACGGCAGGCTCATTAACTTCATTTTCCATTAGTCTAAATTAATGAAAATAAACTGTTTAGCGCAATAAAACTATCAACACCAAACGCAGTGTTAATGATGCAAATAAATCATCAACTAAATATTAGTTTATATTAAACAATTCAAATAAACTATTAAGTAAAACTTAATTTATATTAATAGATCTAAAGAAACTATCAAACAAATATTAGTTTACATTAAACAATTATAATAAACTATTAAGCAAAACTTAATTTGTTTTAAGAGAAACAAAGAAACTATTAAGCAAAACTTAGTTAAATGTTAATGGCAGAAAGAAAGTAGTAAGTAAACATTTATGGAGCGTTATTAATGCCCTATAAAAAAACCTATTAAGGCAACGCCAATACCCAGTAAAACGGCAATCATTTTTTTAATGTTTATTTTATGATCGGCGCTTGATTCAAATAATATAGTGGTAGAAATGTGTAGAAAGATACCAATTACAATACCCATTATTTTGTTGAAATAAGCCTCCACACCACCAATTGTTCCATTACTTAGGCCCATACTTACATAAAAACCTAAAGGAGCCATAACAGCAAATATGACAAGGTAGGCCATAATACTGCCTTTTTTAAAGTGGTTTTGCATTAAAATGCTTGCAAGAGCAAATGCAGCAGGAATATGATGTAACGAAATTCCGAAAATTAATTCGTTATGCTGATCTTTAGCTAAAGGCATTCCTTCTAAAAAAGCATGTAAGCACAAGCTAATCATAATTCCGTAAGGAAAAGCATGTCCATCATGATGTTTATGGATATGCCCATGTTCAACACCTTCAGAAAACTGTTCAAGAAAAACCTGGAGTAAGAACCCAATTAAAATAAATATTCCTATTTCTCCTTTATCCGGACCACTATATGCATCAGGAATTAAATGTAAAACAGTAATGGCGAATAAATAAGCGCCGCTAAAAGATAAAATAAGCTTTAGGAGCTTTGATTTATCGCTTTTTACCAAAAAGATAGCCGATCCACCTAAAAAGGCGCAGAAGAAAAGTACGCAAATTTTCCAGACTTCCATTTTAAAAATCGGGTTGAAGTTTTTTAAATATTCTTGAACAAATAAAACCAATTACGCTTCCTAGCAGTGCACCTGTAGTTACATCTACAGGGTAATGTACACCTACATAAACTTGTGCAAAACTAATAATGAAAGCCCAAAATAAACCAATTGGTAGAATAGGTTTCCATCTTTTGTAAAACACAAAAATTAAAAAAACAGCAATAGCAAAATGGTTCGTTGCATGGGCGGAAGGAAAACTCATACCACTACCGCAGGGCACACGGTGGATAATATCATTTATCAATGTTGGTTCGTTACATGGTCTTAATCTTGATACAAGCGGTTTAATTACTCTTGATGCAATTAAATCGCCCATGGCAAACGTAAAAAGAATCATTCCAATAATGTAGTAACCTTGCTTTTTATACTGTTTAATACAAAAAATTACAATAAATAAGTAAAGTGGTGCCCAAAAAAAACGATTGCGCATTAATGGCATCAACCAATCGAAAAACCCATTGGAAAGCCCACGATGAATTTTCAAAAACAACTCTGCATCAAACTGCTGAATGCTTTCTATCATGCTTTTTTGCAAATTAAAATTAACCGGTCAGAGTTTTCTTCGCTATAATCCTCAAGAGCATAACTGCCAAAGGTTTTTTCTATAACCATACCTGCTTTAGTTAGCATTCTTTCAAAATCCTGTAAACTAAAAGCCTGTACTCGTTCTTCAAAATTGTAAGTTTTATCATTATCTTCAAAATTAATTTTCTTGATAATTTTGCCATCCACAACCTTCTTATCAATATTAAAAGTAATATGATCTAATACTTTAGTTTCTTGATGATTTAAATTTCTAACTATTTTTTCAGTGTTAAAATAATCAATAACCAATATGCCCTTTGCATTTAAGCTTTTTCTAAAAGTTTTAAGTGCATTTACATGATCTTTCTCCGTATCAAAGTATCCAAAACTGGTGAAAAGATTTAAGGCTACATCAAAATAATTAATGTAAAATAAGCGGCGCATATCATGTACCAGAAAATGAAGTTTTTCATTTTCAAACTGCTTTGCATATTTAATGCTTTGCTCAGATAAATCGATGCCAGTTACATTAAACCCCTTTTTATTTAGGTAAATAGAATGCCTGCCTTTACCACAAGCAATATCCAGCATTTTAGAATCTCCTGTTGGATTTAGAAAATCAGTTAGGTTATCAATAAAAAATTCAGCTTCAGCGTCGTTGCGTTGTTGATAAAGGATATGATAATAAGGGGAATTGAACCAATACTGAAACCACTTGCGCTGCATATAAAAGCCGTATTTATTTTTTGAAAGGGGCAAATATAAGCTTTTGCAATGGCAACAAAACTTTTGAAGATCTATTTTATGCAATATTGTTGCATAATTATGCTGTGTTTTAATCTAAATCTATTAAATACATCGTGTAAATAGATATAAAGCGAATGTAAATTAAACGGTTAGCAAGTTCGAAACTTAAGTACAATCCTGAATTTTTTCTTATTTTTGGGCATATATAAAACTAACATAAGTGACTTTAATAAAATCGATTTCAGGCATAAGAGGAACCATTGGTGGACAAGCAGGAGATGGCTTAACACCTATTGATATTGTGAAATTTACAGCTGCATTTGGTAGTTGGGTAGTTCAAAAAACAAATAATAAAAGAATTGTATTAGGTCGTGATGCCCGTATTTCAGGCGAAATGGTTAATAATTTAGTTATCGGAACTCTTCAAGGTCTTGGTATTGAGGTTATTGATTTAGGCTTATCTACCACGCCAACTGTTGAGGTTGCTGTACCCGATGAAAATGCAGGCGGTGGTATTATTTTAACTGCCAGTCATAATCCAAAACAATGGAATGCACTTAAATTATTAAATAGCGATGGTGAATTTATTAGTGATGCTGATGGTAAGGAAGTATTAGACCTTGCCGAAAGTGCTAGTTTTGATTTTGCCGATGTAGATAAATTAGGCAAAGTAATTAAGAACGATACTTACTTGCAAAAACATATCGATAAAGTTTTGGCATTGCCTTTAGTAGATGTCGAAGCCATTAAAAAGGCCGATTTTAAGGTGGTAATTGATTGTGTTAATTCAACGGGTGGTATTTTTATTCCTGCTTTATTAAAGGCTTTAGGGGTTAATAAGGTTGTTGAACTATATTGCACTCCTGATGGTCATTTCCCACATAATCCTGAGCCACTTCCAGAAAACTTAACAGAGATTTCTAAAGAAGTTCAAAAGCAAAATGCTGATTTAGGTATTGTTGTTGATCCGGATGTTGACCGTTTATGCTTTGTAAATGAAGATGGTAGCATGTTTGGTGAAGAATATACCTTAGTTGCCGTTGCAGATTATATCCTTCAAAATACGCCAGGAAATACGGTCTCTAATCTTTCATCAACCAGAGCTTTACGCGACGTAACTGAAAAAGCAGGTGCAGAATATAATGCCTCTGCAGTAGGAGAGGTAAACGTAGTTAATAAAATGAAAGCAACAAACGCCATTATTGGTGGCGAGGGTAACGGTGGTATTATTTATCCCGAATCTCATTATGGAAGAGATGCCTTGGTTGGTATTGCCTTATTTTTAACGCACCTGGCAAAATTTGGTAAGCCTATTTCAGTTTTAAGAAACAGCTATCCTGGATACTTTATCTCTAAAAATAAAATTACCCTTACGCCAGAAATGGATATCGATAATTTATTAAAACAGGTAGAAGAAAAATATAAAAATCAACCATATAGCACTATAGATGGCTTAAAAATAGAGTTTGATAAAACATGGGTTCATTTACGTCGTTCTAATACGGAGCCAATTATTCGTATTTACAGCGAAGCAGAAAATGAAACCGTGGCCGAGAGCCTTGCCAATAAAATCATCTCTGATATTAAAGAGATTTTGAACTAAACACATACAAACACACAAATGAAAAGGGTTTATTTAGATAATGCAGCAACCACGCCTCTAGATCCTGCAGTGATTGCAGAAATGACCAACGTAATGGAAAACTACTTCGGTAATCCATCTGCCATTCATGCTTTAGGGCGTGAGGTTAGAACTTTGGTAGAGAAGGCACGTAAAACTGTTGCAGGCTTATTAGGCGCATCACCATCCGAAATATTTTTCACTTCAGGTGGTACCGAAGCGGATAATACTGCAATTAGATGTGGTATTTCAGCTTATGGTATTAAACACGCAATTACTTCTAAAATAGAGCATCACGCGGTAGAACATACTCTAAACATGATGCTAAAGGACGGACAAATTGATAAATTGAGTTTTGTTAATATAGACGAAAAAGGCAACATCGATTACGCCCATTTAGAAGAGTTATTGCAAAATAATGAGCGCACTTTTGTTTCTTTAATGCACGCCAATAACGAGTTAGGTACGTTAACGGACATGTATAAAGTTGGTGATATTTGCGAAAAATATAATGCAATTTACCATGCAGATACGGTGCAAACCATGGGACATTACGTACATAATGTTCGCGATTTAAAAGCTCATTTTATTGTTTGTGCTGCACATAAATTACACGGACCAAAAGGTGTTGGGTTTTTATATGTAAACAGCAATATTAAAATTGCACCGATGATTTATGGAGGTGCACAAGAGCGAAATATGCGTGGCGGTACCGAAAATGTTTATGGCATTGTAGGGTTAGCTAAAGCTTTAGAAATGGCTTACGCTGATATGGAAGCGCATCAAAACCACATTCAAGGCTTAAAAGATTATTTAAAAGAACAGTTAATAGCCGAAATTCCAGGAATAGCCTTTAATGGTGAAACTGACGCAAGCAAAAGCCTTTATACGGTTTTAAATGTATCATTCCCAGAAATGGATATGGCAGATATGTTGCTTTTTAATTTAGATATTAATGGTATTTGTGCTTCTGGTGGTAGTGCTTGTTCATCAGGATCAAACATTGGTTCGCATGTGCTAAATGGTATTAATGCCGATCCTAATCGTCCTTCTGTTCGTTTCTCTTTTAGTAAATACACAACTAAAGAGGATTTAGATTATGTAATTGAAAAAGTTAAAATGGTAGTTAAGCAAAACGCTTTAGCCTAAAAATATCAGTAACCAAATAGGAAGAGCCTTGACATGATTTGTTAAGGCTTTTTTTTTAACTAATATTTTAAAAGGATAAAATAATACAGCAATAATTCACCTAGATAAAAAATATGCCTTTAGTTTTGAAATAAATAAATTAAAAGAGTATATTTAAGTAGATATTAGAAAAAGGTAAATTGTAACGTCTTTATAAACAAAAGCAATTACCATCAGATATGCCAATTCCTTCAATAAAACCTTAGTCATACTCCACGCATAAGGTTAAGCAAGATTCATTTTTTTGAAATAGTTTTAATAGGTCTATACCTCAGATTAGATTAAACATTTGCTTTAAATTTTATTTAATTATAAAACCTAATTCTTATTGTTATGGAAACCAACAGCAACACTAACAACGGAACCGAAAACACCGGGTTAAAATCAGAAAGATCAAATTCAGAGAAAAAACATGTATACAATTTCGCATTGAACTCTTTTTCTATTGAATCATCCAGCCATTTCAGTAAAAGCCACAAAAGAAGATTTCATTCTTTTGGCTGCGGCCATGAACCTGGTACAACACCTGGCGGACTTTAAGCTAAGGTAATTGTAGCGGTTTTTGTATATCCTGTAAACTATATTGTATTGATGTGGTATTAAAACCTATGTGTTTTTGAATAAGAAAAACAAAAAGCTTTTTAGTATTGTTCTTTAACTATATCAATTACAATAGCTATGGAAACAAATAAAGAAAAAGGCAAAATTGTACAGAACGATTTGCTAGATAAAAAAGCAGAAGATGTTAGGGAAGATGAAAAGTTAGATGAAAATAAGTCTTCAAAAGTAACCACTAACTTATTTAATAAGGACGATGGTCGTAAAAATAATTCATTTGGTCCGGGCCACGAACCTGGAACCACACCAGGATCTGGAATTTAAATAATCCTAAATTTTATATCTAAAAAAAAATATTAAATTTAAACCACAGCAATTGCTGTGGTTTTTTAAGTTATTCCCTGCTATGGAAAGAAGAAATTTTATCAAAAGCTCTGCATTGGCTATGGCCTTGTTATCCATCTATAAAACAGATGTATTTGCACAAAACAATTTATTGCGTGCGTATAATTTTAAACCAATTCGCAATAATGTTGGCGTATTTACCGAGCAGGGAGGAACAATTGGTTGGCTAAACTCTTCAAATGGGTTTGTTGTTGTTGATGCGCAGTTTCCAACAAGCGCCCCCCACGTAATTGAAGAATTAAAGAAACTTGGCGAAAAACCTTTTAAATATTTAATCAATACACACCACCACGGAGACCATACTGCTGGAAATATAGCTTTTAAAGGATTGACAGAAAAAGTAGTTGCGCATCAAAACTCTTTAGTAAATCAAAGAAAAGCAGCAGAGAAGGCAAATAATTTAAATCAGCAGCTTTTACCTGATACCACTTTTGGAACAGGTTGGAAGGCAAAGGTTGGTGATGAAAAAATTAGTGCATTTTATTACGGTTCGGGGCATACCAATGGAGATGCCATTTATCATTTCGAAAACGCAAATATTGTACACGTTGGTGATTTAGTTTTTAATCGCAAGTTTCCATATATAGATAAAGAAAATGGAGCGCATATAGGAAATTGGATTACTGCACTTGATAAAATTACCACTCAATTTGATAATGATACCGTATTTATTTGGGGGCATAGTCTGGATCCGGAAAAGGTAACGGGGAATAAAGCTGATGTAAAAGCTTATCAAAATTACCTTCAAAGTTTACTAACCTTCGTTGGTAGTGAAATTAAAGCCGGCAAAAGCAAAGAAGATATTTTAAATGCCACAACTATACCTGGTGCACCAGAGTGGAAGGGCGAAGGCATACAAAGGAGTCTTACAGCCGCCTATGACGAGATTAAAGGCACCTAAATAAGCATGAAATTAATTTAAAAAAATGCTGGTGATTCTTATTAAAATCATCAGCATTTTTGTTTTATTAAAGTTTATTTTTACAATTTTGTAAATAGTATACGAAGTATCAATTATTTTCAATTTATAAACGTTCTATATTTAAAATAATCCTTTCATCATCACTAAATTACCATAAGCTTTAATCATTAACAGTTATATTTGTTACAATTCGATAAATAGAGCTTATGGATGATTTTATAGCTGCCCGTTCCCAAATGGCCCTATCACTGGGTTTTCATATTATTTTTTCTTGCATTGGTATGGTTATGCCATTTTTTATGGCGGTATCTCACTATAAATGGTTAAAAACAAATGATGAGGTTTATAAAAATATTACCAAGGCGTGGAGTAAAGGTGTAGCTATTTTCTTTGCAACAGGAGCAGTTTCAGGTACAATGTTATCTTTCGAATTAGGTTTGTTATGGCCGAAGTTTATGGAACACGCAGGTCCGATTTTCGGAATGCCGTTCTCTTTAGAAGGTACAGCCTTTTTTATAGAAGCTATTGCACTAGGATTTTTCTTATACGGCTGGAATAAATTAAATAAATGGTTTCATTGGTTTACTGGAATGGTAGTAGGCGTAAGTGGGTTGGCATCGGGTATTTTGGTGGTTGCCGCTAATGCTTGGATGAATAGCCCAGCCGGATTTGATTTCGTAAACGGACAATACCTAAATATCGATCCTATACAAGCCATGTTCAATAAAGCATGGTTTACCCAAGCCTTACACATGTGCTTAGCCGCATTTACAGCAACAGGCTTTGCTGTAGCCGGAGTACACGCTTTAATGGTTTTAAGAAATAGTAATAAACAATTTCACTTAAAAGCGTTTAAAATTGCAGCTACTTTTGCTTGCATAGGTGCCTTATTGCAACCTTTAAGTGGCGATTTATCTGCCAAGGATGTAGCAAAAAGACAACCAGCTAAACTAGCTGCAATGGAAGCGCTATATAAAACGGAAAAACCTGCGCCTTTATTAATTGGTGGAATTGTAAATGAGCGTGAGAAAACGGTTAAAATGGCTATTCAATTACCTGGCGCTTTAAGTTTTTTAGCACATGGTGATTTTAAAGCGGAGGTGAAGGGCTTAGATCAAATTCCTGAAGATCAGCATCCACCGGTAGCTATAACGCATTATGCCTTTCAAATTATGGTTGGCATTGGTACATTACTTTTATTAATAGCTATAATTTACTTCGTTACCATATTTAAAAAGAAACCCTTAACAGATAAGCGGTGGTTGCTTAAATTATTCGTTTATGCAATTCCTTTGGGATACATTGCTTTAGAAGCCGGTTGGATAGTTACAGAAGTTGGGCGCCAACCTTGGATTATTTATGGTATTATGAGAACAAAAGATGCCGTAACACCAATGCCAGGTATTGCTTATTCTTTTTATATTTTCTCGGCAATTTATGTTTCGCTAAGCATTATTGTTACCTTTTTACTATATCGTCAAATTAAAATGGTGCCAGTTTTATATAACAATCCATCAACAGAAACCCCAGAAAACTAATTATGGAATACGTTGTAATCACCTTTTTATGTTTGGGTATATTGTTATACTTTTTACTTGGCGGTGCCGATTTCGGTGCAGGTATTATTGAACTGTTTACCTCTACAAAAAATAGAAGCAAAACACGTAAAACCATGTATCAAGCCATTGGTCCAGTTTGGGAAGCTAATCACATGTGGCTAATTATTGCCATTGTAATTCTTTTTGTAGGCTTTCCACACATTTACACCACCATGTCAGTTTATCTTCATATTCCGCTGCTTATTATGCTTGTAGGAATTATAGCCCGAGGTACCGCTTTTGTATTTCGTCATTATGATGCCGTTCATGATAATATGCAAGAGGTGTACAACAAGATATTTGTTTATTCTAGCTTTATTACACCATTGTTTCTCGGCATTATTGCCGGAAGCGTAATTTCAGGGCATATAGATACCCAAGCCACTGATTTTGTTTCAGCCTATGTTTACAGCTGGTTAAATTGGTTCTCTGTTTCTGTTGGTTTATTTACTGTTGCACTTTGTGGTTTTTTAGCCGCCATTTACTTAATTGGAGAAACTAAAGATATTAAGGATAAAAAAAGGTTTATTAAAAAAGCCGAATTTATGAATATCGCAGCAGTGATATTTGGTGCAATGGTTTTCATTGCTTCAATTAAAGAAAATGTTCCCCTGGTAGATTGGGTTTTCAAAAATACTGTCGGACTTTCTGCTGTAATTTTAGCAAGTTTATCTCTTGTTTTACTTTGGTATTTATTGCTTAAAGGAAAAACTAAAATTCTACGCCTTTTAGCAGGCTTTCAGGTAACAATGATCTTGCTTGCTATAAGTTATGCCCACTTTCCTAATTTTATCCGTTTAAAAGGAGGTAATACAATTTCCTTGTTTAGTGCCGTAGGACCAGAGAAAACAATTTACAGCCTGGGATTGGCACTTTTACTGGGCAGTATTTTGATTTTACCCTTCTTAGGATATTTGTTTTATAAGTTTCAGCAAAAAGAAGAGTAGAAGTTTGTTAATATAGCGTAATCTCACTTTATCTTGTTGAAAATAGATAGGTTTCTATTATTGTTATTTGTTTATTCACTAGCCGCGGAGGCTTCTTTTCTTTTTGGTGTCAAAAAGAAACAAAAAACACCGGCTGAAAATTTTTGTATTTAAGTTAGTAGTTTGGCTTGGATGCTGCTACCCCAAAAATTTGTTAGGTCAGATTAAAGCTTAACGAAGAACAGTGGTTTGTCCCTTATAAATTATAAAGCATTAAGTAAAGAATAAGCTGCTTATGGAGTTTGCTATGCTTTTTTTCTTCACCCGATCATTGCCTCTTTTGAAGAGAAGCAGGAGACGATAATATTAAACCTCATACTCAATTTCGCCAAGATAATGCAAGGTAAAGTTCTTCCTTTTTACATTTACAGGTCTTTCAATCTCACTTTTGTTGATAAAAGCAATGGCATTTAAGTCTGTTAAGTTAAGTTCTTTAATTCTACTTTCCACGGTTTTCATCCACTCCGTTGAATAAGAATATTTGTTAAACTTTTCATTAAAAGGTTTAGCATTGTTTTCAAAACCACATTCTAAAAAGTCAAAGTCTATCCAATTTTCGGATTGGGAGGCAGAAAATTCTGAAACATATCCATTCTCATCAGCTTCTTCCTCATAGAACCTCTTATCTTCCTCAAAAAATTCATAAAAGAAATCTTCAGATTTAAAATTTCCAACCCAAAAATGACAGATTTCAGTTTTCATGTAGTGTATGTGTTTATAATAAAGGCCGAAATTAACAAAAAAAAAGAGGCTTCCTTTAAAAGAAAGCCTCTTAATATTAGAGATTAGAATGAATTTACCTACAATCCGCCTTTTCTCGTTGCTTTTTTCTGCTCAGGCCAAGTATTTGGCTTTCCAGTACGTTCATTTACGCCTAAATCTGTAACCTTTTCAGTTGAAGTTTTCTCAGGATCTTCACAAGCCATATAAACCATAATGGCAGCTAAAATTACGTTACTTCTAATTTCGTCGAAAACCAATTTGTCATAACTATCGCGATTGGTATGCCAAGTATATGTTCCATAATCCCAGCTTGTAGAACTTAGCGAGAAACCCGGAGCACCAACAGCAACAAATGAAGCAAAGTCTGAACCGCCACCACCTGGTGCACCAGGGAAACTGGTTTTAATTTGATTTTTAATTGTATCGGGTACCTTTGATAACCAACGCGTTAAAAAGTCTTTTGCTTTTGCATAACCCTGTCCTGATAAGTTCACCACTCTACCTGTACCATTATCCTGATTAAATAAGGCCTGTAAATTATTTACAATTTCTGGGTGATCCTCAACAAAGGCTCTTGATCCATTTAAGCCTTGTTCTTCGCTACCCCAATGTCCAACAAGAATAGTTCTTTTTGGGTTAGGATAAAATTTCTTTAAAACGCGTAATGCTTCCATCATCATAATCGTTCCAGATCCATTGTCGGTTGCGCCACTAGCACCATCCCACGAATCGAAATGTGCAGATAACATTACATATTCATTTGGTTTTTCTTTTCCTTTAATTTCAGCGATAGTATTAAAGGTAGGTACAACACCTAATTCTTTAGATTCTGCCTCAATTTTAATGGTCGGTTTTGAACCATATTGAGCCAAACGATATACTAATCCATAGTCTTCAACAGATAAATCTACTGTAGGAATTTTAGTCGTATTAGCACCAAATATTTTATCAACACCAAAACCCTGCGACCAGTTGTTGATGATAATGCCTGCTGCACCAGCATTTTCTATTGCTAAGGCTAAATTTTTAGCATTTAAGCCTGTTTTTGCAATTTTTGCCGCCCAAGCTTTAGTGGCTTCAGTTTTCTCTTTTTTAAATTTCTCAAATAAGTCTTTCGTTGCAAACTCTTCCCAGTTTTTTTCTGGGCGACCAGAAATTTGGTTCATCGAAATCATAACTAACTTTCCTTTTACAGCTGGTAACCATTTTTGGAAAGAAATTGAATCTGTAATTTCCGGTAAAATGATCGCTTCTGCATTTACGGCTTTTCCGTTGGTAGATGGGCTCCAGGCCAATTGAGTACCTTCTAATGATCTTACTCTTGGGCTAATTAAATCAATATGAGTAATACCACGTTGCCATCCTCTCCATTCGCCCCATTTTTCATTCTTGGCAGAAATACCCCAGTCGCTGTACTTTTTTACAGCCCAATCATTAGCTTGTTTCATTTGTGGACTGCCCACTAAACGTGGTCCAACGACATCTAAAAGTTCGTGGGCCAGTTTTTCTAGCTGAGAATTTTCATTTACCTCTTTAACAATTCCATCGATTACTTTATTAGTTTGAGCAAAAGCAATAGATGAGGTAAAAAGAAGGAGTGAGGGTAATAGTAATTTTTTATTCATAATTTCCAGTTAATTGATAAGCTAAATTAAGAATTAAGCTATGCTTAGCTGGAAGTTAATAGAAATGTTGCACTGGAGTATAGAATTATAACAACCTTCCATGGAGAATTTACTTCAATATTGAACTTGAAATAAATTTATTAGGCTTAATTTTTTTTAATAAGATGAATATATTTATCGCCACACTCCGATAATCGAGTATATTCATTCATGGAGTTCCCATAATTTTGAATTGCAATTTCTCCATCAGTAAGCGAACCTTGCAAATCTCCTTGATTTTCATCGCCAGGTAAACCAAAAAAAGTAATGTAATTTCCGTCTTTCTCTCTCGAAAAGTAAACCTTACCGCTCTTTTCTCTACTCTTTGTTTTTAAAAGATATAGATACTCACCTTTAGCAAAGGTTATTTTAATATTTATTTTACAATCGTTGTCGCCTTCACTTTCATTCGTACTATAATTTCCGGTTATAACCTTGGGCAATGGCCTATACTTCGTTTTAGAAACTTGTAGTTTAACTGGAAATTCTTTTTGGGTGGTTAAGTTTTTCCATATTCCATTAAAAACGCCATTTATTAAGGTGCCAATTATCTTTGCAGTTTTTTGATTTTTATAATCAGTTTCAAAGCACGTAAATTGGTTATTTTCAAGCTTCCCATCCGTTAATTTAATTTCAATACCCTTGCTTTTATAAAAATAAGTTCCAGATACGGTATTTCCATTAACCTTTAGAGATACATAAACATCAAACTTTCCAATCTTTCCCTGATAATTCTTCTCAGTATCTTGTTTTATAGAACTAAAAGAGTTTATGAATAAAAGCATTATGGAGGAGAGGAAAAATATAGATTTCATGTAAAGAAAATTTATTTAGAAAACTGTTTTTTTAATTTTATCGTCAAACCGTTGAACTACATTAATTAAATAACTTAAAAATCGAGCAGTTTGTTTTTAGCTGAGATTAGTTTTCAGCAACTGCCTTATTTCGTCTTTCCATTAGTATTAAAATAGAAGAGGCATCTTAAAATTAGAATAATTGCTTTAAAAAACGGCACAAAAAAAAGCAGGGAAGAAGTAACCTACACTCCAAAGCCCTGCTTTTTAAAAATATATAAAAAGTATACTAATTAATTGTTCATCATTTTAATAAAAGAAGCCAATTTAGCTTTCATAGCTCTTCTATCTACAATAAAATCAAGGAAACCATGTTCCAATACAAATTCTGAAGTTTGGAAACCTTTTGGTAAATCTTTCTTAATAGTTTCTTTAATTACCCGTGGACCTGCAAAACCAATTAGTGCACCAGGTTCTGCAATGTTAATATCGCCCAACATGGCATAAGAAGCCGTAACACCGCCAGTTGTAGGATCGGTTAATAAAGAAATGTAAGGAATTTTAGCCTGACTTAGCAACGCTAATTTGGCTGATGTTTTAGCCATTTGCATTAATGAAAATGCAGCTTCCATCATTCGTGCACCGCCTGATTTTGAAATCATTAGGAAAGGCACTTTGTGTTTAATACTGTAATCAATACAACGGGCAATTTTTTCGCCCACTACTGATCCCATAGAACCGCCAATGAAAGCAAAATCCATACAAGCAATAACAAGCTCTTGCCCTTCAATTTTACCAACACCAGCACGGATAGCATCTTTTAAGCCAGTTTTAGCCTGACTTTCTACCACTCTTTCCGTGTACGGTTTATTATCGTTAAAGTTAAGCGGATCACCTGAAGTTAAATTAGCAAAAAGCTCTTTAAACTCATTGTTGTCAAATAAAACCTCGAAATATTCTTTTGATCCTACCCTTAAGTGATAGTCGCAATAGTGGCAAACGTATTTGTTTTCTTGTAGTTCTGCCTGATGTAGCGGTTTTTTACAATTTGGACATTTATTCCACAAACCATCAGGTGCTTCTTTTTTCTCTTCAGTTGTGGTAATGATACCTTTATTTTCTCTTTTAAACCAAGCCATATAATTTTTTAAAGAATCGGATTGCAAAGAAACGAAAAATTATTTTAAGTCAAGTATTTCTATTTAGTGTAAAAAGTACACCATGGATAATGTAGTTTATACACTAAATACGCCTTGTTTTGATATTAAACGTATAAAACTGTTGTGATAAAAGCTTGAAATGTTATTTTTTTTTATAACTTCGGACTTAATAAAATTAACAAGAAATGAGTTTAAAAGGCTATAAAGGCGTAATTTACGGAGATGCCGTTCAAGAATTATTTGAGCAGGCTAAAAAACATCAGTTTGCTTTACCGGCAGTAAACGTTACTGGTACAAATACAGTTAACGCGGTTTTAGAAACTGCAAAGGCAGTAAATTCGCCTGTTATGATTCAATTATCAAATGGCGGTGCTCAATTTTATGCGGGCAAATCATTAGATAATGAGAAATTACAAGCATGTATTTTAGGTGCTGTATCGGCAGCTAAACATGTACATTTATTGGCAGAACATTATGGTGTTGCCGTGGTTTTACATACAGACCATGCCGCTAAAAAATTATTGCCTTGGATTGATGGCCTTTTAGACCATGGTGAAAAATTCTTCGCAGAAACAGGAAAACCTTTGTTTTCTTCTCATATGCTTGATTTATCGGAAGAATCCATTGAAGAAAACATGGAAATTTCTGCTAAATATTTGGCTCGTATGGCTAAAATGAATATGACTATCGAAATTGAACTTGGTGTTACAGGTGGTGAGGAAGATGGCGTAGACAATAGCGATGTAGATAGTTCAAAATTATATACTCAACCAAGTGAAGTTGCTTATGCATACGAAGAGTTGAGCAAAGTTTCTCCTCGTTTTACAGTTGCTGCTGCTTTTGGTAACGTACACGGTGTTTACAAACCAGGTAATGTTAAGTTGCAACCAGTAATTTTGAAGAATTCTCAGGATTTTGTTAAAGAGAAATTTAACTTAACTGCAGAGAAACCAATTAATTTCGTATTCCACGGTGGTTCAGGTTCTTCTCAGGAAGAAATTAGAGAAGCAATTTCTTATGGTGCAATTAAAATGAATATCGATACTGATATGCAATGGGCATTTTGGGAAGGTATTTTAGAATATTATAAAAAGAATGAAGCTTATCTTCAAGGTCAAATTGGTAATCCAGATGGCGATGATAAACCAAATAAAAAATATTACGATCCACGTGTTTGGTTGCGTAAAGCTGAAGAAACATTTGTTAAACGTTTAACACTTGCATTCGAAGATTTAAACTGCTTAAATGCTAACGATAAACTTTAATTCGATTCATTTTTAATAATGATCTAATTATTTAAAAATCAATCGTTCAATAATTAAAACAAAGCGCCATAGGTATAAAAACTTATGGCGCTTTGTTTTGTTAATGATATACTTAAGCAAACAAAAAATAATGAGGAGATCTAAAGACACCAAGAAGAATAGCTTTTTTGAGCGGTTTTCTGATGCAGCAACAAAGTTTACCGGTAGCTCGGCTGCATTTATAGCTGCAACAGCAATTGTTGTAATCTGGGCCATAAGTGGTCCTATTTTTAATTATTCTGAAACCTGGCAACTGGTTATTAATACGGGCACAACAATTATCACTTTTTTAATGGTGTTTTTAATTCAAAAGGCACAAAATAAAGATGGTAAGGCTATTCAACTTAAATTAAACGAATTAATAGCTGCTCATGAAAGGGCGAGTAACCGAATGGTGGATATTGAAGATTTAACAGAAAAAGAACTGGATCAATTACATAAATTTTACGTTACGCTGTCTGCATTAGCCAAAAAAGAAGCCGATATTCACTGTTCGCATTCAATTGATGTAGCAACAGAACTGAATGAATTAAAATTAGAAAAGAATAAACATTTTAAAAAATAAAATAATGAGTTTGCTGGTTCAAAAGGTAAATCACCCTGAAGATTTAGAAAAGGTTTTTGCCATCCGTAAAATAGTTTTTGTTGAAGAACAAAATTGCCCACCAGAGTTAGAATGGGAGCACGAAGAGGAATCAATACACTTTATGGCTACACAAAATGGACAGCCGTGCGGTGCTTGTAGGTGGCGAAAAACCGATGCAGGCTACAAACTAGAACGATTTGCGGTGCTTAAAGAATTTAGAGGTATGGGAGTTGGACGTGCTTTAATTGCCGAAGCTCTTTCTGATTTGCCTGAAGATGCACATTATATTTATTTAAATTCTCAACTTGATGCAATGAGCTTATATGCTAAATTTGGGTTTGTTGCCGAGGGCGAACAATTTGAAGAAGCAGGAATACAACATTTTAAAATGGTGAAGAAAGTTTGATTACAGCTTAAACTATAATTTATGGCTTATGATAAACTTTTAAATCTGATTTCTGCTCATGTAAAAATTAATGAGGAGGATATTGATTTAGTAAAGATTTTATTTAAACCCGTTAAGTATAAAAAAAATGATTTCCTGGAGTATGAAGATAAAATTCCAGGAAATTTATATTTCATAAATGATGGCTTTGTACGTGTTTTCCATTATCAAAATGGCAATGAAATAACTAGTCATATCAACTGTCCGCCTGGATTTATTACCTCATTTAACAGCTTTTTAAACTGTAAAACCTCTAAGGATAATGTAAAATGCATTACCGATTGCGAATTATTAAAAATCAGCAGAAACAACCTTGATATTCTTTATCAAAAAAGTGCCAATTGGGAAACTTTTAGTAAAATCATCTACGAAAAATCATTGTTATACAACGAACAAAGAACTCAGGAGATGATAACGTGCACAGCAGATGAGCGTTATTATAACTTAATGCAAAACTACCCTGAAATTATTCAGAATGTACCCTTGCAATATATTGCATCCTATCTGGGTATTGAACCACAATCTTTAAGTCGCATTAGAAAAAAGATAGCAACGCTTTCTTAACATTTGTTCAGTGTTTCTCGGCCTTATCTATTGAACTTTACTTCTTCAAAATCATAAAATTTTAAAGATGAAAAGTATAAATGGAAAAGTAGCTTTAGTTACAGGAGCATCATCAGGGATTGGCAAAGCTTTTGCCTATAAATTGGCAGAAATGGGTGCGATTTTAGTGTTAACAGCCAGAAGAGAAGATAACTTGAAGGAATTAGCGCTAAAATTGAATACTTTATATAAAGCGAAAGTTTATGTTTTTACTGCAGATTTAAGCAAAAAAGAAGCACCTCAGCAACTCTATAATCAAATTTTGAATTCGGGTTTAACTATTGATTTACTAATCAACAACGCTGGTTATGGTAAATGGACTAATTTTTTAGATGAAACTATAGAGGAGTACGATGATATGTTAGAGCTAAATATAAATGCAGTAGTTAAATTAACACACCTATTTATTCCTGCTATGCTTAAAAAAGGGTCGGGAGGCATTATCAATGTGGCTTCCACTGGTGCTTTACAGCCTTGCCCTTATGTGGGTGTTTATTGTGCAAGTAAATCATTTGTTTTAGCATTTTCTGAGGCATTGTATGGAGAATACCATAAAAAAGGCTTAACAATTACAGCACTTTGCCCTGGTAATACAAGTACTGGTTTTCAAAGTATTGCAAAAGCAAATACACAAGGAATGAGTGCCGATTTGCCAGACACAGTAGCAGAAGCTGGAATTAAAAGTTTGCTAAAAGGTAAAAGCTTTAAAATTGTGGGCTTTGCAAATTATTTAACTTCATTTGTTCCTAGATTTTTCCCTAGAAAAACAGTAATTAACATTGTAAGCAAAATGATGTACAAGAAAGTAAACGGGTAAATTGTATGGATTTCTTACCTTATTTTCATTAAAAATGATGTAAGAAATCTTACCCAAAAATCTGACTGGATAAAGCCATTGCTTCATTCCATTTTGCCATATTGAGGTTTAAATTTTCTCCTTTTGAATTTAAAAAGCTGATTACATCTTCTGTAGCAATGTTTCCGGTAAGATCATCTGCTGCCATTGGGCAACCTCCAAAACCTTTTAATGCAGAATCAATTCGTTTTACACCAGAATTATAAGCAGCTTCAATTTTTTCAAAACGCTCGGTAGGAGTAGAGTGTAAATGAATGCCAATTTCAATGTTTTCAAATTTCGAAATAAGCTTAGGTAAAATATCTTCGATTTTTTCGGGCGTAGAAACACCAACAGTATCGGCCAGAGAGAGAATCTGCACGCCTTTATTTATCAAGGCATCGGCCCATTTTTCTATAATTTCATAATTCCAATCATCACCATAAGGATTACCAAAACCCATCGATAAATATACAACGGCAGTTTTGTTGTTTTTATCGCAAAGCGAAATCATTTCTTCAACTGTGTTTAATGATTGTGCAATGCTAGAGTTGGTATTACGCTGCTGGAAGGTTTCAGAGATAGAAAAGGGAAAACCAAGGTAATTAATCTGCTCATGCATTACAGCCTCTTCAACGCCCCTTAAATTAGCCACAATAGCCAACAACTTGGTTGTTGTATAGCTTAGGTTTAAGTTTGCAAGCACTTCTTTAGTATCTGCCAGCTGCGGAATAGCTTTAGGCGATACAAAACTGCCAAAATCGAGTGTGTTAAAGCCTACTTCCAATAGAAGGTTTAAGTATTTAGATTTAAGCTCTGTCGGAATAAAATTATGCAGACCTTGCATTGCATCACGTGGGCATTCGATTAATTTGAATGGATTCTGGCTCATTTGGTTGAGAATTTCTTATAAAGTTCTGTTTTTATATGCATCGTAATCCGTTAGTGCTACCTGATAATTACCCAGCATATATGGCGAAGATATTAAAAAATCGGCTGTTGCCACATCACAAGCCATTGGTATATTCCATACAATGCCAATACGTAATAATGCTTTAACATCAGGATCGTGTGGTTGCGCCTCCATAGGATCCCAGAAAAAGATTAGAACATCAATTTCTCCTTGCGCAATTAAGGCACCAATTTGTTGATCGCCACCTAATGGGCCACTTAACAACTTTCTGACAGGTAAATTTAAGCGTTCTTCAATTAATTTACCTGTGGTGCCAGTAGCCAGCAACTCATGCCCGGCAAAGGCATCGCGGTTTGTAGTTACCCAATTTAACAAGTCGTCCTTACGGTTATCGTGTGCAACAAGGGCAATTTTTTTATTCGGCGTTAATGTTTTATAAGTCATTTATAAATTTTGAGATCAAACTTTTTTAACTTCTTCAACTTGTGGTACATCTGTACGATAATCTATACTTCTATCTTTTGCAAAGGTTCTAATAATCAGCCTTGCGCCTCTATCATAACTAAAATAGCACCAAAGCCAATTTACAAATACAATAATTTTATTTCTGAAACCAACCAAAGTCATAAGGTGAACAAACATCCAGGTAAACCAGGCAAATACCCCTTGGAAACGGATTTTACCTAAATCTACAACGGCTTTATTTCTACCAACTGTAGCCATTGAACCTTTATCAAAGTATTTAAATTTCTCCAGAGGTTTATTTTCTTTAATATTAATTAGGTTTTTAGCCAATTGATGCCCTTGTTGAATTGCTGCAGGAGCAACTCCAGGATGACCATTAGGAGTTTCCTCATCAATAATAGCGGCAACATCGCCAATGGCATAAATATTAGGATAACCAGAAATTAAATTCTGCGTATCGGTTTTTAATCTTCCACCTCTTACAATTTCTGCTTTATCCAATCCTGGAATAACCTGACCTTTAACGCCAGCACTCCAAATTACGGTAGATGCAAGTACAGATGGTTTATCCTGTAGCGTGAGTGTTTGTCCATCGTAACCCAAAACACGGGTACTATTCATCACATTAACGCCCATTTCGAGCAAGAAATCTTTTGATTTCTTTTGCGCCTGTGGCGACATTACGCCTAAAAGTTCTGGAGAGTTTTCTATCAAATAAATATTAACCTTACTTAAATCTAATTCAGGATAGTCGTTTGGAATAACGTGTTTTTTAAGTTCCGCAATGGCTCCAGAAGTTTCAACGCCTGTTGGTCCGCCACCTACAACTACAAAGTTTAATAGAGCAGTTTTTTTATCAGGATTGGTTTCTATCAATGATTTTTCAAAGTTTTGCAAAATTAAACTTCTTAAATCCAGCGCTTCTGGTATGGATTTCATTGGCATAGAATTATCTTCTATTTCCTGATTGCCAAAAAAGTTGCTGGTAGATCCTGTTGCAAGCACTAAATAATCGTAAGTAATACGACCTATATCTGTTAAAATACTGTTATCTGCAGAGTTAATTTCATTAACTTTTGTAACCCTGAAAATTAAGTTTTTCTGTCCTTTAAAAATCTTTCTAATTGGAAAAGCAATAGAATCAGGTTCTAAACCTCCTGTAGCAACTTGATAAAGTAAGGGTTGAAAAGTATGGTAATTATGTTTATCCAACATAACCACCTGAAAAGGTTTATTTTTTAATCTTTTTGCTAACTCAATACCACCAAAACCGCCACCAACAATCACTACTCTAGGGTATTCACTTTTAGGAAGTTCTAAATCCATTATTTTGGGTTTTATATATACAAATGTAAAATAATTATGCGCTTAAGCAGAACGTGGGATGGACAGAATAGTTTGATTTTAATAAAAATATGAAAGTAAAATTATATTTTATTTTGATGGTTAGATTAGATGCTGACGAGTTATACATCAAGCTCAAGATGTATATCTAATGGTTCCATCTTTAGTAATTCCTTATCGATATTTTCAGTGAGATTTGCGCCTTCTTTTAAATAAAAATCAACTGTTGCTTTGGTGGGGGTGGCAGAAATATAAAGTTTTTTAGCACCGAATTTTTTTGCGATTTCTTTGATTTTTAGAACTAAATTATGACCGATTTTATTTCCTCTACAACTATTGCTTACATACAAAATATCCATTTTGCAATATTGGTTTTTTTGCCCTCTTCTTTTATTTTCTACTGAACTTACACCAACTAGAGTATTATTTATAAAGGCGCCAATAATTTCTCCACCATGCGTTTTAAGTTGAATTTGATTTTGAATGATGGTACTAATTTCTGTTGGCTCGAAAGCCTCAACAATTTCTGGAGTGGGATAGAGGCGGAGTATTCCATTTTCGTACCGATAAGATTCATGGATTTCTTCGGCACGATCAATTTCAGCAATTTTATTTATTTCATCCAATCTCAATGCTCTATAAACAATATTTTGCATACGGCCCTATAATCTTTCCCCGAATGTAGATTAAGATTTGCTATAAAACAAAAAAGGGCATCTTTTTAAGATGCCCTTTAGTTTGAATATGATTGAAATTTATTTCTTCTCAGCTGAACTACCCAAATCAATTACAATAGGAGTAGAGATACATAATGATGAATATGTACCGATGATACGACCGATTAACAAGGCGAAAATAAATCCGCGGATGCTATCGCCACCGAAAATAAAGATTACCAATAACACGAAGAATACAGTTAATGATGTTAAAATAGTACGACTTAATGTACTGTTCAACGCGAAGTTGATTAAGTTGTTACGCTCTTCACCATGTAAATCTTCTTTACCAGATTCTTTTAATTTCTCACGGATACGGTCAAACACAACAACTGTCTCCGTCATGGTGTAACCCATTACTGTTAAAATTGCTGCGATGAAATCCTGACCAATTTCTAGTGAGAATGGCATAATACCATCCAAAATAGTATAGAATGAAAGTACCATTAATACATCATGGAATAATGCGATTACCGCACCTAAACCATATTGCCATTTTTTGAATCGTACTACGATATAGATAAACATGAATAAACATGAGATCAATACTGCATAGAAAGCACCGTTTACAATATCACTAGCGATAATTGGAGTAACTTTTTGCGAGCTTACAATTTCATATTTAGAACCTGATAAACCTTTATTTAAAGCATCTTCTACAACTTTATCAGTTTTAACATCTTGATCTTCAATATGGAAAGTTGTAGTAATTTTAACCTGGCTATCTTCACCTGCAGTTTTAACTTCTGGCGTTTCGTTACCGAATACCGGGTTTAACTTAGATTTTAAATCTTCAGTATTAACAGCTTTATCAAAGTGAACTAAGTAAGTTCTACCACCTTTAAAATCAACACCTAAGTTTAAACCACCGTTTTTGAAGTACATTCCAATACCAGCAAGAATAATGATGGTAGAGATTACATAATAGATTTTACGACGACCAACAAAGTTGAAGCTGATATTTTTGAATGCGTTACGAGTGATGCTGTTATCGAAGCTAACTTCAATTTTGCGGTTTAACAACGATTCGAAAACTACTCTCGAAATAGCTACAGCAGCAAATAATGAAGAAAGGATACCAATACATAATGTAGTTGCGAAACCTTGAACCGGGCCACTACCGAAAGCATAAAGGATAGCACCTAAAATAAATAAGGTAACGTTTGAGTCAATGATTGAAGGCATTGCATGTTTAAAACCTTCTTTAATTGCTGCAGAAGTACTTTTGCCATGGGCAAGTTCTTCACGCACACGCTCAAAGATCAGGATGTTTGCATCAACAGATAAACCTATGGTTAATACGATACCAGCAATACCAGGCAATGTTAAAACTGCACCTAATGATACTAAAATACCAATGATGAAGAATAAGTTTAATAACAATGCAAAGTTAGCAACCCAGCCTGCACGGTGATAATATAACGCCATGAAAACTAAGATTACAATAAATGCAATTACAAATGAAATTAAACCATCGTGAATTGCTTGTGCACCTAAAGTTGGTCCAACTACAAAGCTTCCAGCAATACGAGCAGGAGCAGGTAATTTACCAGCTTTTAAGATGTTTGATAAATCTTTAGTATCGTTTTGAGTAAAGTTACCGGTAATTGAAGAAACACCGTTAGGAATTTCGTTTTGTACTGTTGGTGCAGAATATACTGCGTTATCCAATACAATGGCAATTGCTTTTAAGTTATTTCGATCAGCAGAAGCTTCAGCAGTAATTTTTTTCCATTTTGCAGCACCTTCGCTGGTCATGTACATGGTTACTTCTGGTTTACCTTTTTGATCAAAGTCATTACGAGAATCGCTAATTGCCTCACCGCCTAAATCTGGCTTGCCATCAGCATTAACTGCTTTAATAGCATAAAGTTCGAAAACTTTAGTGTTTTCCATTGGTTTAACGCTCCACATAAACTTCATAGTAGAAGGAATAGATGCAGCAACCTCTGGAATTTTGAAGTATGCATTTACTTTAGCAGTATCTTTTTGAGCAACCCAACCAACAATTGGTCCTGGACGTAATTGTTGTTGTCCGTTTTCTGCAGTATAAGTAGGAACACTTAATACAGAGAATAATGGGTTAGATTTTGCTAATTCTGCTTTAACAGCAGTAGAATCTTTTTTACCTAAGCCAGCAAGTTTACCACCTTTATCGGTTGAATCTTTAGTTGCTGCTTTTTCTAAACCAGCTAACTTACCACCAGCAGCCGGAGCCGCAGCGGTTGTATCTTTAGCAGCAGTTTTAGTATCTTTTAAAGTAGCGGCTAAAGTTTTGTTAATTCCTTCTAATACCGGAAGAACTTCCTGTATTTGATATACTTGCCAGAATTGTAATTCGGCAGAACCTTGAAGTAATTTAGAAATACGATCTTTATCCTGTACACCTGGCATCTCGATTAAGATACGGTTGCTACCTTCTTGCTTTTGCATGTTAGGACTTACCACACCAAAACCATCAATACGTGAACGTAAGATGTAGAATGAACGATCGATAGCACTTGTTGCTTCTTTCTCTAAGAAAGATTGAACTTCACCATTGCTTGCTGTGGATTTTAACTGAGTAGCGTTATCCTGATTAGAAAAGTAATCTGCAAGTTTTACACCTGGGCTTAATTTCTCAAATTCATTAATAAATAATTTGATGTAATCTTTACCACCAGCGTTAAGTTGGGTTTGTGCATTTTGCAATGCTTTGTTAAAATTAGCATCAGTAGGGTTGCCCGCTAAAGATTTAACTAATTCTGATAACGATATCTCCATCGTTACGTTCATACCACCTTTTAAGTCTAAACCTAAGTTGATCTCTTTGGATTTAACTTCTTGATAAGTGAAGCCTAATAAAGGATAAACCTTAACTGTGCTCATCGAATCCAGATATGCCTTTTCTTTGGCCATATCCCCTTTAGCATAGTTTTTAGCATCTTTCTCTACACTGGAAGATACCAGAGTAAAGGAAAGTGCGTACGCACAAACGATAGCCAATACTATCGCTATAAACTTAATAAAACCTTTTCCTTGCATTGTTTGTTTAAAATAATTTGTCTTTCGCTGTTTTTTAACAAGTCGGCAAATCTAATTAAATTTTTAAATTATAGAACCCCTTAATTGATAATTTATTAAGATTAATTTTTATGGAGCAATTATCATCGCTTCCGTTACACTAATGTTTTTCAAAAATGGAGTGTTTCTGCTTATTTTATTTGAAAAACAGGTGTAGTAGCTTTTAGCTTCAGTTTGGCCCCGCTAATGTTTCTGCCGAAGAAAAATCGGCATCCACGAATATCGGGTTTAGATGGCTTAGACAGCCGTTACCAACGAAATACTTACAGATTTAAATGATCTATTTTCGTTCAAAAACCTCAAAAGTATAATCGTATTTGTTTTTCTCGTCGGCTTTATGTTGTTCACTACTCACTAATTTCCATTCACTTTTATCAATTTCAGGAAAAAATGTATCAGCCTCAAAATTATGGTGGATTGTTGTTAAAAATAAAGTATTTGTTTTAGGTAAGGCTTGTCTGTAAATTTCAGCTCCGCCAACAATAAATACATCCTTTTCTTCATTCTTGCTCATAGATAAAGCATCATCAAGGCTATTTACTACTTCTACGCCATCAATTTTTAAAGTTTTATCACGGGTAATTACAATATTTCTTCGGTTTGGTAACGGTTTACCAACTGAATCGAAGGTTTTGCGCCCCATAATAACCGTATGGCCACTGGTAGTTTGCTTAAAGAATTTTAAATCAGCGGGCATATGCCATAATAGCTGATTGTTTTTACCAATGGCGAAATTTTCGCCAACAGCAACTGCAATGGAAAGGAAAGGAAGTTTTTGTTCAATAGTCATTGGTCATTTGTTTATTAGTACTTTGCATTGTGCCTTAGTAGCAATGTTAAAAAAGTATGCAATTTATTAATGAATTAAGATTTGATTAAATTTTTTCCAATATACTTTATATAGGCATTAAGCTTTAAATGAATGGTTTCTAATTCAATATAAAGTTCAGAATAACGGTCCTCAGTTATTAAATTTCTGTTTTTTGATTTCCTAAGAAATGATTTTACTTCTAAAATTGAACCGCGGCTATAATAGCAAAAGTTTTTATTTTCTTTAAAATGATATCGACCATATCCTTCTGCAATATTTGCACTAATGGAATCAGCAGCTCTGCACAACTGCTTTCCAATTGTATCTTTTGCAAAGTAATCCCATTTCATAACAATAACCCAAATTTTATCCGAAATTGACTCTGATAAGTTATAGACTTCTAAATCCTCTAATTTATAATTCATTCTTCTTTTTATTATGTGAATTAAAATCAAGGGATGATTAAAAAAAATGGGGATACAAATTTGCATCCAAACCAATGAACTAATGGCTAATGAGCAACTATTTATACGGCTACAATACCTTTTATATGTGGATGGGCCTCATAATTTTCGAGTGTGAAATCTTCGAACTTAAAATCAAAGATGCTTTTTACCTCTGGATTAATTTTCATGGTTGGCAAAGGTTTCGGCTCACGACTTAACTGAAGATTTGCTTGCTCAATATGGTTGTTATATAAATGAGCATCACCTAGCGTGTGGATGAAATCGCCAGCTTCTAAGCCGCAAACTTGTGCCACCATCATAGTTAACAGGGCATAAGAGGCAATATTAAAGGGAACACCCAAAAATATATCAGCGCTGCGTTGGTACAACTGACAACTTAACTTTCCATCGGCAACATAAAACTGAAAAAATGCATGACAAGGAGGTAGAGCCATGCTTTCAATTTCGGCAACATTCCATGCAGAAACTATAATTCTACGAGAATCGGGGTTATTTTTTATGGTGTTGATGATGTTGGTAATCTGGTCTATATGTTTTCCATCGGGTGTTGGCCAGCTTCTCCATTGCGAACCGTAAACCGGGCCTAAATTTCCATTAGCATCAGCCCATTCATCCCAAATACGAACGCCATTATCTTTTAAGTATTTAATGTTGGTATCGCCAGTTAAAAACCAAATTAACTCATGAATAATAGATTTTAGGTGCAACTTTTTCGTTGTTACCATAGGGAAACCTTCCTGTAGGTTGAAACGCATTTGATAGCCAAAAACGCTAATGGTTCCAGTGCCTGTTCTATCGTGTTTTTGTGCGCCGTTATCCAGCACGTGCTGCATTAAATCTAAATATTGTTTCATTCTCGTTTGATAATTTACAAATATCTAAAATTTATAATGTCTTGCCTTTAATAGTTTTCGACAATCTTAATTTTTTAAACAAGGCTAACGATTGCGAAGAATTTACATTTTGTATGTTTGCATATGAAGTTGGCGATTATTTAATTGAATGCTGAACTTTAAGACTCACAATTCACAACTTAAAATGTTATCTTTTCCAAACGCAAAAATAAATTTAGGCTTAAACATTACCGAAAAGCGTAAAGATGGTTACCACAATTTAGAAACTGTTTTTTATCCAATACAAGTTAAAGATGCTGTTGAAATTATAGATGCTAAAGAAACCAGCTGCATAATTAAAGGTATTGATGTGCCTGGCGATGCTACAGATAATATATGTTTAAAGGCTTTTGAATTATTGAGAAAAGATTTTGAAATTCCTCACCAGCAAATTATACTCTTAAAAAATATCCCTGTGGGGGCAGGCTTGGGCGGTGGCTCTGCTGATGCTGCCTTTTTGATTAAACTGGTTAACGATAAATTTAATTTAGGGTTATCTATCGAGCAAATGCAGGAGTATTGCAGGCAACTGGGTGCAGACTGTGCTTTTTTTATCGAAAATAAGCCTGTTTATGCTTTTGGTAAAGGTGATGAATTTGAAAATCTGGAGATAGATTTGTCATCCTATTATCTTGTTTTAGTAAAACCACCCGTCCATGTTAGCACTGCTGATGCTTATGCAGGTATAATTGCCAAAAAGCCTTTGCAATCCCTCAAAGAAATCATACATTTGCCCCTAACAACATGGAAATATAAGGTTACCAACGATTTCGAGCAATCGGTATTCGATAAGTATCCCCAAATTCGTCAAATAAAAACCAGTTTATACGATGCAGGCGCTACATTCGCTCTAATGAGTGGCAGCGGTTCATCGGTGTTTGCTATATTTAACCAACCGGTTAAACTGCCCGAACTGGAAAAAAATAACATTGTATATTATAATATTTAAATTAAGGTAGAGGGTTAAAAGGTTTAGGTCTTGATGCTCGATACATGATACTATTAAAATGGAAATAAATCTCATCCGCAAAAGCGGTAAATTTAATTTTGAAGCAGAAAACGAAAGTGGTTTTACTGTACAATTAGATGGAAAACCTGCCATAGGTGGCGAGGGCAAGGGTTTTAGACCAATGGAAATGCTATTAATTGGCTTAGGCGGTTGTAGTGGTATTGATGTGGTAAATGTTTTAACCAAGCAAAAGGAACCTTTAAACGATATTAAAATTAATATTAAGGCTACAAGAAAGGACGAAGAAATGCCTCCAATTTTTGATGTAATTAACATTAATTTCGATTTATATGGAGATGTGAGCGAAGCTAAAGTGCAACGGGCATTACAAATGACGTTTGATAAATATTGCTCTGTTTCTAATATTTTAGGCCGTTCTGCAACTATAAATTTTACATACGCAATTAATAAATAACAAATTAAAATAGAATTAGAAAGTAATAAGTATCAAAAGCGATAGGCAGAGTAGAGTAACAAATATACTCCGCACAAAATAATGATACCGAAAATCTTAATACTTGATACAAATAACATAATGAAATCTGAAAATTTTGAAACCATAGCCATTCGTACTCAAACCGAAAGAAGTGGGCATAAAGAGCATTCATCACCAATTTACTTAACATCAAGCTATAAATTTGACGATGCTGAAGATATGCGTGCTTTATTTGCTGGCGAAAAGGAAGGGAATGTATACAGCCGTTATGCAAACCCAAACACTTCAGAGCTGATTGAGAAAATGGCTCTTTTAGAAGGTGCAGAAACTGGTTGGGCTACTGCTACAGGTATGGCAGCTATATTCACTACTTTTGGAACTTTCCTCAAAAGTGGCGATCATGTTTTATCTAGCCGTTCCGTTTTTGGTTCTACCCACCAATTATTAAGCAATGTATTTAGTAAGTGGGGGGTAACTTATTCTTATGCAGATTTGGATAAACCTGAAGAATGGGAAGCTCTGATTCAATCAAATACTAAAATGATTTTTGTTGAAACCCCATCTAACCCTGGTATAGATATTATAGACCTTGAGTTTTTAGGTGGTTTGGCTAAAAAATATAATGTAATGCTTGCCGTTGATAATTGCTTTGCAACACCTTACTTGCAAAAGCCTCTAAAATTTGGAGCGCACATCTCTATTCATTCGGCAACAAAATATATTGATGGACAAGGGCGTACTTTAGGTGGAATTATTTTATCTACCAAAGAAATTATTGCTGAAATTGAAGGATTTGCCCGTCATAGCGGTCCGGCAATGTCTCCTTTTAACGCATGGATTTTATCCAAAAGTTTAGAAACACTTGCTGTACGTATGGATCGCCATTGCGAAAATGCTTTAAAGGTTGCCGAATATCTAGAAAAGCATCCTAAAATAAAATTAGTTAAATATCCATTTTTAAAATCGCACCCACAGTATGAAATTGCTAAAAAGCAGATGAGTCAGGGTGGTGGTATTGTTACCATTGTTGTTGAAGGTGGCGTTGAAGGTGCTCGCAAGTTTATGGATGGTCTTAAAATGTTCTCTATATCTGCAAACCTTGCCGATACACGTTCAATTGCTACACACCCAGCAACAAGTACGCACTCTAAATTAACTGAGGAGCAACGCGTTGAAGTTGGTATTGAACAAGGATCAATCCGTTTATCTATCGGTTTAGAGCATATTAACGATATTTTAGAAGATATTGAGCAGGCTTTAGCATAAAAGTATGGTTTGAGGTTTTATCTGTAAATCAAATTTTAAAATATAAAAGTGGGGCATCCGTTACGATAGCCCCATTTTTTTGTAAAAGGAATTTAAATATTTAATTTGCAGTATGACTGATGTAGATTTCATTATTTCTGAACTTAAGCTTTTAGGTAAACCAGATTATCTGAATAAAATGGCTCATTTTGGTATCGAAAATGAAAAAGCAATAGGAGTAAGTATTCCAGATTTACGGAAACTTGCCAAGCAAACTGGTAAAAATCAACAATTATCCCTCGATCTTTGGGAAACGGGGATTCATGAAGCCAGGATTTTGGCCAGTATAATTGGCGATTATAAGTTGGTAACAGAAGCACAAATAGATAGCTGGGTTAATGATTTTAATTCCTGGGATATATGCGATCAGGCTTGTAGTAATCTATTTTCAAAAACAAATTATTTTAAATCAAAGGCTTTAGCATATTCTGCCGCTATGCCAGAGTTTGTAAAGCGGGCTGGTTTTGTTTTAATGGCTGCTGCATCTGTTCATCTTAAAAACGAACCCAACGAAACCTTTATCGACTTTTTGCCCATAATACAAAGAGAGGCCTCCGATCAACGTAATTTTGTTAAAAAAGCTGTTAATTGGGCTTTAAGACAAATTGGTAAAAGAAATGCCGTTTTACATCAGCACGCAATTGATACTGCAAATAACATTTTAGCCCAAAATAATAAAAAGGCTAACTGGGTTGCACTTGATGCATTGCGAGAGCTGCAAAGCGAAAAAGCACTTAATAAACTATCTTTATAAACTAATTTTGCATAAAGCGCTTTAAACTTCCGTCGTTATTAAATTCAATAGAATAGCGTTCTCTGCTACCTGAAATACTTAGCGGATACCATCTTACCGCACCATCGGATATGTAAATGTAAACACTGCTATTGGGCTTTGCCCCCTCAATTTGTGCTGCTTTTTCATTGTATATTTTATTAACACGGGCGGCACTTGTGAAACTAATTTTGTTTAAAGAGATCAGTTTATCTTCCATTTTCTCCCTAACGGAAAGCTGCTCAGGCTTTGGTGCCGACCATTTTCCATCTTTATATTCATAATTATCTACATACTTAGGGTTTGTAGGGTGTTGCAGTTTAATGTTAATACGCCCATCATCATAAAAGTAAGCAGTTTGATAGATAAAAATTTCCTTGCCTACATATTGGGGCAATTGTTTTAAAGCAGTTTCTGCCTCTTGAAGTTGAGTAATATCATTTAAAAAACTTTTATCTTTTGCTTTTTCATCAACATGCTTAGAAGTTTGTGCTTGCACCTCTTTAATTATAATTTGAGCTTGAGAATCAATAATTTTTGGGTCCTCCTTAACATAAAAGATATCTATATACTCTTGTTTCGTTAGATCTAAATTGAGTAGATCTACAACCTTTTTTAAGCTGACTCTATGCGTTTGGCGTTTATCATCATTATATTCTAGTTCGAAGCGAACCATTGGTTGCTCATTAATATAAGTACCCGTTTGGTTTGCCGAAAGTAGTTTTGCTGCAGTTTTAATGCCTTTAAACTTAATTAATGGCGCTTTATCTGTTCCACCTAAGGTTTTAAACATTAAACCCAATATTGCTCTATACAGTAAAAGTATAGCTGGACAAATAATTAAAGGGTGCCCGAGGCTTAAAAACCTCCACCCATAATCGTAATTTTCTGTTTGAAAAGCATACATATAATAGCCAACCACAGTGGTACAAAGTACAAGCCAACCCACAGAAGCAAGCAGTAAAATCTTTTTGTTGATGCTAGCTTCCATCGCTGCAAACACGAAATAAGGTTTGCGTTTCATATTTGGATCAATCATTAAATCTACCCTATGACCAGAAGCAAACCGACGTTCGTGTGGTTTATTGTCATTTACAACTGTTTTTTGAGTTATTTCAGTATCTGCAAGGTTTTTAAAGGCTAACTGTAGTTCATAAATATCAACTTTTGCATTGGTTTTAGAGGTTTTAGTGGAGCTTAAAATCTTAGCCTCCCTCCGGATTCCATAATTTTTTAAATAGTCGATATTTCTTTTTGTGATGAAAACTTTTAATATCCATTTTTTAAAATAACCTGCTAAAAGAATTACCCACATTACAATAGAAACAAACAAAATACTCAAGGCAAACCAAGGGCTTGTATTGCTTAAAGCATTTAAGTTAGATGAATCAATAGTGTTGTAATATAAAATTATTGGAAAAGGGACAGCAAAAAACAGCATGAAGAGTATCCAGAATATAATATAGCCACGTTTCATAGAATAGAATTAGCGGTTTTAGATTTACGGTTCGCCTAAAATACAGCAAATTACAGACCAAGCTTAGCAAAATTGGAAAACTTAATATCGGTATTCATTGTTTTTCAATGCTTTGCCATTTGGAAAGCTAATCATCTTTACAAAAAGAAATGCTGTATTACTGCAATGCCCGTTAGTAATTATAGTTTTGGCCATTTTTTACAAAAAGCGATCATTCATTACTTATCCTACATCAATGTTTGGCAGGTAAAAGGGTAGTAAATTTGTATCATAAACAAGAAAGGAAATTTATGTCACAATTTATTTTGCACAAAGAAAACACCCGCGGTCATGCAAATCATGGTTGGTTAAATGCACATCACTCATTTAGTTTTGCAAACTATTACAATCCTGAAAGGATGCATTTTGGGGTTTTAAGAGTTTTAAATGATGACAGTATTGATGGTGGTATGGGCTTTGGTGCACACCCACACGATAACATGGAAATTATTACCATTCCATTAGCAGGCGCCATTGCACATAAAGATAGTATGGGAAATGCTGCAGTTATTAAAAATGGAGAAATTCAGGTAATGAGTGCCGGTACAGGAGTAAGCCATAGTGAGTTTAATGCAAACGCCGATGAACAATTAAATTTATTGCAGATTTGGTTGTTCCCAAACAAAAAGAATGTAACGCCACGTTACGATCAACAGGCTTTGGATGTTGCGGCAAGTCATAACAATTTTCAGCAAATATTATCGCCAAACCAAAATGATGCAGGCGTATGGATTCATCAAGACGCATGGTTTTCTTTAGGTAAATTTGATGAAGGTTTTGAAACCGAATACAAAATTAAAAAAGCTGGTAACGGTGTTTATGCTTTCGTAATTAACGGCGAAGTAACCATTGATGGGCAAACTTTAAGCAAAAGAGATGGCCTTGGTATTTGGGATACTAACAAAATCAACTTTAAAGCAAACTCTGCTGATGCCGAAGTGTTGTTGATGGATTTACCAATGGAATTGTAATACAAACCATAAAAAAGACATGCTGAAACAATTTAGCATGTCTTTTTTGTTAATAATAAAATTAATATGTTACACACCATACTTTATATAGGTCGCGATGCCGAAATTACTACAGTAATGCACCGCTTGCTAAATGCCAGACCAGAGTGGAACGGCTTAACCGTTTGCAATGATGACGAAGCTATTTCTATTTGCGAGAAGCAAAAGCTTGATTTGGTTTTGCTCGGCAATGGAATCAATCCAGAGTGCGAACGTGCTTTAAGAGAAAAGCTGACAAGTATACGGCCAGGATTAAAAATTATTCAGCATTATGGCGGTGGCAGTGGCTTGCTTTATGGAGAAATTATGGATGCATTGGCTTAGGCTGAATAGCCATAGTTAAATAAACCCGATTGCATACAAGGAAAGCGGGGCAGGATGAGCCATGAAATACTGCTATTCATTTCCAAATCAAAACCTATTAATTATTTGTAAAGCAAGGTTCGGTGCTTTTTTGAAAATATTGTCCTGCTTTACCCTCGCTGCCGCAAGCGTCTCGCTTGTGGTTGTATGCTGAATCCAGTCGTCGGGAAGGTTTTGTAGGGGTACAACGGGTGAATGTCAGCTGTTCGAGATGTTCCGCAGGCATCTCGAATTAACAATAAAAAGGGTTCTGTGAACCCTTAAATAAGTAAAGCTATAAATGACCTTCAGAATTTGAAAATCCTGTTTTATCAATAGTACGAGATGCGCTGAAAAAGCTAACATCTCGAACAGCTTGGGTAAAGCTATAAATGACCTTCAGAATTTGAAAATTCTGTTTTATCAATAGTACGAGATGCGCTGAAAAAGCTAACATCTCGAACAGCTTGCGGGAGCGGGGCAGGATGAGCCATGAAATACTGCTATTCATTTCCAAATCAAAACCTATTAATTATTTGTAAAACAAAGTTTCGTGCTTTTTTGAAAATATTGTCCAGATGGGAAGCTTTTAAGCTAAAATATCCTTCAAAACCTATCTCAATGGTCATTAGGGTATCATAAATAAGTGTTTAAAAGGCATGTAAGCACCTCATTAAAACCATACTCGGTTCACTTTTTCTATCTTTGCAGCCAAATGAAACTTCCGTTGCAAAATCCCAAATACCTGATAGTTATAGGTTTGGTAATCTTTCTATGTATTACTGGTGTTACTTTTTTTACTGGTAAGGTACTGGAAAAAAGAATGCACAATATTGCCGATTTTGCTGGGGTAAATCTGTACCGCCAAAAAGTGTTGCTTTATCAATATGAATTTAACAACATTATGAAGGGCACACAAATGGTTTCTAATGTTTTTCCAGATTTGGGGCCACAATTGGATAGCCACACCATTATGCAAACATTGGGCACTGTATTAATGGCTGATGATAAGGTTAAAAATGCCTGGTACGCAATTGTTAATGGAAAAGATACTTCATACGTTTATTTGGTAAAAGAGGTAAATACTTTTAAACAAAAAGTGATGCCTGCTTATATAAAAAACTGGGTAAGGAAACAGTTTACAGCCAGCAGTATAAACAATACTCGCGGGCAACAAGATCTTATTACCGACTCGCTCCATTGGTTAACCTCTAATAATACAGTGGTTGGTAAACGCGGTAAATTATTATCAGGTTTGGATATTGATCTTTTAGAATTACAACGTGCCTTTGTTAATATAGATTCAAAAGGAATGTCTTATGCCTACATGATGGATGAAAACGGCGTTTGCATTATTAGTCCGAATGAAAGGCAAATAGGCAAGAAATTATATTTGCCTAAACTAACACCAATAACCGGAAAGAACGAAAATTTTATCCGTTTTAATAGCGAAGTAGTTGAGTCTGAATATTTGGGCCTTCCTGTTACCCGCTATTATATCCCTACAGAAATTAATGGTTTAAAGTGGACTATTGTGGTTAATATTCCTTTATTTATATTGGAAGAAGATGTGGTTGCAATTCGTAAGTACTCGGTATATCTGGGTTTAATATCTGTGAGCATTATTTTGGGTCTCATTTGGTTGTATCAACGGAAATGGCAAAGGGAATTTTTATTGCGTAGGGAAGTAGAGATTAATCGGCAGGAAGTTTCCATGGAAAAGCAAGGATTAAAACTTATTGCTTCTCAGCAAGAAAAGGAAAATGCTATGATTCAGCTCAGTAAGCTAAAGGAAAAAGTAAATCCACATTTTTTATTCAATTCATTAAGTTCCTTAAATGCTTTAATTGATCAGGATTCTACGTTGGCAAAATCTTTTGTGGTAAAGCTATCAAGGGTATATCGATATGTGCTTGAATCTAACCCAAGTGGGCTGAGTACGGTTGAGGAAGAGTTGTACTTTATGAAAGAGTATTTCTTTTTGCTAAAAATCCGTTTCGGAGATGCATTGCAACCTTTGGATATTAATATTGATGCCGCAGAATTAACGGGTAAAATTCCTTTTATAAGCTTGCAAACATTGATAGAAAATGCAGTGAAACACAATATCCTTTCCAAAGAAAAACCACTTAAAATTACTATAGAAAGTAAAAAAGGGGTTATTGTGGTAAGTAATAATTTGCAGCTACGGCCTGATGTTAAAAACTCGGTAAAGCAAGGACTTAATTACCTTAAAAGTACCTATTCATATTTTGAAAATCAGGAATTTACATCCGGTATTGAAGCCGGGTTTTTCAAGTGCTACTTGCCTGTGTTGCATTTAACTGAATATTAATCAGGACATGATATTAAGTTAACAATAAAAAATTTCACTCCTTAAGACTGCGCTTTCACTAATTATATTGCACTACTCCACTCCGAAAAATTTCATAATGTGCCGATTATCTTCCACTTTGGAACATGATTTTGAATAAGACTTTATCTTTTTTAGTAGTTATAACTGGCTTGTTTACCGCACAGGTGAGCGCACAAATCCCTAAAAAACTGCCAGCTAAAATAACTAAGAAAGTACAGGCAGACACACTAAAAAAGAAAAATGCTGCAGATAGCACCAAGAGCAAAGATCTTAAAAGCTATAGTGAATTATTGAAGAAGGCAAAAACGGTTAATGGCCTTTTTAAAGTTCATCAGGTAGAAACAGATTATTACTTCGAAATTCCTTTAAACTTAATGGGAAAGGACTTTCTTGTGGTTAATAAAATATCATCTGTACCTCTGGCTTTAAATGAATCGGGGTTAAATAAAGGGATGAACTTTGAGAACAAGGTAATTCGCTTTTCGCAAAATAAACTGGCTAAAACCATTTGGGTAAAAACCATTGTACCGCAAGTAGAATCGCCTCTGGCAGATGCCATCACCCGTTCTGTAAACGATAACTTTATAGGTTCGGTAATTGAATCTTTCAAAATTGAAGCTTATAATCCAGATTCTTCTGCCGTGGTAGTTAAAGTAAATCGGGTTTTTGATGGTACAGACAAAAGCTTTAATGATGTTTTTACAGATGTAGGCTTAGGTACTGCAGCTAAAAGTTCTTTATCAGCAATAGAGCAGATTAAAAGTTTCCCTCAAAATGTTGTGGTACGTGCATTATTAAGTACTAGGGTTACAGAAGGGCAAAATAGCATTCCTATTAGTATGGCGGTAACCACAAACTTGCTTTTATTACCCGAAAAACCAATGAAACCTCGCTATGCCGATGATAGAGTAGGTTTTTTCTCCACACCTAGATGGTATTTTTCTGATAAGCAGCACGAAATGGAGAAAAGGCAACTATTAACCAGGTGGAGAATAGAACCTAAGCCAGAAGATTGTGAGCGTTATTTAAAAGGTGAATTGGTAGAACCAGCAAAGCCGATTGTATTTTATATAGATCCATCAACACCGCCACAATGGAGACAGGAAATTATTGCCGGAGTAGTAGATTGGCAAAAAGCTTTTGAAAAGGCAGGTTTTAAAAACGCCATTCAGGCTAAAGAAGTAAAAGATATTGCAGATTATGATGGCGATGACATCCGTTATTCGGAAATTACTTATGCAGCATCTCCAAAATCTAATGCAATGGGCCCGGCAGTGGTAGATCCACGTTCAGGAGAAATATTAGAATCTGATGTAATTTGGTGGCACAATGTAATGACTTCCCTACAATCGTGGATGAGGGTTCAAACTGGAGTAATAGATTCTGGCGCAAGAAATAATAAACTTACCGATGCCCGTATGGCACACGCCATCCGCTTTGTATCATCCCATGAAATTGGGCACACACTAGGTTTAAAACACAATATGGGTGCCTCATTCTCTTTTCCTGTTGATTCTTTGCGTTCGCCATCTTTTACCAATCGTATGGGCGGCACGGCATCTTCAATTATGGATTATGCCCGCTTTAATTATGTAGCTCAGCCAGAAGATAATGTAATCAATATTACACCACAAATTGGTTTGTACGATCAATATGCCATTGAATGGGGATACCGTTGGTTGGATATTGTAGATCCGCATGATGAAATTCCAGTATTAGCAAAATGGATTAAAAACCATGAAAATGATCCATTATATTTTTATGGAGATCAGCAAAGTAGCGCTAATGTAATTGATCCAAGATCTCAATCTGAAGATTTAGGTGATGATGCCGTAAAAGCAAGTCGCTATGGCTTATTAAACTTAAAGCGATTAATCCCTCAGATTATAAACTGGTCTGCAAAAGATGGTGAAGATTATTACCAGGCTGGTAAATTATACATGGCGGCTATTTTTCAATGGTCTACCTATGCAGAGCATGTAACCGCAAATATTGGTGGTTATTACCTTGAAAAACCAGTTAACGGCGACAAAAAAGATGCTTATACACCGGTGCCCAAAGCGATGCAGATTAAAGCGTTAAACTACCTTAAAGAAGAGGTTTTAAAAGATCCTGAGTGGTTGTTTAATAAAGATTTATTGAAGAAAACCTTCCCGATTAAAGATTCTCCGGCAGGACCGTATGAATATGCACCTTATAATTTAAGGCGTGAGTTTCAATATGGCGCCCTTTACAGCTTAGTATCACAAGAGCGCTTGCTTAGAATGTTGGAGATGGAAGTTTTGTTGGGCAAGGATAATGTATTTACTGTAGCCGAATTACTTAAAAACCTTCGAGAAACTGTATTCGCTAAAACTGTAAAAGGTAAAGCGCTTTCGATTACCGACCGCATGTTACAACAAAATTATGTAGATGTATTGCTGGTAAGTACCGATAAAATGTTGGAGAAAATTACCAAGACAACCCTAAACGATAACAGATTAAAAATTCAAAACCAATTGCAAACTTGTGATTTCAGCAATGAGGGTAAAGCCGCAGTAAATGGTGATGAAGCATCATTAAGAAACATTCAGGTAAGCTCCATGAGCAGAACATCAGATGTGGCTGCCGCAAAACGTACAGAGCTTTTACAGATTGTAACGCTTTTGGAGAAAAATAAAAACACAGGCGATGATGCAACCAAGGGTCATTATATGGACTTGATTTTAAGGATTCGTCAAAGTTTAAAAATGAACTAATGTAAAACCAATCAAAACTATTATAGAAGAAATATGAATAAACAATTACTAATAATGCTACTGTTGCTGTTTGGCTTTGGTCTTTCAGGTTTCAGTCAGAAACAAAAAACTATTACCGGGCAGGTGCTCGATGAAAAGGATGGTTTACCTATACCAGGTGCTTCGGTATTTGTAGATAATGCCATGATTGGCGAACAAAGTGGCATGCCAGGCGTAATTCAGAATACTGTGGTGGGTACCGTAACAGATGGAAATGGTAAATTCAGTTTAAAAGTACCAGAAGGTACAACTGCACTTAGAATTAGCTATTTGGGGTACAATTCTACACAGATAAGTATCATAAATAAAACACAGATTGTTGTTTCTTTAAAAAATAGCGAAAATACACTTGGCGAGGTTGTAGTAAATGGTTATACGGATATTGCTAAACGTAAAAATACTACAGCTACAGCAAAGCTTGAGTACGATAAGGTACGCCAAACTGGTGTTTCAGGGATCGACCAAATGCTTGAAGGGCAAGTAGCGGGAGTTTCTGTAGGGAATATTACAGGTGGGCCTGGGGCTGCTCCACAAATAAGAATTAGAGGTACAGTTTCTTTAAATGGAGCGCAAGATCCTCTTTGGGTGTTGGATGGACTTCCTTTAGACGGTACCAATTTGCCCAATACAATTGGTAAAGATCAAATAGATCAGCTGCGTAACCTGCCAATTGCTGGATTAAACCCTGATGATATTGCCGATATTACAATACTAAAAGATGCTGCGGCTACAGCCATTTATGGTGCAAGGGCAGCAAATGGCGTGATTGTAATTACCACCAAAAAGGGTAAAAAAGGACCAATGGCTATTAATTTTTCTGCAAACTCTTTCATTTCTCAACGCCCTGATCTTGATAAGCTTAACATGATGAATGCATCTGAAAAGGTAGATTTTGAATTGGGCTTAGCCTCAAGGTCTGATCTTACTTACAGAGATAGCCAAGGTGGAATTGCTAGAATTTTAAATAAAAGTGGCGAGCTTAATAAATATAGAACCGGTGGTTTTTCTGCATTGAGTACACAAACGCAAGCTGCAATTAATGCTTTAAGAGCAGATGGTACAGATTGGGAAAAGGAAATGTATCAAAATGCTGTTAACCAGCAATACACTTTAGGTTTATCTGGTGGTAGCGATCAGGCAACTTATTATTTCTCTGGTGGCTATTACAATGAAAAAGGTACAACCAAGCAAACCGGATTAGAACGCTACAGCTTAACACTAAAAACAGATTATAATATTACCGATAAATTAAAGGCAGGGGTAGGAGTTTTTGGCTCAAAAACAAAAAGAAATAACTTTTATACCGATCCTGATGGTTTTAGTAACCTAAGTAATTACACCAGAAACGTAAACCCTTATTTAACGGTAAGAGATGCAAATGGAAACTACAATTATGATCCTGATATTTTTGGTAACAAAGGTGGAGATGCTTATGTACCATTTAATATTGTTGAAGAACGCGAAAACACCCGTTATACTTTAGATAACAAAAGTTTAAAAGCCATTTTGGATTTAAGCTACCAAATTAATAAAAACCTAAATATTCGTACCGAATTAGGCTTACAGTTTGAAGATACTGGTGTAGAAAAATATGCTGCTCAAAATACTTATAACACACGTAAATTAAGACAGAGCACTAGTTTTTATAACTCAGCAACCAAGCAATATGAATATTATTTACCAGTAGGAGGTATAATTTACAACCAAAATAATTCAGCATTTCAATACAATTGGAAATCTATTTTGGAATATAAAAAGGTATTTAACGAAAAACACGAGATTGAAGCTTTGGCAGGGTCGGAGTTAAGAAGAACTTATGATGATGGGACAATGACAAGAGGCTTCGGTTACGATGATCGTACGCTGACTAACCAAGCCATTGTTTTCAGAAATTCTGCTGATGCCGCAAGATCAGATTTGAGATCTTACCAGAAAACACAACTTGAAAATGCCTATGCTTCGTTTTACGGTACATTATCTTATACTTATGATAGAAAGTATACTTTGTACGGAAGTATCCGTTATGATGGATCAGATTTATTTGGTGTAGATCCAAAATACAGATTTTTGCCAATCTATTCGCTATCAGGTGCTTGGAACGCTAGTGAAGAGAAATTCATTAAAAATATCAGCTGGATATCAAACCTTCGCGTACGTACTTCTTACGGTTTGCAAGGAAACATTGATAAAAATACTTCTCCATATGTGGTTGGTACGTATAACCAAACGGGAATTCTTCCTGGCGGAAACCAACCAACTATTGCATTAAGCAGTCCACCAAATGATAAATTAAGATGGGAGAAAACTTCTACTTTTAACGCCGGTGTAGATTTTGGTATTTTAAATAATGCCGTTCAGATTACATTTGATTATTATAACCGTTTCAGTAAAGACTTAATTGGAACTGAAATTTTGCAGCCAGAAAATGGTTTCAATTACACCAATTCAAACTATTCACAAATTAGAAATAAAGGTTTAGAGCTAACCATTTCTACAAGAAACATCAGTACACCTAATTTCCAATGGTTTACAGATTTTAATATTGCCCACAATAAAAGCAAGGTTGTTAGAGAAAAAGTGCGTGATAATCAGCTAAATCCTTCAAAAGAAGGTTATCCAGTTAATGCAATTTTCGTATTAAAAACAGCAGGATTAGATAAAAACGGACTTCCTTTATTCAATAAAAATGGTAAAACGGTTTCGCTTGAAGAGTTTTATCAATTGTATGATCCATATGCAGATAACGAATGGCTTGCCGGGAACTATTCAAACAGCGCCTTAAAAAATACCGATTTTCAAAACCTATACACCTATGCAGGTGATGGTGATGCGGAGTTTACAGGTGGTTTAACCAATCGTTTCCGTTATGCTAATTTCGATTTAGCTATAAGTGCACTTTTCAATATTAATAAACTGGTAAAACAGCAAGCGTTGTACAATCCAACTCAGGTTGATCGAGGTAGAAATTATTCAAAAGATATTTTAAATGCATGGTCGCCAGGAAACACAAGCAGTACTTTGCCTGCAATTTATGGCAATGCAACTTATAACGGTGATAGATGGATGGCTTATGCATGGCAAAATGGAAATGACCCGGCAAACTCTTTCAATGACCTGGATATTTTTGTAAAAAACATGAGTTATGTGCGCATTAACAGCATCCGTTTAGGCTACACTTTGCCAGCCAAAATTGCTGGTAAAATAAAAGCAAATAGTTTAAGATTAAGCTTGGAAGCCAGAAATCCATTTGTATTCGGAACAGATTATAAAGGCTACTTTGATCCAGAAACTTATGGAAATATTTATGCACAACCAATTACCAGAAGCTTTGCAATTGGTTTAAATGCTACTTTTTAATTTATATTAAGATGAATAAGATTATAAAATTAACCGCAGTTTTGTTCCTGACACTATCAGTAAGCAGCTGCAAAAAATACCTGGATGTAGAGCCAGTAGGGAAGGTTATTCCAACGACCGTCGCCGATTTTAGAGCTTTATTAAACTCAGGATACGCACAGTTTCCTCGTCATAAATCTGTATTAGCATTTCGTACCGATGAATTGGTTTTAAATAATGATGAGCCCGATGCAGCAAGCTTCCGCGATCAATACCAATGGAACGATGAAAACCCCGATGCAAATTCAAAGGAAATGCCTTACGGAGAGTTTTATACTTCAATTTTTTATGCAAACTCAGTAATTGCTGATATTGAAAATAAAGCAGGTAAAAACACAGAAACAGCACAAATTAAAGGCGAGGCTTATTTACTTCGTGCTTATGCTTACTTTGAATTGTTAAACGTTTATGCAAAAACTTTTAATAAAAATACAGCAGCAGCAGATCGTGGCGTGCCAATTGCCCTGGTTATTGATATTGAAACAAATTATAAACCAGCAACTGTAGAAGCGGTGTACAATCAAATTTTTGCAGATTTAGCTACTGGTCAATCTTTAATTAATGCCGATAGCTTTAACGCCGGTTTAAATTACCGTTTTACCAAACGTGCAGCACTTGCACTTGCTGCCAGAATTTATCAGTTTAGAGGCGATTGGAGCAATGCCCTTAAAGCAACTCAAAGTGCCTTAACAATCAACAATCAATTAGAAGATTTAAATGTTGCCGGTGCTGTTGCGCCAAATAGCTACCTTTCAAAGGAGAATATTATGTCGATGGAAGATGTGTTTAACTCGTCAACAAGCAGAAGTTCGTACATGTCATCTCACTTAATTGGCATTTACGACCAAGCAAATGATAAGCGATTTGCTTTATACTTCGGTAAAACATTTGATGGTTATGTCTCTAAAAAAGGTAATGATAACGCTTTTAAAATTTCCTTCCGTAACGGAGAACTTTACCTAATTCAAGCAGAAGCAGCTTTGCAAACTGGTAATCTTACTTTAGCACAGCAAAGTTTGTTAGCTTTAAAAGCTAAGCGTTATACGCCTGCTTTTTATGCTACAGAGCAAACGCGAATAGCCGCTATGAATAATGATGATTTGATGCAGGAAATTATCAAGGAAAGAGAAAAAGAACTGGCATTGGAAGGTCACCGTTGGTATGATCTTAAACGATACGGCCAGCCAGTGATTAAGCATATAGTGGATGGTAAGGAATTTACGCTAACTAAAAACGATCCGAGGTATACATTACGTTTCCCACAATCGGCGATAAAGGCAAATCCAAACCTTCAATAGCATTAAACTCCGGTCTGTTTTTACAGGCCGGAGTTTTTTTTTACTTTTACATCCAAGTAAAAAACAGGATGAAAGTAGCAATAATTGAGGATGAAGAGCTGGCAGCGGATACGCTAAAAAAAATGCTGGTTAAGCTCAATCCCGAAATACAAATATTGGCCATCCTCGCTACCGTAGAAGAAGCCATAACATGGCTTACAAAAAATAATGCTGATTTATTGTTTATGGATATTCATCTAGGAGATGGAGAGAGCTTCCAAATCTTTGAACAAGTTTCAGTATCTGCCCCTGTTATTTTTACAACAGCTTACGATCAATACACCCTTAAAGCCTTTAAAAATCAGGGTATAGATTATTTGTTAAAACCTTATGATGAAGAAGATTTAGCTTTAGCATTAACAAAACTTGATAGTATCCGTACGTTTTCTACCCGTAAATTTGCTCAAATCAGTTATCAAACTCAAGGTTCTGCCCCTAAAATTCGTAACCGCTTTATGGTTAAGTTAGGGAAACTGATTAAAACTGTCCAATCTGATGATATTGCATATTTTATGGCTGAAGGGAAATATCTTTTTCTCGTAACCAACGATAAACAAAACTATATTATTGAAGAAACCATTGGCAGTTTAGAACCTCAGTTGGATAGCGCAGATTTTTTTCGCATCAATCGGAAATTTATCATCAACATTAATGCGGTAAGGGAAATGTATAAACTATCCCGAAACAGAGTAAGAATTGTGCTAGAACCTGCACCAGTAGAAGGATTAGAAGTTGTAGTGAGCGAAGAACGTGCAGAAGCATTCAAAAACTGGCTCAATCAGTAAAATTGGTTACTCATTTATTTTGAATGCAATTTTGACTAAGCTAAACCATCCTTTTTTTAATTAATATCGTATTTTCAGCGTTAGGTAATCTGTACTATTTAATGGCATTCCGAAAGGATTTTTTAATGGGGCGTAACTAAACCATAATCACTTTTTATTAATACTTTTATCTCTATACCTAATTTTATTAAACATACATGCAGTATCGATGCATAATGGCGCCAATATAAAGCCTTCTGTTGACGTGAAGACAATAGCGGAGACAAACTAAGTCATTAAAGCTGAAGAAGCCTGTAAAAGCTTAAAAATAAGTTTTACAGCTTTGTAGGCAAATGGATTAAATAATAAATACTTTTTATTAACTAATATAATCTCTATCCTCGTCGCTCAAGGTTTTTTTATTTCCTTCAATCGAGTGTTTTTCTATTTCTGCATCCAGATTTTTTAAGGTTTTTCTTGGGAGACCAACTATAAATCCGATAATAAAGCCAATAACAATACATACGCCAACAACAAGTAATTTTGAAACTGCCAATGTTGTAACCAGGAAATTAAAGTCTACAGGATCTGTATTAACCATTAAGAAAATTGTTAATAGTGCCGTTAGAATGATGATAAAGATTGTTTTTGTGCTCATGTTTTAGAAGCTATAGTTAAATGAAAACTCTAATATCGGGTTTTGATTGTAAATTTGATTAACAAATACTAATCTCGTACCAACATCAACAACAGGTTGATACCTTAAAATGTTTAAGCTTGTGTTCAATTCTACACCATAAGTTTTAGGCTGACTCAAATTTGTGTCTTTGCCAATGTTCTCATAATGACAAAATAATCCTCCTCTAAAATTTCGAATATAAGCCAACGGTCCGATTTCCCAATCTGGAAAAGCAAAAGGAAAACGATAATTAAAAAGTAAGCTATTTTGAAGTTTACTTTTAGCTAAAATATTATTGTAACCATACACCGTTGCAATTTCAGTAGCGTACTGATTTACGCCCGTTGCTTCTTGATAATTGAAGCTTGCCAGGAACGAATGGTTTTTAGCAAATCCAGGGAAGTACAAAAAACTTTCTAAAGCCAAAATCTCTCCTTTTAAATTTTTATCAAAAGGTTGATGGTCGTATGTTACCCTAAAAATTTGTGCCCATTTTGGAGCAATATCTCTTTCGGTTGTTGTAACGCTATGGTTAAAAGTAAAGTTGTATTCCATCGGAAATTTTAGCCTCGTAATAAAATTGGTTGGCATATTTTGCGGCATGTACCTTTGCGTAAAACTCGTTGCCGCATTTAAGTTAAAAGAGTAGTTTTGATTTCTGGCGTTAAACGAAAGTGGGAGTGAAGCATTCAACTTTATATAGTTCTCTCGCCAATCTCCCTGCTGTGTGCCATTTTTAGTTCTGTAGAAAGTTCTTTTAGGTCTGTTGCGATATAGAACACTAAAAACTGGATAAAATGCCTTGTAGCTAATGTCTGCAGTGTATTCAAATCTTTTTAAATCCCGATGGTATTTTGTCCCAGTATAAAAGTCCATCGTATTAAGTAAATTGTTAGATTGTAACTCTAATCCAAAAGTATATTCATCATCAATACTCGGAATGATACTGTGAAAATTGAAAAGATTTAAAGCCTGATGATAACGCCTAGATTGGTAAATACTGTCTGGGATATTTTCAAAAACATTACCCGTATTTTCTTGCTTTTCTGCCGCTGCGGCAAAATCTACAAATCCATCTTTTCCAATTTCTTTTTCCTCAATATTTTTCTCGGAAATTTCATAACCGTTAATTTTATAATCATTAAAAATAATTTTTTTATTCTCGGTTACTGTCGGGTTAAAAGCACCGTAGTTCGAAGCCGTAAGTGCACTAATCTTTCCAGTCGTAATATCAATATCGTAAATATTATCAATGCCATTAAAGTGTGCATTAAAACCTATTTTATCATCAATAAAAATTGGCCTGCTCAGTTGCTGTCGGCTATCGGTAATCAGTAACTTCTTATTCCCGTCATTTAGTAAAATTAAATTTTTACCTTTTTCATTCACCCCAATGTAGGCAATCTTGTTTCCTGTTGCATCAAAATTTGGAGTTTGTAAAATTAGGTTTTCAGGGTTTGGATATGTTTTTAAAATTTTGCCTGTTGCTGTTTCAATTTCAATTAGATTAAACTTATTTTGAAGATCAACTTTTACAGCTATAATTTTCTTTGCGTCGGCCGAGAGACTAGGAGAAAAAATCTTACTTTTTTTACTCAGTTTACTGAATTTTTTTTTGTTGAAATCATAGCTGCAAATCACGCTGTAGTTTCGTTGCTTATACCTCGGGTCATACCTCACTTCATCCCAAACTAAAACACCATTTTTAAAGCTAAACCACGGCTGATCTTGATAACCAATTCCAAATAATTTTTGCTCACTCTTATCCTCGTTAATTAGCACAAAATGTTTCGCCTCAGTCTTACTTTCTTTAAGCGCCAAAATTTGATTTTTATTAAAGCGTGCAGGTAAAAAATAATTGGTAGCATAAACCGATTTTTGATTCAAACTAGAGTAGCTTTCTGTCGATAAATTTTCAGCTTGATTTTTCCATTTTTTCTCAATGCTATTTTGTGTAGAAAGAAAAAACTGCCTTGTGTTTTCTCCAATAAATTTTTTTAAGCTTTCAGAAAAAGGGTATGGGCGAATAGGTCTTTTTCTAATATCATGTAGCAAGCTATCCGAAAAGAATTTTCCATGTTCCTCCTTCATACTTGCAACCATTAAATAGCCAGTTTGGTAATAGCCTGGAGTCACATCTTTATTCGATCCAAAATACGCTTTACTATAACTGAATTTTTTGCCTTCCAAAATTGAAGCCCTAAAAGGCATAATCCAATTTGGCTGCCTCCCTCTGCCCGATAAGGTTAGAGCGGTTTCGTTAACTACTGCATCACCTTCAAAAAACCAAGTTGGTATAGCAGCTCCCATGTATGCAAAGTAAACCAACTCAGGAAAAGGTTTTGCTTGTCCACCTGTCAATCTGTCAAATTGAGCAATGTGCCGAAGCTCATGTACCGCAAGGTTATTGAGCCAATCTTGGCTATCGAAGTACTGTGGAGGGGTAGCGTAAAATTCAGATTTTTTAGGTGCCAGCTGAACAAAGCCGTTCGCTAACGTTCCTCTGTTTTGTAGTAGGAGTGGAATGGAGGTTTTCTGCCTGTTTAATCCGCTTCCAATTTTGGTGTAGATGAATGGTAGGGTATTGGCCATTCTTTGGGCCTCTTTCTCCAATTCTTCAGGATAGATGATTTTAAAGCCGCCAGACGAAATATAGTGCCATTTTACACTAAGTGGGTTCTGAGCAGTGCTGAAAATTTGCCCAAAAACTGATACTGAAATAAAACTTAATGTAATTGTTGATAAGTATCTGATAATTAGTTGTTTGTTTGCTTTTTTGAAGTTCATCTAAGTTTTATGCTAAAATATTTAGTTTTTCAAAATTTGTAATCTTAATTTTATCTATTTTTAAGATTTATATAAAATTTATAACTTATTGATTTTTATTTTTTTATTTAATTTATATAGATTAATTAATTTGATGTTTTTAGTGTTTTTGTTGGCGATTGTTATATCTATTTTTTATCATAAGTGGAATGAACAACTCATCAATATTTACTGCTTTAAATTACACTTATTATTCGATTTTCCTTGAAAATTTTTTCTCCATTTTGAAATTCTGTTTACATAATATGATTTTAAACAGGCTAAAAAAAATCTAATTAAGGCGTCCAATTTTGACTGTATTTCTTTATGTTTTTGTTTTTACCTTGTGCTTCTAAAAAGTGCTTACAAAATCTACGGTTCTCGATTTTGTTTCTTTAGGTTTTTACATTCGATTTTTCTTTTGTGTTTACCTGGAATTCTACTCAATTAAATGCTAGTTTTTAATAATCGAATTACTTTAAAAACTATTCTTATAGAAGATAAAGTTTATGACAATAAGTCATGCTTTGTTTTTTTTAAGCTTCACTATTTAAGATTTACTAATAGATTTATATATAGATTGACATTTCATTCTTAAAATTTTTGGCTAAAAATCTAAAAATCCATTTTTCAATTTCCTTTACTTTTTTGGAATTATCTACCGTTTGAACCAGATTTTTAGGACTATTTTTAGCTTGCAAAAAGTAGGATATTTTAATTTTTTGTATGAAAAATGGTTTTAAAAACAGCTAAAAATTTATAGAATTTGGTTCGATAATGCAGTTTTACTGGAATATTTGATTGCTTACGCCTAAAAATTAGAAAATATTGAAAAATTTCATTTTCGATATAATTATCTGATTTATAGCGATTTGTGGTTATTTTCGTGTTTCCTTATTTTCTTTAAAACCATCGGGCATGTGGAGTTAATTTATTCAGTTTTATGTGAATATGGACTGAACTGCTGATTGAAAACCAGCATTTAATCAGGAAAATTTGAGTCAAATTCAAAAGGGAATAACGATTTTTTTTGCGTTGATTAGAGCCTTTTTTTTAATTTTTATAATTGCTCTTTAACTGAATCAATATAGATTTTATCTCTATTTCTAAACAGGAGTTGGTTGCGGTTAATCAATGTTTTACTCCTATTTATTTGGAATATTTTGATTTTATTTAATAAGTTTTTGGTTTAATAGAACTTATTATTTGCGTTGTATTTTACTTAAAATAGTGTTTTGTTTTTTAAGTTTTTTACTTGGTTTTTAGCGCTTTTTTTTAGTGATTTTAACCATCTATTTGGTGGTTGATTTTTCATTATTTTAATATATTATTTTGTGTTAAATTACTTCATAGATTGGCTGTGTTTATGGTTTTCTGTTAGTCTATTTTTAGGGCGATTTATGTTTAGTTTTATTCCCTTAATGTGGTAAAATTTAGGGCTTATTTTGATGTGAAATCTATCTCATAAGCTTCTTTTATTATCTTAATAAATTAGTTTTTTTTAGCTGGAATATCATTGAATTTATGCTGTATTAATTCTTAATTATGAATACCAAATTTCTTGTTATTGCATCTGTTTTAATAATCATTAGTTGTCGTTTTTACTTAATAAAATGAGCTTGCAGTATAATCAATTTCTTAGCCATTAATTGGTTTTAGGCTTTCGGAATTTTGAGCTTTTTGGCTGTCTTTACGAGCGTAATAATTTAATACCATATGAAATTTAGCGGTTATTATTCACTTAAAAGATTGGTTTATTTCGGAAGATTAGTATTGTTTAAACAACACCAATTTATACACCTAATCTTTTTATTATCTCACTTCTGAAAATATTTTTATACAGGTTTTAATAGTTAGTTTTTGCTCGTTACTTAACTTTTTAAAACTTAAATGAAGTTATAATATTGGATAGAATAGAACTGTTATTATGAAAAAATTAAGGATGATTTTTTCTGTTTTTATATATAGGATAAAGGAATACAGAAGCCAGGATAATGATCGCTCCGATATAAAAGCCACCCGTCATTTGTTCCTTATTTTTAAAGAAAATAAAAGCCAAAATAATTCCGTAAACAGGTTCTAGATTGGTAACTAAGGCTACTCTAAAAGCAGATAAAGTCCTCATTACAGATACGCCTGCAACGTAAGCAACGGAAGTACAAAAAGTGCCTAAAATAGTTAGGTAGAACCAATCTTTTAAGCTCAGATTAAAATGAGTATTTAATAGGGATCCATCATATAAACGGTATAATGTAATCCAAAATAACCCACCAATAAGTTCATAAAAACCAATAATAGATGGTTCACTTTTTTGTACTAAAGTAGAATTTATAGTGGAGAAAAGGCTTGAGGCAACTGCCGCTAAAAGCCCAAAGATTATTCCTAAAGTATATTGACTTTCGAATTTAAAGATTAAATAAATACCAGCTATAATTAATAATCCAACTAAAATATCACCCATAAAAATAGGCTGCTTTTTAATCAGCGGTTCTAAAATTGCAGTAAATAAAGTAAAGGACGAAAGGCAAACAAGGGTAACAGAAACAGTAGAAACCTTGATAGCATGAAAGAAAAATATCCAGTGTATAGCTACAATTCCTCCAGTTAAAAAGAACTGGATAAATTGTTTTCGAGTAACTTTTAAATTAGTTTTCGTAATTAAAAACCATGCTAAAAGAGTTGAAGTTGCAATTAAAACGCGGTACCAAACCATGGGTACTGCATCAATAGAAATTACTTTTCCAAGTACACCTGTAAAGCCCCAAACAAAAACGGTAAGATGAAGAATTAGGAGATTTTTTTTATTTGCATCCATTTATTTAGGCGCTTTAACAAGCAGGTAAACACCTAGTATCCCAAAGAAAATTGTTGGCGCTAATACCGCAATAAAAGGGGGTAAACCACCTTTAGTAGAAAACATTTGAGTAAACTGGTTAAACACTATATAAGCGAAACTTAGAAAGATGCCAATACCAAGCGATACGCCAACGCCTCCGCGTACTTTGCGTGAAGACAAGGCTACGCCGATTAAAGTTAATACGAAGGCTGATAATGGATGCAAATAGCGTTTGTACTGCTCAAACCTAAGATCATTCATTACACCTGTTCCCCTAATTTTTTCTTTCCTTATTTTCTCAGAAAGCTCTGCCGTTGTTAAGTTTTGTACTACGTTATCATAAGCTGAGAAATCATCAGGCCGCATATCTAAAATAGTATCCTTAAGCTTCCCATTACCATAAATCATGGTTTCTTTGAGGCCATCAATTTTGCGAATAGAGTAGTTATTTAGTTGCCATTTACGTTTTAATGAATCCCATTTAATGTTTTCGGCAATGATTTTTTTAGTTAGTACATCACCATCAAAATTATCCAAAGAAAAACGATAGCCTGAATTGGTTTTGTTGTCGAAATTATCAATGTAGATATATGTTTTATCATCCAGTTTCATGTGGATGTTGGATTTTGTTGATGGATCGTTACGTTTGACGTAAGTGTTTTCAAACTTATTTTTTAACGTATTTGTATATGGTAAAAGGTATAAATTTGATAATAAATTTGCCGAAAAAATAATTGTTGCTGAGATGAAATACGGCCACAGAAAGCGATTAAAGCTTACGCCACCGCTTAAAATAGGCACAATTTCTGTTTGATCAGCCATTTTTGCTGTAAAAAATATAACCGCAATAAAGTTAATTAGCGGCGAAAGCATATTAATATAAAATGGAATAGAGCCGGCATAATATTTAGTTAATATGCCCCAAAAACTTAAACCGCTTTTCATAAAATCATCCATTTTCTCCGATAAGTCGAAAACAACGATGATAATTACAAAAATAGCCAGTGCATACACAAATGTACCAAGGTATTTGCCTATAATGTAGCGGTCTATAATTTTTATATTGCCCTTAATTATGTTCATTTTATAGTTTATTGCCTAATACTTTAACCATCTGATTTTTCCACGCGTAAAATTCACCAGTTAAAATCTTTTCTCTGGCCTGTTTTACCAACCAAAGATAGAAATGTAAATTGTGTAATGTGGCAATTTGAGCACCTAGCATCTCCTTGCTGTGTACCAAATGCCTTAAATATGCTTTACTCGTAACTAAATCTACATGTAAATCACTATCCGGTTCTAAAGGTGAAAAATCATTTTCCCACTTCTTATTACGGATATTAATAATGCCGTTTTTGGTAAATAACATCCCGTTTCTGGCATTTCTGGTCGGCATAACACAATCAAACATGTCAACACCCAGAGCAATATTCTCTAATATATTAATAGGAGTACCCACACCCATTAAATAACGTGGTTTTTCTACTGGTAATATATCGCAAACTACTTCTGTCATTGCATACATTTCCTCGGCAGGCTCTCCAACGGATAAACCACCAATAGCATTCCCCTCACGGTCCATACTTGCGATAAATTCGGCAGATTTTATCCTTAAATCCTTATAAACAGAACCCTGTACAATAGGAAACAAGGTTTGATCGAATCCGTATTTTGGTTCCGTCTGGTCAAAATGCGTGCAACAGCGCTTCAACCAACGATGTGTCATTTTAATAGATTGTGCCGCATATGTATAATCGCACGGATATGGTGTGCACTCATCAAATGCCATAATAATATCGGCGCCAATGGTTCTTTGGATATCCATTGCATATTCAGGCGTAAACAAGTGTTTTGAACCATCAATGTGCGAGTGAAAAGTTACGCCTTCTTCCTTAATCTTTCTTACTTTACTTAAAGAATAAACCTGGTAACCGCCGCTATCTGTCAAAATTGGTCTGTCCCAACCTATAAACTTATGTAATCCACCAGCCTGTTCTAACGTGTCCAATCCTGGTCTTAAATATAAATGATAGGTATTGCCTAAAATAATTTGGGCATCAATATCCTGTTTTAATTCTCGTTGGTGTACTGCTTTTACTGTTCCAGCAGTGCCCACAGGCATAAAAATGGGTGTTTGTATCTCTCCGTGAGCAGTTGTAACTGTTCCTGCTCTGGCTTTTGAAAGTGGATCGTTTGCCTGTAAAGTAAATTTCATATCGTTCTTTTCTCCTCGCTAAAAATCTGCCAAAAATAGCAAATTATGAGGTCATATTTTTGTTTAATTTTTTATCAACATAAAAGTGGATTACTGATTTAAAATGAGAAATTTGTGCCTGTTTTATTTTAACATCGTGATATTAACCTTACCCGAACTTTGTTTGCTAGCTTTTCTGGCCTTTTGTTTATTTATACAACTGTATTATGTGCTTTTTGTGCATTTAAAATTGGCAAACATACGTATAGAAGAAGTGCCCCATATTGCCCTAAAGCCTATTAGTGTAGTTATTTGCGCTCGAAATGAAATCGTAAATCTTCAAAAATACTTGCCGTCTATATTTGCTCAAAATTACCCTGATTTTGAGGTTGTCGTTGTTAATGATCGATCATGGGATGGTACAGAGGATTTCCTTGAAGAACTGGAAAAGCAGTATAAAAACTTAAAAGTAGTAAAAGTACTCGATAACGATAAGTTTATTGCAGGCAAGAAGTTTGCCGTTACCATGGGGATTAAAGCTGCTAAAAATGAATGGCTTGTTTTTACGGATGCAGATTGTACTCCAGCATCAGGAAATTGGTTGAGAGACATGCAGCAACCTGCCGAAGAGCAAACAGAAATTTTATTAGGTTATTCTCCATATTTAAGAAAAAGGGGGCTCCTAAATGCTTTAATACGTTTTGAAACTTTTTTTACTGCTGTAAACTATCTTTCTTTTGCCTTAAAAGGAATGCCTTATATGGGCGTTGGTCGTAATATGGCTTATAAAAAATCTTTGTTTTTTAAAAATAAAGGCTTCGCTGCGCATATGCATATTCCATCAGGTGATGATGACCTTTTTGTAAATGCACATGCTAATAATAGAAATACAGCAGTTAGAATTAATAAAGATAGCCATGTTTGGAGCGAGCCAAATACCAGTTGGGCGGGCTACTTAAGACAGAAAAAACGTCATTTTGGCGCTGGAAAGCTATATAAATCAAAGCATAAGTTTATTTTAAGCGTGCAAATTATTTTCCAGTTCTTGTTTTATGCATCATTTGCAGCTTGCATGTTTTTTAGCAGAGAAGTACAATATGTTGCAGCAGGTATTTTGCTTTTAAGCATTATCATTCGTTGTTTTATTTATCCTAAAATTTTAAAACGCTTAAATTATAGCGATTTACGTTGGTGGTTCCCAATATTAGATATACTTTTGTTCTTCTTTTTAACACTTAATGGCTTTTTAGCCCTATTTGGTAAGAAAAAAGTGAACTGGAAATAAGATTCTCAATTGTTATAAATATGCTTGAAGTTAAACCTGACATCATCCTTAAATACTTTACAAATTTAACTGAAAAACAAATTGCTCAGTTTGAACAGCTTTTTGAATTATATAGCTTCTGGAATGCACAAATCAATGTAATTTCTAGAAAAGATATTGAAGAATTGTATGAACGCCATGTATTACACTCTTTAGGAATAGCTAAAATTTGTACATTTAAACCAGGCGAGGATGTTTTAGATGTAGGAACTGGCGGAGGATTTCCAGGTATTCCATTAGCCATACTTTTTCCTGAAACCAATTTCCATTTGGTTGATTCTATCGGAAAAAAAATTAAGGTTGTTAAGGAAGTAGCATCAGCACTTGGCTTAGAAAATCTGCAGGCAGATCATTTACGGGCCGAACAAATCAAAAATAAATACAATTTTATTGTTTCAAGGGCTGTTACCAGACTTGGAGAGTTCTATCCTTGGATCCAAGGTAAATTCAAAAAAGAATCTATTAATGCAATTCCAAACGGTATTTTGTATTTAAAAGGAGGGGATTTAGCTGAAGAAATTAAAGAATCAAAACTGAAAGCAGAATTATATCCGCTTTCAGATTATTTTAGTGAAGATTTCTTTGAAACAAAATACGTGGTTTATGTGCCACAATAATCTTAATCGGTTAAATTAACTACACCTCTTTTATTTAAATAGGGCTTTCCATCAATTTTCATAAGGTACTGATATTTACCGGCTGGCAATGACGAAAGGTATTTTCCATAATTGCCGTTATTGCCATTCCAATCGTTTTCATAATTGGTATTATTGTATACAACTTTACCCTTTTCATTATATACGGTTAATGTTTTAACCTTAAAATCAGAGTCTGGGATAACTAATAATTCACTTTTTCCTCTATTAAGAGAAAGTTTTGAGAATAGTGGGGGCGGGCTGATTGCAGCTGTATTTTTCTGCACTTCTGGTTTCGGCTCAATTGCCGGTGGTGGTTGAAGATGAGTACGAGGCTCACCAATTCTGTTTGTTATTTTTGTGCCTTTTTTTGGCGGTTTAGGTGGTTTAGGTGGTTTTGGTGGAGATGCTGGTTCCATTGGAGGTGGCGGTGCAGGAATATCTAAAATAGTTGCCTTTGAACCAATGATTTCAATAACCCCGTTTTTTCCCTTTTCTCCATATTTTTTAAATCCGTTCTCAGGATTCAATAATATAATGTGATTCACATTTTTTACGCCTCCTAAGGTGCCTGGCTCAACTTCTTTACTGTTAACAATTAATAATCTTTTACTCACGGGCATTGGCTTTTTCTGTTCTTCATTAAACCTGTAATCAAAATAAACAGTGCTTAAATTCGGTACATTAATGCCATTTGAACGAAAAGCTTTTTTAACTGTATCTTGTCTTATAGCCAGTTTCGCTTGGTTTTTGCCTGAATAAAGATCTACAATTCCATAATCTTTTGTAAAGGCCATAGTTGATAAAGAAACTATTCCGCCTACTAAAGGTAAAGTTAATAATAACCTTAGCCTTGACCATTTGCTGGATTTTTTCTGATTTAACATTTTAATTCGTTTTTTTAATATTGAGGTACTAAACATTTGATTCGTTAAATTGACAACGTTAATTCCTTGCGAATTTTGGATGAGAAACATGGCATAATCGTATTTTTCATCATCTTTTTCTGTCATTTGTTCATCAGCAAGATATTCATGAGTGGTTCTTATCTCGCTTTTAATTAGGTAGGTAATTGGATTAAACCAGTTGATGATTTGAGTTAATTCAAAAAATAATATATCGTAACTATGTTTTTGTTTAATATGAACCATTTCATGCTTTAAAATGATATTTCTTTGCGGTAATAATGGATCAATAAAAAGTAAGTTGAAAAAGGAAAAGGCAAATTTTGAATTTTGTAATTCAACTATTTTTATTCCATTTTCTACCCTTTGTGTCGATTTTCTTAGGATTTTATTGATTTTAAGAACACCGATTACGGTTTTACAAAGCAGTATAAACGTTACTAAAGCATACACAATTAATAAGAGTTGAGACAGATTAAAAAAATCAGACTGTTTTGATGCAGCTTGTTGAAAATCAATTGCTTCAGTTGTATATTGTGTGAAGTCATCTTCAGGGATAAAATTAGGTAGTATCGGATTAAAATATCCTATTTTTAGTAGCGGAAAAATGAATGAAAACACTGTACTAAATATCAAGAAACATCGATTTGCAGTATAAAAGGTTTCTTTCTGTAGAAATAATTTGTAAAACCCATAAAATAGGGTGAGGTACAAATTTGACTCGAGTAAATAATAGAACCAGTTCATCATTTATCTTTTTTAAGTTTCTCTGCCAGTTGAATAATTTCATCTAATTCACTTTTACTTAAACTTTTTTCCTTTACGAGAAAAGAAACTAAACTTTCGTAAGAATTTTCAAAGTAATTGTTCATTACCTTGTCAAAAGCAAAGTGTTTATAATCAGATTCTTGTATTGTGGGGAAATAGATGTGCGTGTTTCCTATTGCCTTATGATCGATAAAACCTTTGGTTTCTAAAACCCTAATAACAGTTGAAACAGTATTGTATGCAGGTTTCGGTTCTGGCATTTTCTCTATTACTTCTTTTACTAGCGCTTCACCCAGTTCCCAAAGGATCAGCATAATTTGTTCTTCCGCTTTTGTAAGTTCTTTTATCATTGTAACTATTTTTATAGTTTGCTTAATTGAAGTTACTACTATTTTTATAGTTTTCAAACTATTTTTGTAGTTTGTTGTTAAGTATTTGAATTACAGAATTTTATTTTTTATTTGGAATTAACTTTAAACAAAAAAACCTGCCGATAGGGCAGGTTTTAAAATTATTAAGTGAAAAGATTACTAATTCTTCATCATTGTTTTGTTTTTAAGGGATAATTGCAAGCCTGTTTGACGATCAACATTTTTTGCTACTTCTAAAACTGCATTTGCGGCATCATTAAAAAATGATTGGGTAATGGTTTCAAACTTATCTGTTGATTGATGGTAATCTTTATGATCTTCGACTCCAAAGTATAAAAAAGGGATATTTTTTGAATTAAATGCACCTTGATCGCTTTGATTTGTCCAATCTTCATGCCCCAACTTTGGATCATCATGTCCTAATAAAACCTTTATTTTAGGGTTATTATTAACAACATATTTTTTAAGTTCTGGGTATTTAAAAGTTCCACAAACGTATAATTCACCTTTATCGCTATGACTAATCATATCCATATTTAGATTTAAGCTTATGGTGTTAATTGGCACTGGTGGGTTAGAAACAAATGCTTTAGCGCCTTGTAAACCAACTTCTTCAGCATCAAATGCCGCAAAAATTAGGGTGTTATTTGGTTTGTTCTTTGAAAAATAAGCAGCAATTTTTAATAAGCCTGCAACTCCAGATGCATTATCATCTGCACCATTAAATATAACATCTTTAACTATACCTAAATGATCATAATGGGCAGAAATAACCACCACATTTCCACTTTTTCCAGGAATGTAACCTACTATATTTGTGCCATTAACAGTTGCTCCTTTGGATTTAAAAGTAAATTCTTGGGCATAATTTACATTTGCGGGGTAAGATTTTAAGCCCAATTTAATAAATCTGTCAACAATGTAAGCTCTTGCCATTTCTGCTCCTTTTGTTCCAGTTTTTCTGCCTTGATAAGCGTCAGACGAAAGGACTTGCACATCTTTTATCAATTGGTTATCTACATTTTGAGTGGTTCCCTGCTGATTTTTAACAGATGAACAGCAACTTAGCATAAGTGCTAAAGGGATAATATATAGGATTTTCATTTAATGTTATTTGGCTTAAAGGTATTAATTATTGAAAGAAAACGTCGTTTATTCAACCGTATTGCATAAAAATTAAGACTAATAAACTCTCAAATTTATTTCACTGTTCCTTCAAACTTAATTCTTTTGTCATTCACATTTACCAGTTCATTCAATTCGTACACATTTCTATATCCATAACCATAAAGATTGATGTATGTTGGAATATTTAGCGCAAGCATTATTGGCTTTCTATTGGATAGAATCTGACTTTCCATTTGAGGTTTAGGTGTGGCAATCTTTGATGCAAAATCTACTTGATCTCCCTCAAAATTATTATTACAGTAAATTAATATTTTTGTATTAACATCGGGGATAAGTTGATTGAGATTTTGTTGAGTAAAATCTGTAAAACTTAATGATTTAGCCCCTTTTAAATGCTTTCTTTTATATCTAAATGTAGAACGTGCATCTAAAATAATTACATTTTTCTCTTTACTCATTTTTAAAAATGTATCTAAATTGATTAGGCGATCTCTTCTATGATTTTCTACTGCTGTTACGAGGTTTTTGAAATCCTCATAATTAACCAAAGCTTTTTTATATTTCAGAGGAGAAGAAACGTCTTCCTGGGAAAAGGAATATTTGGTAAACAATAACAGAACAGCTACAAGGGCATATTTAACAATGTTTTTCATACTCATATTGTAATTAACTAAAATTAAAGTTAATAATAATTCCCGTCTATGAGATAAAAATTAAGCTGCTACTTCTCTTAAATCTACGGCTACAACTCTTGAAACGCCTTGTTCAACCATTGTTACACCATAAATTATATCTGTACTGGCAATAGTACGTTTGTTATGCGATACGATAATAAATTGAGACTGATCTGAGAATTTCCGGATAATATTATTGAATTTATCAATATTGGTATCGTCTAAGGGGGCATCTACCTCGTCAAAAATACAAAATGGTGCAGGTTTTAAAAGATAAAGGGAGAATAGGAGCGCTGTAGCGGTTAAAGTTTTTTCGCCACCAGATAATTGATTAATAGATAGCGGTCTTTTTCCCTTCGGACGGGCAATAATATCAATATCAGCTTCCAGAGGATTAGCGGTATCTGATAAAATTAAGTCACAGCTATCTTCATCATTAAATAAAGAGCGAAAAACTACAATAAAGTGCTCTCTTGCCTGCGTAAAAGCCTGCATAAATTTCTCTTTTGCGGTATCATCAATTTCTTTAATGGTTTGCAAAAGATCAGTTTTTGCTGCAATAAGATCCTTTTTTTGGTTCTGAATAAAGGTATAACGCTCATCCATTTCCTTGTAAGCTTCCATAGCCATAGAGTTAATTGCTCCAAACTCATCAAGCTGTCGCTTCATTTTCTCTACTTTTTGCCTTAAATCAAATTCGCTTTCAGTTACTTCAGTTTCAGTTTCTAAAAGGTCATTAATATCTATGTTAAATTCAACTGCAAGGCGCTCTTTTAAAGCATTTAAGTCTATTTTTAATGCATTTTTCTTATCTTTTAATTCAGTTAATAGAAAGTCGGTTTCCTCTCTATTTTTACGAAGAGTTGTTAGGTTTCCTTCAACTTCATTAATATTACCCTTGCTTTCAAAATATTCTTTTTCCGCTTCGGCAAGTCCCTTTTCCATTTCCTCGCGTTGTTGATACATTTCTAAAAGCGTATCATCATTTAAATCAGTATGCTGAAGAGTTTTAGTGATTTCTGTTAAGGTTTCCTGCAGGTCTTTTTCATTCTGTTCTACACGTTTATTCAAAGCTTCTTCCTGCACAAAACGATAGTCTAAATCCTTTTCAAGGCCAGAAAGTTTGTTTTGTTGCTGATGAAAACGGATATTATCCTGATTGTATTTTCCAGCCAATTCATTAACCTGATCGGCAATTTCTTGATAGTTAATTTGTTGCTCCTGTAGATTAATGTGCGCTTCTTGCTGATTTTTTTGTAATGCAACCAATGCCGGAAGCTTTTCAGACAAACCTTTTTCTATCGAAACAATCTTTTGAGCAATATCCGCTTTACGGTTTTCGCTCGTGGTAATAAACTCATGGTATTGATCTCTACGGGTTTGCACAGAAATATGCTCGTTATTTAGGCGATTTAATTCCTGTTGCAGGGCGTTAATCTGATTAAGTCTTGATGCCTCTTTCAGATTGAAAATGTTATCTGTTTCAGTCGCAATTGCTGCATTGTATTGATTAATAAGTGTTTCTGCAGATTTTACTTCTTTTGCTAAGTTTTCTAAATTTTTAGCACGACCAATTCTCTTTCCTTCAAATAAACCAACGGAGCCACCTGCCAAAGTAAATTTTGTTTGTGCATACTTCCCATTTTTAGCCAAAATAGTAAGTCCTTCTGTTGGAGTTTGCTTAAATAATTGCTCTTGTTCGCCAGTCGCGATGTATACATTTTGAAGCAACAAATTGCAAAGATGCTGGTATTTTTTATCAACTTCTATAACTTGTAAAGCAGAAATAAGGCCATCATGTTCTTTTAATAAAGGGTTTTTATCAGGCACATTTTCTAAAATAAAGAAATTTGCTCTTCCTCGGCTTGCATCTGTTAATAGATTAATTGCCTGAACTGCGTCCGCATATTTTTCAACTACATAATGGTTCATTACGGGCTCCAAATAGTTCTCAATTGCGATACGATAATCTTCATTACAGAATAAAATATCAGAAAGGAGAAGGGCACTTTTTGCAAAGGAATTGTTCTTTTTTAAGAAACGAATAGACTCTGGAAAGCCTTCTAAACTATCTACAAGTGATTTTGTAAGGTTATATTCATTTTGCTTTGCATCCCTTTTGCGGTTTTCTGCATTAAGTTTTTCTTTATTTGAGCTTAAATTGATTTCTGCCTCCGCCAGTTTGGTTTTTAATACTTCCTCAGCTTCCGTATATTGCTTAATATTACTTTGCTTTTCGCGTACCTGAATATCGAGCTCGGCTAAAGCATGATCAAAAGCTTTTAATTCGAGACTTTTGGTTTCCGTATCATCCACATTTCTATTGGTTTCCTGCACCAAAGCATCTTTTTGGATATTTAAAATATCTATTTCCTTTTGCGATTGATAAACCTGATTCTGCAAATCGTTAACAGATTTAATCAAATTATCCGTCCGGTTTTTCTCCGTTTGCTGTTGTTCTCTTAAAGTATCAAGTGTTTGCTTTAAAAGTTTTAAATCAGATTCAAGGCGATTAAAAACTTCAGTTTCTGTTAGCACTTCCTCATTTAAGCGCTTAATATTATATTTTATATGATTAACTTGGTTTTTATCCTTTTCCAACTCACCTGACAAACGGTTTTCTTTTTCCTGCAGAAAACGCATTTGCTCATTTTTAACCTTCTTTTCGCTTTCGTAAGCACGAATTTTAGAAACAAAGTCATTGGTCGCTCTTTGCTGCACAGAAAGATTTTTTTCCTGATTTATGCTGCCTAATTTAAGCTTTTGCAATTCAGCCTCACCAGTATCAATTTTGGTGCTTAGCTCAGTTCTATTTACTTGTTGTAACTGTTCCTGGCCTTCTAATGCGGTTAAATCGGTACGGAAAAAAGCAATACGATGGGTAGCAAGCTGAACACTTAACTCGCGGTATTGCTCTTTTAATTTATAATAGCGTTCTGCCTTTTTAGCCTGATTTTCTAAAGTTTTAAGATTTTTCTCAATTTCAAAAAGTAAATCTTCAACACGTTCTAAATCGGCTTCAGTATCTTTTAACTTGTTAAAGGTTTGTTTTTTTCTGAGTTTGTATTTTGAAATTCCTGAAGCTTCTTCAAATAAAGAGCGACGAGAATTTTCCTTATTGGAAATAATTTCATCAACCATCTTTAATTCGATAATTGAATAGCTATCTGAACCAATACCTGTATCAAGAAATAAATCTGTTATATCTTTTAAACGGCACTGAACATCATTTAAACGATATTCGCTATCACCATTTCGGTATAATTTACGGGTAATTGTAACTTGTGAATAAGCTGTTGGAAGTACATTTTTAGTATTATCAAAGCTTAAAGAAACTTCTGCAAGCTGCGCCTGCTTTCTATTTTTTGTGCCGTTAAAGATGATGTTTTCCATCTTTTCTGAACGTAGGGCACGAGTACTTTGCTCGCCCAAAACCCAGCGCATGGCATCAATTACATTGGATTTTCCGCAACCATTTGGACCTACAATAGCCGTAACACCCTCGTTAAAGTTAATGGTAACTTTATCGCCAAAGCTTTTAAAACCTTTAATTTCTAATCGGGTGAGTTGCATTTATATCGAACCCTGGAACGGGAACTCAATAATAAGGATAATTTCGCTGATTTTCAATTTAAATACTAAGCCGATTTTTAAAAATAAATCCTTGTTAGTTTAAGGATCTTTAGTACATCAACGCTAGATATGGGGATCAATAATGGATTGATCCCCTCACTTAAAAATTAGCTATTTGGATTTTGGTGTGGATGGTTGTCCGGGGCCTTCACCTCCACCAAGTATTTGTTTAGTATATTGAACTTTTATCCCTTCCGATGGAAATATACTGACTTGTGAAGTAATATCTTCTTGTGTATCAAAGTCTATTACTTTTTTTATTTTAATATTATATTCTTTATGGATAACTGTAGTTTGTACAGCACCTACACCCGTTGTCATATATTCGTTTTCAAGAGAATAATCAAAAAAATAATTTGGATAAGCATGAATAAAGCAAGAGCCAGGACCAACTAATTCAAGCTTGCCTGTTGGCTTACTCACAGATCTTGCTTCCCATATAATTCTTAAATTTCTATTACTGCCTTCTTGGTAAACCCTAAAAGTATCCCAATTATCAACTGGATCTAAACTCTGCCCGTAGATAGTTCCCGTATTTACAATATATATATACTCGGTAGAATTAACTGTATTATTTTGAGTGTCGTTTGCCCGCTTATTATTTTGCTGTATTAATGCATTACTAGATTCAAGTGTGGAAGAGTCATTTTTTTTACAAGAAAGAATTAACGTTACAACAGTGGTCATCGCTAAAAAATAAATTTTTGTGTTTTTCATAGTGCTAAAAAATATGTATTTGGATTGTTTTATGTGGGTATTATTGTATATGGCTTGTATTTTTTATTTGTAGTACTCAAAAATAATAAAAGTATCTGGATGCAAAGAATTAATAAATTTATTGAAATAGTTTGTTGTTTGTAAAAAATCTAATAACTCAAACATTCTCTAAACTTTAATGGTAATATTGATAGTGAAATTCAATCATTTAAAACTTAAACATTCAATAATTAAACATGGAATATAGAAGATTAGGTAAATCTGGCTTACAGGTAAGCGCTTTATCATTAGGTAGTTGGTTAACATTTGGTGCGCAGATTAGTGATAAAGTTGCCGATGAATTAATGGGAATTGCATACGATGCTGGTGTAAACTTTTTTGATAATGCTGAAGGTTATGCAGAAGGTAAGTCGGAAATTGTGATGGGTAAAATCCTTAAATCAAAAGGTTGGGAAAGAGAGTCGTTTGTGGTATCAAGCAAGGTGTTTTTTGGTACGGAAAATAAGGGTCCAAATCAAATGGGTTTATCACGTAAGCATGTTGTAGAGGCTTGTAATGCCGCTTTAAAACGTTTGCAAGTGGATTATTTAGACTTATATTTTTGCCACCGTCCAGATAAAAATACGCCGATTGAAGAAACAGTTTTAGCGATGAATACTTTATTACAACAAGGTAAAATTTTATATTGGGGTACATCAGAGTGGAGCGCAGCAGAAATTACCGAAGCCATTGCGGTTGCTAAAGATTATCGTTTAATTGGCCCTACTATGGAACAACCACAGTATAATTTGTTTGAGCGTAAAAAACTGGAAGATGATTTCTTATTGCTTTTCCGCGATCACGGATTGGGCACTACCATTTGGTCGCCACTGGCATCTGGTTTATTATCAGGTAAATATACTAAGGGTGATGTAAAAGATACACGTTTGGCTGATGCGAAATTGGGTTGGTTAAAAGACAATGTTTTACAGGCTGATAGATTAAAGAAAGTGGAAGAACTGCAGAAAGTTGCTGATAAACTGAATGTATCTTTAGCGAAATTCTCTTTGGCTTGGTGCTTAAAAAATCCAAATGTAAGTACGGTTATTTTAGGTGCATCTAAAGGAGAGCAGTTGAAAGAAAACCTTACCGCTTTGGAAGTTGTGCCTTTACTTACTGATAAAGTGATGGAACAGGTGGAAGAAATTATGGGAACAAAACCAAAACTTCCTCAATTTTAATTATAATTCGCCAGGTTGAGTTTCGCTAAACTTAACCTGACGAATCTTGACTATTGTTAATTTTTTACAATCATTAGTTTAGCAAATTTAAGCAGCAATTGCTTGTTTCCTAAACCTTGAAAAAATACGGTTGCTTTAACATCCGGTAGTTGACCTTCCAGGCTGATAATTTTTCCAAATCCAAATTTTTCGTGTTCAACTTCCATTCCACCTTGAAACTCGTGTGGAAGTGATGGTGTAAAGCCAGGCGTTGGCACATGGGCTTTAGCTAGTAACGAAGTAGTTTTTGGCCTAACTGGAGGAGCTGAAGTAGTTGCACCAGCAGCAGGCTTAGGTTTGCTAAAGAAATCACGCGGTTGCGATGTCCATGTTTTACGTTCATCATCAAAATTACCTTCCAAAGAATTAGATTTTGAAGGTTTTACATCCAGTTCTAAAAATTTTGGATTTATTTCGTTAATGAAACGACTTGGCTCACAATTAGTTAGCGTACCCCAGCGGTAACGAGAGGTGGAGTAGGTAAGGGTTAACTTTTTCTCGGCACGAGTTACGGCTACATAAAATAAACGACGCTCTTCTTCCAAATCCGAACGTGAATTGACTGACATTTGCGATGGGAAAAGGTTTTCTTCCAAGCCAACAACAAATACATTTATAAACTCTAAACCTTTGGCAGAGTGTATGGTCATTAAGGAAACGGTATCCTTATTTTTGTCGCCATCCTTATCATCATTGGTTAAAAGTGCAACATCCTGCATAAAAATATCCAGTCCACGCTCTTCAATATCTTCACGTTCTGCAAATTCCTTAATACCGTTTAGTAGTTCTTGAATGTTTTCGTATCTGCTTCGGCCCTCAACACTATCATCGCTATATAATTCTTTTAAAATACCAGCGTGTTGCGCAATAAATAAAGCAGTTTCGTACGCATCCAACTTTTTAGCTTCCGCTGCGAAGCTCTGAATCATCATCGAAAAATCATTCAACTGGTTGGCTAAACGGCCATCAACGTACATGTGTGCATTGGAAATTACTTCCCACATGGTTTTATCATGCTGATCGGCGGCAACAATAATTTTATCTATTGAGGTATCGCCAATACCACGTTTAGGATAATTAATTACTCGTTTTACGGCTTCTTCATCATTTGGGTTAAACGTTAGGCGGAAATAAGCAATTAAATCTTTAATCTCCTTACGCTGATAGAATGAAAGTCCTCCATAAATACGATAAGGAACATTAAGCTTTCTTAAAGCCTCCTCCATAGCCCTACTTTGTGCATTTGTTCGGTATAAAATGGCGAAATCGTGATAATTATAACCTTTTGTACTGCGCTCCTGAACAATGGATTCTGCAACCAGTTTGCCTTCCTCATTATCGGTAAAGGCACGGGTTACTTTGATGCGATCTCCTGATTCATTATCAGAAAACACATTTTTTTCCAGTTGATTTTTATTATTGGCAATAATACTACTGGCTGCATCAACAATATTTTGGGTAGAGCGATAGTTTTGCTCTAATTTATAAACCTTTAAATCAGGATAATCTCGTTCAAAATTTAAAATATTCTGAATGTTTGCACCACGGAAAGCATAAATACTTTGTGCATCATCACCAACAACACATATATTTTGATAAGCAGCCGCCAATTTTTTCACAATGGTGTATTGCGAAAAGTTGGTATCCTGATACTCATCCACCATTAGGTATCTAAATTTTTGTTGGTATTTATTTAAAACGTCAGGATGATCTTTTAACAAAATGTTAGTTTTGAAAAGTAAATCATCAAAATCCATTGCACCAGCTCTAAAACAACGTTTGGCGTAGGTTTCGTAAATCTGACCAATTAAAGGACGTTTGTTCTGAATATCTTCAGCCTGAATTTGATCATTGGTAATGTACTCGGCAGGGGAAATTAAATTATTCTTAGCAGAAGAAATACGGTTAAAAACAAAGTTAGCTGCATATAATTTGTCGTCCAACTGCATTTCTTTCAAAATACTACGGATTACACTTTTACTATCATCGGTATCGTAAATGGTGAAATTGCTTGGATAGCCAATTTTCTCCGCTTCAACGCGAAGAATTTTAGCGAAAACAGAGTGAAAAGTACCCATCCAAATGTTTTTAGCCTCCGCACCAACAACTTTACTAATACGCTCACGCATATCCTTACTCGCCTTGTTGGTAAAGGTTAAAACCAGAATGTTAAAGGCATCGGTTCCCGATTGAATTAAATGGGCTACACGGTATGTAATAACCCGGGTTTTGCCCGATCCGGCACCAGCAACGATCATTACCGGTCCTTTAGTGTTCTCTACTGCTGCTCTTTGTTGTGGGTTTAATCCTTCTAAGTAATCCAAATCGGCTCCTGTTTTTTTGAGGCTCAAAAATAACAAATTATGTGCGCTTATTAAAAGGTGTTGGTAAATTGAAGCCTAATAATATATTTTTGGTTCTGAATGAGCTGAATATAAGTGTATTGCTGTTCTTAGAAAAGCAATGTCATTATTTTATAGTAAAGGCAGTTCCCGTGCTCCGCTAATCCCGATGAAAAATCGGGGAATCGCTTTGCCCGGGTTTAGGTGGCATCGAAAGTAAAACTATATCCTGTTAATTGCAAAGCCAAACATTAATCAACTGTGTTTTAAGGCCCAATCCACCATAGAATTTAATACCTGAGAAAGTTCGCTGCCTGAGGCAGTTAAACTATAAGTAACTTCTGGTGGCACAACAGGTTTTGCTTTCCTAATCACTAGCTCATCAGCCTGCATTTGTTTTAAATGCTGAATCAACATTTTTTCAGTAATCTCCGGAATAGCCCTTTTTAATTCGCTGTAGCGTTTTGGTCCGCTCATTAAATGGTACAAAATAATCGGCTTCCAATAGCCACCAATTTTATTCATTACAAAAGTTACTGGGCAACTGCCTAACGCAATTCCTTTATTATAGTTACGAGTAGAATTTTCCTTAATGGCTGTCATTAGTTACATACTTTGGGGTAAGTACTTGTATAAAAGTAAGTACAAATATAACTTTGTATTAGACAATTAAAAAGATTAAAAACATTTTAAATATGAAAATTACATTAACAGGATCACTAGGAAATATTAGTAAGCCATTAGCGCAAACATTAATAAATAAAGGTCACGAAGTAACTATTATCAGCAGCAATGCTAATCGGGCGGCAGAAATAGAAGCTTTAGGAGCAACTCCAGCCATTGGAAGTATTGATGATGTAGACTTTCTAACTTCTGCTTTTAGTACTGCAGATGCAGTTTACACTATGGTACCGCCTTCATTTACAACAACAAATTATAGAACCTATATTGCTGGGATTGGAAGTAAATATGCCGAAGCAATTAAAAAATCTGGGGTTAAAAAAATTGTAAACTTAAGTAGCATCGGTGCTGATTTACCTGCAGGAACAGGACCAATTGCGGGTTTACATGATGTAGAAAACATTTACAAAAATTTAGATGGTGTTGCTATAAAGCATTTACGTCCGGCTTATTTCTTTATTAACTTTTTTGGCAATATAGATATGATTAAGCACGCAAATATTTTAGGTTCTAATTACAGCGCCGATACTAAATTAGTGCTTGTACATCCTAATGATATTGCAGAAGCAGCTGCAGAAGAGTTACAACAAAATTTTACCGGTACAAGTGTGCGTTATATTGCCAGTAATGACGAAGTTACGGCTGGAGATGTTGCTTCTACTTTGGGTAAAGCGGTTGGCAAGGCAGAATTACCTTGGATAGAATTTACAAATGAACAAGCTTTGGAAGGCATGGTGCAAGCAGGATTATCTGAAGAAATTGCCAAAAATTATGTGGAAATGGGAGATGCAATTAGAAATAAAGTACTTTTTGAAGATTATTATAAAAATAGACCAGCAGCTTTGGGAAAAACGAAACTTGAAGATTTCGCTTCAGAATTTGCCTTAGTTTATAATAGTTAAGTTAAATAAATTGCTTTAACCATTCTTTGGCAGTTTCATCATCAGTAAAACTTTTTATTGGAATAGGGGATGCTTTAAACTTGAATAAAATCTTCATAATAAATTGGGCAAGCCCTGGTTTGGAAACCATTGCCATTGCAGAATAAATGATAGGCAATTGTTGGGTAGAAAATTCTCTTGTTTCCCGATCGGGAACAGGAGAGTTTTTTAAATAAATTAATAATGGCATCCGCTTGCCATTTGTAATCTGCTTTACTAAAGCTACATTTTCTGTTATATTTTGTACCGTACGTCTAATGCTTTTTGATAGTGACACTAAAATTTCATCGCTAAACCAATAGGTGGCAATTTGACCTTCATAAATTTCTCTATCTTTTGGAATTTCTATCATAACGTACAATATTTATTGACTGAAAATAATTTCTTGCTCTTTTATAAGGTTGTCTTATTATTTGCATTCAATGCATTAAATTTTTCTTTAATGTATTCATAAAGCCCTTCATCAAACATCCCCTGGGTTTTACTTCTTCCAAATCTTATGGTATTTATCAGAATATCTTTGCCATCAAAAATAATGGTAACCTGGGTTTTCCAATTGGGAATGGCAATCATCAGTCTATCTTCTTCATATATTTCCCAGTTTAACGGTTTGAAAATGCCATTTAAATGCTCTTTGTTTTCAATCAGATTGTTACCAGTTATTCTTAAGAGTTTTTTTCCTCCAGTAAACAATTTAAATATCAAGTAGCCTAAAATAAAGGCAACTAAATTAGCTGTTGCAATATATAATGTATAGCCTTGATTAAAAAGATACGTGTTCTTTAGCGTTATAATTATCGCACTAAGCGGGATAATAGTGATAATGGCAACCTCGATACAAATAATTAGGAGCCGACTCGTTTTACTTCTTTTCAAGTATAATCTATTCCTATTTATACTTTTTACTACATCAATTCTATCTGCATCAATCATTATTCGTTCCTTATTTACATCCAATCTTTGTTGCCACTTTCAATTTGATAAAGCCAATAGTTTACCAATTGTTTAATTTCTGTATAGTTGCCGTATTTAAATCGAATTTGTCCGGCGGCAGTGTGCAAACAAAGATGACCTACATCTAAACCTTTATGCCACGGATATTGAAAAGTTGTAATGGCCTGTATTTTATTAGGTGTTATAATTTCGTGGGAAATATCCCAAATACCACTTTTCTTTATGATAAACTCTTCATTTACAGTAATTCTATGCCTTTTATAACTCATGTAAATCATAAATACACCTGTTAAAAAATAAATAACAGCCAGTGGCAAGTAGGGTTTAACTTCCGAAACGTTGAAACCAATAACTAAGAAAATTATTGTAGGGATAACCAGATTGAAGAAAATAGGAAGATTTATAAATCTCCAGTTGGGAACAAATATTTTACCCTGTGCAGGGATTTTCCCAAAAATCATTTTTAATAATTCATCTCTCTCATTAGCATTGCAACCCACAACTTCCAAAGTACTATCCTGCATTTCATGTCCATCCTTGCTTTTTCCAAAATGTGCCTGACTGAGACTCATATTTAAAAGCTTTATTTTTTTCTGGAAAAAATTTTGAGTGTATTTCGTAATCTGAACTCTTTCAGGATTAACTAACGTATTCTTTTTTGCAAATAAACCATAAGATATTAGCAAGGAGTGCTTATGCTGGGTAATTTTGAGTTCGAAATACTTGTAAAATATTCTAACTAAATTAAAAATTAAGAACAAAAGCAATAGCGCAAAAACCAGAAATGCAACCGAAAACATAGTCGCCATTCCACTCATTACCGACATATAGTGATTGCCATCAATTTTGAAGGCTTTAATAATTTGCTGTCCCTCATGAATTAGCGAGGTTAAAAACAAGATTAATAAACCTAAACTTCTTCCATAATTTGAAGTTAAACCAACTTTAAATAAAGTTCCGTTACTAATTTGCAGAATAGAACGATTTTCTACTGCTGTGTTAACTTCATTGTTTTCTTCAATATTCGCTAAATCAATGTTTTTATTAAGTAGATGTTCTTTTAAATTATACGCTGAACTTTCATCAATCGCCATTATATTGGCTTCAACACTATTAGAGCCTGCAGTATCAATTTTTAATCCGTAAACGCCGATAATTTTTTGAAGAATGGTTTGATTGATATTTACCTGTTGGATTTTGGCGAGCTGAATAATAACCTGATCTCGGTTAAAAATTCCCTTATTAACAATAAATTCCTGTTTTTCTTTATCCAGAAAGAAGGTGAATTTTAAGTACCATAAATAAGCAATTAGAAAGCTAATGAAAATAATAATTGCCGAGCCAGAAGCTAGGAATATCAAATTATTGGTTTTCATTTTAACCAACGATATAACAAAAGGAATAATAAAAATTTTTACAATTTGGAAAGCTGTGTGGCTTCCCATAATAATAATTCCTGCTGCTGATTGGCGTTGTGGCTTACTGAAATCGTTATCCATTTTACTCTTCAGGGATTGTTGGATTTTTAGCTAAATTAAGTGTATTCAATAATAAATCACGTATGCTTTTAGCTTCATCAATAGGAATTCCCTTTATCTTTAAATGTCCGCTATCGCCTCCGGCAGTAAACACCTGTAGGGAGCCAAGTTTGAAAATTCTGGAAAAAATCCCCTCGTTTAGTTCAATATGTTGAATCCTATTTAAAGGAACAATGGTAGTAGATTCAGCTATTATACCACTTTTATAAATCACATCTTTGGATCTAATGGCATAACCACGCTTTTTAAAACTGGCCACAAATAGCAGTATAAGCAAGGCCATGAAAATAAGATATATGGATAAAATTAGAATTGCATTTGGTTTAAGTTCATCAATAAAAGTGACTCCTAAACCTATTACAACACCAAAAATAACGAAGGAAATAATAAAATTTAGGTAGATAATTTTAAGATAATCTCGGTGAGGTTTATTTAATTCAATTTCTTCGTAACGCGGAATTGTACTAATATCGATCGTATCATTTTCAAATAGGGACATGATGTTTGAACTTTCTGTTAAAGATATAAAACTATTGATCCACTAATAGATGAAAAATATATTGCTTTGTTACCGAACAACAATGAATTTCTTTATAGCAGAATATTGACCAGAATCAGATGATATTTTGAAAAAATATACACCAGGGTTAAAATTAGAAATATTAACATCTAAAGTATGTTTTCCTGTGTTAAGATATTCGTTTACGACCGTTTTAACTAATCTGCCCATTAAATCATAAACCTGCACATTAATTTTATCAGTTTCAGGTAAAACAATATCGATATAAGTTTGGTTTGCAGCAGGGTTTGGATAGTTTTGAGAAACAATGAACATCAAAAACTTATCAAAAATAGCTTTGTTAATAGCGTCGAAAATAACATAACTAATTAATCTATAGCCTCGTGCATTTGGATGGTAACTATCCTGATAAAGTGAAAAATCTCGACGCATGGCTGCGTTAACATCTGCCAGGTATATTTTATATTCCGCAACTAGTTTTCTATAAATACCATTTAATGTTCTAATGTGGTTGTTTACTGCCACTAAATCTTTATTTGTACGGTCATCAACATATTGAAGCGTACAAAGTATAGGAACTAGTTTTTGATTTAAGCAAGTTTGAATTAACGACCTCATGTTAGCTTCAGTATTAGCAATTGTGCCTTTACCTGCAGCTATTGCCCCAGCATCATTAATGCCCATATCAATTACAATAAAGCCAGTTCTATTATAAACAGCCCTATCAATACGCAGTAAACCTTGCGCAGTTGTTTGTCCGCCAATACCCTGATTAGTAATATCTATAACCTTACCAGTATAGCAATTTTGGAAATTATCGCTCAGCATGGTTTGAAACCCCAGGCCTTTTACACCTTCAACAGTACTGGCACCAAAAGTTACAATATTTACACTGTCCTTAGCGTAATATTGGGCCGCTTCAGGACAGCTTACTCGGGTTTGAGCAAAGCTTGAGGTGTTAAAATAAAAAAGCAGCAGTAGAAAAGGGTAAACTATTGCGCTTAATTTCATTGTTAAAGATCTTTCAGACAGGATTTAAGGATTTAAATATTGGGGCGCAATTTACTAATAAAATTAATTAATCTATTTAAGATATTGAGTTTTATAAAATAAAATTATACAATAACACCACGATTATAAATTGGTTAATCTAGGAATAATTATTTGTCAAACCAGTGAAAATTAATTTGTGATCAATCTAAAATTTAATGCCTTTTACCTTAAAATCTTATATTTGCCCAAATTCATTTTGTTATGCAAGAGATTAAAAATTATGTAGAAACGCACAAACAACGTTTTTTAGATGAGTTGTTTGAGTTATTACGCTTTCCATCGGTTAGTGCCGATCCAAAATATAAAGCTGATGTTTTAAAAACAGCAGATTATGTAGCACAAAAGCTAAAGGATGCAGGCGCAGATAACGTTGAAATATGCCCTACAGCAGGTTATCCAATTGTTTATGGCGAAAAAATTATAGATGCTTCTTTACCTACAGTTCTAATTTACGGTCATTACGATGTACAACCAGCAGACCCAATAGAACTGTGGAAAACACCACCTTTTGAACCTACAGTACGCGATGGTAAAATTTATGCCCGTGGAGCCTGTGATGATAAAGGCCAATTTTATATGCACGTTAAAGCATTTGAATTGATGATGGAAACCAATACCCTTGCCTGCAACGTCAAATTTATGATTGAAGGTGAAGAAGAAGTTGGATCTGCTAATCTTGGTGTTTTTGTTAAGGAAAATGCTGAAAGATTAAAGGCAGATGTTGTTCTAATTTCAGATACATCAATGATAAGCATGGAAAACCCTTCTATTGAGACTGGTTTGCGTGGGTTAGCTTACATGGAAGTAGAAGTTGTTGGTCCTAATCGCGATTTACACTCAGGTGTTTACGGTGGCGCAGTAGCGAATCCGGCAACTATTTTGTGCAAAATGATTGCTTCATTACACGATGAAAATAATCACATTACCATTCCTGCTTTTTACGATAAAGTTGTAGAATTAACTGATGATGAGAAAAAAGCTCTAAATTCTGCCCCTTATGATGAAAAAGAATATAAAGAAGATTTAGATATTGAAGAGGTTTGGGGCGAAAAAGGTTATAGCACTTTAGAGCGTACCGGAACAAGACCAACGTTAGAAGTAAATGGCATTTGGAGTGGTTACATTGGTGAAGGCGCAAAAACAGTACTTCCAAGTAAAGCAAATGCTAAAATTTCGATGCGTTTAGTACCAAACCAAAGTTCGGATGAAATTTCTGAAATTTTTGCCAAGCATTTCGAAAGTATTGCCCCAAAAAATGTAAAGGTAAAAGTTACGGCACACCACGGTGGCGAGCCTGTTGTTACACCAACAGATAGTATTGCCTATAAAGCAGCAGAAAAAGCTATTGAAGATAGTTTCGGTAAAACCGCGATTCCGACAAGGGGTGGAGGCAGTATTCCAATTGTAGCCCTGTTTGAAGATGTTTTGGGGATTAAATCGGTATTATTTGGCTTCGGCTTAGATAGCGATGCGCTACACTCACCAAATGAAAAATACGATATTTTTAATTACTATAAAGGTATTGAAACCTTGCCTTTGTTTCATAAGTACTTTGCAGAGTTAAGTAAATAGAATTTTCTGTAAAAATCTAAATCCCTGTTTAATTTTAAGCAGGGATTTTTTTTGGAAATTAACTTTCATTATTTCATTGGAAAGGGCAGTCCCGCCCGCTGCTAAATCCCGATGAAAAATCGGAATACCGCTGTTGGTCGGTTTTATTTCACAACATTCTGTGCATTTTTACAATCTGTTTTATCAATACTGCCATTTCAATTGCTTTTTAATCAGGCGTTAATTTTTTTAGCGGCAATTTTTTTCTAAATTGGTATTATGAAATATCTAATCCCATCCCTTTTGTTATTTGCAGCATCCTCTTGTTTTGCTCAAAATACTAAAACGATTAACCAATCTGGAAACCCGATATTTAAAGGTTGGTACGCCGACCCTGAAGCGGCAATTTTTAACAATAAATATTGGGTTTATCCAACTTATTCTGCCAAATACAAAGAGCAGGTTTTTATGGATGCTTTTTCTTCTGATGATTTAGTAAATTGGAAAAAGCACGAACATATTGTAGATACTGCTGCAATAAAATGGGCTAATAAAGCTATGTGGGCACCTGCAATTGTACAAAAGGATAAGAAGTACTATCTGTTTTTTGGTGCTAACGATATTCAAAGCGACAATGAAATAGGCGGAATTGGTGTAGCCGTTGCAGATAAACCCGAAGGGCCATACAAGGATCATTTAGGAAAACCACTGGTTGATAAATTCCATAATGGCGCTCAACCCATAGATCAGTTTGTGTTTAAAGATAAAGACGGTCAATATTATTTAATTTATGGTGGTTGGAAGCATTGCAATATTGCAAAATTAAACAAGGATTTTACAGGCTTTCTACCATTTGATGATGGGCAGATTTTTAAGGAAATTACACCCGAAAATTACGTTGAAGGACCATATATGTTTATGCGCAATGGAAAATACTATTTTATGTGGAGCGAAGGCGGCTGGACGGGGCCTGATTATTCAGTTGCCTATGCTATTGGCGATACACCTTTTGGGCCTTTTAAAAGAATCGGTAAAATTTTGAAACAAGATCCTGCAATTGCCACTGGAGCAGGGCATCACTCAGTAATTATTAATGAGAAGAAAAATCAATATTATATTGTTTACCACCGCAGGCCGTTGGGCGATAATGATGGTAACCATCGCGAAACTTGTATTGATGAAATGAAATTTGATGCCGGTGGAAATATCCTTCCGGTAATTATTACTAAAGAAGGCGTTAAAGCACAAAAAGTTAAATAGTTTTTAGCCACAGGAAATTAAATTCTGTGGCTAATTTATTTAAGTGCTAATTTCTGTAGCCGCTACCGGAATATGTCTTTTACTTAGTAAATGATAACCATAGGCACAAAAAAATAAAAGTATGGCAACACCAGCCCAAAGCCAGTTATAGCCCAGCTGCTTGGCTATGTAAAAGCCAGCCAACGGACCAACAACTTGTGCAAAAGACCAACTTAAAGTATAGCCTGCAGCATATAAACCTCGGTTGTGTGGATTACTTCTACTAATTACCACCGTATTAATAAATGGTAAGGCAAACATTTCGCCAATGGTAAGTGTAATTATTGCGAGCACGGCAACACCTATATGAAATATTAACGGAACACTTAATAGAAGGTAAGATACTGCAAAAAATAAGGCACCAACAATGATAAAAAAGATTGGCGGGCGCTTTTTTTCGATCCTGTTAATCATTATCATTTCAAAAAGGGCAATTATACCGCCATTTAAACCAATAATAATTCCGATCGCAAACTCATCAATATGCCACTGTTCTTTAAAAAATATGGGTACAACCCTAAACATCAAAAATGCACAAGTAATAAAAATAGTTGTTAATAAAATAAATTGCACATAAAAAGCATCCTGCCAAGGTTTTACGATATTCATTTTGCTTCTATTTTCTTTAGCTTGCTTAACAAAGCCCTTAACTTTTGGCAATAAGAATAAAATAGATAAGCCTACCATTATGCTTACTAAGCCTTCAACAATAAAAAGCAAATGGTAATTAATAGAGGCAATTAAGCCGCCTAAAGTAATCCCGGCAGAAAAACCCATATTAGTTGCCAGGCGATTTAGCGAATAGGAGCGTGTTGTTGTTCCTTCTTTTGCATAATTGGCTATGGCTGTAAAATTCGCTGGTCTAAATGCTTCAGAAAAGAAACTTATAATTACCGCCAGTACGCAAAGGGTAGAAAAATGAGTTATGGTTGAAAATAAAATAAACAAGACACCGCTAATAGCCGAAGATAAAATTTGAACGGGCCTAAAGCCAATTACATCTGTTAATTTTCCGCCGGCAGCAGAACCTAAAATTGCACCAACACCAAATAATGCGACTATTAAACCTGCATCCATTTCTGATCGGTGTAAGCTCTGCGTAACATACAAACCCATAAACGGAACTGCCATGCTGCCACAGCGGTTAAGGAGCATTACAATACTCAAAAGCCATGTTTCGCGACTTAAACCACTAAAAGATGTTTTGTAAGTATTGAGTATAAGCCTGAACATTGGGGAATGGGTTTTGAACTGCAAAAATACTAAATGCTTTAATTTTATCGGTTAGATTATTGGATAATTAAATTTATGATCGCTCAATTTTGTTTATTTTTGTTCCATGCCAGTAAGTAAACCAAAGGCTGCGATTAGCAAGCCAAAAACTGAAGCGAGTAAGCCAAAACGTGTTGTAAGAAAGAAAAAGAAAAATGGTTTATCTACTAAATGGAAGGTTGTAATTGCAGGTTTATTATTGGTTTTACTTTCGCCACTTTATTACGGCTATATTTTAAAAGGCTTTGTTGCCACTTGGAGTTGGGTTAGAGATTGGGGACAAGATCCCAATTATAGAACTTACGAAAGCTTTAATATTAAAATTCCTAAAAAATATTCTATTCATGGTATAGATGTTTCCTACTATCAGGGAAAAATAAACTGGCAAAAGGTTAAACTAATGAAAGAAGATGAAGTAAATATCAAATTTGCTTTTATTAAAGCAACTGAAGGTCTTTTACTTGTTGATCCATATTTTCAACGCAATTGGCGTGAGGCTCCAAAAGTTGGGATAGTTTGCGGAGCTTATCATTTTTTCAGGCCTAAAAAGGATGGCAAAGCACAAGCTAAATTCTTTTTACAAGTTGTAAATATTGAAAAGGGAGATTTGGCTCCAGTCGTAGATATTGAATCTCTTGATGGTGTATCTCCGCTTAAAATGCGAACTGAATTAATGGATTTTTTGAATTATGTGGAACTTAAAACGAAAGTTCGTCCGATTATTTACAGTGGTTTAACTTTTTACAAAGATTACTTGGAAGATTATTTTGAAGGATATCCACTTTGGATTGCCCATTATTACCAACCCAGGTTAAACTTAGATAAAAGCAAGTGGAGTTTTTGGCAACATTCTGATAAAGCCAGGATAAATGGCATCGGTCATATTGTAGATTTTAATGCATTTAACGGCGATAGTACTCAGCTCGCAGAAATGCTCGTGAAATAGTTAATTGGTTCATTTGCCATTAGTTATTTGGTTTGCATAGTTAGTGGTCCGTTGCATATCAATTTTAGCTTCACTAGCTGAGTCGATCGTCCTGCTGAACTTGTTTCAGCATCTTTCCTACCAAAATAGACCTTGAAATAAATTCAGGGTGACGATTATAGCTTAAAAATGTAATTCAGATTAATAAACTAAACGGTCCAGCTTTCGCACTTTTCAAGAAAAAATTCGTCCGCTTCAGCACCAATTCCGGGTTCATCTGGCACATCTAAAAAGTAACCGTTATAAGTTAAGCCGCCCACAACAGGATCAACCAAATGACCGAGTAAGCAGGTATCTAAATCAAAAAACTCTACATTAGGGCTTGCCAAAGCAAAGTGTAAATTAGCACTTAAAGCAATTCTAGTTTCAAGCATACTGCCAATCATACATTTAACGCCTTTTTGTAAAGCTTCTTCGTGAATTTTTTGTGCTTCTAAAATTCCACCAGATTTGGAAAATTTAATGTTTAAATAAGTTGTAGATTGGCTGTTAATCAGTTTTCTGGCATCGTGATGGTTGTAACAACTTTCATCTGCCATTAATTTAATGGGCGAATTTACATTCAATTCTGGTAATTTATCATCATACCAAGTACGCATGGGTTGTTCACAAAACTCAATATTATATTTTTCTAGCTCCGTTAAAGCAAATAAAGCGTCATCAAAACTCCAGCCTTGGTTTGCATCTAACCTTAAAATCATTTCATCACCAACGGCTGTCCTTATTTGCTTAACACGTTCAATATCATCATGGATTTTCTTTCCAAGCTTAATTTTAAGAATCCTGCAGCCCTGATTTTGATATTTTAAGGCTGTTTTAGCCATTCCCTCTGGGGTATCAATCCCAATCGTCATATCAGTTTCAATAGTGCGTTTTTGTCCACCTAAAAACTTATAAAGAGGTAAACCAGCATGTTTGGCAGCAATATCAAATAAAGCCATATCAAAAGCACTTTTTATAGTGCTATTATGGTCTGCATACCCCAATAAATCGTTCATTCTTTCGGGTATATCCAAAGGATTTTTCCCTTTCCAAATTTGGGCAAAATCCTTTGCCATAGCCAAACAAGTATCTTGTGTTTCGCCAACAATCATTGGAAAAGCAGAACATTCGCCAACGCCATGAATACCCGAATCCGTATAAACCCTTATTAATACATTTTGGGCAAAATGCATAGTTCCTGTTGCTATAACAAAAGGTTCCATCGGGATGCTGAAGCGATATATTTCGGTATGGGTAATTTTCATTTTCTAAAATTTAGATACAGAACTAAAGGTATAATGTTCTGGCATGAAATTAGAAATTTATGTCAACTTTATCAAAAAACCTATGCCTTAAAGCTTAAACCTTTTACCTTTACAGTATGGAAAATCAACCTAATAATTTAATTAAAGCCTCTTCGCCCTATCTTTTGCAACATGCATATAACCCCGTTAACTGGTACGAGTGGGGTACAGAAGCTTTGGAAAAGGCCAAGGTAGAAAATAAGTTGATTTTGGTTAGCATTGGTTACTCAGCGTGCCATTGGTGCCATGTTATGGAACGAGAAAGTTTCGAAAACCATGAAGTAGCCGAAGTAATGAACCAGCATTTTGTTTGTATTAAAGTGGATAGGGAGGAACGGCCAGATATAGACCAGATTTATATGTACGCCATTCAGTTAATGACTGGAAGCGGTGGTTGGCCTTTAAATTGTATTTGCTTGCCAGACCAACGACCAATTTATGGGGGCACTTATTTCCGCAAAAACGATTGGATAAACATTTTAGAAAATGTTGCTGGTTTATGGGCAAATGAGCCTGATAAAGCCATTCAATATGCGGAGCGACTAACTACTGGTATTAAAGATAGCGAAAAAATTATCCCTGCGGTAAGAACTGAAGAATACACAAATACAGATTTAACTGAGATTGTTGATCCCTGGAAACATCATTTCGATATTAGTTTTGGAGGTTATAACCGGGCACCTAAATTCCCCTTGCCTAACAATTGGGTTTTCTTATTGCGGTATGGATTTTTAAAAGATGATGAGTCTGTTTTTACAGTTACGTGCAATACACTGGAAACAATGAGTCGTGGCGGTATTTACGATCAGATTGGGGGAGGTTTTGCCCGTTACTCCGTTGATGATAAATGGCATGTGCCACATTTTGAGAAAATGCTTTACGATAATGCCCAGTTAATAAGTTTATATGCGGAAGCATATCAATGCACAAAATTTGATTCGTTTAAGCAAATTGTTGTGGAGTGTATAGATTGGTTATTTACTGAAATGACCTCTGCCGAAGGCTTATTTTATTCGGCATTGGATGCAGATAGTGAAGGCGTAGAAGGTAAATTTTACATTTGGGATAAGGAGGAGTTTGATAAGGTGCTAGGGGTTGATGCAGCATTAATAGGCGATTATTACAACATTACAGAAGAGGGAAATTGGGAAGAGGAGCAAACTAATATTTTACGTAAAACCATTAGTGATGATGATTTAATTGCAAAATATAATATAGATTTAGAAACGCTTTATGATAAAGTAAAAGCCTCAAAAGCAAAATTACTTGCGGTAAGAAATAAAAGGGTAAGGCCAGGTTTAGATGATAAATGTTTAACCGCCTGGAACGCCATGATAATTAAAGCCTTGGCTGATGCATCTCAGGTATTAAATCACAATTTATATTATGAAAAAGCTGCTACTGCTGCGGCATTTATTTTAAAGCACTTAAAAACGGAAAACGGTGGTTTATATCGTAATTATAAAAATGGTAAGGCCTCAATAACTGCTTTTTTAGATGATTATGCTTTTTTAATTGAAGCACTTATTGCTTTGTATGAATGTGATTTTGATGAAAATTGGTTACAAGAAGCCAAAGAATTAACAGATTATGTGGTCGCTAATTTCGCTGATGAGGAATCGCCCATGTTTTTTTATACTTCTGCTGAGGCTGAAGATTTAATAGCCCGTAAACACGAGGTGATGGATAATGTTATTCCGGCTTCAAATTCTGTTATGGCACAAAACCTTAAAAAATTAGGATTATTGTTTGATAAAGAAATTTACACGAAAAAGGCTTCTGATATGCTCGCTTCGGTACATTCTAAGATAAAAACTTATGGATCTGCGTATTCAAATTGGGCCATTCAAATGCTTAACGAAGTGTATGGAATAAACGAAATTGCAATAACAGGATTGGAAACAGATGTAATTAAATTGGAGTTGAGCGGACATTATATTCCAAACAAAATTACATTAGGTGGAACAAAAAGTAACCTACCGCTGTTAAAAGGTAAGCAAAGCAATGAAACAAAAGTTTATATTTGCCGAAATAAAGTATGCCAGTTACCGGTTAACACTGTTGAGGACGCATTAGAGTATTTACAATAGAATAGCTTTTGTAGTAGTAAATAATTTAAATATTATATATTTGTATTATAATGACACTTAAGACATTACATATCGATAATCCTTCTGCAAAGCTTATAACTTTTGTTAGAAAATTGCAATCAGAAAAAGAAGTTAAATTAAAGCAACTTGATTCTGAGCGTGAAAAGTATTTCGGAACAAAGAAATAGCTTTAATGGGTAAAAAAGAGATTATACCCTTGATAACAAAGGAGGGGCACAATTATCTTATTCAATTCGAATTTATTGGTAAAGCGCAAATTCCAGACGGAGTTAAGACAGATATAGTTGATGTTCTTATATCAGTAGAAAATAATGTTGGTATTAATAACGGCTCAACGCTTGGTCAATTTGCATGCATTCTTAAAAAATTTCTTGCCGAGAATAATGTTATCTTATATTGTTATTGTGACCATGCTGAAATTAATAGAGGGGCAAACAAGCAGAATATGAGCCCCCAAAAGTTTCGGAGCAAGTTATTCTCAGCGATGTTTGACAAGCAAGGCAATGATGATTATGTCAATCAATTAATAGTGATTAATGATGAAGTAGACCACTATATTCATCTAATATCTCATAAAAAAAATGAGGGGGATATCGTTTTACTCAAAAACGAAATCCTGGCCCAAAAATAATACTATCACTACTTCCTTAACTAATTTATATTTATTTCAGTGTATTATAGACTACTAATTTTCTTTCTTTAAATTCACTAAAGGGAGAAATACAAGCAATGTCAGCAATACTTCCAATAGACAAACGCAGTGATTGGTTTGAATCACTATATATCAAGTAACGATATTCATTCTGATTGCAGTATTCATTATCCTTTAAGAAAAAATTTTTTCTTACCTCAAATTGTTCCAAATCCAAATATTTGACAAAACCCTGTTGAAATCTTAAATTTTTATCCCTAATCGCTTTTTCAACCCTCAAACAAAACTCCTTTACATTATGGATATAAACACAGTACCCATCAATATCACAATTAATATTTAGATTATAAACTCCTGTTTGTAGTGTATCAAGTGGAAATCTCAAAGTGTAAAGACAATAAAGATTACCTACAGAATGGTTGCTATTAATCGAACGAGTAACTTTTGCAGGACCTAATGATTGTTTTCTATGAAATCCACCTTGACTAATTTGAAATTCATAAACGTTTTGAATGTTTTTTATGAAATCTACTGTCTCGTAAAAGTCACCTCGATTGTTTTCATCTTTGAGGTCAGCAAAATAATGTAAGGTGTTGCAATAAATTGTTCCATTTTTAAAGAGGTCATAGCTGTTTTTTTTGCTACCTATCTTCAAAAATGCAGCTCTCGTTGTTATCTCTTCACTCATAGGATAAATATACTTTTTAAATATTGAACTGTAAATTTCTTCCAGTGAAAGAAAATATATTAAGCCTTTTAGGTTTCCATCTTAATAAATCCAATTTGGAAATAACCAAGTTTATAGTACGACATTTTGTACTAGTACTAAAAATTATATTCTTTTAAGAACAATCAGCACATCTTTTTTGTTAGGTAAATAATTAACTTATCTTTGCCCAGCAATATTTAAAAGCACTATAATAAGTTTAATAAATATTTGCCGAAATAAAGTATGCCAGTTGCCGGTTAACACTGTTGAGGACGCATTAGAGTATTTACAATAAATTAATTTAAATGAATATTTCACCAAACTCTGTAGTAGCGTTAACTTACGAATTACATACTACTAATGAAGAAGGACAACAAGTTTTTGTTGAAAAAGCTGATGAGCAAAATCCTTTAGTATTTTTATACGGCGTAGGCATGATGTTGCCTAAATTTGAAGAGCATTTAACAGGTTTAACTACCGGTGCTGAGTATAGCTTTGAGTTATCAGCTGCTGATGGTTACGGAGAGATTGATCCAGGTGCTTTTGCTGATTTACCTAAAGCAATGTTTACTGAAGCTGGTGGCGAATTGCCAAATGTTGGTGATGTAATTCCTTTGCAGGATAATAACGGTAACCAATTTAGAGCTGGCGTTACTGCTGTACACGATGAAACTATTTCTGTTGATTTAAACCACCCAATGGCTGGTAAAAATTTAATGTTTAGCGGAACAATTTTAAACGTTCGCGAAGCAACTCAGGATGAATTGGCGCATGGGCATGCTCATGGTGCTGATGGACATTCAGGTCACTAAGAACAAACGATATTAAAATTAAAAAGGCTTCAAAATATTTTGAAGCCTTTTTAATTTCCTATATTTTATGTTTTATAATTGTTTTGATGCAATTAAGGCAATCGGAGGATTATCCATTGCATTTCCTTTGTTTAATTTCAATGTACCTTTAACGCTTATAGGTAGATAAGTAAATTTTATCGGCTCTGTCATTTCTACTAAAACCATAATAGGAATTCCATTTTTACCACAAAAAAAACATTGATTAATTGGGAGAGTAGAAAGCATAAATTTGGTTTGCTTCATTCCATCCTTAATTGGTACAATATATCCGGTAAGGTCAAATTGTTTATTCTCGTATTTTTTAATGTTTGTATTGTAAATGGCATACATTTCTGTGGGCTTAATGGTTTTAAATTCAACACCACCAATTACATCCCAGTTTGCCGATTCCATTTGGTCGCTTGGATCATGTTGCGCTTTAGCCACAAAGCCTATAAACATTAAAAATATAAAAGCAATTCTTATCATAATTTGTATTAAATGAGCAGTTTTCCAAATACAAATATAAAAAAGTAGAAGCTTTTTAAGGGTAATTTATTTGCTACGTGTAGTTTAAATTCAGGCAATCTTAAAAATCTATTTTCAACCTCAGTCCACCATTTGTAAGGTTTAAATTGTCTTTAGAGAAATTTTTCATTGGCACCCTTAAAAAGGGTTCAACAGCAATGTTTTTCTTAGGCGATATCTTCTGTTTGTAACCGAAAGAGAAATTATAAAAACCTAAATACTTTTCAGGTGCAATTACAGTTTCAGATTGTTGTTCGGAAACACGTTCAGTAACTACAAGCATTTTTTGTTCGGCAAAGCCCATTGCATTAACAACAGTTGTGTTTTGCGCCTGAGTAACAACGTAATTATTTTGCTGTTTATTATTGGTAATTACCATCGCTGATATTCCAATGCCAGTATATAATTTGTTGCTAATGTTGTATTTAAGTTCCAGTGGGATGCTGATACCACGTACGCTGGCATCAATAGATTGTAGGCTTTTACTGCTATTATCTGTGCTTGCAAATGTATTGCGGGCAGGCGCATCCATAGCCATATTTCCACCCCCTTTATTTTGAGATGGATCACTTGTAGAACTTAATGCCGCATAAGAAATACCTGAGCTAACTGATAATTTATTTGCTAAGTTGTAAGAAAGAGAGAATCCGTAATTCATGTTTACCTTATTGTCATTTCCCATAGCTGGAGCTACAAAAATGCCTGGTTCCCATTTACTTTCACCTTTATCATTTTTGATTTTCCCCTTTTGTTGCGCAAGAAAGGTATCTTTCGCCAGTAATTCTTCAAAGCTATTTTTTGGTGATACTTTTTTCTTCTCTTTTACAATTTCAAAATCCCTTTGTTTTTGTATCGGCAATATCGAAATGTTAGTCAACTTACCTTCTAATTTATTTGAATTTAAATCAACTAATTCAGTATTACTCTCCGATAAAGTTGTGTTTTCTATTTGTAAAGGTTGTGATGAAGAATTAAAAACCTCGCCATGCTTAGTGTAATTAGTCTGATTGTTATTTAATTGAACCTTATTTTCTACCAGAGTATTTTCTGTGTTAATTGTATTAGAATCTGAAATAGGAGCGGTTGGTTTTACTTTTTCAATTGTTGGTTTTGATACCACAATGGTATTTGGTTTCTCTGTTTTGTATAAAGAGAAAAATATACCGCCAAAAGCTAAAACCAAAGCAGCAGCACTCCACAAAGGCCAATAAATAAAGCCTCGTTTTTTATCCTTCTCCTGAATAGAAAAGCGCTCCCAAGCCCCAGGAGAATAAGATTCTTCATGGTTATTGAGTTGCGTTTTGATATGATCAATTAACTCTTTATCCATTTTTTTTATATGAATTAACCAATGTGTTTTGGTAAAGGGTACGTAATTTGTTTTTTGCTCTAGTTAAGTAAACCCGACTAGAGTTTTCGGGGATGGTTAATAATTTTGAAATTTCATCGTGGGCAAATCCCTCAATTTCATATAAGTTAAAAACCAGCCTTTGTGTATCAGGTAAATGATTAAGTAAATTTAAAATATCATTAACATGAAGATCAGAAGCGATAGAAACCTGCGTAACAGGATGTTCATCTTCTCCCAAATCATCAACGTAAAATTGAGCCTTATTGCTCCTTAATTTATCAATTGCAGTGCGAGAGGCAATTTGGGCAATCCAACCTTTAAAGGTTTTTTGAAGTTCATCAGGATTTTTAGGAGCTTTAAAATTCCCAACATTCTTAAAAATCTTTATAAAGCTATCATTAACAAGCTCTTCACTATCGGAAATGTTTTTAGTATATCTTAAAATAATACCCATTAAGTAGCCATAAAATGATTTATACATCATTTCTTTACAGCTGTTGTCGTTTTTTACACAGCCCTTTAAAATTTCCTCAAAACTGAGTATTTTTTTGATCACCCCTGGCGATTTTTTATTAAAAAGGTTGATTAGCTAAGATCAGTCAATTAAACTGTAAGGCAAAATTAAGGAAAATAACACCATCCACAATTCTGGATGTAATTGGGATGATGCTAAGTTCCGGGTAGAATTAGTTGTTAGACATTACTTTAAGTCCAAACTTGGTGCTATCTGTTTTGCTTTTTAAACCTTTAGCCCAAATTGTATAAATTTTTCCTTTTTCAATTTTTACGCCTTCAAGCGTTGTTTTTACTGTTGGATTTGCACTTTCTTTCACTTCGAAAGTATAATTATCAGAAGGTGTTACCGAAACAAAACTTGTAAATTCTTTAAAAGCTTTAGTTGCAAATAGGGCAGGCTGACCTTGTATAGCTAAATCCAATGCAGGTGCATCAGGACTTAAATTAATAAAACGAACTTTAGCTTTATCCGTTTCAGGAGCTTTTAAATCATCTTCTAAAACCAAGATGCTGTTCTTTTTTAAAGTATCAACTACAAAAACTGAATAAAATTTGCCCGATTTAAAGGCTGCATTTGTTGTTGTAAGGTACTTTAACGAATCTCTTTTTGTTACACCAATTAATCTCGATCCAGGGTAGGCTGCAAAATAACCCATATCGTTTGTATAGGTAAATATTTTGCCGTTTACTCTGCTATTATCTACTATAAAGTCTAAAGCACCAGCTCCAGGTGATGCATGCACGAAACCTACTCCTGCAGCTTCAATTGGATCGCTATTATTCCAATCTTTTTTACAAGAAGAAAAAATTAAGGTAATCGCTAACAGAGAGAAGATAATTTTTGATGTAATACCAAAGTAGTTGTTAAGATTAGTTTTCATGTAGTTAAATCAATTTTATAAATAAATTGGTTAATGGCCATTAACACTTTTCTCCTAAAACGAGGCCCGCTACAAAAACGCTACAATGAATATGTTTTTTTTCTAAAGATGATTAGTCGACAGTCAGTCTACTCTTAAAAATAAGCCTACTTGCAACAGATTTACCATTTACATATGCGGGTACAAATTCAAAATCTTCTGCTTGTAATTCCTTTAGATCAATGCTATATTTCTTTTTTAACTCTCCTCCACCAGTTTCAGTTTCATATTTTGTCAGCTTGCCATGCTCATCAATATAGAAAATTAAAAATATAGGATGTTCACCCGGTAATTGTTTAAATTCTTTTGGCGGAGAGAATTTTTTTATTAGAAAATGTAAACCCGTGGAAAAGCCACCTATTTTAGCAGGATAAACAATCTTATCGCCTGGTTTTAACGAATCTACTTCATAAATAATGTCTTTGTCAGGATTATTATATTCTAATTTCTTAGTTGTATAATTATATACTTGCTCAATTGAATCTAATTCTTTGAAAAAACGCCACCGTCCAAAGCGCTCGCCATCTTTATATATTCCTGTTGCTAATAAATTTTTTCCTGATTTTATTTCGGAAGAGCCATTTTTAATATGTGGTTTAGACTTTAATTCTGTAGAATGTTCTATCATTCCGCCACGAATTATTCTATAGTGAGTATGTGTTGAATCACTTTTCTGTGCAACCACAGAAAAACTAATTAACATAATAATAAAAGAGAGCAGCGTTTTCATTAATAATTATTTAGTGTAAAAAAAGCGTTTTGATTTAACACCAAAACGCTTTTAAATATAATAAGTTTTAATTACGAATACATAGATTCACGTAATTTTGCAACTTCTTCGCTGTTAATGTACTCATCATAAGTCATTAACTTATCAATGGTACCTTTTGGCGTAATTTCAATTATTCTATTTGCCACCGTTTCTGTTAACTGGTGATCTCGTGAGGTAAATAAAATTGTTCCTTTAAAATCTTTCATTCCGTTGTTCAGCGCTTCGATAGATTCAAGGTCAAGGTGATTGGTTGGCTCATCAAACATCAATAAATTAGCTTGTTGCAACATCATTCTTGAAAACATACAACGCATTTTCTCTCCACCGGAAAGTACTTTTACATTTTTCAAAACTTCCTCACCAGAGAATAACATACGACCTAAAAAGCTACGTACAAATTGCTCATCAGCATCAGTGCCCGAATATTCGCGTAACCAATCAACAAGGTTTTCATCTTTACCTGCAAAATATTCAGAGTTATCATTCGGAATATCAGCTGTACTAATGGTTACGCCCCACTTAAATTCGCCTTTATGGTCTGTATCACGACCAGCTAAAACATCATAAAATGCTGCGGTTGCCAAACTGTTTTGAGAAAGGATGGCAATTTTATCACCTTTATTCACCATAAAAGTAATGTCTTGAAATAAAACGCCATCATTACCAGTTTTTCCAAGTTTTTCTACCTGTAAAATCTGATCTCCAGCTTCTCTACCCGTATTGTTAAATATAATTGCAGGGTATTTTCTGCTTGAAGCCTTAATTTCAGAAATATCAATTTTATCCAACGCTTTTTTACGTGAAGTAGCTTGCTTGGATTTTGAAGCATTTGCGCTAAACCTGCGGATAAACTCCTGCAGCTCTTTAACCTTATCTTCCATTTTCTTGTTTTGATCGCTACGTTGTTTCAAAGCCAACTGACTTGATTCATACCAGAAAGTGTAGTTACCTGAATAAATACTCATTTTAGCAAAATCAATATCAACAATGTGTGTACAAACGGCATCTAAAAAGTGCCTATCGTGAGATACAACCAGTACAATGTTTTGATAATCAGCAAGGAAATTCTCCAACCAGGCAATCGTTTCAATGTCCAAATCGTTGGTAGGTTCATCCAGCAATAAAATATCAGGATTTCCAAACAATGCCTGCGCTAATAATACACGTACTTTTTGCGTATTATCTAATTCTTTAAGCAGTTTATAATGATTTTCTTCCGTTATACCTAAGTTGCTTAACATGGTAGCTGCATTGCTTTCCATATTCCAGCCATCCATTTCAGCAAAAATGTTTTCAAGTTCTCCGGCACGCTCACCATCTTTTTCAGAAAAATCTTCCTTCATATAGATGGCATCCTTTTCTTTCATAATAGAATAAAGCTCTTTATGGCCCATCATTACGGTTTCAAGTACGGTAAATTCATCAAATTCGTAATGGTTTTGCTTTAAAACTGCCATTCTCTCACCAGGAGTAAAAGCCACACTACCCGAAGTTTGATTTACCTCGCCAGATAAGATTTTAAGGAAAGTAGATTTACCTGCTCCGTTAGCTCCAATTACACCGTAGCAGTTGCCTTGAGTAAATTTTAAGTTAACATCTTCAAATAATGTGCGTTTGCCGTAGCGTAATGATAAATTAGAAACTGAAATCATGCTATATAGAAATAAGCCGCAAAGGTAAGCAAAAAGGTTGAGGGTAGAAAGACTGAAAACAAAAGGTTTAGGTTTAAATAATTTCAAAACCATCATTCTATGTAATATATAATGGAGCCTGCTTTACCCATCTGCTAGGTAAAAACTGGTGCTTTTCGGTTAATCTCGTTTACATCGGTTTAAGAAATACGGATTATGTTTATTCCATCTTTTAGGATAAAACACTTATTTTAGTCGTATGCAAAACCAAATCTTGCTCGAAACTATAAAAACAACTCTTCAAAAGAATAAGGTAGAAAAACTGGCTGCTATTTCTTCTGAAGAAACTTTTTCGGTAAAAGACCTAATCGATTTAAGTTTTTATCATGATGAACAGATCGGGTTTAGAGCCGCCTGGATTTTAGAAAACGTATTTGCAAGCCATCAGGAAAGGTTTTTGCCTTACGTGCTATATTTTTTAGAGAAATTCCATTTGCAAACTAATTTATCGGCACTGAGGCATTATGTTAAAATTTTGGCTTTTATGACAAAGAAAAATGCTTCACCACTCATTAAAAAAGTAATTATAGATTATGATACCGATAAACTGGTTGAAACAGTTTTTAGCTGGCTAATTGATGAGAAGATTCCTGTTGCTGTAAAATCACACTGTTTGAATATTTTGGCCAATTTAAATGTTAAACACAGTTGGATAAAAGAAGAACTTTTGCAAACCATGGATTTTTTGGTTGATAAGGAAAGCATTGCCTTTTACGCAAAGGTAAAACAGATTAGAAAGCAATTTTCAGTTCGCAATTAACTGTTATCAATTTTCAATTAATAGCTTGCGGTTTCGGTTAATTAAACGTCAAATCTTTAAGCGTTCCCAGCCTTAAACCTTCTACCTTCCGCCTTTTACCTTATATTTACCAAATGAGTAGCACATACGAAATCATATCAAAAGTAATTAAAGAACGCAGAAGCATTTTCCCTGCTAGCTATATACAAAAAGAAATCCCTGTTGAGGTTATAAATCAGATATTAGAAACCGCTAATTATGCCCCAACGCATAAATTAACACAACCTTGGCGCTTTACAGTGATTAGAAAAGATGGAAAAGCTAAGTTGGGTGCAGAGCTTGGGCGTTTATATAAAAACCTGGTAACCGAGCAACAATTTCTACAGAAGAAGTACGATAGCTTTGCTGAGAAAACCAATCAGGCAGATTGTATTATAGCTATAAATATGCTTGTAAGCGGTAAAGTGCCAGAATGGGAGGAACTTGCAGCGGTTTCATGCGCAGTACAAAATATGGCTTTAACAGCCGAAAGCTTAAATGTTGGTGCTTATTGGAGTTCACCACCTTTGATTCATGATTTAGGCGATTTTTTAGGTCTTAAAGAAAATGAAAAGTGCATTGGCCTTTTTTATATGGGGTATCATAATGAAAAACCATGGGAACCTAATCGTACTTCTATGGCAGAGAAAATAAACTGGATAGAAGAGTAGGTCAATTATATTGTGCTATTATGCTTAATCCCCTTGATCGGTATTTTGAAGAAAAAGACGAACCTTTAAAAGGTTGTTTGCAATACCTCAGGCAATTGTTAAAGGGTTATGAAGGAATAACGGAGCACTGGAAGTATGGCCTTCCTTTTTACTATTATAAAGGTAAAGCATTCTGTTATTTTTGGTTTCATAAAAAGTATAATCAGCCTTATATTGGTTTTGTTGATGGTAATAAAATGGAGCACGAGGATCTGCTGCAGGAGAAAAGAGCCAAAATGAAAATATTATTAATTAATCATCAGGAAGATATACCTAAACAAAAAATAGAAACTATTTTGAAGCAGGCCTTTGCTTTACGTAACTAGTTTAGTTACTTTCTGTTAATAAACATACATGTCTACAATTAAAACGCAATTATATCAGCTTTGCTTAATTTTTATTGAGAAAAGAATAGAAAATATAGAATATTCACTTCAACAAGCCAGGCAGGCATCAAATGATGATACTAAAAGTAGCGCTGGCGATAAGTATGAAACTACCCGTGAAATGATGCAACAGGAAATGGATAGAAATAGTAAATTGTTGTATGAAGCCGGACAGCAAAAGATTGCGTTACAGCAAATTGAAAATGTTGATGCCGCAAAAGAGGTGAAAAATGGTAGTTTGGTTTTTACTTCTGAAGGTAATTTTTACATCAGTATAAGTGCTGGCGAATTAAAAACAGATGAACAAACTTTTTATGCGGTTTCTCAGGCTGCACCAATTGGTAAATTATTAATTGGTAAAAAGGTTGGTGAGGGATTTAAATTTAATAGTAAAACTTATCAAATTAATCAGATTTTATAAAATCTGATTAATTTAAACCCATTCGTTGCGCAAATGTTGGATTAATATATTTCTTTAACTGCTTAAAAGGAATATAAACAATAATTTGCCCTTGAGCATAACTCGCAATTTCGTAAGGATTGTACAAGAAAGCTAAGCCATTATTATTAAAGTAAAAGTTTTTACTTGGTTTTAAATAGTCGTCAAATAAAACAGTATTTAAATTATCTCCACTTTTAACTTCATATTGTTTTCTGAAATTTTGCTCCAGAAAGCCTTGTAAAGTATTAGAATCTATTTTAACTACATCATCAAGCTTTAATCTTTTTTTGTTTTTGGTATCCAAACAATACATTGAGCTGCCGTAATTGCCATGCGCACCACCTGTATAAGCACTGTTTAAATGTTCAATTATAGTAAAGTACTTATCATTGTATAAAATGCTCAAATCATCATCGCTGGTAAAGTTTAACGTAGCAGATAAACCTTCTGATTCGTCCATAAGCTCTTTTACGTCATTTTTATAGCTCTTAAAGTATTCATTTGAAGCATTTTTTAGGTTTTTTGTCCAGTCGGTTTCCTTTTCATTCAACTGGAGCATGTTTTTAAGTTGCTTGTTTAACCAATTTTCAGTTTCGCCACTTCCGGTAGCCACTAAATATCTGTAACCAATTGTGGCAACTGGAGATTTCGCTTTGCCAGGCACAGCGGCAGCAGAATCAGTATATTCTGCATATGAAAAAGGAAAACTGCCGGCAGGATATTTTTCTTCCAATAAAATAGGATATGTTTTTATAACTTTTCCACCTTTCCAAGTTCCCTCAAAACCATTTCCATTCCATTTTAATGAAAGGGTAGGGTTTTTTGCCTTTTCATCAGGATTATAGTCGTATGCGTTACTTTCCAGTAATATTATATTCTCTTTATCAATGATTGAATCCGTTGATAGGCTAATCCACGAGCCATTATAGTAGTAAGAACCAGAAAAGCTAGTTCCTAAACGCTGTAGATTCATCACTACTGACTTACCGCCGATAGTACCTTCAAATCTTTTATAAAAATTTTCTGATAACGCAGCTTTTGGCTTAATGCTGTCTACAACTTTTTCAGCTTCAGTTTCTTTTTTATCTGCTTTTTGATTGTTACAAGCTACTAATGCAGTAATGCTGAAAAGAAATAGATAAGTAAAACGGTTCATAATCTTTGATGAATTATTAGTTAATAGATACACCCAGAGCTATTATTTTGTTTTATTAAAACTTTTATTAATGCTATAATATAAATTTTTTGCTGTGTATCTTCCTGGGTCAATTATGCGCCTAATGGTATATAGAGGATAATTTTCGTCTTGTTTTGTGGATAGAATAAATGCAGCCTTAAAACCATGTTCTTTTAATTTATGCAGCGTTGAAGCTTTAGAAACACCATACGGAAAAGCAAAATACTCTACCTTTTTGCCAGTAATGTGTTCTAAAGTTTTTGTTGGTTTATCAATTTGGGTGGTCCAATCCTCTTCCGTAAACTGGGCAAAGTTTTTATGGTCGTAAGTATGGCTTGCAATTACATTTCCATCATCAGATAGTTCCTTAATTTGCGCTTTACTCATATATCTTGGCCTACCGATAGAAACCGTCATAATAAAATAAACGCCTTTAAAACCATATTTTTTCAATTCACCGGCGCCTGTAGTGTACTGGTCTAAATCTGTATCATCGAAGGTAATCATGATAGGTTTTTCAGGCAGTTTGGCGCCATAAACCAAATAATTATAAAGCTGATCTGGCAGGATGGTATGATAACCACTATCAGCCAGCATTTTCATATGTGCCTTAAAATTTGCAGGCGGAATAATATCATCGTGTGCCCTTTTAGAATCAGAGCTTTTCCAATCCCTAATTTGGTGGTAACATAATACAGGCACTTCTCTACGAGATAAAATGGTTTTATTATCCGCAGGTTTTTGATTCACCGTATCTTTAATTTCTTGCTTTTCAGTTGCAGTTAACTCTGTTTTTACCTTGTCTTTTGACGAATTAGCTTTGCAGGCAAATAAAAATAAAGGAACAATTAAGCAGAAGTGCTTGTATTTCATTTTAGTATAATTTAAAAGCTAAGTTTAATGTTGTTGCTTAGTGTTTTAGGCGACCAGTAACCACTTGCAATAATTCTGCGGATGGTATATAAAGGATCATTTTGATCGCGTTTATCAGCCAATGAAAAAGCCATTCTGAAACCTCGTTTCTTTAATTCAGGGAAACCTTGCGAATTCCATAAGCCAAATGGGTAAGCAAACTCAGTCATTTTTTTGCCAGTAATTTCTTCCAATTTTTTAGTCGGCTTATCTAATTGCTCTTCCCAATCCTTACCAGCATATTTTTTAAAGTTTTTATGATCGTAAGTATGGCTTCCAATTACGTTACCCTCATCTGATAATTGTTTAATTTGTTCTTTAGTCATATAATCAACAAACTTTCCTTTTCTGCCGATAGAAACTGTCATGATAAAATAAACCGCCTTATAGCCATATTTCTGTAAAGTAGGGCGTACAAAAGTAAATTGATCCATGTCGGTATCATCAAACGTAAGCATAATTGGTTTGCTAGGAAGTGCTGCACCAGTATTTAAGTAAGCATACAATTGATCGGGCAAAATGGTATGGTATCCGCTATCAGCGAGCATTTTAATCTGATCTCTAAAATTTTGTTCTTCCACAATATAATCCTTTCCAACTTTGCCATCCGTTGGTTTCCAGTTTCTTACCTGGTGATAACATAAAATAGGAACTTGCTTTCTTGCTAAAATTGTTTTAGCATCAGCGGGTTTAATTTTAGAAACATCTACATTACGAGTACGCGTTTCAGCAGTTTTTTCTGTTGTTGTGGTAGAATCTTTAGTGTTTTTAGATTCTGTTTGTGATTTAGATTGGCAGCCGGCAAATAATATTAATCCCGCTGAGATTATGGTTAAAAGATTGAATTTCATATTTAAGAATTATGCTACAAAACTAAAAAAAGCATTAAGGAATCAAAGTATCAAAAAATAATCTGTTGATAATTATTTAACAGCAATATTTAAAATAAACTAACGCATTTATTACAATTATGTACTTTTTAATCATCTTTAATTAAATAATTTAGCCGAATAAACCACACATTGATGAATAAACTTTATAAACTACTTTTTTGTGCGCAATTTTTATCGCTTACGGTTGCCGCACAAACCAAAACATTTACAATAACCGAAAGTGCACAACCGCAACCTAAGGCAAACTATCAACTTGCTTCGCGATTTTCGCCTCAAAAGCTTAAAAAAATGGTGTATTCCACCTCGGTAGATCCTCATTGGTTAAAACTGAGCAATCGTTTCTGGTATAATTTCGAAACTCCAAAAGGGAAGTTCTGGTATTTAGTTGATGCGAATACAAAAAGTAAAAAACTGCTTTTTGATAATGCTAAAATTGCAGCAGATATAACACTAATTGTTCGTGATCCATTTGATGCTGAACATTTGCCATTAGAAAACTTAAAATTTGCTGCTGATGAGAAAAGCATTTCCTTCGAAGTTAAAAGTTCTATTGATGAGTTAAAAAAAGATAGGAAAGATAAAAAAGCTGCAGATTCTATGCAGAAGAAAATTTTTTCCTTTAAATATGAATTAGCTTCGGCAAAACTAACCGAGGTGCCAAACTTTAGCAAACCAAAACCTAAACCTTCTTGGGGTTCTGTAGCACCAGATTCTTCTGCAATAATTTTCTCCCGTAATTACAATTTATATTGGATGGATAAAGAGAATTATAAAAAAGCCGTAAAAAATGAAGAAGATAGTACCATTATAGAACATCAATTAACTAAGGATGGCGTTAAATTTTATTCTTATGGTAGCGATGGTGATGGAGAAAATAATGTAGAAAACGAGAAAAATAATAAGAAAAGAAGAGGTGCCTATGTGTTATGGTCGCCAAACTCCAAATACTTCGTTTTAGATAGAACAGACTCCAGAAAGGTAAAAGATCTTTGGGTAATTAACAGCGTAACGCCTGGGCGCCCAACTTTAGAAACCTATAAATATCAAATGCCTGGTGAGGCTGAGGCACCGCAAGACGAAGTTTTGTTATTCGATTTTGCTGCTAAAAGTTATAAAAAATTATCTGTTTCATCCTTTAAAGATCAAAGCGTTTCTGTATGGAGCAAGCCTTCTTTAAATAAAGATCGTGATAATGAATTTCGCCCTTCAATTTGGTTAGGAAACGATAGTAAATTCTATTTCTCACGCACCAGCCGTGATTTAAAACGAATAGATATTTGTACAGTTGATATCAATACAAGCGTTGTAAAACCTCTAATTGATGAGCGTTTCAATACTTATGTGGAAGTTAATCGCCCTGCGTTAATAAATGATGGCAAAGAACTGATCCACTGGAGTGAAAGAGATGGATGGGCACATTTTTACCTTTTTGACGGTAATGGAAAGCTGAAAAACCAAATTACTAAAGGCTCTTTCCATTGCGAAAGTATTGTAAATGTTGACGAAAAAAATCGTGTACTTTATTTTACCGCCAACGGAAAAGAAGCCAATGAAGATCCTTACTACTTGCATTTATACAGCATTAATTTTGATGGTACTAACTTAAAGCTACTTAACCCTGGCGATTTTGACCACGCTGTGAGTATGAATGATAACAATACGTTCTTTGTAGATAATTATTCAAGAGTAAACACCGCACCAAAATCTTTTTTATATGATAAAACAGGTAAAAAGGTAATGGAGTTAGAAAGTACAGATTTATCTTTATTAATGGCTGCCGGCTATAAATTCCCTGAGCCTTTTAAAGTAAAGGCTGATGACGGAATTACCGATTTATATGGTGTAATGTATAAACCATTTGATTTTGATCCAAACAAAAAATATCCAATTATTGAGTATGTATATCCCGGCCCGCAAACTGAGGCTGTAAATAAAGCTTTCAGTAAAAGCATGGACCGTACAGAAAGATTAGCCCAGTTTGGGTATATCGTAATTACAGTTGGTAACCGCGGTGGAAATCCGTCACGTTCAAAATGGTATCATACCTATGGCTATGGAAACTTACGCGATTATGGTTTGGCTGATAAAAAGGCAGCTATTGAGCAACTGGCAGCAAAATATTCTTTTATAGACGATCAAAAAGTTGGTATTACAGGTCACTCAGGCGGCGGCTTTATGTCTACAGCAGCTATGTTGGTTTATCCTGATTTCTTTAAAGCAGCTGTTTCAAATGCTGGAAATCATGATAATAGTATTTACAACCGTTGGTGGAGTGAAAAACATCATGGTGTGAAAGAAATTATTTCAACCAAAGGGGATACAACATTTAAATATAGTATAGATAAAAACCCTGATTTAGCTAAAAACTTAAAAGGACATTTGTTATTAATGCATGGTGACGTTGATAACAATGTGCATCCGGCTAATTCTATTCGGGTTGCAAACGCTTTGATGAAGGCTGGTAAACGTTTCGATTTCCTGATTATTCCAGGTCAGCGTCATGGTTTTGGTGATATGACAGAATTTGCCTTCTGGAAACTTGCAGATCATTTTAATAAATATCTTATTGGTGATTTTTCAGGCTCTGAGCAGGTTGATATTATAGAAATGGATCGAGATATAGAACAAAACGGGAAGAATTAATCGTTCTTACATATAAAAAAGAAAGCCCGGATCATCCAGATTCCGGGCTTTTTAATGAATTAAGTAACCACCTACATTGACATTAGTTAGTTAATGATTATGAATAATTTTAGTACAAATAATCTAATGCAATTTTATCATTTGCATTAAATGTACGGTTACCACCGTTTGAGCATGCAAGCATAAATGAAGCTGCATCAGGTGTAGAAGGTGTACCCGGAATTTGAACAGCACCAACATTAGATTGACCTTCATTACCAGCTCCAGCCGATCCGCAACTAAATGCACGGTTCATATAATCTGTATGGCGTAAACCGATACAATGACCAACTTCATGCTGAATAACAGATGCTAAGTACAATAAATTTGGATTTGAACCATATGCAGCAGCATTTGTATTCATTCTAATTTGATTAAATGGCTGACCAGATGAAGTAGGAAAACCTGCAGAACCTAAGGTGATGAAACCACCGCTTGGACCTTCGTTAAATCCAACTACATTAATGTTTCCAGTAGTACCGGCAGCAGCCCTTTGAAAAGTGATACGCAAACCTAAGTTATTGTATCTGGTAATCATTTCATTTACTGCATTGCTATAAACGGTAGGTAAATTGGTTACAGAAACAGTAATTACCCTTGGTAAGTTTTTAACAGTATTTGTGGTTCTATACTGTTCTGTTTCTGCAACACTTAAAGCTGTGTTCTCGCTTTTTTCAGATAAGTTAGCTTGAGTTAGAAAAATATCTCCCTCAACTAAATATCCACCATCCACTTCACGTGCATTTTCGGTGCTAAAGCCTAAGTTTTTAATTTGTGCTAAAACATTAGCCGAAACATTGCTTTTTGGCTCCACTTCTTGTTGTGAAGTAGATCCATTTTTTTTACAGGCATAAATGCCTACGATCAAAACGCATAACACGCTTAGTGATAAAATTCTCTTGTTTTTCATGAGATGACTTAGTTAGTTTGTCTTTGTAGGTGATTAGTATGACCAATTTATAGATAATTTTTATGTAAACAAATATTTACAATGAAAATATTTTTAAAATATATAATTGTCTATTATATTATTAACAACTATATGGAATAATTATGTTAATTAAATGTTAAACTATTCAGTATTATAGTGTTTTTTATACACCATTAATTTTTTACTTTTTTATTTGAAATTTAAAAAACAACTTAATTATTAGTTTTAAGGCTGTTTTAGCCTAAATTATTAGGATGATTTATTGAAATGAAATGGATTTTTAATGTATCTATTCAACTATTTTTAAATATTAACTCTGTAGTTCAAATT
>NZ_RQRS01000012.1 GCF_004335085.1 Pedobacter nototheniae | reverse complement strand
ACCAGCTGAGCTACGGAATCATTTCCCTTTCGATTAGGGAGTGCAAATATAGAAATTATTATTATTCATGCCAACACTTTTTTAAAATAGTTTTAATCTTTTAAAAGTATCTAAATAATATGCGATGTAAGTGTTTGATTTATAAAATTGTAAATTTATTTTGAACTCTATTTTTTTTAAAAAAATATTAACTGTTGCTTCTGCTATACTTCCAAAACCTATTTTATTCTTCCGTTTTCGTTATCTAAAGCAGAACTTCTATTTCTTGGACCTTTAGATTCTCCACTTGCAAATTTATAGGTAAAGTTTAAGCGAATCTGCCTGCTTTCAAAATAACCATAACTTCTGATGGAGAAATTATCCCTGCTTTGGAATGAATTTAATTTGTTTCCTTTATAAATATCACTAAAAACCAATCTAAGTGAAGCTTTATTATCCATAAAGCTTTTTTGTAATCCTAAATCTACCTGACTGTTTGCTTTACTTATTTCGTTTGCACCGGCAAGGCGTTTGGTGTTGTATGCTGCAGAAATCTCTCCATTAAGTTTAAGTGGTAATTTAAAATTTTGTTGTAAAGTTATGCGTCCTGCAAGTTGTTTTAAATTCTGACTTCGGTAAGCATCGTAATTAATTTTATTATTTAAGCGATAAAGTACGCCGTTAAAACTCAAATTCCACCAATTTGTTGCAGTAATATTTTGTGTTAATGATAGTGATAAATTTTCCTGTACACCAAGATTTCTGGGGGTCATTACAATTTTATTTACATCAATGGTATCCGTAATTTCAGTGGTAAAGCCATTTGTATGGGCAAATGCAAAGCCAACTATGGTTGAGCTTTTAAAAGCATATTGAGCAGTAATTCGGTGGGAGAGTTGAGGCTGTAAAAATGGATTTCCTTGCCAAAAAGAAAGTTCATCCAAAAGATAGGTAAAAGGGTTTAAATCCTGATACGCAGGTCGATCTATTCGACGAGAATAACCAATAGAAAAACTATGGTTTTCTACAGGTTTATAAGAAATACTTGCAGATGGAAACAGATTATTATAGTTGCGCGGAACTTCATTTACTGAGTTCTGTCCGTTTTTGATTGCATACAGTGTTCCTTTAGAATCTGAATGCTCTAAGCGCAAACCAGCTTCAAAAGTCCATTTATCTAATGTTTTCTTGTAATCGATATAGACACTTGAGATTTTTTCATCAAACTCAAAAGCATTAGAACGGTTTTCATCCAAAGTTTCAGCGCCTGGTAAAACCAGTAAAAAACGTGAGTCGTTTGCAGATTTTGTTGAAGAAAACTTTAAACCTGTTTCAAGCTTCCCATTGGCTAAGTTTGTGCTGTAATCTAATTTCACTGCAAATAGTTTTATGTCAGCTGCATTTAATGATCTATATAAATTATCACTTGTTATTTGCTGCTGATCGTTTGTATAACGGTTGGATTGTAAGTTGCCCGAACCTTTTTTGTAATAACCATAATCTGCATCAACGTTAAGTAATCTGCCTAAACTATCTTCATATTTATAATTTACGTTAAAATTATATCGCTGTGTTTGCTGCATATAATAATCATTTACGGCATCCAAAACTTGATTTATGTGGCTTGATGTTGGCAAACTGATATTTGTTTTTGTCTCCGTAATGCCTCCACCAAATAGAAAATTCCCGTTCATTAAAACGCCAATCGTGTTTTTCTTATTTATGTTATAATCCAGACCTAATCTGCCCGACATTTTTTTGCGTTTATCAGTATCATCCGTAAAACTATCATATCGATTGCCATCCTGAATCCTATCAGAGCCATATAAATAGGAATAGTTACCAAAAAAGTGATTATACCCACCAAACAAGTTCAATTTGTTTTTTCTATAGCTAAAGGAAATATCCTGATTTTGTTTTAAGCTTACACCATAAGATATGCCAGTATTTGTACTCCCCGTAAAACCTTTCAGTTGAGTTTTTAAGGTTTTAATATTAATTATCCCTGCCGAACCTGCTGCGTCGTATTTGGCTGTAGGACTATTTATAATTTCTATCGATTTTAATCCCGATGCTGGCATTGATTTCAATAAGTCGGCAATATCCTTTGCTGAAAGGTAGGTTTGCTTTCCATCCAGTAAAACCATCGCACCATTTTTTCCATTCAAACTAATATTGTTATCATTATCAATATAAATTCCTGGCGCCTTTTTTAAAGCATCAAAAGCAGTGCTTCCCTGTGCCGAAATACTATTTTGCACATTATAAACTAGGTTAGGTCCATTGGTTTCGATCAGCTTTTGCTTCGATTGTATGATAACATCTTTTAAATTCTGACTTTCTGAAATCAGCTGTATTTTGCCGAAATCATGGTCTTTAAATTCAAAAAATGGAGATTGAAAAGAGCTAAATCCTGTATGTGTTACGGCGATTTTGTAACTGTCGCTTTTATCAAGCATAAACTTGAAAGTTCCGTTAATTTCAGATGTAACTTTACCAAGCGATTTGCTATCCTTATTATACAAAACAATTGTGCAGCCAGCCAGCGGGTTTTGATATTCATCTACAATACTCCCTTTAATTTGAATGGTTTTGTTTTGAGCATATGTTGCAGTAGAGGTTAAAATGAAAAGAAACATCATAATATGGATGATTCTGGTAATAAGATTCGTCATTTAGTTAGGGCCTTAATCAGCCAGCTAAGATGCAGGTTTTTAACTTTAAAATATAATGATGATGGTCACACTGTATTTTTAAAGAGCAATTTTTTTGTTACAGGCCTCCAATGTCGCAATAGGTTTTATGTAAATTATTACTCCACATCTACCTTAAAATGTAAAAAAGTATTTTAGTAAAAACGTTCTTTCTCTTAAAGGAATTTGAAATACAGACAATTGGTTTGGACTAGAATTAATTTGCTGGTATATATTCTGGTTTACTAAGTTAATACACTGAAACTCGAAATAACTTTTCCATTTTGTAGGAGCATATTTAATATTTAAATCTAAAAAGTTATTGCGAACTGGTTGTTGTAGCGATTGCTGATATGAAGTAAAATTATACGATAAAGTATAAGATAACTGGCTATTTAAATTATGCTGCCAATCTGCTTTTAGCTTTTCAATTTTTGTTTCATTCTTTATTTCCGCATTCTGAAGTGTACTTTGTTTGTTTATTAGTTTACGCATCTCTCCAGTTACAGAAAATGTTACCTGGTTAAATATCTTTTTTCTCAAAGTTATAACGAGGTTAAAATCATATGCATTAAATGGGGTAATTTCATTATTATAAAAGCTAAATCCTTTTTGTAGTCCAAAACCACCATTAGCAGAAAGATTCGTTTCTGCAAAGAATAAATACTTTGAAATATTGCCATTAACCGCGTATTTATCAGTTTTGTTTTTAAAATCTATCGCTATAGATTTTGTTAAGCCACTATCAATGGTATAAGAATTTATAAAATTTTGTATGGTTTTGTTATAACTGAAGTTTAGATTATAAAAAAGCATTTTTATAGGCTTACGGTAAGAATACCTGGCGGATAGGGAAGTAATATCTGTTTTAGGCAGGGGAGTTTCATTAAAATTAAACTGCCTGTAATTTACTAAAATAGTACCTGGATAAATCTCACCAACCTGCCCAAATTCAGTTTGTTGAGCAAACCTAAAGTTTAATTCGCCATACTTGCTAATATTTTTGCGAAACTCAATAATTGGATTCACCAAAAAGTATTTGTTCCTTGTTGCAATGTTTTTTTCGGGAGAAACATAGTTGATGAAATCATTTGACGGACTTAACTCCACGCTTAATGATCCTTTCTGCAGAAGGTAAATTAAAGATGCCTTTCCAAATAAACTTAAACGATTAAATTTTATATCATTTTTAAATCGCTTACCTATTTCACTAATGTTATTGGTGCTATCTGTTTTATATAAATTACTATTTAACTTATTATGCTCAAAGGAAATTCCTAAAGAAGCAGAAAGAATAAACCTATTAAATTTTAACTTATAAGATGCAGACTGATTAATAAACACATTTTTAGTGTTAACTTTTTGATCTAGCATTAAATAACCTATGCTATCGTTCACAATATTTTCTTGTATTCCTGGAGAAATTTGTAAACTCTCATCCATTTTATAATACTGTACAACAGAATTATATTGAAGTATATTATCCTTTCCGAGTGCTTTTACAACATTCGTTTCATTACTTAATGATAGATAATTGGAAGGCTGCTTTTGTGAAAAATCCAAGCCATTTTGAGCGGTAATTCCATTTCTATCCCATTTTGGGATTTCTAATTTGGTAATGGATTTTAAATAAATAGAATTACTATTTTTCTCTACTTGCCCCAAAAACTGCCATTGGTTTAGTTTGTAAACATTATTCTGCAGCTCCTGATAGGTGATGGTATCTTCCGGCAAAAAGTAATTAACCAAGTTGCTGTAATTATATTTCCGCTTTAGTTGTAAAGAAGAAAGATTGAGGCGTACTCCCCAGTCAGATTTTAACTTAAATAAGACATTAATACTTCCTGCGTAATCATTATTCATCAAATAATATTTATCGCTTACCGTTGGTTGCGTTCCAGCTTCCATAGATAAATAAGGCTGACTGGTTTTTAAATTCACCTCATTATTGTTAAAAGATACACCCATGTTGGCATTTTCACCAAGCAAATCTTGCCCAATATTATTTGCCTTTAAATTGTTGATACTCTTAACTTTCTTTTTAAAAATAAGGTTATTCAATTCCGCACTGTAAGCTTTATTTCCAGCACCAACGTGCCCAGTATTAATTGTTATAGTGCGGGCACTATCCGTTAGTTTTAAGTTTAATGAAACATTGTTGGTTACCACATATCCATTTAATGCTTTAATAGGTTGGTCGCGTTCTATTACCTGTACCTGCTCAACAGCGCCAACAGGTACACTTTTAGTTGCAATTCCATATTTCCCGTCTAGTAGGTTATCTCCATCAATATAAACATTGGTAATACGTTTGCCGTTGTAGCTAATAGAACCTTTTTCATCTACCTGGATGCCTGGCAATTTATTGATCAAATCGGCGATTACCTTATCATTTTGATCTCTAAAAGCCTTTACATTATATTTTAAAGTATCGCTTGATAAAGATATTTTGGTATTTGATTTAATCGTTACTTCCTTTAATTGGTTTACCGCTTTTTTTAAGGTAATTATATACGTATCATTAATGTTCTGCGCAAATGGAGTGGTATTTTGCTGGTAACCTAGGCAGGTTACCTTAATAAATAATTTTTCTGCTGTGTTACTAAATTTGAAATTAAAAAGCCCCTGCTGATTAGTTTTTGTAAAATTAATGCCCGATCCACTTTCGTTTATAATGGTTACCGATGCCGCCACAACAGGATTACCAATGCTATCCTTTACCACGCCATTTATACTTAATATACCCTGTGCAGATAGTATTAACGAGGATAGCAATAGCATGAAAGAAAGAAGGATGGCTTTTTTGTACACACCAGATTAAATTTAATTTTTTAATTCCAAAGGATAATTTAAGCCTGATTTTTTAATGCTACCTGCCGGCTTATTATTATTTACACTTATTTTATCTATAGTTATGTCGCTTCCACTGTATCCATCCATATTTAAACCCTCTTTATAAGCTTTTTCCATGCGGTTATATTCAGCATAAGTAGTTGCAATGGCATCTTTAGGTAATTCTAACGATAGATTATTGGCTGGAGAAGCACCCAATGATATTTTAGTACAAGTAAACTTTATTCTCTGGCTGTTATCATAAGCTTCTAAAATTAAACCCGGTAAGCCATGTAATTTCCACGGACCAAAACTGGCAGGCACATCGGTTGTAAACCATGCTGTATAGTTGCGTCCTTTACAAATTCCAGTAGCTTTTTGGCAGGTATAACCTAATAACGTTTTAGTTTCCTTTTCAATTTTCCAGTTAATTTTCTCAAAATCTTCCTTAATCAAATAGTTATTATTATTAAAAGATTTGTTTACATAAAGCGTATTCTCATTTTCTGATGTATAGATGTTTTCTGTAGTAGATGGAACAAAAACACCCATATCAATTTCATTTGAGCCAGCGTTACTCGCCGCTTCAAATTTTGCTTTATGAATGGAATCCTGAACCTTTTTTGTATAACTGGTATATAAACTCCTGTTGCTGTTAAAGGCCATTTGAAAATCCTCTTCCCAAATTCTACCCGTATTGGTGGTATCTCTAATATGAAAAAAATGGTAGAACGCAACACCGCTAGTAGGCTCAGATGTATTTTTATAACTAAATGAATAAAGTGTGTATAGCATTAATACCGATACGAAAAACTTTAAATAATAACGCATATGCTTTTTAAATTAATGATTAAATAGCCCTGGAATAAATACCAGGGCATTTTGAAAAAACAAAAACCATCCTCCAACTATATACTTAGAGAGGTTAATTTATTTTAAAAACATCCGTGACCCGCAGTCATTTGGTTTGCTGCATAATCAAGAGCCGTATCATACATAGAAATAAATGAGGCTGCACTTGGGCCCGATACCCAAACTGTTAATTGTTGGCCACAGTCATCATGGAATGTAAAAACCATTTGTTTACGGAATAAACTAAGCGATTCATTTTTGCTATTAGATGCTTTTATCTCTGATTGGCTGTCGTTTATTTTTACCGTAGTTTTTACAGTAGCCAACATGTTGTGTTTTGGAGTTAAATCGCTCGCTGAAGCGCTGAATCCAATTGCTGTGCAAATTAATGCGATAAATAAATGTTTCATAATTTTTGTTTTTTAAGTGATAAATGGTTGATTATATGTATTCAGAAGTAGAGGATGGTCATAATTATATTCGTTTTGCTTTTTAAAATTGGTGTTAAATTGTAAATCCCACAACTGTGATTTTATATTTGCATCTTGAGTACCAATATTCGTAGCCTTTGAACTGATATCTGTATTTAGCAGACTTTTGGCTTCTGGCGGATGTCAAATATTAAGCTAAACGCTACGAATATTAAATGGAAACTATTGAATATTTAGTGGCTTCTTTATAGAGGTTTTCTATTGATATATTTAAAAATAATTTAGTGTTCATCCTTCAAACAAAAGAGTAACCAGATCTATTATTATGCTTTTTCAGTTGACCAAATTTTTTCAATTAATGAGTGTGAAAGCCACATCATCAGTTTTAGGCGTTTTAATTTTATCATTCATATTCTCCTGTAATGATGCAGGAAAATCCACCACAAAGCAAAATACTACACCTACTAAAAAACAGATTGATAAGGATTATTTAGCCATAATTATATCGCTTGATACCTTATCATCTGCAGAATATAAAAAGGCTATTGTAAAAGAAAGCAAACTGATTGATAGCACTGTGAACGGAGTTGATAACCCTTTTTACCACTACTTTAAGGGAAGAAAATTTATGCTCGCAAAAAAGCGTGATAGTTCCGTTATGGAATATAAAAGCATAAAACCCAATAGTAAGGATGTAGAAATTGGCTTGTTAAGAGATTATTGTCTTTTAAATGACAGCACAAATAACGGCGGCGTAGTAGATGCTTTATTAATGAAACAGCTGCTTGCCAAAATGGAAAGAGCAGAGCAGGTGCACAGTAAAATTATTCATATGTATTATGATTTGCTCGCCAAGGCTTACTACCAAAATAATAATGTTAGAGAAGCATTAACCTATGCTGAGCGTTATTATAAAAGCCATCCATACAAAACACATAAGGTAATTGAACAAAGATATTATGATATTTCCTTTATGCTGGCGTCCAAAATGGGCGATTATAATGGAATGATGATGTATAATATGAAAGCCCGCAACCTGGCAAAAAGTATTAATGATAGCATTGCGCTGGCTCGTACTTATGATAATGAATCTCAAATTTATAGCAGGCAGGGGCAGTTTGCTAAATCGCTTGCCAGCAGTAAAATTTACTTCAACTACTTAAAGAAAACAAATAATCTAAATGATGTTGCCTATAATAATTTAGCAACCTGTTTTAATCAAAATAATCTACCAGATTCTGCCATTCGATACTATAAGGAGGGGATAGCTTTTGAAAGAACGCACCATTCCGGAAGGCGAAAAAATATGTATTACAATGGGCTAATGAATTCTTATAAGATGAAAGGTGCTTATGCCGAGGCTCTGGAAGCAGCAGATTCTGCCTATAGCTTGGAGTTAAGAGATATTACAGCAATTGAAGCCGTAAAAGTTGCCGAATTACATGAAAAGTATGAGGCAGAAAAAAAAGATAGAAGTATTATTGAACTTAATGGTCGCAATGTGCTTTACCAAAAAATTATAGTACAACAAAGATGGACACTTGGCCTGGCGTTCCTTATATTTTTAGGTTTACTTTCCTTCTTTTACATTATATACAAGCAACAACAGTTAAAGGGGAAAAACAAATTATTGGCATCAGAAAATAAGAGATTAAATATTGAGCAAAAATTGCTGCAAGGGCAACTAAATCCTCATTTCATTTTTAATGCCATTGCAAATCTTCAGGGCTTAATTTCTACAGGTGATACCAAAGAATCTGTACATTATCTATCTTCTTTCTCCAAGCTATTACGAAGTATTTTAGAGCAAAACAGAAAAGATTTTATTGATTTGGAAGAAGAAATAAGCACATTAAAAAATTATCTCCTATTACAGCAAATGCGCTTTACAGGTCTTTTTGATTATCAGGTGATTACCGAAGAGGGTTTAAGTTTAGAAGACACGCTAATTCCGCCAATGCTAATACAACCATTTATAGAAAATGCAATTGAGCACGGTTTTAGAAACATTAATTACAAAGGACTTCTAACCATATTGTTTAAGCAAGAAAATAATCAATTACTTATTACCATTGATGATAATGGAATAGGCTTAATGAATAAAGAAAAGGTTGGGGTGAAGAAAAATTCATTGGCTCAAATTATTTTAAAAGAAAGATTTGAAGTGCTTTTTAATTCTGCAGGACAAGATGCAAAGTTCGAAATACAAGATAAAAAAGATAATGGAAGCCACGGTGTGCTGGTTCTGATTAGAATACCAATAATTAAAGATTAAAAATAATACATTATGAAACTTTATATACTGGAAGATGAAATACATATTATGCAGCACATATTACAAATTGTGCGAAAAATTAGTCATTTTGATGTTGTAGGGCACTCAGGAGAAGTTGCTAAAGCTGCAACTGAAATTCCGCAACTAAAACCTGATATTATTTTGGCTGATATTAGACTGAAAGATGGAGATAGCTTTGGTTTATTTAGTGAGATGGATATGGAAGATTTTCAAGTTATTTTCCTTACAGCTTACGATCAATACGCAATACAAGCACTTAATATGGGCGCTTTTGGCTATTTACTTAAACCTATTGATGAAGCCGCATTAACAGAAGTATTAACCAGATGCTACCGCCAAAGAGAACAAGAACATTTTGATAAACAACAGCTGGAAGTTGCCCGAGCGCATTATTTATCGCAAGGTGTAGGGGGCACCAAGCGTATAGCTTTAAAAAGCTTTGAATATATAGAAATTGTTGATGTGGAAGATATTATGTACTGCAAAAGCGATAAAGGATATACAACTTTTTACCTTAAAAATAAACGTGAAATTTTAGTTTCAAAAGGACTAAAAGAATATGAAAGCATGTTAACACTCTTGGGCTTTTTAAGGTGCCATCAATCTTATCTCATCAATTTTCAATGCGTGAAAAAGTATTATAGAGAAGGATTTTTGCAAATGCAAAACGATGAGAAAATTCCAGTTTCCAGTCGCAAAAAAGAAGAAGTATTAAGGTACTTACAAAACATTGCCTAAAAAAACACAGGCCTATAATGTTTAAACAATAGATTATTATTTAAACATTATAGGCATTTTAACAAGCTAAATTATCACTTCGCAAAGGCAAAAGCTTGTTATAACTCTATAAATCTTATCTAATTATTTTCTTTAAAATAAATTAATTAACTGAAATTAAGCTAATTAACTCTAGCGCTTACAATTTAAAGCTAAGTACATTGTATAGCTATGTATTTTGTTATATGTTTGTGTTATGAATGAAACGTTTGTTGCAAACTGGAAATCGCAGGTAAAGAAAGGAACACTAACTTTTATTATCCTCAATATTCTAAAAGAGAATGAATATTACGGTTATGAACTTATTGAGCAGATAAGAAAGCATGCCGAAATAGAAATAGCCGAGGGCACACTATATCCATTAATGAACAGGTTAAAAACCGAAAATCTGGTTGATTCTAAATGGGTAGAGCAAGAAACTGGTATTCCACGTAAATATTATTGCTTAACAGAAACTGGAGCAGAAACCCTGTTGCAGATGAACACCTATTGGAAAAATTTAGAAAACGCTATCCAAAAAATAATCAAATGAAAATAGAAAATATAAAATTTAATCAAGAAGCCTCAAAAAGAGTATATACTGATTATATGAGGCGGGTAAAAAAGGCCACTTCATCTCTATCACAAGAAAATCAGGATGATGTTTACATGGAATTTAACAGCCATATTTTCGAAGCTATTCAAAAGAAAGATACTACAAATGAAATTGATGCCTTACTTGATATTATAGACAAATTAGGGATTCCGGAAGAGGTTTTAAAACCTTTAGTAGCCGATAAAAAGTTAGAACAAGCTACAACCACATTCAACCCAATACATATTTTTAAAGCATTGGCGTTAAACCTTACTAACGGAGTTTCGTACGTTATTTTCTTTATTCTTTACCTGCTATTATTCGGCTTTGTGTTTTTAATCTTCGCTAAAATTGTCAATCCAACCGAAGTAGGATTGTTTTATAAAGACACCACATTTTTGGTTTTAGGGAAATCAAGCGAAGCCAATCAAAGCGGTGTAACGGAGCTTTTGGGCAATTGGTTTATCCCGGTAATGATAATATCCATTTTGCTGTTTTACACGCTGATTACCCTGCTCTTAAAATTCAAAAAAAGTATAAACAAAAAATAAATCATGATTAAAAAACTATTAACGCTCAGTCTATTGACTGTTTTTATCACAAATTGTTTTTCACAAATACCTAATAAACAACGCTTGGATAGTTTGTTTAAGGTTTTAGAAGAAAACAATAAATTTATGGGCAGTATTGCCATTACTCAAAATGGCAAATTAATATATGCCAATTCTATTGGTTATACTGATGTAGAAACCTCAAAAAAAGCCGATGTAAAAACCAAATATAGAATAGGGTCTATTTCTAAAATGTTTACTGCAGTACTGGTTTTAAAAGCAGTAGAAGAAAAGAAAATTTCTTTAACTGAAACACTAGATCATTATTTCCCCCAAATAGAAAATTCTGCTAAAATCACCATGGAAAACTTGTTGAATCACAGAAGTGGAATTCATAATATTACAAAGGATAAGGCTTACCAAGAATATTACACCAGCCCAAAAACTGAAAAAGAAATGGTTGATATTATTGTTAATGGAAAAAGCGATTTTGAACCTAATAGTAAGGCTCAATACAGCAATTCTAACTTTATTATTTTGAGTTATATATTAGAGAAAATCTATGCTAAATCTTATGCAGAAATCCTTAACACCAAAATTATTAAACCATTAGGGTTAGCAAACACACATTCTGGTGGTAAAATTAACATTAACAACAACGAATCTTATTCTTATTCATTTGATGGTAAGTGGACTAAAGAAGATGAAACAGATTTATCTATACCAATAGGAGCAGGTGCAATTACCTCAAATCCTACAGATTTAACGATTTTTATCAATCAGCTTTTTGCAGGTAAAATCATTTCAAATCAATCCTTAACGTTGATGAAAAACATAAACGAAAAATTTGGGTTGGGTTTGTTTAGTTTAACTTATTTCGGCAATGTAAGTTATGGTCATGATGGTGCAATTGATAAATTTCAATCAAACTTATTGTACTTTCCTAAAGAGCAATTGGCTGTTGCTATCATCTCTAACGGCATGATATATTCCTTAAACAATGTATTAATGGGTGCATTGAGCAGCTACTTTAATCAGCCTTTTGAATTGCCAACGTTTAAAGCTTTCACCATAAAACCCGAAGAATTAGATCAGTTTTTAGGTACTTATGCTAGCACACAGATTCCTATAAAAATTGTGGTAACAAAAGCTGATGGTAAAATGGTTGTTGAAGCTACGGGGCAACCTGCCATTGTTTTGGAGGCTACTGGGCCAAGTACTTTTCAGTATGATAAATTTGGAATTTTGCTTGAATTTAATTCAGGTAAAAAAGAGGTAACGCTTAAACAAAGTGGCAAAGAAATTCTTTTCACAAAAGAATAGAATAGTTTTTTAGCTGTTCATTAAAGTATTTAAAAAATAGCGCTACAGCTTGTAGCGCTATTTTTTTTCTTAATCCATATTGCAAACAAACAAAGTTTTTAAAATACAGTAGGTTAACAACACACGGATAATTATTTAACCATTGCGAATTATAAATAAAACCTCGCGAATTTAAACGTGCTTTAATACATAAGATAATATACCGTAAATTGAATATTAATAAACCATTGCTTCAGTTTTTGCATGTATTACAATGAAAACATTTAAGTTTAAGCAGCACAACCAACAAAAGGCCATACCATTTGCAATTATTTATTTAATAATAGCATTTACCTTATTTTACTTTATATGTGGTGGTATTATTGGTATGGCAAATCAAGTTAATAAAATTGGCAGTGCTAAGGCTGCCGGTATAATTGTAGCCATTTTGGTGCTCGGGCCCTTCTTTATACTTTTGCAATTGCTGCACCACAAAATAGAAGTAGATATTGATTCTTTAAAACTATTTGTAAAGAAAAACAATAAGGAATGTAATGTGATTAACCTGGATACAATAGATAAATTGGAACTAAATAAAACGAAAGTCAACAGGTTGGATGTTTACGACAGACAAAATAATCTGCTAATTTATTTTCATCCTGTAAATGCACCTGATGTTTTAAATCAAATTATTAAGGAAATAGCATCCAATGGAAATTTTGTGCGTACAACAGGAACTCAAAGCTATTTCAGCACCAAAATTGAAACCTTTACTTATAAAAGAATAACGAATTAACTATTCTGGCTTTGTTCTTTAACAGTGCCCAACATCCCCTGAAGGAATGTTGCTTACCTAAAAGGGTATAATTATATGCTCAAAGGATATGTTGTATCACAAAAAGCATATCATTATATGCTCAGAGGATATGTTGTATCGCAAAAAGCATATAATTATATGCTCAGAGCATATGTTGTATCGCAAAAAGCATATAATTATATGCTCAGAGGATATGTTGTATCACAAAAAGCATATCATTATATGCTCAGAGCATATGTTGCATCACAAAAAGCATATAATTATATGCTCAGAGGATATGTTGCTTAACTAAAAGTTAAATCAATTAGGATCTTGGGTGAAACTGAGTAATTATATCCTTTAAATAATCACGATCAATATGGGTGTAAATTTCAGTTGTGGTAATGCTGGAGTGTCCTAACATTTCCTGTACTGCCCTTAAATCAGCACCGCCTTCAATTAAGTGTGTAGCAAAGGAGTGGCGTAAAGTATGCGGACTAATTGTTTTTTTAATTCCTGTATGTACCGCCAGGCTTTTAATTAAAGTAAAAATAGTAATCCGTGAAAGCTTGGCACCGAAACGATTTAGAAAGATAAAATCTTCATTCCCCTTTTTAATATTGGCATGTACTCTAACCTGATTTAAGTAAATATCAAGCAACTTTAAGGCAACACCTCCAATAGGTACCAAACGCTCTTTATTCCCTTTACCAATAACTTTAATAAATTCTATTTGAGGATATAAATTAGAAATTTTTAAATCCGTTAACTCACTAACCCTTAAACCACAACCATACAAAACTTCAATTATAGCTTTATTGCGCATGCCTTCGGGCTTGGAAGCATCAATGGCATCAATAAGACTGTTAATTTCGTATATATTTAGGGTATCAGGTAATTTCCGGCTAATTTTAGGTGCTTCAATTAAAGATATAGGATCGCTCTGAATTATATCTTCCAGCATAAGGTACGAGAAGAAAGCCTTTAAACCAGAAATTACGCGTGCTTGCGTGCTGGCCTGCATACCTAACTCATTTAGCCAGCTAATAAAAAGTTTTAAATCTGATGTGGTAACCTCATTTAACCTCGGCTCTTTAGATAAGCTTTGATAGTATTGAGATAATTTATCTATATCATTCAAATAAGCTTCAACAGAATGTGCCGATAATGATCTTTCGAGCTTTAAATAAGCTTTAAACCCTTTAATGTAAGATTGCCACAGCATAATTAATTGTTAGATATTCGATTTTAGATTAAAACCACTTGCTTCTGTCATTTTAATGCGCAACAAATTCATCAAAAAAACATTATCAATTGTAAATCTAAAGCTGTAAATCTAGATAAAACATTTTAACTTTACTGCAATCCAAAGTCTAATAACAAGCAATGAAAATACAAATTATAAACGGACCAAATTTAAATCTTTTGGGCGTTCGTGAGCCTTCAATTTATGGCAACCAGGGTTTTGACGATTATGTTAAAGAGTTAAAAACCGTTTATTCTATTTTAGAAATCGAATATTTTCAAAGCAACGTAGAGGGCGAAATCATTAATAAATTACATGAAGTTGGTTTTAGCTACGATGGGGTAATTTTAAATGCTGGTGGCTATACACATACTTCTGTAGCCATTGCAGATGCCATTGCTGCAATAAAAACTCCTGTAATTGAAGTTCATATCTCCAATATTTATGCGAGAGAAGAATATAGACACGTTTCTTTAACAGGCAAAAACTGTAAAGGTGTTTTAACAGGTTTTGGTATAAATGGGTACCGTTTGGCTATAGAAAGTTTACTAATTAATAATCAAAATGCTTAAAAATCTAATTTTAATTGCTCTCTTATTCTGTATATCTTTTGCTAACGCTCAAGACGTTATTCAGAAAAAAACTTCCATCAATGAACAGTCTGTTGTAAGGGGAGATGATGGTATTGTTTATCCCTTTGCTGTTTGGAAAAAGTTAGTTTCAACAGGCAACTTTGGTATAAAAAGCCGTGGTACATTTGCAGAAAATGGTAAACCTGAGTTTGTTATTTATGAGTTCACACCCGAACAAAAAGCTGAGTTTTTTGATAGGATGCCTAAACCAAGAGCCAGTCAATCTTTTCCGGAAGGAGAGTTGTTTAATGGCTTGAAGTTAAGCGATATGAATGGAAACAAATACGACCTTAGAGATAGTACTGGGAAAGTTTTTGTACTTAATTTTTGGTTTATTAATTGTCCGCCCTGTAAAGAAGAAATCCCTCAACTTAATAATATTGTAAATGAATACAAAGATAAGAATGTTGTTTTTTTAGCCATTGCATTAGATGAAAAGTCTGATTTAAAGAGCTTTCTAAAAACAACCCCATTCAACTATAATATTGTTGATGGTGGCCGTTATATTGCCAATAAATACGATGTAAAAGGCTATCCAACGCATGTGGTAATAGATAAAAGTGGTTATATTAAATTTAGTACTCTGGGTTTAGGAGTTAATACCATTCCCTGGGTTAAAAAATCTATTGATGAAGCTTTAGCTGGTAAATAAATTTTACTGCCGCCGGCATTATTATTTTATGTAAACACGATGATTAAAGTAATCGTGTTTACATAATTTTTTAAGAAAGAATGTTAGAACGAGCTTAGAGGAATAATTATTTAAGATTAGAAAAGAATCTAATTTTTTTAATAAAGAAAGCCCAAACCACGCTACCATTAAAAACACCTGCATGTTGTGCATAAGGCTTTTGATACTTGGTTCTTTTTGCTGCTGTTTTAATTAGTGCTTTTATAAAATGCCAATGCCCCTTACTTACCGCCAAAGTAAATTTTGGTTTCCCTGTAAGTAAAAAATGCCACCAAGCAATAAAATCAATCCACATTCTAATAATTATACGAAAAAAGGCATCGCCAGCAGGCAAATTCTTTTGCATAATAATAAGGTTGTTTCTAAAATTTAGATATGTTTTAAATGGATTTTCAGTTTGTAAAGTACCTCCACCAATGTGATAAACTTCAGCATCGGGAGAATACATAATTTTGTAATTCAAATTTTTAAGTCGCCAGCAAAGATCAATCTCTTCCATGTGGGCAAAAAGATCGGCATCCAATCCACCAGCTTCAATCCAGCATTTGCTTTTAATGAAAAAGGCGGCACCACTTGCCCAAAAAACTTCTTTAGTATCGTTGTATTGCCCATTATCCATTTCGTAAACATTAAATAAACGTCCACGGCAAAAAGGAAAGCTAAATTTATCCAAATAACCACCTGCAGCACCAGCATATTCAAACTGGTTTTTATCTCCATGCCATTTAATTTTAGGTTGAGCCGCAGCAATAAGTGGATCACTTTCCATTAAAGCAATAACAGGTTTTATCCAGTTTGAGGTAACTTCAACATCAGAGTTTAAGAGGATGAAATAATCTGCTTCAACACGTTCTAAAATCTTATTATAGCCACCGGCAAAGCCATAATTAATATCATTTGTAATGACTTTAACTTGCGGAAATTTTTCTTCTAAAAAGGACACTGAGCCATCTGTTGAGGCGTTATCGCCAACAATGACTTGTAAATTATCATAATCTGAAAGGAGTATTCCTGGTAAAAACTGGTTTAACAATTCTTTACCATTCCAATTTAAAATTACAACGGCTACTGAGGGATTCATTCTTATTTATTCGGGTTTAACTTTCCACCTTTTATGGCTCCAGAGCCAATATTGGGGCTGTTCTTTAATAATATCTTCTAAAAACTTAAAATGCAAGTTCGTTATTTCAAACTCTTCTGTTTTGGATGGATCAGGGCACATTGGTAAAACCTCAACCTCATAATATCCGCTCTTAACAGGCGAAACCTTAAAATAATAAATTGGTCTGTTGGTTTGCTTTGCAATTTTTTCTACACCCAGTAGTGCTGCCGTGGGTTGGTTTAAAAAATTAACAAAATACTTCGTTTCTTCCCTAACCGGAGATTGATCGCTAGCCAGGCAAAGTAAAGTTGCTTCGTTTCTATAAGTTGCAATGCCTCTTAATGTTTGCCTCATGGCTAAAAATATATTGCCATATTTTGTACGTAAACCATCAAACCAAAGCTCAAATATTTTATTATTTATTGGCTTATAAATTACTATTGTTTTGGCAGAAATATTTAATCCTAAAGCTAGTGTACCTAATTCCCAGTTACCATAATGGCCAGTACAAGCTATAACACTTTCGCCAGCTTTAAAATGATTTTCAAGTAAATCCAAGCCCTTAAACTTAACCCTCTTTAATGTTTCTTCTTTTGAAATAGAAGCCATTTTAATTATTTCGAAAATTAATTGGGTTAAATACTTGAAATATTTTTTCTCAATATTTAGTATTTCTGCCTTGCTTTTTTCAGGAAAGGAATTTACTAAATTCTGTCTGACAACTTTTTTTCTATATCCTATTATGTAATAAAGAAGATAATATAGTAATCTTGCAAAAAAAAACAGCAGTTGCAGAGGGAGCAGCGAGATCAGGCATAAAAAAAATACGCCTATATGCGCAATTCCTCTTTTTATCATTATTTTTAAAACGTTTGGGTTACAAACATAAATTTTCAAATGCAGAATACAGCTATACTTCCTTTATTTTATATTCCACCTGTTGGTTATTTTAGTTTAATGCAAAAACTTAATCCTAATTTTTTGATTGAGCAATACGAGCATTTACCAAAGCAAACCTATCGTAACAGGGCAAGTATTTGTTCTCCAAATGGCAAACTAGATATTACTGTACCTGTTGTAAAAGGCTCAAAAACACATACAACCGTTAAAGATGTTAGAATTAGTTATGATTTTAATTGGCAACGCCTGCATTGGCTAAGTCTCGAAAGTTGTTACCGTAGCTCTGCTTACTTTGAGTTTTATGAAGATGAGTTATCTAAATTTTACACTCAAAAGTTTGATTTCTTATTCGATTATAACTTCCAACTTTTAGAGTGGATAAGTAAAAAACTGAAACTAACCACTGATTTTAAGTTTACCGACGAATATATTGCTAATGTTGGCGCAGATCTTGATTACCGAAATAGTATGAATCCAAAGAAAACTGACGATATGGTAAACAATAAGCCATATTATCAGGTTTTTGAAGATAGAAATCAATTTATGCCAAACTTAAGTATCGTTGATTTACTATTTAATCAAGGTCCGCAAGCACGGTTATATTTATAAATTATGGGTAAAAACAAACCGCGTCATCGTCATAAACATTATAAGGTACCATCTCCGGGTACTAGTCCTGGGTTATATGCTATTGATGAAAATGCATTAAAATCAGTCATCACACTGCATACTTATAACGATAAAAGTTATAAGAAAGAGGAGATCGAAAATTTCGATGATCTTAAAAAGATGACCGAAGATCAGGAGTTTAATTATTGGATTGATGTTAAAGGTTTGAGTAATGAGAGTATGTTTGAAACTCTTTATTCGCAACTTAATGTTAGTCGATTGGTTTTAGAAGACATTACAAGTTCTTATCAAAGGCCAAAACTAGATGAATATGATAATGATAAATACGTTTTTGCAGTAAGCAGGCATCTTTACATGGGAGAGGATAGTAGCCTTTGCAACGATCAGATTTCATTTATTTTAACTTGGCGAGTACTAATAACCTTTCAAGAAACTTATGAAGATTGCTTTGAACCTGTTAGAAAGCGCCTTGAAGTAGGGAAGGGCAACATCAGGATTGGGGGCAGCAGTTATTTAATGTATGCCATAATGGATGTAATTGTAGATAATTACTTTACACTACTTAATTTTTGGGGTGAGGAACTTGATGCAATCGAAGATAGATTGTATGATAACCCCGACAAGCGGATTATGTATGATACACAAGCCATTAAACGATCATTGATTATGATTAGAAAAGTTGCATGGCCCGAACGTGATAAGTTAAATGATATTTTACGGAGTGATAGCCCAATAATTACCGATTTAACCAAAACCTATATTAAGGATGCTTACGATCACTGTATCCAGATTATTGATTTTATAGAATCATTAAAGGAAATTGCATCAGCCAATATTGATATGAATTTATCTATTATCAGTAATCGGATGAATGAAATTATGAAGGTATTAACTATTATATCATCTATTTTTATTCCCTTAACCTTTATTGCAGGTATATACGGAATGAATTTTAGTAGGGAAGACCCTGTAACCGGAAAAGTTTTAAAAGATAATATGCCCGAACTTTACATGGAACACGGTTATTTATACACTTGGATAATTATGGGCGTAATTGCTGTATTACAAGTAATATATTTTTGGAGAAAAGGTTGGTTTAAATAACGCTACATAATTAAATAATTCAGGGTTAACCTTTATTCTTAAATTTTAATATAATTTTAAGCTCCATATTTAAAGATAATCTAAAATACTAAGCACAAAAGATAGATGCAGTCATTCGAGATAGATAAAAGCGACGTATTAAAGGTTAAAAACGCAATTTTAGCTGGTGATGAAGTTCTGAAAGAAGTTTTACAGGATTATCATGCTTCAGAAATAGCCATTTTATTTGAGCGACTTGATAAAACCGAGCAGCAGCATATTATAAATTTACTGCCTGCAGAAATTGCTTCGGAAATTATTTCTGAAATGGATGAAGAATCCCATCCTGAGGATCTACTCTTTAAGCTCCATCCTGATAAACGGACAGAAATAGTTGAAGAACTGGATTATGATGATGCTACCGATATTATTTCGCAACTGGAAGATCATGAGCAAAAGGAAATTTTAGGCGATTTAAATGAGGAAGATGCATCCAATATTCGTAATTTATTAACGTACGACGAGAAAACGGCAGGGGGATTAATGAACACAGACTTAATCTGTGTAAATATTAACCTGACGAAAAAGGATGCTATTGATGAAATTATTCGCCAGAGTGAGGAAATGGAAGAATTTTATACCATATATGTGGTAGACGATCAAGAAATTTTTAAGGGCATTGTTTCACTAAAAGACATTATCAAAGCTCGCCATAATGCTCAAATAACTGAATTAGTTAAAACGGATGCCGTTTATGTTCATCCAAATACCGATCAGGAAGAAGTAGCTTACCTTATTTCACAGTACAACTTAACCAGTATTCCTGTTATAGACGATCATCAAAAATTACTTGGCAGAGTAACCTTTGATGATGTAATTGATGTAATGCAGGAAGAAAGTACCGAAGATATCTTAAAAATTTCTGGGGTATCAGAGGATGAAGAATTAAGTGGAAATTGGGTTGAGGCAGTAAAATCCCGTTTGCCTTGGTTAATTATAAACCTTGGCACTGCATTTTTAGCCTCGTCTGTAGTTCGTTATTTCGATCCAACTATAAAATTAATTCCTTCGCTTGCTGCCTACATGACAATTATTGCAGGAATGGGAGGAAACGCTGCCACACAAGCGCTTGCCGTTACAGTAAGGCGTATTTCTTTATATGATTTAACCGATAAACAAGCTTATAGAACGGTGTTGAAAGAGTTTACCGTTGGCTTAATTAATGGTGCCGCAAACGGATTAATCGTATTTATTTTCGCCTTCTTTTTTGATGGAAATCCTATGCTTGGCTTAGTTATCTTCTTGGCTATGACGGGTAATTTAGTTATTGCAGGTATTACAGGGGCAGGTATTCCATTAATTTTAAAACGTGTAGGCATAGATCCTGCAATTGCATCATCTATAATTATTACTACTTTTACCGATGTTTTTGGCTTCCTATTAATTTTGGGATTGGCCAGTAAATTATTGTTGTGACATTAAATATAAAATTGAAAGTTTGTGATGCGCTCCACAACTTTAAAAGCCATAAATCAACAAAATTTTGATCAAATTATGCAACCAACAAGACACGACTGGAGCAAACAAGAAATAGCAGATATTTACAATAAACCATTTTTAGATTTGGTTTATGAGGCCGCAAGCATTCATAGAGTAAATAAGGATTACAATGAAGTTCAGGTAAGTTCATTAATATCTATTAAAACTGGCGGTTGTGCAGAAGATTGTTCTTACTGCCCGCAAGCTGCACGTTACCATACAGATTTAGAAGTACAGCCATTAATGCAGGTTAGCCAGGTAGTTAGCGCCGCGGTGAAAGCTAAAGAAGGTGGTGCATCTCGTTTATGTATGGGCGCTGCCTGGAGAGAGGTTAGAGATAACCGAGATTTTGACCGTGTGATAGAAATGGTTAAAGCCGTTAATGAAATGGATATGGAAGTTTGCTGTACTTTGGGTATGCTTACCGAAAATCAAGCCCAGCGTTTAGCTGATGCCGGTTTATATGCTTACAACCATAATATTGATACATCTGAAGACGATTACAAAAGAATTATCTCAACCAGAACTTATGATGACCGTTTAAATACCATTAAAAATGTGCGCAAAGCCAAACTAACGGTTTGTAGCGGTGGGATAATTGGATTAGGTGAAACGGTTGAAGATCGGGTTTCTATGCTGCAAACCTTATCAAACATGGCTAAACATCCAGAATCCGTTCCTGTAAATGCATTGGTACCTGTTAAAGGAACGCCGTTAGAAAATCAACCACGTGTACCAATCTGGGATATGGTTAGAATGATTGCTACCGCACGAATTGTAATGCCAAACTCCGTTGTTCGCCTATCAGCAGGAAGAAATGAAATGAGCACTTTAGAACAAGCTTTTTGTTTTATGGCTGGCGCAAGTTCTATTTTTGCTGGCGATAAGCTTTTAACCACACCAAACCCGGCTTTTGTTGATGATATGGCCATGTTTGAATTATTAGGCTTAAAAACTAGAGAAGCTTTTAAAAATGGTAGGCCAGTCAATACGCAAATTGAAGAGGCAGCACTTTAACAAATGATATAATTAATAAAAAAGCGATCCACAAGATCGCTTTTTTTATATCTACAAAAATTAAATTGCCGTAATACGAACTTCAATATTACCTTTTGTAGCTTTAGAATACGGACAAGCTCTATGCGCCTTTTCAGCAAGTGATTGTGCTTCTTCATGTGATATTCCAGGGATATGAACATCCAAATCGGCAGATAGCACAAATGAATTTCCATCCTTATTAAAAGAAACTAAAACATTAACGGATGCCTCACTAACATCAACTCCATCGTGGTTTGCTACAGAACCAAGTGCACCTAAATAACAAGGGCCCCATGCTGCTGCAAATAACTGCTCAGGATTTGTTGCACCACCTTGTCCTCCTAACTCTTTAGGCTTCCTTAAATCAAACTCAATTAAGCCATCGCTTGATTTTATATGTCCATCTCTACCACCAATTGCTGTAACCTCAGCTGTATATAACTTTTCCATTTTATGTATTATTATAAACACATTTAAACAGATTATTTTAAGGATTGTTTTAAAAAACTACAAGTATCATGTTTAAAGTATACCCCAATTACTTTTAAAAGGCGCTTTTTTTTATAACATTAGTTGCTTTAGGAAGCTGAAATATGCATTTATTCTAGCTTTTCAATAGTAAAAAACAAGTATTTCATTTAATAAACTTGAAATCCTTCCTTTTCGTATTTACTAAAACTTTAAGCAACTAAAAGCAATAACTGTAAACAATAATTATTTGTTCTATAAGGCTTTAGAGGCACTTTTTAATAAAAAAAAACAAGTTAAATTTCTTAGAAATTAAAACCTAACCAAATTAAAATTCCATTTCGTGTAAAAAAGCAATGTTGTATAAGACTAGCAAATCCACAAGTATACTATTTTGATATTTTTACAATAGACTGTTTAATCGCCCCTATGATAAATAGATATTTCTTGGTGTTTTCTATATTCTTAATGAGTATAACATCTAAACTGTATGCGCAGGCATGTCCTGAAAATATAGGTTTTGAAAATGGAAATTTTCAGAATTGGAAGTTGTACACTGGAACTACTACAAATGTGGACGATAAAAACTTTGTTTATACCAATGAAGTTAATGGTCCAGTTAAAGATCGGCATACGATTATAACAGATAAAAAAGCAACAGATCCGCATGGTCGCTTTCCAATAATTCCAAGTGGTGGAGGTAATTTTTCAGTCAAGATAGGCGATGAGGGTTCGGGTGCTCAATCAGAAGGGATTTCTTATTTAATCAATGTTCCTAATGATCGTCCTGAGTTTACCTTAACCTATCAATATGCAATTGTTTTAGAAGATCCATCGCACCGAGCAGCAGAACAACCGAGATTTATTGCCAGAGTAAAAGATGTAGAAAAAAATGAATATATCCCATGTGCTTCTTTTGAGTATATAGCCACTTCTTCTTTACCTGGGTTTAAAAAATCCTTTATCAGCAGCCTGGTTATTTACAAAGAGTGGACTCCAGTAACGGTAAACTTATCGGGTTACCAGGGCAAACAACTTATAATTGAATTTATTAGTGCCGATTGTACATTAGGTGGTCATTTTGGTTACGCATATGTAGATGTAAATAATTTATGTGGCGATGTTATTATTGGAAACACTTATTGCAAAAATGCTGAAGAACTTACAGTGTCTGGTCCAAGTGGTTTTAAATCCTACAACTGGTATAATGAAAGCAGAACTGTAAATTATGGTTCATCACAAACGGCAATTATTAAACCAACGCCGCCAGAAGGTGCCAAATTATTGTTGGATTTAGTGCCTTACGATGGTTTTGGATGCCCAAGTACTGTTTCTGCAACTGTTAGAAGTGTTGACTATAATTTACAAGTCGTTCCTGCAAAAACCTTGTGTAAAAATACCGAAGTGGATTTGACTTCGCCAGATTACGTATTGAATAAAATGCCAGGACTTACTTATCTGGTATATTCTGATAAAGACCTAACACAAGAAATTAAAGGCTTGCTTAAGGTAACTGAAAATAAAACTTATTATGTGTTGGCTACAAATTATAAGGGTTGCCAAAGTGTTGGAATTATAGATTTAACTATAAACGACCTGGCTTCTGTAACAGCAAAAAAACCAGAATCCGTATGTTACAACGGAACTGTAGATATAACAAAGGATAATTTATTAACTGGAAATTTAACTGGGGTAACTAAATCGTATTTTTCTGATGCTGCAGCATTAAAGCCGCTTACCGATGCCACTCAAATAAGCAAAACAGGCACATACTATATTAAGCTAAAAAACATTTCTGGTTGTGAAAGTATTCTACCTATAGAAGTTACTTTAAACGAAAAACCGATTTTAAAAATAACGAATCCAGCAGCTGTATGCTTTCCTATGAGGGCAGACATTACCAAGATGGATAATTTTGTAGGTAGCGATGCTAATTTAAAATATAGTTTTTATACCGATAATAACTTAACCCAGCTTATTGCCGATCCTAAAAACATGGATAAGTCGGGGTTTTATTTTGTTAAAGCAGAAAATGAAAAAGGATGTATTGTTAGTGATCGGATAGAGGTTAATGTAATTGATCTGCCAGTTTTATCTATAAAAGATCCTGCACCGGTTTGTTATCCCGAAAAGGTTGATATTACAAACCCAGCATTATACACCGGAAGCACTCCAGGTACAACATATTCTTACTTTCATGATGTAAATTTAACCTCTAAAATTAATAACCCGAGGCAAATAAACACCACTGGAACTTACTATGTAAAAATAACCAATGCTAATGGTTGTTTCGTTTCAGATAAAATTAATGTAGTCATTAATTCCCTGCCTACAATTGTTTTACATCAGCCAGCACCCATATTTGATAATGATTTTATTAATCTTACCGCTGCAAGTATTACGCAGGGTAGCCGTGGGTTTTCAAAAATAAGTTACTTTCAGGATGCTGCAATGTTAAAACCCGTTGCTGATCCAACTAAAATAAATAGAGCAGGTATTTACTATATCCGTATGGAAAATGACAAAGGCTGCTCGGTTTCTTCCTCTATAGAATTAAATATATTACCCACGCCAAAAATAATTGTACCTACAGCTTTTACACCTCAAAAACAAACCAATAATCGTCTATACCCATTTTTAGTGAGCATTACCAGGTTGCTAAGTTTTAAGGTTTACAATAAATGGGGCATTTTGGTTTATCAAACTGATGCAGTAGATCTGGGGTGGGATGGAAAGTTTAAAAGTAAAATGCAGCCTTTAGAAACATTTTCATGGGTTGCCGAAGGAATAGATTCCTTTGGAGGCAAATTTCAATCTCAAGGTAAAACCATATTAATATTGTAATGTACAAAACGCTTCTTAGTTTATTATTGTGCTTAATTACGGTATGTTGTTCGGCACAAGATCCAAAGTTTTCTCAATACTTTGCTTCGCCTTTAACGCTTAACCCGGCATTTACTGGTTTTTTTGATGGCGATTACAGGTTTGCCCTAAACACCCGGCAACAATGGGGCAACATGGGCGATCCTTATAATACTTACAGCGTATCTGCGGATTTAAAGTTGGCAGAGGATGAGAATTTTACCAACCACGTGTTTAGTATTGGCTTAAGTGGTTTATTTGATGAATCCTTTAATAAAGCACTAAAATCACAATACATTAGCGCCAGCTTCTCTTATTACCAATATTTGGATATTCAGCACAAGTTTAAGTTTGGATTGGCGCCACAGGTTTCATACGTTTCCAAATACCTTGATTACAATAAACTTACTTTCGCATCTCAGTATACTTCTGATGGTAATTTTGATATGTCGCTTCCTAACTATCTCGATGTAACAAATGATAAAACCTCTTATTTTGACCTTAATTTTGGAGCAAATTTCTCTGCTAATTTTGATCGCTTAAGTCTTGCCGCTGGTTACTCATTTTACCACATTACTAAACCACAACAAACCCTACTCGGTGGCAATAATACCATAATCCCATACCGCCAAACCATTAACCTAAGCATGTTGTACATTGTAAATAATCTGGTTGATTTGAATTTTAGTGGAATAAAGTTTTCTCAGGAAAAAAATAATGAAACCATTTTAGGTAGCGTTATTACGTTTAGACCGAATGATGAAACGAAATTTAAAATTAATGCTGGTTTGTGGTATGCTTTTAATCAATCGGCTGTTTACCCATATTTAGGCTTATCTGTTGGCAACTTAACTGCTGGTTTAAATTACACTGTAGCTTCTGATAAAATATTAAATACTGCGCCACGTACCTACGAAATTTCATTAATCTACACGCACAATAATTTTAAAGGTTATAAACTCGCATGCCCTAAATTTTAAGTTATGAAATCATCCTTATTGATCCTATTATTTATTGCGTTTACTAAAATTTGCCTTGCACAAAACACAAAACAAAGCATTGAGTACCAATATCATCGTGACGGGAAAAATTACTATGCTTTTGAATTGTTTAAGGAAACCAAAAATTCTAACAACGACCAGCTGATTCTTAATTTTATTTATAACGCTCCTTTTAAAAAAGTTGAGAAAGTTCTAATAAAAACAGCGGATGCAGAGTTTAAATTAAAATTTAAAGTAAGAGAAGAACAGGTAAAATCAGATAATCCTGAACAGAAGTTTTATCCAATTACAATTGATTATAAATCCTTGGCAGAGAAGAAACTAGAATGTGAGGTTCAGATTATTTTCAAACTGGATGATGGATCATCTTTAGTTTTACCATTTAATGCATGCACAATAAGGGAATTTATAGCCAAAAACTAAATCTTAATCTTTACAGAGAGTTTGTAAATATCGTAGGCAACCTTTTGAATCAAGTCAAACTGTTCGGGTACCAAGTCTTCGCCGGTTTTAATTAATATATCGTTATCGTTTAGCCTAATTAAAGGAACATTATCGATACTACTTTTACCTTGAACCAAATTTTCTATAGATGCATCCAACAAGTAAATAGTATTGTTATACATTGGCTTCAATGAATCAAAATTTTCAAGGATAAAATCGTGCTCTTTATTGTAAAGCGATAACGTGGCAATGTAAGATGATAGTAAATGACTTAGCGCCGTAAATTGGTGTACATCTTTAATAAATAACTGCTTGCTTTTAGGTTCAGAAAACATTCTTTGAAACAACGAAGCAAGGTTGGCGGTGCTAACATAAACTTCTTTTCGGGCAAGTTTATATTCCGTTCGGTTATAATTTTTTTCAAAATAAAGCGAACTAATTTGCTCTAAATAGGCCTTATTAGCTTTTAATATATCCATCATCGCCTGTTTTAACTTCTCGTGCTCCCATGTAGGAAAAAGCGAATAACTAGCCAACAAAGCAATTCCAGAACCAATAAACGTATCGTATATTCTTTCTCGGGCTAACGCCAATGAACCCATACCTAAAAAATCAAAAAGAATCAAAATATAAGGCGTCATAAACAAAACGCTAACGACATAATTTTTCCGCTGAAAACTATAGCAGCCAATCATGCATATTAATAAAATACCAAATAATACATGTCTATCATGCACCAACGATAAAACACCCATTCCGATAAACGCCCCCACAGTAGTGCCAATTAAACGTTGATAATTGCGCTGCTTAGTTAAGCTAAAACCTGGTTTTGAAATCACCAGAATAGTTAATAAAATCCAGTAACTATGCGAGAAATTAAAAAGCTGTGAAACAATAAAACCTAAAAGCATAACTACGGTAACTCGTAACGAATGCCTAAATGTGGATGAACTGTAGGTTAAGTTCTCGGTAAAAAGATTAAGGTCAAACTTTTGCCTGGTAATAAATTTCTCTGTATCCACTTCAGCCTGCCTAATATCTTTACTGGTTCTGATTTTGAAGTAGCTAAAAATGGTTTTTACTCTTGAAAGGATATTTTCAATATTTACTTCAATGTTTTTAAGTGCAATGATGCCGATAGTGCTATATTCCTGATTGTTATTATTACGCTCCAAATTGTTGATTTTAACTTTTAAGCGTTCAATTTCTATCAATAATCTTTTAGATACTGTTGGTTTACCACCGCTTTTTAAAGCAAAAGCGATATCATCAAGCGCATAAGAAATACGCTTGATAGCCATCTCGTAATCAGATAAAATTCCCGATTTATCAAATTGATCGTGCAGTTGCTGATAATTGTAATAGGTAGACATTACCTGTTCAAATAAATCAACCATATCTACAAAAACCAGCAGCAAAAATCGACCTTCAGGTGTAGAATCACGAATAATTTCGCGGGTTTTAAAAAGCAATTCTCTTACAGCGTCTTGTTTCTCGTGAACTGAAACTTGCAACTGCAATAAATCAGCATAAGTTTTATCGTAATTATTATTATGGTGATAAAACTTAGCTTTTTCTCTCAAAAAATCAGCAACTTCTAAAATAGAATCACTTAATGATTGCTGCACAAGTCGATAGGGGCGTATTCTGTATACAAAATAACTTAAACCGGTATACCACAAACTACCTGCTAAAACCATTAAAGCGTGTATTAATACATCCTGCCAAGGCCGAACGTCATCAATACTTAAAACAATAATTAATAAAGTTGCCGTTCCAACAGCCGCGGCCCTTACTCCATATATATAAAACATGGAGAATACAAAACTAGAGGCAAGCAATAAAAAACCTATGAAATAATGATTTTTGTTTGTTAAGCCTGTAAGTATCGAAAAAACAAAAATGAGTACCGTAGTAACCAGCATGGCGTTTCGGCGGTGCACCATAGGCCCAGGAGTATCTACAACACTAACGCAAAGTGCACCTAAAGATAATGTCATGCCATATTTAAGTAGCCCAAACTGAGCTAAAATAAGCGAAGGCAAAAGTACACCAATGGTAATTCGTAAGCCATCTGCAAAATATGTACTTAACAAAAAATCCTGAATGTTTCTTATCGGCTGCCTGATCTGCATGGTTACAAAAATAACATATTACCCAAGGTTTTTGTTGCCAATTTTTATTAACTTTTTTTAATAATTAGGAATTTTAAGCAGAAAATAAATATTCCTTATGCTTAAATACATTAAGTGTTTGTTAATAAGTGAAATAACTAAAAATGTTGATAAAACCGATTACCTTCATTTTCTATATCAAAAACAACGATACTCACTGTTAATAAGCTGATTTTAAAGTTGATAACTTTGTTTATAAATTATATGCTTTTTATCTTGACAGCGAAGCCTTTAAACCCTAAATTAGATAATATCAAATACGAAGTACTTTGAATTCTGATTAAGATATCCAAAAGAGATAATGAACCGAAAGGGGAAATATTTCGGATAACTATAGGGAAGACAATTAGTTTCAGAAAGGGTTAAACCAAGTAAGAATATAGAGTGTTAATCGAAAGATAAAACCTCCGAAAATTAAACCCAACAGAAATTATTGATAATTACAGAATTTTACGGAAGGAAGTAATTGGAAATAAATTTTTACGAAACGCAAAAGTTTGCAAAAACCTAGCGAAAACGAAAAAATCAAAGTAACAAGAATTAGATGCCTTAATAATGACTATGGTTGTTTTTAAGGTTAAAACGGGGAACTAAATCGAAAGAAGAAGATCCCCGTTTTTATTTTATAAGTTTTTTAGGCTTAATTTCTTGACAAAGAGCCACAAGAAACATTAAATTTACCAAATGGCCAAGAAAGGTAAATCAATCTCCAATCCATCAAAAAAGATTTTCGTTTTAGATACTTCGGTTATTTTATACGATCATGATGCTATCAATAACTTTCATGAACATGATGTAGCAATCCCCATTCAGGTTTTAGAGGAGCTAGATAATTTTAAAAGCGGAAACGATACCCGAAACTTTGAAGCCAGAAGTTTTATTCGCCTGATAGATCAAGCCTCGAAAGAGCAACTCATTAGCAATTGGATTCCTTTAAAAGGTGCCAACGCAGGCATGTTTAGGGTAATGCTTAACGAAATACCTTCAACAATTGATGCAGAAGAAGTTTTTGGAAAAGGTAAATTCGACCATAAAATATTAAACGCAGCTCTTTGTCTTAAGGAAGAAAATCCAGATAAAAAAGTAGTATTGGTATCAAAGGATATTTGTTTGCGATTGAAAGCAAAATCATTGAATTTATTTGCTGAAGATTATGAAACAGGAAAAATTAAAAATGTAGATGCACTAAATAGCGGCAAAACAGAAATCGATAATTTTTCAGTAGAAATAATTGATGAGGTTAAGAAAAATAAGGTTATCGAGGTTACAGAACAAGATTTTCCAAATCCAAATGGCAATCGCTTTTATACATTAAAGAATAAAAGAAAAACAGTTAATGTTTTTTATAATCACACAAAAAAAACTATTTCTGGAGTTTCAACTGATCCAATCTTTAAAATAAAACCAAAAAATATTGAGCAGGCTTTTGCTATTCATGCACTTTTAGATCCCGAAATTAAGCTCGTAAGTATTCAAGGAAATGCTGGAACGGGAAAAACACTATTAGCAGTAGCAAGTGCTCTTGAACAGCGTAAAAACTTCAGACAAATTTATGTTACCCGCCCAATTGTATCATTAAGTAATAAGGATATTGGTTTTTTACCTGGCGATGCTAAATCCAAAACTGATCCTTTTATGGCTCCAATATGGGACAATCTGCGTTTTATAAAGGAACAATTTATTGGCGATGATAAAATGGCGACAAAGATTGATGAACTTATTAATACGGAAAAAATTGCTATCGCTCCGCTTGCATTTATAAGAGGACGAACATTAACCAAAATATTCTTTATTGTAGACGAGGCGCAAAACCTTACGCCACATGAGGTTAAAACCATTATTTCGAGAGCAGGGGAGCACACCAAAATAGTTTTTACAGGTGATATTTATCAGATTGATACTCCCTATCTCGATTCTGAAAGTAATGGATTATCTTACTTAATAGAAAATGCTAAAAATCATCCGCTTTATGCGCATATTACCCTAAAAAAAGGTGAGCGAAGTGAATTGGCAAACTTGGCAAATGAATTGTTATAGTTTTACTAAACAATCTAAAATCTGCTCAAATGTTCTCCTTATTTATTCTTATAGTTTTAATTCGATTAGCTAATAAATATCTTGATAAAGATGCTGATAAACTTGCCATCACAGAAAATCCAAACAGAGGCAATAAACCCTTACAAAGCTACTTTCCATTTGTTTTTCATTTACTTATTACCGTTTTAATTTTAGTTTCTTGCTTTATTCCAGGCATTCTAAATGAGGAAAGAATCCATTCTTTAGTTACTGATGGAATTTTTCAGTTTGTGAGCACATTATTAATTCTAATTATAAGTATAATAAACCCTTTTACGCCACTTCCGCAGGGAATAAGAGAAAAGTTAGCGGAAAAATCAAATGAAAAAGATTTTCAATGGGTTAAATGGTTTCTAAAAGGTAGGAACTGGCAATTTTTAAAAGCAATTACTTGCATTTTAATCGTTGCCTACTTCGTACATAGCGGTTATTTGGTTATTCCTGATTTTAACAAAGGAACCTTATCAGGCGTTATTATTGTATTAATTATTTTCTTTTTAATCAGTAATCTTATTCAATTATTTACCAATCCCGTATATTTTAAAAAGGCTACACTATTCAGACTATCAATGCTTTACCGCTCCTTTAAATTATCTTTTTTTATTGCAGGCGGAATAATTTTATCCATTATTATTATCTCATCCTTAATAAACCTGGAGGTAAGGAAAATTGTAAATATTGAAGGAATTGCTTTACTGGTTTATAACATAATTATGGCGTATAACGAATATAAAGTGCTGCTTTCGAATTCAGTTAATGATACTTCCTCAACGCCCTAATGGCGATAAACAAACCAATTAAAGTTAAAAAAGCACTAAGAATGAACGGTGCCCCAGGAAAAAATAATGGAGTGCCATCTTGAATAAAGTAAACAAAAATATGACTTGCTAAAAAAGGACCAATAATAGCGGCAAAACTTTGTAAACTCGTTGTAATTCCTTGAATTTCGCCCTGAGCATTTTCTGGTACTTGGTTAGAAATAATGCTCTGCATGGCTGGTCCTCCAATTCCTGCTAAACAATAAGGCAAAATAAATAACATCATCATCCAGCCTGTGGATGCAAAAGCGAAACAAATAAAACCAATAATATATAAGCTTAAGCCAAAATAAATGGCTTTACGATTGCCAATTTTAGGAATTATAATACGGATTAATCCTCCTTGTACAATGGCAATAACTACACCAACAACGCCTAAAGAATAACCAATCATTTTTGAGTCCCATTTAAATTTCTCAATTACATAGTAAGACCAGTTAGATTGAACCGAATGGCTGGCAATATATAAAAGAAGGAGAGTAGCTAGCAAACCTAATATCGCCGGATATTTGGATGCATTTATGAAAGATCCGACAGGATTGGCACGGAACCAGGAAAATTTCCTTCTTTTACTTGGAGACAGCGATTCTGGTAGGATAAAATAGCCATAAAGCCAATTTATTAAAGCCAGTCCAGCCGAAATCATAAAAGGAACTCTTAATCCATAGGTACTAAAAAGACCGCCGATAACTGGCCCCAGAATAAAACCAACGCCAAATGCAGCGCCAACCATCCCAAAGTTTTGTGCTTTCTTTTCAGGTTCAGAAATATCAGCGATGTAAGCCATAGCTGTTGTAAAACTTGCTCCCGTTATTCCTGCAATAATCCGTCCAATAAAAAGCCAAAATATGGAGGGAGCAAAAGACAAAAAGATGTAATCGACACCTAAGCCGAACAAAGAAAAAAGTAAAATTGGGCGCCTGCCATATTGATCACTTAAACCACCCATAATTGGAGAAAAAATAAATTGAGCTAAGGCAAATGCAACCATAAGATAACCCCCATAATCTGCTGCAACACTTAAGCTTCCACCGGTAAAACCTTGAATTAGTTTTGGTAAAACTGGAATAATAATTCCAAATCCGGTAAAATCTATAAGTAGAGTTACCATAATAAAAGCCATTGCAGATTTCTTTTGTTGGGCCATTTGATATCGGATTAGAATACAAAAGTATTACAAAAATTATTTCCTTCCATAGGTATATTTTTTTATCCATTTGTAAGTCGTTTTTTACCCTAAAACTTTTCAACAATGCCTTATTATGGCATATTTTTGCTAAATTCGCAAGGTTATAATAATACCTTTTTAAACTTCGTTTTTGATAACGATAAAATAATTTATGGCAGAAGATTTAGAAAATCAACAAAACGACAAAATCATCCAAATTAACATAGAAGAGCAGATGAAATCTGCCTACATTGATTACTCAATGTCTGTTATTGTATCCAGGGCTTTACCTGATGTACGAGATGGATTAAAACCGGTTCACCGCCGCGTTTTATACGGAATGCTTGATCTTGGAGTAACCAGCAATAAACCACATAAAAAATCAGCCCGTATTGTGGGTGAGGTTTTAGGTAAATATCACCCACATGGTGATGCATCCGTATATTTCACCATGGTACGTATGGCTCAGGATTGGAGTTTACGTTACCCAATGGTAGATGGACAAGGAAACTTTGGCCACATTGATGGAGATTCACCAGCTGCAATGCGTTATACGGAGGCACGTTTTTCTAAAATTGCCGAAGAAATGCTTGCCGACATCAATAAAGATACGGTAGATTTTCAGCTAAACTTTGATGATACCTTACAAGAGCCAACAGTTTTACCTGCAAAAATCCCTAACCTTTTGGTTAATGGATCTTCCGGTATTGCGGTAGGTATGGCAACTAATATGGCGCCACACAACCTAACGGAGATTATTGATGGCGTTGTTAGTTATATAGATAATAGAGATATTACGATTGAGGAATTAATGAAGTTTGTAAAAGCTCCAGATTTCCCTACAGGTGGTATTATTTATGGCTATACAGGCGTTAAAGAGGCTTTTGAAACGGGCCGTGGACGTATAGTTATGCGTGCCAAAGCAGAAATTGAAAGCATTAAAGACCGTGAAGTAATCATCGTTACCGAAATTCCTTACCAGGTAAATAAAGCACAAATGATTGAGCGTACTGCTGAATTAGTTGGAGAGAAAAAATTGGAAGGTATTTCAAATATTAAGGATGAATCTAATAAAGATGGTATCCGTATTGTTTACGAAATTAAACGCGATGCAAACGCATCTATCGTTTTAAACAACTTATATAAGTACACCGCATTACAAACTTCTTTCAGTGTAAATAACATTGCATTGGTAAAGGGTCGTCCGCAAATGTTAAATCTAAAAGATTTAATTGTTCATTTTGTGGATCACAGACATGATGTAATTGTTCGCCGTACCAAATACGAATTAGCAGAAGCAGAGAAACGTGCACACATTTTAGAAGGTTATTTAATTGCTTTAGATCATTTAGATGAAGTAATTAAATTAATTCGTGCATCAGAAACTCCTGAAGAAGCTCGTGTTGGCTTAATGGAAAAATTCGGTTTAAGTGATATTCAGGCACGTGCTATTTTGGATATGACGCTTCGTCGTTTAACAGGACTAGAGCGTGATAAAATCAAAGAAGAGTATGCTGAATTAATGAAAACCATCGAATATTTAAAATCTATCCTTGCTGACGAAGGTTTGCGTATGCAAATTATTAAAGATGAGCTTGCAGAAATTAGGCAGAAGTTTGGCGATGAGCGTAGAACAACAATTGTTCACTCTGCTGAAGATATGAGTATGGAAGATTTCATCGATGATGAAGAAGTTGTTATCACCATTTCTCATGAAGGTTATGTAAAACGTACCCCTGCAACAGAATTTAGAGCTCAAGGTAGAGGTGGAAAAGGATCGAAAGGCAGTACTTCCAGAAATGAAGATTTTATTGAGCACATGCTTGTGGCAACCAACCACAACTATATGTTATTCTTTACCGAAGCCGGAAGATGTTTCTGGCTAAGGGTTTACGAAATTCCTGAAGGATCAAGAACAAGTAAGGGAAGAGCTATTCAAAACATTATCAATATACCGAAGGAAGAGAAAATTAAGGCATACATAAAAGTTAAAAACCTTAAGGATCAAGAATATTTAGAAAATAACTTTATTATAATGTGTACCAAGAAAGGTACCATCAAGAAAACTTCTCTTGAAGCTTATTCTCGTCCACGTGTTAATGGTATCAATGCTATTAACATTAATGATGGAGACCAGTTATTAGAAGCTTGTTTAACAAACGGTGAAAGTGAAATTGTAATGGCTTTACGTTCAGGAAGAGCTATCCGTTTCAACGAAAAAACCGTTCGCCCGATGGGTAGAACAGCTACTGGTGTACGTGGTGTTACTCTTGGACACGAAAAAGATGAGGTTGTTGGTATGATTGCCATAAACAATCCTGAAGTTACGGTGTTAGTAGTATCAGAAAAAGGTTATGGAAAACGTACCGATATTGATGATTATCGTGTAACAAACCGTGGTGGTAAGGGTGTTAAAACAATTAACGTAACGGAAAAAACAGGACAATTAGTTTCAATTAAAGACGTTACAGACAGCGAAGATTTAATGATTATTAACCGTTCTGGTATTGTAATTAGAATTGCAGTAGCAGATTTAAGAGTAATGGGACGTGCTACACAGGGCGTTAGATTAATTACTTTTAAGGGTGATGACGAAATTGCATCGGTTACTAAAATAGATCACGAAGAAGAGGAAGAAGAAACTATTGATACTGAAGGTGTAGTTGTAGAGGGAGAAATATCAGAAGGAGAGGCACCTAAGGAAAATACAGATGAGGCAGACTCAACTGAAGAAACAGAAAACTAAATCAATTTATAAAAAAAAGTATAATCTTAATTATGAAAAAAGTAATTCTTAGTATATTGTTTGTAGGTGCAGCCACCTTAACATTTGCGCAGAAAAGCGAAGTTGCCGAGGCTAAAAAAGCCTGGGGTATTTTCCAGGCAATGGGACAAACTTTACCTTTACCTAAAAAGTTAGAATCTTTAAAACAGGCCGTTGCCCATACTGATAAAGCTATTGCTGACGAGAAATCAAAAGTAATGCCTGAGGCATGGTCTTACCGTGCGCTATTAACTTCATCAATTGCTATTTTAGATACTACAAGTATCGAAAATGCAGATGCTAATTTAAAATTAGCTCAGGAAGCTGTTACGGAAGCTAAAAAGTTAGATACTAAAAATGCTGAAAAAGATAATATCGCAAATGCAGAAACTAATATTGCAAATGCTGTTAGAAATGGTGGTGTTTTAGCTTATAACAAAAAAGATTACAAAACAGCTTACCAAAAATTTGTTCAAGCAACAGTAATCAATCCAACTGATACCTCTATGTATTTAAATGCTGGTATTGCTGCTAGAAACATTGAAGATTATCCAAATGCAATACAACAATTTAAAAAGGTGATTTCTTTAAATTCACCTCAATCAAAAGAGTTATATGCTGAAGTAATTGATATTACTTTGAAAAAGCAAAAAGATACAGTAGCAGGTTTAGCTTTATTAAAAGAAGCTACTGCAAAATATCCTGAAAGTGCTGATTTTATCAAAACCGAAACTCAAATTTATATTGATAAAGGTGATGCAGCGAAATCTGAGCAAATGTTAAACGCTTTGGCAACTAAAGAGCCAAACAATCCAAATTATCAGGTTTTATTAGGAAATATCTATTTCACTCAAGCCCTAAAATTACAAGGCGATAGAAATAAAATTGATCCTAAAAAAGTTAAGGAGTTTAATGACGTAACAGCTAAAATGAATGGTTTATTAGATAAATCAGTACCATATTACAAAAAAGCTTTAGATGTTGATGCTAAAAATCAAGGCGCTTTAGAAACCTTAAAAACTATTTATGCCTTCAGAAATGATACTAAAAATTATGAAGACATTAAAAAACGTTTAGATGCATTATCAAAACAGTAATCCATCACAATATTAAAAAAAGAGTCCTGATTTTATTAGGACTCTTTTTTTTTGATTATTTTTACGCTTTTAGTCAGGTGCTCATTGCTTAATTTTTATTCTCTTATGCAAAGTCGTTTTAAATTATTGATTCCAATTTTAGTCTTTTCTGCTTACCATGCCAATGCTCAAAAAAGTCAGATTCTTATTGCAAGAAATGCTGTGGGTAAACTTCAGGCATCAATTGCTAATAAAGAAGATGAGAAAAAACAATTAACAATTATTACTGAAGGACTTAAAGCGTCAGAATCTGCTGAAAAGGATAAGAAAACAATGAACTGGCCAGAAACATGGTCTATTAAATCCTATTTAACATCTTATGCTTCCTTAATAGATACAGATCCAGCAAATTCTGAAAGATATTATGATTTAGCAGTAGCTGCAGTAAAACAAGCTAAAGAGCGTGATAAATACGAAGATAATGCTGGTTTAATTAAAGCATCACATCATAATATTTTAATCAAAAAGCAGGATAGGGGTACTGCGGCCTATTTTAAGAACGATTTTAGAGAAGCTTTCGATGATTTAAAAGAAGTAAGTGATAATTTTCCTACCGATACAACATTAGCTTTAAACACAGCTATTTGCGCATTAAATATCCAGAATTATGATGAATCTTTAAGCTTTTTTAAAAGAGCTAAAGATAATGGAATAAAGAACCCAGCTGTTTTCCAAAAAATGGCAGAAATGTATGTGGCGAAATTTGATAGCGAAACCGCTATTAAAACTTTAGAAGATGGCTTAGTTGTAAATCCATTTAATCATTTTTTAACTAATGATTATATTAATCTTTTGTTAGACACTGAAAATTATGATAAAGCACAATCATTAATTGAGAATAATTTAAAGGTTGAAAAAGGCAACAAACTTTTATTTTTCCTTTATGGTTATTTACAGCAAGTAAAAGGTAATAATCCTACAGCAATTTTAGCTTACGATAAAGCGCTCACCAAAGATCAGAATTATTTTGATGCATTATATCAATTAGGTTTGGCTTACATTAATACAGCTAATGATGTTTTAAAGAAAAATGATTCTGATAAAAATTCTCAATATAATTCATTAATTAACCGTGCACAATTTGCTTTAAAGCGTGCAAATGAAATTAATCCAAACGATCGTAAAACAGTTCAATTGCTAATTGATATCTATACGCGTAAAAATGCATTAGATAAGGTGCAAGAACTAAAAAGAAAGCTTCAAGAATTTTAAATAAACGGGCAGTTTTCGTGCAAAAGAGTAGATGCCTTAAAATACAACTTAACATAATATTAATTGGTAGTTCCAATCTCACATTATGTTAAGTTCAAGACAATAAATCTAAGTCAGAAGATCAACGTTAGTAATAAGTTTAATTTGTCTATTTGCCCTAACCATAATTATAGGGTTAACTTTCGTTAACATTTCTACAATCTCAATCAGTGACTTTTGACATTTAGCACCACGAACAACTCTAAGTTGATCGGAGAGGGGCAACCTGTTAAAATCGGTAATCATTGAATTTAAAGAACTTTGTTTTTGTTGTACAAATCAATAATTATTTTTCCACATTTCATAAAAAAAGTTATTAACATTTGCTAATAACTTGATTTTAAGTTTTTTATTTTTTAGTACAAGCGTTTACCAACGACACACTTTATTACATACCTCGATATGAAATAAGTAACAATTAAAGGCAAAATAAGCCAAGGAATAAGACTTATAAAACTACTCTTAGCATCATTCTTATAATTAAAAATTTGCGAAAAAAAAGTAGAATCAACATACTCCAACCAACGATTAAAAGTAGTGGTAAAGGTTAAAATCAGAAACATAATGCCGACATAAAACCAAGGCGTTTTAAATAATTTCATAGTGTGTATTTTTTATCTAATTTATATATTTTTTTCAAAAAACAAAATTAGTTTTTAACCGCTTTAAAAACCTGTAATACAGCCAAAACTACACCCGTTACAATATCAATAATATGTAAAGCCTTCAAAGTTTTATTACGCTTAACACTTTTGTTTTTAGCCTTTTCAGGCGTATCAGCGGTAACAAAATCGGTTGTACCATCTGTATAAATTCTTTTAAATTTCATGATTTTAAATATTAGTAAATTCTAAATAAGAGACTATAACGACAACGAAATTACTTGGCGTATGTGTAGCATTAATAACCTTATCGAGGAAATAAAACGTGCGGGTTTTAGGGGCTTCAATATCTGATTTTGAATACTCATAATCAGCATTAGCAAACTTTTGACAAGCTAACTCGTAAGGCTTTAAATTTTGCCTGTTAAACTCTAACTCAATGGAAGGTTCTATTTCGGGACAAATTAAACCAACAACTAAAAAGTTATTTGGAAAAGACAAATCAAAAGTAACAGCACCAATTTTTGGCAAATGCAACGTTTTAACTTTTAATATTGGATATACTGACATTTTACAATTTATTTATGTGCATAATTTAAATCAACATTCTGAATTACATTATCAGAATTAAAAACCCTCTCCCTTTCATAAAATTCAGTAGTTACAACATATAGAGTAAGCGAAGGGGAAGGGCTTGCATAGGAATACATAAGGTCATTAGCAATAACACTAAACCACAATTTTTGCGGCTCTGTATTAAATGATTCGCATTTATTAGCATAAAACAAAGCGCTATTTAACCTAAACAAAGTATCAGAACGACCAAGATCGGTATTATATGAAGGCAAAAAAAGACCGTGTAAACCATCAACAAAACTCTGTACAACTGCCCCGTTTTCGTCGGCAAGAAAGAAAGAATTTACGCAAACAGCCTGCATACCAGCACCACCAAAATGTAACTTTAAGCTATCTAAAGAAAAAGTTCTTTTTGTAGAATCGGGTATAATTTGACCTAAATTACCTATATGCCTACGCATAAGTGAATCAATAGTGGTTATAGTACCCATATTACTTGTGAGCATAATCTAAATTACCACCTATAACACCCGAAGAAGGAAAATTAATATCGCCATAAGAATTAGCAATGTCAACCCTTGGTCGCTGAATTACAACACAAAACTTAAGACTTTGATAAGTTTCAACAATAAAGTCAGGCAACTCAACATCAACAAGCAAATCAACCTTACGCAACAACTGATAAGGAAATGCGAAAGGGCTATTTATATCCTTAGCAACATAATTACGCATATAATTATCATAGAGTACGCCAAGCATATCTTTTACCCCATAAACCTTATTACCAACGGTAGACGGAAAATAAGAGTAAAAATCGGTAGGTAAAATAGATATTAAAGACCTACGATAATCCTTATCGAGTAAATCGAGATAAATAGATACAGCAGAGGCAGGCTCTTCATAAGGTATATTCCAACCTTCAAAAGACACTTGATACAAAGACTTTGCAGGCTCTAGAAAGATAGGAAAAGCCTCACTATAATCTAAATACGTTCCTTGCTTATGAGATTTTAAAATTAATTCATTCATAGTTTTAATTAATAAAGTACTTGGTTAAATTTTCATTCCAAGCAGAAGAACCCGCAAAACCCGTTAAGTTTTTCCTTACATCAGTCTGTAAACTTCTATTATCAGTGTAAACTGTCCTATAAATTTCCTGCACATACCTACGATAAGAAGCAGGGTAATTCGGATTTAGTATATACTTAATTCGGGTTATACTACCCAATCCAAAGAAAGACAATGTTGTACTATACCATTTAGCACCACGATACGTATTTAATAAAGCTGCCAAATCCTCAGCATTTTGTTTAGCACTAGTTATCCTATACTTAGTAACACCACCTAAACCATTTATAAAATAACCGTCGTTAGTAATGCTTTTATTAGATAAGTAAACCTTATTCTGATTTGTAACTTGTTTAGCCTCGTTTTCAGCCGTTTGAAGAGGCTTAAAAATCTGTAGAATTCTATTCCAGAAGTAAACAATAACAACCAAAAGAACGGCTATATAAAGGAATAAATTAGGGTTAACATTAGCAACAGCGTTGCCAAATCTGCCAACATGTTTTTTTATATTATCTATCATTTTATTTAACCTTTGCGGTATCAATAGTCAAAGAAAAACCCTCTAACAACTTGCCAAACCAAGAGGTAGACTTGATAGGATTCTCTAACTTTGGTTCAGACTTTTTTTTTAAATCAACGTCTAAAGACATTAACCCATTAACAGTAATATGAGTGTAAACACGAGATACGTAATTAACGTCAGTAGCATAACCAGCCTTTTTTAAAGCAACAATTTGCTCATACGGTGTTTTAGCAGTAAAAACATGATTTTTGGTATAAGTAGGATTTTTCTTTAAAAATACAGTACGCCACTTTAAGAAATCTTTGAAGTCTTCGAAAAAACAAAAATCAGCGTAAACAGTATAGGATTTACCTCCAGTTGTTTGCTCGCCAGTTTTCAATTTAACACGCTTACCCGTATAACCACCCCAAGCTTTAATACCTGCATAGTTATTATATTTATAAGCTAAACCCGACAAACCATACTCGCCATAATCGCCACTACTTTCTTGTATAAGTTGCCCCATTAAAACCGAAGGAAACAAGCCAGTACCCACACATGCAGACACGATATCAGCCCTGTTTAATTCGATAAACTTTTTTATATTTTTCACAATTTTATTTATAAATCGTCCTTCTTAGACCTTTTCTGATACTTCGCCTTAACCCAAGCTATACCAATCGTAGTAACAGCACCCATAACACCAGTAATAAATAAATTTGTAATATCGATTACTAACTTTTGATTAACAATTTGAGCGATAGGGGCAGTGTTGCCAAATATTGCCAATGTAGTATTGACACTTGCCAAAGTAAACAAGTACTGTCTAATCATATTAAACAGCCTCGTTTGTTTGCTCAGAGAACAGACCACGCTCAATACCTTGATCGTGAAAATACTTTACTGTATCAGCTATAAGACTAAGAAACTTAGTATATTTTACAGCCTTTTTTGTTAAACTTAAAATTTTAAACATGATGCTTTTTTTTAAAAAAAGCCTCTAATCTTACAGAAGAGGCTTTAAACTTAAACCAAACTTAAACTATGAAAAAACAATATTTTAGCTACCGAATTGACCGCAGTAACCGCCATTAGGGGCTTTTGGGTTCAAAACAATGCCTAATTCTTTTACAATAACCTTACCCGTGTGACGTTCCATTAAACCCGAAACAAGTTCGTCCTTACACATTTTCTTACTGACCTTTACCATAACGTTAAGCCATTCTTTACCCGACTTAGACGTGTGAACCTCAGTATTTTTAGTTGTAACACAAAGGAAGGTAACAAGCCCGTTTCTACGAGAATAGTTCCACCCTGTAGTAACAGGAGTACCGTTTTTACTATTTGGGGTATATTTACAACCACTATGTTTTTTAGTCGGCTGATTGTTGTTATTACCGTTATTATTCCTTGAATTATTAGAACGGTTATTACGTTGATTAGCCATTAAACTTTAAAGGTTGTTTTAAACTTTGTTACAAGCTTAGTTTTAAGTTCTTTACCCTTATCCGTAAAGAAAAGGAAACCTAAAACTGACACTAAAACACCGCCAACAATTAGCAACGTTTGTTTATTATTCTGTTTTGCCATTTTTTAAAACTTTTTATTCTTTTTTGATTTTTTATAAATAAAATAACCTATTACAATTACCACAACCACGACAACCGCAATTATCATTTTTTTAGAGTAAGTAATTGGGGAATCAATTAAAGATGCAGGCATAGCCTCTAATCCTAATGAATCCGCAGGAGCATTGAAAGATTCAACACTATAAGGCTGAGCGGTAACCGCTGTATTATCACTTGTATTTAACATATATGTTGCAGGTTGAGGCATATCGGGAGTACCAACAGGAGAGGAATAACCCCCTCCCTGATCTGATAACTCAGCAAAGCTTTCATAAGCACGCTCCATTAAAAGCCTTTCTTTTTATTAAATATCTTATCCTTAAAGAAGATTAGACCAGCACCTAAAACACCTATGATAACATACACCCAATTAACAGAGGAAGCAGCAAGCGAGGGATTAGCATTCAAGGCAGCAGAATTATTTAAAGCATTCGCAGCAGCAGAAGCCAATTCCTGTTGTTTCCTTGTAATCTCATCGGTTAATTGCTGAGATTCGGCAGCAAGTTGAGCGTTAGTTTTTGTCTGCCCTAATTCAATACGGTTAGCACCTGTACCAAGTAAACCACCCGAAGCCTTAGAAGCCACACCACGCAATAAATTTCCAAAGAAAGTACCGCCTGGCTTTTTACTGAATAAACCCATTTATACCCCCCTTTATTTAGTAAGAAAAGTTATTAACCGTTACAAAAGTCAAATCAATAACGCCATTAGTCGAAATCTCAAAGCCTTTATAAGCCGTAGTAGGCAACCAAAAGAACTCAGAAGCACCACCGCTGAAAGCTTGGTTAACAGAATCCCCTTCAACCAAGATATCAGGACCCATAGTCATACCATTAATCTCACGAGCAATAGCAGCTAATTCAGTTGGCGTATAAGAAACTTCTTTACCATTGTAACCAAACAAACGGAGTTTAGCTAAAGCCCCATTATTTTTGATAGATAACGATACGCTGTTATCTCCTAATGAGAATTGCTTTTGTTGAGGTTCTGAACCTACAATCTGGTTAGACTGATACTTAATATAAGTACGAGCCTCTTCTAAAACTTCAACACCAAATACAGCGTATTCAGCAGCCTCTTCAAGACCTTCAAGAGAAACAGACAAATAATCATTGTCAATCAACTGTAAAGCATTGCCAGTAGACAACTCTAACATAAAAGCATTTTCAACAAGTCCACCGGCAAGTAATTGCTGTAACATGTAACCATTCTCAAATTGAGAAATAATTGCAATGTCACGTACTTTAGACAAAGGAATAACAACCTGCTCTGAACCTCTCGAGGTTTTAAGGATCGCAGAAATACGCTCACCATTAATTGGGTTTGATGTTCCTTTTTTCGTAATTAAAATGTGGGAAATAGCTTTCTGTACTTGTAAATCCGATACACTCGTTGAATTTTTTAAACTTTTTATAATCTCCATTTTATAAGATAATTTGCTTATTTATCGCAAAGATTTTTTCTTGCGTTTTTGTATAATATTTAAGCAAGTTTACAAACATGACATAGCCGTTGTCAAGGTGCAGAGGTATTATCTTATCTGTTTGCTCTTTTAAGGATACATAATGCTCTTTAGCAGATATAATTGCTCCCGTCCAAAGTCTACTAACAGACTGAGAGCAATTCCAAACAGTTGTAAATATTTTACTGTCATTTTTAGTAATGTACTTTGTTACATACTTAGAAACACTTTGTAAATTATAAATCGTTTCAACGTCTACAGGGTTAGGTTTATTTACGTTTCGAGTTGGTTTAACATACCTATTAGTTTTTGGATTTAAATAGGTTTGCGAACCCGTATAAACACCACTATTGTCGTAACGCCTCATAGCTTCAGCTACAGAAACAATTTCCGTAACACCCGTTATATAATTATGGGAAGGAAAAGTATAACCATTATCGGAAAGGATTTTACACCACACACGATTTAAACGCTCATAAGGTACCCATCTATCTACAATCGTATGCGAATGAATATTATTAGTATTTTTTGATTGCCTTTCTAAGACGTACAAATAATTATTAAGGTTAAAGTATTTACGCATATAGGTAAAAAAAACATTTTTCATTTTGGTAAAATCTTTATCAGTACCAATCTGAGACGATGTAAGCGTACAAGTAATAAAATTATATAAGCCTTTATGATTATTAGCTTTATTAGCACGAGTCCAAGCCGTAACCTTATTTACTATTTTGGTTTTACTTTTCTTACTTAACGAGTGCTCTATTTCTTTATCAGATTTAGGCTTTTTCTCCTTTTGAAATACATACTCAGGACGTGCAGCCCTTTGAAGGGAAGAACCTATAAAAGTTGTTTCACGTTCTAAAATATCGGTAGTATAATTCGGATTATCGAAACCATGCCACTCAACACTCGTAGCAGTGGGGATAGGGTATAAATTATGCTTTAAATCACGTTTTTGCTTATGCTCATAAGAGCCATTTAACACACAGGTTAACTCTGATTTTGATATTATGAAGCAGTTTTGTTTTAGAATCATGTTTGAATTATTAGACACAAGAAGGGCAGGGAAAGGCGCAAAACCTGACCGATAACCAAATTCAAGTGCCTTATTTTAAGGGAGTTTGAATTGTAGCATACTTGATAAATCCATTATTTACTATAGTATTATAAGAGATTTTGCGAGCGCACTAAATCATCTATATTGGATGACCTTTTATTTAAATTTTCGAGTTCAATATTTTTACGACTTTTAGAAACAGAAATATTTAAAGTACCATTGTAGCCTGTTGATACACAGCAAATTGAGCGCAGCACGTTACCTAAAAAAGTACCATGTGGCTTTTTAGAGAAAATTGACATAAAAGAATTAGCTTTTTGCTTAAATGATGAATGGTTTAAAAGAGATGCCGAAAGATTTAAGTAATCGTTAAGTAACCCGATTTTGGCGAATAACTGCCTATTTGATTGTAAGGTTTAACACGTGAATAGTAATTAAACCACCGCCAACCAACAAAATGTTGGTTGAGGTAGTTTATCATACTGTTAAAATTTGTGACGTTTCTATACTTTATAAATTTAGTATTATCCACTTTCACAATAACATTAAAGCCTATTTTCTTAGATGACATTTAAAAAAATGAGATTATAAATAATACTAAAAACATAATCCATAATAAAACGCAGAGAATACAAGCAATTAAAGGATAAACAATAAGAGCCATAAAAAGGCGATGGGGGAGGCTAAGAACGTAACTCCACATCACGAGAACCGTTTAAAATAGATTTTAAAACATTATCATTTGCCCATGTAAACGAGGTTTGAGATAAAAAACCAAGACCAGCAAACATTAAAGAATAAGCTTCAATAGGTTTCTTTGTACGCTTATATTTTTTCTTAATTAAAGACATGAACTCTGAGCATTAGAAGATAAAACAATAGGTTTTTTAAAAGGGGTATTATTGCCACCGAAAAACGGAATCGTTTTTATGACAAACAATCCAAGTTCATCAATCTTAAACAGCAACAATCTGTTACAAGTTGTATGAACAGTGTAATTGAGGTATGGAGCGGAGAAATCAATTTGAACCACATTACGAATAGGATAAGTCCTAAATATTGTACGTATAGCAGAATCCTGCAAATAAGTACGTCCATCTATAAAAGTATCTCTACCAAACTCCGCATTTCTTTTTGCCTGGCAAACTGCATTAAATGCAACTTGAATAATCTTAGCCATGATTAGCAACTAATTTAGAATACGAAGTTTCACTTATAAACTCAAATCTAAAAAGCTTGTATAGCAATGTTTCAATAGAATAATTGACACTTATGTCAATCGAAATATTAACCTTTTTAAAATCATGATTGGTTAATTGCTTAAAAACTTTAACACGACATTTGTCGGCAATAAATGTTAAGCCACCGAGTAAACCGCTTGTTACGCTTATATACGTGCTGTTTATGGTTTTTACTGTAGAATTTTTCTCACGTAGATAACGGAGTAGGATGTTAAAGAAAGCTTCTTTCTTTGTTGTTTTTTTCATAATTAATAATAGTTTTGTTGATCGACATAGACGAAAGTCTATCGTTTCAACTTAACATAATATTAATTATAAGACATAATACTTGCTTCAAACAACGTAACCATAGTTAAATATACTTTCGGTATAAAATTAAATTCGAATTTCTCTCATCATCACTACTAATATGTTCAAACTTGAGTTTTGTAAGAAGATTATTTGAACTTTGGTTGTCCTTATGTGTATAAGCATCAATTGTTTTTATACCAATAGTTTCAATTGAGTACTCAATTATTTTTTTTGCTGCCTCACTCATAATACCCTTTCCTTGAAATTCGGTTAAAAGTTCATATCCAATTTCACATTTTTTATTTTCTTCAGAAAAGTCAAAGAGACAAATTGTACCTATAAGTCCTTTAATTTCTTTCTGTGTAATTGCCCAATAAGAAAAATTATTATTTTTTATTCTATCAATAAATTTCAATGCATCTTCCAAAGTATTACTAGGCTGCCTATTAAGATATTTATTTATCAAAGGGTCAGAACGAAGAAGAAATATTTCCTGAATATCACTATCTGTTAATTGGCGGAGAATCAATCTTTCAGTTGTTAATATGGGAAATTTTTTCATATTTTAAATCAATTTAAGTCTTCCATTCCATCGCTAACCTTAATTCTAGGAAGCTTACTTTTAAGTAATTCGAACTCTGTTGAACTAAGAGCGGATCCATTTATTAATAATCTTTTCAGCGTTTTTATTCTGCCAATCTTTTCTGCAACTTTATCAATATTACTATTTCTAGCTAAGGAAAGTGTTAACTCTTCTAAATGGCTTAGCGTATAAATTTCATTTGGAATATCATAAATATATAATCCAATAAATGCAATTGATTTCACCATTTTGAATTTATTAATCCAAGACGGTATTTCAAAAACAACACCGTTTGTAGGTAAATTTTCTCCATTTAAAACTGGAAAAATTAACGTAGAATCGTTAAATACATAAATCGACTCATATTTATCACTATCTATAAAATCTTTTTTTTCGATAAACTGATGATAATTCATCATTAGAAATTGATTGTTCTGCTGGCTCATTGCAAAAGTTGAAAATATAAGAATGTAGAAATATAATGGATTTAATCTTAAATAATTGATAATATTTTAATTTCCATAATTAATGAACTAAAACTGTAAGCTATTTGTTATAACATTAACATGTACGACCATTTTACTTTCCCTCAGGCAGATACTTTGCAAATCGAATTAGCTAAAAAACTTGTTTTCGAGCCATTAAAAAAGATTAATTCCATTGCTGGTGCAGACATTTCATTTGATAAAGGAAGTTCAACTATGTATGCTGGAATCGTGATTTTAAGCTTTCCAGAAATGATTGTACAATCTTATGCGCTTGAAACTTATGAAACGACTTTCCCCTACCAGCCTGGATATTTAGGTTTTAAAGAAGTACCGGCATTGTTAAAGGTTTGGGATTTAATTCCTGTTAAACCTGATGTTTTGGTGTTGGATGGAAATGGCATTCTACATCCTCGCCGCATGGGTGTTGCATCCCACTTTGGCGTTTTAGCTAATCAACCTACAATTGGATGTGCTAAAAGCATTTTATATGGAGATAATCATTTACCTGAGAAATCAAAGTATAGCTTTACTCAAATAAAAAGTCATGGAGAAACTTTGGGTTATGCATTAAGAACGAAGGATAATAATGAGCCTGTTTATATATCAGCGGGGCATTTAATTACTTCAGAACAGGCTTTGGAAATAATGAAAAAGTGCATTGGAAATTATAGAATACCTGAGCCGACAAGATTAATTCACGATTTGGTAAATGATTTTAGGACAGGCAAATTAAAGGCTGGCTTTCATTATAAAAGCCAGCCTTTAACCTTATTTTAAACCCAATTGATTCCTTTTTTAAGTAGTTGGATTGTTTTATCTTCTTCAGATCCCTTTTCGGGCTGCACATTATAACCCCAATTTGCCTGAGGTGGCAAACTCATCAATATAGATTCTATTCGCCCGTTGGTTTCTAATCCAAATTTAGTACCAGAATCATAAACCAGATTAAACTCTACATAACGGCTTCGGCGATGAAATTGCCATTCTTTTTGTTTCTCTGTAAATTCTTTTTCACGGTTTCTATCAATCAGTTCTGTATAAATTGGTAAAAAGGTTTCGCCTACGTTAATAGAAAAATCTAATATTTCAGACCAGGAGAGGCTGGTGTTTTCTGGTTTTAATCTGTCATAAAAAATACCACCTATACCTCGGGTTTCCTCACGGTGCTTGATGAAAAAATAATCATCGGCATGAGTTTTAAACTTCGGGTAAAAGTCTGGATTAAATTCGTCACAAGCATCTTTAAGTTTGTGATGAAAGAAACGTGCATCATTTTCAAAAACATAATGCGGTGTTAAATCTATACCACCACCAAACCAACGTGTATTTTCGTTTAATTCAAAATACCTGATATTCATGTGAATTATGGGTACCAAAGGATGATTTGGATGTATTACGATAGAAACTCCGGTAGCAAAAAAATCTTCTTCAGTAACGTTGAAAGCCTTTTTAACAGCTTCGGGTAGTTTGCCGTAAACTGCAGAAAAATTTACACCACCTTTTTCAATAATGTTACCATTTTGCAAAATTCGGGTACGACCACCGCCCCCACCTTCACGCTGCCAAAGTTCTTCTTCAAATTTGCCCTTTCCATCTGCAATTTCTAATCCTCTGCAAATCTCATCCTGAATTTGCTGATACCTTTCGGCTACTTCTTCTTTAAACATGGCTCCTGATCTTTTGTAGAAACAAATTTAAGGCTATTCATTTAGCAATTTTTAATTAAGTTTAGATAGTACAATTTATTGACAGTATATAGGTTGAACATTACTTTGTTGCTACAAAATATCATTCATTCTATAAAAGGTGGCACTTTTATTCTTCCAGATAATTTAAATCTTTATTAAAGCTTTCTTTAAGCTGGCTAAGTGCAAAAACTGCAATTATGGTTAAAATGCCCATCAAAATAAAGCCTGCGGTAATATTGCTGTATTTTTTGGCCAGAAAAACAAATAGGAAATTAATAGGAATAAGTGCTCCACGTACAAAATTGGGCGCTGTGGTGGTTACTGTTGCGCGGATATTGGTGCCAAATTGTTCTGCTGCAATAGTTACAAAGGTAGCCCAATAGCCTACAGAGAACCCCATAAATAAGCATAAGTAAATGAAGGTTTGCCCATTTAAACCATAACTGGTTAAATAAACAATTACACTAATTGCAGATAAAAGGTGAAATATAATTACAGTCTTTCTTCTCGATTTAAGTACTTGAGCTAATAATCCGGTAACTACATCGCCTATGGCAATTCCAAAATAGGTAAACATAATTCCTGTACCTGCATTTAAGAGCTCAGTAGAATGTAGTTCTTTTCCAAACTCAGGTGAAAGTGTAACCAGAACGCCTACTACAAACCATAAGGGAATGCCAATTAAAATACAATACAAATATTTTAAGAATCTTTTTTTATCACTAAAAAGCATTAGAAAGTTCCCTTTTGATACCTCAGAGGATTTTACAACGCTTTTAAACATGTTAGATTCGAATGTACCAACACGTAGTAAAAGTAAAACCAACCCCATACTGCCGCCCACAAAATATGAAGTTTGCCACCTAAAGTTTTCGGAGATTAAAGTTGCTGCAGCTGCACCCAAAAGCCCCACTCCTGCTACAATCATGGTGCCGTAGCCGCGTTTTTCTTTATCCATGGTTTCGGTAACCAGGGTAATACCTGCGCCTAATTCGCCAGCTAAGCCAATGCCTGCAATAAAGCGAATAGCGGCATAATTATTTACCGAAGTAGCAAAACCATTGGCAATATTGGCTAATGAGTAGAGTAAAATGGAACCAAAAAGTACTTTTATTCTTCCAAGCTTATCGCCTAAAATACCCCAAAGTAAACCACCTAAAAGTAAACCGAACATTTGCATGTTGATGATAAAAATTCCGTTTTCTTTTAAATCTGCCGCCGAAACACCTATTTCAGTTAGGCTTTTTACTCGTACTACAGAGAATAAAACAAGGTCGTAAATATCTACAAAATAGCCTAGTGCGGCTACAATAACTAAAAAGATAATATTACGGTTGTTTGTGGTTTGGGATTCCATTATTTATTTGGTTGAAGATTTAATTGCTGAAAGTACAAATTCGTCCAAATAAAAAAAATAGATTTAAAATAAAAAAGTCCCGATTTTCATCGGGACTTTCCTGCCTACATAGGTGGCATTTTTTTCGTTGTATCAGGCATTTTTTTAGTGGTATCCATTGGAGTTGTTTTTGATGTATCCATTGGTGCCGTTTTGGTCGTATCCATCGTTGTACTGTCTGAAGAACCAGCCATATTTTTAGATGAATTGCATGCTGATGTGGCTATCATTAACGAACCAGCAAAAGCAAGACTTAAAATTATTCTTTTCATAGGTTTTGTTGTTATCTATAAGCACAACAACCTTATAATCATTTGGTTTTATTTTTTTTTCTGGATGGAGCGTTCTTTAATCGTGATGAACCTTTAATTTATTAAGTAATTCTGGCGAAACATTTTCTGCATAAACACCATAAGCATCTACTAAAACTCCTTTTAGGTTGCCTACATTTGACGATATTGCGTATACAACAGCACTATCTGCTGGATCTGTCATTCCTTCAAAACGATAAACCTCATCAATTTCAAACTCTTCGGGCATTAAGCGTAAATCTATTTCTTTACACTCTAAACATTCTGATGTCAGGTTAAAATCTAACTCATAACCTCTCTTATCAAGGTCGGCAAGTGCCGCAGTAACTGTATCGTAAATATGCATAGTCTAATTTACTAAAATATTACTTAAACATCATCTCTAAAACTTTAAAAGGTGACAAAACTTTCTGATATTAGCTATTATGATCATTTCTCAAAACACCCTTAAGTGGGTAATGCGCTTCTATCCACCCTTATTCTTTCAGCGCATTTGGGTTAAAAAGTTCGATAACGAATTTAGGAGCTGCACAGTTAAGCTGAGTAAAAGTATTTGGAACAAGAATTATAACGGTTCTATTTTTGGCGGTACAATTTATGCGGCAACTGATCCTTTTTATGCTTTATTATTTGATCAATTAATGCAGCGGCGTGGTTTTAAAGTTAGAGTTTGGTTAAAAAGTGCTTCTATTCAGTATTTAAAACCTGGTAGATCTACGTTATACTTTACCATTACTATTACTGATGAAATGATTGCTGATGCTGAACAAGCCCTTAAAACTGTTGGCAAATTTGTAAAGGCTTATCCTATGGAAATTACCAATAAGGATGGTGAGTTGTGTGCTACAGTGATGAACGAAGTATATATCCGAAACCTGCACCAAGGCGAAACGCCACGTGTTGCTTATTAATTTATGATTTATGGCTGGTATAAAGAGTTTAATTTTACAGGGTGAAGGTGTAATGCTTGATTTTAAAAAAACCATTACCAATAATGAGAAAATAGCTAAAAGCCTGGTTGCATTTGCTAATAATAAAGGGGGTAAACTTTTAATTGGCGTTGCTGATGATGGTACAATTAAGGGGGTAAAATCAGAAGAGGAAGAAAAGTATATGATCTTAAAATCTGCCCACCAGTTTTGTAAACCAGCTTTGGAGCCTTATTTTGAAGAGGTTTATGTGGATAATAAATTGGTGCTGGTTGCCAACATACCCGAAAGTGATACTAAACCACATTATGCGCTTGACGATCAAAAAAAATGGTGGGCCTATATTCGCATTGATGATAAAAGTGTATTAGCAAGCCGCATTATTCTTGAAGTACTAAAGCAGGATCAAAAAAGTAATGGTGTAATGATTTCTTACTCTGATAATGAAAAGAAGTTGCTGGAGTATTTGGCAGAAAACGAAAGAATTACTTTAAAGGAGTTTAGTAAACTGTTGCGAAGCTCTTACCGGAAAGCGCAAAAGGTACTGGTTAATTTGATTTTAACTAATGTTATTAAATCACATACTACAGAAAAGGAAGAGTTTTTTACAGCAGTTAAATAAAATTCTTTTTTATTGTGGTTTAAAAACCCGATTTTTGCGTCATTATTACTCTTTTATACGTCATTCTTAGTAAAGCAAAGAATCTATAAGTTATACCTTACCACAATAACTTTCATTTTTTCTAGCATTACATTATCATTTGGTTTTTCAGCACCTAAAGCTTTTTTATGTATTAAATGGCTTGGCGCATAAAAGTATTTATTTATTTTTTGAAGCAACATTTACATGAGTATATCTACATTTTACACTAAATATAAATCCTACTATAAAGAAAATCTTCATTTGGCTTTGCCTATTGTAGGCTCTCAACTTGGGCATACATTGGTGCACATGGCTGATAGTATTATTGTTGGGCACTTTACAGATACCGAACAATTGGCAGCAGTATCATTAGTAAATAGCATTTTTATGCTTGTACTGGTTATTGGGCTTGGCATTTCTTATGGCTTAACACCTTTAATTGCGCAAGAAAACGGGCGACAAAACTATACTGAGTGTGGCAAGTTACTATCAAACAGCTTAATAATAAATGCAATAGTTGGTATTGTACTTTATTTACTGGTGCATTTTGGTGTTTTATTAATTATAGATCATCTGGATCAAACACCTGCCGTAGTAAAATATGCTAAACCTTATTTGGGGTTACTTGCAATTTCTATTATACCGTTATTAATTTTTCAAACCTTTAAGCAATTTGCTGAAGGTTTAGGCTTTACAAAACAGGCCATGTTTGTATCCATTTGGGGCAACATGCTAAATGTAATTTTAGGGGTTATTTTTGTAAAGGGTATGTTTGGTATTACGCCAATGGGTGTTAAAGGTGTTGGTTTAAGTACTTTAATTGATCGTATTTTAATGGCTATTGTAATGACCATTTACGTGTTAAGATCACAAAACTTTAAAAAATACCTGGTTAATTTTAAGGCTACGTTTATTGATAAGGTTAGAGCACTTAAAATTATAAAAATTGGCATGCCTGTAGCCATGCAGTACTCTTTTGAGATTAGTGCATTTAGTGGTGCTGCCGTATTAATTGGTACCATTGGGGCTGTAGAACAAGCTGCACACCAAATTGCCATTAGCTTGGCCGCCATGACGTATATGATTGCTAGTGGTGTTGCATCTGCAGCAACAATTAAAACCGGGAATAATTTCGGTAAAAGTAACTTCGTTGATCTTCGTAGATCTGCAATTGCAAGCTATCATGTTATTTTGGCATTTATGACTGTTACTGCGTTGATATTCATTTTTGCCAATCAACTATTGCCTTTTATTATTACTGATGATTTGGGCGTAATTAAAATTGCCTCACAATTGTTAATTATAGCTGGCTTTTTTCAATTGTTTGATGGTACACAGGTTGTAGGTTTGGGCGTTTTAAGGGGTATAGGTGATGTAAACATGCCTACTTTTATTACTTTTTTAGCGTATTGGGTTATCGGGATTCCGGTTGGTTACCTATTGGGGATTACTTTTGGTTTGGGTGTAAATGGTATTTGGTATGGTTTAACGCTTGGGCTATTAACTGCATCTGTTTTGTTATTTATGCGTTTTCAAAATAAAACCCGGAAGCTGAATATGTAAGTTGGCAGGGTTGTTATACCCGTGCCATCGCTAGATATGCTCGTACCAACGCTAGTTATACCCGTGCCAACGCTAGATATGCTCGTGCCAATGCTAGATATGCTCGTGCCAAAGCTAGTTATATCCGTGCCAACGCTAGATATACTCGTGCCAACGCTAGTTATACCCGAGCCATCGCTAGATATGCTCGTGCCATCGCTAGATATGCTCGTGCCATCGCTAGATATGCTCTTGCCAACGCTAGTTATACTCGTGCCAACGCTAGTTATGCTCGTGCCAACGCTAGTTATACCCGTGCCAACGCTAGTTATACTCGTGCCAACGCTAGATATACTCGTGCCGACGCTAGCTATATCTGTGCCGACGCTAGCTTGGAATAGGAGTTTTATCGTTTGAACAGTGTTGAAGACTTTGCATAACCTAATTTAATGGTGCAGATTAACCTGAGTATTGCGTCTTATTAGCTTTCCAGGTGGTACAGGTTAATTTTATCATTTGCTCAGATCAGTGTCTCCGGGGTCAAAATCGTGAAGTGCTGTTGTTTCCAGCGAGCTCGGACGAATTCCTTTGGTCATATAAGAGAACATGGGGATTCCGATATTGCAGCCATAGCCAATGATTGCCGCAAAAAACAGTTTATCTGCAGGTCGTTTTGGAAGATGGTCAATTACATGATGTTCAAAAACTGGGAGAAAATTAGCTGCGCTCTGTAAAATACTCAATACTTCTAGTAAGGGAACCACATAATCTTGTAGATAAAGGGATTCAATGTTTTCATTTTCTTCTTCCCGTTTATCCTTCGTTTTTTGAGACAAGTATTACTCAAAATAAAAAAAATTAGCAATAAGCTACGTATGATTCTCCTATAATATTGATAGCTTTAAAGCTTAAAAAATAAAAGTTATGAAATTCAAAAAATTAACCCTCTCATCTTTATTAATCCTATCGATAGGACTATGTGCTAATGCACAGGACGCAATTACATGGAGTACATTCCGAAACGGAAGCAAAGTTGCTGATACAGTGGCGCTGGGAGACTACTTGCCTCTTAGAGATAACGAAATATATGTTGAAGCTGTAGTAGAATTGCCAAATATATCTAAACCAGAACTTTTTTCCCGTGCTAAACTAGCAATCCAGAAAACTTTTACAAACAATAAAATAGGTACATCAAATTACGACTCTGAGGCAGGAATATGTAGTATAAATAATTTTTATGATATAAGCGATATGACTGCTTTAAGTGCACTGGGATCAAACCCTAGTACTGATCAATATTACTTCAATGCTTTACTTTCTATTATTGTTAAAGACGGAAAATACAAAATCAAAATGGAGGTGCCGCAATATACCTACGGTCAATCTTCAAGATATAAATCATTTACAGATTTTCAGTCACAAAGCATGTCTGTCAAAAATTTGGCTAATTCTCGTCAAAATGGCAAGAGACAAAGAATGAGAGTGTTGAAGACTCTTAATGATAAAATTGCTAGCTACATTTAACTTAGTACAAAAGGAGATGGGTAAAAAGCTTGATACAGATTTTTAGTACCTAGTTTTCGATGTATAAAACAAGAATTTTGTTTTATACTTTCCATGTAAAACAAAGGAGACTAATGTAACATTGATCTCCTTTGTTTATGTTAAATTTCTGAAATTTAATAATATCCGTAGGTTTTGTAAAGATTTAAAATTCGACTTTTAGAAAAATTTAAATCCACTATCGTGTGATCTTCTTCGTTTATTCTATGTAAAAAAGTATTATTTCTTATAAATTGAATATTCGAGTAATTTTTCGAATCTAAAAAACTCCAAAGATCCTCTAAGTCCTTCACAGCATTTTCAATTTCAAACTCAAATGTAACTTTAGCTCTAAACTCTATAATTAATTCACCTGTATCTCTGTCGCTGTAATCTTTTTGCCAGACTTCATAACTTATTCCTTTTGTTTCACTAATCTTTTGAATACCATTTGATGTCCCATTGAACAAACTGAGTTCTTTTTGTTTATCCAATAGTTGCTCATTAACCTTATAAGTCAAAATATTATAATCTTCATTTTTTATTATCATACTTTTTCTTTATTTATAAATTTACAGTACCACTCCATCCAGTTTGTGTAGTAGTCGAAGTGATTGGGGCCGTATTTGTGGTTAAGGTGTAATTGCAATCTCCGCTCCATCGAGCAATGCCTCTATTTCCAAAAATACTATAATTTCTAGAAACCCCAATAAGTGTTCTTCTTACATTTATACTTCCTTCTACAGTTAAAGGATTATTTAAGTATTCTGTTTGATAGACATAGGAAATTATTTTGTTAAGTACAGTATAATCAGCCGATAACGTTATTGAGGCCCCAGCAATTGGTTGTTGAGTACCAGATGGCGTAGTAAATACATTTGAAGATTGTCTAAATGAACCGTCCCCTGGTGAATATGCAGCCGTTTGTTCAAATGGTTGTGTTAATACTGATCCATCTCTCATTGTTATTGTCATCATCTTCTTTTCTCCATCAAAGTGAACAGATTTCGGTATCGTAGCCACAATGCTATCCAATTGAGCTTTTGCTTTTGCTTGTAATTTTGAGTTATTTAACGTGACGGCAGGCAAAATACTTTTGTCTTTTTTACAACCAAAAATTGTTAGGGTAAATAGTAGACATAAAACACTCATTAATTGCTTTGTTTTCATAGGTTTTTAGTTTTAGATTTTATAATATTAAAAATATACAGTAATAATCTAATTATTATATTTTAATTGTTAATTAATTATTACTTAATTACTTTTTAAAACATCATTACTTGTATAGATTATAATACTTTCTTTCATTTGCTATACAGCTAAAATCCAGATGATCATTTCTACCGCTTTAACTTACATATAAAGGGTGTAGAAATTCGTGAATTGAAACTTGAAATGATATAGGATGTTCCTTGTTCGAAATTAAAAATCTACAGCTGTCAATTATAGACGTTGATCTATCAGGTACACTTGCGAAAAGCCATTCAAACGCAGTTTTTATAGTAGAATAAACAGGAGGAGGTTTAAATTAAGCCCATCCATAAGGGATGGGATGTTTGGGCTTATAAAGAATGCTGACTTATTAAAAATATTTATCTATTTCTGAAATCTAAGCCACTTACTTGTTTAAATTGAGACGTTGTTGCACCAAATATTGATTTAATATATTTTTTAACATCTATTGCGGTATCCACTAAGCCTGTTTCTGGTTTATAAAATATTGCATCGCGATTTAGCAAAGAATTGTTCCAATTGGTATCGCTGTTTATAAAATCGGTATTTAATTTTTTTAAGCTGGTAAGCAAGCTTTGTAAAGTTACCAGCTTTAAATCATTTTCATTAGGCATGTAAACTGGTGTTTGCGCAAGAATTTCTATCAGTTTAGCAAAATTATCTATCTGATTATCGTAGCTGAGCTGACTGGTTGAGATGTTTTTTGATTCTACAACGGCTTCATCCACCGGTGTTGCATTAACAGGTGCAATTTTTACTGCCCTGGTGCCTTGTAGTTTGCGGTTAATGCCTTTTGCATCATCTATAGTGTTTGTAGATGCTCCTGATGCCGATAAGGCATTTACAATTTTTGTTGATAAGCCTTTTAAGTCTGCAAAACCATCTCTCCTACTATTAATAGCTGTATCTGTAGCGGTTTTAGCTACTTTAGTTTTTTGCAGTTCTTCCTGCGCCCCATTGTTTAAAATGTTAAGGCTATCAATCGTTAAAGAAACATTACTTGGATTGTAGCTTTCGCCGTAGGCGGTACAAAAAGAGATTAAAGTTTCAAAGTTGGATACGTTCTTTGCGTGCCCTGTTTCTGATGTTGATGTCATTCTTTTTTTATTAATTTTAAAATATAAATACTTAATTATCAAATAAATGTAGGCATTAATTTCGAGCATTATGCTAAGTAGTTAACCATCCTCTACATACAGCTACAGTATAATTTATTTTACAATTAATTAATTTTTAACATACACACGTATCTTTTTAGTTAGTTTTGATAAAAAAACATCTATGAAAAATTTTATTAAAACTAAGTACTCCTTATTCCTGTTGACAGCCCTCATGCTAAATGCGTGTAAAAAAGATCAGTCTGTAACACCAGAAATTGTTAAACCTAGTGCTGTTGCATCCCTGCCGGATAAATTTCAGTTATCAGATTTCGGCTTAAATGTAGTAACCACCAATGGGGTTCATTATTTGCAGTATAATAATAGCTCAGTGGCTATTTCGGAAACCAACTATGTAAAACTGGCCGAAGTGGTAAGCGAACATAAGCTTGCCAACACCAAATTATCTGTACAAAATAACCGCATTCAAGGTGTAAATACCCCAATAGGTTCTGCATCTACTGCACCAACAGATGCTATTGCCTTAGATCCTTATGGTATAGGGGCTATTATTCAGCTTATAGAGAAAATTGCAGTTGATGGGCCGCAATATGCTGGACCAACGTTTAATCTTCCATTGAAAATTTCGCCGGAGTTGGCAGATAGTGTTACACAAACGCAGGTAACTATTCCGGTTGCTGGTGCAGAGTTAAAGGGAATAATTTATGAGAAGAACAATAAAGCAAAAGTAAAATCTAAGGGTTTACTATTTATTCTTCATGGATTAAATACCAGCGCTTCTCAAAAACAAGCCATTATGGAGCGCTATTTAAAAGAGTTGGGCTATAATGTTTTTATGATTGATTATCGTAGCTATGGAGCATCAACAGGATCTTACGATAACAAAGAGCAAATTTTTGCTGATATTTCAATCGTATATAATAACTATGTATTAAAAAAATACGACAGCAAAAAAGTGATTATAATGGGCCATTCATTAGGCACTGGGATAGCGGCACAATTAGTTTCATCAATTACAAGTAAGGACAAACAACCATCAGGTCTTATTTTATTTGCGCCTTATTATGATTTGTATACTGCTGGCTGTTTGGCTGTAGCTAGTGCATTTACTCCAGATCAAACCTATCATGATGGAGCAGAATTTATATTAGCATCTATACTAAGTGTTCAAGGTAGTAGTGTGCAGCAGTACATGAAATTTAACATTACAACCAGTAAATACATTAAAAATTTCAGTTTGCCTGTACCGGTTCATATTATGCAGGGATTGGTAGATAGGTTGGTGGTGCCTCAAAATTCAACATTAATTCAGGTAGATAATCCAAATGTAACCGTACAGTTTGTTCCAGGTATTGGTCATAGTGATATTTATGAATATTGGAATTATATGCCTGCAAAGGATGTTGTTACCTTTCTTAATAAATTTACTGCCAATTAATTATCTGTTTTCAAGTAACTAATCACAAATAAAGAAGCGGCTTTTTAGTCGCTTCTTTATTTAATAACCTATTGGAGTTTCATTATTTACCGCCAACGTTAAATACAACACCAATTGTAAATATTGAGTTTCCGGCAGACATATATTTGCGGCTTTTTAAACCAATATTGCTACTTGTGGTATATTGAAGCTGAATAACCTTACTTAACGTCATACGGGTGAAGAAAACAGGCTCAAAGAAAACATTATCTTCTTTAGGTTGAAGGACTCCATTAATAAAGAAGCGATCCATATTTACGTGACTAACCCTTAGGGCTGTACCATAATTAATTGGGAAATTTGTGCCGAAAAGCTTTAAGTTATTCTTCTTTTTTGAGCTGTAGTTAACTTGTATAAAAGCTTTGCGGTAATCCACATCCTGGATTTCGGTGTTTACCACTACATCATGTTCAAAATCACGATAGGTAATATCACTCCAACCCTTACCTACGCCACCATATACTTCGATAATCCTGTTGTCATCTGGTCCAAAAGTGTTAAAATAACCCCCACCAATTTCAATTAGTTTATGATTAAAGTCTTTGCTTCTACGTTCGTTACTCATTGCAGAGCCACTAAAAAGAACTCCAATATGATCGGAAACAGCGTAAGCGCCATTTATACTGGCATTACCTTTTAATGATATGTGTCCGCCTCCGCTAAACTCGCCCTGTTTACTTAACATTGGCGTATTAGGAACATTTGGCATATAAACTGAAGAACAACCGCTTACAAAAAGCGCTAAAACCGGAATTACTAGACGTAGGGATTTAATCATAGATGTTATATAAACAGAAAGTTTGGGCTAAATATTGTGTTATATGGGTATAAATTTATTTAAAAGCTAGTGAACTATTTTGGAGTAATCAAGTTCCATGAAATCCATTACCCTTTTAAATTCTTCCTGAATATTGGCTTTAAGGTGGATTTGTTGTTTTGTTATCGGGTGGATAAACTTTAGTTCAGATGCATGTAAAAGCATGGTTGTCATATCCCATTGTTCTTTAAAAAACTTATTTTGTTTATTGCATCCATGCGTTCTATCGCCAATAATTGGATGCAAAATGTGGCTAAAATGTTTTCTTAACTGATGCATTCTACCTGTTTTTGGAGTCGCTTCAACTAAAGAATATCTAGAAGTTGGGTGCTTGCCAAATGCAACATTAACTTCTGCCCTTTGCAACGTTATAAAGGAAGTAAAAGCATCTTGAATGGTACCGTTTTCTTTTGCCAGCGGATAATCAATATCCAAAGCATCCGGTGTAAAGCCACGTAAAATAGCAAGGTATTTCTTTTCCACCTCTGCTGTCATAAATTGCTGATGCATAGATTTTTCACTTTCCTTATCAAAAGCAAATAGTAAGATGCCTCCGGTTTTACGATCAAGCCTATGTACTGGGCTTACATGCTTGCCAACCTGATCTCGTAACATTTGCAAAGCAAATTCAGTAGCATCTCTGGCTATTGATGATTGATGAACCAATAAGCCGTGCGGTTTATTTATAGCAATAAGATATTCGTCCTGGTATAATATTTCAAGCATGATTTTTTTTAAAAGAAGGCGAAGATAAGGATATTGCTTTAATTAAAGTCTGTATGATAAGATGATGTTTTGCTTCACGCCCCATTGTTTCAATTCGCAAAATAGATAGCCTTAAATGATCTTAAATGTCTTATATGGTTTTAATAGAATGCTACGATTGTATGCAATACTTTTATCCGCTAGCCGCGGGGGGCTTTATTCTTTTTGACAACAAAAAGAAGCTAAATTGTCGGCTCGCAATTTTTCTGTTTAAGGCAGTGGGTGGGCTTTGCTTGTGCTTCCCGAATAATTGACCATGCCGATGGAGAGCTTAATTAAAAAACAGTGGTTTGGATTTGTTAGTGTGTTAAGCGTATTGCTATAACAACGGTTCATAATATTTCGTTACCGTCTTTGCGAGGCACGAAGTAATCTTACTCAACAATAGAATAATCTTCATGCCCTTGCTTAAGTTTGCAAAAAAATGATAGTCTTAAATGCTCTTAAATGTCTTAAATGGTTTTAATAGAATGCTACGATTGTATGCAATTCTTTTATCCGCTAGCCGCGGGGGCTTTATTCTTTTTGACAACAAAAAGAACCAAAACCGAGCATTTCTGCGAGCTCATTAATACAAATAAAAAACAAACAACTATTAATAAATTGTCGGCTCGCAATTTTTCTGTTTAAGGCAATGGGTGGGCTTTGCTTGTGCTTCCCGAATAATTGACCATGCCGATGGAGAGCTTAACTAAAAAATAGTGGTTTGGATTTGTTAGTGTGTTAAGCGTATTGCTATAACAAGGGTTCATAATATCTCATTACCGTCTTTGCGAGGCACGAAGCAATCTTACCCAACAATAGAATTATGATTTTATGATGTTTTACTTCATGCCCCATTGTTTCAATTCGCAAAAAACGATAGCCTTAAATGCGCTTAAATGTCTTAAATGGTTTTAATACAATTATACCTTAATTATATAAATCAAAAGCAAGCCTGTAGGTATTGCAATGAGCATCAACAATATCATTAATATCAATAGAGTACCCACCACCCATGCTTACCTGAACGGGTACATTTTTACTAATACACATTTTAAAAACCATTCTATCTCGCTCTTTACACCCAGCCTTACTCAAAGAGAGTTTTCCAAGCTTATCGGTGGCAAGTACATCAACACCTGATAGGTAAAAAACAAAATCTGGCTGGTGTAATTCAAAAACATGTTTTAGATTTCGCTCTAACAGAAAAAGGTATTCATTATCTCCAACGTAGTCATTTAAAGCAACATCCAAGCTTGATTGTTCCTTTCTGAAAGGGAAATTTTTATCACCATGCATCGAAAAAGTGAACACTCTATTTTCTTTTGTAAAGATCTCTGCGGTTCCATTTCCCTGATGTACATCTAAATCTATTATTAATATACGTTTAGCTATTTCATTATTTAATAAATAGTTAGCGGCAACAGCCTGATCGTTCAACAAACAAAAACCCTCGCCCCAATTGCTTCCTGCATGATGTGTGCCACCTGCAACATTAAAAGCAATACCATTTGCAATTGCATGTTTTGTTCCATCAATTGTACCCTGGGTAATTCGCAATTCTCTTTCTAATAACTGCTTTGTTAAAGGAAAGCCAATTCTCCTTTGTTCTCTTGGCGAAAGAGTTAAATCTCTCAATTGTTCCCAATATTCTTTTTGATGACTTAGTAATACAATTTCTTCAGCTACAATTTCAGGACTGAATAGGTTATCGGCTTCAATTGTACCCTCATGTAGCAATTGCTCTGGAATAAGCTCATATTTAAGCATTGGAAACCGATGTCCCTCTGGTAATGGGTGTGCATACAAATGATGATGAGCAATTTTAATCATTAGCCTAAAATTTCCTCTACATGTTTTTCAATATTATTGCAAATTTCATCCACAGGTAAGTCGTTTGCATCCATTCCAAATGGATTTTCTATTTCTTCAGCTATAAGCTCCAAACTCGCTAATACATAGAGGATAAAGGGGACAATTAACACTAAAAAATAACCCAAACTAAATACCCATCCTATAGGCAATGTGATGACGTAGATAAAGATAAATTTTTTAATAAATGCACTATATGAATATGGAATTGGCGTGTTTTTAATACGCTCGCACCCTCCACAAATATCTGTAAATTGGTTTATATCTTGCGTTAAAACAATCAATTGCTCCTGAGAGATAAGATTTCTTTCTAGTAATTCATACAACCGGGAAATCATGCTACTGGCAATCTGATTGGGAATATGCTTACCACTTTCAACCTCTATTAAAAAGCTGTTTTTGCCAAAGTATTTCTTTTCCCTTAAGTGCTCTTTCAAAGCAAAGGCATATTTAGGAATCCCGTATTCAAAAAACCTCACATCTTCCTCAGGAAGTTTAAGGGCTTTAATTTTCATCGAAAAGTTACGACTAACATTGGTTAGCGCACCAAGCAACTTGCGGCCATCCCACCATCTATCATAAGAAGTATTGGTTCTAAAAACAAGGAGCATGGAAATAACGAAACCCAGTAAGCTATGCATCATTCCTACATTGGTTACATAACTACTTTTTGAGAGTTGCAGAAAATGTAACTCTATATAAGCAATGGCACCAGAGAAAAAGGCGACACCAAGCATAAGCGGCCACAATTTTCTAAAAGTATCTGCCTTATGAACGTGGAAGATAAAAGTAGACCAATCTTTGGGATTATAATTTATCATCGTTATGGTTTATTAATTGCTTAATATGGTTTTACTAACAGCAAGCAATGCTTTTCCTGTTAGAAATATATCTTCGTAAGAATTGTAAAGGGGTATTGGGCTTAATCGAATTACATCAGGCTCTCTCCAATCGCCAAGGATATGATTGGCAACCAAGCCATCAAAAATTTTCTTTCCATTTTCCTTTGCAATAATGGATAATTGTGCACCACGATCTTTAGAATTCTTTGGTGTAATAATTCTATATTGCTCAAAACCTAATTCATTATTTACTTCATTTATAATAAATTGAAGATAATTAGTTAAAGTGATACTCTTGTTCCTTAAAGGGTTTATAAAGCCTGCTTGCTCAAAAATTTGCAACGATGCGTGATACAGAGCCATTGGCATAACCTGCGTACAGCTTACTTGCCATCCATCTGCTCCAGCTTCGGGAATAAAGCCTTTTTCCATTTTAAATCTTTGGTTTTCTTGATAGCCCCACCAGCCTGCAAAGCGATTAAGATCTGTATTATTGAAATGCTTTTCGTGAACAAAAATTCCACTTATACCGCCTGGTCCTGAGTTTTGATACTTATAAGAACACCAACAAGCAAAATCTATATCCCAATCGTGCAATTTAACAGGTACATTTCCGGCAGCATGGGCTAAATCGAACCCAACAAGTGCACCAACCTCATGGCCTGTTTTAGTAATTGCTTCCATATCAAACCATTGTCCTGTGTAATAATTTATGCCACCAAACAACACCAGGGCTATTTCATCACCATGTAGCTTAATTTGCGCCTGTATATCTTCAGTTCTCAGTGTTTCCTCGCCTGCTCTAGAAAAAACTTCAATAATAGAATCCTCGGGCTTAAAGCCATGAAACCTTACCTGACTTTCAATTGCGTACTGATCTGATGGGAAAGCACCGCCTTCCATAATAATTTTATAGCGATTTGCCTTTGGCTGATAAAAGCTAACCATTAATAAATGTAGATTAACGGTAAGGGTATTCATCGGGCAAACCTCTGCAGGTAAAGCGCCCACAATTGGTGCCATCAACTTTTTGAGCTCCTTGTGGTAAAACATCCAAGGGGTTTCTCCTTCAAACCAACCTTCCACTGCATGGTTTTCCCAGTTATCTAATTGCCTTTTTAATACTTCTTGTGCTACTTTAGGTTGTAATCCTAATGAGTTACCACACAGATATATAAATTGTTTTCCATTTTGATTTGGAAAAAGAAATTGTGATCTAAATTCACGAAGCTCATCGGCCTCATCCATTGCTTTTGCAAAAGCCAGGTTGTTTTCAAAATTCATTGCTTCAATATTACAAAAAAAGCAGGTATTGTTTCCAATCCTGCTTTACTTGAAGTTAAATAAATTTAAAATTTCATAGTATCATGCTTGCCCAAGTCAGGCTGTTCACCTGTAACTATAGCTTTTAAAGTGCTAAATAACACAACCAATTTTGAGGATGAAGCATCCCAATATTCAGCTTCTTCTGGTGTTACTTTAACTAAAATTAATCTTGGATCGTCAATACCATCAGGAAACCAAGCCTTAATAAAAGGCGACCAATAAGCCTCTTTACGAACCTTATCATCTACCAGCTCTGCCTTACCTTTTACTGTTAAATATGTATTTTTTGAAGGATCGCTATAAGCAAGTAAAACATTATTTTCTTTAGAAACTTCCTTAGATTTTGGTGAATATTCATTGGTATAAAACCAAATACTGCCATCATCTTCTATTTTAGCGGTACCCATTGGGCGGCTACCAAACTCATCATTTGCAGAAAAAGTAGTGAACATACAAATACGTACACTTTCTGCCATTTCTTTTAGGATTGATATATTTTTCTCGTTTTTCATATTATAGGTTATATAAAAGAAAAACAGCAGGGAACCAAAAATGTTTGCATTAATTGCCTGCTACACCTTATTTGGTTTGCTTACATATTTATTACCCTTAACAAAAAAGCGCCAAGGCAACAAAGCATGTTCTTTTGCATACGCTATACCCACTCTTGGTACGGCAGCAATTTCCTCATCTGCATAAGTTATATGATGATCTTCAATCCAAATTTCAGCGCCATTTAAATCTTTACCATTAAAGGAAAGATCAATTCCAAGTGCTTTTGCAGTTGAGCCTGGTCCGGAAGATATAGCGGCTTTGGTAAATGGCATATTACGACGCTCTTCTATAATTTCTTTACCTGTTAATGGTTCTATAGCACGAATTAGTACCGCATGAGGATCATCCTTAACCGAGGTAATTACATTGAACAAATAATGAATGCCATAGCAAAGATAAACATAGGCTTTACCACCTTCGGCAAACATTACTTCGGTACGGTTGGTTCTGCGGCCCCCATATGCATGTGAAGCCTTATCCTTTATACCAAAATAAGCCTCAGTTTCTACAATAATTCCAGAGGTTATTTCGCCATTAACTTGGGTGTAAAGTACCTTACCTAAAAGATCTTTTGCTACTGCAACGACATCACTATTTAAATAATATTCTGGTTTTAATTTCAAGGCTTATATTAATCTAATTATTTAATAAAATAGATATAACTTTCTCTAAATAAACTTGATCTGTTTCGTCAAAATGATTTAAGTGTTCGCTATCCACATCCAATACCCCAATCACTTCACCATCTTTAATTAAAGGCAAAACAATCTCTGATTGCGATAGAGAACTACAGGCAATATGCCCCGGAAAGGCTTCTACATCTGGCACAATAAGTGTTTTTGCTTCAGCCCATGAGCTACCACAAACACCTTTTCCTTTTTTAATACGTGTACAGGCAACGGGCCCTTGAAATGGTCCTAAAACCAATTCATCTTGTTTAACCAAATAAAAACCAACCCAAAACCAATTAAATTGTTCTTTTAATGCGGCACAAGCATTTGCCATATTCGCTACAAAATCAGTTTCGCCAGTTAGTAAGCCTTCTATTTGCGGCAATAATGATTTATACTGCTCTTCTTTAGTGGTATCTCTGTTTATCGTTAAGTCTTCAGCCATAAAAATTATAAATATTCCAAAGTTAAAAATTCCAATTATCATCGCCACTGTATCTCTAAAACATTACAGCGTTACAACAATAAACTTTTTAACAATAGCTTAAAATCCTTAGTTTTGACATTTAAACACCAAAATCACACCTAAATGAATAAGAAAACCTTAATCTTTACTTCATTACTTTGCTTAGGCTTAACGCAATTGGCTTATAGTCCGCCAGATGAAGGTATGTTTCCACTTAGTGAAATACATAAGCTTGATTTAAAAAAAGCTGGCTTAAAAATAGATCAAAATGAAATATATAATCCCGGTACACCAAGTTTGGTTGATGCCTTGGTAAACGTTGGTGGTTGTACTGGCTCTTTTATTTCTAACGAGGGTTTAATTGTAACCAATCACCATTGTGCATTTAGTGCCGTGCAGTTGGCTAGTACGCCTGAGCATGATTATTTAACGGATGGTTTTGTAGCAAACACAAGAGAACGTGAAATTGAGGCAAAAGGCTTAACCTGTCGAATTACAGATAGTTATGAAGATGTTTCTGACCAGGTATTAGGAGCGGTAGCTCAAATTGATGATCCTGCATCGAGAATAAAATTGATTAATGAGGTGATGAAAAACATTGCTTTAGATGCGGAGAAGAAAGATTCTAGCATTAAGGCAGAGGTTTCTGAAATGTTTATCGGCAAATCTTACGTGTTATTTCGTTACAAAACCATTCAGGATGTACGTTTGGTATATGTACCAAGCAGAAACATTGGTGAGTTTGGCGGTGAAACTGACAACTGGGTTTGGCCTCGCCACACTGGCGATTTCTCGTTTATGCGTGCTTATGTAGCTCCAGATGGCAAACCTGCAAAATACGCTAAAGAGAATGTTCCTTATAAACCTAAAAAGTTTTTAAAGGTTAATCCTAACGGAACCAAGGAAGAAGATTTCGTATTTATTTTGGGTTATCCTGGCCGTACATTTCGTCATCGCCCTGCGGCATACATAGAGTATCAACAAGATTATTTATTGCCATATACCTCAGAATTATACGATTTCCAAAACGCAACAATGGAAAGCGTTGGTAAAAAAGATAAAACAACAGAACTTAAACTGGCAACCAGAATAAAAAGAAATGCTAATGTTTTAAAAAATTATCGTGGTAAATTAAAAGGATTAAAGGGCATTGGTTTAATTGCACAAAAAGAACAGGAAGATGCAGCATTAGCCGCTTTTATCAATAATGACATGAGCTTAAAAGCTAAATACGGTACATTAATGAATGATATTGACCAGACTTACAGATTGATTAATGGTGATGCGAACCGTGACTTATGGCTGGGGCAAATTTACACTTCAACAAGTTTATTAAATATTGCCAAAAACATCAACGCTTTTAAAAGTGCACTTGATGAACAATCAGCAGATAAAAAACAAGTATTTTTTGATCAAAACCTACCCAAGTTAAAGGCAACCTTAGCATCAATTTACGAAGCTTATGATATTGATGCTGATAGAAGGATATTTAAACGCATGGTATTGGATGCTTCAAAATTTAAACCCAACCAAAGAGTTACAGCAACGGACAAAATAACCAACAAAGGATCAAATAGTGAAACATTGGTTAATGATTTTATTACTGATGCTTTCGGACTTAGCAAACTAAAAGACCAAAGCTATGTAGTGAATACTCTTTTAAAAAGCCCGAAGAGTATTAGTGATTACAACGATGCCATTTTGGTTTTTGAAAAAGATGTAGCGAAGCAAATTCAGGAATTAAAACCTGAAAAGGATCGTCGCGAAGGTGTGGTGAATAAATTAATGGGTGATTATGTAAATGTTAAGGAGAAATTTTTGAAGAAAAACTTTATTCCAGACGCCAATAGTACCTTGCGCTTAACTTATGGTTATGTAAGGGGTTATTCCCCTGCAGATGCCACTTACATGGCGCCATACACTACAATTAAAGGTATTTTAGAAAAAGGTGCTACAGGAAATCCTGAGTTTGGTTACCCTAATTTAATTAAAACCCTTTGGGATGCTAAAGACTTTGGAAACTTTGCAAAGAAAGATTTGAAAGATGTTCCTGTTTCATTTTTATATAATATGGATACCACTGGAGGCAACTCAGGGTCTCCTATTATGAATGCTTATGGAGAATTAATTGGCGTAAACTTCGATAGAGCTTACGAGGCTACCATTAACGATTATGCATGGAATGAAAGCTACAGCCGATCTATAGGTGTAGATATTCGTTACGTTTTATGGGTAGCACAAAAAATAGATAAAGCTGATTTCCTTTTAAAAGAAATTGGTGTAAAACCTTAATATGATTACGGCACTAACCATTACAAAGTACCGTTTAACAGCCATTCCCTTTGCATTTTTGGGGATGGCTGTTTTGCGCTTGCCAATGTGGTTGAATAAAAAATGTAGGTTTTGGAAGCTAATGGGAAGTGGCAAAAATGCACAAGTAGACCTTGCTCCTAACTTTAAACATTGGGCAATACTTACCAATTGGGATAACATAACAGATTGCCAAAACTTTTACGAAAATTCATTCGCAATAAAATGGTTTCGCCTTTTTAAAAAAGAAGAATTTACCGTGTTTCTAAAACCCTTAGCCAGTCATGGTTTATGGTCTGGTGAGCAACCATTTTACACAGATAAAGATCAAGCAAAAACAAACGGAAGAATTGCTGTAATTACGCGTGCTGCAATCCGCTTGAACAGAGTTAAAGAGTTTCAGCAAAACATTAAAAAGGCGGCAGATGCCATGAGGGTTGCACCTGGTTTTATTATAGCAGCAGGAATAGGTGAAGCACCGTTTTTTAGACAGGCAACTTTCTCCATTTGGGAAGATTCAGAAAGCATGAAAAACTATGCATATAAAACAATGGATCATGCTAATGTGATTAAGCTAACGCGAGAAAGAAAATGGTACAGTGAAGAGCTTTTTGCCCGCTTTGAAATCCTAGAAATTTCGGGATCCTTAAACGGTATTAAAATTAAAAATCAAGAGAATAATAGTTAAAAAAATAAAGCTTTATGAGAGTTATAGCAGAACTACCACACCCGGAATGTAAGATTACAATTTTCTCCATGAATCAAAAATACATTGTCAAATTTGAGCAGGGAACTTTTGAACAGAGTTACAAACTGGCCGAGCTGGATTTAAGTGGAGGGGGTGTAAATGATGTGTTCGAAATTTTAGATGAAGAATTTATTGCTACCGTAATTGAAAGATTTAAGTTAATGAGAAGTGATTTTACAGCCGCATATAAAAGGCATCAGTTTTAGTACATATAAATAACATAACTAACTGTACCACAGCATTATTTTTAATTAAACGGAATTATATTCTGAAATTAGAGTCGTAAAACAACATTATTTATAATAAAAAAGCAATAAATACTTCAGCACAATAAATATAACTACCTGAAAATTAAAAACATAAACATACTATCGGAATTATATTTTGCACATAAAAAATGCCAAATATAATTCTGATTTTACTTTTTAGTCATTTATTTAGACCTTAAATGATTGCTGAAATATCATTTGTTATTGCACCAATTCATTTTATAAATTTTACTTTTTGAACTATTTTAGATTCTTAGATCTCTCATTTGAAGATTTTCGTTCAGTAGATGAAAAACTAATTACAGTTCCTATTGAACAGTGCTTCCCTATAAAAGAAAGCTTACTCCCTATTATTGGTGTTTCTTTTAAAAGAATTAAATTAATGCCAATCGGAAGTTTGCGATTTGTAGCTTCAATTATTTCGTCAATTTTATTTACAGTTTCCTTTATTAATCTGTTAATCTGGGCAAGTGATAAGTCTTCATTTTTCATATTGTTTCACCAGTTAAAACTTGAATATTTTGGTTACTCAATTGATTTAAACTGAGCTCTGTTTATACAACAACTTACTAGCAAAATACCCCTATTTGAAAAAGTAAATTCTATTATATTTAACTAAAAAAGAGTGGGTAAAAAATCTATATCAACGCGGCTGATATTTATAAGAATACAAAAGAAATTAAAACCAAAAAGGTCATTGATAGTCTTATCAAACCTAAAAATAAAAGCAAACAAAAAGGCAGCTATAAGATTATAGCTGCCTTTAAAATATCTGTAAAATTATATTAGTTTTTAGGTTTTACTCGACCAGATTTTCTGTCTTCTCCTCTACCAATTAAGTAACCTGTACCTGCGCCAACAACACCGCCAATAATTGCGCCACGACCTTTTTTCTTATCGATTAAAGCGCCACCAACAGCACCTGCAGCACCACCAATTAATGTTCCTTTTGCGGCATCACTCCAGCCTTTTTTCTTAGCTGTTGGTTGAGTACCGCCATAAGATGATGAACTACCACCGGAACCAGAACCTGATGAGTGAACAGCTGATCGCCTTGCTGCCGCTAATTCAGCTTCATGTTTTTCTTTAGCTGCAAGTTCTTGCTTAGCAATATCTGCTTTTTTAAAACTGTCTAATCGCAGGCTATCTTTAACCGCTTTAATGGCTGCTTGCTTTTCAACTTGTTGTTGCTTTGCAGCGGCCTCTTCTTTTGCCTTGTTGTTACATGCAAACATTACAGAACTTAAGGCTAATACCATTAATATCTTTTTCATGACTTTATATTTTTCGGAAATCAAATACTAATGATTTCGCTGGGATGAATTTATTTACACTAGATGATAAGAAAAAATGATGCCAAAAGATGAAAACACTTCTTATTCTATTAAATCCAAATACCAAAAGCCTTGATTTTTAGTAAGATCAGAATTGACTGTAGTGCATTGATCTGAGTTTATTTTTGGAGCAGGCAATGCCTTAAAAACAAGTTCACCTGTAGTAAAATGAATCTTTTTCTTGAAAATCGGTCCTTCAAATGCAAAAGTATGAAACTCTCCATTTTCTCCGCAGGGATCAACACCTTCCGGCAAATGAGTTATAAAATTATGATCTATTACTTTTCCGCAAATGGTTTTAAGTGTATCCCAGCAGCACACAATTATAGTTTTATAGCCAGTATTTACAAATTCTGCAATAAGTTTACTTGTATCTTTATTCCACAATGGGAATAAGGCATGCAATCCTACTTCTTTTAACCTATTTTCTCTATAGGTTCTAAGGTCCTGCAAAAAGATGTCGCCAAAAATAGAATGAGTAATTCCTTCTGCTTTTAACTTTAAGAGATGATTATGCATCACCTGGTTGTATGTTTCCATATCAGGTGTTTCGGGCAGCCGGATTTGATATAAAGGAATGCCAATACTTTCAGCTTGTTTAAGAAGCAGGCTTTCTCTAACGCCGTGCATGGATACGCGATTGTACTTTTCTGTAACGGTTGTTAGTAAATATCTAATTTCAATTTCAGGATCCTGAAGGGCATAATGCAGTGCTAAAGTACTGTCTTTACCTCCGCTCCAATTAAAAACACAAACTTTCTTATTGGCCATTTAGTAGTAAATCCTTTACAATCGCCATTCCGTTAACTGCTGTGTGCTCTATCTTAAATACATTTTGATAACGTTTTACTTCTGGAATTTTTGGATCAATGATATATTTAGGAATTGATGAAGAAACAAAATCTACTAAACCAGCTGCAGGATATACGGCAAGGGAAGTTCCGATAAGCAGAAAAATATCAGCTTTGCTACAAATTTCTGCTGCAGTTTCTATCATAGGAACATTTTCTCCGAACCAAACTACATGCGGTCGCAGTTGGCTACCCATTTCACAAAGTTGCCCTATTTTCAATTCCCAGCCATCTATTGGGTAGGTTAAGCTAGCTTTACGGTTAGATTGTGATTTTGTGATGATGCCGTGTAAGTGAGTTACTTTGGTAGAGCCTGCTCTTTCATGCAAATCATCTATATTTTGGGTAATAATTTCAACGTCGAAATCATTTTCAAGCTCTGCAAGTATTTTATGTGCTTTGTTGGGCTGCGCTTCTAAAACCTGTTTACGTCTTTCATTATAAAATTGCTGTACCAATGCAGGGTCTTTTTCCCAAGCTTCGGGTGTGGCTACATCATAAACATTGTAACCTTCCCAAAGTCCATCAGAATCCCTGAAAGTTTTTAATCCACTTTCTGCACTGATCCCTGCTCCTGTTAATACAACTAATTTAGGTTTCATTTTTTAGGTTTTCTACTTTATTAAAACGAGGATTACAATGTTTGCAACTGCTTTATTTTAGTGTAGTTTATAAATTTGGTTTCGATTTGTTCGTTAGGTTTAAATATTTCGGGATGAAACATACAGGCTAAGGCTTCAATTCCTTCTACTAATGTTCCGGCACTAGGTTGAGTAAACATATCAAAATCGGCAATATACACCTGATTACTTTTTACAGCTTCCAAATTTTCCCATCCTGGTTTACAGGTTAGCAATGCCATTTCTTCAATACTTCGTTTTACATCAAAACCACAAGGTGCAACTACTAAAACCTGTGGATTGTATTTTAAAATTTTTTCCCATGGGGTAACAATAGAGTCGCCAGCAGGATTAGAAAGCATATCTACACCACCTGCCGCAGCAATTTGAAATGGAATCCAATGGCCACAATTGTAAATGGGTTCTATCCATTCCATTATCATCACTCTTTTTAATGGTGCTTTATGTAATCTTAGCCGATCCAAAATATCATCAACTTTATATTGAAGACCAGCCAAATAGCGCAACGCTACTTCTTCCTTACCAATAGCTTTGGCAATGGTTATGGCACATTCAAATACATCCTGTAGGTTATTTGGTGATAATGGTACAAGAGTTGGCTGCTTAGTTAATTTAGAAACAGCTGTTTCGGTACATACGGTATCGATGTTACAAACTTCGCAAACATCTTGTGTGAAAACAATATCGGGCGAAATACTTTCCAGTAGTTCCTGATCTACCCAGTATAAACTTTTGCCCTGGGCTTTTGACGCCGAAAAAATCCGATCAATTTCTATACTTGAATAGTTTTTTCCTTCTAAAATACAACGAACAATTTTTGGTTGGTTTGCAGCTTCTTTTGGGCATTCAAAAGTTACGCCACATAGGTATTCCTGCAAACCCATATCATAAATCATTTTGGTAGCAGCTGGAAGAAAGGAAACTATTTTCATGTATTTAATATCAAAATTTAAAGATAAAAAAAATCCCCTTTTGCATTTAACAAAAGGGGATTAAATATTGAATGTAAGCTTACACTATTTGTTGTTGTAATTTTAAAACTGGGTATTTTGCTTTTAAAATTTCGAAAGCTCCAAATAAAATGGCTCCATAAATTAATGTGCCTTCTAAAAATCTAACTTCGAAAGGTATTGCTTTAACTAAACATTGCCAGTAACCAGCTAAATTTTGAGTAAACAATGGATTGCCGTACCAAGAACCTATATCGCTAATAATCCAGTGGACTAAAACAATTGCAATTGTTGATGCTAATAAATTAACTACATTAACTTTTTTCAACAGCAATCTACCTACTAAAACCATTAAAGCAATGGCTAAATACGTCCAGCTTTCTTGTACAAGCAACATATCTACATATTTTCTGTAAATAGTTGTGTATAAAACAAGATCGCTTAAGAACAAACTTAGCAATGGAAAAGCATAAGCCTTAAGATTATCTTTAAAATAAGCCCCACCAAAAAGTGCTACTGCTCCTATAGATGAGAAGTTTGCAAATTGAAGTGCATCACTATTAAAAGTAACTAATAAGCGAAATGCAGTAACTATTAAAATGATTAATAGTAGTATGGTGTTACGCGGATTAAATTTCAGATTAGACATTTTTATATTTAATTATTAACGCAAAGTTAACGTTTCTAACGAATATTAAAACTAACACCCGTATTAAAATTAAAACCTGGGCTGTTATAACCAATAAGTTCGTTATATTTTTCGTTCAAAATGTTTTTGGCATCGAAGAATATTTTAACACGTTTTTTGGCTAAAGCATACTCTGCATAGGCATTTAATAATTTGTAAGCGGGTAATAATTCATCAACAGATGTGGTGGTAAAATAGGTATCGTAACGTTTACCAAAATAACGATAGTTTGCACTAACATAAAGATTTTTGGTTGCCTGTACACCTGCATTTATTCCAAAAGTGTGTTTCGGTCTGCGTATTAAATAATCTACTTTACCTGTATTACCCTCTACATAAGCATAATATCCATTAAAATCGAATGCTCCTAGTTTAACACCTGGCTCTACTTCCAAACCTTTATATTTTTGACTTGCCTCGTTGATATAGGCTTTAGGTGTGTAAACAATTGCGTTTGTTAAATTGCGTTTAAACGTTGCTATACGAAGTGTAAATTTCTCATCAGCTAAATTAAAGCTAACACCAGCTTCATAATTCTGTGATTTTTCTGGCATTAGGTTGGCATTTGGCGAATATGGACCAAACAACATCATTAATGTTGGTGCTTTAAATGCTGTTGAAACTGTTCCAAATAATTTTATTTCTTTTATAATATTGATGCTCGGTGTTATGGTATAGGTGTAATTTTCGCCATATTGCTCGTGCTTGTTGTAACGGCCACCCACTTCTAAGTTAAAAATACTCAGGTTATGTAAAAATAACGATCCGTATGTTGCAAATAAATTTGTGGTTGGTTGTTGTCCAACTCCATAAAGTTTCATCGCCCGATTTTCTATACCTAACAATAAATCAAGGTTATTGCCTAATTTCTGATTATAAAATAAATCAACAAGATTAACTTTACCTTGAGCAAAATCAGGAAAATAAGAATGAGATTCGTTTGAACTGCTTTCGTAACTATAATTTAAGGTTACTTTACCCGTATTAAATTCATATTTAGCGTTGGTACCTAATGCCACATTTTTAAGGATTGAGTAGTTTGCAGCATCCAAAAAAGGGCCGTCATCGTACTTATAATTTCCATAAAAATAACGTACAAACGGATTTATAGAAAGGTGCTTATCTAATTGGATTCCAAAATTTGCATTTACAGCATCATTTTTAAAACCATCCTTATCAAATATTGCCGTGCTACCTACTGGAGTTGCAGCTTCAGAAATACCATCTGTTTTTAAATGAGTATAGTTAACGTTGTAAGTAAAACCATCAACACCACCATTTAAACCAATAGTTCCTTTATAGGTTTCGAAGCTACCAGCACTTGCCACACCATAAATAGTATTGCCCTTTGGACCACCTTTTTTAGTAATAATATTGATTACACCTGCTACGGCATCAGAACCATAAATGGTAGATTGACCGCCTTTCAAAATTTCAATATGGTCAATTTGATCAATAGAAAGTAAGCGAAGATCGAATGCGCCACCATTACCAGAAGGATCATTTTGTATTATTCCATCAATTAAAATTAGCGCATAACCGCTTGGTGCGCCTCGAAAAAATACACTTTTATCTTTCCCTTGGTTACCATAAGCACCACCAACAATTATACCTGCCTGCTCACTAATAAGATCAGGCAATGATTTACCTAAACTTCTTTCTAAAACTTCTTTGCTAATAATGGTAACAACTTTACCAGTTTGTGATTGCTTTTGATCGTTTTTGGTTGCAGAAATAACTACATCCTTCAGCTTTAAGCTGTCTTGGGCATTAGCCGATTGACTAATTGCCAGTTGGGCAAACCCTAAGGCTGCCACTAATAAAGTACTTTTTTTGTTCATTTGATTGTGAGTTTTGCTCACAGCAAACAGATTGGAAAAGGATATGAAAATACGATAACGCCGTAATCATTCCTAGCTTCAATCCCCGAAAGCTATGAAAATAAACGCTATGGCAGGTCTTCTGACTTACTCTGATTTTTCTGCCTTCCCATTCTAGTTAGGAACAGTGGCTTTAGAAATGAAAAATCTTTAATGAGCTTACAGCTGCGGGACAGTTACAGAATTACACTGCATTCCCTTTTAATCCTGCGGTTAGGCAGAAACCAAAAGCGCCGCAAATGTAACAAAAAAAGGACTGCTTATCTATTTGGCAGTCCTTTTTAACATTTTATGTAATTATGGATTAATGAAATACAGGTATTCCTGGAAAGTGATAACCATCATAAGAAACTGTATTTTTTAAAGTTGCGTTAGTGGTATCGTAAAAATATAAGTGATTAATAGCGTAGTTTGCTCCATAACCGGCTTGTACTGTTGTAATAACTAACTGGTTTAATTTTGGATCGATGCCTAAGCCTTTACCGTAGAACACCTGTTTTTCGGGCATAGTTACAAAAGGTGCATCTAATGAGGTTTTATTTCCATCTACATATTTGTAAACATCGCTACCATTGCTTCCAAAGCTTAAATTTTTAAGAATATAAACTGCGTTTTCTTTTGGAGATGCTGCAATTGATCCCGAATGCCAGGCACCCCAGGTTGAGTATGGCGTAAAATTAAGGGCAACACTATCTTTTGCAAGTGTTTGCGGATCTGTATTATAAAGATATTTACCAGCTGTGTACCACACTTTACCATTTGGTGTTTGGGCAAAACCAACTGTCATTCCCTTAATCTTTTTGTTTAAACTAAAATCAGAAAGATTGTAAATTAATAGTCCGTCTGTAGCGCTGTGCATAAAAATATAGTTTCCGGCTTTTATCATATCGCCAATTTGTCCATCGGCACCAACCAATTTTGCATAAGCGGTTAAATTTTTAAGATTAACCAAATAAACGCCATTGCCACTACTTAAAAGGCCTGTATTTTCATCAATACCTAAAAATGCTCTCCAATCATTTCCAGCTTTGGCTGCAATTCGTCCTTTTTCCTTTAATGTATAAGCGTCGGCAACAACCATTGGCCCACCAACTTTACTTACTAGGTAAAGATTATCTTTAAAAATAGTTCCAAACTCTAAGGTAGAGCTTGCAGGATTTAAGTTTTTATCAGGGTTTTCTCTTTTAAATACGCTATCCGTTAATTTCCCTGTAGCGTAATCAAAAAAGTTTACTTCACCTGTTCCATGTCCAAACCAACCTTCGTTTACAATAAAAAAACCATTTTCAAATTTTCCTTTGGCAACAGGCTGTATTTCTGGCTTAACTTCTACATCATCCTTTTTACACGATGCGGCAAATAATATAACTAGGGTTACGGCTAATAAGTGTTTAATGTGTACTTTTTTCATTCTAATTTATATGTGTTTATTTAATTCCCAAATCGGCTGCCCCTTTAACTTCCGTTGATATTTCACCTAGAAGTGTGTTTCCTTTTTCTCTTTGTCCTGTATAAACTTTTACAAAATCTATGGTTTTTAAGGCTACTTTTTTACCAGTATTATCTACAGCCCAATCAATATCAAAGCTATTGTATCGCTTTGTAGCGTAATCATCATCAATAGACCAGCTATCGGTATACCCCCAGGCAAAGGCATTATTAATAAAAATACTTCCATTTTTACCCCAAGTTGATGGAAGCATAGTTCCTTTAAAAGTTAGTTTATCTTGATTTGCAGCAAATTCAGGGTAATAATTGTGCTTGTGGAAAGTGTTAATATCGTATGTACCGCTTCCGCCTTGATTATCTGTCCAGCTTACATTAGCATAAGCCTTAGGGTTTGTATAAGTGATTTCATAATTTTTAATTGTTAATGGATTATTGTATTCACTACCTGCAAGTTCATACCATTCATCATCAGGTTTACCATTTCCATTAACATCCTGGCTTACCATTACAATACCAGGTTCTGCCCAAGGTGTTGAGCCACCAATTGGATTGCCGTAAATAGCTAAATCTGCCCCGGCATTATTTGCTACAGAGTGATCAAAACCAAAAATAATGTAGCCACCAAAACCACCCAAACTAATTAAGCTTGTACTATTTACATCGCCAATAATTTTTTGAGCACCAGCAAGGCTACCCAAGGTTTCATTAATAAACTGACCAGGAGCTGGCAAGTACTCGAACACTTTTGTGATGTATTTACTGCTCGTTGGTGTAGCTTCAACCACTGGCACAGGCACTGTTACTGTATATTTATGGGTAAATGAGCCAACAGTATTTGTAGCGGTATATTCGATAATATAAGTACCAGCTTTTAGGGGCGTAAAGTCGTAATTGTAAGTTGAGCTTACCACCACACCATCTAATTTCCATTGGTGAGCAAAGTTTTTACCATTATTTGTACCAGCAGAAAGAGTACTTTTAACGTTAACTTTTGCCGTAATGGCATCGCCTTTAACAAATAGGTTAACATCAGGTGCAGATTCTGTTTCTTTATCTTTTTTACAAGCATAAAACAGTGTAAAAATTGAGAGTATTAAAATTAGGTAACTTTTTTTCATGAGTGTTTTTGGTTAAATTATTTCTTTTGATTGTATAATCTAATGTCGATTGCACCAGCAATTTCTGTAGATACTTCACCCAAGAACCTTGATCTTGAGTTTGATGTATCTGGATCGTAAGGGTTTCCGTTACTATTTTGACCTGTGTAAACTTTTACGAAATCAATTTTACTCAGGTTTACTTTATTTCCATTTTTATCAACTGCCCAATCTATATCGAAAGTATTGTAGCCTCTGCCCTTTTCATCTTGTATAGCAAGATACTCTGGCGAGCCATTATCACTATAGCCGAAAGAAAAAGGCTTGTTGGTAATTATTCCATTATCACCTAAAGTGTTCTTTAATAAAGTACCTTCAAACGAAACAGTGGTAGCCGTAACTCCAGCGGGAAAGTAGTTTTGAGCATGAAAGCTGTTTTTCAAAACATAACCGGTTTTACCCTGATTATCTGTCCACTTAATATCTTCAGTTGCTGTAAGGGGTTTATAATAGGTAATTTTATAATTTTTAATGGTTTCGGCCTTGTTATATTCGCTTCCTGCCAGTTCGTACCATTCGCCATCATCTGGTAAGCCATTGCCATTTTTATCCTGCATTACACAAACAATACCAGGTTCAGACCATTCCATGCCTGCACCAATAAGTGGGTTTCCAAAAATGCCCAAATCGTTGCCAACTTCATTTGCAATGGAGTGATCGAAGCCAAAAATAATGTAGCCGCCATAACCACCTAAAGAAAGTAGTCCGTTATCTGCTGTGCCGATTAAATCATTAGCCTTTTCTTTTGTACCATAGCTGGCATCGTTTATAAACTGCCCGGGCGCAGGTGCATATTCAAATACCTTTTTTATATATGGACTATTACTCGTTTTGGTTGGCACCTCCTCTTGTGTTGAATCCTTTTTACATGAAGAAAATGCGGCTGCAATAAAAAGCACGACAGCAATAAGCTGGATTTTAGAAAGGTTATTCATATTTATAATTGTATACAAACACGGCATGCTGTGGAAGCCCTGCGGTTTTAAAACTATTTTTTCTTTTGCCATCAGTACCATATATGTAAGCCATGCCTTGAGATGGGCTATAGTTTACAGCATCGGCTACTGCAACACTTCCATCAAATGGATTTACTGTTAAGCCGTATATGGTATTAATATCTGTACCATCAGTTATTAAGTTATTACCAATTTTACCTGTTGTAAGATCAAGCGGTTTTATAGTTGGATTAGTATAAATATCTTTTGATACCCAACCTGTGTTTTTTCCAATGGTAATAGCACCTAAATCATATTCTTCTTTTTGAATAACGGCATCAGTAGTACTGCTTATTCTTACAAAAGTAGCTTCGTTGCCTACATTATAATCCATCCAGGTGATGGTAAACAAATCACCATTGGGAGCAGCAGCAATTCTTACCGGATTGTGTCCTACCTCAATATCTTTAATTTTGGTAAAAGTTGCTAAATCTATAACTGTAACCTTGCTTAATAAACCATTTGGATAATATGGATGACTAGAGTTAGTTACATAGAGTTTGCCATTGGCAACTGCTAATCCTTCTAAACCTTCGGCTTTTTGGGTTCCATTCATTAATTGCAATTCTGCATCAATTGCCATAGTTGCAGTATCAATTCGGCTAATTTTGCCATCATATCGAGATACGTATGCTTTATTTTTATAAAAAGTTACAAACCTCGGCATAAAACCATCATTACTAGAGTTTAGCGAAATACTTTTTAATGATTTTCCTGTAGCAATATCAATAATCTCAATAAAAGATTTCGGTTTGCCTTGTATACCACTAACTACGCAATACATTTTGCTTCCATAAGCTTCAAGGTCGTTTGCAGTTTCGCCTAGCGACCTACCATTTACTTGTTTAAAATAATCTTGTACACTGGTATTTGTTGCGAAATCATAATAGCTAATGGCACTATTATTTCCATTCATCAGACCTTCGCAAAGCATGTACACACCTTTTGTTCCAGTTATAACCTGTTTTTTTTCAGGAACGATTTCGCTTTCATTCTTTTTACAAGATGAAATAAACATAGCCGCAACAAGTAAGCTTAGCAAACCTGTACTTCTTAATTTTTTGTAGTTGTTTCTCATATTATGATTTTATTTAGTTACAAAAGCAATGTGTGCCGGAATATCTCCGGTGGTTACAGTCCATTTTAATTTACCGGCTGCGTTATAGCAATGCAATCTGCCGGGGGTTACATAATCTTTAGCATCGGTTATGTAAACATCTTTATTTTGTGGATTCACCGCTATTCCGTACGGGATTTTAATATTCTTTTCTGTTCCATCTGTAATAAACCTGGTGCTTAAAAGGGTTTCATCCTTAACATTAATCATATTATAACTAATAGCGTTAATGCCTTGGATATAGCTCCATTCTGTACTGTAGATATATGCTATATCATCATCAATGGTTAAATTACTCGCCGCTATATCAAATACCTTTTTAATTTTATCGGTGTGTGTATCTATTACAAAAAGTTTGGATGGAATGATGTAATAATCTCCTCTTGAAGTAACATACAAATCGCCATACCGATCTGCCTTTACCCTATCGAGATTAATAGCAACTTCAATGCGCTTGGTTTCCTTAAAAGTTGGCAAATCAATAACAGAAAGTGTGCTTTCATAATTTGGCGGACTGTAGCCACCTGAATTTGCGATATATAATTTAGAACCAATAATTGCCATTTCTTCGGGCTGCCTACCAACCTCCACGGTTCTATTTACCTTTAAGCTTGTTGTATCAATTTCTGCAATAATCCCATTTGGAGCTTTTGGATCACCTACCTTACCTAAATAAGCACTTACATAAGCCTTACCATTATTAAAGGTTACGTAGCGACAATTTGTAATGTTTATTTGCCCAAGTTTCCTTGCGGTTTTCACATCCAAAACTTCAACTTTATTGGATATATTAACCACTACATACACTTTACTGCCATAAATAGCAATATCATTCCCTACATCTCCAAGTCCTTTAGTTACTTCAGGATTTACTTGATTATAAAGATTACGCGTGTATAAACCATTTACTAAATCCATATAATCCAATGAGGCTTTATTCATGTTCATATTGCCCTCATTAACTAAATAAAAGCCTTTAAGTGCAGAAACAGGATCAGGCTCTACCCTAGTAATTTCTGATGGAAGTGGTTGCGGATCTTTACGGCAGGCAAATAGCAAAGAAGTTATGCAAAAACTATAAATCAAGTGTTTTACTGTTTTCATATGCTATAAGATAAAGTGAAACGATAATTACGACCTGGAAGCGGAAAATTTGGTATTAAATCATAATATTGATTAAGCAGATTATTTACCTCTGCATTTGCATTTAATATTCCTTTTTTCATCTTAAAAGAATATCCAAAAGCTACATCATGCGTGTACCAGGGCTGCATATAATTATAGATGATATTAGCCTTTTGATTATATCTAAATCCAGTATAAATAAAACTATAGTTGAGGTGCCAGTCCTTATAATCTAACTTCGTTAAAAAGGAACCGCTATTTTTGGGGATATATGGAATTTGGTTGCGATAACTATCATCGTTAGCGTCGGTAACATCAATAGCTTTTTGGAATGTATAATTTATGCCCGTATTTAAAATAAGATCAGGCGTGATTAAAAATGCCGCTTTGGCATTAAGTTCTATTCCGCGAATATCAACTTTGCCAATATTGTACATAATCCAGCGGATAAGATTAGCGCCCGGTTGCGCAATAATTTTGTCTCTTACATTATTATAGTAAGCATCGGCCTGAATATCAACAAATAACGTTCGGGTATTTTTGAAAGATTTAAAATACGTTAATCCAAGGTCGTACTGCTTAGTATACTCTGGTTTAAGTAAAGTATTGCCGATAAAAGTATAGTACAAATCGTTAAAGGTGGGCATTCTAAAAATGTCCTTATAAAAACCACGTAATCTGAATTGTTCCTCTTCAAATAATTGCCATGAAAATAAAACTGTGGGACTAAATACCTGCTTATTTCCACCAGAATTGTATTCTTTAACAAGATCTGATACGGTTGTACTTAAAATATTAGCTTGTAAATTAAACCGTTTAAGATTTAATGATGAGCTTAATACATTTAAAAAAGTATTTCTAGTAGGGTAAGCAAAACGATAAAGGTTGGCATTAAGTGTTTGATATTGATAATCTGAAGCCAAAGCCAGATCCAAAATTTTGTTTAACTTATATTTTGCTGATAGCGAAAGATAGGCTTCCTGCTCAATAAATCTATTTTCTAAAAATCCGTTAATGGTTACATATTCTGGATCAACAAAACGCATGTAATCATACGCATATTTAGCGCTGACTAGAATGGAAATTTTTTCATTTAAATGCTGTTCCAAACTTCCTTGCACAAAGGTATTTCTATCCCAAGAGCGCTGAGGATAATCAAATCTATTTGATATTGCTGCTCCAGGCAAACCTTGTTCGCTGATAAAAGTATAGGCTTGGGCGTGCCATTCTCCATTCTTAAGCTTGCCAAATAAACCCGCCTGAAACCTGAAACGTTCTACATCACCATTACTTCTAACGGCTGTTGTGTCATAAACGCCATTAGTATATCTAAATTTATATTTTCCGTTTGCATTTAGAAACTCTGTATTAAAGCTGGCGCTCAGATTGTTATTTATTTTATATTGGTACTGAACAACTGGATTAATTACTCCGAAAGAGCCACCTTTTAAACTAAAAGTAGCCGCTCGGTTTTGTCCATCAGAAAATACCGGAGTTTTAGTTTTTAAGTAAATAGAACTTGCGGATGCATATGCACGGGCAGGTAAAAGTAATTCAGGTTTTTGGCCACTATACAAAGAAATTTCTTCTAAATTATCAATGGAGAATTTACCAAGATCAACCTGTCCGTTTTGCGCATTATTAAACTGAATTCCATCATAAAAAACTGCGGTATGATTACTTCCCATACTGCGAACATTTATAGTTTTTAAGCCCCCAATGCCTCCGTAATCCTTTAATTGTACGCCCGAAAAGTACCTAATGGCATCGGCTACTGATAAGCTATTCAAACGCTTTAAGTCATTTCCTGAAAGGATTTGAACAGGTGTAGGCGATTTACTTTGCTCCGTTAAACGATATTCGCGAATTTGAACTTCTTTAAGCTGATTTACTTTTTTAAGGCTATCTGTAGTTTGGCCACTAGAAATGAATGGCAAAGAAATACCCGTCCATAAAATGGCTAACAAAATAAAAAAGTGCATGTTGCCAAAAGCGGCAAAATGTTTTCTAATCATTTTTTTTGTTGTGAGTTAAATTACCCACAGCAAACAGATTATGAAGGAAATGAAAATACGAAAATTAAAAAGTACCTCACTCCTAGCTTCAATCCCCGAAAGCTATGAAATATGTGCTAAGGCAGGTCTTCTGACTTACTCCCAGCTTTCCTGCCTTCCCATTCTAGCGTATAGAACAGTGGCAAATTGATTGGAAATCCGTTAAAGGAGCTTACAGCTGCGGGACAGTTACAGATTTACACTGTATTCCCTTTTAATTCCGGGTGTAACGCCGGAAACCAAAAGCGATGCAAAGGTATGCAAATATTGCGTAATGTAAAATGGTTGATGTAACGTGATATTATACGCCAAAACCTTAACTTTAAAAATCAAACCTAAATCATGAAACTTATCCTATTTACTATATCCACATTATTTAGTTTATCAGTAATGGCGCAAAAAGTTGATACTGTTTTTCTTCAAAAGTTAATGGAATCGAAACCTGAATTTTTCGGTGGCATTTTAAACAAGGCTGATAAAAACCAGGTGCAAATAATATATACACAGGTTAACCGTGATGCGGGCAATAAACCTCATTTTAAAACCTACAGCTACAACTTAAATCCTCATCATTATTTCTACCCGGCAAGCACCGTTAAGTTGGCTGCCGTAATTTTTGCCCTGGAAAAAGTAAACCGCTTAAAAAGTACTGGTGTTGATGCACAAAGCACCATGTTTACAGATAGTGCTTACGCTGGGCAAACTAAAGTTTTGAAAGATGAAAGTGCAGAAAATGCGCTGCCATCCATTGAGCACTACATTAAAAAAATCCTGTTAACGAGTGATAACGATGGCTTTAACAGATTATTTGAGTTTATTGGTCGTGCAGAAATTAATCAAAAACTTAAAAAGAATGGACTAAATAACAGCAGAATTTTAAATCGTTTAGCTATTGGAGATTCTGGCGAACCGGCAAAACATACCAACCCGATTCGCTTTTATAATGGCGATCAACTGGTTTATAGTCAGCCTGCACAATACGATCCAGAAGAGTACGAGCTAAAACTAACCAATACCGATATGGGTAAGGGCTATTTGGATAGTAACGATCGGTTGGTGAACAAACCTTTTAATTTAACGAATAAAAATGCGTTTTCTATTGATGATCAGCAAAGATTAATGCAAAAACTCATCTTCCCGGAGGCTTTTGCTAAAAGCGAACGATATAACTTAACTCCGCAAGATTATAAGCTGATTTATACTTATATGAGCAAGTACCCAACGGAAAGTAATTACCCTAAATACGATGCAAAGGAGTTTTGGCCTACCTATGCAAAAATGCTTTATTACGGGAGAGAAAAAGATATAACACTTAATCCCGACATTAGAATATTTAATAAATATGGCGATAGTTATGGTTTCATTATCGATAATTCTTACTTCGTTGATTTTAAAAATGGAATAGAATACTTTTTAACCGCTGTGGTCCAAAGCAATGAAAATGGTATTTACAACGACAATAAATATGAGTACGAAACGGTTTGTTATCCTTTTATGAAAAATTTAGGCCAAACGATTTACAACTTTGAAAAAAGCAGACCGAAAAAGATAAAACCCGATTTAAGTAAATTTAAAATGAACTATAAATAACTGGTTTATAAATCTAATGCTAAAAACAACCTTCAAAAAGGTAATTACAATAATGTTTCCGATGCTCAAAAAATAGCTTTCGTTATTAAACGATAAAAATTAGGCTTATTCGGGCTTTAAGAATGCTTTTTAAGGATGGAAACGAATTTGTAAAAGAAAAAGTCACGTAAATTTAAAGACTGATTTCGCTATTAAAATATAAGGTAACAGCGAAACCAATCTTCATCATTTTAGTGATTAATTCCCAATATGGTTTTTGCTAAATCGATGGTTAACTGATCTCCGGTATGTTTTCCGTCTTCATCAGATAATTTAACCACTTCAATCCATTCATCATCCTTCGGAAGCGCCTGGGTCATTTTTATTACAATATTCATTGGTTCAGAACCTACATCGTTGGTTAAATTGGTGCCAATTCCAAACGACATTCCAATTTTCCCTTTACAATGATTTAAAATATGCTCTACCTTATTATAATTAAGGGCATCAGAAAAGATAATGGTTTTACTTAGTGGATCAATGCCCATGCTTTTATAATGGCTGATAACTTTATCGGCAAAAACCAACGGATCACCGCTATCGTGCCTCACACCATCAAATAATTTAGAAAACATTTTATCAAACTGCTTAAAAAATACATCGGTAGTATAAGTATCAGATAAGGCAATTCCTAAATCTCCGCGATAAACCTCTACCCAATGTTGAAGACCTGTAGCATTTGCCATTTTAAATCCGTAACGGGCCGCATGAAACATAAACCACTCATGTGCATGTGTACCAATGGGTTTCGTTTTGTACATCATCGCTAAATGTACGTTGCTGGTACCAATAAAGGAACTATTGCCATATTTCATTAACGATTCTACTACCAAACGATGTACCTGATAAGAATGTCGTCTGCGTGTTCCAAATTCGGCTACAGTTACACCAAGGTTTCTGTAATTTTCTATTTTGTTGCGGGTTTTTTCAATAATTTCTTCATTGCTAATGCGATCTAAACCCTTTAAAACGTAATACAATTCACTAATGAGAGACATTAAGGGTACTTCCCATAAAATAGTTCTGTACCACAAACCTTCTATCCGTACTTCAATCTGGTCTCCAGTTTGCGAAATATGAACCTCTTCCGGATTGTAAGTATAACCCTCTAAAAAGTCCAGATAAACAGGATCAAGATAAGGGCACGTAACCTGCAGAAATTTCTTTTCGGCTTTAGTTAGCTTCAAATGCGCCATTTGATCTACCGCAATTCTTAATGCTTGATCGAAACCATCCGGAAAAGAATGATTGCCCCTATTTATGAATTTGTACTTCGCCTTAGCCCATGGAAATAATCTAACCACACCCTGCTGCATGGTAAATTTATAAAAATCATTATCCAATATTGAGGTTAGTGAAGTATCGGCTTTTAATGTCATTCGTAATTTACTTTACCTATTAAAGATTAATTTGCAAGAATTGTTTGCCATCTAGCTTAAAGTACTTCTGTTAATTATTCGTTAATTAAACTTTCTTTGCTTAACTGTAATTTAGCGGCTTCTTCTTCAACCAAAACAGGAAACTTCAAATCCAAACCCTTCAATTTATCAGCAATAATTTCGCTAATTGCCAAACGGGCAAACCATTTTTTATCTGCTGGTATTACATGCCAAGGATTTTTTTCAGTACTAGTTTCATTAATAGCCTCTTCATAAGCCTTCATATAATCGTCCCACAGTGCACGTTCTTTAATATCACCTGATGAAAATTTCCAATTTTTAGTAGGATCATCTATCCTATCCAAAAAGCGGAGTTTCTGCTCGGCCATGCTAACATTTAAAAAGAATTTTAAAATTACTGTTCCATTAGAACTTAAATGCTCTTCAAAATTGCGGATGCTTTGGTAGCGCTGTTTCCAAAATTGCTTATCAATCTTTTTAACATTTGTGTATCCAGGAATACTTTCGCTTAAAATATATTCTGGATGTACCTTGCAAACCAAAACGTTTTCGTAGTGCGAGCGATTGTGGATGCCTATACGGCCTCTTTCTGGCAAAGCTTTATAATGTCTCCATAAAAAATCATGCTCATATTCTTCAGATGTTGGAACCTTAAAACTAAACACCTGACAGCCCTGCGGATTTAAACCACTCATTACATGCTCAATAGCACTATCTTTTCCTGCTGCATCCATAGCCTGAAAAATAATTAATAGTGAATGTGAATTTGCCGCATATAATTTCTCTTGTAAATGATTAATCTCAATTTTAGCATTTACAAGTGCATCCTTAGCTTTTTCTTTATTATAACCGCCAGTAAAATCTGTTTTAGCACTTTTTATAGAAAATTTCTTATCACCTTGTACAATAAGTCCCTTAAATTCGTTTTTCATACTTAATAAATTCATTAATTAATTCCGTAGATCAATAATTTAAATATAGAATTAAAAAATAAGTAAACTAAATAAGTTAATTTACCTATAGAGTTTTTTATATTTAACGCCAAAGCATTAACCAACAGATCATCACACCCAATATGTTTAAAGAGATAAAAAACAAGTACTTACGTTATCCTATAATTGGTATTTTTTTTATAATAATTTTCTTCTGTGCCCTTCAACTCAACTTTTTATGGTTATTTGGCTATTCTCCAAGCTACCATGATATAAAAGCACCCAGCCAACGTGTAGGTTCCGAATTATATACTTCGGATGGAAAATTAATTGGAAGATATTTTAAAGAAAACAGAACACCAGTTAGTTATAATGAAATTGCGCCAAGTGTAATAAATGCATTAGTGGCAACTGAAGATGTTCGTTTTTACAAGCACTGGGGTATTGATATTCAGGCGGTTGCGCGTGCGGTTGTAGGTATGGGAAAAGATGGTGGTGCCAGTACAATTACGCAACAGTTGGCAAAAAACTTGTATCGTACACGTTATAATAAATCATCTGGAGTGCTTTCAAAACTTCCTATATTAAGAACTTTAATTCCTAAACTAAAAGAATGGATGACCGCTGTAAAGCTCGAATCTAATTATTCTAAGCAAGATATTATTACCATGTATTTAAATACCGTATCATTTGGTAACAATACTTATGGGATAAAAACTGCCAGTCGTATTTATTTTGATAAAGATGCGAAAGAATTAGCGACTAATGATGCCGCCTTGCTGGTTGGAATGTTAAAAGGAACAACGCTTTATAATCCTACCAAAAACCCTGAAAAAGCACTTGAGCGTAGAAATACCGTTTTAAGTCAGATGAATAAGTACAAATTTTTAAGTAAAGATAGCCTTATAGAACTTGCCAAACAGCCAATTAAGCTTAAAGAAGGAAAAATGGAAGATGGAAGCGATGGCGATTCTTATTTAAGAGCTGCCGTTTCTAAATATCTTGAAAAGTGGGCAAATGATAATGGTTATGATTTGTATGAAGATGGTTTAAAAATTTATACAACCATTGATTCTAAACTGCAAAAATATGCCGAAGAAGCTGTTGCAGAGCAGATGAAAACACTTCAAAGAAGATTTTACAGTGTTTGGGGTAATGAAGATCCATGGTATGATTCTGAAAAGCAAAAGGTTGATTATCCCGCACGTGCGATGAAAAATTTGCCAGTTTATAGTTTATTGCAAAAGAAATTTCCAAATCAGCCCGATTCAATAACTGCCTATTTTAACAAAAAGAAAAAGATGCAAATCTTTACTTACAAAGGCGATAAAGATACTTTATTTTCGACAATGGATTCTATTCGTTATTACGGAAAAATATTAAATACGGGAATGATGACCATGGAACCTGCAACTGGCAAAATTAAAGTTTGGGTTGGCGGTATCGACCATAAATTCTTTAAATATGACCACGTAAATCAATCAAAACGTCAGGCAGGATCAACCTTTAAGCCATTTGCATATTTAACAGCGTTAGAGCAAGGGATGAGCCCATGCGATAAATTTACAGATAAGCCTGTAAAAATTGCCTATCAGGATAAAGGTGAAACAAAATATTGGGAACCTAAAAACGCCGATTACAGTGTTAGTTATCGTGAAATGAGTTTGCGTTGGGCAATGGCAAAATCAGTAAATACAATTACAGCTCAGGTAACAGAAAAAGTTGGCTGGGATAATGTTGTAAAATGGGCTCACGAATGTGGAATTGATAGTCATCTTGAATCTGTACCTTCTGTAAGTTTAGGCTCAAATGATGTAACTGTTTACGAAATGGTTAAGGCGTATAGTACATTTTTAAATAAAGGAATTAAAACCGACCCTATTCTGGTTGAAAAAATTACTGATTTAGATGATAACTTAATTGATGATTTTAAACCTAAAACAAAAAGAGTTTTATCAGAAGAAATTGCCTGGTTAATGACTTATATGTTTAGAGGCGGAATGGAAGAACCGGGCGGTACTTCTCAAGCTTTATGGGAATGGCCAAATCTGTTTAAGAAAAACAATCAAATCGGAGGTAAAACAGGTACATCATCGGATTATGTTGACGCTTGGTATATGGGGATGACCAAAGATTTGGTTACCGGAGTTTGGGTAGGTTGTGATGAAAGAACTGCACACTTTAAAAATGGTGAACAAGGCGAAGGTTCGAGAACAGCTCTTCCTATTTTTGCAAAATTTATGGAAAAAGTATACCTAGATCCAACCAGTGGTTATACTTATGGCGCATTTCCTAAAGCTACTGTTCCAATTACCCGTACAATTAACTGTCCTAGTCCTAGAATTGTAGCCGATACCACAACTACGGATAGCGTTTTGGTAGATTCTACTGATGTTAATGTTCCAGTGGTTGAAGAAGAAACTACAACTCCAGCAACTAGTAAGGAACCTGAAGTTAAAAAGGAAGAAAAGAAACCTGAGCCTGTTCAAAACCAGCCAGAAACCACTGCTCCTTTAACTAAAAAGGAAGAACGTGAATTAAGAAGAAAAAAACGTCAGGAAGAAAGAGAGAAAAAACAAAAAGAAAATAATTAAGCTTCTCTCCTCTTAACATCATTCTGAATTTATTACTACTTGGGTAAATCCTTGAATTAATTCAGAATGATGTTTTTTCCCTTACAAACCCTCTTAATTGTTAAATTTCTTTTTGCTCCTCAAACAATTGCTACTTTTATCTTAATTTCTTAAATACGATTGTAAAAATCTTTAATAAACTATATCTATGAAGATAGGCTCTACTTTTATTAGGCAATACATTCCAATTTTGCTGTTGTTTACTATTTCTTTCTCTGTTAAGGCTCAATATTTTGGACAAAATAAGGTTAGATATAAAAAACTTGACTTCAAAGTTTTACAAACTCCACATTTTGAAATTTACTACTACCTTAAAAATGAAAATTTATTAAAAAGATTTTCTCAAGATGCCGAAACTTGGTATAAAATGCATCAAGAGGTATTTCGTGATACTTTTTTAAAGAAAAATCCGATTATTTTATACAATAACCATCCAGATTTCCAGCAGACTACGGCTCTGCAAGGAGAAATTGGCATTGGAACCGGTGGTGTTACTGAAGCTTTAAAAAACAGGGTAATTATGCCGATTATGGAATTAAATAGTCAAACAAGACACGTTTTAGGGCACGAATTGGTTCACGCTTTTCAATATCATGTTTTATTAGAAAAAGATTCTATTAGTTTAGAAAATATTGGACAAACGCCATTATGGATGGTTGAGGGTATGGCCGAATATCTATCCATTGGAAAACGTGACGCATTTACCTCCATGTGGATGCGTGATGCCATGCTTAACAGAGATATTCCATCATTAAAAGATCTTACAAATTCTAATAAATATTTCCCTTATCGTTACGGACAGGCCTTTTGGACTTATATTGGCTCACAATATGGCGATACCACAATTGTTCCTTTATTTAAAAACACAGCTAAATATGGTTACGAAAATGCGATAAAATACACCTTTGGTTACGATGATAAAACTTTATCCGGACTATGGAAAAACTCTATTGATGCGCATTATAAGCCAATGTTAAAGGCTGATAGTTCGCAAATTAAGCTAACAGGAACTAAAATTATCGACAATAAAAATGCAGGTAATATGAACGTGGCTCCTGCCCTAAGTCCTGATGGGAAGTATTTGGCATTTATGTCGGAAAAAGACCTTTTTGGCATCGATTTATTTCTTGCAGATGCAAAAACAGGCCGGATTATTAGAAAATTAAGTAGTCAGATTTCCAATGGGCATATTGATGATTTTAACTTTATAGAATCAGCAGGTACATGGTCGCCAGACAGCAAACAGTTTGCATTCAGTATTTTCAGTAAGGGTAAAAATCAGATGATGATTATTGACGTAGCTAATGGAAATACCGTTTCACAAACAGCAATGGATCAAGTGCAACAATTTGGAAACTTAACGTGGTCTCCTAACGGAAAAGATATTGCTTTTTCTGGAATGGTAGAAGGTCAAAGTGATATTTTCTCTTACAATTTAGACACCAAACAGGTTACACAAATTACCAATGATGAGTATTCTGATTATGCTCCTAGTTATTCTCCTGATGGAAAAAAATTGGTGTTTTCATCGGATCGTGCCGCTATTCAAAACAAAAATATTGAAGCTGTTAATCCAATAAATTTAGCTGTTTATGATATTTCTAGTAAAACGGTAACCAATCTAAACGTTTTTCCTGGCGCTAATAATTTAAATGCGCAGTTCTCCGCAAATAGCCAAAATATTTACTTTCTCTCAAATAGAGATGGTTTTAGGAACTTATATAAATACAATTTTGCAGACAACACGGTAGATCAACTAACGGATTATTTTACTGGAATCAGTGGAATAACGGAGTTTTCACCAGCAATTTCGGTTTCACAAACAGATGATATTGTTTACAGTTATTACCGTTATCAGCGCTATACTTTATACAACGCGAAGTTGAATAGTTTTAAAGCAAAAAGAATTGGCAATAAAGAAGAAAATTTTGATGCAGCAGTTCTTCCGCCAATGGAAAATATAGGTGTAAATATTATTAATTCAAACCTTTCTAACTTCGATAGATTTGAAAAATTAGGTACAGATTCTATGAAAACTGTACCCTACAGACCCAAATTTAGATTAGACTACCTAGCAAATAGCGGTGGCATCGGCGTTTCTACCAGTCGTTTTGGAACCGGCGTACAAGGGGGAATTATGGGTATGTTTAGCGATATTTTGGGTACAAACCAAATTATAGCCAATCTATCTATCAACGGAGAAATTTATGATTTTGGTGGTTTAGTTGGGTATATCAATCAAAAAAGTAGGATTAATTGGGGTGCCGCTATCTCACACATTCCTTATATATCAGGTTTAAGCACCTATAAAGTTGAAAATGTCCCATTAAATGATGGTACTACAACACTTGCAGAAAATTATAGAACGGATATTATTAGAACATTTGAAGATCAATTTCAGTTGTTTGGTGCCTACCCTTTCAATAAAAAACATAGATTTGAGCTTGGAGGAGCATTTTCACACTATGGTTATCGCATTGATCGCTATAATAAATACTATAGCGTAGCAACAGGTAATTACATCGGCTCGGAAAAAGTACGCGTTTCAAATGATGATGCAAGTAAAGAATTAGACATCCCCTTTAAATCATTTACACTATATCAATTAAACGCAACCTTTGTTGGTGATAATTCAATTTTTGGATTGGCAGCTCCTTTAGATGGTTTTAGATATAGAATTGGTGGCGAGAAATATTTTGGCACATATAATTTTGCCGGTGTTAACGTTGATGTACGAAAATACTGGAGAATTAAACCTATAACCATTGCAGCAAGAAGTTATAATAGTTTACGAATTGGTAAGGATGCCGATCAACTGTATCCAATGTATGTAGGTTATCCATACTTAATTAGAGGCTATGAAGCTAATTCTATCTATAAAAATACAACCCAAAGTTCATCAAGCACTTTTGATATTAATCAATTAACAGGTAGCAAAATAGCGGTGTTTAATTTTGAAGTCAGATTACCATTTACAGGACCTAAAAAACTTGCGGCTATTCCTTCAAAATTATTATTTACGGATTTAAACTTTTTCTTTGATGCAGGTTTAGCGTGGACTAACGATACAAAGGTTGTATTTAAAAACTCGCCTACTTATATAGATCATATATCATTAGATGAAAAAGGCAATCCTGTTATAAAAGATGGAAAACCTGTAACTTATCAAACCACAACAGAACGTGTGCCTCAAATGAGCGTAGGCTTATCATTACGAGTTAATGTATTTGGTTACTTTGTTTTAGAACCTTATTATGCAATTCCTTTTCAACGTAAGGATGTTAAAGGTGGTATATTTGGCTTAACATTTGCGCCAGGTTGGTAAAAACTAATTATTTTAATAATCATTCCTTACTTGAAATAGATAAGGCTAGCATAAAATTACACATGAAAAAGATATTGTTACTTGTTTTATTTTCATTTAGGATATTAGGATTTGCTCAAACCGTAAAAGAGCCAGCCAATAGTCCAAAGGAATGGTCTCAAGCTACAGAACCTTTTAGAATTGCAGGAAATCTTTATTATGTAGGTACTTATGATTTAGCTTCTTATTTAATAGTAACAGAAAAAGGTAATATATTAATAAATACAGGCTTAGCTAATTCGCTTCCTATAATTAAAGCCAATATAAAAACTTTGGGTTTTGATTATAAATCAATCAAAATTTTGCTTTTAACACAGGCACATTTCGATCATATGGGTGCTATGGCGAAAATTAAAGAAGAAACAGGCGCCAAACTTTATGTAGATGCAGCGGATGCAGACGTTCTTAAAACGGGTGGAAAATCTGATTACGAAATGGGAAAATATGGCGTTACTTTCAAACCTTTAAACCCCGATTTTCTATTGAAAAATAATGATAAAGTTAAGTTAGGAACCACAACTTTAACCATGCTTCATCACCCTGGGCATACAAAAGGATCATGCAGTTTTATATTTGATACAAAAGATAAAAACTCATCCTATAAAGTTTTGATCGCTAATATGCCCTCTATAATTGTTGATAAAAGATTCTCTGAAATAACATCATATCCAAATATCCAACATGACTATGCGGAAACTTTTAAAGCAATGAAAAAACTCGATTTCGACATCTGGGTTACTTCTCATGCAAGTCAATTCGATCTCCATGAAAAGCGTAAATCAGGAGATGCTTATAACCCAAAGGTTTTTATGGATAAAAATAAGTACTTCAAAAATCTTCAAGATTTAGAAAATGTATTCTTAGAAAAAATAAAAAACTAATTAGCCTAAACTTCTTAAAAACTACTATTAAGATAAGCTGGTAAATGCAAGTTTAACCTGATTAACTGGTCTGTGTAAAAGGATATTTTCAAAATCCAATCCAATGGTTAAATCAATCCAATCTGGGTTACAAGATCTTACTAGGCGCTCTTTTTGCATGCGTGTAAAGCGACTAATTAACTTGAAACGTGATAAAGCTTGTGCCTCTGTTTTAAACTCTTCAAAATAAACTAATCGTGTTAATTGCTGTGCGTTATCAAAAAACAGATTGGGCATTTTCTTGTAAAAATCCAATGTTTTAATCAAATCAGAACTCATGCCTACGTGCATACTAGTGCGGTTTCTGTCGGTAACGATGTAAACAAACTTTTTCATAACCTTTATATGGTTTCTAATTGTTATTGAACTTTACACTAATAAATGTGTATCGGTGATAACGGTGTTAAAAATTTCAACTAAACTAATTAGTATATGCTCTTGCAATTCAAAATAATATTACTAACTTTATTGGCATAAAATTACTAACTATTTTAGTAATTCCAAATTTATTTTAAAATTTATTTTTATGTCGAATATTTCAAATAATTTAAAGTACCTCAGAAAGAAAAAGGGCCATACACAGCAGCAATTTGCTGATATTATGGAAATTAAAAGATCTTTAATCGGAGCGTATGAAGAAGATCGAGCGGAGCCAAAATATGATTTACTAAAAAAAATAGCAGAATATTTTGATCTTACAATCGATGAATTTATTAATGAAAAGATATCTGACGCATGGAAACCCAAGCCAAAAAGTTCGGGTTCTAACTTAAGAGTATTAAGTATTTCTGTAGATCAGAACGATAATGAAAATATAGAACTAGTTCCTGTTAAAGCCAGCGCTGGTTATTTAAATGGTTTTTCGGACCCTCAATACATTAGTGATTTACCGAAGTTTCAATTGCCTATACCCGCTTTACGTCAAGGCACTTTTCGTGCATTTGAAATTATGGGTGATAGTATGTTGCCTGTTCAACCGGGCAGTTTAATCATTGGTGAATATTTAGATAACTGGAACGAAGTTAAAACTGGCGAAACTTATATTGTTATTAGTAAAAACGAGGGTGTTGTATATAAAAGAGCCGGCAATCGTTTTAAAGAGAATAAAGATTTAAAGTTAATTTCTGACAATAAAGTTTACGATCCCTATACAATTGCTGCCGATGATATTTTGGAAATATGGAAAGCTAAGGCATATATTTCGACTTCTTTGCCTGAGCCTGCACCTGATCCTACGATGGAAACATTAACACAGATGATGTCGCAAATGCAAAAGTCAATTTCTCAACTTAACAGAAATTAACAAAATTTAACATTTGTAGATTAAACCGTTTTATTTTTTTTTGCTCTATCAGTTAAAACAAAAACACTAAGGAAAATGAAAAGAACGATTTTAACATTAGCAATTGCAGTGATGGGATTTACTGCTGCTTTTGCACAAGACACAACCAGAAGGCATCATATGCCAATGTCTAAAATATCTAAATTAACTGCTGAGCAACGTGCTGAAAAAGCTACTGCAGCAATGGATAAAAAGTTAAGTCTTACTGCTGATCAGAAAACCAAAGTTTATGCAGTAGAATTAGATAGAGCAAAGAAAATGGATGCTTGGCGCAGTGCGAATAAAGATGCGATGAAGGGAAAGATGAAAGATCGTAAGGCAGAAATGGATGCTTCAAAAGCACAATTAGATCAAATTTTAAATGCAGATCAAAAAACAAAATTGGATGCTTTTAGAGCAGAAGCTAAAGAGAAAATGAAAAACATGAAACCTAGAGATGGTAAAGGTAGAAAACCAAAACCACCAGTAGTTTCAGATCCGCCAGCACAAGGTTAATTAATTCATATATTTAAAAGCGATTCTTTTACGGAATCGCTTTTTTTTTGATCTATTTTTTTCTTGCTGATACGATTAGAAACATCGGACGGCGTAATTCATCTTTCATTGCCGGGATGGTTTCTAAACTTTCTTCATTTGGCTGTGGCTCTACTAAATCTATAATTTCGAACCCTGCTTTCAATAAACTAGCAATATAAGTGGTTAAAGTTCTGTGATATTTAATGACTTCTTCTCCTAAAAAAGATGTTTTACGAATACCTTCAGTAAAATATCTATCTACTGCCCAATGCAAAATATTTCCATTATCATCATAATACCAATCTTGTTTACCGCTTGCTGTAAATATAGGATGCTCCACAGAAAATATAAATGTTCCATTTGCAACAAGGCTTTTATAGATTTTTAAACTTATATCGTCAAAGGATTTCAAATAATGAAAAGCTAAAGAGCTAATCACCACATCAAAAGTCTCAGCTGGGAATGTATAATCCTCAATAGCAATACATTGGTAATTAATACTGGGGGCATTACTAACTTGCATTGCTTTTTTAAGCATATTTTCAGATAAATCTATTCCCAATATTTGCGATGCGCCATGATTCGCAGCATATTTACAGTGCCAGCCAAAGCCGCAACCTAAATCAAGCACTTTTTTATTCTTAAAATCAGGAAGCATTTTCTTTAACTCATGCCATTCTCCTGCTCCGCTCAGTCCTTTTACTGAACGCGACATTTGATTATATTGGTTAAAGAAAGCTTCATCATCGTATTTATTCTCTTTCATAATTTTGAATATTATGGCTTTTAAATACTTATAAAGGTATAATTATTAATTTATTGCATACACGCAAACAAATAACTGCTTTATTCTTCAGCTTTCGTTATTTTTGAATGATGAATAAAATTGAACAATTTCTAAGTGTGAAACTTCAGCAAAGAGTTGAAGATTATTCTATCAGGATTTTAAGAACATCATCTCCTCCATTTGATTTTTGTTCTAATGATTATATCGGTTTTGCTCAATCAACGGTTTTAAAAGAGGCTATAAATACTGAATTAAAAACCTTAACAGATTATAAAAATGGATCTGGTGGCTCTCGCCTTCTTAGTGGAAATACAGATTATATAGAAGAAACGGAACAGTATATTGCAAATTTTCATTGTGCAGAAAATGGCTTGATTTTTAATTCTGGATACGATGCCAATATCGGACTATTAGCAAGTGTACCGCAACGTGGCGATACAATTATTACAGATGAGCTTATTCATGCCAGTATTATTGATGGCTGCAGATTAACGCATGCCACACGTTATAAATTTGTTCATAATGATTTGAATGATCTTGAAGTCAAACTTAAATTGGCTAAAGGAAATATTTTTGTTGTAGTAGAAAGTGTTTATTCTATGGATGGGGATATTTCGCCTTTGGTGGAAATTGCCTCGCTTTGCAGAAAATATGAAGCAAATTTAATAGTTGATGAAGCACATGCAACGGGTGTTTTCGGGCTAAATGGCAGAGGTTTAGTAAATCAATTAAATCTCACTAATCAAGTTTTTGCCAGGATTATAACATTTGGTAAAGCTCTAGGCACGCATGGAGCAATAGTTTTAGGAAGCCAAAGTTTAAGAAATTATCTAATAAATTTTGCTAGATCCTTTATTTATACAACCGCTGCACCAATCCATTCTATTGTAGCTGTAAAATGTGCTTATAAATTATTACAGCAAAGCGATGATCGACTTATTCATCAAAAAATTAATTTATTTAGATCTCAAATAGTAAAAAAAGGCATAATTTCGATGGATAGCATTAGCCCAATCCAGGGAATTATATTCTCTTCAAATGAAAAAACAAAAGCAGCAGCTTTAAAATTACAACAAAATAATTTTGATGTACGTGCAATCTTAAGTCCTACCGTACCAAAAGGAAAGGAACGTTTGAGGATTTGTTTACATACTTTTAATAGCGACGAAGAAATTATTGATTTAACCAATCATTTAAAAAACATTAATGGCTAAATATTTTATTACCGGAATAGGAACTGGAATTGGCAAAACTTTAATAAGTGCCATTTTAACGGAGAAATTAAAAGCAGATTACTGGAAACCGATACAATCTGGAGATTTGGAAAATAGCGATAGTTTAACTGTAAAAAGTTTAATAAGCAATGCAAAGACCATTATTTATCCAGAAAGCTATCAGCTAACTCAACCATTATCGCCACATTTATCTGCCGCACTTGATGGTTTAGAAATTGATCTCGAAAATATTATTATACCACATACCGAAAACAGCTTAATTATTGAAGGTGCCGGTGGTTTAATGGTTCCACTTAATGAAAGTGAATTAATTATAGATTTAATTAAAAAGTTAAATGTGGAAGTAATTTTGGTCTCGCAAAATTATCTTGGAAGCATTAATCATACTTTATTATCTGTAAACCTGCTTAATCAGTATGGAATAAAAATTAAGGGAATTATTTTTAATGGGGATGAAAATCCAGAAAATCAAAGGTTTATTCTACAATATTCAAAGCTAAAAAGCCTCGGCTATGTGCCAAGGCTTAATGTTATTGATAAGCAAAATATTATATCTGCAGGAGAAAATATTCAGTTTTAAACTATTTAGATTGAACTAAAAGATCAGGATAATCAGAAATAATTCCATCTACATTTAGGCTTCTTAAGCGTTTCATATCTTCGATTGTATTGGCTGTCCATGGTAAAACTTTTACGCCATCAGCGTGTGCTTTCTCCACCAACTCTGCATTAACCATTCTCCACTCCGGACTTAAAATAAAGGGTTTATAACCTAAATCGGCTATATTTTCTTCGTAAGTTTTTTTGTTAGCAACTAAAAAAGATGTTCTCACATTTGGATATTTTTCGTGAATTAACTGGATAGTGCGTTTATCAAAAGATTGGATAATTACATAAGGCAAAATCTTCTTTTTTTCTAAAACTTCCATCAACAATTTAACAAAAACTGCTGGTTCCGGATTGGTGATACCGTCGCCTTGCGGTGCACATTTAGTTTCAATATTATAAAAGAATTGTTTCCTTTTATTTACTTTAATATCCTTTTGAACAGCATCAATTAAATCAGCTAACAACGGAATATAGCTTTTAATTTTTTGCTGATTTGGAAATCCTGCAAGTGGTTTAGTTCCTAAATCAAATTGTTTTAACGTTGAATAATCCATTTGAAAAACAGGATATTTTTTAGCGTCACCTGCCGGAATTTCTTTTCCTTCGGGCGTAAGCATAAATCCAGGACTTAAATAATCATCGTGTGTTACTACTACTTTGCCATCTTTTGTAATGTGTGTATCCATTTCTAAAGTGGTAATACCTTCAATTTTCATTGCGTTTTGCATAGCTTGAATGGTATTTTCGGGCATTAAACCTCTGCCTCCGCGATGTGCTTCGGCACTAAATGCCGGAAATGTTGCCTGACTAAATGTTTCCATAGAACATAAAGATGCAGAAATGAATAAAAAAACCGATACTCCTAATTTCATAATTATTTTTTTTAATTGTTTTTGCTTGATATTGTTGAAGTTATGTTTAATATCTTATCTTTTTGTTGTTATCCTGATTTCTGTTTGGCATAGTGTAAAAACTCATAAATATGAAAATCAGTTATTATTTATTTCTGCCTCAAATTTTTCTCCAAAACGGTCTGTAGCAACTACCTTAATTTTTTTAATTGAAGGCTCAAAATGCGCTATAAACAAATGATCTGTTGATCTTGGTTCAACAAATGCACGTGGTTGAGGGAGCTTATCTCCTTTGTAAAGCTTCACAGCCAAAGGATCAAAACCATCCTGTTGCAACATTGCTCCCATCGGTTTTCCATCTAAAAAATATTCTACCTTCCACTCTGGATCGTAATTCCAAACATTTGCAATTAAACGTTTTTGATTGGTTAATGTATCCACGTAAATATCTAGCTGTTCTTTTCTATCTCTACCAGTCGATTTATAATACCATTTTAATTTGGTTCCATCTACCTCATAAACACCATAACCCCTCGGCGTACCGTCCTCGCAAATCGGGCCAGTCCACCAGCCACCGCAAACAGTGCCATGATTATGCTCATAGATATGATCTCTTATCATGTTTTTGTTGTAATGTGTGTGCCCCGACATGATGTGAATATTTTTAAAATCTTTAAGTACGGCGTAAAAGTCCTCATTGTTTTTAACTTGGTTGTGCACCGGAATATGGAGACAAATAATTAATAGCGCATCTTTCGGAACCAGAGCTAAATCTTTAGCTAGCCAATTTAACTGAGTTTGGGTGATAAAGCCATCATAATCTCGCTCAGTACCTAAATAACGAACATCATCCAAAACAACATAATGTGCTTTACCCCTATTAAAAGAGTAATAAGTTGGACCATAATGTGCCTGAAAAGTTCTATCGGATGTTTCGTCTCCCCCTTGTCTGTAATCCTGATCGTGATTTCCTATAGCTTGAAAAAATGGGATTCCAATTTTAGATATGGCTTCATCATAAGCTGGAAAAAGTTCGAAGTTATCCCAAACTAAATCACCAACTCCAATTCCATGAACTGGTGTGTTTCCCATGTTTTGAACCACTTTTAGGGTATCAGGTACAGAAGTTTCCATCATTTGCTGTACATCTTTTTTGTTCTTTACCTGTGGATCTGCCCAAATGATGAAATTATGTTTATCATCTTTTTGCTTCAGTGGTTTAAGTTCGAAATTAAGTTTGCCAGCTGTATCAGGTTTAAAATAGTGACGGGCAATGCTACTTTCTGTTTTAAATTCATAGCCAGCAGGTGTGCTAATCCAAACGAAACGAGCTAAATCATCAAGTTCAATTTGGTAATTACCCTGTTTATCAGTTTGTACAACGCTATAACCATCAGAAATAACAACACCAGCAACAGCTTTTCCTTTGCTGGTTACTTTACCTGTTACTGTTCTATTATCAGCTAATAACGATGCTGGAAATGATTTTAAACTAATAAATAAGCTTGTAGTCAACAAGCTTGTTTTCTGAATAAACGATCTTCTGTTCATAAGGTTCTAATTGAAAACAAGCCGCTGATTATTGCTAATCTTTGGCTTGTTTTTTAATGATAAATATTAGTTTTTAATTGTTGTGAAACCTGTTGGTTCTTCAATAGTTGTTAAGGGTGATGTTGCCGTTAAAACGATACTTTTAGCCGTTCGTCCGGTGCTCCAAATGCCTGTAGCAGCGTCATAAACACCACCAAGCATGGTGAAATTTCCTGTAGCTGGAAAAGCGAACTTTATTGTATTTGTACCGCCACCATAAAATCCCTGTGTTTTTCTAGTCAAAGGATTTATAGTGTTATAATTGTCTGTATTGGTAATTCTATAACCTACTTCAGGCGGTCCGGAAGCATATATTACACCATTACCACCATACATAATTACATCCAGCGGAATTGAATTTTCATTAACAACTGTACCCGCGAATATGGCAATACCAGCTACGTTTCCACTATTGGCAAGTAAGTTGGATGTGGCTGTTCCAAAATCAACACTATTTGCATTGGAATATTGAGTGCTACTGATCCAAACTGCAGAGCTAATGTTAGTTGAGCCTGAACCCCAAATGTTTTTATTACCGCCCAGATAACAAAACTGGCCTTTTTTAACCGTACCAGAAGTTATATTAAATTTATAAGTTCTAATACCTCCAAGTGCCCAGCCAGTTGCTGGTGCAGTTAAAATGCCTGCATTATTACAAACAACGACTGAATAACTCGTTTCAGCAAAATCAATGTCTTTTGTTGCTTTAAATTGAATGTATTCATAATTGGCATCAGAACCACTAGGATCTGTTAAATAGCCCGTAATTACCAGTGCTGATGGCTTTATTAGTGGAAGTGGAAATACATCATCGAAAATTCTTGGCCAAAGTTGAACTCCGTCCTTTGTTCTGAAAATGATCCCTGTAAAGTTTGCGCTTGTTACTAATTCTTGGTTGGCAAAATCAGCTGTAGTTTCGGTATGAATTATTCCCTTTCCAAAACCATCATTAACTGTTTTATTGCCTGCAAAAGTTTCACCTTTTGCAGGTTCGGGTTCTAATACCGCCTTACTAATTGTTACAAGTGTGCTTTCATAAAAATCAGGTCTTGTTAAAACATTGGTCATATTTGCGGCTTGTACTTTTAAGGCACGGCCTGATGCCATTTTTTTTACATCATTACCAACAACACCAACAATCTGTAAAGTACCATCAACCCTCTTTAAAGTAGCACCATCAATTTTCACATGTACAGAGTCTCCTGGTACATATTTAGCGGCTTCTGCACCAATATTTATGGCAATCCCTCTTATAGAATCGATTCCGTTTCCAGTTATTCTACTATTTTGAATAATCAATAAACCGCTAGGAATATTCCCACTTGCCTGGTTAGAAATTACTAAACCCCTAATTGAATTAGCGCCTGCTAAATTTGTTGTATTAAGTGGTAAATCGGCGTTTTTAAACAATTTACGAAGGTCAAAATTAGAAATATAAGGACTAACTGTAATTCCAATATAATCTGTATCACGTTTGCAGCCCATCCAAATGCTGCACATGATGATTAATGTACTGATATAAAATATTATCTTTTTCATCCGATTTTTGATTAAGGTTTTTGCCACCAAACAAGTGTATTAATTCCATCTGTACCTTGTGATGCAACTGCATTTTTATAGCTTGTTGGATTTGTTGATTGGGTTACAATAGGATAATTTAATCTTGCTGGCATTTTGCCGCCGTTTGCAAGGCCAGTTCCCTTTGGTAAGAATGGATGTTTTGTTCTTCGGTACTCTATCCATTGCTGAAAATCGACAAGAAACATCGCGTAATACTTTTGCAGGTGTATCAATTGTAATTTACTAGCAGTACCTGGAGTTAGGTTATCCAACGGAAAATTATTATTCCAGGTAATATCTGCGGCATTAACATAACTTATAAGTGCAGGATCTGTGACACTCGTAAACCTATCTGGCAGCCAATAATTTACTGCATCGGCAATTCCTTTTAGATAATAAGTTTCGCCAGTACCATTTATCCAGCCTCGGGCTGCCGCTTCAGCTAAAATAAAATCTACTTCAGCACAATTCATAATAATGCCTGTATTTGCATCGGTTTGTAAGGTTACACCTGCATTTTGGGCATCAGAATAAAAATAAGATTGCTTAATTATAGAAGTTCCTGAATCATAACCGCTCGGTACACCAATTAATCCTGCCGGACCAGGTGCTATTCCAAATCTGCTAACATTGTTTTTGCCAAACGCTGGATTAACCCTTGGATCGGCCCAGATGGCTAAATTTCCAATAAAAAAATCTGTTATTGCAGGGGTTCTAAAATCTACAGCTCGTACATTAATCATAAATGGAGAAGAAAATGCTGCTGTACTGCTATTGGTTCCATTCCATAGTATTTTTGCAGTATGGCTATTGTTTTCCATTATAGGATAGTTAGCCGTATTGGTATCGGCTATTTCTTTTATTTTGGCAATAACCTGAGTACTTACTTCCGCCTTTGTAGCAACCCGAAGTAGCAACCTCAAATACAAAGAGTTACCTAACCTGCGCCATTTACTTATATCTCCCTGATAAACAGGATCACTGGTTGAAATAATGGTTTTTCCTTCTGCAAGTAATTTATTTGCCTCTTCCAATTTGGTAAACAGATCTAAATAAATATCCTTCTGCTTATCAAATGCTGGTTCATAAATTCCTTCTTTACCTTTATTTGCATCAAAATAAGGTACATCACCGTAAACATCTGTTAACAGCTGAAAAACCCATGCTTGAGTAATTAAAGAAATCCCTTTGTATGATGCGTTTAATGATTCGGGCTTATTTGCAATTGTATAAATATCACGTAAGTTGGTTAACTCCGGGTACCAGGTATTCCAGGTATAATCAGCCCATGTAGATCTAACATCGTACCTAAATACCTTGCCTTCTGCATCACTAATATCAACTGTAACCTGCATTAACTCATTGTTAAAGTTACGGTTACGTACCATATTAGCATTTAATATATTTACTAGTGCTGGTGCTAACAGTTGGTTTGCATTAACACTTGATTTACCTATCGGATCTGTATTTACTTCATTAAAGTTTTTCTTGCAAGAAAAAAACAATGTGCTAAGTGATCCTATTAATGTATAGCTGATTATTTTATTGATTGTCTTCATAAATTCTTTTTTATAACCCAACAACTAAACGAAAACCATAACTTCTGGTTGAAGGTAATTGACCAGTTTCAAAACCTTGAACGATGTCTGTTCCTGATAAAGTGCCAAATTCAGGATCAAAGGCTGGCCAAGGCGACCAGATAAATAAATTACGCCCATAAACGCCTACTGTAAGCTTGGTAAAACCAATCTTCTTTAAAAACACTTGTCCGAAGGCATAGGTTAAATTAGCTTCTCTAAATTTTAAATAATCTGTTTTAAAAATGCTTCCCTCCGCTTGATCAGAGCCATATAACGATGTATAAAAATTCTCCATATTAGTGGCTACTACATCATTTGGGCGATAAGTTCCGTCTGGATTTTGAACTACTCCATCGCCAATAATGCCATTATATCTTCCTGGCAATGTTATTTTAAGTTTACCTAAAGCGGCCATTCTGGAGAAAGTAAGTGAGTGTGCTACTGCACCTAATTGAGCATCAAATAAACCTGTTAAACTTAAACGACCGTACGTTAACGTAGAGCCAAAACTGAATCTGAATTTTGGCATGGTATTACCGAGATATATAAGATCGGTTGTACTGGTTTTGGCGTTACCTGTAGTGGCATCATAAACAATTTGTCCATCTGGCGAGCGCATAAAGCCCCTTCCAAACAAATCTCCCATACTACCGCCAACATTGGCAACAATTTGTCCACCACCTAAAGCACCAGTTCTAAGTACGACAGAACTATCTGCAAGTTCTTTAATTTTATTGCGGTTAGCACTGAATGTTCCGTTAAGCTGCCATTTAAATTTCTTAGTTTGAATTGGTGTTCCGTTTACCGAAAGCTCAATACCTTTGTTTTCTACCTTTCCAACATTAAAAACAGCTACATTATAACCTGTAGATCGATCTACTATGCGGCTAAGAATTTGATTTTTAGTGTTTCCTAAATAAGCTGCGAAATCAAAATTTAAACGGCTTTTAAACAACCTTAATTCTGTACCCAACTCAATCGTTGTAGTTTTTAGTGGCTTTAAATTTGGATTCGGCAATATTGTAGGATTAGACATTGCACTATCCGGATAGATTCCATTTGCAGCCAAGTTATAGTTGTATGCAGTACGATAAGGCGTAGTACCACCGCTACCAACTTGAGAAACAGAAGCTCTTAATTTAAAGAAACTAATGGCTTTGGGTAATTTCCAGAAATCTGAAAGCACAAATGATGTACTTGCCGAAGGGTAGAAAAAGCCAACATTATCCGTTCTGAAAGGAGTAGCTAAAGTACTGCTCCAATCCTGGCGGCCAGTTAAATCTAAATATAAATAGTTTTTAAAGCTGAAAGATATTGCTCCGTAAAAACTATTAATTCTATAACGGGCTGTATCAGGAACAGAAATTAATGGATTTGCGTTATTGGTAAGGCTATAAACGCCAGGAATAATCAAACCATCAGCACGTAACTCAGCTTTATGGTATTCATTGCGCATTTGGCTTCCGCCAACTGTAGCGTTCATTCTTAGCGATTGCGTAATTTTTTTATCGTATTTTAATAAGAAATCTGCATTTATCTCATACGATTTAATGTTTTGTAAACGATAAGATCCTTGTGCAAATTTATTCCCTGCAGCATCCCAAGGGCGTTGTGTATCTCTAATATCCTTATTATAATCAATTGAGCCACGCACCAGCAAACTTAACTCATCTGTAAATTTATATGTAGCCTGCAAATTTCCAATCACACCATTTCTACGTTGTTTATTAATGTATTGCTCAGAAATAGCATAAGGACTTTCAGGATTTGTAGTCGTAATATTTACAAACTGAACATTTTCTTTTCCTGGTGCCCAATAATCTCTATACCAATCAGTATTTACATTCGGCTGTGCAAACATGAACCAATACATTAAAGATTGGTTTCCATAACCTGTTGCAGGTAAATTATCGCTATGCCTGTTATTGTAAATAGCTTTAAATGTTAAGTTTAGCTTTTTAGTAACATCGCTATTGGCGGAGAATGAAACCGTTGTACGCTCCAAACCTGTATTAGGAACAATCCATGAATTATTGCCATGACTGGCAGAAAATCTCATTCCAACATTTTTGTACATCCCATCCAAACTAACGGAATTGGAAGATTCAAAACCTGTTTTAAAAAACGAGTTAATAGGATTTTGATAGGCCATCCAAGGAGTTCTGGTTGTACCTCTGGTTTTTGTTGCGGGATCATATTGATAATACATTCCACCCAAATTAAATGGTGCACCCCAACTTGCACTGGTCGCATTGGTACTTGGTCCATCTTCTGTTGCCCCATAAGAGAAATAAGACACTCCAAATTGCCCCTGCCCGTACTCACTTTGAATTTCAGGGCCTTTGTTTACCGTTTCCCAGGTACTATTAGAGGTAAAACTGATGTTTAGTTTTTTTCGTGATTTATTGCTGGATTTGGTTGTGATAATAATAGCTCCATTTGCACCACGCTGTCCGTAAAGAGCTGCTGCACCCGGACCTTTTAGCACAGTAACACTCTCAATATCATCAGGATTTAAATCATTCAAAGCAGAGCCAAAATCAGCTGGCATTATATCACCTGATGTGCCATAAACGCCGCCAGAAGCAGCAGCAGTACGCCTTGTTGAGCTACTTGCTACCACACCATCAATTATAATAAGTGCCTCATTATCTCCCGTCAGATTATTTTCACCACGCAAAATAATTTTATTCGAAGCTGCAGGCCCACTGTTTCTTACCAAATTTAAACCCGCAACCTTACCCGAAAGAGCATCTGTCCAGTTACTGGGTATTGCGTTAGTAAGTTGAGTGCTATCCACTAATGTAGTTGAATAACCTAAACTTTTTTCTTCTCGTTTAATCCCCAATGCTGTAACTACCACTTCGTTTAATGAATTTTCAGATGGCTTAATCTGCATATTCAATTTGGTGTTACCACCGTTTGTAATTTTTACCTGCTGTATTCTTGTAGTTTCATAAGAAATGTATCGGGCCTCTATAGTATAAGTTCCTGCATCAATAGTGATGGCATAATTTCCAGCATTATCACTTTGGATCAATTTGTTAAGCTCTACAATTTTAATGGTTGCAGCAGGTACAGGCTGATTATTTTCATCTATAATGTGCCCGCTTAATTTGCCTGTTGAAGTGTTTTTGGCTGTAATTAAAATATTTGAACCAATTATTTTATAATTAAACGGTATATCTTTTAAAAGCAAGGTTATAATTTCGTCAGTAGAGCGTAATCCGCGAGCCACATACACTTTTTTCTGGTCGTTAAGCTGCGTATTATTATAGTTTATACTTTTACCAGTTAATTTTTCTACGTTTTCAAAGGCTTTTTTTAATGTAATTCCATCTGCCTCAAATAAAACCTTCTTATCAGTTTGTGCTATTGCAGGTTTTGAGATTAAAAGCAATTGCATCATCACCATGGCTATTAAAACCATAAATTTTGATGAGCACTGATGAACAATTCTTATCCATCGGGTATTAATTTTCATATCTTTACTAAGTTTTACTTTTATTAAATTAGTTTAAACAGTTTTTCCCGGCTTGGAATGTGTCCAGCATTTCAAGCCATTTTCTTTTTAGTAATTCTATATCATATCTATTTCTTTAAAATTCTTTGTTAATAAATAATTATTTCATTTTCATAGATTGTATATTTTGCACCCGAAAGTTTTGCTACCATTTCCATAATTTGCTGTATAGAACATTTATCAAACTTCGCGGTGAGCTTTATATCTTTAAGTCTTTCACTTTTAATTAGAATATCCAAATCATACTCCCTTCCTATTGTTTGCGCAATTTCTTCGAGCGTTTTATCATAAAAAATCATTTTATACTCTCTCCAACTATTAAATTCTAGCGCATTAACGGTTTGTTTTGTACATGTTTTACCTTCGGCAGAAATGCTCAACTGTTGGTTTGGCAAAAGGAAATAAACCTGTTTCTCTTTTGTTTCATTTTTAATAACCACACCAACTTTACCTGTTTGTACCGTTACCGTTATGTTTTTTGAAGCTTTGTAAGCATTTACATTAAATGAAGTTCCTAAAACTGTAGTACTCACTTTACCCGTATTTACTATAAATGGTTGCTTCTCTTTATGCTGAACATCAAAAAATGCTTCACCTTCCAGGTAAACGATTCTTTTACCTGTATTAAAATTTTGTGCATAACGTATTTTAGTGTCGCCGTTTAAATAAACGTTAGAACCATCGGGCATGGTTACCAGGCGCTTTTGTCCTTTTGGATTGTAAATTTCATTATAAGCAACCTCAACAGCGGGCTTTTTACTTTGATTATAAAAATATAAAAGAGGTAAAGTAGCCAGTACAACTACTGCAGCGGCAAGTTTAATCCATTTATTCCACCTTATTTTTAGAATAGGCTTTTCGAATTTCGATTTTTCGTTTACATGCTGCTGTATCGCATACCAACTTTTTTGCTGATTTATCGGTTTAATCAAATGCTGATCTGCAGTTTCAAAAACTTGCAAAACTTCTCTGAAAGCTTGTTGATTTTCATCACTTTCGCCAACCCATAACATCAAATCCGAAAGGTTTTCGTTGCTTATGCTTTTCTTACTGTAATCTTCTATTAATTTATAATAATGTTGATCCATTTAATAATACTGTTCTGATGATAAGACAGTATTAATTGACCAACTACGTAGCGAAAAAGATTAAGTTATTGTTAAGAAAATATTAAGCAGGTAAATGTGGTTAACATTTAAGTTTTGGACCGCTGATTTGCATTTGCAACCAATAATCTGAAATTTTTAATTGCTTGATATAATAATGTTTCAACTGTTCTAACGGAGATTCCTAAAATATCAGCAATATTATTTTTTTCAAGAAGATCAACTCGGCTCATTAAAAGCACTTCCCGCTGGCGATCAGGAAGGTGGTTAATTAAAGAAAAAATTTCTTTATAAGATTCTCGACTTGCAAGTAAATCGTGTGGATTTAGATGAGTATCAGGCAAAATAAACGATTCATCGTGATCGCTTAAACTAAATGTATTTAATTTTACCCTTTGTATTTCGTTTAAGGCTAAATTTCTGGCTGATACAAAAAGATATTGCTTGAGTGTTTTAATTTGCAATGCACCTTTTTTATCCCACAATTTCATAAATAAATCGGCAATAAGCTCTTCAGCTTTACTATAATCGTTTAAGTAAATAGATGTAAACTTACAAAGTGCTGGGTAATAGCGATTAAAAAGTGTTTCAAGCGCTAAACTATCTTCACCACTTAATAAAGACATTAAGTCTTCATCACTTTTAATTAAATATCCATCCCTCATTTGGCAGCTAAATTAGCCTACCAACATTACGGTAATGTTAAATTAATTTTGCATTTAGATTATCTAGGTATTAATTCGGTTAGGTTCTAAATGCAATATATATTTTTTATATAAACTACTAAGTGCGAAATAACGTTCTAAAATAATTAAGGAAATAACTGGGATAATTACTAAGCCAAAAATATCATAGCGATAAAACACATAACCAAAAATTAATATTAACCTTAAACATTCCAGGTAATAAATCCACTTGCGTTGCTCTAAAAGAGCGCCAATATTAATAAGCGTAATCAGTATAAACACAAGAACAGAAACTTTAGATAAATTATCTATATAACTGTAAAACATAGTAGTTAAAGTTAATATTATAACCACCATAATGAGCTGAATATTTAAGTAAGATTTAAACTTAAATTTCGAACTGCCCTTTGCTTTACTTTGAAAGTAGCGTTCTTCAAGTATCGGACGAATATTTTGATCCATATAAGCTGGGCTACCAAATACTGCTTTCCACTTTGCCTTAAAACCGTGTGCCCTATTGTAAGCTTCAGCAATTTCTAAATAATAATGAAAGTGTTGCCATAAAAAACTATAGCTTTTTATAGAGTGTGTTAAGCCATACTTTGGTGGCTCCTCCTCAGTTTGAAAAGTTCCGAAAATCTTATCCCAAAATACAAATACATCACCATAGTTTTTATCAAGATATTTTTCGTCCGAAGCATGATGAACGCCATGTAAAGATGGCGTAATTAATATATTTTCGAGCCAACCAATTTTGCCAATCAACTGCGTATGCGTAAAAAATGAATAAGCACCATGAGCAAGCAAAATGGTAATAATCATATTAGGATGAAAACCAATTAAAGGCAACACACACCAAAATACATTTCTAAAAATTGCCTGTATAGTCGTAATTCTCGCCGCTGCTGATAAATTAAACTCTTCGCTTTGATGGTGTACGATATGTGCAGCCCATAAAAAATTAATTTCGTGGCCAAGTCTATGGTACCAGTACCAAACTAAATCAGTTGCCAGCAATAAAATGATCCATACATACCATTTGTTGGCAATATCAAAAATGGCGTAATTAGTGTAAACCCATTGATAAACCTGATAAAAACTGGCAGCTATAAAAAGATTAAGCAGGCGCTCTGCAATGCCTACGCTAAAATTTGCAACCGAACTTTCATACTTAAAAATATCTGCCCTTTTTTTATTCCGGGATATTTTAAATTCGATATAAACAAATAAAAAGAACGCTGGAATGGCAAAGGCTAAATAGTTTACGTGATGCATTTTTAACAATTGAATGAATAAATACGATCTCACAAACATAATAATATTCTACTAATTACATAGATTTAATAGTTTATTATTTATAAATAAATCACTTTCTATTCGTTTAATCTTTTTTGTTTTAATTAATTTGTAAACTACATATATAAAAACAATAAAATGGCTACTAAGAAAAAGGCTGAAAATACAAACATATTATCAATTGATATTGGCGGAACGAGTATAAAAACGGTACTATTAGATGAAGATGGCAATATGCTTTCCGAATATATGAAAAGCAAAACGCCCGATGGTGCTACACCAAAAGACATTGTTACAGGTATTGAGGACTTAATTAAGCCTATTCCATTAACTTACGATCGTGTTTCTATTGGCTTTCCTGGTTACGTTAAAAACGGCATTGTAAAAACAGCTCCTAACCTGGCAAAAGGTAAATGGGATGATGTGGATTTAGCCCAACGTGTTGCTAATGCATTAAATAAACCTGTTAGATTAGTAAATGATGCCGATCAACAAGGTTTAGGAATTGTTGAAGGTAAGGGTTTTGAAATCGTATTTACAGTGGGTACTGGTTTTGGAACAGCTCTACTTTTTGATGGCGAACTCCTTCCCCATTTGGAACTTGCCCACTTTCCTATTAATAAGGAAGAGGATTACGACGATTATATTGGCAACAAAACCTTTGAAAAAATAGGCACCGAAAGATGGAATAAACGCTTAAAAAAGGTAATTGAGATTTATAAAACCGTTTTTAACTACGATGCTTTATACATTGGCGGTGGCAATTCAAAACAGATAGATTTTAAACTGGAAGACAATATTAAAATTGTAACCAATAGAGACGGCATTAAAGGTGGCGCCAAACTTTGGAAACTTGCGGATAAGTATAATATTGTAACCGTTAAACCGCAATCAAAATAATACCAGTTTTATTACAATCTTTTAACAACATTATCTTCAATATTAAATTGTAAACCCTAATTTTGGGTACATAATAAATTAAAAATGGCAAGTAACGAATCAAAACAATATAAATTAGGAATGATTGGTTTAGGCACAATGGGCCGTAACCTTTTATTAAATATGGCTGATAAAGGTTTTTCTGTAACAGGTTATGATAAAGATCAGAAAATGATCGCAAAGCTTGAAGAAGAAGGAAAAGCTCATCAGTTGGAAGGATTTGATAACATAGAAGATTTTATTAGCCACCTGCAAACGCCACGTACTTTAGTTTTATTGGTTCCGGCAGGTCCTATTGTAGATAGTGTAATTGCAGAATTAAAACCGCTTTTAAGCAAGGGCGATATCATTATAGATAGCGGAAACTCACATTTTACAGATACAAACCGCCGTGTAGATGAGCTAGAAAAAGATGGCTTACACTTTTTCGGCATGGGTATTTCTGGTGGTGAAGAAGGCGCACGTTTCGGTCCTAGTATGATGCCAGGCGGAGATAAAGAAGCTTACAACGTTGTTAAGGATGTTTTTGATGCTATTGCAGCTAAAGTAAACGGCGATCCTTGCGTAACTTATATCGGTCCAGGTGCTTCTGGTCACTTTGTTAAAATGGTACATAATGGTATCGAATATGCCATTATGGAGCTAATTGCCGAAGTTTATGGCATCCTTAAAAACGGTTTAGGTTACTCTAACCAACAAATTTATACTGTATTTAAAAAGTGGAACGAAGGCAGACTTCAATCTTTCCTATTAGAAATTACTGCTGAAATTTTCCTTTTCAAGGATACCGAAACTCAAAATGATCTTTTAGATCAAATTAAAGATGAAGCCCGCTCTAAGGGCACGGGGAAATGGACTTCTGAGGTTTCAATGGAATTACAATTGCCTATTCCAACCATTAACGAAGCAGTTTCTAACCGGGATCTTTCTAAATTTAAAGATTTGAGAGTTTCTTTAGAAAATGCCTTTGGTAAAAAAGATGGCAAAATTGATGTAACTATTGATGAGCTTGAAGATGCGTTTTATTTCTCTATGATTAGTGCTTATGCTCAAGGTATGCACTTATTGGTTCAGGCATCAAAAGAATATCAGTACGACCTTAAATTGCAGGAAATTGCAAAAATTTGGCGTGGTGGATGTATCATTAGAGCTAAATTTTTAGAAGATATTTATCAGGCTTACGAAAAAAACAACAGCTTAGAACATCTATTCGGTGATGCTGGGATTCAAGAAATTATAAAAAGCACATTGGGTGGCACACGTAAAACTGTTTCTGCCTGTGTAAACGCGGGCGTTGGTATTCCTGCCTTTGCATCTACATTAACTTATTTCGATACCATTACAACCGGCAGAATGCCTTCTAATTTAATTCAGGCACAACGTGATTTCTTTGGAGCGCATACTTTTGAGCGTATCGATAAATCGGGTGTTTTCCATGCAGATTGGAATAAATTATCCTAAAATTAGACTCACAATCCTTAAAATAAAATGAAAACCAAAACCGCGTTAAACCCAACAATATTTGTAATATTTGGTGGTACAGGTGATTTAAATAAAAGAAAATTAGCTCCTGCTTTATACAACTTATTTATGGAGGGCTACATGCCCGAAAAATTTGCTGTAATTGGTACAGGAAGAACAGAATTTACCGATGAGAGCTATAAAGGTGCTTTGGAAGATGCTGTTAATGAATTTTCTCGTACAGGAAAAGTTAAAAAAGATAAGTGGGAACAATTTGGTAATACAATTCATTACTGCCCTACTGATTTTGCACAGCCAAAAACTTTCGAAAATTTAAAGGCTGCAGTAGAAAAATATCAAAAAGAATACGGACCAGAAACACAAGTAATTTTCTACCTTGCCGTTGCACCTAATTTCTTCCCTGTAATTGCAGAATGCCTTCAAAAGTATAAATTAACGCAAAACGAAGACAATAGTCGTATTGTAATCGAAAAACCTTTTGGTCATGATTTAGAATCTGCAAAAGAGCTTAATGCGTTATTGAGCAATATTTTTACAGAAAAGCAAATTTATCGTATAGATCACTATTTGGGTAAAGAAACGGTTCAAAACATGATGGCTTTCCGCTTTGCAAATGCTTTGTTTGAGCCGCTTTGGAATAGATCCTATATCGATCATGTTCAAATTTCTGTTACCGAGCAATTAGGCGTTGCAGATCGTGGTGGTTATTATGAAGGTGCCGGTGCGTTGAGGGATATGATTCAAAATCATCTTTTGCAATTGCTTTGTTTAATTGGAATGGAAGCACCAATAAATTTTGATGCTGACGAAATTCGCAACCGTAAAGTTGAGGTTTTAAAAGCAATGCGCCCATTTTCGCCAGAAGATATTCGTTTTAATACCGTTCGCGGTCAGTACAGCAAAGGTTGGGTTGAAGGTAAAGAAGTACCTGGTTACCGCCAAGAAAACAGCGTTGATCCACACTCTAATACAGAAACTTTTGCAGCTGTTAAATTTCATATCGACAACTGGAGATGGCAAGGTATTCCATTTTACTTGAGAACAGGAAAGCGCTTAAACCAAACTTCTTCTTTAATCACCATTCAGTTTAGAGATGTACCGCATCAGATTTTTTCTTCAGGCGTAACCGAAAACTGGCAACAAAACCGTTTGGTAATCAGTATCCAACCAGAAATGAGCATCCGTATGCAAGTACAGGCTAAAAGACCAGGCTTAGATATGGTTTTAAACCCTGTTGATATGGTTTTTGATTATAAAGGTACGTATGATAGCGATACCCCAGAGGCGTACGAAACACTATTATTGGACGCCATGATGGGCGATCAAACTTTGTTTATGCGTGGCGATCAGGTAGAGGCCGCATGGGAATTAGTAATGCCAATTTTAAATACTTGGGAAAGCAAAAAATCAATTAATTTCCCTAATTACCCTGCAGATAGCTGGGGACCTGAAGAAGCTGAGGCATTAATTGCCAGAGATGGTTTCCACTGGTTTAATTTACCATTAAAAAATAAAGATTAATAGGCATTATTGCTCGAAACGAAGCAATCCTAAAGCATTAGAAGAGAATACAAAATGAATCTACTTATTTATAAAACATTAGACGAGCTTAACCAGGATTTAGCAGATTACGTGATCAAAATTGCAGAAATGTCAATCGAAGAAAACGATCGCTTTAACTTCGTTTTAACTGGCGGAAACTCTCCGAAAGCACTCTACAACTTTTTAGCAACTGAGTGTAAGGATAGAATTGATTGGGAAAAGGTATATTTCTTTTTTGGTGATGAACGTAATGTTCCTGCAAACGATCAAAACTATAATGGTTTAATGGCAAAAAAAGCTTTATTTGAAGGCTTAGGAACTGCACAAGATCATATATTTTATATCGATACAACTTTAGCACCTGAAAAGGCCGCAATTGAATACAAAAAAGCACTAGATAAACACTTCGAAGGTAGCGATATTGTTTTCGATTTAATCCTTTTGGGTATGGGGGATGATGCACATACGGCTTCAATTTTTCCGCATACAAGTTTAGTTAAGGATGAAGAAGCAACTGTTGCTGCTGTTTTTGTAGAAAAATTAAATACTTACAGAATAAGTTTAACAGCTCCATTAATTAATAAAGCAGAAAATGTTGCCTTTTTAGTTTTCGGAGAAGGAAAAGCTGAAGCCTTAAAACATGTAATTGGCGATGAAGAAAAAGACTTTGATACTTATCCATCTCAATTAATTAACCCTATTGATGGTAAATTAACTTGGTTTGTTGATGAAGCAGCAACCAAACTATTGGAAAACTAATAACATTAATAATGTCTGAAAAAATTGAATTATCAGGCTTATTAAACGGAAAAACGGAATATGCTTTATCGCTATTCCGTTTTTTTATTGATGAATTTGAGAAAATCGGTAAAATTAACTTGCGCCACACCAAAACTATGATCGCTATTGAAGGTGATTATAAAATGGCTTATTTAACGCAAGTAGGCAAAAATTTTATTCATGTGGTTTTTCAGTTCGACAAACTTTATGAGGATAATCTATGCTTTATAAAAATTGGTCAAGTTCCAAACTCCAATCAATTTAATCACCATTTAAGAATCTATTTTAAAGAAGATATAAATGATGAGGTTAAAAAATTCATGAAAATTGCATACCGCGTTTAAAATAACTTAAGAAACACAATTCACTTCAATTTTAACAACATGAATTATTTTGAGAAATTGGTAACAGACATAGAAATCCAGTCTGTAGATGGTATAAAAAACTGTTTTGAAAACGGCGTTAATCCAAATGATTCTTATAGAAATGAGCCCCTTATTTATGAGTTGATAAACGGATATGCCAGAGGCCCAAAATTTAAAGAATGTGTTAAAGCCTTTGTAAACTACGGTTTACAGTTTAAAGATGAAATATTGTTTTCAGTACTAATGGATGATGCCCCTAAATTAGAAAGCCAATTAAATCAAAATAAGAATGCTATAAATCATAGCTATACACTCAAATGTGCATTTACCCCATTATTTGAAGTTACGCTGTTACATATTTGCGCCGAGTTTAATCATCTTTCATGCGCAAAGGTATTAATAGATTTTGGAGCTGATGTAAATGCAATGGCTGGTTTTGATGAGAATGGTTTTGGTGGACAAACACCAATTTTCCATACTGTAAATCAAAATGCTGAGAATGGCATTGATGTGCTGAATTATTTGATAACACAATCCGTTAATCTTGACATAACAATTAAGGGGCTTATTTGGGGTAAAGGATACGAATGGGAAACATTTATTCCTGCTATAAATCCCATAAGTTATTCGATTATGGGGTTATTAAGGCAGTTTCAGCGTAAAGAATTGGATACCTATAATATAGTTTCACTTTTATTTAACAAAATGTACAATTCAGACTATATACCTACCAACATTCCAAATAAGTATCTTCTTTAATCTAAAAACGGAATGGCGATCGAAGCGCATTCCGTTTGCTATAAGATAAATGGGTTTAAAGGCTACTCCAAACCACCTAAATTCTCTTCAATTAATAACTTTATAATACCATCAGCCATTCCAACCTTAGGCACATAAATTTGCTTAATTCCTGTCCATTTCATTAAGGTTAAATAAATTTCGCAAGCAGGAATAATTACATCTGCACGATCAGGATTTAAACCTAAATCATTTATACGTTCTTTTAAAGAGTAACTTGTTAAACGATTGTACATTGCATTTAACTTTTGAAGTGATAATGGCGCATTATCTTTTTCATCAGACATGCGAAAAAGTTTGTTAATATTTCCACCAGTTCCAATTCCAGCAAGTTGCTTATAAGCCTTTGTATTTTCTTTAACCCAAACCTTCATTTCCTCCCAGGTTTCTTCTTTATCCTGGTTATCAAGCATGCGAATGGTGCCAATGTTAAATGATCTTGATGCTTCTGGCACACCTTTTACAAATACAGAAAGTTCAGTGCTACCACCACCCACATCAATATATAAATAGGTTTTATTCTCGTCTAATTCTTCTTCAATATGATTTGCATAAATGATATTTGCTTCTCTTTGTCCTTCAATAATCTCTAATGTAAGGTCTGTTTCAGCTTTAATAAGTTTTACAATTTCGGCGCCATTTTTCGCCTCACGCATAGCTGAAGTGGCACATGCTAAATATTCTGAAACGTTATAAACGTCCATCAGATTTTTAAAAGCCATCATTGTTTTCACCAATTCTGATGATTTTCTAGCAGATATATTTTGATTTAAAAAAGCATCATCTCCTAACCGTAATGGCACTCTAATTAAGGTATTCTTCTTGTATTTATATTTTCCATCTTGTTTACTGATATCGGCTATGAGTAACCTCACGGCATTCGAACCGATATCTATGGCAGCGTATCGTAACATATTATTGATGCTTGGTTTTTAGATAGTTATAAATATCAACTTGCGCCCGTATTTTTTTACTCAGTCTGTTTTTATGATATTTATTATTGTTTAATGAATTAATTTGACGCGATTTGGTGTTGTCCTGTAACTGCAAATCGATAATATCCTGAAGCTCTTGCTTAACGTCAGCATCGAGTACCGGAAAGCCAACTTCTACCCTATGGTCTATATTTCTACTCATTAAATCGGCAGAAGAAAGATACATGTCGTTTTTACCGTTGTTGCTAAAAATATAAACACGGGCATGCTCCAAAAATTTATCAATGATGCTAACTGCGGTAATATTTTCGCTAAAACCTTTAACGCCTGGCACTAAACAACAAATCCCTCTTATAATTAATTGGATTTTAACTCCGGCGTTACTTGCCTCATAAAGTTTTGTAATAATCCCTTCATCGGCTAAACTGTTTACCTTTAATAAAATATAAGCCAATTTACCTTGTTTAGCATTGCGTATTTCTCGGTTTATAAAATTAACAAGCTTTGATCTGCTTTCTAACGGAGAAACAATTAAGTGCTTAAAACCTTTTGTAACGGTGCGTTTATTCAAGGCGTCAAAAAGTTTAACCAAATCGTTGGTAATTTCCTTTTTAGAGGTAAAAATACTGTGATCACAATACAAACCAGCGGTTTTTTCATTAAAATTACCTGTAGCCAAGTTTGCATAATAAACTGGTTTATCTTTTTCCATTCGTTTAACCAAACAGATTTTTGAATGGACTTTATAATCTGTTAAACCGTAATTTACCTTAACGCCTTCTTCCATTAAACGACTAGTCCAAAATATATTGGCCTGTTCATCAAAACGTGCTTTAAGCTCTAATAAAACAGAAACACTTTTACCGTTTTTAGCCGCATTTATAAGCGCATTTATTACTTTAGAATTCTCTGCCAGACGATATAGTGTTATTTGTATTTCAGTAACCTTTGGATCTATTGCCGCTTCCCGGAGAAAAAGAATAATGTAATCGTAAGATTGATAAGGTAAATTTACCAGATAATCGCGGTGCGCAATTTTATTAAAAATACTTTCGGTTCTATGCAGTCCATGCACCTTTAAAGGCACATTTGGTGCATATTCCAATTCCTTACCACCTACATTTGGAAAGGCTATAAAATCGCCAAATTTATGGTACCTATTACCAGGAATTAAACTTTCTGCCTCAAGTTTAAGTTTATTAACCAATACCGTTAACATATTTAAGGGCATTGCAGAATCATATAGCAAACGCATTGGTTTACCTTTTTTCCGTTTCTCTAAACTGGTTTTTAGGTCTTCAATAAATTTATCGTTGATATTTTTATCAATATCCAGTTCGGCGTCTCGTGTTAACTGAATAGAATAAGCCTCGAGATTATCATAAGTAAAAACATAAAAAATGTCGTCCAAACAATAACGGATAATATCTTCTGCCAGAATAATAAACTTTAATCCATTCGTTTCAGGCAAAACTAAAAATCGAGGCAAACTTGGTGGAATTTCGATTAGCGCATACTTTTCTTTTATCTTATTATCCTTGCGGGAAAGTTTTACAAAAAAGTATAAATATCGATCTTTTAACTCTGGAAAAGGTTTATCCATATCCAACATTATAGGTACTAAATTGGATAAGATTTTATCCCTAAAATGATTTCTCACAAACTCCCCTCTGCTTACGTTAAGCTGTGTATCGTTTAAAATAAAAATACGATTTTGAGCCAGTTCGTTTATTAATGTTGCTTGGAAAAGCTGGTCAAACCTACGTTCTTGCTTTACAACAATATTTTTAATTTCATTGAGAATTTTCCTCGGATTAAAGCCAAGTAGCGCTTTTGCCTTTTCATTTAAATTTGTTAACCGGGTCATGGTGGCTACACGCACACGGTAAAACTCTTCCAGATTGGAAGAAAATATAGAAAGAAATTTTATTCGTTCAATCAGCGGCACACTTTCATCTGCTGCTTCTTGCAGTACTCGTTCATTAAAATATAACCAACTGATTTCGCGATTAAAAAATGGTATCCTCTTTTTGCTCATTTAAAAAAATAAAAATCCCTGCATAAACAGGGATGTTCAAAGCTGCACATTAATTTGTTAAATAGATGTTAATTCATCTACAGATTAATATTAACATATCTATTTTTTATCCGCTGTTTTGGTTGTTCTCTTAACCGTAGCTGTAGTTTTTGCAGCAGGCTTTGGAGATGGCACAGTCTTAACAACTGCTGGTTTAACGGCAGCAGCTTTTGATGTTTGGGCCACTGCTTTAACAACAGCCTTTTTTACTGGAGCAGCTTTGGCAACAGCATCATTAACTGTTTTTTTTGTTGCAGCTGCTATTTTGGCAACAGGTTTAGAAATAGCTTCTTCAGCTTTTTTCTCACTCGCAATGGCTTTTACCTTAACACTTTGCACAACAGGTTTGGCTTTTGAAACAGCTTTTTTAACGACTTTCTCGGCAGTTTTTTCTGCTTTGGTTAGTGTTTTCTTGGCTTTACTAACAGTTTTATCTGCTGCTTTTTTTATTGCTTTTTTCTCTTTTTTAGCAGCAGGTTTTAATTCTTCTATTTTATCTCCAACGGCATCTTTTACTGAGCTAAACTTTTTGGATAATTTTCTTGCAACTCTTTTACTCGCCTTAGCCACTTCAGTACCAATATCGGAAACATCATGCCCTAAACTCTTTATTACATCTAAAAACTGACTCGTTATCGATTGCTCTAATTCCTTTTTTACAGCTTTCTTACCTATTTTTTTTTGAGACTTGGTTTTAGTGGTTTTCATAATATTTTTCGTTTTTTTGTGAGATGGATTTAAATTCTCTTAAATCTACTTATTTTTTTACTTTAAAGCTAAAACCATGCCTTCTTTTGATATTGTAAGTAAAGTTGATGCCCAAACCCTTGATAACGCAATTAACAATGCCAAAAAGGAAATTTTAAACCGTTTTGATTTCAACGGTTCTAAAAGTACCATCGAACTGGATAAAAAAACAAACATTGTAACCATCGTTACCGAAGATGATATGCGCTTAAAAGCCATTGAAGGTTCTATTATTTCAAGAATGATGAAGCAAAACCTAGATCCGAAAAGTCTTGATTTTGGCGATGAACACCAAGCATCCGGTAATATGATCCGTAAGGAAATTAGTATTAAAGAGGGCTTAGATAAAGAAGCAGCAAAAAAAGTTGTGGCAAAAATTAAAGCTAGCGGATTAAAAGTTCAACCATCAATTATGGATGATCAGGTTAGAGTAACGGCAAAAAAAATCGATGATTTACAAGCCGTAATTAACCTTTGCCGTACTGAAGATTTTGGGCAGCCTTTGCAGTACATCAATATGCGTAATTAGAATATCTTTCCTAACCAATTCAAATGGAAATAATTGAAAACGGATTCGTCTTTTCTGATGATAAAAAGCTTTTAGATGTAAATGCCATTCATCATTATTTGAGTAAAGAATCTTATTGGGCGAAAAATATTCCCTTAGAAACGGTAAAAAAATCTATAGAAAACTCACTATGTTTTGGCATTTACAACAATGCTAAACAAGTAGGCTTTGCCCGTTGGGTAACGGATAGTGCTACGTTTGCCTGGCTTTGCGATGTTTATGTAGAAACTGAATATCGTGGCAATGGCTTATCGAAAAAGTTGATGTCCTTTATGATCTTTCATCCAGATTTACAAAACTTAAGAACATATAGATTAGGCACTTTAGATGCGCATGGCTTATATCAGCAATTTGGTTTTAAACCTATAGAAAATCCTGAGAGATTGATGGCTATTGTGGTTAAAAATCCATACGGAGCAGAATAAGCGCAAACCTTTTTCATGATGGCTTGTTGTCCATAAACATCAAAACGAATCAAAATGAAAAAGATATTTTTGCTCGGAACGGCGTTCGCTTTTGCCGTAACCTTTCAGGCCTGCCAAAGTGCAGATAAGAAATCATCCATGACAAAAGACAGTGTATCAGGCGATACTACCATGGTAAATGGTGTACATGTAAGTGGTTCAGAAAGCACTGAATCTGGTTTGGATGAAGCTGGGGCAACTTTCCTTAAAAAAGCTGCAGTTGGTGGAATAATGGAAATTGAAGCCGCTAAAATTGCCCAAACAAATGCCAAAAGTCAGGCGGTTAAGGATTTTGCCGCAACCATGCTTCAAGATCATACCAAAGCTAATACTGAGCTTAAAGCATTAGCAAAGGAAAAGAAAATTATTACGCCCGATGGCTTGCCTGCCGACGAAGAAATGCATTTGAATGAAATGAAAAAAATGAAAGGTGATGCTTTTGATAAACATTATATGGATATGATGGTTACCGATCATGATAAAACCGTGGTACTATTTAAAGAAGGTATGTTAAATAAAGACGCTAAGCTTAAAGCCTGGGCTAAAAATACACTTGCTGTTATTGAACAACATGATGCCAAAGCAAAAGAAATTACTGCTACACTAAAATAATTGATTAAATACTTAAACTAAAATCCTGAGTGCTAACCGCATTCAGGATTTTTTATATTTACGCTCTTCCTACTAAAAATAAACAAATCATATTTTTAAATACATTTTCACTATTTAAAAAAATTAAAATTATATTTCGACGTTTAATAGAAAAGAACATAAATGAATAAGAATAATTTTTTAAAATCGCTCTTCACTGTTGCAGCGATTGGCGCCGTACCTTTTTTAGGAATGGCTCAACAAAGACCAAACTGGCAAAATCTTGATCTTAAAACGGATACAATTTTCGGTATTAGTACAGATAAAGCCTATAAAGAACTTCTTAAGGGTAAAAAATCAACCAAAGTTATTGTTGCAGTAAATGATGGTGGTGTTGATGCGCAGCACGAAGATTTGAAGAGAATTATGTGGGTAAATACAAAGGAAATTCCTGGTAATGGAATTGATGATGACAAAAATGGTTACATCGATGACGTTAACGGATGGAATTTTATTGGTGGACCAAAAGGATCCGTAAATTTCGAAACCCTTGAATTAACACGATTAGTTCGTCGCGACCAAGCCAGGTTTGCAAATATTACCGATGCAAATGTTGCCGAAAAGGACAAAAAAGACTTTGAAGTTTTTAAAGCTCGCAGAGCCGATTTAGAGAAACAATTAGGCGAAGCAAAAGCGAACCTTGCCGGACTTTCTGGTTTTAAAAATGCGCTTGATAACCTGGTAAAGAAAATGGGTAAAGAAAACCCAACTGCAGAGGATTTTGCAAACTATAAGCCAACTACAGAGATTGAGGGTAGACTTCAATCTGCACTTGCTGCCCCATTAAAGGATATGTCTTTTAAAGATTTTTATGAAGATCAAATTAAAGAAGGTTTCGATTATTACAACAGACAAGTTAGTTATAATTTAAATTTAGATTATGATCCACGCAGTATTGTAGGAGATGATCCAAACAATAATAAAGAGAAATTTTATGGAAACAATGATGTAGCGGGTCCTGATGCAATGCACGGTTCTCATGTTGCAGGTATTATTGCTGCCGATAGAACCAACAACCTGGGCATTTTAGGCGTTGCAGATAATGTTGCAATTATGGGCGTACGTTGTACACCAAATGGCGATGAGCGTGATAAAGACGTTGCAAATGCAATCCGTTATGCGGTTGATAATGGCGCAAAAGTTATTAATATGAGCTTTGGTAAAGCATATAGCTGGGATAAAGCCATAGTTAATGAGGCAATGAAATACGCGGTATCAAAAGATGTATTAATTGTTCAGGCGGCTGGAAACGAAAATAAAGACATTGATACCGAAAATAATTTCCCTAACCATAAAGATTTAGATGCTAAAACCATTGCTTCGTGGATTACTGTTGGTGCTTCTGGCTTAAAAGATGACGAAACTTTAAAAGCGAGTTTCTCAAACTTTGGTAAAACACAGGTTGATGTTTTTGCTCCAGGTGTACAAATTTATTCAACAGTACCTGGTTCTAAATACAAATATTTGGATGGTACAAGTATGGCCTCTCCTGTTGTTGCGGGATTAGCTGGTTTAATTCGTTCATACTATCCAAAATTAACAGCTGCGCAGGTAAAAGAAATTATTGTTAAATCTGTTGTAAAGGTTAACCACAATGTTGAATACAAAAAAGGTGAAGGAGATGATGCTCCAAAAGTTTCAGTTCCTTTCTCTGATTTATGTATTAGCGGTGGTATTGTAAATGCTTACAATGCTTTAAAATTAGCAGCTACTTACAAATAAACTTAAAACATAAAAGTTGTGCGTCGGTTTAATAAACTGGCGCACATACTAAAACATGAAAATAAATCCGCTCTTAATCATTAAATTAATTCTTATCCTTTTCATATTAGTTGGCTTAGGTTTAACGATTTTTATGATTTGGAAAGAAGTTAAAATTATTGGGGCTTACTTCGTATCGGTACTTTTTTTCTTGGTCCCTTCGTTAATACTTTATGATTTAGTATTCGGGTTTAGCATTTCCGAAAAAACAGTAAACAAGCAAGCTGAACAACAAAGAAGCTTATCCTTTGATCAAAATGGCATTCTTTATAAAATACCTCTTTTTGATATTACTCAATTAATTTCCTGGGAAACTATCGAAACCGTAATTTTCAGAAACTATAATAGTGATGATCGAGCACAATATATCTTTCATTTGACAAAACCACCCGTTCAAACTGTATCAAAAAACCCATGGTGGCTTAATAGGCTTTTTCCAAACACAATAAAAAATACAAGTAAAATTGTGATTGACGATGAAACTAGAAGTTTTAATCAAATCCCTAAAATGATAGAGACTTACCTAGGCAAAGTAAAGTCGTTTAATCCATCGGAAGATAACAGAAAAGGTATTTTGTTAAACTCAGAAACAATTATTAAAGGTCAGTTAGTTCAAACAGAACAACATTGGAAACCAAATCATGATTACGAGCCAGAAAAGGTAATATTTGATAGATTGGATAGAAATATTAATCAAATAAATGTTAAATAATAAAGGCGAGCCAAATAGCTCGCCTTTATTTATTGGTATAACTAAATTAAACTGTAGCCATATCAATAACGAAACGATATTTCACATCGCTATTTAAAACTCTTTCGTAAGCTTCGTTTACGTAATTAATATTAATCACTTCAACATCAGAAACAATGCCATGCTCAGCGCAATAATCAAGCATTTCCTGAGTTTCCTCAACACCACCAATACTTGATGCCGTTAGCGCTCTGTTACCACTCATTAAAGCTGAACCTGGGAATTGAATTGGCACAGGTGGAATCCCCACACAAATGTGAACGCCGTTTACATTTAATAATTTGAAATACATCTCGTAATCGTGCGGTGCAGAAACTGAATCCAAAATATAATCGAAATACTTTGTGTATTTTTTCAATTCATCAGGATTTTTAGTTACCACAAAATTATGTGCACCCAATTTTTTAGCATCTTGCTCTTTTGATGGCGAAGTACTTAAAACAGTAACCTCAGCACCAAATGCCACAGCAAATTTAACAGCCATGTGGCCTAAACCACCTAAACCTAGAATGGCAACTTTGTGACCAGCTTTAATTCCCCATCTTTTAATTGGCGAATACGTGGTAATACCAGCACATAATAAAGGCGCTACACCACTTAAAGGCAATTTATCAGATACTTTTACAACAAACTCTTCTGTACAAACAATTTTGTTTGAGTAACCGCCATAAGTTGGAGTAACTTTATCACGTTCAACACTGTTATATGTCCATACGGTTTCTCCTTTTTCGCAAAATTGCTCTTGTCCGCCTTTGCAGGTTGGGCATTCTTTACAACTATCAACCATACAGCCAATACCAGCAAGATCGCCAACTTTAAACTTAGATACTTCAGATCCAACTTCGGTAATGCGCCCTACAATTTCATGGCCCGGTACCATTGGATATTTAGCTGGTCCCCACTCACTTCTTACCTGGTGAATATCTGAGTGGCAAATTCCGCTAAATAAAATTTCAATTAATACATCTTTAGGTCCAACGTTTCTTCTTTCGAAATTCCATGGAGCCAATTTATCAGTTTGGCTGTGTACAGCGTATCCTTTTGCAGCTATCATATTTCTTTTTTGTTTTTGACAAAGCTATGCAAACACCTCGTTATTGAAAAATGAAGCCAGCTTTAATAGGTTTATATAATGTAAAAAATAGAGTTTTTGTTTTCTATATCTCTAACTAATATAAAAATGAATAGTGGCTTATATTTAATATTTTAAAATTATTTTTATAATGTGCTATCAATGTATATTTTTAGCAAATGGACCAAGTAAAATCACTACCACAATTATCAGCAGAAGAACAGCGTGTTTTAGGATCTTTAATTGAAAAAAGCAGAACCACACCTGATTATTATCCAATGACTTTGAATGGCTTAACAGCCGCATGTAACCAAAAAAGTTCCAGATATCCTGTTGTAAACTATGATGAAGAAACCATAATCCTTACTTTAAATCAATTAAAAATAAAGGGATTAATTTCTACGGCAACGGGAGGTTCTAGCAGGGCGACAAAATACAAACACAATTTAGCTATTGTTTATCCCCTACTTCCTTCAGAATTAGCAATTATTTGCCTTCTCCTTTTACGTGGACCTTTAACACCGGGCGAAATTAATAGTAACTCGGGTAGATTATACGAATTTGAAAGCATAGAAGAAGTTTTGGAACAATTACAAAAACTAGCAGATGATGAAACTCCTTTTGTTAAACAACTGGCTAAAAAAGCAGGACAAAAAGAGGCTCGTTTTGTGCATTTATTAGGAGAATTTGTAGAAAATGATTCCAATACTCCAATCGAACATGCTCAAACAGTTGTTTTTCAACCAAATGAGGAACTTGAAAATCGCTTAAAAAAATTAGAACAGGAAATTGAAGAATTAAAAGAATTGGTTAACCTGTTAATGGATAAATAGTTTAATTCTAAATTCCTTATAACAGCCAATCAATCGCCTAAATTGTCATCCTGAGCCTGTCGAAGGACATTTTAGTAGTAAACTTAATTCTAAGTTTGAAAGAAATAGACACTCTATTTTTTGGAAACTTAAGTTACTGGTTTTTGGCTTATGCAGTCCCGCCCTTTGCTAAATCCCGATAGAAAAAATCGGGATACCGCTGCCGGTCTGGTTTATTTAACAAAGGCAGCAAGAAATTTGTCAAATCAAGGGCACAAACTTTGTATCTAAACAGGATTGAAACGGCATCCCGATTTTTTCTATCGGGATACAGTGTAAAGCCGGGCTTAAATTGCCATGCACACCGAAGTGTTCATTTTCAAATTCTAATACTGATCAAAAATAACCAGATACTCAACGAGAACAACCAAAACTTAATAAAAACAAACAGCAGCTAGCAGTTAATTATGCTTACCAAGTCATATGCAACCTTTACCAAGCTATATGCGCCCATTACCAAGTCAATTGCGACCGTTACCAAGTCAATTGCGACCGTTACCAAGTGATTCAAGACCGTTACCAAGTCAATCCAGACCGTTACCAAGTCAATTGCGACCGTTACCAAGTCATTCCAGACCGTTACCAAGTCATTCCAGACCGTTACCAAGTCAATTGCGACCGTTACCAAGTCATTCCAGACCGTTACCAAGTCAATCCAGACCGTTACCAAGTCATTCCAGACCGTTACCAAGTCAATTGCGACCGTTACCAAGTCATTCCAGACCGTTACCAAGCCATTCCTAAAATAGCTTGACAGTTTTGGTGATTAATTACTGAGGTTTTTACGCCACTTTGGCTAATCAAAACACTGGATTTCTTTAATTAAGCTTCGTACTTTTTAAAAATTGTACTCGCTGTATGTCCACCGAAACCAAATGTGTTATTTAAAACATAATTCACTTCCTGCTTAACAGAGGCACCTAAAACAATATTTAAACCTGCAGGTATTTTCTCATCCAGATTTTGAGTATTAATTACTCCAGGAATAATGCCATCACGAATAGAAAGAATACTAATAATGCTTTCTACAGCACCAGCAGCGCCTAATAAATGCCCAGTTTGAGATTTAGAAGCACCAATTGCAACGGATAAACCATTAAAAATTGTATTTATAGCCGTTAGCTCGCTCAAATCTCCTAAGCCTGTTGAAGTAGCATGTGCATTTATGTAATCGATTTTATCAGCAGAAATACCGGCATCACTCAATGCTTTTTTCATACCCAGTACTGCACCAATCCCATCCGGAGGTGTTCCAGTTAGGTGATAAGCATCACCAGCCATCCCACCGCCAATAATTTCGGCATAAATGGTTGCGCCGCGTTGCAAAGCGTGCTCCAAATCTTCTAAAACCAAAGCACCAGCACCTTCTCCCATTACAAAACCATCTCTTTCTGCATCAAATGGTCTAGAAGCAGTTTTAGGATCATCATTTCTTTTCGATAAAGCTTGTGCGGCATTAAAACCGCCAACAGATGATTTAGTTAAAGCAGCTTCAGAACCTCCTGCAATCATAATATTAGCTTTGCCTAAACGAATGGTGTCAAAAGCACTGATAATTGCCGTGTTAGAGGATGCACAGGCAGATACTGTACAATAATTAGGCCCACGTAATTTGTGGCGTATTGAAATTGCGCCAGCAGCGATATCAACAATCATTTTAGGAATAAAGAATGGACTAAATCTAGGTGTTCCGTCTCCTGCATGAAACTCTTCTAATTGAGCTTCAAAAGTACCGATTCCGCCGTTTCCAGTTGCCCAGATTACCCCTACTTCAGCAAGTTGATCGTCGGTCATCTCTGTGAAATCCAATTTGGCATCCTTAATCGCCTGGTCGGTAGAAGCAATTGCATACTGAGTAAATAAATCGAACTTTTTTAGTTCTTTTTTATCCATGTAAGCCTCTGCATCAAAGTTTTTAACTTCACATGCAAACGTTGTTTTAAATTTATCGGTATCAAATTTTGTGATTGGACCTACGCCGTTTTTTCCAGCAATTATATTTTGCCAAAAATCGTTAACACTGTTTCCCAATGGTGTTATTGCACCCAGCCCGGTGATGACTACTCGTTTCATTTTAATTTTTTTTCAGATTGTTATCTTCAAATAGATAATCAACCAATTTTTGAATTTTAGGACCAATAATAAGTATAGCAGGAATTACAATTAGGTAGGCAATTGCCCAAGACCTTAGCCATATTTTAATGAAGCCATTAATAAAGCCAAGATTTGCTACGATTACCGAACCCGTTATAATTCCGGTGGTAAAAATACCCATAATTAAGGCAAAGGCTAATTTTTTCTTCATATTCCTGCTATATTTTAAATCCGTTACTTAACAGATTCTATCCATTCTGCCCTATTAGAATTCATAACATTCAGTGCATCAGCAGGTGACGAACGAAACAGACCGTAAATAGTTTCCGTATCTCCTACTCTTATTTCATATTCATTATTTTCCAAAGCCTTAACTAAATCATCCGCAACAACAGAAGGATGAATGCCGTTATGACCACCAATTTCTTTAGAGAGTTCGGTATTAACCAATGGTGGCATTAATTCAAAAACTTTAATAGCAGTGTTTTCAAGGCTTAACCTTAATGAAATACTGTAAGAATGCAATGCTGCTTTACTGGCAGCATAAGTAGGTAAATTAATTCCAGGAACAAAAGCTACGATAGATGAAACATTTACAATTGCAGCCTCTTCTTGTTTTTTTAAAACAGGTAAAAGCTTTTGGTTCAGCTTAATTACTGCAAGATAATTGGTTAACATTTCCTCTTCTGCAATAGCCGAAGCGTCTTGATTTTGATTACCAAGGTTGTGTAAAATAGCTCGCCCTGCATTGTTAATTACAATATTTAACTGAGGAAATTCCTTTTCAATGCGTTCTACGAGTTGATCGATATCTGCTGTTTTACTTACATCAAAAGGAATAGCCGTTACATTGCTTAATCCTGCAGCAGCGGCCTTCAAACGTTGCTCATCGCGACCAGTAATAATAACATGATTATCCAATGCAGATAATTGTTTTGCAATTTCAAGTCCTATTCCAGCACTTCCGCCAGTAATTAAAACTGTATTTTTTGTTGTTTTCATGATTATATTTTTTTTAAAATTTTAAGATTAAACAAGTACTTACCGCATGTGCGTAAATGGTTTGATTGGCATCAACCAGCTGCGCTTCTACCAAAGCAGTACGCCCACCCAGGTTAATTACCTTACTAATAGTTTTTAGCAGGCCTGTTTTGATGGTTACCGCTTTTAAGAAATTTACCTTAAGTTCAAGTGTAGTATACCCTTTTCCAGCAGGCAAAAGAGAGTGAAGCGAACAACCCATAGCCGAATCCAAAATGGCAGAAATTACACCTCCATGCACTGTACCGATTGGATTGTAATGAAATTCTTGTGGTGTAAACTCAAAAACCACTTCTCCGGGTTTTAATTCACTTACATTAAAATCTAAAGTGTACAATAATGGCGGCAAAGGTAATTTTCCATCACCCATCGCTTGTAAATATTCCAGTCCACTTAATTTTAAAGCTTCATTTGCGCCCTCCATCGGGTCTTTCCAGGTAATTAATTTACTTCTTTCCATTATTTAAATACCGATCGGTATATTTTAGGTTAAAAAAATTTTAGCTGATACTTATTATATATTTTTTTAAAGAATCCATGATTAAATTCCAGTAATCCATTTTTTCTGTTAATCGTGTAATCATAATTGCACCTTCAATCATGGCTATCACAGTTAAAGCAACTTGTTCTGGATTTTCAGTTTTTTTTATTTCTTTTATAGAAATTCCCTTTTCTACAATCCGGATAATTCCATTTTTCCACGAGAGTACAGCTGCAAGTGCTTTTTCTCTTAATAGCGGGTGCGTATCATCCGCATCAATAGCAGTGTTTAAAATCGGACAGCCACCTTTTGTAAAGTTATTACACAAAAATTGATGATACATATCGGCATAAACCATTAACTTATCTACTGTGCTCTCCTTTTTGTTAATTTCGTTACCTATTTTTGAAACCACCTTATTCAAATTATATTCAAAAGCAGATATAGCAACCTCATCTTTGTTCAGGAAATTTCCATATATACTTCCCTTTGTTAAACCTGTAGCAGTAGTTAAATCATTCATAGATGTACCAGCATATCCTTTCATATTAAAAATCGGAGCTGTCTTTTCTATTATAAATTGTCTTGTTTTTTCTGCCTTAGTCATATTTTTTAAATAACAACACAAATATATACCAATCGGTATTATTTAAGAAATTAATTTTATCATAATTAAATCACATTTGAGTTATAGTTTGAATTTTGTAACTTTGATTTATGAGTACAGCAGAGACCCTTGAAGATTTTTATAAAGATAAGTTCAGTTTTCTTCCAGATAACTTACAGAAAGATGTAGGTCATTTTAATGTTTTCAGACGTGAAGATTGTTTAGGAGAAAATAAGGCGCCTATTAAATATAGCAGAAGGTTTTTTTATAAAATTGCACTTGTAAGAGGGCACAACATTTATCATTATGCGGATAAAAGTATCGAGATAAACGGAACGGCCTTAATATTCTTTAACCCACTTGTGCCATACACCTGGGAACCTGTACCAGGCAAGCCAGAGGACAATACTGGTTTTTTCTGCATTTTTACAGAGCCTTTTTTTACAGAGAAAATTAGAGGCAATATTAATGATTTACCTATGTTTTCTCCATCAGGTAAGCCAACGTATATCCTTGACGACGATCAAGATAAACATGTGAGTTCAATTTTTGAGAAAATGATTGCAGAAATTAATACTGACTACATTTACAAGTATGATTTGCTTCGTAATTATGTAACTGAAATGACTCATTTTGCTTTAAAAACTGAACCTTCTGAAGTTTTGTACAAACATATTGATGCTAATAGCCGCATTACTGCTGTATTTACTGAATTGCTTGAGCGCCAGTTCCCTATTGAAACTACTTCGCAAAGATTTACATTACGATCAGCTAAAGATTTCGCTGGCCAACTTTCTATTCATGTAAATCATTTAAATCGAGCAATAAAAGAAACAACAGGTAAAACGACCACGCATTATATTACTGACCGCTTATTAAGTGAGGCTAAGGCTTTGCTTAAACACACAGATTGGAATATTTCTGAAATAGGTTACTGCCTGGGTTTTGAAGAACCGACACATTTCAATAATTTTTTCAAGAAATTAACGAACGATACACCTAGCTCCTACAGAATTGTTTGAATTTCGTAACCATTGGTTTGATTAGCGTAATAACATAATCTTTGTGCCGCAGTAATTTTGTCCTAACAAAAAAGGATAAAATATGTACACAAAAAAAGTTTGGTTTATAACAGGTGCTTCAAAAGGTTTAGGACTGAGTTTAGTTAAGCAATTACTAGAGGCCGGACAAAATGTTGCAGCAACTTCCAGAAATGTAAGTGATCTTAAAAAAGCGGTAAATTCAAGTTCTATTAAGTTTTTACCCTTAACAGCAGATTTAAAAGATGAAAACAGCGTTGACCTTGCTTTAAAAGCAACAATTGAAAAATTTGGAAAAATTGATGTTGTTATTAATAATGCGGGTTATGGAATTGGCGGCAGTATTGAGGAGCTTTCTGAGGCAGAAACACGTACCAATTTCGACGTAAATGTTTTCGGCACATTAAATGTGATCAGGAAAGCAATGCCTTTTTTAAGGGCTCAACGCTCGGGGCATATCATCAATATTTCTTCTATCGCAGGCATTGCCGGCGCCACAGGCTGGGCGGTATATGCAGCTTCGAAATTTGCGGTAATCGGATTGTCTGAAGTGCTTGCTGAAGATGTTAAAGAATTTGGAATTAAAGTTACTGTAGTTGCTCCTGGCGCTTTCAGAACAAGCTTTTTAACTGGTGATTCACTCGCACTACCTGAAAATCCAATTGCAGATTACAATGGGGTTCGTGAATCTCATGAGCGCTATTTAAAAATGGATGGTGAACAAATTGGCGATCCTGAGAAAGCAGCTGCAGCGATGATTGCAGTTGTAGCAATGCCAAATCCTCCGCTCCATTTATTACTTGGAAATGATGCCTTTAATCGTGCGAATGTAAAACTTGAAGCTTTAAACAAAGAATTTAAGGATTGGGCTGCGATTACTAATTCCACTGGATTTAATCAGCCCTAAGCTCAACAACAATTATTCAATTAACAATTAGCAAAAACAATATGGAAAATAAAAAAGTATGGTTTGTTACGGGGGCTTCTAAAGGCTTAGGACTAATCTTAGTGAAAAAACTATTAGAAAACGGCAATCAAGTAGCTGCAACTTCAAGAAATTTAAATGATTTAACAGAAGCAGTTGGAACTAATGATGACTTCCTGCCCTTATCTGTAGATTTAACAAGCGAAGAAAGTGTAGAAAAAACAATTGGCCAAACAATTAGTAAATATGGAAAGATTGATGTGGTTGTAAATAACGCAGGTTACGGTTTGCTAGGTGCTTTGGAAGAATTAAGTGATGAAGAATCAAGAGAAAACTTTAATGTTAACGTGTTTGGATCATTAAACGTGATTAGAAAAGCACTGCCACAATTAAGGAAACAACAATCGGGGCATATTTTCAATATATCATCTATAGGTGGTTTTAGTGGAAATTACCCAGGTTTTGGAATTTACTGCGCAACTAAATTTGCTGTTGCAGGGTTTTCTGAATCCTTAGCGGCAGAAGTTAAACCATTTGGAATTAAGGTAACGGTTGTTGAACCTGGATATTTTAGAACTAATTTTCTTTCATCAGGTTCACTGGCAGTACCAACAAAGGCTATTGATGCTTATAAGGAAGTTCGCCAATCTCAGGATGCGCATCAAAATCAAATTAATAATCAACAGCCTGGAGATCCCGAGAAAGGAATGGATGTTTTAATTAAAGTTGCTAATTCAGAAAATGCGCCTATGCACTTATTTTTGGGTGCTGATGCCTATGAAGTGGCAAATGCTAAAATTGAAGCTATTAGAACTGATATGAGTAACTGGGAAGCTTTGGCAACCAAAACTCACTTTGAAAATTAAAATGATTAATTAAGCATGAGAATCATAAGAAAAGGAATAAGCAATTATTCCTTTTCTCGTTTTATGGCTAATAAAGTATTCTTTAACTCTTCTTCAGAAAATTCCTTTTCGAAAAATTGCCTCTTCTTTTTATAGACAAATAATGTTGCTGGAATACCGCCACTCCATTTTTTATCTATTCGCTGAATGTATTCTTGCTGATTCGACTCATTTAATAGAAAAACTTCCGATTGAAGTTTATTCGCTTCAACAAAAGGTATAACTGCTTTACTCAATTTCGATTTGAAATCTAAACTTACCAGCAAAACTTTTACTGGTTCATTCATATTAACTAAACGTAATTTTTCAAAATTAGGAAGTTCTGCAACGCATGGTGCACACCAGGTAGCCCAAAAGTTAACTACATAAGTAGTATCTTTTCCATTTTCGATTCGATGATTTAATTCATCTATAGTTAGTAGTTTAACTTGAGCACTTGAGGTATAAAATATTGCAGTTAAGACTAGTATATAAATTAGTTTCATAATCTAATTAAAGAGAACCCGATTTCACCATTGCTTTTTGATAGGCAGGTAAAGTTAAATCATCAACAATTACGCCTCTTGTGGTAGAGGCATGTACAAAAAAACCATTATTTAAATAAACCCCTACATGATCTACTGTGTTTCCGCCGAAAGAGAAAAAGATTAAATCTCCTTCTTGTAAGCTGCTAGCACTTTTTGATCGAATTACATTGGCTTGATCGCGAGAAATGCGAGGTAATGTTTTGCCATAAATTTCTTTTTCAAGTAATAAGGCAAAGCCAGAACAGTCTATTCCATTTTTATCTAAACCACCCAAACGATACCTAACCCCTGTCCAATCGGTAATGAAACGATAAAGTTGTTTGCTTTTTAGGTTAGACATGGCATCAGCTGCCTTTGATGCTTTTGTATCACTTTTAACTGTATACTTCCTTGATCCGCAAGATGATAGAAAAATCACAGCCAAAATCAGAAAAATGTAAGGACCGTGCTTAAAAGTAAAAGGTTTAGGGCTTAAAGTTATCTGCATTTTCTGAAATAAGTTATGGCAGCAATAGTAAAGTGCTCCGCTATTTGCCTTTCTAATTTTTTATCAATCTTTGAATTTCGTCTAGTTTTAATAATGCTTCTACTGGTGTTAACGCATTTACATCTAAATTATTGAGTGTATCGCGAATTTTAATCAATACTGGGTCATCTACAGCGAACATTTGCAATTGGTAAGCTTGATTTTGAACCTTCTTAATACTATCCTTAATACTCTGTCCTTCAGTTCTATCAATTTCCAATTTCTTTAAAATCTCATTGGCACGTTGAATTAATTTTGGTGGCATACCAGCCATTTTAGCTACATGAATACCAAAACTATGCTCGCTACCTCCAGGAATTAGCTTCCTTAAAAAGATCACTTTATTAGTCATTTCCTTTACAGATACATTAAAATTCTTAATGCGTGGCATTGTATTCGCCAACTCATTTAATTCGTGATAATGCGTAGCAAATAAAGTTTTAGGTCTAGAAGTTGGATGTTGATGCAAAAATTCAGCGATAGCCCAGGCAATTGAAATACCATCGTAAGTACTTGTACCACGACCTATTTCGTCTAAAAGAATTAAGCTATCATCAGAAATGTTATTCAAAATACTGGCCGTTTCATTCATTTCGACCATAAAAGTACTTTCTCCTGAAGAAATATTATCAGAAGCACCTACGCGGGTAAAAATCTTATCAACCAAACCAACTTCAGCTTCCTTTGCGGGGACAAAACAACCCATTTGTGACATCAGCACGATTAAAGCAGTTTGCCTTAAAATTGCCGACTTACCTGCCATGTTGGGGCCAGTAATCATAATAATCTGCTGACTTTCTGTATCCAGATAAACATCATTGGTAATATATTCTTGGCCTACAGGCAATTGTTTTTCAATTACCGGATGGCGACCACCTTTAATATCAAGCACTTTAGTTGCGCTCATTTTAGGCTTAGAATAATGATTTTTAACTGCGAGATTTGCAAAACAAAGCAGGCAATCTAATTGTGCAATTAAAAAAGAATTCAGTTGTATTGGTTTAATATAACCTGCTGTTTGGTACATCAAATCGTTATACAAGCGAATTTCTATTTGCTGTATTTTTTCTTCAGCACCTAAAATCTGATCTTCGTATTCTTTAAGTTCAGGTGTAATATATCGCTCTGCATTAACCAAAGTTTGTTTACGAATCCAACCTTCGGGCACCTTATCTTTATGGGTATGAGTTACTTCCAGGTAATAACCGAACACATTATTAAAGGCTATTTTTAATGAGGGAATTCCAGTAGCTTCCGCTTCGCGTTTCTGAATTTGCACTAAATAATCTTTACCACCGAATGCGATTTTACGCAAACGATCTAAATCTTCATCAATACCATCAGCAATAACATTTCCTTTAATTAATAAAGCAGGAGGATCTGGCTGTAATTCTCTTTCTATCTTTTCGCGAATGGCGATACATGGATTTAACTGATCGGCTAGCTTAATAAGAAAAGGATTTTTAGATGCTGCGCCTAAGTTTTTAACTGCTTCAATGTGTGTTAAAGCTCTTTTAAGCTGTGTTAATTCCCTTGGTCCAACACGTTGCAAACCAACTTTAGAAATTAGTCTTTCTAAATCACCAATTTGCTTAATATGGGATAAAAATTCTTGCTGAAGTTCGTCATGTTTCACAAAAAAATCAACCATTCCTAAGCGTTCTTCAATAGGTTTAAGTTCCTTCAAAGGCATAATAATCCATTTTTGAAGTAAACGAGCACCCATCGGCGTAGAAGTATGATCCAAAATATCGAACAAGGTAACCGCGTTATCGTTTGCTGAGTTTACCAACTCCAGGTTGCGAATTGTAAAACGATCCAACCACATGTATTTATCCTCTTCTATACGGCTAATCGAGGTAATATGCTGTAGGTTACGGTGTTCGGTTTCACCTAAATAATGTAACACCACGCCAGCAGCTACAATACCACTTTGCAAACGATCAATACCAAAGCCCTTAAGTGAGGCAACATCAAAATGTTTGGTTAGCGTTTCATTTCCGTAATCGGAAGTAAAAGGCCATTCATCTAATCCAAAAGTATAAAAGCGATCTCCAAACTGCTCCGTAAAAACCTGGCGTTTAGATTTTTGAAATATAACTTCTGATGGTTTGAAACCTTGCAAAAGTTTATCAATATAATCACTATTGCCTTGAGCGATTAAAAATTCGCCTGTAGAAATATCTAAAAAAGAAACGCCTATTTGCGTTTTATCGAAATAAACAGCTGCTAAATAATTGTTTGATTTTTGATTTACAATATTATCACCGTAAGCCACACCTGGCGTTACCAATTCGGTTACACCGCGTTTTACAATGGTTTTGGTTGCTTTTGGATCTTCTAACTGATCGCAAATAGCAACCCTTTGCCCTGCTCTAACTAGTTTTGATAAATAGTTATCTAACGAATGATGAGGAAAGCCTGCAAGCTCAAGAGCGCCCCCGTTAGGTCCGGTTCCTCTTCTGGTTAATACAATGCCTAAAATCTGGGATGTTTTAACGGCATCTTCGCCAAAGGTTTCATAAAAATCACCTACTCTAAATAATAATAATGCACCAGGATACTTTGCCTTAATAGCATTATATTGTTGCATTAATGGGGTTTCTTTATTCGTGTCTTTAGCCAAAACTGAAATTAATTTACAAAAGCCATAAAGATAACAGGTTTAATGGTTGTATAAAGATTTTGTTGAAAAGTTAAAAGATTGTGGACGAAAAAACAGATTGTTTTGGATAAAAAATTAGCAGATTATAATAAATTAGTTAAGACACCTTACTCTGCATTATGTTTCTCCTCGTGCCCCTTATCTTGTATAACTATTTTACCACCAATACTACATTGACAGCTTGAATTTTCTGTCAATATTTTAAGGTTATTTATGTTGTCCTTTTCTGTTGGATTTTCCCACTTAGTAATATTAGGCAAACACTTACCTCGAGTTACACTACAAATGCCAAAATTTGGAATATTTATCTCCGCATTTTTATCATTTTCTGTTGCTACAAGTTTATTATCTGCTTTTGAGAAATTTTGACTTGTTACTTTTAGCTGACTAGTTTTTACACCTTTATCACATAGTAGTAAGGCCGTTTCAGTTATTTTTTGAGGCATCGTTTTATATTTCTATTAAATTGTTTTTTCAAATGGCTGTCTAATAACTAATCTGATAGAAAATATTAATTATTGATATAGCCTCTTTCTATCTTTTCAACCACGACACCTGTATTACCATTTAACTTTATAGTTTCAATTACATCTGATCTTTTTAACCAATCTATTTCCCACCAACTAACATTATCCATTAAGAGTGAATAACCTCTTCTAATCGCTGTATGAAAACCTGTACTTTGCAAAATAGGTCCTTTCTTAACTTCGATGTGCTCTCGTTCACAAAATTTCAATATATCTTCAAAAGTGAACTTATAATATTTATCGTAGTTCGTTTCTTTAATTAGCTGCCCATTCTCATTAAATTCATACCAAATGCCTTTTCTGAAATCGCCAGCATTAAAAACCAACCCCTTACCCTCAATTTTATTATTTTTAAAATATCCTTTTACTATTTTAAAGTAAGAATTAGAAGGTGTTTCAAAATAAGCATTTCCAGATTTTGATTTTATTATTTCGATATAGGTTCCATCATTTAAAAACTCACTTGGGTAATCAGGGTTAAGTTTTAATAATCTATTGTATTTTTCAGAATCGAATATTTCAAACTTCTTATCTACTACTGGTATCATAAATTTTTTTGATCTATCCTGAGCTATGCATTGAATATTTAGTAAAACGACACAAAATAATAGGCAATGTTTATTGATTTTCATCATTGGGTTATAAATTAAAGCGTATTTTACATACATGCTATTATTAAAAACGTTAACCATTTATTTTAAAAATTAGTTATTGATATAACTTCTTTCTCTCTTTTCAACCACGACACCTGTATTACCATTTAACTTTATAGTTTCAATTAAATCTGATCTCTTCAACCAATCTATTTCCCACCAACTAACATTATCCATTAAGAGTGAATAACCCCTTCTAATCGCTGTATGAAAACCTGTACTTTGCAAAATAGGTCCTTTCTTAACTTCGATGTGCTCTCGTTCACAAAATTTCAGAATATCTTCGAAAGTGAACTTATAGTATTTATCATAGTCCATTCCTTTAATCAGCTGTCCATTCTCATTAAACTCGTACCAAATACCTTTTTGAAATGCAAACCAATTAAAAACTAAGCCTTTCATTTTTATATTGCCATTTTTATAGTACCCTTTAGATAAAGTAAAGTAAGAGTTTAGCGGGGTTTCTACATATCCTTTCCCATAATTTCCAGTATCCAATTCTACATAGGTACCATCTGATAAAAACTCTTCTAATGTAGAAGAGTTTTTATTTACTCTATTTTCATATTTAACTGAATCAAATTTTTCAAACTTCTTATCTACCACTGGTATCATAATCTTATGTATACTAACCTGAGCTATGCATTGAATATTTAGTAAAACGACACAAAATAATAGGCAATGTTTATTTATTTTCATCATTGGGTATAAATTAAAGCGTATTTTAAACACATGCTATTATTAAAAACGTTAACCATTTATTTTAAAAATTAGTTATTGATATAACTTCTTTCTCTCTTTTCAACCACGACACCTGTATTACCATTTAACTTTATAGTTTCAATTAAATCTGATCTCTTCAACCAATCTATTTCCCACCAACTAACATTTTCCATTAAGAGTGAATAACCTCTTCTAATCGCTGTATGAAAACCTGTGCTTTGCAAAATGGGTCCTTTCTTAACTTCAATATGCTCTCGTTCACAAAATTTCAGGATATCCTCGAAAGTGAACTTGTAGTGTTTATCGTAGTCCGTTTCTTTAATTAGCTGGCCATTTTCATTAAACTCATACCAAATGCCTTTTTGGAAACCATCAGCATTAAATCCTAATCCTTTTGCTTTGATATTGCCATTATTAAAATATGCTTTTGATATCATTAAATAAGAATTAGGTGCAGTTTCTAAGTAATTTTTACCTGCATTTGCAACGGTCATTTCGATATAGGTACCATCAGCTAAAAATTCGCTTTGGTAATGAGGATTTTTTTTAAATAACCTATTGTATCTTTCAGAATCGAATATTTCAAAATTTTTATCAATTGCGGGTATCATATTTTTTTGTGTATCATGGTTTAAATTATATGTTTTTTGTTGTGCTTTACATTGTATATTTAGTAAAATAATACAAGTTAGAAAGCAATGTTTAATTATCGTTTTCATACTGTTATTTTTTAAATTATGCTACTGTTTGCTTTCAGCCACTGCCAATGCCATAAAGAATAGCGTTCTTGAGGAATATGATGTGAATAATCCATTAAGTTTTCTGTTTTTTTATATTCGTAAGTAAACAGTGCATCGGAGTTCGCCTCTTTATTAGTGAATGAATGATGTAATTTAAAAGAGTGTAAAAATTCATGTGCAGCAGTTTGATCATTTTTACTTAGAAATAAAACCACCGATTTACCTGATGAATAACCATTTAAACCTTGTATTACTCCAGCAGAATCAACATAACCTCCATTCTCCCCTAAATAAATTGCTTTAAAATAATCATCATACTTATTCTCGCTGGCCGGATCTCCAGCCTTCAACCGGGCTTTTAAAAGATTATATAAATAATCTTCTAAGTTGGTAAAACCAGTTGGTGTAGGACTGCCTGAATAATATGCAGCTATCTGGTCATTTTTCACATATTTTGCACTAGGTTGAAAATTAATATCTGTTGATACATCTATGATTTCTGTAGATACATCAGTTTCTATTAAGGCTTGCCTCAAGTATTTCTCAAATAATTCTTTTTGCCCAATTAAATTTCCAGTTCTTCTTCCTCTAGTAGGCACAATTTCTGGCGTTATTACATTAATTAACAAAACTTTAGCTTTTTTTCTATTGGATTCATGATTAGCCCAAATATTAAGTTTTCCTGCCAGGAGTTTTTGTTCTATTCCTGCATTATCTTTTTTTATGGCATTAATAATTAAAGTTTGGTCAGAACTAAAATCATCTAAACATTCAATTGTAATGTGATCAATGTAGGCATGTTTTCCTTTTCCCTTTCCGCTAACATTAATTTCTTTCGGGCTAATAACGAAGTGAATATTATCCTCGAAACGCAATACATCTGGTTCTTCTTCAATATCTATAATCAAACTAAGCGTAGCTTTTGTATTTGAGAAACCTGTAGAAATTTCTATTGGGTTATTACCATTTTTATTGCCTAATGAAACAAAAGTATCTATTGTTTTCTCTTTACTGGGGTACAATGATAACCAGGAACAATAATATTCTTCGTTTATTACAGCCCCTGTCCCATCTTTTAAATCTGCGCCCGTAGCATCTTTTTTAGTTTTCCAAGGGATTATATGGATATTATAATCATTTTTCAGGCTGCTATACATTATATCATCCTTTTTAAAACTTCCACTATACTTATTTACATCAGTTTCTAATACAGTAAAGGTTGCATTAGTATATTGCTTAGCAACAATGTCCTCATAATTAGTATCCCCAAATACAACATTAGAACCAGTAATCAAGTTAGTATCCCCTTGTCTCATCCAATCAAAGCCAAAACCATCGCCTTTCCAATCTTTTTTAGGCCTAAAATGCACAATACATTTAGCTGTAATTTCTGGTTTAACGGTTTCATAAGCTATAGGATTATTTGAATGATGATTTCCATCTTTACCTTTTATCTCTACAAGACCTTTAGAATTTATGGTTGCATTTTCATCACTATGCAAAAACAATTTCTTTTGACCTGCTAAATAAATATCCGGGCTTTCAAATTTAATTTCCTGATTAGAATTAATTAATGCCTTGCCAGCCATTGTATGGTACATTTTGGAGACTAGCTGAGTTAGGAATGGTGTAGTAACAAGCATTTGTTTAATAACATTGAACATCGCTTTATTCCCTACATTAAACTGTAAGTTATTTTTCACATTAACATCCAGATTATTCCCCGCGTTAATCGTAATATTTTTCGGAGCGTTAACTTCTATATTACCAATCCCATCCATATACCAAGTATTTCCACTAGGGTCTTCTATGTAAATACTGCCTTTATTATCTGTATCATCCAGTTGTATTTTTGCGCCACTTCTTGTTATTATCGTTTTAAGGTGGTTTTTACCTCCACCACCAGCAGCTATTTTTCCATGAAAAGCAGAACCTGTAACAAACGGCCTGTCGGGGTTCCCGTTTTCAAAATCGACCATTACCTGGTCATTTATTTCAGGAACGAATACAAAGCCCCTGTTTTGCCCAACCAGGTTACTGCTTCCAGCATCAGGGCTTAAAACCCTGATCCAATCGGTAATTTGTTTTTCGTAACGCGATTTCTGGTCGTGAACCCAACCCATAAACTGAACCTGAACACGGCCCTGGTTTAGTGGGTCGGTATTGGCAACTACTTTAGCAAGCATCGGGAAGGTAACCGGTTGCTCAAAATCTAGTTTAGGTGGCGTTTCTGCACCCGCGGGTACCGCTTTGAAATGATTGCTGTACATGCCGTTGGCCTGGAGATCGTGCTCCGAATAAACAATCCGCATTTGCGGGTGGACTGAGCTTTCTCCTTGCCGCTTAAACTCAAAATCGACCAAAGTGCCAATGCCTAATCTAAAATTATTGGTTTCGGCTTCCATTAAATAAGATGATGCCACTTTTGAGGCTGCAAGAGCTTTCCCTTTTTCGGTTAATATTTCCTGATTGGCCTGAAAGGTTTGCATAGGTACCACACTTTCATTGCCATACAACCTTGCTGATCTTTTATAGGCATCCTGAGCGGTAGAACCGATGTTTCCGTTATAATCCTTGGCACTCTGTTTCATGGCAAGGTTGTCACTGGCATCATAATCGAAAAGCGCCGATTGTACCGGAACGGTGAGTAAAGACATGCTTACTTTGGTGCAATCGCTACCATAAATTAAGGGTATTGAAGCCTCATTTTTAGCGGCACCGAATACCAAACCTATACCATTGCAATAAATCCAGCTCCCGGTTGCATCTGCTAATCTTTTAAGGTAATTCCATGCGGTTTCGTTATACCTTGAAGTATACTCTAAAACGGGGTTAACTTTTAAGGTGTTAATCAGGTAGGTGCGCATACTTTCCATAGGTTTGCACACGGTATTTACCAGGGTAGCGAGGTTTTGAGTGGCAAAACTTTCGAAATGTTTGGCACCATCAAGCAAAATGGTAGGCGAAAGACCTTTTAATTCCAAAACCCCTTCGGCAAGTCCATCGTTAACAAGTTTTACCTCTGTAATAATAAATTTGTTTTGAAACGGATGATCATTAGGATCACTGCTATTAAAAATAGAAACCTCGGTAAGCCTGCCCAGCAGGGTTTGGGCATCTTCTATCACAAACAACCCAACTTCCTGAATTACTTCGTGCTTAAAGTGCATCACAAGCTCATTATGCTTGCCAATGTGCTGCTTTATATTGAGTTTAAGTATGGGGGATATTTTCTTATTATCAATATACACCTCACAACCCATTCGCTGGGGGAGTATTAAATCATTTACCGCCTTTTGAGCCGAACTTCCGAATGCCATAGATAAGAATTTATGGGCCAGCTAAAATAACGGTGCAATAAAAAATTACACAGTTTTAAACAGAGCGCCAGGTTAAAAACAAAATCGTAAACAGGATGTCGTAATTCCGGCATAGGGGAATTTGCCGGTAAAATGGGATGTAAAAAAGGGCAGCTACCCTTAGCTTTTTAGGACTGGCGGGATGCGCTGCCCTTTGGTTTGCTTACTTAAATAAAAGCAGAACGATTAAGTGTTCTGATCGAATGTAAGTTCGGCATTACCCTCTACTGTAGATTTTGGAGATAAAACGATAACCAGTTTGTAAGGTACTTCGTTTGCTGAGTTATAAACAGAAGAGTAATAAGTGATAGAACAATCTTTATAAGATGTTTCTACCAATTTACCTTCACCGTGTGTGCTGTACAAAGTTAACTTTGCATCAAAACGTTTGCGGCTGTTTGCAAATTTCTCAAAAATTGAAGTAGTATCGTCTTTGCCTTCTATGACAAATCTCGCATCTGCTTTGGTGGCAAATGCGGTTACCCTGTTCCATTGGTCTACAGGTTTAATGGATTCGAAGTTTGCTTCAAATACATTGTACTCCTTACCATCGATGGTAAGTCTTGCTAATTTTCCGGCATTTGTTGCCATAGTTTGAAAAAATTAAATGAAATTATTTAAAGAACTAGATCAATGATAATCAATACATTCCATTAATACAAATATTTTATAATACTTTTTAAAATAAATTAAAAATACATTTTATGTAGTAGTAAATTGTCATTATTAATTTCACAGTATCCTACAAATTAATTTCTTTAATTCAGTCACTCAAATAATATTACACACCTAGGTTAAGCCATGAGAAGCGCTTATTCAAGTATTATTCTATAAATTAATTATTCGAATAAAATTGCTTTCCAAAACTATTACACACCTAAATTGTTAGGTATATACAACCATTTAATTAAGATACTATGACGATTCAAATTAATGCAGATAACAATTTAAACCTTAAACAGGATTATAAGGATAAACTAAAGGATACATTGGCAAATGGTTTAAGCCGATACACCGATCATCTAACCCGCTTAGAGCTTCACCTTTCTGATGTTAATGGTAATAAAGATGCACAAAATGATAAGCGTTGTGTTTTGGAAGCCCGATTAGAAGGTAGACCACCTATAGCTGTAACCAGCTTAGATAATACTTATGACCAGGCTGTAAATGGTGCTATTTCTAAGTTAGATAGCAGCTTAAACACCATTATTGGCAAGATAAAAAATCACTAAAATTGTACTATATTGAAAAGGCTTCTGCTAAAAAACAGAAGCCTTTTTTGATTATTTATTTTTAGGCAGGGAAACGAAATAACGATTAATTAAGTTTCGAAATATAATCTAAAAACAAGTTCATTGCCTTCTTTCTATCTTCGGTAACTTCAAATTGAAGTTTATTATACAGATAATCTTCCAAATCAAAGTTTTCATTTTGAGGCAACTCTTGTAGCACTTCTTTACGATGATCTAGTCCAAATTTTAAAGCGGCATTAAACTCATCCTTAAAAGATTGTGGTATTTCTTTATTTGCAACCCATGCGGCGTACATAAAAGGCAATCCAGTAAAATTTTTCCACTCTTCGCCCATATCATATACATATGCATAATCGCCTTTTTTACCGAAGGTTCTATCTCCAATTAAAACAATAGCATCTGTTTCTGCAGATTGATCGGTTGTAAATTCTACCTCTTTTTTCCAGAAAAACTTTAATAAAACTTTGGCTAAGTTATTAGAAGTTCGTGAGTGTAAATCTAACTTTAAAGTACGGATTTCATTAACTGGAACGCTGCTAAAAATAAATACAGAATTTACGCCTCCGTCACTTCCTATACAATAATCGGCTACAATATTTGCATTAGGAACCAAAGGAATTGCGGCAACTGGCATTAAACCAATATCTACTTGACCGTTAATTACTTTAGCGGCACAATCTGAAGGGATATCTAAGCTTAAATCTATTTTATTAAGAATATCGGAATGTTCAATTCCATATATAAATGCTTTGGTATTGGTATAATTAACGGCCGAAATTTTAATCTTGTTCAATGTGTTAAATTTTATTTTTTGGAAGAATCCTAACTTATAGAACAGTTAATAAATTAAGATTCTTTCTAATAATTAAGGGATCAGAATTTTATGAAGGAATAACCAGTTGATCCAGATGCACAGTATTGTTAAAATCTATAATACTGAATTGACCATTTTCAAAACCAATTTTGTATAAAACTGTATTTTGGTGCGGAAATTCAGTCATTTCACTTAATGGTTTACCGGTTAGCAAGCAAAGGAAAACACGCATTGCTCTACCGTGCATGCAAAGTAAAATAGTTTTTTCATCAGGCTTGGAGGCTAAAATCTGTTTAGGTTCTTTTAAACGTTCGTATACATCCTGAACACTTTCTCCTCCTTCAAAATGAGCAGTATAATTTCCATTTTGCCAGCATTCAAGCATTTCTCTAAAAGCCTCTCTTGCAGCTTCGCTGTTTGGCTTGCCTTCCCAAATGCCCCAAGCAAGTTCATCCAAACCCGATAATTGCGCCCAAGGTAAACCAGAATCGATAAATTTTTGTACGGTTTGATGTGTACGTTTTAGCGTAGAAGTATATATTTTATCGAAACTAACATCTTTATAAGTTTGATAGAATGCCTCAGCTTGAGCTCGTCCCATATCATTCAAATCAGAGTTAATACCCCTGCCCTGCACAATGCCTTGTCTGTTCAATTCGGTTTCGCCATGGCGAATGATATATATTTCTTTCATTTATTAATGGTTGAATTTTGAATGAGTGAGTTAGAGAATGAATGAATTTTGAATGGTTGAATTTTGAATGAGTAAATGGTACAATCGGGGACTGAATGAATATTTAATTTATACCAAGCCATTCAAAATTCAATCAATCATTCATTTAATCAATCACGCAGTTAAATTAATTTACCACTGGTAATTTATAGTACTGCGGTTTTTTCTCTTCCTCAAAAACCACATTCTCAAAATCTGTAACCACGTTATAAAGCGTATCACGTTCTACCGCCTTTCTACCAACTTGTTTAATTAAATTAACCAGTTCTTGTGTACTCATTGCAGGCGTTTGTTCTTCTGCCCCAGCCATTGAATAAATTTTTGTGGTATCATCTAAAGTGCCATCAATATCATCAACACCATAGTTAAGTGATAGTTGTGCTGTTTCGCGACTAATCATGGCCCAATAAGCTTTAATGTGATCGAAATTATCCATGTAAATACGGGCAATGGCGTAATTCCTTAAATCTTCAATTACGGAAGATTCTGCAACATTAGACATTTGGTTGTGCTGATTTCTGAATTTAAGCGGGATAAATGTTTGGAAACCACCAGTTCTATCCTGCAACTCACGCAGTTTTTCCATATGATCTACTCGATGCCAAAACTGCTCAATATGTCCGTAAAGCATTGTTGCATTACTTCTCATACCCAATTTGTGCCATTCTTCATGTATGGCTAACCATTGTTCGCCAGTACATTTATCTTTAGCAATCAAATCTCTAACCTCTGAATGGAAAATTTCTGCACCACCGCCAGGCATTGATTCCAGTCCAGCTTCTTTCATCAACTTCATTCCGGTAGCATAATCAATTTTAGCTTTTTTAAAGATATAATGATATTCTACTGGCGTTAAAGCCTTAACATGAAGCTCAGGGCGGTGTTTTTTAATGGCTGTAAATAGCGCTGAATAAAATGCCACATCGTATTGCGGCAATACACCGCCAACGATATGCACTTCGGTAACAGGCTCATTATCGTATTTTTTTACAATATCAAGCATCTGATCCATTGTTAAAGCCCATCCTTCTTCTTTTTGCTTAATAAGTTTTGAATAAGAACAGAATTTACAATCGTAAACGCAAAGGTTTGTAGGTTCTAAGTGAAAATTACGATTAAAATAAGTTGTATCGCCGTGTTTCTTTTCTCTAATGAAATTGGCTAAAACGCCCAGATAACCTAATTCTGCATGTTCATAAAGATAAACGCCTTCATTAAATGTAATGCGCTCTCCGTGAAGAACTTTGTGTGCTATGTTTTGTAGTTCAGTTGATAATTTTGTATCAGCTAATATTTTTTCAACTTGCTCAGTTGTATTCATTCCTGATTTATTTTGAACAAAAATACAATAAACGGACGATTTGAAAATCATTTTCTTGTAACAAACGGTTTTACTCGCTCAAGAGACATAGTATTCTTTGCCACCGAAACGCGAAAGAACACGGATTAAAAAAACTTTTCTTGAATTAAGTGTTTCAACAGCTATATATTCAATGTGGAATTAAATTTGAACCAGAAACCCTTGCCTATCCTTTTAATCTGTGGCAAATTGTTTTAAACAAAAAAAGCACTCCTTTTCAGAAGTGCTTTAGGCATTATGTTTTTCACAGGTATTTTTTAATTTCCTTGTGGCGCAAATGTTAAAACAATATTTGCTGTTTTACCACCAAATTCTATTGGCGATTTTAAAACCATATTAGTGCTTGATAAATCACTCAATATTAAACGATAACCTTCAGTTACGTTTTTAGCTTTATCACCTTCGTATATCTTTTTAAACTGAAAAGTTTGATCTTTTGGTGCTGCAGACCAGAAAATAGTTTGCATTACAGAACCACAACTGCTTGATGCTGGTAAAGTGTAAGAGCCATTACCACTATTGGTTAAATGCCACGTACTACCTTGAAAACATTTGTATGATTTTTCTCCAAATAAGCCTTGTACTGCGCCGTCTGGTAAACCTTCTAAAGTTACGTTGGTTACAACCCAATCGCGAACGACTGTACCTCTGCTGCCTGTTACACCTGCAGTTACCCTTTTTGCAGTATTACAACTTTGTAACATTACCAGTGTTGAACATGCTATTGCAATAGCTATAAATAATCTTTTCATGTTGTTTATTTTTATTTTCGTCAAACTAAACACATAAATCTTGCCAAAACAAAAGACAATTAAAAATTATCATCAAATTATATAAATTGCAGCCATTAACAATATCCTTAAATTAAACTATTATGAAACCCGAAACCCTTGCTATACACGCTTCTAATCTAGTTAAAAGTGCAACTGGAGATGTAACCCCACCCATAAATTTATCAACTACTTTTTTTCGGGATGAAGATGGTGGCTATCCTGGTGGACATATGTATAGCAGGGTAAGCAATCCAAATCGTTCGGCTTTAGAAAACACAATTACTCAATTAGAATTTGGTGAAGATGCTGCTGCTTTTTCTTCAGGCAATACAGCCGGAATGGCACTATTTCAATCGCTTAAACCTGGCAGCCATATTATTGCTCCAGATGATATGTATTGGGGATTTAAAAAACAGCTGTTAAGTATTTTTACCGACATATTGGAATTTGATTTTATAGATCAAACTGATTTAAAACTGGTACAGGATTCAATAAAACCAAACACAAAATTAATATGGATTGAAACACCTTCTAATCCACTATTAAAGGTTACTGACATTGAAGAAATTGCAAAAATTGCAAAGAAAGCTCAAATTACATTTGCCTGCGACAGTACTTTTGCCTCGCCGATATTACAAAATCCGATTCTTTTAGGTGCTGATATAGTAATGCATAGCAGCACTAAATACCTTGGTGGCCACAGCGATATTTTAGGTGGTATTTTAGTTACAGCAAAAAAAGATGCACTTTGGGAAGTTATTAAAAATGTACAGCAAATTGGTGGTGCAGTGCCCTCTCCTTTTGATTGTTACTTGCTGAGCAGGAGTATTAAAACTTTAGCTTACAGAATGAAAGGTCATTGCGAAAACGGAAGAAAACTGGCTGATTTCCTTAAAAACCATCCGAAGGTAGATGATGTTTATTATCCTGGTTTAGCAAATCATCCACAACACGATATTGCTAAAAAACAAATGAAAGATTTTGGCGGTATGCTTTCTTTTTTAGTTAAAGGTGATGGCGAAACGGCCAAAAAAGTAGTCAATAAAGTTAAAATATTTGCACAGGCAACCAGCTTGGGTGGCGTAGAAAGTTTAATTGAGCATCGTGCATCTGTAGAGGGTCCTGATACTAAAACTCCAAAAACATTAATCCGTGTATCAGTGGGATTAGAGCATATTGATGATTTAATAGCAGATTTAGAACAAGCACTAGCATAGATAAAGGTAGCCGATTTACATTTAAATAAGGGCGCAAGAAAATTATCAAATCAAGGACACAAACTTTGTATCTAAACAGGATTGAAACGGCATCCCGATTTTTTCTATCGGATATAGTGCAAAGCAGGACTTCAATTGCCATGCACACCGTAGCGTTCATTTCCTAATACTAAAACTTGGCTTAACTGTTATTTGAACGAAGGCTAGAAGCAAATTATTTAGGAAATCATTGTCGGTAGCTTTTGGCTAATGAAGCCCTGCCCTTTGCTAAATCCCGATAGAAAAAATCGGGATGCCGCTGTTGGTCCCTTAGGTTTATTTAACGAGGAGCATCATTTACCCAACGAGGAGCATCATTTACCCGACGAGGAGCATCATTTAACCAACGAGGAGCATCATTTAACCAACGAGGAGCATCATTTAACCGACGAGGAGCATCATTTAACTAACGAGGAGCATCATTTAACCGACGAAGAGCATCATTTAACTAACGAGGAGCATCATTTACCCGACGAGGAGCATCATTTAACCAACGAGGAGCATCATTTAACCAACGAGGAGCATCATTTAACTAACGAGGAGCATCATTTAAGAATCGATGGAGGGTCTGTTCAATAAACTGTGTCAAAAAGAAAATTAATAACTTTAAACATAGGAATTATGTCAGATCAACAAGAAGAGCAGCACTTCAATTATAAAGCATTTGAAGATTCAGCTTTAGAGCAGCTAC
>NZ_RQRS01000011.1 GCF_004335085.1 Pedobacter nototheniae | reverse complement strand
TTAGCGTATCAGAAAGCACAAGTGTACAACTTGCTAGAAAAAGTTGGTGTAACCTTTAAAAAGAAGCAGGGGCTAACAAATAATGTGTAGTTTTTTAATATACTTTCACCAAAAGTGACGAAGAACCCACATAGTGGCCAGCTTTTTCGGACTATATTGTTCACTCTATTTCGCTCCAAAATGGCCACTCGGTTCATTTTAAGCGGCTTTAAGCGTTCCGGAAGCCTGACAGGACTCATTGATTGTTTTGCATGGAGAAGTTGAATTGTCAATGCGCTAAAGGCCTTAAAATCGAAACTTATAAATATTTTGTTGGAGTATTTTTTATCGAAGGTAATTTTCTGTTAGTCCAAGTCTAAAATATCCTTTTAGACGCTGAATATTGCCTTCTAAGGAATCAGGCGGAGGGTCAGTGGCCCAACAATTGCGAATACTGTTTGAAAAATGACCAGGTCAGATTGGGCCGGATTGGATATATTTGGGTCAGTCTTTAGGATACCATTAAGACCAGATGGTAAAAACGAGATGTACAGTTTGGAATGAGAATCACTGCACACTTTTAGCGAAATGCCCATTTGGCAATAATAACAAATTTTGACTTGATGATTGATGAAGTATCTGGAGTAAACAGTTTGTCTGAAAAGGCTTCGGTGTGTTACTGGTTGCTGGTGGTTAATGTATTTCTGAGTGGTCTAGAGGTTTGATGAGTAATTTAATCGGGTATTAAGTTTCCATTGGGAATTTATAGATCAATCCACTATCGGAAAGTACAAAAACCCTATGCTCAAAAATCTTTTCCATGATCATATAGACCTGGTCTTGAATGGTAAATGATTTGATCTGATTTTCCTTGATTTCTTGCAGGAAGCCGGTAAATACTAGCTTTTCGATTTTGACTTTGTTGCCAGCCATTATAAACTCGCCTGTGGCGGGTGAAATGGCTTCTGTGAATATTTTTAACGGGGTGTCCTGGTCTCTGAGAAATTTTTGAAAGGGTGTCATATAGTTTTGAAAAGGGATTTGTTTGCCATCTGGGGTGATGATGGACGCGTTGTGTAAGTGAATCATTTGCTCGCTGCTTTCCAGGATCATCCTGGCGGTACCAAAATCGATGTTGGTTATGAAAGGTCTGCTAACGGTTGAATTGATGTGTACGTCCAGTATTCCCGGACTTAAGGTATGGTTGCCGTTTAGATCTTTTTCCTGAACTTCTCTTAGGTTAATGAGCTCTATTCCTTTGTGATTTGCGAAGGTTAGCGCATCCGGGGTAAATCCGGCTTTGGATACTACTATTCCTTTTGCAATATCGGCATCTTCCATGATGCCCAATAGTTTCATCAGGGTATCCTTGGTGACTTTTTTGTTCCAGAATTTGCATTCGATGGCGGTACGGTAGGCTTCCGGTCCGCTGGTCTGCTCGGTGAGCACGTCAATCTGATGGAATACTCCAGACTTTCCTTTAACCTTACAGTCTTTGCCATGGCCGATTACCTTTACGCCGTATTCGTTGCCCAAGATTTCGTGGATGTATTTGGTGATAACCTCGTAGCCCTGCCAGTCTAATTTTTCTTGATTGAGCATATAAATTAAAAAGTTCGGATGTAACTCAGAAAAAGTAATTTTCTTGAAATCGGATCACCTCTCAAATTGCCGCGTTTCTAAAATCAAACTTAACATTTTTTGAACGTCTGCTCAAGTACATATTTCCCTAAATGAAAATAAATTATTTTTTTGATTTTAGTTCCAGGTACCATCTGGATTTACCTTTGAGTGTATTTGAGTTTTAGAAATCTAGATATAATGCGCTTATACTTGGACAGTAACGTTTTTAGGAAAATTAAAAAAGGTGGTAAACTTTTCGATCCGGCATTGAATCAAGTGGTTGATTCCCTTCGCCCTGCTTTTTTGTTTTTGTTTTCAGATGCACATCTAGATGACCTTTCGGGTTCAGATCCTATCTACCGGGAGTTTGACCTTAACCATATGCAGCAGTATGTGCAAAAGAATTACCTAAGTTTCGACCATGTATATAAGAAGCTTCACATTTATCTGGCGACACCTCCAGAGGCTTATCAAAATAAGGATTATGAAACCTATAACCGAGTTCTGCAAGACCCTATCGGTTATGTGGAGGAGCTTTTTGGTGATCCGGACCTGGCGATGCTCAAACAGTTGATGAAATCAATTTTCGATGGTCCGCTGCTGGCGGGCTTAAAAAATGACCCAAGCTTCGCTAAATTAGTTGGAGAACGAACTGGTGAGGCATTGGGTAACGTATCCACAATAAGAGAAGCGGTAGCGGGTATGGGTTCAGTCTCTGAGCTGCTCACAAGCAAAAAGGAGTTTTCAAAATACCAAAATATTATCCGGGAGTATATTTCAAGAGAGGACTATAGCTTTGACACCTGGTCATTTGATTTTGATCAGCGCATGCGGGATACTGCTTTTGGAAAAACTTTTACCGAGATGGTGGAGATCATCAATACAGGGTCAGACAAGAGTGACACTTTTAATCGCTTCGTAAATTTTTATAGTCAGTTGGAATTCCTGGGAGTTACTGAGGAACGTGCAGGTGGAAAGCGCAAAAAGAACAGTTACATTGATATATATCGGGACGCTGCACATGCCTATTTTGCCAGTAATGCCGATTATTTTGTTTCCGATGATAACGGGGTTTTGGTTAAAGCCTTTATTGCCTATAAAATGATGGGTATAAAAACCGAGGTAATTTCTTCATCAGAACTGATGTTAAAATCGCGTTTGTTATTGGCTAATGAAGATGATCTTTCCTCCTTTTTACAGGGACTTAAGTTTTCAGCAAGCAATGGATTTGTGCTCCATAGCACTATACCTGGGGACAAAAAGGTAATTAAACTTCCCTACCGCGTGCTCAATTATTTTAATCGTTTGCAGTTAGAACAAACTCTCGGCGCTTTGTCGGTGCTTTTGTTTAGAACTGGCGATGATGAAAAAGGTGTGATGTATTCGGAGTTCGATCTGCTGCTCACAAAATGTATCCGGTTGTTTGGCCTGCCGTCTGATCTAAAAGAACGCGTGGCCATTGATGACTATGAAAGTGCCGGAGATCGGGGTATTTTGCGTGAATGGAAGGTTGGAACATCAAATATCACCTTGGCCTTTGGTACAAACAGCCATCATAAGCAAGTCATCTATCTTCAAATAAATTTGGACAGCAACGCTTAAGTCTGTGGTTGAGGTTTTCTGCATTCAAATGCCAAGTATTTCCTCAAAGTCAGACACTGTAACGAAAGACCTAATTTTATATTTAACTATGGAAACACAAAAAGGAAAAAGCTTTTATCTCATATTCATACTTGCTCTAGGTTTTACTGCTTATTATGCTTTTTCCTCTTACCGGGGAAATGTAAGGATGGCTGAATATGACATTGCCAAATTGGAGAATAAAAAATTGATCGCAAGAATCGACAGCCTTCTTTCTAGGGTTGATGAGGATAAGTTGACTGAAAAAGAAATCAATGAATGGGCTGATGAAAGGGAAATGGCTTACCAAAAGCGTGATATTATTGAAAACAATAAACTAATTGGCTCTGGGGTGTACCATAGGCGGTTGATTAAGTTTTGGTCTGGGCTTGCAGTTACTGTTGTTGCCTTTGGGGTGTATCAATATTTGAAGCGCAAAAAATCAAAGTAAGTTTTTTGTGGGCAAAGCTCATTGTTTGAGTTATGATTATCTTAGTTGATCCGACATGTTTTCGCTCCACGCTTATTCCTACCGACTTCGTCCGGTGTTGCGAACTTCTACGAGAATGTTTTGATGATTATTTTAGGTACCCGCTAAGCGCAAATAACAAAACGACTGCAATTTAGGTATCCAGTTGTCCCAGTTGTTCCATATGCTGTCGGCGTAGGCCATCCCCTCTGCTGATAAAGTCCATTGCTGATCGGCTTCTATTTTGTCCAGGTCAACAAGTCCCATCCCATGAAGATTACCAAGCAAAGTATGGAAGTTAGTGCTACCAAGTTCTGCGAACTGATCAGTCAAGCTAGGATATTTATCTTTTAAGAGTGACAAACCTGAGGTAAAACAAAAAAAGTACCTTAAAAACGCATTGGGATGACCATTTTTCTGCGCGTCCTGAAGATTACTTACCTTTCTGGAAGGAAGGCAGTAGAAAAGAAATTGTATGGTAAAAAGACAGGTCATGAGCATGCCACGCTCATCCTGCAATTCTACTGGCATCATTGATTTGTGATCGGGATTGGCTAAAAACCCATCCAATAGACCTGCAAAAACGCATGAGTCTACGTCCATTTCCATGGTTTGGCTATCTAAGGCACTTAGACCGTTGTTGGTGTTTTCATTAAATGTATCCCTTTTGTTGTTTAGTAGGTATCCGATATGCCCATTTGCAATGTGCCGCATTTCGTGGCGAAGGATAAAGCTTAAAATAACGTTGTATAGGAAATTATGTAAATCCATTCGGGCAGCATCAAATAGAACCTGCTTTTCAAAACATGCCATTGCAATATCCAGGGAATACCAATTGGGCACTTCCAAAGTTGGTATTTTGAATTCTTCTGTGGACATGCCCAAGCCAGCGAAGACATTGTTGTTTGATAAAACAACGTAAAGCGCATCATAAATCCATCTGAATACTCCTTCATCCACAGTCATTGAATAGGTGGGCAGATCCGGTGATGGAATTTTTGAAATTCTGATCGAAAAATTTCCTTCCTGCTCAATATTGGTTTCCAGTGCGAAAGCTTCACCTACCAGCTCGCTAATTAAAAATGCGACGGTGTCTTCTAAGTATTTCTCGCTTTTTTCTTTACTTACAGCTGAAGAATCGGGCTTAAGGCATACTCCAAATCCGGGAATATCAAACCGCGGGAGCGCTTCTCTTTTTAACATGTTTTATTTGGCGTTTACTGGAGATTGGATGAACCCCCGAGGAATCGTGGATTGGGTGACCTCGAAATAATCAGCTGGAAGGGAAAAAACAAACTTCTTTTCTATTAAAAAATAGAAATTGTCGGTCGTTTGATAAACCTTCCTTAGCGAAATCGAACGATCTGAACCAACAGTTTTACAGATCTCATCATTCTGTATTTCCTTGAATTTATCTGCATTCAAATAGTAGCGCGTTTGTGTTCTGAGTTCGCCACCATATCTTGCTGGTATATCAGTGACAAGATAAGAGCCAAATAGCGCGGCTCCAGATACAACAGCCAGTACCACGGACCCAATTTTGCTAGCCTGATAGGTTTGATGATCTTTATTGTAAATTCTAAGACAGGAACAGCCAAAGAAAATCAACATCTGTAATGTGTAGAGCGCAACTTTACCAGTAATGGGAAATGTAATTGTAAGGATGCAAAACAAAACCATTGGACATAGCAGAAACATGCCTTTTAATGCTTTTGATACATCAGGCTTCATGGGAATTTTATTGAGCAAAAGGCTGACAAAAAGTACTGAGATCATGATCCATGTGGATGCATCCATATCCCGGCCATAAAAAACGAAGCCCAATGGAATTGTGTAAAGAATGGTGTAGCCCATTGCATCATGTAGGTTGTGGATCAATGTCTCTGATTTTCCCGGGTCAACATTATCATAGTTTCCGGATTTGAAGTCGGCAAAACAAAGCGCTACAATTGGCCCGATAATTACCGACAGGAGCATTCCATGTCTGAGCACGGAAAAATCCAGTCCTATATTTTCATCAATACCATAGGAATACAAATAGGTTTCAAGGCTGATGTATCCCAAAAGATATACGATAATTGCCACAATGGGAATTATCCCGGCATATTTGGTGAGATTGTCAATCATTAAGAGCGTATTTTTCGTGCAAGATAATTAAATTACAGGTAAAAATTTATATATGGCTTTGAGGTTTTCTAGAACATTGTCATCTTCTGTAAGCTGGTTAATCAACCTAGTTGTATTTAACAGATCGGCCATATACCAGCTCAAGGTTGTTAGGTCCTCTACGATTAGCCGGATGTTTAGTCCCCGACGCGTTTGTTGCTAAATTTGCTGTGTAAATCCTTTTCAACTTGCTTGCTGAAGGCCATAAAGCCTGACGATAAAACAATGTGCCTTGTTTGCTGTTTATAAAAATCAGCTGGTAGAATTATAACACAGCCTTATTAGGTGCTCATTTCGGCGAAAATGGCTCCATTGTTTCGGGGCAAAGTGGCCGCGAATTAGGCTGCCGAGTGAGTCCATAAAGTTCCTTTCCCTTGAACGAATATAGCTAACTCTCCTGGATTACCATCCATAGCGCCTAAAGCGTTTCTCATTTGACTCCCCGACTCATTTTTACATCAAAACATCACCTTAAACACCCTTTTTCAACTACTCCAAAGCTCGGCCTCAAAATAAGGCGATTTAAAGAAGGTTAACAACAAAGGTGAACCATGCTCCCATCCTGCAGTAGAACGGAAGTTCCTGGGGCTTAAATTTGGCTTATTTGATCAAAATGATTAGTGAAAAGCAAGACGAAAATATGGCTTAGAACCTAAAAACGGCCACTTTGTCCCGAAATAGGCGGTCAGTTTGAAGCGGAATTAAACGTCAGTTTAAACGCGGAATGAGTGGCCACTTTTGGCGAAATACCCAGTTATTTAGGTATATCGATCTAATAGGAGTAATCCCTTGAGTTTGGAGCGAATATTTTTGCGCGGCGTGGTGACGACCCTTTTGATCTTCCGATAATGTTTGCCGTTGAATTCACGGCCTAGCTTTATTACCTAAATTGTTCATGGCTCAATGGTTTTGATTGGGCCAAAGGCCAAAGCTGAGAAGGTAAAAAACGGTTTTACGGGAGGTTGATTAGAAAGTTGTTACAGATATATTGTATTTTTAACCTTGACCAAAATAAGCTAGATCAATGAATATCATATTAAATAAAGGGCAGAAATTCTCCCGGACCTTTGACTTGAATTATCTTGCCAAGGAAGGGAATATCTATATAATGGATAACCATTTAGCTGCATTCTGGTGCTGGAGCAAAGATCTTGACCCAATGAAAAACTACACGCTATTGCATATAGATAGGCATAATGACTTAAGTGATGCCTTAGTGAAAGAGGCATTTCATCTCTATAAAAATGAGAAGTTTAAATCCATGCCAATTGAAAAAGCAGTAGCCTTGAAGGTAAATGGTCATCAGATGTTAATGTGGAATAACTTTATCGAACTATATAATGTCTTTAATCCATATACGTTAAAAAATTTCGAGTTTGTAACCCCTGTTAAACTACCAGCAAAATACAGGTATTTAAAAAATACTTCACTAAAGAGATGGATGAATAAAGAATTCACTCTGCAAGAGCTTTTTGAACAGCAGGACCGAAAGGCACAAGCTAAAATAATCAACCTAGATATAGATGTCTTTTTTATCGAAAGAAATGGAAAGTATAAAAAAATACTAACCGATAATGAATTAAAGACCTTTGCAGATAAAATTAGGCCATTGATTGATAAAGCTGCATTGGTAACCATAGCGTTGAGTCCAGAGTGCTGCGGAGGCTGGGAAAATAGTATTGCAATGTACAATAGCCTAAATAAATATCTTAATTTGAGTATCGATCCGTTGTCAATTTAATAGAACAGAAGCATAATTTAGCAACAATTTAGATACTAGAAAGACAATCTACATGAGCATAAACGAAGAAAATTCACATCAAACTTGGATTAGACGACCTGATCTAAATAAGGTTGCGGACGGTATTTGGGAATTAGGTTTTATATATCAATCCGGAAAAGTCTACTTTATGGACAATCACTCTGGTGCAGCCTGGTGCTGGCTTCATCATTTAGACAGCCAACAAAAATATGGTTTCTTCCATATTGATACTCACGACGACCTAGTCAGTAATGAATCTCCAGCCTATATGCGGTCTCTTTTGCTCAATAAAGAAATGACGATTGACGAGTATTGCTCTATTCAGACTGGAATGGATGGAAGTCCCGATGTTAAACCCTTATTTCGTTATGATAATTTCATTGCGAATCTGAACCACGTATTCCCTTCTTTCTTCAATACAAACATATTCAGTATAAATGAACCGCGACAAAAAGTCCCTCCTGGCTTTAAAATTAATCGCTTCATTGAACCAAACGAGCTTTTGGATCTATTTCCAGCTATTATAAAAAGTGAGGAGCAATGGATTATTGATCTAGATATCGACTATTTTTTTCAGGAAGAAGGAAATGACAATTATGTTCAGTTTCTAGATAATGATTACATCGACGAACTGTGCGAAAAAATCTGCATGGCAAAAGACAGCATCGCAGTAATTACAATTGCGATGAGCCAGTATTTTTGTGGAGGATGGGAAAATTCAAAACAAGTGACAGAAAGAATAGCAAAAAACCTTGACATCTCAATTGACCTTCCCGAAGATTATGACGAATAAGTTTTCTCTCTCGTTTCGCTTTTTCTAAAGGAACTAGTCTTTCACTCCAAGGGTTTTTCTGAAATCATCTTCTATTTTGGAGATGATTGATGGAAACTCCTTAACAACTCTTTCTGAAATAGCATTAAGCCTGTCCAAATTTATTTTGTAACCCTCACTCGATCCACGTTCCATCTTCAGAAAGCATTGGTTGGAATCAAAGTCATAAGCTTCAGACCAATATTTTTCTAAAATTTCATCCAATTGTGCGGTTGACTCCTTTGAAAAATATAATTTTTTGGGAAGATAGAAGTTTTTAAAATCGTTAAAAGCCTTATTAAATCTATCTATCCTAGCAGCTTCTTCTTTTTCTGCATCGCTATATATCATATGAAAAGTTCTTGTATAATCTACCATCGCACTATGAAGCTCAACAAGTTGAGCATACAGGTCCCTTATAACACCTGCTCTTTCAAGATGTAGATGTGAAAACTGGACCTGAGCCTCCTGCTTAATGCTGTCAAGCTTGGCTTTATGTGCTTCTAAATCCTGAGCAAGCGCATGTGTAAAGGCTATATTTTCCTGTGCGAGATCTTTCTTTATCACCTCAATTTCTTTACCCAGATCACGATCTAGGATATATTTAATTAGGCTTTTTATTAGAAAGAGTGCAACTCCGACTATTAAGACGAAAGCGCCGTTGGTTATTGCAAGTTCAATGATTTTATCTTCCATTATTAAGTTGAATTGATATAGTATATTCCTTATTGATATTTTAAATTACTAAGAGTAAGTTATACTTTTCTCCATTATACATAGTGAAGCATGAAATGGTGTAATCATAAATATACAAATCGCAAATCTTTTTACCAGGAATACTAGATTAATGCGGTGACCAGTATTCCACTGCTTGCATCATAACTCCACTCATATCTCAATCCTTGCTGTTTCCATTTTTTGGGTAAAAATCTTGATCCTTTTTAGGTGAAATTCATAGTTACCCTCAACTAACTAAGCTTTCTTCGCTTCAACCACCTCATTCCCAAAATCCTCTGAGAGCTTATGATGAAAGTTATTATACAGATTGGCATCAGTTGCTAGGTTCTCCATAAAATCCGTAAAAAACTCTTCAATGGACTGCAATAAATATTTAGGATTGACAACAATGAAATTTTGTTGTTCAATCAAAGGCTCCTGTATGTAGCTTTCATCAAAGCAAAATTGCCCAAATTGCTTAATGTGACCTTCATGCAATAGACCGCACCTAAAAAACTGATAAAACGCCTTTGCAGTTTTATCAGATACTCCCAGATTGGATTCGCACCAATCAGCAATTCTTTTTCCCACCCCTGGCTCTGCACTCGAATATCTAGCAAGAGCATCAATTAGTAGGCATTCCAAGGCCCCCGCTGCAAAAGCCATTTTGTTATCAACTAAAACCGCAACTGGTTTTAGGTAATACTCCTTTATACGCTCGGGAAAATACTTCAGTATCTGCCCCTTATCATTCAAATTGAGTTCTTCGAGTTTCAGTGACGGCGAAAAAAAAATTGCATCATCAATACGCATGTTTTAGATTATAGGTAAATTAATATAATTTAGTTCTCGGGCCAATCTGATGGTATCAATTTATCTTTTGAAACCTTTGGCCATTGATATTTGGTCGCTCTTTTATATTCATCATGGTAGCTTAAATAAGCATGTTCTAGTACGATAACTTGGAGTCCATTCTGATTTGCAACCTGGGTAAAAATGAAATCAAAATGTTTTTCTAAGGCGGTGCTATCGTCATCATCATTACTTGTGATTTCGGTTAACTCGGAAGCATCAATTTCTTTCTTGTTCGAGTAATATGGCCTACTGATTTGATCTAGGATCAGAAGCCCAGGAACAGTAGATTTTTTTTCTGCCAGAAATTTTTGGAATGCAAAGGCAAATGAAAGGTGCAAACTGAGGTAATTTTCATCTGAGCCTACGTTTTCAAACTGTGTTTTTTTCTGAGTTTCTGAATCACTTACCACTAGCTTTGGATTTTTAGAGAAAAAATCAATATCACAATTTTCTATTGGTATACCTCTGGGCAGTTCCTTGAGGTTGGCTGTAGTATATTTGGAAATTTTCCTTTCGGCGAGTGCAATACGCTCTTCCTTTTGACTTTTTCCATATTTACTGGCTATTTGCTCTATCTCGTCATTATATTCATTAAGTTTTTTCTGATCAAATGTCTCGACTGTACTGTGGTTATCAAGAAAGTAAGAAATCCGGCCAATAACACGGGTGATGCTCTGGTTGAGGACCAATTGTCTTTGTGCAATTTCAGATTCTTTAATCAGGTTGCGAATATCCGAGTCAGTTTTGTTTATGCTTGCCTGTAAAGTTTCGATTTGCTTGTCCAGGTCCTTAACAAAATTATTTACCGAAGGCTTGTGCTGTTTAACAACGTTTTTTTCGCGTTTAAGTTCTACAATTGAATTCTCAATCTGCTTTGAAAGTTCATTTGGCGCTGTAAAGTCTGAGCTACATACTGGGCATTTTTCCTCAGTATGCTGAAAGAATTTACCAAGATCTAGTTTAGATATCTGCTTATCCATCACAGCATCATATTCAGATGTCGTGGTATTCATTTGTAGCGCTGCCGTTCTTTTTCGTCGAAGTCCATTCAATAAATTGAGATCGTTTACCTTAACCTCTTGCAAAGCCTTTACCGTATCCTCATTTTCAAAGTTAACTGTTCGGTATTCCCAATTTGTTAAGCTCTGAAGGCTACTTATGAGTTGGTCTTTTGATGCCTTATCGATGTCATCACTCATTTGATAAAGACCAACCTGGGACGCCTCGGCCAGAAGTGATTTGCATTTTTCTAAGAGGTTATCCTGATGTTGATCAAATAACATCTTTTTCTTTTCTTCATTTTCCACGCCTTTTCTCAAGCCTCTAAGCCGCTTCATTGCTTCGAGTTCATCCAAATCTATGGCTCCTAAAAAATAGGGCAAAGAATCAATAATTCGTTTAGATGCATTTGCATCGTCCAAACCGTACATCAAAACTTTGTCGGATATGATGATATTTTTATCCAGATACATATACGGAGTAATTTGCCGAATAGATATCTTGTTTATATTGAACTCATTGTCTGTTTGGTTCACTTCCTTAAAACCAAACAGGTTTTCCATTAATCCCTTTACTTCATCGATATTTCCTGAACCATTTAGTCCACTTGCCAATTCGGGCAGCTCCGCTTCAGAACCATACTCAAAATACATATTCCCTGACGCTTTACCCGTTTTAGACAGTTCGCGCGCAACCACAAATGCTGTAGTTCCGTCTGACCATCTCGTAGCGATATGGGTTACCCGAGCCGATACAAAGGCCGGGATGTTGCATGTTGAAGACCCCAGGCAATAATCGATGGCACTTATTACTGCTGACTTACCTGTGTTTGATGCACCAGTAATAATGGTTACATCATTTATATTGAACTCTATCGTACGACAAAGATCATTTTTACTGTAGAAAGCCAAATGGCTTATATTCCATCTACTCATACTTCTAGTCCCAAATGGTTAAATATTGTTTTAGTTGATTTTATCTGGCCTATCCAATTACCCAATCTTTTTGAGTTTTTAAAAAACCTGCCCAGTGTTGCCGATCCTTGAAAGTTGCCCGTGTTTTGTGGTATGCCCCACAATTTGCCTTTTTCATCAAATTTTATGATTTTCTTGGCGATACCATAGGAAATTGCTGGTTGGATATATTCAACTGAATCATTAATTCTGTCACTTAAATTTACTACAACAACGGGATTTTGTTTAACCCATGCGTAGAATCCGGTTCTTATAGTAGTTCCGTTAAATGTAGTATCCAAATCCCCTGATAAAATCATGGGGATTGGCAGTATAGCTAGTGCAAAGGGTAATCCATCTTGAGCTTCTTCATTATAACCTTCAATGAAGCTTAATAAAATCAGGGATAGAAAAGCCGGATTGGTCGCGGCAAAAACATCTACGCTTTTATTCATCGGAATCAGTATTTAAGAGCGTTTGAAAATCACAGTGCCAACCAACCTTTTTATCCGAAGACAACATTTGGTAACTCCCCCTAATCAGATCGGGATTATCGTAAGAAGTAGATATTTTGCCAATCTGCTGGTGTGCCTGGTTATGTGTCCAGTCCAGAAGCAATCGTCCTTCTTCCTTAATCTGATCGTCGGTACATTTATCTTTTTTGTCCGTTATTTCTTCAAACTTGTAAGACCATTCCCTAATAAGTGATTCATCGTATTTTTCAAGCTTCTTTGCTGCTGGAAGGTTGTCGCCAATCCATTTCTCCCGTTGGATACGTGCCCGTATTTCAGTTTGATAGGATCGGTTAACTTGGGTTCTACTGGCTTCAACAAGCTCTAATTGCTTCATTTGAATTGGATGTGGACTGGTGATTGGAGGGATTTCCATATCCGGCAGGTCATCAGAAAAACCGTCATTATATAGTTCTGAGCCTTTTCTACTAATAAATTCCTGTAATTCTGATTGGTAGATGCACTGGTGTCGTTCGCCCGTGAGTGATTGAACAGCCTGTCTATCCCACCATTCTAAAATACGCTCTGCTAACGATTGTTGAATTTTAGGGTCTGTTGTAGGTCGGATTCTTTTTAAAACTTCTGCCGTTGCCTGTGCAACAGTGAACGATTCTGTTTTCATCCTGATATTTTTCAGCAGGCTTTTGCGCTGCTGAGAGGAAAGTGCGAGAAATGCCTGACAGCCTTTATATTTTTTCGCAAATGGCAATTCATCTTCCTTTTCGCCCTTTGAAAGTTTAATTACATTTTCAGCAACGGTATCGGCTCTTTTATCCACGACACGTTTTGCTTCGACGGTCAAAGCTGTTTCGAGTTTTGTTCTGGATGCACGCTCATTTAATAGCACACTTAGCTCACTTGCTGAATCTAATTTTGCGACTGTTGACAGTGTAAAAATACCATCGTCGGCGTTATTGGTACTCAGATAGTCTGTCCAGACTTTTAAGGTTCTCCAAAGCTCATCGCTTTTTATGGAAATGGTGGAATCATCACTGATCGAATGCTTTAACTGATGTAATTCTTTCCTTGATCCGTCGCTTAGAAATACATCATCAAACGTTTCAATGCTTACATAAGCGCCAGGGTTTTTAGAATCAAATAGAGTGATGAGTGCGTAAATTGCTTGGTAGTAGTAACCGAGAGCTGGCCCTACTGCCTGATGGCTAACTGTACTCATATATATAATGGCATATATTCATGGTTAATTTAAATAAAACTAAAGTAGGAAAATTTATTAACTTTCGGTATTCATGCCTCATCTCGCTTATTTAGTTTATTCTCTTTGATGCAGACTATCTCTAATATTCGACATTATTTTTGCTTTTTATATGCTTCCTGTCTTAGTCTATCGATCTCAAATACTTGAAATTCATCAATCATAGCCTGTAGTTCAATATCGGATAAGCCGTGGATTTTGAGCGTTAATTTGCCAATATCCTCTTTGAAAAAAGTGACGTAGTTTAGTGCTGTTTTGTAGTCTGTTTGGGTTATTGACGATGGATCAATAATTCCGTCCCGATAATCGACATAAAATGTTTGTTGTTTAAGCTCATCAGCTTTTTTCCACCAACTGTAGTTGCCATATGCGTTGATGGTTCTGCTCAATAAAATCTGAATACTCTTCATTACGCCATCCCCTTTATTCCTTTTTGGGAGTGTGGTATTGAAAAAGAAAAGATATACCGAAAAAAAATCTTTTAAGAGATCATGCCTTACTTTATGGTTGTAGAAAAGTTTGGTAAACCAAGGCAGTTGCTTCAAATTTACATTCCGACTCATCAGCAGGCACCAGAAGGATTTAATCAATTCTTCCGAGCCCAATATTAGGTGGGCGATGGCATTTTGTGGCTGGTCATTTTTGGCCAGTATATCTGCACAGGAAAAATGGCGATCAGCATTTTCGAGTACCACTGGATAAATACTGTTGTAATCTCTGGCATTTAGTGAAGTCCAGATTTTGGAGGGCGTTTTAGAATTCATTTACTCGGTTAATTAGTTTGACTGTGGATCATTTAGGCCAAGTTTATCGGCTAAAAATTGCACTGCGGCAGGAAATGACTTTTTCTCAATTTCCTGTATGAAACTGATTACGCCACCACCTTTTCCGCATTTAAAACATTTATAAATCTGCTTATCTTTTGAAACAGAAAAACCAGGATTCTTACAGAAAGGACAAATTCCTTTGACCTGAGTACCTATCGGGGTAAGGTCAATATAATCCTCAACTATGGATTCAATTGATGTTTTCCGGGTGACTTCCTCGACAAAATTCTTTGGTATCATCTTGTTTATACTTGGTTATGGCCAAAGTTAATTAAATTCCACTTCAACATAACAATCGTTAAATTTGCGCATGCTTCAAATTAACCTCGAACTGATTTTAAATGATAAAGATCAGATTAAACTTTTGCTGGATACCATTAAGAAATATCGGATTGATAACCCCGTATATATCGTTGAATTAGAAGAGTGCGTTTCAATAAGCGTTGATAGTGACTATGAGCAATATGAGCTAATTAAAGAGTTTGCTGATCACTTCGAAGATTATGAACTGGTTAAGGACATAGAAAGTAGTCGAGAAGAAATATTATTGATTATCAAACGCAATCAATCTGCCTTTAGCACTGACGGCTGGGGGCGTAGGTGGAACGAAGATGACATAAAAAGTAATTCCTATCTGGTTAAGAAAAGGGAACGAAAACCATCGAAGGCGCCTAATTCTACTTTTTGGGTGCTGTTTGGTGAGGAAATCCAGGAATATAAAACCTATGTTGTTCCTGGGCATATTCCTGAAACTAATCAGCAGGGCTATCTGGTAGTCAGAGACGATCCCAAGGAAAATCCCGATACAGAAATTTTATCAAGCTTACTCAAAACCAAAACTGAAGGTTTTTGGGCAGCCTATCAATTGAAATTACCACAGATTGAAAAAGACTACGAGGACTTTAAAAAGCAATCTAAAAGGAAGTCAAAAAAGAATACAAAAACAGGCAAAGGCAATGAAGAAGATAATTAAATACTTATAACCAGTCTAACAGATTGATAATTCAGCTGATTATAAAAATACTTGCGGGCATTCATTAAAAGTTTTGACAAGATGATTTCTCTTTTCTATTTTGTCAAGCGACTTTTGGTATTCGCTGTAAACAACAGTCTTAAAATCTCCGCTAAGTAGGCTTAGTAAGCTGTCATAATTATTCTCTCGCTCAAGTTTACTATATCCAGCCGTTCCATATAGTAGTGGATAAATAAGCTCCGCTTCGTAACTATCTTCATCGGATTGATCAGCCAAACCACGGTAATATTGTTGAATGGCAAATCTAATACTGCCCAATTCTGATGAGATCAATTCACTATGAAGTGAAGAAAACAGATTGCTCTCAATGGATGCAGCACTAGATTGGTTCTTGTATTTTGATATGTCAAATTTTCGAGGGCCTTGCGGGGTCATGAATACTACAAATTCGTTTTTCTGTAATACCTTACCGCTAATTTCATAAAGCAGGTCAAAATCGTTGTTGAATGGCTTTTCCTCATAAAGTTGCCGAAATAATGAAGCAGTTATCAATTTGCCATTCACACGGATTCTCTCAATTGTTATTGTTGGGGCATTTATCATATCATTAAATCTTATTTGGCATAGCAATTTACGCTGCTAAAATACTTTTATTTCCAAACATTTAAAATGGATTTATATCTAGTGTACATTCCAGCAACTTCTCCTTAATATACAATATTATGAATCTGGATCACAGAATCTTTCAACTTGTAGGAATAAGAAGAACTGAAGATCATGTTGCGTTCCAGCATGGTCTAAAGAGTGTAATCCAAGACCGTCTGAAAAGCGAATCCCTTGATCACCGGAGGAAAAAGTTTACCCGACACAAAGTCAGGATGGATCATGGCTATTTTCTGCCGCTTTCACCCGATATGCCTGCAGAAATCCTGGATCGTGAAGCGGTATATCCGAATAAATCGGTTTTTAAACGTTTGGATATGAAAACAATGAAATCCTGCACTATTCCCGCCTGCACACCAAAGAAACGCTGGATATCCTGGATGTTGTCGGCAACTGCTCGGTCAATGCGGCTCAACATGAAATTGTCCATAGAAAGGCTAATGATACGTATTAAAAAAGGCATCCCAGTTTAACCGGAATGCCTTGCGAATTTTATTATACTGATAGCTCTAAAAAAATACTTGTTCGAGCGTACTGCTTGGATCTGAGTCAAAAAGATCCTTTATTACCCTTTGTTTTTCATTATAGGGTATTACCAAGCTAAAATTTTCGTAATTAGAAGGGTTAATAGTAATCCTTTTCTGGGGAACCAATAAATCAACTGAAAGCTGTTTTAGGAATTCCTGACTACTTAGAACCCTGGTAAAGTCGTCTTCAGGATCGAAAACTGGCGAAATTGTCGATCCCGGACGGCGTCTGAAAGTATAATCCTGCCCATTTATGCTAATTGATATCAGCTTTCTCCAAAGAGGCCTGTCAGGAATAACAACCAGTTCCAAATCGACTGGGAGGGTCATTGGCTGAGAAGAAGGCATGTAAGGAAAATGTCTGGTAAATGGTCTAAGCTGATCAGAAATTAAGTTGAAACATTCAGCGAATGCCTGTTGATGTTCGAGCGTAAATAATAGGTCGATACAGGCGCATCTGTGCCGTTCTCTGCGCAGTAGGCCCTTTGAATCAAAATAAAGCTCGAACAACATTCCGTTCACAACGTGGGTCTTTCGCGATCCAAAGCGGTGCTCAAGTGAAACTCCGAGGTTGTTGAAAATTCCTTGAGCTGAATGAGCATTATTTTGAAAAGCACCGACTAATCCTCGGCCGATCAAAAAAAGTTCCTTGTCCTCAATTGTTTGCAATTGAACAGATACGAGATTGGACAATGCCGCGTTTTGATGGTCCCAATTCCCTCCAAGACCCCTAATTACATCGCTAATGTTTGTGCCATGACTATTTGCTCGGTAAACCGAGTCGACAATCGCATCATCAGGATAGGGCATATTATTCGCATGCCTCATTTGTCCGGAATTAAAGCTATACTCGCCAATAAGCGAAGTGTGTTCCCAACTTATTTGTACTCCACCGGAAAGTGCTGCTACAGTTGTCCTGACCCGTTTAAAAAAAACTTCTATTGGAATCTTCTCATCTTGTATATGTGTTAGGAATGCAGCGGTATACCTGCTATGCCCTTCGCCATTGTCATCATTAGCTCCCTGACCCGGTGAGGTAGAAAATGCAAGTAAGGTTCCTTCCGGAGCATTTACAGGTCCAAACCCTCTGGCTGCTGCTGATCTTGTCCCATCTGGAAACGGTTTTCTACAGGCATCTAATATAACGATCTTAGTTTTGACTCCAGAGAGTTTCATCACTTTCAGGACTTTGTCCAGCTCTATGGAATCTCTTTTTATCATAAATGCGGAGGTGAGATGCATTTCTTTACCGCACAGAAGATTTTTTTCCTCTACTTCAAACCCATGTCCAGCAAAATAGAACAATCCAACATCATATCCCCTGAGTTGATCTTCGAAATCTGTGACCGCCTGGTCGAACTCAAAGATACCGGGGTCTTTAAGTAATTTTGTTACATAGCCAAGTTTTTCTAGTGTATCGGATATCGCTTCCGCATCTTTCACCGCGTTATCCAGCTTGGTAGTGTTTTCATAGTCGTCAATACCAACAACAAGAGCAAGTCCGTTCATATCGCAAATTTAAGCAATCTGCAAACAAAAAAGATATCCCGAAACTGGGATACCTTTCAACCAAACTAACCAAAATCGGGACTACTCACGTCGGTATCACTCTACCGGCCAAAACTAGCTGCCTAAGGATCACTTTTGGTGAAATGTCCACAATGGACTTCCAGCAGAAGTAAAAAAACGTTTTCATCTATTACCTTGCATCTGGAGCGATGACTCCGTTGCCCATTATATTGAAGAATACGGTCATGCATCGCCTTTAAAAGAGCTCGGTGTTTTACCACCTAGTTCCTTGATACAGTATAACAATGGAAATAAGAAAGGATTTCATTTCGGTATAATCAAAGTAGAAGATTTATCATCGGAAGGGAAATCCCAAAAATATATACCTAGTAGATAATCCTCACGATTCTCTACTAGATAATAACCATCAGTTACTCGTTTAAAACCAGATATTTATACTTTTTGACCACATTGATTTTCATCAATACGTTTCTTATTCTTATAAATTTCCCTGATTATTCTGAATAGCTCCTGTAGATGTTGCATTACAGATTCCGGTTCCCCGCATAAGGAAATCTTATAAACCTCAAAAGGTTGCTCTAAAAAGAGCAACCTTTTTTATTTTACTTTGTAAGTATAGTCAACAATTGTTCCTTCAAACATCTTAATGTGAATTGCGATTAGCTATCCGAATTATTAACAGGAGATCAACTTAAGGCATTTATTATATCCATTTGTTTTTCCAATTCAGCCAGTGATAGCTCGCCACGACCGAAACTGATCTCCAATAGGGCTGCCTTTTCCGTTTTAGTCATTTCACGCTCCGATAAACGCAGAGATGCTTCTAGCTCATCCGGCAGCGGCTCCAGTAAGCTGGAATGATTTGAATAGGCAGCGAAATAACGCAGACCGAATTTGCGCAGGGAAACTGCATCAAAATGTAAACCATCGGGATTAGCGGTAAGGTCCTTTGCAGTTACAAAATAGCAATTTGGTACATTAATCGATACCTTAATCAGCGCTGCATTGATTTGTTCATATTCGGTAAAATATTTGCCATATCTGCCGTCGCTCAGATAATTACCCAGCCCACCCATCACAAAAGGCAGATCAGGCGTATTCAAAGTGGTACGAAATGCAGACACGATAACCGAAAGCCTTTCATAGTATTCTGTATGCCGCCCTCCGAAGCTGTCGTTCTCTCCCTGGTGCCAGAGAATACCACTCAGCGTACTTGTTCGTTGCGCCAGCTTTGCTTGAAATATGGCATTTTCAAACAAAACGCCACCAACAGCCCATTCATCCAAACTTGCGCCACCTTCAGCACAAGGGATCAGACCGATCTGACCGCTGTTCTCAAGCCGCCAAGCAGCAGCAAAAGCGGCAGCCAGGCTAGCACCCGAAGTTGGTCTATCAAAATTAATAGGTTCCGTCATGGTTTGCCAACGACCGTTAACGAGCATTTTGATCTGCTCGTCATATATCTGACCGACATCTTTAAGAAATCCGCGGCCAGCCATATTAGACTGACCAGCCATCAGAAATGAATTTATCATAGGTTAAAATTTAAAAATCAGCATAAGTTTATCAAATGATGACAGTTCGATTCGGTCGATTGAATAGCCCATACCTAGCATAATTGCCATCAGTGTAGCAAAAGTAGTGACTTATCAGGATTAATTTAAGCCTACGAAATATTAAAAATTAGGTTCGTATTTAATCTGGGAATCGTAGCGCTTTGGGTTATACCGATTTATCGACATCAAAATGGCTTCCAAGAAAAATATTCGAAACCTTTTAAAAAACATTTGGTTGTACATACAAATCTTAAAATACATCACTATGGCAACTACAACAAAAACAACGAGCGTAAAAAGTTCAACAACAAAAAAGGTAACAAAACCTAAAAACAAAACTGGTAAAATGGAAAACTCAGAATTTCATAAATTTTTTATTGATGAGTTAAAAGACATTTACTGGGCAGAAAAGCATTTGGTGAAAGCTTTACCAAAAATGAAAAAAGCAGCCACAAGTCCTGAGCTTGCTTCGGCATTCGAAAAACACACTACGGAAACTCAAACACACATTGAAACACTTGAAGAGGTTTTTTCACTACTTGAAGAAAAAGCTACAGCTAAAAAATGTGATGCCATGGCAGGACTATTGGAAGAAGCAGATAGCATTATTGAAGATACTGAAGCAGGTACAATGGTGCGTGATGCTGGATTAATTTTAGCTGCACAAAAAGTAGAGCATTACGAAATTGCAACTTACGGAACTTTAAGAACCTTTGCTGAAAATATGGGGCATACAGAAGTTGTTGATTTATTAAGCCGCACACTCGAAAATGAAAAAGAAACGGACGTTGCATTAACCGAAGTTGCAGAAAGTTTCATCAATGAGGAAGCAGCATCTGAATAATAGAAATTTAAATTAAATAAAATGCTCTGAATATTATTCAGGGCATTTTTTATTTAAACTGGTTTTCAATTTATATACGTTTCGGAACTAAAGATAAAAAAACACAAAATAAAATGCTCCGTATTTATACGGGAAATACAATAGTGTTTTAAATCATTATTTATAAAAAACCCACCCAAAATGGAGTTAAAGCACTTTAAACAATAAGCTCACTGATTACACATTATAAATCATTCTTTGATTGGTATAGGTTTTGTTTTACGGAAAGCATCACCCCTAACCTATAATAACATGACTCAATTTGAATTTAACAACATGGTTAATAACCATTCGGCTTCGCTTCGGATGCATGCGCTAAACTTCACAAAAGATATTGAAGATGCAAACGATCTTGTTCAGGATACCATGCTTAAAGCCATTCGCTTTTATCAAAATTTTCAAGAGGGAACGAATATTAAAGGCTGGCTTTTCGTAATTATGAAAAATACTTTCATAAACAATTACCGCAAAATCACTAAATCAAAAGCTTTGGTTACTCAAGATGAAGAAATTTCATCTGCAAACTTGATGTACAGTTCGGAACAAAATGGATCAGTTGGAAAGTTAATTATTGATGATATCCAAAAGGCACTAAATAAGTTGCCTGATGTTTACAGCGTTCCATTTATTAAATATTTTGAGGGCTATAAATACCATGAAATTGCAGAAACATTAGATATTCCACTAGGCACTGTTAAAACTAGGATTCACGTAGCAAGGGAAATGCTTAAAAAATACCTTAAAACATATTCTAAAGCTAATCAATATGCTTAGAAACACGAAAAAGCCTTTCAAATATGAAAGGCTTTTTCATTGGTAATTAGTTCAAATATTAAAGCTTTATAGATTTTTGTATTTTTCAGGAAATAAATAACCTACTAAATATTCCTAAAAAGAAAACCCTGAAGTTTAAATTTTCAGGGTTCATAAATCTAAGCTTTAGTAGTACGTTTTTCTTCACTTCGCTTTAGTAAAGCATTAATTCTTTTTAAAATATCGTCAATATCAAATGGCTTGCTAATATAATCATCAGCAAAAGCAGCAGTAGCTTTTTGTTCGCTATCATTTTGAGCAGACATTACAATAATAGGGATGTGTTTTGTGAAAATATCTGTTTTTAAATCTTCACATATTTCTGCACCATTTCCATCTGGAAGCATCACATCCAATAAAAATAGATCAGGCATTGCATCCTGAATATTTTTTTTCAATTCTGAAAAAGATGATGAAAGCTGTAATTCAAAACCTTCTTCTTTTAAAAGGATTTCAATTACGTTTCTAATTTCCTGATCATCCTCTAATATGTGTATTCGTGTTTTTCCCATATTCAAATCTAAAATTAATTGTTGGCTGGTTGTTTTTATTCTATACAATTGTTACTGTAACACCTAAAGCTTCTAAATGTTTTACAATTTGTTCAGAAATTCCTTTATCCGTTATAATATGATCGATTTCTTCCAATCCACATATTTTACCGAAACCGCGTTTACCAAATTTAGTCGAGTCTGCAAGTACAATTGTTTTTTGCGACACATCAATCATTTTCCTATTTAAATGCGCTTCCATAGCGTTTGTAGTTGTTAAACCGAAGTCTAAATCTATACCATCTACCCCAAGAAAAAATTTATTAAAATAAAAATCACCTAAAATCTGTTCAGCATAAATTCCCGTCACAGATGAAGAGCTTTTACGCAGCAAACCACCCAATTGAATTACCTCAATACTCGATTCTCGCATAAGCTCAAGCGCCACATTTAAGGCAGATGTAACCACCGTTAAATTACTTCCAGGAACAATATTTTTGGCAAAATACAATACAGTTGTGCCTGATGCAATTACAATAGAATCGTTATCGTTAAGCAACCCAGCAGCTGCCAAACCAATTTTATTCTTCTCTACCGATTGTAACTTTTCCTTTTCATTAACAGAACGATCCACCGTATACGGATTATTCACCGTAGCACCACCATGCGTTCTAAATAGTAAACCCTTGTCTTCAAGCAACTTTAAATCCTTTCTTATCGTTACAGAAGATACTTTTAGTTCCTTGCACAAATCAACTACATTTATATACTGATCCTTTTGCAAGCGATTTAATATAAATTGATGTCGCTCAGCTAAATTCATCATAAGCTTTTAAATTATATAGTAACACAAAATAAGCAAATAAAGCAGCTACTCTTTACCCCTTATTTAAAATTATTTAACAATAATACCACATTATTTCGATTATTATTATTTATACTTGCGTATTGTTTCGTTTTAACTAAAATAGAAAGCAAATGAAAAGACTACATCAATACAATTCTCCAGAGCAAATAGATTGGGATTTCATAATTATAGGCGGTGGAGCAACTGGTTTGGGAACTGCGCTTGATGCAGCAAGCAGAGGGTTTAAAACTATTTTGGTTGAGCAATCTGATTTTGCCAAAGGCACATCAAGCCGAAGCACTAAATTGGTTCATGGAGGGGTACGTTATTTGGCGCAAGGCGATATAGGTTTGGTTAGGCACGCACTTAAAGAACGTGGCTTAATGCAACAAAACGCCGGTCATTTAGTTAATAAAGAAGAATTTATCATTCCTTGTTACGATTGGTTCTCTGTAGCAAAATACCTTACCGGACTTACTATTTACGATTGGCTTGCAGGAAAATATAGTTTTGGCAAGTCGAAATATTTATCAAAAAAGGAGATTACAGCGTTAATGCCTGGTATTAAAACCGAAGGATTAAAAGGCGGAATTAGCTATTTTGACGGTAAGTTTGATGATGCAAGATTAGCCGTAAATATTGCTCAAACTGCAATTGAAAATGGTGCCACTTTAATAAACTACATGAAAGTTACCAATCTGTTAAAGGATTCGAAAGGAAACATAACCGGCGTGGAAACTGAAGATATGCTTACTGGTAAAACCTTAAAACTAAATGGCAAGGTAGTAATTAATGCAACTGGTGTTTTTGTTGATGAAATATTGCAAATGAATAATCCTCAATCTAAAAAGATGGTACGCCCTAGTCAAGGTGTGCATATTGTTTTAGACAAGAGTTTTTTGAAAAGCGAATCTGCTTTGATGATCCCTAAAACTTCAGATGGAAGGGTTTTATTTGCTGTGCCATGGCATAAACATGTTTTAGTTGGCACAACCGATACGCCTTTAGATGAGCATAGTTTGGAACCAAGAGCCTTAAAAGAAGAAGTTGAATTTATCCTAAATACGGCTTCTGCTTATTTTAAGCAACAACCAACGGAGAAAGATATTTTAAGTGTATTTTCAGGTTTGCGCCCATTAGCTGCGCCTACTAATGCCGGAAGCAATAGCACAAAAGAAATTAGTCGCGATCATAAATTGGTTGTTTCTGCTAAAGGCTTAATAACAATTACTGGGGGCAAATGGACAACTTACAGGAGAATGGCCGAAGAAACTGTTGATCTTGCCATTTCAAGCACAAACTTAGAAACGAAAGCATGTGTAACTAAAACCTTAAAAATTCATGGAAGCACGCCTTCACATGGAGAAAATCATTTAGATATCTACGGATCAGACCGACCTAAAATTGAAGCCCTGGCAGATTCCAATCCAGAATGGGAACAGAAACTTCACCCAGACTTCCCGTATATTGAAGCTGAAATTATTTGGTCTGCACGAAATGAAATGGTCGAAACCGTTGAAGACTTGCTAAGCAGAAGATTAAGAATTTTATTTATTGATGCTCAAGCAGCGAAAGAAATGGCTCCAAAAGTTGCTTCACTCCTAGCTAAGGAATTAGATGCTGACGAAAGTTGGATTGAAAATCAAATTTCCGTTTTCAATACTTTAGCTGATGGCTATTTATATAAAGTGAGTTAATATTATCCAAACCTTTAACCTAACCAATATTATTATGGGCAAGTATATATTGTCGCTCGATCAAGGAACCACAAGTTCGAGGGCTATTATTTTTAATCATGATGGCGAAATCGTTGCCATAGCACAAAAAGAGTTTAAACAAATATATCCACAGGCAGGCTGGGTTGAGCATGATCCATTAGAAATTTGGTCCACGCAACTTTCTGTAGCCACTGAGGTTATTGTTAAAGCCAACCTCACTGCAATCGACATTAATTCTATCGGCATTACAAATCAGCGTGAAACCACCGTTGTTTGGGATAGAAAAACAGGCGTTCCAATTCATAATGCTATAGTTTGGCAAGATCGTCGTACATCAGATTACTGTGATGAAATAAGAAATCAAGGTTTAGCAGAGAAAATTCAAGATAAAACCGGATTAATTATTGATTCTTATTTTTCTGCCACGAAAGTAAAATGGATTTTAGATAATGTAACAGGAGCACGAGAAAAAGCAGAGGCTGGAGAACTTGCTTTTGGCACTATAGATAGTTGGTTGATTTGGAAGTTGACAGATGGCAGAATCCATGTAACGGATGTAAGTAACGCATCAAGAACAATGATTTACAATATCCATAGCCTAAACTGGGATAAAGAATTGTTAGATCTTTTTAATATTCCAGAATCTATGCTACCAGAGGTTAAATCTTCAAGCGAAGTTTATGGAGAAACTACTGGAAATATTTTGGCAGCAAAAATCCCTATAGCTGGTATTGCAGGGGATCAGCAATCTGCATTATTTGGTCAAATGTGCACAGAAGTGGGCATGGTTAAAAACACTTACGGCACGGGTTGTTTTATGCTGATGAATGTTGGGAAAGACCCTAAAATGAATGCAGGAAATCTTTTAACAACAATTGCATGGAAAATAAAAGACGAGGTATTTTATGCACTCGAAGGTAGTATTTTTATTGGCGGCGCAGTTGTTCAATGGCTTAGAGATGAAATGGGATTTATTTCAAGATCTGCGGATGTAGAAACCCTTGCAGAACGCGTAAAAGATACTGATGGCGTGTATGTAGTACCCGCATTTGCTGGTTTAGGCGCCCCCTATTGGGATCAACATGCTCGTGGAACAATTACTGGATTAACAAGAGGAACAAACAAATCGCACATTGCACGAGCAGCTTTAGAAAGTATTGCTTACCAAACAATGGATGTTTTAAAAACAATGGAAGCCGTATCAGGGGTGAATATTGCTGAACTTAGAGTTGATGGAGGAGTAACAGCAAATAATCTTTTAATGCAATTTCAGGCAGATTTATTAAATTGTAAGGTAATAAGACCAGAAGTTACTGAAGTAACTGCCATTGGTGCTGCCTATCTTGCAGGTTTGGCAACTGGATTTTGGAGCAACATTGATGAAATTCGTTCGCAATGGAAAATTAATAAAACCTTTACTGCAACTGAAGGTATTGACAATACGGCAAGGATAAAAGGCTGGAAGAGAGCTGTAAAAGCTGCTAGAGTAAATGCTGAAGATTAACTGATTTAAAAACCAAACCGCTCGGACAATACATCCGAGATTTAACCAAATATAGATTATGTCAGAATTTCTTGCTGAATTTATTGGTACCGCCCTTCTAATTTTACTAGGAAATGGCGTGGTAGCAAATGTTGTACTAAAAGGTACAAAAGGAAATAATAGCGGCTGGATTGTGATTACAACAGCTTGGGCACTAGCAGTTTTTGTTGGTGTAGTAATTGCCGCTCCATATAGCGGAGCGCATTTAAACCCTGTAGTAACATTAGCTTTAGCCATCAGCCATAAATTTGCGTGGGTTAAAGTTCCCTATTACATTTTAGCACAGTTGTTAGGTGCTATGCTTGGTTCTTTTTTAGTATGGATTACCTATAAGGATCATTTTGACGCAACAGAGGATCAAGGTTTAAAGTCCGCTCCTTTTGCAACATCTCCGGCTATTAGAAACTTAAAGTCAAATCTTTTTTCTGAAATCATTGGAACCTTCGTTTTAATTTTTGTGATTTTTCATTTTACAAATGCTGAAATGGGAACTGATAAAACCCCAATAGGTTTAGGATCACTTGGCGCTATCCCTGTTGCATTTTTAGTTTGGGTAATTGGCTTGGCCCTTGGAGGAACAACAGGTTATGCCATTAATCCTGTTAGAGATTTAGGACCGAGAATTGTACATAGCTTAATCCCAATGAAAGGTAAAGGAAGTAGCGACTGGGCTTATGCATGGATACCAATTGTTGGACCAATAATAGGCGGCTCATTAGCTGCACTACTTTATTTAACACTAAATATTAAATAGATTCACAAGTCAGAAAATCCTTGTTAAATAAATAGACAGGGATTTTTTTATTTACAGGATTCCCATAACCAGCTGTTATTCTTCATGTTATTTTGTTAATTAAATTTAAAAGTTTTATTTTAGAGTAAATCCCTATAAATCTATCCTAATGAATAGAAATATAAACGTTAACTATTAAATTCAATACTATGGGAAAATTTGTAATCACCAAGAGGAAAAATGGCGAATTTCAATTTAATCTAAATGCAGGAAATGGACAAACAGTTTTAACGAGCGAGGGATATGCTGCAAAATCAAGCTGCGAAAATGGAATAGAATCTGTTAGAAAAAATTCACAGGACGATTCAAAATTTGAAAAGAAATCATCAACAAACGGGAAATTTTATTTTAACTTGAAAGCTACAAACGGACAAGTTATAGGTTCTAGTGAGATGTATGAAAGTTCATCGGCACGGGATAACGGTATTGCATCAGTACAAAAAAATGCGCCAGATGCAAGTGTAGACGATCAATCTTAATAAACTTAGATAACAAAAAAGGTTCCGATATATATCGGAACCTTTTTCAATATTACTATCGCTAATGCGAGAATTTCTATTTTACTGCATCAATTACAGCTTTGAAAGCCTCAGGATGATTCATTGCTAAATCAGCTAATACTTTACGGTTTAAACCGATTTCTTTTGAAGCTAATTTACCGATTAATTGAGAGTAAGAAATACCGTGCTGACGAGCACCTGCATTAATACGTTGGATCCATAATCCGCGGAATTCTCTTTTCTTAACCTTACGGTCACGGTATGCATATTGCAAACCTTTTTCTACTGTGTTTTTAGCAACAGTATAAACTTTACTTCTTGCTCCCCAATAGCCTTTGGCCATATTAAGGATTTTCTTTCTTCTTCTTCTCGAAGCTACTGCGTTTACCGAACGTGGCATGTTGTTGTTGTTTTTTGGCAAGCGGCGTTCCTTTTACGGAAACTTAAAGCCTGATACCTGGTGAAATTAATAAATTACTTTCCGATGCAAAGCATACGTTTAACGTTTCCTGAATCAGCGTCTGAAACTAGACTTGCTTGACCTAGTGCACGTTTACGTTTAGTACTCATCTTTGTTAAGATGTGACTTTTGTATGCGTTGTTTCTTTTGATTTTACCTGTTCCAGTAAGCGAAAAACGCTTTTTAGCACTGGAATTGGTTTTCATTTTTGGCATAACCTGTTTTTTAATTTATAAACCTATTTTTATTTTTTTGCTACTTTAGGCGCAACTGTTAGAAACATACGTTTACCTTCTAATTTAGGTAACAACTCTACTTTTCCAACATCTTCCAAAGCTTGGGCAAATTTTAATAATAAAATCTCTCCCTGCTCTTTGTAAACAATTGCTCTACCTTTAAAATGCACATAAGCTCTAACTTTCTCTCCATTCTCCAAAAAGCTTACTGCGTGCTTTAATTTAAACTGAAAATCGTGGTCGTTGGTATTAGGACCAAAACGAATTTCTTTAATAACTGTTTGCTTAGCATTAGATTTAATTTCTTTCTGCTTTTTCTTTTGCTCGTAAACAAACTTGCTGTAATCAATAATCCTACAAACCGGTGGTACTGCATTTGGAGAAATCTCTACCAAATCCAATTCCAACTCATCAGCAAGTGACAAAGCTTTTGCCAAAGGATAAATCCCTGGTTCAACATTATCGCCAGCTAAACGCACTTCAGGCGATTTAATAAACTGATTAATGTTATGCTCTGCTTCTTTTTTCTTAAAAGGTGGACGTGGTCCCCTGTTAAATCCTGGTCTTCCTAATGCCAAATTTGTACTATTTTAATTAAACTGTTATTTCTTTTATTAATAAATTATTGAACTCTTCCAAGGTCATTTCGCCCAAATCTCCCTCTCCATGTTTACGTACCGAAGCTTTACCTTCAGCCATTTCTTTCTCACCAATGATGAGCATGTAAGGGATTTTTTTAACCTCCGCATCGCGGATTTTGCGACCGATCTTTTCATCACGAAAGTCAATCAGCCCGCGAATATCGGAATTATTTAGTTCATCTAAAACTTTTTTTGCATATTCTTCATACTTTTCTGAAATAGGAAGGATTATAAATTGCTCTGGGCTTAACCATAACGGGAAGTTTCCGGCGCAATGTTCAATCAAAACTGCAACAAATCTTTCTAATGAACCAAATGGCGCACGGTGAATCATTACTGGTCTGTGCTTCTGATTATCGCTACCTGTATATTCTAATTCAAAGCGCTCAGGCAGGTTATAATCTACCTGAATAGTACCTAATTGCCATTTTCTTCCTAATGCATCCTTAACCATAAAATCTAATTTAGGACCATAGAAGGCGGCTTCACCATACTCAATTACAGTATTTAGTTCTTTTTCTGCAGCGGCTTCAATAATTGCATCTTCGGCAAGTTTCCAATTTTCATCGGTACCGATATATTTTGTTTTGTTTTCAGGATCACGTAATGAAACCTGTGCTGTATAATCTTCAAAACCTAAAGATTTGAAAACATAAAGAACAAGATCAATTACTTTTTTAAATTCTTCTTTTACCTGATCAGGACGGCAAAATAAATGTGCATCATCCTGAGTAAAGCCACGTACACGGGTTAAACCATGTAACTCACCACTTTGCTCGTAACGGTAAACTGTACCAAACTCAGCAAAGCGAACTGGCAAATCTTTATAAGAACGTGGTTTAAACTTATACATTTCGCAATGGTGCGGGCAGTTCATCGGCTTTAATAAAAACTCCTCACCTTCTTGTGGGGTTCTTATCGGCTGAAAACTATCTTTACCATATTTCTCGTAGTGACCAGAAGTTACATATAAATTTTTATGACCAATATGTGGTGTAACAACTTGCTCATAACCATGTTTTGCTTGTGCTTTTGCTAAAAACTGAACCAAACGCTCACGCAAAGCAGTTCCTTTCGGTAGCCACATTGGTAAGCCCATGCCCACTTTTTCTGAGAACATAAACAACTCCAGCTCTTTTCCTAATTTACGGTGATCGCGTTTTTTAGCTTCCTCGATCATTAAAAGATATTCGGTAAGCTCACTCGCTTTAGGGAAAGTTACACCATAAATACGGGTTAACTGCTTTTTAGTTTCATCACCTCTCCAATAAGCTCCAGCAACATTCATCAATTTAACGGCTTTTACAAAACCAGTATTTGGAATGTGCGGACCGCGACATAAATCGGTAAATGAACCTTGAGTATAGAAAGTTATTTTTCCATCCTCAAGCCCGTCGATTAGATCAAGTTTGTATTCATCACCTTTTTCGGTAAAATATTTAACTGCATCAGCCTTGCTTACACTTTCACGCACAAAAGTTTCCTTTTGCTTAGCAAGTTCAATCATTTTAGCTTCAATAGCTTTGAAATCGTCCGAAGAAAATTCTCTATCGCCGAAATCTACATCATAGTAAAAACCAGTTTCAATAGCTGGGCCAATACCAAATTTAGTTCCTGGGTAAAGCGCTTCTAAAGCTTCGGCCATTAAGTGGGCTGATGAATGCCAAAAAGTTGATTTTCCGGCTGCATCATTCCAGGTTAATAATTTTACAGATGAATCTGACTCAATTGGTCTTGTCGAATCCCAAACTTCGCCATTAATTTCTGCTGCTAAAACGTTGCGGGCTAATCCTTCTGAAATGGATAATGCAATTTGATGGGCAGATGTGCCCTTTTCATACTGACGTACTGATCCGTCAGGTAAAGTAATGTTAATCATCTACAACTATGATTTAAATTTTAAAATAATTAATTAGTAAATCACCTACTACGTGATTTTATTTGTTGCAAAAGTATGGATTTCTAAGCAGAATATCAAGTTATTGGCTATTGGTTTTGTGGTTATAGGCAAAAAAAATCAGTGTATTTATTTACAAAATCAGAAGTTGGGAAGTTTACCGAACGAAATTATTTTTTATAATTATTAGAAAATGAGTGGGCAGCGGCGTTTAGTAAAAATCAGTCCCGCTCCCGTTGCTGCCCCGAGAAAATCGATGGCATTCACTCAGATCGGGTTTAAACACGAAAGTTATATAATAGCGTTGAATTATTTAAAAGGATTGTAAATCCTAATTATTTGTATGTTCGACATGCCCTGCGGAACATATCGAACAGCAATTTCAGGATAACTTATTGAATAGCTATTTCAGACTGAGTTTGGAGTTAAAGATATGTGTACACTGTTTTTAAACCCGATTGCAGCGGCATCTCCAACTTTTTTGTTGGGATATAGCGAAAAGCGGGAACATCCCTTAAAAAGAACTACAGCATCTGCTTTCCAAAAAAAATAAAAGATCTGATTGGTAATTTTAAACTCTAAAAAATTACCCTTTAACCCACTTATCTTTCAAATATTTTCGGAGTGGCTCGTCTATAAACTTCATAATTAAATACGCTAAAGCAATTAAAAGCGCCACAGAAACTGGGATAACAATTTCCATAACAGACATTTTAGGTTTAACAACGGCTACATAAGTTAAAAATACCCACAAAAATGGATAATGAGTCATATAAAGCGGGTAAGAAATTTCGCCAGATAATTTACATACCTTTTTTAAAGGAGTGCTTAATTGAGCACCAGCACCTAAAGAAACTAATAAAGGAAAATAAAAAAGAACAACAATGGATTCTGTCAGCCAGTTCCAATTGTTGGAATATGGCATAATGAACGATAGAAGCAATAAAACACCAATACCAACAAAGCCGAGTTTATTTTTGATAATCCAATTTGAGCGGTAAACGAGCATCCCGGCAAGGAAAGAATAAAATACCCTTACGCCGCCATCCCAAAAATTAGGACCACCCCAGCCACCCGCTAAATTTGTTGAGCGTACGGCTACATAACAAATTAATATAGCAGCTACAACTGTTAAAACAAGAAGTATTTTCTTATTGATTTTATAGAGGAGAAAAATGTAAAAAACATTCGCAATATATTCCCAAAATAAGGACCAGCTGGGTGCATTTAAACAAAAGAGATTAAAATATCGCTCGGGCATTGCAGGATAAGGGATTAACAATGCTGAGGCTAAAAACATGGTTAAAGTTTTACCAAAACCATAAACAGAATAAAAATCGCTGTAGGGATCAACCAGAAAGGTTAACAATCCAAGTATTGATCCAATGATAACTAATGGGTGCAAACGGATAAGCCTGAGCTTAAAAAACTGTAAAATTCCAATTCCTTCAGCTCTGGTATCGTAGGCATAAGCAATTACAAAGCCTGATAAACAAAAAAAGAAATCGACAGCGAGATAGCCGTGGGCAATAAAGTTTTTGCTATAATCGGTAATTGCAATTTCCATGAAATGAAAAATAACAACAGCTATGGCAGCAATACCTCTTAAACCGTCTAATATTTCGAAATGCTTTTTAGTTTTTAATAAATTTAAATTGGTTTCTTTAGTAATCACGTTTGGTTAGGCTTAAATTTAAGCCAATTATAACAATTTTGAGATGAGTGGCAAAAATCTATTTGTACCAAACAGTTTACATTGATTTTATTGTATGGTTTTAAACAAAAAAAGCCTGCTTGGATGTAACCGAGCAGGCTTTTTAAAATTATTTATGGCTAGTTACCCATCATTCGTATCTGTCCACCTGGCCTGCCATTTCCATTACCTCTAAAACGTTTCATCATGTTATCCATTTTAGCTTTGTATTCATCTGCAGTAATTAGTTTGGCTTTTTTAGGTGCCGTTACATCTTTTGCGCTAACTCCTCTATACTCAATACTTTTAGCAATAGTATTATTACCACGACTTTCGATTGCTAGCACCGTTCCTTCCGTCCACATGTTTGGATTTGGCGAAAAGTTAAAACCTAAATCATTTGTATACCAAATGTGTGTTTCTTCGGTTACATCTTTATCCATATCCAAAATTTTAACAGTTCTGGTCGATTTTACAATCACTTCTTTACAATCAAAGCCTATGATTTTTTTCGTTGCATCGGTTTTAACCACTTCAATTTTAGGTGGTGCTACAGGTTTTGCCTTTGTGGTATCGCTTGGATTTCCACCACCCATTCTAAAAGATCCAATTGGCCCAGAAGTAGATAAAGTTAATTTACTGGGCATATAATAAGTAGTATCATTTAGATCAAATACTTCTGTTAGTTTTTGATCGGCGAAAGTGTAATAATATTCACGGTTACCACCTGCACCGCCAAAACGCATCATCATACGCCCCATACCGCCGCCACCACCACCGGCGCCATTACTATCTTCATTATCTTCAACAGGCATATAACTTGCGTTTGTTGCATTAAAAAGAAGTTCGAAATTGCTTTTACTGCTTGATGGCATACGTGCAGCCATTTGTTCAGGAATTTTAATGCCACTTGCCGCTGCTATTGCTACAGGATCTATTGTAGCTTCAAATTGTATAGCTCCAGAAGTTTTCTTTTGTGCATTTGCTACAAATACAAATGAAAGAACACTAAAAAGAGCAAGAATTACTTTTTTCATCAGAATTTTATTGTTTTGTTAAAGATTTTGTTTCCTCGTTTGATTGGAAAAAACTTAAATGGTTTAAGCAAAAGTATTACTGTTTAAAGCATTTGCCTTGTTAAAATTTGTTAAAGCATGTTATTATTTGTCTAGAAGGAACTTACAGCTTTTATTGAAGCAATTTGTATCGCTTTTTTTACAGGATATTGGGGTGGTAAATTAATATTCGGTGCTCTCCAGCCAACCATTGGTTAACACATCCGCAATATGCATGGTTTTAATGGGCAAATTATTTTTATCGATATAACCTTGAAGATGCAAAAGGCATGATAAATCTGTTGAAATAATATAATCGGCTTTTTGATCGAGAGCATGATTAATTTTTTGCTCAGCCATTGCGGATGAAATTGAATCGAATTTAACGGCAAAGGTACCTCCAAAACCACAGCACATATCGGTATCTTTCATTTCGATCATTTCCAAACCATGCACTTTAGATAAAAGCTGGCGTGGCTCATCCTTAATTTTACATTCGCGGAGCGCACTGCAAGAATCATGATAAACGGCTTTACCTTCTAATTCGGCACCAAAATAATCCTTTTTTGCAATGTTAACGAGAAAATCAGAAAGCTCGAATATATTAGATTGTAAACTACGGCATTTATTATGCACTATGGTATTGGTAAACAAATCGTTATAACCGCCTTTTATCATCCCAACGCATGAAGCTGATGGGGCAACAACGTAAGTATTTTCAGAAAAATCATTTAAAAATTTTGTTCCAACCTCTTTTGCCTCATCCCAATAACCGGCATTATATGCAGGTTGCCCACAACAGGTTTGCTTTGAATTATACTCAACTTTACATCCTGATTTTTCTAATAATTTTAAGGTATTAAAAGCGGTTTCGGGGTATAATTGATCTACAAAACAGGGAACAAATAATTCTACTTTCATCAACAAAAATCTTTAAGCGGGTAAATTTACAATTTTAGGGCTTGCCTTGCTTCTATTTTTTTTAGAAGCATTAAAAAGATTAAACCTATGATAAAAAATGATGCCAAAGCTATAATAGAGTATCTGATATTGTTTGTAACCTCTTCTATGTATGCAAAACTGAAAAGACCAATTACGATGGCTAATTTTTCGGTCACATCATAAAAGCTAAAGAACGAGGTAGAATCTGGGGTATCTTCTGGTAATAATTTTGAATAGGTAGATCTTGATAAAGACTGGATTCCGCCCATTACTAAACCCACAATAGCTGATAAACCATAAAACTGATATTCATTACTAATATAATAACCGCCAATACAAGCGCCAATCCATATTAAAACCACACAAATAAGTACGTTGGTATTACCCCATTTTTTGGATAGCGAAGACATAAGCATGGCTCCTGGAATGGCAACCAGCTGAATAATTAAGATAACAGCTATTAGTTTTGCGGTACCAAGTTTTAGTGTTTTCTCTGCAAAGCCTGCCGCTGCAAGCATAATAGTTTGTACACCCATTGAATAAAAAAAGAAAGCAAATAGGAAGCCTTTTAATTTCTTCATGTTTTTTACTTGATTCCAAACTTTCGATAACTCATTAAAACCATCTTTAATGAGGTTACGCTTAACCTTTTCATAATCTTTTTTAACTGAAGGAAGGTTTTTAAAAGGGATTTGGGCAAAGGCTATCCACCAGATACCTACCAAAAGGAAAGAAATTCTTGCAGGTAAGGAAGCATCTGTAATGCCAAACCATTCAGGTTTCAATACAAATAAAAAGCAAATAAGCTGTAAAAGAACAGAACCCACATAACCATAAGAAAATCCTTGGGCACTTACTCTATCCTGCTGATCTTCGGTCGCAATTTCTGGCAAGTAAGAATTATTAAATAGTACACCACCGATATACCCCATTGCAGCTAAAATAAAACAAATGATGCCAATTTCTAAAGTATTCAGTTTAAAAAAGAATAAGCCAGCACAAGCAAAACCACCCAAATAGGTAAAAAATTTCATAAATGCCTTTTTGTTACCTCTATTATCTGCAATGGAAGAAAGTACAGGCAATGCCAATGCCATAATCAGGTATGCAAAAGATAATGCATAATTGCTTAAAGCAGTATTGGTAAATGTTCTACCAAAAAAACTAACCTGATCTCCATGCTCTTTTGTAGTTGTGATAATGGTGTAATAGGCTGGAAAAATGGTTGAGGTGATTACTAAATTATAGGCAGAATTTGCCCAATCGAAAAAAGCCCATGAACGGATTACTTTTTTGTTATTTTTTTCTGTCATCTGTTTTTAAAGAGGGAATTGGAATCGCTAAAATATAGTTTTATTACTAAATTATTGGGGATATTTTAAGAGCTACAGATAATATTTCTTGCCATCTGATTTAATTTTACCAGCATCCAATAGTTCACGAATGGCTTCTAAACGTTCATTTTCATTACCTATTTTCATGTTCAACACCAAATCATCCAAACTTAAAGGCTGTTGTTGCAGTGTTGAAATAATTTCAAAATCCAACTGATCGTTAATTTGTCTTTCATTTTCAAGCTTTTTTTCGGCTAGGCAAACATCACAAACTCCACATTTTGGCGCATTATTTTCATCGAAATAACTCAATAACTGCATACTTCTGCATACTGAGCTTGATGCATAGGCAACAACAGCATTTATTTGCTTTAGTAAAATCTCCTTTCTAAGCTCTAAATATTTAGCGTCTACATCAAAATGATCCATATCTACCCGAGCACGCACATATTGTAACTGTGGCTGATCGGTTTGCTGCAAATAAGAAAGCAATTCTATAGATTGTAATTTATTAAGTAAAGAAACAATTTCTGTGTAAGAAAACCCTGTCCTTTTAGCTAATTCTGCTTCATTAACTTTTACGTAACCATCAAAAGCACCACCATAAGACCGCAGTATTGTTTTAATTAAATTATCATAAGCTCTGTTTTCAATCTGGAAGCGATAAACTTCTTCATGAGAAACAACAAACATTAATCTGGAAGGTAAAAAGACACTTTCTGACAAGGTAACAAAGCCATCGTGCTCCAAAAACTTAAAAGCCGAAAGGGTTTTTAAAACACTCAGATTAAACCTTTTACAAAAGTCAGCTACATCAAAAGGAAAGGTTAAACCCTCACCTGCTCCAAAAGCCAGTTGAAAATAATTACCGAGGTGGTGATAGGTTTTTCTAATATCATCTGTAGATGGAAAACTATCTATATATCTGGATTCCAAGCCTAAAACATCTGCTTGATTAGCCAGTAAAACCGCATAACTTCTTTTTTCATCCCGGCCTGCCCTTCCAGCTTCCTGATAATAAGCTTCCAAGCTTTCGGGTAAATCAAGGTGCACCACAAAGCGAACGTCAGCTTTATCAATTCCCATCCCAAAGGCATTAGTAGCAACCATAATACGGGTTTTATTTAGCTTCCAATCTTCTTGCTTTTTAAAACGGGCATCTCTTTCTAATCCTGCATGGTAAAAATCAGCCTTTATTTGGTTCCGATTCAAAAAGTTAGAAACCTCGGCAGTTTCTCGTCTATTACGAACATAAACCAACCCTGTTCCCTTTACATTTTTGCAAATATCGATTAGCTTTTTATACTTATCTTCTTGCCCAAAAACAACATAACTTAGATTATCTCTTGCAAAACTTTTAACAAAAACCTGAGGATCTTTCATCTCTAGTTTTTCAACTATATCCTGCCTAACAAATTCTGTTGCCGTAGCCGTTAGCGCTAAGATGGGCACATTTGGTAAAATTTCTCTCAGTTTAGAAATCTGTTGGTATGGCGGTCTAAAATCATATCCCCATTGCGAAATACAATGCGCTTCATCAACTGCAATTAAATTAACATTCATGTAAGAAATTCTTACCCGAACCAAATCAGAAAGCAATCTTTCTGGCGATAAATACAGGAATTTGATTTTCCCATAAATGCAGTTATCAAGCAAAATATCAATTTCTCGCTTGCCCATGCCCCCGTAAATGGCAATTGCCTCTATCCCTTTTGCCTTTAAATTTTCTACCTGATCTTTCATTAACGCAACCAGTGGCGAAACCACAATGCAAATACCCTCTTGCACTAATGCAGGTACTTGAAAACAGATGGATTTCCCTCCGCCAGTAGGCAAAAGCGCTAAGCTATCCTTCCCTTCCAAAACAGATGTAATAATATCTTGTTGCAAGGGCCTGAAAGACTGATGTCCCCAATACTTTTGTAAAATCTCTATTGCTGTCATAAATCGGCGGTATCAAAACTATAAAAAAGCGGCACATATTACTAAATTGCGGCACAATTAATCTAAATAATTTAATGAAACGATTTTTCTTTTTATCAGCGCTTTCACTTTTTGTACTGACATCAAAAGCTCAGGAAAAAAAATGGGACATTGAAAAATATCAGGGTACAACTAAAAACTTCAGCATTAATACAGATGAAGGCACCTGGATGAACCTGGATGTAAGTGCGGATGGAAAAGAAATTGTTTTTGATTTATTGGGTGATATTTACAGTATGCCAATTACTGGTGGAAGTGCAAAACTATTAAGTGGAGGCATTGCCTGGGACGTTCAGCCAAGATTTAGCCCCAATGGAAAGTACATTTCTTACACCAGTGATAAAAGTGGTGGCGATAATATTTGGATTATGAACCGTGATGGTTCTGGCAAAAAGCAAATAACCAAAGAAAGTTTTAGGCTTTTAAACAATGCAACCTGGATGCCTAATAGTGAATATTTGGTTGCAAGAAAACATTTTACGGCATCACGATCTTTAGGGGCTGGCGAAATGTGGATGTATAGCATAAACGGTGGTGAAGGAATACAACTCACTAAAAGAAAAAACGACCAGCAAGATGCTGGAGAGCCAAATGTTTCTCCTGATGGAAAATATGTCTTTTTTAGTGAAGATGTAAGCCCAGGGCCAAACTTTGAATATAGTAAAGACCCAAACGGAACTATTTATGCCATTAGGCAGCTGGATTTAAACAGTGGCAAGCTTTCTACTTTGGTAAATGAACAAGGTGGTGCATGCCGACCGCAGATTTCGCCTGATGGGAATTTAATGGCTTTTGTAAAGCGTGTTCGTTTAAAATCTGTTTTATATGTGCAAAACATGAAAACGGGTGAAGAGTGGCCTGTTTACGAAGATTTATCTCACGACCAGCAAGAAACCTGGGCAATTTTTGGTGTTTATCCAAATTTTGCATGGATGCCAGATAGCAAGGGATTGGTTTTTTATGCCAAGGGAAAGATCAGAAAAACAGATCTTAATAATTTACAAACAGACGAAATTCCCTTTCAGGTAAATAGTACGCAAACGGTGCAACAAGCTTTACATTTTGAACAGGAAGTTTTCAAAAATGAATTTTCGGCTAAAATGTTAAGACAACTGGTTACTTCGCCGGATGGGAATATGCTGGTATTTAATGCTGCAGGGTATCTATATAAAAAGGAAATGCCCAATGGTGCGCCAGAAAGATTAACCAACGGAATAGATTTTGAGTTTGAACCGAGCTTTAGTCCTGATGGAAAATATGTGGTTTACACTACTTGGAATGATGAATTAAGGGGTGCTATAAAAAGAACAGATCTTAAAACTGGTAAAACCATTACCCTAAGTGATGAAAAAGGTTTTTACTATTCGCCACAATACTCTACAAAAGGAGATAAAATTGTTTTTAGAAAAGGTGTTGGAAACGATGTTTTAGGTTACAGCTATGGGCGTGGAACCGGGATTTTTATTATGCCTGCAAATGGTGGCTCTAAAACCTTAGTAACGGAAAACGGAATTAGACCACAATTTAATAATACCGACAGCAGAATTTATTTCCAAAGCTATGCAGATGGTAAAAAAGCATTGAAAAGTATTGATTTAAATGGCGCAAATGAACGTACGCACTTTACTTCTCAATACGCCAACCAGTTTGTAATTAGCCCTGATAATAAATGGCTTGCCTTTAATGAGTTATTCAACGTTTATATTACACCGATGATTAATGTTGGAACCGCTCAAGATGCTTCGGCAGGAAATAAAGCCATTCCAGTAACTAAAGTAACTACCGATGGTGGAACTTACATGCAATGGAGTACTGATAGCAGGAGTTTACATTGGACAATGGGGCCAAAATATTTCACTATTGATGTAAATAATGCCTTTAATTTTGATGGCAATACACCAAAAACCACTGCAACAGCAATAGATATTAATTTAACCCTTAAAAGTGACATACCTACAGGAATTGTTGCCCTTAAAGGCGCCAGAATTATATCCATGAAGGGTGATGAAGTAATTGAAAATGGAACAATACTAACTGATGGAAATAAAATTACAGCTATTGGTAAAAGCGATGCGATAACGGTTCCTGCAAATGCCAAGGTTATTGATGTAAATGGCAAAACCATTATGCCTGGTATTGTGGATGTGCATGCGCATTTACGCACTAGCCCCGATGGAATTACACCGCAAAATGATTGGAGTTATATGGCAAACCTGGCTTTTGGCGTAACCACTTCTCATGATCCATCAAGCAATACAGAAATGGTTTTTAGCCAAAGTGAAATGCTTAAAGCAGGTAGAATGATTGGCCCGAGGGTTTACTCAACAGGATCAATTTTATATGGTGCAGATGGCGATTTTAAAGTAGTGATTAACAGTTTAGATGATGCGCTGGCAAACTTGCGTAGATTAAAAGCCGTTGGTGCGTTTTCAGTTAAATCATACAATCAACCGCGAAGAGAACAACGCCAGCAAATTTTAGAAGCTGCCAGACAATTAAAAATGGAAGTGGTACCAGAAGGTGGCTCAACATTTTTTACAAACATGAATATGGTTGCAGATGGGCATACTGGAATTGAACACAGCATTCCGGTTTTACCAGTTTATAAAGATGTAATTAACTTTTGGAACAATACCGAAGTTGGCTACACCCCCACTCTAATTGTTGCCTATGGTGGCCAATGGGGCGAAAATTACTGGTATGATCGTACCAATGTTTGGGAAAACGAAAAACTTATGACTTATACTCCACGTTCAATTATAGATGGTAGAGCTCGCCGTAGAACAACATCAGAATATGGCGATTATAACCATATTGACATTGCCAAAGCAACAAAACAAATTGCCGATGGCGGTACAAAGGTTAATTTAGGTGCCCATGGGCAAATACAAGGTTTAGGTGCACATTGGGAATTATGGATGATGGTGCAAGGTGGTTTCTCTCCACTACAAGCCATTAGAAATGCAACAATAAATGGCGCAAGCTATTTAGGTATGAATAAGGAAATTGGCTCATTAGAAGTTGGTAAACTGGCTGATTTAGTGATTATGGATGCAAACCCATTGGATGATATTCGTAACTCTGAAAAAATTAAATATGTAATGATTAACGGTCGCCTTTATGATAGTGCAACACTAAATGAAGTTGGAACAAGAGAAAAATTGAGAGGCAAATTATGGTTTGAAAATGCTAAGGGAAATGGTTACGTTATTCCAAATACTGAAGCAGAAACATGGACTTTCACCGTACCGCATTGCGATTAAAATTTTTCGCACAATAGTTTAATATTAAGTAATTTTGAGATATGGAAACTGTACTACTTCAAATTAATAATAATAAGGCATACTAATTACTTAAAGATTTGGAAGACTTGAATATTGTAAAGGTTTTAAAAAAATCAGTATCAACAGACAAAAAAAGATCTGCGCATGATTTTTTGGGATTAATCTCAAAATCAGATATAGACTTAATGGATGAGGCCATCAAACAGGGTTGTGAAAACATAGATCTGGATGGCTGGAAATAAAGTATTATTAGATACAAATATTCAACATAAGCTTAAACTAAGTACAAGAGACAAACATTTTCTACAGATTGAAGGTTTAAAAATATTAGCTTGGTAAATTTTAAAAGCTTAGAAACTGTTTAAATTTCACTAAATATTTTACTCCGTCACCCTGAATTTAGTTCAGGGTCTTTTAAGATAGATTCTGAAACAAGTTCAGAATGACGATCATCTTTTTAGGCAAAATTTAAACAGTTTCTTAAAATTAACACTTACAGTTTTTCACACGCTTGTTAGAGTAAACCTGTAACAAATAGCAGTAAATTCATTTATGCAACCCAATAAATTATATAATATAGCTTCGGTCGTTTTTTTAGTGTTGGCTGGCCTTGTTTTTTCTTACAGTGGATATTATTTACTTGGCATACAAACTGTAGATTTATTTTTGGCTTTAGCTGCCATGGCATATATCAGCTCTTTTGTGGCCTTAATGAAAGACCGTAAATCAGTTATTTCTTGGTTATTATTGATTTTTAACTCATTATTATTGATTTTCATTATCTATTTCTTAACGCATTTTAAAATGAAAATGTAATGCTTATACCTGTGGTATGGTGTGATAACCGTACCATCTAAATGCAATCTAAGTAATGTGTTATGATGTAATTATATGTGGTTGGTGATTACACCAACCGAAAGGATAACTAACGACTTAAAACAGTTTTTATCAAAGCAAAGGCTACACAAACCAGTACCGACCTATAAAATACTAGTCTGGATAGGTGCTGAAGTGCTCCGTTGCGGTTGTTAACCCCAACGGAGTAATTTTAAACCCCAACCGAAGGGTTCCTAACCGTAAATTTGGGGTACTTAACCTCAGGTTTTACGTAAAGCAACCCCAAATTATATGTAAAGAACCTAAACGGAACAGTATAGAACCCCAACACATATATCCTGACCCCTATCGGAGCGGTTAGTAACCAAAAGGTTTCGGTTTATAACCTATAATTTGTGGTTAAACAACGCCAAATTATAGGTTAATAACCCCAATGGGTGCTCTAGGAAGCTCAAATTATATATTTAGCACCTTAGCCCAATAGTTTAAGGAAATGCAATGCCTTGTAAAAAAACATTTGGTAATCAGCTACAAAACAAGTAAGCCAGCATCTCTTAAAACATTTATTGGTTTAGAATACCAGAATAATTCGAAATCCTCGAAGTTAGTTTCAAAGTCTGTTTTAACTTCTAAAAAGGTGTAAACCTTATCGTTCGATATAGAAACTTTTTCAAGAATGGAAGCCAGCCAAAAGCCCTCATTCTTGTTGGTTTGAATGGTGAAGCTATCTTTTTTATTTTGAAAGGTTAAGGCAGTTATTTCCCATGAATTTCCCTTTTTTGATTTTGTAAAGCTTTCGATTTCAGGTTTGCCACCCAACCAAACTATTTTAGCTGTTGGCTTAGTATTAAAACCATCATCATCGTTTAATGCCTTTTCTATAAAATCAGCAGGAATTTTTGTTCTCGGGATTTTAAAATCAAACCAATCCTGCAATTCGTAATCAAAACAGATACCATGCATAAAATTAAAGAGCGATTTTTTTAAACCGTAGCTAAATTTATTATGGTCAATACCCGTTTTATCGGTGTAATTAATATCGTTATTTGCAAAAGTACCAATTGCTTCAGTTTCTTTAACTACCCCAAACTTTTCAGGATACATACCTACCGGACTATGAGCTGTCATGGCAAATTGGTGCCAAAAACCAGACTGTAAAATACCCATTTCAAAAAGTTGGCGCACCATTTCTAAGCTATCTACCGTTTCTTGGATCGTTTGGGTTGGGTAACCATACATCAGGTAAGCATGTACCATAATACCAGCTTCGGTAAAATTGCGGGTAACTTTTGCCACCTGTTCTACGGTAACGCCTTTATCTATCAGTTTTAATAACCGATCAGAAGCTACTTCCAACCCACCAGAAACGGCAATGCAGCCTGATGCTTTTAACAGTACGCATAAATCTTGTGTAAAGCTTTTTTCAAAGCGAATATTTGTCCACCAGGTTACAGCAAGCTTTCTTCTAATAATTTCCAAAGCAACCTCACGCATTAATGCAGGTGGTGCAGCTTCATCCACAAAGTGAAAACCATTTTGACCGGTTTTTAGAGCCAGTTCCTCAATCCTATCCACAACCAGTTTAGCTGCAACAGGCTCATAAACCTTAATATAATCTAAAGAGATATCGCAAAATGTGCATTTGCCCCAATAGCAGCCATGTGCCATCGTTAATTTATTCCATCGTCCATCACTCCACATGCGGTGCATAGGATTTACAATTTCAATAACGGAAATATATTGGTCGAGTTTTAAGTCAGAGTAATCAGGTGTGCCAACGTTAGCTTGTTTATAATCTTGCCTTAAAGCATCGTTTCTATAAGCAACAACACCATTTTCCAGTAAGAAAGTGCGTTTAAACATTTGCATTTCTAAAGGAATAGATTGACTGATATTCTGAATTAGGAGCTCGATTGGAAGTTCGCCATCATCTAGCGTAATGTAATCGAAAAACTCAAAAACACGTTTATCAGATAGCGAGCGTAACTCAGTATTTGGGAAACCACCACCCATAGAAATTTTAATTTCAGGATAATGTTTTTTAACCCACTGCGCAGATCGAAAAGCACTGTATAAATTACCAGGAAAAGGAACAGAAATTAAAAATAACTTAGGTTGAATGGTTTCAATGCGTTCTTTTAAAATCTCTACCAAAATTTCATCAATGTAAGTCAGCTCTTGCTGCAAAGCATTATAAAGTTCATCAAAGGAGTTAGCACTTCTACCTAAACGCTCGGCATAGCGGCTAAACCCAAAGTTTTCGTCCACACACTCAACAATAAAATCAGAAATATCTTCCAGATAAAGTGTAGCCAAATGTTTTGCTTTATCCTGTGTACCCATTGCACCAAAAGCCCAATCAAGTTCTTCTAGCTGAGAAAACCGAGATGCTTCGGGAAGAAAATCATCGCCACAGATCTGTAAAGCTAACGTTGGATTTTTTCCTTGTAGAAAATCAATAACCGAATTTATTGTTTTTAAATATTCATCTTCTAAAGCCAAAATACGCTTAGAATTAGCAGAAATTGTAGGCAAACTCCCCGCTAGCTTCTGTTTAACATGTGCAAATAAATTTTGAAGCCCAGCTTTGGAAAACAACGCCAATATTACTTCAATTCCTAAATCTGCTTGTGTAGAACTTATGTTTTTAGTATTTAAAAAACCTTTTATATACGCCGTTGCCGGATATGGAGTATTCAGTTGTGTAAATGGTGGCGTAATAAGGAAAAGTTCTGTTTTCAAAAGGAAATATTTAAAAATGCAAATTAAGCGATTTTAAAGGTTAATTGGGTTATTAAAAACATAAGCTAACATTCAAATGTTGTTTTTAATACGCTTACAGGCTTTACTTATTCTATATTATACAATTAAAACTTACCCAAAACGTTTAATAAAAAATACGTTTCCCATACATGAAAGTAATTCATTTGCTCTTATTCTTAATTTTTACACAAGTTAGCTTTGCTCAAAAGGCATTTGTTTTTCCTAAAATTAAAGCCCAGGGCGAAACTATTTCTCAGCTAACGCCAACAAATTGGAGGGTAATCGATCAAACTAGTGGCGACTTGAATAATGATGGAACAGAAGATTTAGCCATGGTTTTAGAATATCATAAAGCTGTTGATGAAACCCGTGTTTATGGAGATAATAGCACCGATATTATTAAGGAAACACAAAAACCACGTATGCTCGCTATTTTCTTTAAAGATAAAATAAGTGGCAGTTACCAGCTATCTACGCAAAACAATGATTTTATTTTAAGATCAGAAGAAGGTGGCAAACTCGGCGATCCTTTGCAGCAACTGTACATTAATGATGGTCAATTATATTTAAGGTTTAGTGGCGGAAGTGAATGGCGCTGGGAACTTGGTTATACCTTTAAATTTCAAAACAGAGATTGGTTTTTAACCAACGCGGTTAATCTATACTACAATAATAATAGTGGCGAAATGACCGAGCGGGTTTACAACTTTACCGATCGGGAACTTTATACCACTTATGGAAATATATACCGCAGAGATATTGCCAACCGAAGAACCAGTGAGGTTTTATTCTTTAGTCAATTAAGAACTTTTAAAACTTTTAAAAAACCTTGGGCTTGGGAAATTATGCCTAATGTTTATTTGTAGGCTTAAAAAAGGTTTTATTCTTTAAATCGTAGAAAATTATTTGGAAACGAACGGACGGTAATACTTAGCAGTTGCAGTCCTGCTCCCGCTACTGCCCGATAAAGAATCGTGGCATTCACTCAGATCAGGTTTAAATACAAAGGTTTGCTCGCTGTACCTAAACCTGAGTGCAACGGCATCCCCGATTTTTTCTATCGGGATATAGTGCAACGCAGGAACAAGGTTTCAAAAGAACCACAGACTTTGCTTTCCAAAATATTTATTAATGATTTAAGAGAGTTATTTGGAAACTAACGGACGGGAATACTTAGCAGTTGCAGTCCTGCTCCCGCTACTGCCCGATAAAGAATCGTGGCATTCACTCAGATCAGGTTTAAATACAAAGGTTTGCTCGCTGTGCCTAAACCTGAGTGCAACGGCATCCCCGATTTTTTCTATCGGGATATAGTGCAACGCAGGAACAAGGTTTCAAAAGAACCACAGACATTGCTTTCTAAAATACTTAATTAATGATCTAAAAAAGTTGTTTGGAAACGAACGGACGGGAATACTTAGCAGTTGCAGTCCTGCTCCCGCTACTGCCCGATAAAGAATCGTGGCATTCACTCAGATCAGGTTTAAATACAAAGGTTTGCTTGCTGTGCCTAAACCTGAGTGCAACGGCATCCCCGATTTTTTCTATCGGGATATAGTGCAACGCAGGAACAAGGTTACAAAAGAACCAAAGACATTGCTTTCTAAAATACTTAATTAATGATCTAAGAAAGTTATTTGGAAACGAACGGACGGGAATACTTAGAAAGTTTTATAAATTTTGTGCAATTACAAAACCACTTGCCCACGCCCACTGAAAATTGTAACCACCTAACCAGCCAGTTACATCCATACATTCTCCACCAAAATATAAACCTGGTATTTTTTTGCACTCCATCGTTTTAGAAGAAATTTCATTGGTATCAATTCCGCCACGCATTACTTCGGCCTTATCGTAACCCTTATCTCCGGCAGGCTTAACCTTAAAGTGATGAATTGTATGTTCTATTAATTCAATTTCGGCATTTGTAAGCGCAGCTACAGGTTTACTTAATGGTAAAAATTTACCCAAAGCATCGGTAAATTTCTTCGTATAAAATCTATTCAATAATGTAGAAAGGAAGGTTTTTCCATTGGTTTTACGTTCCTCATCTAAAAGTGAAACTATATTATGTTGTGGCAATAAGTTCAAATTTATCGTTTCGCCCCTACGCCAAAAAGAAGATATTTGCAAAATTGCAGGTCCGCTTAACCCCCAGTGTGTGAACAGAATATTTTCTTCAAAGGCAATTTCGTCGTTACTCACTTCGCAAAAAACAGAATTACCCGATAGTTGAGCAAACCACTCCTCATCTTTTCCAGTAATTGTTACCGGAACCAAAGCAGGAGCCGTTTCTATAATGTTAAGGTTATTTTTGCGGGCAAACCGCAGTGCAAAATCCGTAGCACCCATTTTAGGAATTGGCAAACCACCTGTTGCAATAACTAATTTAGGAGCACTTAAAACAGTTGTTTTACCATTTTTATCATAAGTAACTTTAAATCCATCGGTTAAAATTTCAATATTTTTAACATCAGCATTACACCTAATTTCCTGACCAAAATCAACGCATAGCGATGTAAAAACTTCAACAATATCCTTCGCATTTTTTTGATCAGGAAAAAGTTGTCCTAATGTTTTTTCTTTCCCTTGAATGCCATACGTTTCAAAAAAACCAATGGTATCATCAACCGTCCACTGTGTAAATGCCGATTTTAAGAAATGAGGATTAGCAGAAATAAATTGCTCGCTCGATGCTAGGTAATTGGTGTAATTACATCGGCCACCACCAGAAATTAAAATTTTAGCGCCAGGTTTTTCATTCTTTTCCAGCAAAATAACTTGTTTCCCTAAGTAACCTGCCTGTACGGCACACATTAAGCCACAAGCACCGGCTCCAATAATTATTGCATCTGCATTCATCAATAAAGTTTATTATGGTTACTTTTGTGCAAAATTAGTATAATTTTCAATCCCCTCATGGCAAAACAGATCAGCGAATTAAAATTAGGTATACTAGGCGGCGGACAATTAGGGCGTATGCTCATTCAGCAAGCCATAAATTACAATGTAACTTCTTTAGTTTTAGATCCAGACCCGGATGCTCCTTGTAAACACATTTGCAATTATTTTGAAAACGGATCAATCACTGATTTTGATACCGTATATAACTTTGGCAAAAAGGCAGATATTATTACTATTGAAATTGAAAAAGTAAATATTGATGCGCTTGAACAGTTGGAGAAAGAAGGTAAACAGGTTTTCCCTCAATCGCGTGTAATCCGTTTGATACAAGATAAGGGCGTTCAAAAACAGTTTTTTAAAGAGAACGATATTCCTACTTCAGCATTTCAATTGGCTAATACCAAAGAAGATATAATAAACAGTAATTTCCACTTTCCATACATTTTAAAATTGCGAAAAGATGGTTATGATGGTAAAGGTGTTATGCGCATAAATAATGCTAGCGATATAGAAAAAGCATTTGATGCTCCATGTATTATTGAAAAACTGGTAGATTTTGAAAAGGAAATTGCGGTAATTGTTGCTCGTAATTCAAAGGGAGATATGAAAACCTTTCCAATGGTTGAAATGGAATTTAACCCGGAGGCTAATTTGGTTGAGTTTTTAATTTCGCCATCTACTTACGCAGAAAGCTTACAGCAAAAGGCCGAAAACATTGCTAAAAATATCGCCTCATCCATGAACATTACCGGAATTTTAGCGGTAGAAATGTTTATTACTAAAGATGGCGAATTATTGGTAAATGAAGTGGCTCCAAGACCACATAATAGCGGTCACCAAACTATTGAAGGTAACTATGTTTCTCAATTTGAACAACATTTACGTTCTATTTACAATTTGCCTTTGGGCGATACAACAAGTATAACCAATGCCGTAATGATTAATTTATTAGGCGAAAAAGGTTATGAAGGTGTAGCTAAATATGAAAATTTAGAAAAAATATTATCAATCGATGGTGTTTTTGTGCATCTGTATGGTAAGAAATATACTAAACCTTTTAGAAAGATGGGACACATTACCATTGTAGATATTGATAGAGAAAAAGCTATTGAAAAGGCCAGATACGTACAGAAAACATTAAAGGTAATTGCATAATTAATAGAAATAATAAACAAAAATTAAAAAAATATACATCATGAGTAATACAAATTCACAAAACTTCAGCGTAGGAATTATTATGGGAAGCAAATCTGATTTGCCTGTTATGCAGGACGCTGCTGATATTTTAAAAGAATTTGGAATTAACTATGAAATTACTGTAGTTTCTGCCCATCGCACGCCAGAGCGCATGTTTAATTATGCTAAAGAAGCACAAGGAAGAGGCTTAAAAGTAATTATTGCTGGTGCCGGTGGCGCTGCACACTTACCTGGAATGGTTGCCTCCATTACTACCCTTCCTGTTATTGGCGTTCCTGTAAAATCATCAAATTCTATTGATGGTTGGGACAGTATTTTATCTATATTACAAATGCCAAACGGTATACCTGTTGCTACAGTGGCTTTAAATGCTGCAAAGAATGCTGGTTTATTAGCGGCGCAAATTTTGGCAACGGCTGATGAATCTTTAACCACTAAAATGCAAGCTTATAAAGATGAGCTTAGAAAAAAGGTTGAAGAAACAGCTGCAGAAATGGAAGGATAGAATATTTAATTAACCTGCAAAACAAATTTATATGCCCGCTCCCTTATTTGGTATCTGCGTAGCAATAGTAGTTTTTGGTTTAATTTATGATTTTGCGAGAATATCTAAAGTCATAAATTACTGCTTCAACAGTGGCTCTTTAAAACGTTATTGGGAATTATATTACAAAACTTCCTTACGGGGAAGTTCAGTGCAGCATTTGATTATTTTTTCAATAACCGGCCTCATAATTTTTATTGCGATCGCCCCTGTTATTTATTTTAAGCGAATTGTATCAAGCACATAGAAAACAGTAAAATTTCGGTGCTTATTTAGAAATATTGACTAAATAATTTTATGCAAATATCACCATCAATAGCATTAAAAAATATAGTACGCCACTATCTAATTCTTGCTAATGATGTTTGCACAAATCCTGACTTTAGGTTTTTTTCTGACGGAAGCCCTGGAATTGTGTTTCATAGAAAAACACCTTTTTCGCAGAAAACTAAAGCCAGTAACGATTTCATTGTGCAGCCAGAATGTTTTGTTTACGGGCAAATTACGCAGTTTAATACCTTATCTGCCAAGGCAGAAACCGATATGTTAATTGTGGTTTTGCAACCGTTTGCTCTTTTTAAATTATTTAATATTGCTGCTTTTGAAGTTAATGACAAAACCATTTCCTTTGATGAGCTTACTGGCCAACCTGGTCGTTTACTTTTAGAAAAAATCCAGGAACAAACTCAAAACACCGCAGCAATTAATTTGATTGAAGATTTTTTATTAAATCAATTAACTCAAAATTCACACCACGATAAGGTAATGAGCTTTGCACTTCAAAAAATTTATACCCAAAAAGGAGCAAACAGTTTATCAGAAATATTGAAAGAAGTTCCTGTAACTGAAAGGCAATTAGAGAGAAAGTTTCGTGAATATATTGGTTTAAGCCCTAAAAAGTTTGCAGATATTATCCGTTTACAGCATTTTCTTAAATCACTTAAACTAGCCAAGTCCAAAACAAATATATCAGCAATTAGTTACAGTTTTGGCTATTACGATCAATCACATTTAAATAATATTTTTAAAAAATTTACTGGCTTAACACCTCTCCAATACCAAAACAACAATAATTTGTTGGCTATTAATTTTCTTATGCTTTAAAATTGTCGGTTTTCTACAAGTTTTAGAATTTCATTTCGTACATCTTCGTATTAACAATTAAGATAATGAGATGAAAAATTTAAAGATTGCTACAGCACAGTTTGAGAATAAAAGTAATGATAAGAAATATAACCTTAGTACAATTGAAAAGCTCGCAAAAGAGGCTGCAGAGGCAGGTGCTAATGTAATTAACTTTCACGAATGCTCGATTACGGGATATACCTTTGCTAGAAATTTAAGTAAGCAGCAAATGTTAAATATTGCTGAACATATTCCTGATGGGCCGAGTGTAAAAGCTTTAATTACAATTGCTAAAAAATATCAGATTACCATTTTAGCAGGACTATTTGAGAAAGATGAAGCTGAAAATTTGTACAAGGCACATATCTGTGTTAACGAAAATGGATTGATTGCAAAGCATAGGAAACTCCACCCTTTTATTAATCCAAATCTTTTGCCGGGCACAAGTTATACCGTTTTTGATTTACATGGTTGGAAATGTGGCATCCTGATTTGTTATGATAACAATGTGATAGAAAATGTTAGAGCAACTACACTTCTGGGTGCTCAAATTATTTTTATGCCTCACGTAACCATGTGTACGCCATCTACCAGGCCAGGCGCAGGTTTTGTTGATCCTGAATTATGGAAAAATAAGCAAGCAAATGCAATACAATTAAGGAAAGAATTTGATGGTTTAAAGGGTAGAGAATGGCTTATGAAATGGTTGCCCTCTCGTGCTTACGATAACGCGATTTACGCCATATTTTCTAATCCAATTGGGATGGATGATGACCAGTTAAAAAATGGTTGCGCCATGATTATTGATCCTTTCGGGGATATTATTGCCGAATGCCGATCACTTGAAGATTCATTCACGATTGCCGAATTAAATAAAGAAAAACTCATTCAAGCGGGTGGCCATCGGTACTTAGAAGCAAGAAAACCAGAGCTATACGGAGAAATTATAAGCAAGCCCCATAAAAGCCTTCAAAAAGTTATATGGCTGTAAAATAGTGAGTAGTTTTCAGTTAATAGTTTGTAATAAATACGCTCTATTAACTGGAACTAGTTCAAACTTGGGTCGGCAGGAAAATTGCTAATATGCGCAAATTTTGGACCCAGGTTTACAATAACATCTCTCCAAAGTTTCTCATCATCATTAGAAAAAATTGTATTTAGATCTGGGATATCACTCACCATCCATGCATTTTGTTCAATTTCGCGATTCAGCTGCCCCTCATCCCAACCAGAATATCCCATAAAAAATTTAACATCATTTTCGTTAACCGCATTGGTATTAATCAGAATTTTTAAGGTTTCAAAGTTTCCACCCCAATAAAGTCCATCTCCAATGGGCTCTCCACTTTGCATTTGGTCATAACATCTATGAATAAAGTGAAGGGTATCCGCAGCAACCGGTCCGCCGAAATAAATTAAGTTATCAGCCTGCCACAAATCCTGAATAACATCTTTTAACAATAAATTACCAGGCTGGTTTAAAATATAGCCTACAGAACCCTCATTGCCATGTTCGGTTAATAAAACTACAGATCTTTTAAAATTAGGATCAGCCATAAATGGTTCAGAAATAAGCAAACGGCCTGTTTTGGGTTTTATATTGTTTAGCATGATGATAATCATTTGTTGCACCATAAAAGATGCTTATTTTTGTTTTATGCAAGTTACTAATGAATTTCTACAAAACCTGCGCCAAGATTATAAAAGCGCCACATTGGATGAATCTGATGTAGATAACAATCCTATTACTCAGTTTAAAAGCTGGTTTGATCACGCTGTTTCAGCTAAAATATATGAGCCAAATGTAATGACTTTGGCTACCGCCGATAAAGCTGGAAAGCCCGATGCCCGCATCGTTTTACTTAAAGGTGTGGATGAAGATGGCTTCCGTTTTTATACCAATTACCTGAGTCAAAAGGGAAAAGAATTAAAAAGAAACCCACAAGCTTGTTTGGTGTTTTTTTGGCCAGAGTTGGAAAGGCAGGTTCGTATAGAAGGTACGGTAGAGAAGTTGGATAAGGAAGCTTCTGAACAATATTTTTATAGCCGCCCAAAAGATAGTCAAATTGGTGCCATAGCTTCTCCACAAAGTCAGATTATTCCGAATAGAGCATTTCTAGAAGAAAAAGTAGCTGAAATTACCTTAAAAAATGAAGGCAAAACTATAGCAAAGCCAGCACACTGGGGTGGTTATATTGTTAAGCCAACAAGAATAGAATTTTGGCAAGGGAGATCAAACCGTTTGCACGATCGTATTAATTATGAATGGATAAAAAATGAATGGGTTAAAAGCAGACTTGCGCCTTAATATACTCCTAAAAATAAATAGAGATCCGCTATCCAGCAAGATCTCTATTTTTTTAACTAATCATTAACTAACCTAAATTTACTAGGAAGTACTTTTATATAAACGTTCAGTATTTATGTTAAAAACCGAACGGTAATCTTCAATATTTTATAAGCAATTAACCTGCCTATTTTGTTTGTTGACAGATCAAAAATCCTCAAAAAAGTAGGTTTAAAAAAGCTTGTATCGATAAATAATAGCTATGTATCGATAAACAGAAGGTGTTTAAATCATTTTAACTTTTCTTAACATTTAACTATCAATCAGCTGTTTACAGAAAGAGACGAAAATTAATTTCGATACAAATAACAAGCCACTTTAAGGGAAATCTTAAAGTGGCTTTGTTTTTAATTTAAAAGTAAAATTTAATTCTGGGCAATGCTAAAACCTAAAGTTTTTTCATTTGCACTTGGAGATATTTCGGCATTTCCAGTTAAATCCAATATTAAAGTTTTAGCACCTGCAGTACTAGCACCAGGGTTTAAAATTGTTATCGTTACATAACCGAAGCTGGAATTTGCGGGGATAGTAAATGTTCCTGATGGGGCAACATAATGTGTACCAGCAATTGCCGTGCTTGCACTGTTAACCACATAAGAAATATTGGTATCGGTGCTGCGTTGTGCTCCTACTAAATTTACCCTGAAAGTAACTGTACCAGAGCTTCTGGTAATGGTTGGATCCGTACTTATTGCTGCCCTTCCATAGCCTGGCATGCGGGTAAGTATTGGGTAAGTAAGGCCAGATGCATTTGCATTATAGGCGGATGCATCCCACTCTACCAGCGTATCTGTAAATAAATAATCTTTATTCTTATTACATGATGCTAATATTAAGCCTGTAAAAAGTATCAAATAAATTTTTATATTTTTCATCATTAGTTAAATTAATATCCGTAATTCTGTTTCAGGTTACCCGAACTTGCATCCACATCATTTGTAGGGATAGAAGGTAGAATAACAAAATTTGTAAACGCTACGGTAACGCCAGATACAGGTTTATAAATATCTAGTCCGTTACGTTTTAAATCCATAAATCGTTGTCCTTCGAAGGCAAACTCTAAGCGTCTTTGTAGTAAAATTTCATCCCAAAGGGCTGTACCGGTTGCAGTACTTGCGGTTAAGCCGCGGTTTGTTCTAATTTTATTTACATCAGCAAGCGCTAACGGCTCGTTTCCACTGAAATAGTAGGCTTCGGCCCTGTTTAAATATGCTTCAGAAATTCTAATTACAGGAACATTATCCAGGTTAATTGCTCCACTCCTGCCCAAAAACTTGGTACATTCTATATATGCGGTGGTGTAAGCAGTTGCACCCAATTCAAACAACTGATTTCGAACGTCGGATGATCTGGCTGTAATTGCAGCTGTAGTAGATCCGTTATTAGTTACGGTGATACCAAGTTTTGAAACCAGATCATTAGTTGGAACTAAATCTCCGTAGCCACCTTTTTGTGTTCTATCGCCTCTAACTTTTAACGATGTAAATAAGGTTTGTAAAGAAACGTTAACACCCAAACTTTCACCTGATGCGGCAAAGGTAACCTCAAAAAGAGATTCAGGATTTACGGCAGATGTCCATCCGGTAACATAATTAGCAGAAGTTAGCAAAGTTGATCCTCTTGAAGTAATTACCGGAGTTGAATACGCAATTACATTTGCCCAATCTTTACGGTACAAGGCTACCCTTGAAAATAATGCTTGTGCCGCTTGTTTATTTGCTCTTGAAGGTGACGAACCAATATCACTCAATTTAGAAACCGCATCTGTTAAATCCGAATAAATAAAATCGTATACCTCTGTTAATGAATTTCTGCTTGATTTTGTTGCCAAAGCAGCATCGGCTGTAGTGGTAGATTTGCTGATAATTGGAACTCCGCCACGATCCTGTGCTGCAACAACTGCTCCCGGAATGTATGCATATTCTTTAACTAAATCGAAATGATATAAGGCTCTTAAAAACTTAAGTTCGCCAATCCACGATGCTTTTGTAGCGTCTGTTACGCCAGTTACATTTAAATTAGGGATGGCTTCTAAAATCTGATTAATTAAGTTTAATCCATAATAAGAAGTTGTCCAGTTAGAATAATGAGAGCCACTACTGTTTACCGCTTCGCTTACATAACGACCCGAGCGGTTTGTTGATCGGCCATTATCAGAAAGTGCCTCACCAAGTCCAATCATTCTATTGCCATACATAACCTCACCTTTTAATAAGGCATAAGCCGTTACAATACCTGCATCAATGCCTGCTTTGGAGCTTAATGCGGTTTCCGAGTTCACATAATCAACCGGATCTATTTCTATAGCCTTTTTGCAAGAAGTAACCGTCATTGAAAGAATCAATGTAGTAACCACCACGAGGCTGGTATATTTTATATTAAAATTTTTCATATTATTTAAGATTATAAGCCTAACTGAATACCAAATGTGAAGTTTCTTGATTGCGGTATTGCACCAGCATTACTGTTAGATGAATCATAAAACTCAGGATCATAACCTGGAAACTTAGTAAACGTAACCAAGTTTGTTCCTTGCGCATATACCCTTAAGTTAGAGATGCTTATTTTTGATAAAATTTTCGGCGAAAAGGTATAACCAATCTGTGCTTCTTTCATCCTGATATAATCTGTATAGTAATACAACCAAGAACCTGTTGTGCTTGAACTTCCCTGCGCTTCAGAACCGCCATTGTACGGTCTGGCAATACTTGTAATTTGACCAGGAGTTGTCCAACGGTTATCATAAACAGATTGAAGCGTGTTAAATGCTCTTCTACCATCTTCGGATAAGAAAGCCACCTGAGAATCGTAAGCCATTTGCCCCATTTGGTACTGGAACATTACGCTAAGATCAAACCCTTTGTAAGAGAAATTGTTGGTAAAACCACCAGTATATTTTGGAAGTGTAGAACCTATTTTTTTTCTATCAGCAGCAGTTACAGAATATGTAACGTTTCCATTTGCATCATACCAAAACGGGCGACCAGTTGCTGGGTTTACACCAGCATATTCGTAAGTGTAAATTGCACCTAAATCCCACCCAACTCTAAGGGCATTATTGCTTGGCAAAATATCGTAACCACCATAAAGTTTTTTAACGGTATTTTTAATGTACGTGAAATTAAAATTGCTTGTCCACTTAAAGCCATCTTTGGTTTGAATGTTCACAGAATTTAATTCAAGCTCAAATCCTTTATTTTCAAGCGCTCCAACATTTGTTGTAATGGTAGAGTAACCGGTGGTTGTCATTAAAGGTTGATCCAACAATAAATCGGTACTTCTCTTTAAGAAAACCCCTACACTACCGCTTAAACGGTTTTTCCATAAGCCAAAATCAAGACCTAAATCATAAGTTGTTGCTTTTTCCCATTTAAGGTTGGTATTTGCTAAAGTGCTTGTACCAATACCAGATGCACCATTATAAACATAACCGCCAGTAAATAATCCCTGCGAAGCGAAATCACCAATACGATCATTTCCTGCCTGTCCATAACTTGCACGTAATTTTAAGTTGCTAATCCAACTTGCATTTTTAAGGAAATTCTCATCAGAAATGTTCCAAGCAGCCGTTATCCCAGGAAATAAACCAAATTTGTTATTTTCTGAGAAACGTGAAGAACCATCATACCTTACAGAGGCACTTACATTATACTTGCCTTTATAGCTATAGGCTACGCGACCAAACGTACTAATCTTTTTAAAACCTGTAAAAGTTTCAGAAATTGAAGAAGGTGTTGCCGCAGAACTTAAATCGGTAAATTGATAGGTAGGGAAACCTGTACCGTAAGCATAAGTATAGTATTCTTTATCATATCTATATTCAAAACCTGCTAAAGCCGATATTTTATGATCGTTATTAAAAGTTTTATCAAAGTTTAAAGTTTGGGAAGTTTGAATGTTATTTCGCTCATCGCTGAAAATACTCTTCCCTCCTAAAATGTTATAACCGTCGTTGGTACGTGGATCACGATAGTTTTGCCCATTAATATCTCTATACTCAATGGAATAAGCTGATTTAAAAATTAACTCAGGCAATATTTTATAAGATGCGCTAAAACTTCCCAGTAATGAATTGGTGTTCTGGCTTCCTTTACTATAATCATTTGCAGCAGCAATATTAGAATTAATGGTACCATAAAATGTTTGGCCTGATCCATATAAACCATAGTAAGAACCATCTGCATTGTAAATTGGATTACTTGGTAAAATTAAAGCTGCCGAAAATGCCGGGCTACTTAAATAACTACCAGAAATGCTGTACGGAGCAATTTGCTTATAAGTACTTAAATTAATATTTGCGTTAAAGGATAGCTTGTCTGTTACCTGGTGATCGAGATTAACTTTAAAAACGCCTCTTTTAAAATCGGCTTTTGTTAAAACTGCATCCTGATTACTGTAAGCTCCAGAAACAAAGAATTTAGTTTTTTCATTACCCCCTGTTGCAGAAACCTCATAATTTGAAACATGCCCTGTTCTAAAAGCTTCATCCTGCCAATTGTAACTTGGTAAAGCAGCAACCTGATCGTTAGTTAAAGTGGTTGCAAGCCCCATTTCACTTAATACTGTATTTCTAATTGTTGTTGCCGCTACCGTTGGGTTTGCATTTTGATAGGCCTCAGTTCTCAACTGGAAATAATCTTGCGTATTTAAAACATCAAATTTTTTAATTGCATTTTGAACACCATTATAGTAGTTAAAGTTAAGTTTGGTTTTGCCAGCCTTACCTTTTTTAGTGGTAATAATAACTACACCATTTGCTGCCTGAGAACCATAGATTGAAGCAGAAGCTGCATCTTTTAATACCTCTATAGATTCAATATCATCAGAATTTATACCTGCAAGCGTATTAGTTTGTGTGTAGCCAGAAAATGTTTCACCACTTAATTGAATCCCATCTACAACATAAAGCGGCTGTGTACTGGCACTAAAAGAGCCAACACCCCTTATTCTAACATTTATACCGCCACCAGGTATACCGTTATTTGCCTGCACCACAACGCCAGATACACGACCTTGTAATGCACTTTGTGGCGATGCCATTGGCTGGTTTTCAAATTGTGAACCTGTAATTTTTGATACCGCACCACCAATTTCTTTTTTCGATTGTGTACCATAACCCGTAATTACAACATCTGTTAATGCTTTAGCATCCAATGTTAGCGAAACATTAATCTCATTACTTCCGGTTACCTTAACCGATTTTGACAAATAGCCAACGGAACTGAATTGGATAATAGCATTTTCACCAACCTTGATGGCATACTTTCCATCTGCACCCGTTGTTGTTCCTGTTTTTGAGTTAGCCACTCTAATGCTAACCCCAGGTATCGGCAAGCCGTCCTCGCTTGCCCTTACCACTCCTGTAACAGTCCTATCTTGTGCCGAAACTTTGGTTACCAGCAGCACAATAAAGAACAACAAACTCTTTAGTAGTTTTCTTTTCATTTACTTTTAGTTTTAGTTAAATAATATATTTGAAGAATTAATCACGCCAAGGTCGCAAGGAACCGGAGAAGCCCTGTTTTTGAATAAACCTTATAAATGATTAGAATTTAAAATGGAAAACTTAGACAGAATTCCGATAATTGCGAATAATGGTTGTGATCAATAATTCAGCCTCTAATAAAAGAGATTAAAAAAAACTATATTTTTAGGTAACGATGAAACCGAATTTTGTATCGACAAACAACTTTAACAATGTTAAAATCTATTTTTTAACTAAAAATTTGAAAAATTTTACTTAACAAGCGAATAAAACAACTCTATATCTTTTAAAGGAAACCAAAAATCATCACAAACAACAAAAACAATATTAATTTTCTTATAAAACCAAATAATAAACGAGCAAAAAGCCAAATACATGAAAAATATATCAGTAATAGGATCAGGAACAATGGGAAATGGAATTGCACATACATTTGCGCAATTTAATTATAACGTAAACTTGATTGACATAAGCCAACCTGCCTTAAATAAAGCCATTGAAACGATTAGTAAAAATTTAGATAGGCAAGTTGCTAAAGGAACATTAACCGAAGACCAAAAATTGGCTACGTTAAAAAACATAAACACTTTTACATCTATTGAGGAAGGTGTAAAAAACGCCGATTTAATTGTTGAGGCAGCCACAGAAAATATTGATCTGAAACTTAAAATATTTAAGGATCTTGATACACATGCACCACAAAATGCAATTTTAGCATCCAATACTTCATCTATTTCCATTACTCAAATTGCTGCTGTAACCAACAGAGGTGATAAAGTAATTGGCATGCACTTTATGAATCCGGTACCGGTAATGAAATTAGTTGAGGTAATTAGAGGTTATGCTACTAGCGATGAAACCACCAAAACGGTTATGGAACTTTCTGTACAGTTACAAAAAGTACCCGTGGAGGTAAATGATTATCCAGGTTTTGTGGCCAACCGTATCTTAATGCCAATGATTAACGAAGCCATTTACACTTTATATGAAGGCGTTGCAGGCGTTTATGAAATTGATACCGTTATGAAATTAGGAATGGCACACCCAATGGGACCACTGCAACTGGCAGATTTTATTGGCTTGGATGTTTGTTTAGCCATATTAAAAGTGCTTCACGATGGATTTGGAAATCCTAAATATGCACCGTGCCCATTATTGGTTAATATGGTTGCCGCAGGTAAAAAAGGTGCCAAAACTGGCGAAGGTTTTTACGTGTACACAGCAGGATCTAAAGAATTAGTGGTTTCTAACAAATTTAAATAATCCTAATTTTTTTAGCATTTAATTTTATCTTTGTTTCATGAATGAGAATCTTGATCCAGAAGCAAGTAACCTAAGCCATACCGATCGCGATATTGAACGGGTGCTAAGACCACAGGCTTTTGAAGATTTTACGGGACAGGAAAAAGTAATGGAGAACCTGAAAATTTTTGTTCAGGCGGCAAAGCTTCGTGGTGAATCACTAGACCATGTTTTACTCCACGGCCCTCCAGGCTTGGGTAAAACAACGTTATCGCATATTATTGCCAACGAAATGGCAACAGGAATAAAGGTAACTTCAGGTCCTGTTTTAGATAAACCTGGTGATTTAGCGGGCCTTTTAACGGGCTTAGATGAAGGCGATATTCTTTTTATTGATGAAATTCATCGCTTATCTCCCCTAGTGGAAGAATATTTATATTCTGCTATGGAAGATTTTAAAATAGATATTATGCTCGAAACTGGTCCCAATGCCCGTTCAGTACAAATTTCTTTAAATCCTTTTACCTTAGTTGGCGCCACCACCCGGTCGGGCTTATTGACCGCTCCACTTCGTGCTCGTTTTGGAATTAATGCCCGATTAGCATATTATGATGCAAAACTTCTTACAACAATTGTTTTAAGATCATCAGATATTTTAAAAACGCCTATAAGTGATGAAGGTGCTTATGAAATTGCCCGCCGTAGTCGTGGTACGCCACGTATTGCAAATGCCCTTTTAAGAAGAACGAGGGATTTTGCCCAAATAAAGGGAGATGGAAACATTGATACAGAAATTGCCCGTTATGCCCTAAACGCACTAAACGTGGATGAGCATGGCTTGGATGAAATGGATAATAGAATTTTAGTTACCATTATTGATAAGTTTAAAGGCGGTCCGGTTGGCTTAAAAACAATTGCAACTGCTGTTGGTGAAGATGAAGGCACAATTGAAGAAGTTTATGAACCATTCTTAATTCAAGAAGGTTACATTATGCGTACCTCTCGCGGAAGAGAAGTGACAGAGGCAGCCTATAAGCATTTAAAGAAAAATTATCCTGGGCAAACCGGAAAATTATTTTAGTTTAATGGAGCAATTTAAGCGTTTGACTAAGAGCAAACGTTGTAATATTGCTCTATTTCTCTTTTCTTATTCAGCAATGCAAGATTAGAAAGTGCAAACATTTTAGTATCTTTTTCGTTCAATAAAGTATAAACAAATTATAATGAATATTGAATTACGAAAATTAACGCTCGAAGATTACTCCGATCTTGCGGAGTCGATGGCGCAAGCTTATGACACGATGGGCGGACAGATATGGTCAAAGGCGAGCATTGCTAAACTACTAAAAATTTTTCCTGAAGGTCAGCTTTGTATTGCTGTAGATGATAAAGTTGTAGCCTGTTCATTATCTATAATTGTTGATTACGATGAATATGGTGATAAACACACTTACAAGCTTATTACCGGTGATTATTCCTTTTCTACACATAATCCTAACGGTGATACCTTATATGGAATAGAGATTTTTGTTAGTCCTGAATTTAGAGGATTACGTTTAGGAAGGAGGCTTTATGAGGCACGTAAAGAGCTTTGCGAAAGTTTAAACCTCAAAAGTATTATCGCTGGTGGCCGTATTCCAGGTTATCATGAACATGCAGATAAATTAAGCCCAAGGCAATATATTGATAAAGTTAAGGCTAAGGAAATTTATGATCCTACCTTAACCTTTCAAATATCTAATGATTTTCACGTAAGGAAAGTTCTTAAAAACTACCTGCCAGGCGATCATGAATCAAAAGAATATGCCACGTTAATTGAGTGGAACAACATTTATTATCAGGGTGTTGATGCATCGGCAAGATCAGCAATGACTATTCGTTTAGGCCTAATTCAATGGCAAATGCGCCTTTTTCCTGATATGGATAGCTTTTATGAACAAGTAGAATTTTTTGTTGATGCAGTGAGTGGTTATAAATCTGACTTTATTCTATTTCCAGAACTGTTTAATACGCCATTGTTACAACCTTACAATCATCTACCTGAGATTGAAGCCATGAGAAAGTTGGCTGAAAAAACAGAAGAAATTGTACAGCGCATGCACGAATATGCGCTTAGCTATAACGTAAATATTATTACTGGTAGCATGCCTTTACTTGACAATGGCAAATTGTATAATGTTACGTATTTATGCCATAGAACAGGAAAAATAGACGAATATCGTAAAATTCACATCACACCAAATGAGCAGAAATATTATGGAATGGTTGGTGGAGATAAAGTGCAGGTTTTTGACACCGATTGTGGTAAAATTGGTATTTTAATTTGTTATGATGTAGAATTTCCTGAGTTGAGCAGAATTTACGCAGATCAAGGAATGCAAATATTGTTCGTTCCATTTTTAACGGATACACAAAACGGTTATACCCGTGTTAGGCACTGTGCACAGGCTAGGGCTATTGAAAATGAATGTTATGTTGCCATTGCAGGTTGTGTGGGTAACTTACCAAAAGTAAATAATATGGATATCCAGTTTGCGCAATCGGCAGTGTTTACCCCATCAGATTTTGCTTTCCCTACAAATGCAGTTAAGGCAGAAGCAACGCCAAATACAGAAATGGTTTTAGTAGTTGATGTAGATTTACACCTTTTGGATGAATTACATCATTATGGAACAGTTAAAATTTTAAAAGATAGGAGAACAGATCTGTATCGAGTAAACCTATTAAAATAGCGTATTAAAAATGTTGTTATAATAAAAATGCCGGTCCATCACAACCGGCATTTAACCTAAAACTATTTGCTACTTGCGCATAGCAAACCAAACTATTAAACCTATAACTATTAGTACAGGTATAATCCATTTCAATGCCTGCCCTGCTCCGTTTTCATCTTTCTCTGTTACTGCGGGTTTTGCAGGTCCTGGATCGTGTTTATGACTTTCGTAATCGTGCTCAATTGGTTTCGGAGCTTCTCCGCTTTCCATATGTTTTGGATCTGTATTTTCCATGTTAGTTTAGTTTTTGGCAAAAAACCGAATATCAATACCGTTGTGGTTCAAATTATATTCTGGTTCAATAATCAATTAATTTAGTTTTCATAATTACAACACCCTATTAAGTAAAAGGTTTTAATCTTAAGCCTTATCTTTGCAAAATCCATGTACAACAATTCTGCAAAATACAGCCAGTTAATTAAAGATGAAGCCATTCGTTTGGGCTTCATGGATTGTGGTATTTCCAAAGCTGAATTTTTAGAAACAGAGGCCCCGCGATTAGAAAAATGGTTAAATAACAATCACCATGGGGAAATGAAGTACATGGAGAATTATTTCGATAAGCGACTAGATCCAAGATTATTGGTTGATGATGCGAAATCTGTTATTTCCCTATCCCTAAATTATTATACAGATCAGGAACAAACAGATCCAAATGCTCCAAAAATATCTAAATATGCTTATGGGCAGGATTATCACACCGTAATTAAGGATAAGCTTAAACTCCTCTTAAACTTTATTGAAGAAAATATCGGTCAGGTTTCTGGGCGTGCCTTTGTAGATTCTGCTCCAGTTTTAGATCGTGCATGGGCACACAGATCTGGAATTGGATGGATTGGCAAAAATGCAAACCTAATTAGTAAAACCAATGGATCTTTTTTCTTCCTTGCTGAGTTAATTGTAGATTTAGAATTAGACTACGATCATCCTTTTCAAACAGATCATTGTGGAACATGTACCCGCTGCTTAGATGCATGCCCTACGGATGCAATCATTGCTCCTCAAATTGTAGATGGAAGCAAATGTATTTCTTATTTAACCATCGAACTTAAAAACGAAATTCCAACCGAATTTAAAGATAAAATGAGCAACTGGATGTTTGGGTGCGACATTTGCCAGGATGTTTGCCCTTGGAATCGTTTCTCTAAAGCGCATAATGAAGAAGCATTTAAACCAGAAAATGGCCTTTTAGACCTTAGTGCTAAAGATTTAACAGAAATAACGGACGAAGTTTTTAAAAAGGTATTTAAAGGTTCTGCCGTAAAACGAACAAAGTTTAATGGCTTAAAAAGAAATATTGATTTTTTAAAAATTGACAATGTTTAAATCATCTATATTTTTCTTTCTTACAACCATTTGCGTATTTACAACGAATGCACAATTGCTACATCTAAAAAAAAGAGAAATTAATGCATCTGGTGGCAAAGCCTTTGCGCTAAGCATCAGCGACAGTTCTTTAACATTGTATGAGCGTGAAAAAATTATTTATAAGGAAATTAAAAAAGGAAATGTTCCGGATTTTCTTAGAAAACTTATAGAAATAAAAAATAATATTCTCATAGAAGGCGATTCAACTATTTATCATATCTCCTATTATGTGCTTTCGGATTACTTTGCAATTGGCAGTAATGATGATTATTTTTATGTACCTATGACACCAATTCTGGCGCAAAAAGTAGCCAACTTAACGCATTGTACATTACCTACAAAAAATATGGTGGATGAAATTTATGCAAATGCCAAGATTAAATTAAAACCACAGAATATTGCTCCTACTAAAGCTATGACTACGGTTCCCGTTTTTATTGAGCATACAGATTCTATTTTAAAACAACTAAAACCTCTTGTAAATCAACACAATAATGGAGAATTAACAGCAGGAAACAAGAAAGATATTATAATTTCTAATAAAATATATGGAGAAAGTACGCCAAGGGTTGTTATTTATGGTTGGCATAGAGCGGAAAGAAATCCTATTCAACCGGTTTATAACAAACACACTAATTTATGGGCAGATTATAGTCACGGAGTAAGGTTAATTCAAAATAAAATATTTATAGGCGGTAAAAAAACTACCGTAAAGAAAGCTTTAGCAAATGTTCAATTAAGCCAATTATTTAGCAGTGAAGGCGTAATTAAGCGAGCGTATTATCCCATTTTTAATTCTTACTAGCTCAACAAACCAGATAGAAAACTATTCCCTTAAAATTTCATTTTCAACGCAAATAATTCTTTTACTACACCTCTAAATACATTTTATAAATAGCATTTTTAAAGTACAAATTAATTAAAGTTCAACTTTAATATAATCGACCCAAACTGCCTTTCTATCAAAAGTTTGATTAAAGTTTTCGACAATAAATTCTTTATTATAGGTCACTTTCTTCGTAATTTTTTTAACTCCATTTACATAAACATTCACGGGCTTAGTCATATCAACCATTTCTGGCGAAATAAAAATCTTTAATTCTTTAACGGAAGAAACTTGTAAATGGAACTCATTATTTTTGAAATTACCTTTTACGGCAGCAGATTTCCTAGGAAAATTGAACGCCTTCAACAAAGTATCAGTTGTAATTACCGTATCCCTTTTCTGGTCATAATTAACCAATTTTAAAATATCAAAGTTTATGTTTTTATGCCATTCCGCAGGTTTCTTTAAAGTATCTAATTGCGAAATTTCTATCCAATCGGCTTTTCCATACTTTACATCATCACATTCCCAATACAAACTTTTTTGAAAATGGTTACGTTTCCTAGCAGTTAAATCCTTAAATAGGATTGGATAAACTGGCTCGGACTCATCAAATTGAGGGAACCAATGGGGCCAGCCATTATAGCGGTTATCTTGATAGTCGGCACCTATTTTTTTCATAATTACATTCAACGTATCATTAGCATCAGGTGGATAATAATAATCCTGATCTGTAGAAACATTAAAATACGATCTATTAAGTATATTTCTAATAAAAGTGCCACCAGTTCTAACTTTTGGCTGTGTATTAAATCCATAAAAACCTGCAAAAGGACTTTGCTGTTTCATTAGATAAGAGAACGAGCCCGTTGCACCGTTAGAATGACCCGTAATAAAAACCTTATCATCATCTACATTTATAGATTTCTTAATTTCTTTAAGCATAGCCGGAATCATGAAGAAACCATCATCTGGCCCCATCCAATTGTATTCTTTTGAACCTTTTGGATAAACCATAATCACCTCACTTATTGCAGCATACTTGGTATAATACCTATTCCAATCTTCTAAAACCGATGAAGCTAATTGATATTCCGTTAAACGATTATTTTTTACCGCACCGTGGAGAAAAAACAAAACAGGATATTTCTTTTTAGGATTATAGTTTTTTGGTAAATCTATAAAAAATGAAGTATTAATACCCTCCGCTACGTTGAACATTATAGAGTAGTTTTTGTACTTTTTGGTCTTAAAATCATTGTATGAAATAATTTGTCGATACAACTCTCTACCACTAACCGCCTGTTTAGAATTTAATTTGTTAATACCACCAACCTCAAATTCTTCTTGCCTTGACTTTAAATTATCATAAAAATCACGCTTTAATTTTTCGGCTTTTCCCAAAGTGATTTCCCAACGCTTATCATTAAATAAGGTTTTATATTCATTTTGAGGATAAGTGAATGTTAAATAATTCCAAGTGGTTTTTAATTCACTATTTTTAGCCAAAAGTTCATCTAAATAATTAAAAGCCCTGTCATAATCAGCAAGTTCTGCACTTATTACCGATACTTTATAAAGACTTAAAATATTTATTTCTGCAGGATAAAGCTTAAAAGCCTTTTCATATAAATTCAAAGAGTTTCTATACCCAACGGTGTCTTTAGCATCCCACATAATATGCAAGGCACTATCTGTTAGCTTGGCAAAACTTTGAGCGTTCGATTTAATAAACGGAAAAAGCAACAATAAAAAAAACAGGGATTTTTTCATACAAATCTTAATTTATACGAATATAGATAGCTTTTAAAACCAAAAATTGTAAAATTGGGACATGCTTAATTATACCTTGAAATTCCAAAAGGTATCTTCAGAACCTACAATTTCTCCATTATTAAAAAATTGCATGGGTGTTAAACCTGTGAGCTGTTTGCAGGCTTTTATAAAATGAGACTGATCGGTGTAGTGAGCCTGATGGGATAAAGTGGTGTAATTATTTTTACCCACCAAACTTAATTTATGTGCCATCAGCTGCCTAAAACGAACAATCGTTCTATATTTTTGCGGACTTACGCCTAGATACTGATTAAATAATCTACTTAAATGTTTTCTACTTATACCAAGTTTTTGATCGGCAATTTCATCAATATTAAGCTCATTTTCTTCCTGATGAAAAAGTTGTAATGTTTTTTCTAAATAAACATTGTCTATAGGTTTAAGCAAATAAAGTAGCTGTTGATCCAAAAGCGTAGTAATTTCTTCTATATCTCCAATTTGGAATAATTGATGTATAAAGTCATTATCAAACATCTGAAAATCTGGGGATGACGAACTTACATTGATTTTAATTCCAGTTTTTAAAAATTGATTAATGCCAAAAGGTTCAAAAACAATGGCTATTTTATGTACAGGCCCATATTGAGTAACTTTTAAAGGCTTTTCTCGTAAAGGTGTATAGATTTGAATTGGCGAAGCTTCTTTTTTATAATTTATAATGGAATGATATTTATCCAGCTTCGAAAGGTGGTTTTTGTATAAAGAAACCGTTGTGTTATAATGCGGATAGCAAATATATTCGTTAAAATAATTACGGTCATCAGCCACATCAAGGTAGTAATAGCTAATGTATTTGCTCAGCAATTTACTTTTCGGCTTAAATGTTTCAAAAATTCTCATCCGAGATCAAGATATAAAATTTTAAGCTTGCCGGAAAAATATTTGAATTTTATTGGGATTTAGGAAAGGGCGGAATTAATTTTCCAAAAAATCAGTACCATTCGCTTTCAAAATATTCATTTAAAAACGAATGGTACTAAGAGTTTATAGTATTTAATTTACATTAAAGGTGTTGTCACTTTTTGATTTATCGGGTACATGTACGCTACCTAAAATAACTTTATTTAATTTTTTTGTGGTAATTACAGGCAGTGTAGTTTCAGCATTTCCCTTTTCCCAAACAACAATGCTAGCATGTTGCTTTTCGACAGAACCATCTGCAAAATTTAGGGTTAAATCAATTGGCAAAGGTTTAGTGCTTTTATTTATTATGGTAACTGCGTAACCTTTATCGGTTTTAACTACTTCTTTAATACCCATATCGGTAACGCCGCCTTCAAAAAACCAACGATTCCAAAACCAGTTTAAATCTTTGCCACTACCTTCGTTCATGCTGTAAAAAAAATCGTAAGGCATGGGGTGTTTTCCATTCCAATTTTTAATATAATTATGCAGTGCCGTGGTAAATAACTCATCGCCTAAATAATCTTTAACATACAAATAAGCCAAACCTGGCTTTGGGTAAGAATTTGTGAAAGAGCCAGCCCCCTTTAAATCAGGCGTTAAGGTCATAATTGGGCTATCATCCTTACCTCCAGAGGAGGAAGCTGTTGGTTGAATACCGTAATCATCAACAATTGAAGAATCAATCATAGGCGAAATTAACCACTCTCCTATGGTTGCCCACCCTTCATCCATCCAGCCATATTTTGTTTCATTAATACCCATATAAAAAGGAAACATGGTATGAAAAATTTCATGATCAGTTAAAGTAATGGCGTCCGTACGATTATCAACCGGATTATCATTTACCATCATTGGATATTCCATTTGGTCTAAACCATCAAAAATAGTTTCGTGGTTATAAGGAAAAGGCCATTTAGGAAAAGTATAACTCATGGATTCCACCGTTTTACGGGCAAAATCAATCACTTCATAATAATCTTTATGTTTAGGGTTAAAAACGGCATCAACTCTGGTTCTTCTTTTAGTAATTGGATCTACTACTAAACTGGTTGATTTCCATAAATAATGATCGCTTAATGCGAAAACAAAATCGGTTACATTTTTAGCTTCAAATTTAAATGTATTAAAAGCTTTGGGCTGCGTTACTTTTTTGTTTACCAAATCAGCTTCTGTGATTACATCAACAACAGCATCATTTTTTTCTGCTGTATTAATTTTAGCTACAATGTTTTGTTGAAAAACTTCAGGTGCATTTTTTAAATCTCCAGTTGCCCAAACACCAAAAGTACCTGGCACCGTAATTTCAGCATTAAAATGATCAAAATCGTTATAAAACTCTTCAGCTCCGGTGTATGGATATTTATTCCATCCATCAACATCATCGTAAACTGCAATTCTAGGAAAGAAGTAAGCGATAAAAAATGAGCCATCATCTACCTGACCTGTACGCATGTGCGAACCTTTGTTTAGTGTGTAATGGTAATTAATAGAAAAAGTAATGCTTTTCCCCGGCAAAACCGCTGGCACATCAACAGTCATATTAGTACCATCGATACTGTAATTTGCAACAGCTTTGCCGTTTGCGTTTAATTTCTCAATAGTTACACCTTCTCCTAAATCAGATTCAGAAAATTTAGTTTTTCTAGGTGTTCCCTTTTTATATAAGTTTGGATAAAGCTTAAACCAAATTTCTTTGAGCGGTTCTGGACTATTATTTAAATAAGTAATTTCTACATTTCCTTTCAATAGTCGATTTGCAGGATTAAAATCTACCTTAATCTGATATTTCGAATTATTTTGCCAATACTTTTCGCCCGGTTTACCACTTACTGATCTTGTTCCCTTTTGATATGTTTTTTGAAAAACAGGCTCCATAGGAAGCTTTACTTGTGCTTTCGCAAAAAGAGTAAGAAGTATGAAGCAAGCAAAGATTTTAATAGATTTCATAAACAAATTTTAATCCTTAATTAATGGTTATTCTTATTTACCAAATTTCATTTTTAATTGCTCCAACATATCCGTATTAATAGGTTTAGCTGGTTCTTCTTTTTTTACTTGAGGTTTTGGTGTATAAGGTTTAGCCGATTGAGCCACGGGTTTTGAAGCTCTATTTTCGTTCTTTTTTGCGTTGAATTTGGCCCACTCCTCATCAAGTTTTTTCTTCGTATACAAAGGAAAATCGCCATTTTTCATCCAGGCATAATAACTTGGCTCAACACTAAAAACCTGTTCAGTAGTTTTCCCTTTATGTTTGCCAAAGTTAAAACACACTTCATTATTATCGTTGTAAACCATTCGCCCTGCAAAATCTACTGGTTTATTAATATTTGTAAAAACGTGTAAGGCATCCACATCATTTACAACAGGAATACTTTTATTACCCTTTTTATCTTCAAACTCAGTTTCTTTATATTTTTCTAACTGACCAAGTAAAACTTTATAAGTTGCAATTACATCAGCCTCAGCTGCATGAGCGTTAATTAAATCTTCGTTACAATAAAATTTATAAGCAGCTTTTAATGTGCGTTGCTCCATTTGATGGAAAATATTTTGAACATCAACAAACTTACGCCCGTTCATATCAAAATCCACCTCAGCCCTTAAAAACTCTTCTAATAGCATCGGAATATCAAATTTATTAGAGTTATAACCTGCCAGATCACTATCGCCTAAAAACTCAGCAATTTCGGAAGCAAGCGCTTTAAAGGTTGGTTCATTTGCAATATCTTCATCATAAATACCATGTATTAATGAGGTTTGCAACGGAATAGGCATTTCTGGATTTACACGCCAAGTTTTAACTTCTTCGGTTCCATCTGTCATCGCTTTTAGAATTGCAATTTCAACAATCCTGTCTGCACCTACATTTACACCAGTTGCTTCAAGATCAAAAAATGCTAAGGGGCGTTTTAAATTTAATTTCATTATATAAGGTATAAGCTCTAAAACAAACAATTTTTTATTCGTCTGCCTTCAATTTCTTTTTTTTCAAAAATGCTAAAAAGGTTTGGTTAGTTCTATAAAAGCAGGTCAAATATTTTTATCAAATTATTTCCAAATGTTACTTCCTACATCTAACTTGCTTACAAATTATAAACGCTCAAATGAAGACTTTTTTTACGCTTACACTCCTATCCTTCATCTCCTTAATTACTCATGCTCAAAACTTTAACTTCGGCACCATCAGTCCCGAAGATTATCAGTTCGATAAAAACAAGATAGATAGCAATGCAAATGCCGTTGTTTTAAGGGAATATGGAACAAGTATGATGCAATTTAATGATAACACTAATCGATTGGAATTGTATTTCGAACACCATGTTAAAATTAAAATTTATAATAAAGAAGGCTTTAAACATGCCAATATCATCATCCCTACTTATAAAGATGCAAGCCGCGAAGAACTTGTATCTGAATTAAAGGCATCAACTTTTAATTACGTTAACGGAGATATAGTGGAAACACCGATGGATAAAAAAGCGGTTTTTACAGAGGAACGTGGAAAATATACCCGATTAACAAAGTTTACCCTGCCAAACCTTAAAGAAGGTTCTGTGATTGAATATAGCTACCGTTTAAATTCTCCAAATCTTTTTAACTATAAAACTTGGGAATTTCAAAGTGATATTCCAAAACTGCATAGCGAATATGTAGCTTTTATTCCAGGCAACTACAATTACAATGTTTCTTTACGTGGTTATCAAAAATTAACAGATCAAAAGTCCGAAATTTCTAAAGAATGCTTGCGCTCTGGTGGGGCAACAGTAGATTGTTCGAAAATTACGTATTTGATGAAAAACATTCCTGCTTTTATCGAAGAGGATAACATGACTGCTGCGAGTAATTTTAAATCTGCCATTTATTTCGAACTTTCTGACGTACAATTCTTTAATGGAAGCAAAACTTCTTACACAAAAACCTGGAAGGATGTTGATTACGAAATCGTATCAGAAAAAAATATAGGTAGCCAAATGAAACGTAAAGATCTTTTCAAGGATCTTATTCCAGTCATAACTAAAAATGCCAGTACAGATTTAGATAAGGCAAAAGCCATTTACGACTATATCAAAAAGCAAATTAAATGGAACAATTACTATGGAAAATACTCTGAAGATGGAATTAAGAAAGCCCTTGATTTAAGATCTGGAAATATTGCAGATATTAATTTAAGCTTAATTGCGGCTCTATCTGCAGCAAATTTAGATGCCGAAGCGGTTATTCTTTCTACTCGTGATAATGGGACGGTGAATAAGCTTTACCCTGTAATTAGCGATTTCAATTATTTAGTGGCGAAGGTAAATATTGATGATAAGAGTTATATGCTCGATGCATCAGAACCGCTTCTCCCCTTTGGTTTATTGCCTTTAAGATGTATTAACGATCAAGGCAGAGTTATTAACTTGAAAAAAGCTTCTTATTGGATTGATTTGAAGGCAAATCAAAAATCGGTAACTAATTACATTTTAATCGGCCAGTTAAATAAGGAAGGAAATATTACCGGAACCATCACAACACATAGCATGGGCTATGCAGCATTTAATAAAAGAAAAGATATTAAAAGATATACCTCAACTGATGAATATGTAGAGAAACTGGACGAAAGGTTGGTTAAAATGAAAATTCTAAATTATAAAATTGATAATTTGGATAGCGTTGAAAATACACTGACAGAAAGTTATGAAGTAGAATTTACAAAATTTGATGGGTTAAAAGATCACTTTTATTTCAGTCCATTTTTAATTAATACAATTACCAAAAATCCATTCAATTTAAGCGAACGCACTTATCCTGTTGATTTAGGATCGGCAACGGATGAGCGTATTATTATTAAAATTTCGCTTCCAAACCATTATGAATTACAGGAAAAACCTAAAGATTTAGCAATAGGGCTTCCAAATTCGGGTGGCAAATATTTGTTGCAAACAACTTTTGAAGATGATGTTATTTCTTTAAATCAGATTTTACAATTTAATAAAGCCATTTATCAACCAGAAGAGTATTTGTATTTAAAGGAATTTTATAGCAAAATTATCCAAAATCAAAAAACAGAACTTCTATTAAAAAAGACTAAATAATGAAATATCTGATTTCCTTTCTATGTCTTTACTTAATAAGCGCAACAGCCTTTGGACAAGATAATTATGATGCCGACTTAATTCCTTCCGAACTTAAAAACCGGGCGAATGCCTGCATCCGCATTCAAGAAAAAATTGTTGATATGCGTACGCCCGATAATGTAATTATCAATACTAAAAAGGCCATCACTGTTTTGAATAAAAATGGTGATGATGCCGCAAGATTGGTTATTTATTATGATAAAAGTACAAATGTAAAAAGCATTAAAGGCGAAGTTTATAATGCGGCAGGTAAACTGGTTACTAAATTTAATCAAAGTAATTTTAGCGATGAAAGCGCCGCAGATGGATTTTCTTTATTTACAGATAGTAGAGTAAAGTATTACCTACCCGCCGTAAATGTTTATCCGTACACTGTTGTTTACAATTATGAAATTAGGAATAAGCAAAATTTATCCATCCCAGATTGGACTCCGAAGCCTGCAAATGACGTTTCTGTAGAAAAAAGCATTTATACTTTTATTTGTAAACCGAGCGATCAGATTAAAATTAAGGCGCAAAACTTTTCAGGTAATCCCACAGAAAATTCTGATGAAAAGCAAAAAACGCTGGTATGGACTGCCAGTAATATTCTGGCTGTAAAAACGGAGGCTTATTCTCCCGATCCTGATACTTATCTCCCATCTATTAAAATTGCAGCTCAGGATTTTATTTATTATGGCCATAAAGGAAATTACACAAACTGGCAACAACTAGGCAAATGGGTTTATGATGATCTTTTAAAAGGCAGAAATACTTTGCCTCCAAGCACGGTTCAAACTATTCGTGATTTAGTAAAAGATGAAAAAAATGACAAGGATAAAGCTAGAAAAATATACGATTACATGCAGAAGAAAACACGTTATGTAAGTGTTCAGGTTGGGATTGGAGGGCTACAACCAATCTCTGCTGCAGATGTAGATCGCTTAGGCTATGGCGATTGTAAGGCGCTGGTTAACTATATGCAAAGTTTATTAAGCGCTGCAGGTATAGAATCTTATTATTGTATTGTTGAGGCCGGTAATTTTAAAAAGAGCCTGGAAGCTGATTTTGCCAGTGCTGTGCAAGGAAATCATATTATTTTATGTTTGCCACTTAAAGGAGATACTACTTGGCTGGAGTGTACCAATCAGAAAATTCCATTTGGTTTTTTAGGCGATTTTACTGATGATAGAACCGTTTTAGCCTGTACAGCTGAGGGTGGAAAATTGCTTAATACACCGAAATTAACTACACAAAATAACATGCAGTTGCGCAAAGGTAATTTAACCTTATCGAGCGATGGAAACATTAAAGGAGACATAAAGACTGTATTTTCTGGTTCGCAATATGATAACCATGAAGAATTTATTGGTAAACCGCTTAATGAGCAAAATAAATTGTTAAAAGCCGCCTACGATATAGACAATATAGATTTTGAAGCTTTAAACTATACCCAAAAGAAAAATATTGAACCAGAACTAATAGAAGATTTAAAGTTCACGATTAGAAATTATGCTCCTGTTAATGGCGAAAAAATGTTTTTACAGTTAAATGCCTTCAATATTAAAAGTACAGCACCAGAGGTTCGCAACCGTACCCTTCCTCTTTACATTAATCGTGGCTTTACCGATGAGGATATTTTAGAATATACGCTTCCTGATAATGTAAATACAGCGCTAATATTACCTACAATAAAAAATATTAAGGGCATTTTTGGTGAGTATACAGCAAAAACGACTTTAGAAGGCAAAAAATTAATCTATTATCGTAAGCTAGTTATTAATGATGGTACTTTTCCAGCAAAGGAGTATGCAGCTTTTTCCAAATTTTTGAGTGATGTTAATTCGTCAGATTATTTGAAGCTTGCCCTTAGCTTAAAAAAATAATGCCCAAAGCAATACCAACAATCATAATTAAATACATCAAAATTTCTGTACTTGCAAAACGTTTATATTTAGTCCAGAAAGAATAATCATGATCTTGATTCGGCATATCGATTTATTTATGCAAAAATAAGCAATTAGATTTAATAAACTAAGCTCACCCATTTCTACAAAATCCTAAAACATTCCTAATAGCTATTTGTTTTTCAATAATTTTGTTACAATCACACAATATTCACTCAAAAAAAACGTATAAGTAATTCTGTATCAAAGAAGATAGTATTAAATGAGGAAACAAATTTTAGGCATTGCTACGCTTGCATTGTTAGCGGTAGGCATTGTCGGAACCAGTTGGAAAGCGGTGGAGGCTCCACAATCACAACAACAAATTTTAAAAAGTATAGCGGCAGATAGCCTATACAATCAATACATTTCAAATTTATACCATGCAGTTCGGCTAGATTCTGCCGGACTTAATGAAAATGTTTTCGAAAAAGCCCTAACAGGATATTACAACATGAAATATTCTGGCTTATTACATTCAAAATCAATATTAACCATAGCCGATTTTGATCAGGAAAGTCGTAAAAAGAGACTTTATGTAATCGACATTGATAAAAAGGAATTGATAATTAATACCTGGGTGGCGCATGGCGAAAAAAGCGGTGGCGACAAACCTACTCAATTTTCTAATGCTATTAATTCCAATCAAAGTAGTTTGGGTTTTTACTTAACCGGCGAAATTTATTTTGGAAAGCATGGGCGTTCATTAAAGTTAGATGGAATGGATCAGGGCTTTAATAACAATGCTAGGGAAAGAGCTGTTGTAATGCATGGAGCAAATTATGTATGTCAGGAAACGATCGATCAATTAGGGCGTTTAGGTAGAAGCCAGGGATGCCCCGCTGTGTCTTCAAAATTGGCAAATACCATTATCAATGTCATTTCAGATCATACCGTTTTATTTATCAATAATTCAGATCAGGCTTATACCTCTTCCTTTTTAAACGAACATTTGGCAGCAAGTGTTGTCAACAATAATCAGCAGCAGGTACTTGCGGCACAAATGGATTAATATTTTTTTAAGTTTTTAGCGTTTAAATCATCTGGTAAAATTTTAATAAAACTGTTTTTGTAGCGAGCTAAGAAATCCCATAGCCAACGATTGCTATCTACTTTTTTCTCGCCACAATCCACAACTTCAGCACGTTTTATTAATTTCATAAGTAAATACTGTATCCATTTTACTTTTATAACTCTGTGAATTATTAAACCTAAATAATCGCAGTAAATATGCACGAGTATTTCAACGATTAAAGAATCATTGCTAATTTGTAAGGATTTATTAAACTGTTTTAAATATTCATCTTTTATAAAGTTGGCGAGCAATTTAAATTTGGCTTGCTTATCATCTTTTAAAAATTGCCATAACACTGCGTTGCTGTAAACCCTGATTAATGACGGTTCAAACTCTATTTTGATCAGATTATTTTCAGTTAACTCCTCGATATCCATTACCAATTAGATTTTTTTGATCCATAACTGTTACGCTTAAATTTGTATTCGCTTAACACACAATTGACTAAATTGTTTAATAGCTTTATAGCATAATGTGGGTAAAATTTTACGGCTTCGGCGAATTATTTTAAGCATCTTTGGGGTTTGAAAAATACCACCGATACATGAAGATTGTAATTGCAGAAAAGCCTTCTGTTGGTCGTGAACTTGCAAAAGTTTTTGGAGCAACCACCAGAAAAGATGGATACATTGAGGGTAAAGGATATTCTTTTACCTGGGCATTTGGGCATTTATTACAGCTGGCACCACCACAAGATTATGGCTTTATTGGCTGGCGGAAGCAACATTTACCCATGCTACCGCAAAAATTTAAACTATCAGTAAGAAAGATAAAAAGTAAAGATGGCTTTATAGAAGATCCGGCAGTTAGAAAGCAACTGGATACCATTAAAAAGCTTTTTGATGAAGCTACAGAAATAATTGTAGCAACGGATGCCGGGCGTGAAGGCGAACTCATCTTCAGGTACATTTATTATTATTTAAAGTGCAAAAAACCTTTCAAAAGATTATGGATTTCATCGCAAACGGATGAAGCGATTAAAGATGGTTTTAGAAACTTGAAACCAGGTACAGATTACGATACACTTTTTAATTCGGCCCACTGCCGTTCAGAATCGGATTGGCTGGTTGGAATGAATGCCACTCAGGCGTTGAGTATTTCTGCAGGGAACAGGAGTGTTTTATCATTAGGAAGGGTGCAAACCCCTACTCTAGCCATGATTTGTGCCCGTTTTTTGGAGATTAAAAATTTCGTACCTCAAACTTATTATCAAATCAGTATCCTACTGGTTAAAGATGAACAGGTTTTTAAAGCTATTTCTACTTCAAATTATAAAGATAAAGCCGAAGCTGATGTTTTATTTGCTCAAGTAGAAGATGTGGCTTCGGGTTTTGCTACTGGCGGAAATATTACCGCGGTAGAAGCTAAGCCGAGAAAGGAACCACCCCCACTTTTGCATGATTTAAGTAGTTTACAACAAGAGGCAAATAAGAAAAAGGGCTTTACTGCCGATCAAACTTTAAACCTGCTACAAAATCTTTATGAAAGCAAATTAGTTTCTTATCCTCGTACTGGAAGCCGATATATTGGTGACGACGTTTTTGCTGGTGTACCACAACTTATTGAGAAATTTACGGATCATCCTGATTTTGGCAGACAGGCTACTTTTTTGCAAACCATTAGCTTAAATAAAAGAAGTGTTAACGCCAAAAAAGTTACCGATCACCATGCCATATTGCCAACCGGAGAAAATGCATACGGTTTAAGTAGTGATAAACAAGCTATTTATGATATGGTTGTTGGACGGATGATTGAAGCTTTCCATCAGGAGTGTTTAAAGGAAATAACTAAAATTACAATCCAATCTGGCACTACTTTTTTAGCAAATGGTACAGTAATTCGCTCCGCAGGCTGGCGCTCTGTATTTAATGAAACTGAAGACGATAAAAAGGATGAAGATAATGCTGCCTTACCTAAAGTAACCGTTGGAGAGCAATTACCTATTACTGAAAAGGCGCTGCTAGAAAAGCAAACGAAACCAAAATCAATGTACAATGAGGCTTCTTTGTTAAAAGCCCTGGAAACTTCAGGTAAAGAAATTGAAGACGAAGAGTTGCGTTATGCCATGAAAGACAGTGGCTTAGGCACTCCTGCTACCAGAGCTGCAATAATTGAAACTTTAATTACTAGAGAATATATTATAAGAGAGAAAAGAAACTTGGTGCCTACGCACAAGGGCTTGGCCGTTTATGATGTGGTTAAGGATAAGCAAATTGCGCAAGCAGAATTAACCGGACAATGGGAAAAACGTTTGGAAGAGATTCGTGGGGGTGCTTCTGTTAAAGATTTTAAAGCTGAAATAACAGAATATACAAAAACCATTACCAACGAATTATTAATTGCTGGTGCATCGATTTCCGATAAGTTATCGGACAAGAAAGCGGAAAAAGTTTAGTTTAAAAATACTCTTCAATAAAGGCGATTGCATTTTCCATAATGGAATCGTCTTTTTGGATAAAACCCAAAGCGCCAGCATCTAAGTAATCTTTTTCAAAAGATTTTTTATCATTACCAGAAAACATACAAATCTTTAGCTCAGGTTGTAATTTCAAAATTTCACGCACCTGATCTGGACTACTATCTCCTCCTGGCATATTTATATCTAAAATTAATAAATCGAATTCCTGTTGATTGATATAAATAAAGGCAGTAGCTAAATTGGAAGCTTCAGTAATCTCTGGCGATTGAAATAGGTTATTAAGGTGCCCCTTTATAATCAAGCGCATCATTTCATTATCATCAACAACAAGAATTTTTAAAAATTTTTGCATTTAAGGGCTGAAATTATTTGGGTTTTAGTAAACAGATTATAAATACCATAATTGTAGGCATTTAACTTACAAATGGTAAGTATTATAATTTATCCAGCCATTAACCTAATAAATATTTCAATTTTATTGTGAAGTCGGGATTTTTAAAATGCATAATAGTGGCGATTAGGGATGATGTTTCAAAAATAAGAATTTAATTGACTTTTAAGTAAAAAATCCAATGTGCTAAAATTATTTTAAGTTTTTAAATAGACATAAATTCCCAAGCAGTATGATAAGTGCCTAATTTTTCTGCATAAAGCATAAAATCAGCATAAAAGGGCGATTTGGAAAGTGTAGATCCATCACCAATAACAACCAATTTTTTCTTTGCTCTTGTCATAGCAACATTCATCCTACGGGTATCAGATAAAAATCCAATAGAACCGTCATTATTACTTCGCGTAAGGCTAATATAAACAACATCTCGCTCCTGCCCCTGGAAACTATCAATTGTGTTTACAGAGATTTTATCGAGATAGTTTTTTAAAACCGTTTCTGTGCTTACCAATTCTTTTAAAATCTGTACCTGTTGCTTATAAGGTGAAATAATAGCAACTGATGGAAACGACTCTGGGGAATTATTTTCTATAATTTTTTCTGTCAGATTAACTAAATGTCTAATTAGAAAAGATGCTTCATCAGGATTGGTTGTGCTGGTACCATCAAGTTTTTCATCAAAGCTACAGCCAGAAGTATCAATAAAAGTTAAAGCCTCATCATCAGTAAATAATAAGCGACTAGCAACAGAAGCATGTGCTTGCAGTTTATCTTCATAAAAAACCTTAGAAGAATAAGCCATAATATCCTGATGCATACGGTATTGCTCTTTCAACAATACGACAGATTCTGGATGAAGCAAAACAGATTTCTCCAATAAAGTATTGCTTAATCCTTTTCTTGCGGCTTCGTTTGATTTAATTGTTGGTGATAACTGAAAATGATCTCCTGCAAGTACTAGTTTTTGCCCTTTTAAAATAGGAATCCAACATGCAGGCTCAAGTGCTTGTCCGGCCTCATCTATTACTACGGTATGGTATTTTAAATTTTTAACGGTATAATGATTTGCACCAACCAAAGTTGCTGTAATAATTTGTGCCTTATTAAAAAGGCTATCCATAATATATTGTTCAGTTTTTTCTACTTCTCTACCTATTTTATGTGCTTCATCAAAAAGAGCTTTTCTTTGATCGCGTTCCGCTTTACCAAAGCTTCTTTTGTACTTATGAGCCATATTTTTATACTCATTAGCTTGTTTTTTAAGGGCTTTAATCGTTTTTATTTCAGGATGATCTGTCATTTTGTGATCCAAAGTAGCACTTAATAACCTTTCAGAAACCCTAGCCGGATTCCCCACTCGTATTACGTTTAAACCCTCTTCAACCAATTTTTCCGTCAATAAATCAACAGCTGTATTACTCGGCGCAACCACTAAAATTTTCCTATTATCGTGTTTCGTTAGTGCTTTAATAGCTTGTACTAAAGTGGTTGTTTTTCCCGTTCCTGGTGGGCCATGAACAATTGCAAGTTGGTTAGCAGTCACAATTTTATGAACAGCTAATTGCTGCGACTCATTTAAATGACTGGGTAGAGTAAATTTCTCCTCATTTTGAAATGAAGCTTGATCGCCTTTGGTCAAAATTTTTATTAAATCATTTCCAGCTTCGTTCTCTGATTGACTAATAGCTTGCTTAAGAGCATTTTGCATTTCATCATAACTATTGTTATCAAAAAGCAAATCAACACCCAATTTACCATCCCTTGTCCAGTCCGGCAATTCATCCAGTCGCAAACTAATTTTCATTCTATTGCCACTTTGATGAGATAAAATCCCCTCGATACGATCTTCTTTAGCATCGTGATTTGAAAACAAGACTACAGCTGATCCAAACCTAAATTGATGAGATAAATCCTGATGTGTTGTTCGCTCCAACTCGACTGTTAAATAATCACCTCTACCAATTTCTGTATTTCTTATGGCAATTGGATACCATGTTAAACCAAGATTTCTTCTATCGGCAGCCGAAGTATTTTCAGTTAATTTAAGATATGATTGTAAGTCTTCTTCACGTTCTGTGAGAAGTAAATCCTGGAGTTTTTTAAAATATTCTTTGGGCAAGGAAAAGAGATTTAACGATTAATTAAAATTTGAAAAGAAATTACAAAACCAACTGTTCATGAAGTTTTTGTAGCGTTTCGCCTGCGTTGGTACAAAAACCAGGATGCACTTTTGAACATTGTACAACGGTGCTTCGTGTTGCAGTTAACCACCTAAATCGCGAAGGCAAATCATATTGACCAATTGGTCCTGATCCTTTTATTCCTTCACTTATCCGTTTAAAGGCTTCTAGATTTTCTTTAAGCTCAGTAATATCCGTTTGAGGAGAAAATGCAGCAATGCGATTTTCGTCGAGATAAAAAACACTGTTTAGAAACTTTTGCTTAGCACAGAATAAAATAATTCCAACGTTAAGAAACTCTTCGCGTTCTACCCTCGGCATCACACGGATTACAGCATACTCAAATAAGAATTTCTCTTGCATGCTGCGCTTCTTTTAAAAATATTGATGAATTGTCCAGGCGAATCTCTAAAAATTTCGCGTAAGCATCTCTATGTGAATCTTTTGTTTCAAAATTCACTTCACCTTCTAACCAACTATCAGGAATTAAATTTACCACTTCCTTAATATGATCTACTTTCAATAAGGCTCTAAATTCCGAATCAACCTGTTCAAGGTCTGATGCCCAAGGTAATAATACATGATCTTTTACCAACACAAAAGGTCGCTTTGCCTGCTCTTCCCAATTTTGCCACGAATGGTGAAAATATAGCGATGCACCGTGGTCTATTAACCAAAGTTCTTTATGCCAAACAAGCATATTGGTATTACGACATGTACGATCCATATTGGTTAAAAAACAATCAAGCCACACAATTTGCGAGGCAAGTTTAGCATCAACCTTAGTAACGGTGGGATCAAAAGTAATGGCGCCTGATAAATAATGTAAAGCCAAATTAAGGCCAACGCTTGCTTTAAGCAAATCTTGTATTTCTTCATCAGGCTCAGTTCTACCGAAAGCTTCATCCAAAGTTGCAAACACAAGTTCGGGCACTTTAAAGCCTAAAATACGGGCAATTTCACCGCCAATAAGTTCTGCAATAAGCGCTCGTGGTCCTTGTCCGGCCCCTCTAAACTTTAAAACGTATAAAAAGCCATCGTCGGCTTCGGCAATGGCAGGCATAGAACCACCCTCACGCAGAGGCGTAACATAACGGGTTACATTTACATTTCTAAGCTGAATTTGAAAATCGTTCATAAATAAAATCACAAAGCGATTTACAATTAAATATTCGCCTTTTAAACTGATTGCAAATTTAGGAGAAATCTACCAATTACAGCATTGACGTTATTTTTTACGCTTAAACTCAATTAAATTTACAATTCTGCGTTGATATATAATCAGCATAATACCGATTAAAACTTTCGCTATAGCCAAAATAACATATTGTTTGTTTGGATTAATATCTCCCGAAACCAGGGTTTTTCTAATATTAAAAAAGTTAATTAATTGTATTACAATGTTTGGAAGTTCAGTGGCAACGATGTATCCACCGATTACAATAATGGAAATACTTAGAATTGTTGAACGATGAATGCTGAATGAAACTGTTTTATCATCAAAACCTTCATCTAACTTTAAAATACGAATAATTGTTTCTGCTTTAAAAATTAATAAATAGCTGAGTAACCCGTATTGAATCAATAAAATAAAATTCAAAATTAAAACAAAGCTATTCGAAAAATTATCAGAATAGCTGGATGCGCTTACAAAAAACCAGAGACTAGCAAAAGATTGCATTAAAATGGTTACAATATCCTTAATAAAAAAGATTCCGACCATTTTTAAAATGATGGTAAAAAGAGTTTTGAGCGTCATGATTCACGAATTGATATTTAATCAAATGTATCATAAATATTCTATCTGAAAATCAAATTCAATAAAGTAAAAAGGTGTAAGGCGTTCTTACACCTAAAAGAGATTTTAATCGTGTCCCAAATATTCAATTCCTGCAGGAGTCATAGCTGCTGACCATTGAACTGCTTCTCTGTTTATTTTGATAAATCCCATTCGCTCCAGCTCTTCATACGTTTCTTCCATCCCTCCTAATATAGATGAACTTACTTGCTGATTTATTACCTCAAGTAGAGATATAATTTCTTCTTTTTCCATTTCTGTAAATGATTAAGGTTTGATAATAAACATTGATAATATGTAAATGTTTGTTTAAAATTACTCGGATAAGTTAAAATGATTAGATAGAAAAAAATATCTTTCATTTTTTGTGAAAAATATTTACAACCAGATAAAACTTTAACTCACTAATAATTAAAAACTTAAAAACCACCTAAAAATACAGTTAAAATATAATTATAATTTTAAAGTAAAAGAAGTGTTAAAGAATTTGCAGAATTAAAAACTAGGCCTATATTTGTACCCGAGAGCGTTAATTTAGATACGGGTATATGACTTAGGTTATATGCCCGTTTTTTGTTTAAAGTATATCTAAATAGTGCTCAACAACCTCATTTAAGCATATTTTTAACCAAGAAGTATATAATTGAGGGCGTTTATTTATATCGTTTTGCAAAACCTTTAAGTTCACATAACGATAACATTGAACTTCATTAGGGTTAACAATCGGCAAATCATCCGATATTCCAAAAAACACATAATCGAATTCATTTTCTATTAAACCATTTTCCAGCGGAGCTTTATAAATAAAATTAAAGGCCTCTGTAAGTACACATTCCATACCCATTTCTTCCCTTAATCGGCGTTTGGCTGCTTCAATATTACTTTCTCCTAAACGAGGATGACTACAGCAGGTATTAGTCCACAAGCCAGCAGAATGATATTTATCCTTCGCTCTTTGCTGAAGCAATAATTCATTTTTACTATTAAAAATAAAAATGGAAAATGCCCTGTGCAACAAACCCTTTTGATGTGCTTCCATTTTCTCCATACCACCCTGCGGCTCATCAAACTTGTTGACCAGAATTACCTGTTCCATTTATTAATTGATTTTATATTACATTTAGTTTATGACGGATTACAGAATCAAACATTAAACCAATTTTATGATGATTTGGAATTCTAATTCTTTCCGTCATGATTTTTTCAGCGCTCAAAAGTTTAATCTTATTAAATAACTTTTTATAGTAAACATAGGCCAAATAAACCCCGTTTCTGGAACTGGCTGGTAGCATTTTAATTCCAGAAAGTGCTATATTAAACTCCTCTTCTATTTCCTTTTCTATCGCCTGTTTTTGATTATCGCAAAAGGTAGAAAGGTTCACATTTGGAAAATAGTTACGATTAAGCGATTGATAATCGGCTTTAACATCGCGAAGAAAATTTACCTTTTGAAAAACAGAACCTAATGTCATCGCAAAGGGTTTTAGTTTTTCATATTTGGGTTCATCGCCTTCAGTAAAAACCTTTAAGCACATTAAGCCCACAACCTCAGCAGAGCCTAAAATATAAGTATTATAGAGTTCTGCCGTGTATTTTTGCTCAGCTAAATCCATTTCCATGCTATTTAAAAACAAGGTAATTAATTGGTGATCTATCTGATATTTATTTACAACACTTTGGAAGGAATTCAAAACAGGATTTAAACTGATACCAAACTTTATGGCTTCAAAAGTATCTTGCTTAAATTTATCAAGTAAGTATTTCTTATCAAAACGATGAAAGCTATCTACTATTTCATCTGCGAGGCGTACAAAGCTATAAATAGAATAAATTGGAGATCGCATTTCCTTGCCAAGAAAGTAAATTCCTAATGAAAAACTCGTGCTATATCGTTTGGTTATTAGCTTACTGCAATCTGCGGATAACTGATCAAAAATCTCTTTCATAGGGCTTTACGGAGTTGAATAAATTTTTCAAATTCATTAAGGTTTTTAAGCCAATTAATATTACTTAAATTATTGAGCCGGCTAATAACCTGCTCATTACCTGCTAGGTGAATTTGAGTGGAACTGCATATTTCTGTTAACTGATCTATATAATGTTGTGCGTTCTTAACTAATTTTAAGTTGACGATAAAAAGTAAAACATGATCTATTTGAACACCTGACAAAACTCTTTTTATAGAATTTAATGGTACTTTGCTCCCTAAGTAAATTACTTTTTGATTCATAGATCTTAAAAAATAATTTGCAAAAAGCAGACCAATATCATGATCTTCATCCTCAGGAAGAAACAACAACCAGGTTTGGTTATCTTCATAACCTAAATGAATACTATTAATTGCTGAAAATATTTTTTGGCGGATAATATTAGATAAAAAATGTTCGTGAGCAGGACAAATATCGTCCTTTCTCCACATGAGCCCTAATCTTACCAAAAGTGGATACATCACCCTGCGATAACAATCTATTAAGCCATACAGATCAATAAATTTATTCATAAGGTACTCAAAACCAGGCTCATCAAAGGCAATACCATATTTAATCAGTTGCGAAATAAAATATTCGGCCTGATTATCATCCTTATTGTAAACCTTATACTGCTTATTTAGTAAATCATTTAAATCCGCATCTGAAAGGCTACAAATTTTAGAAATTTTAAGTCCAGATTGATTTAAGCTTGCGATGTTTAATAATTTCTTTAACTGCTCGTCATCGTACATACGCGTATTACCCTGAGAGCGCATTGGCTTCAAAGCATTGTACCGTTGCTCCCAAATCCTTATAGTATGAGATTGGATTCCAGAAAGCCGTTCTAAATCAGAAATGGTATAAGTCATTATTTTGTTTAAAAATATTGAATAATATCTAAACAAAAAAATCGGTTTAAAGTTTTATCTTTTCAAATGCTAAATCTATCAAGCAAAAGAGTGTTCACTAAGCAGCACACCTCTTTCGCCATTTCCAGTTTCAATTATATGAATATGTTTATATGATTGGCTAAACCAATCAAACCCTTGATCCATATTTTGAATGGAAACACTACTTAATGGATAATTCCTGTTATTTTGCATGCAAAGCAAATTACCATTAGCTAGCAAAAGAAAATCGCAATCATATCCCCTGTCCTGTAATTCAATTACTGTACGGGTTAATGATCCATTTAATTGTTTGGGTTTTACTACTCTGTTTTTCATAGGATGATGATTTTAGGGATGGTAGCTCTTATAGATCATACAAAATACAATCTATAACAACTACGAAGTAAAACATAATATATTGTACTTCAATAGATTATATAACATTATTTTTATATTTTATTAAAATAGTTACACAAGTGCTTAAATTTTAACATTAAGATAGTATTACCATACATTCATCATAAAATAACCTTACAAAAAAAATGTGCTTCTTAATATTGCCTATTGTTAACAGTATGATAACCTTGATGAGTGATTTAAAAATCGTGACGAATGTATTTTATTTTATATTTGACTAATCATCCGTTATTTTGCGTACAAAATACCCCCCATTAACTAAACATGAAACTAAAATGTATTGTGATTGATGATGATATTCATGCAATAAATGGCATTAAAGATTACATCAGTACCTTATCGAATATACAACTTACGCATGCCTATACAGATCCACTGCAGGCCTTAACAGAAATTAGTAGTGGCGGCATGGTAGATATAATTTTTATGGATATTGATATGCCTATGATTTCAGGCATTGAACTATCAAAAGCCATTCGCCATAAAACCAATAAGTTAATTTTTACAACTTCGCATTCTAAATATGCTTACGAAGCTTTTGAAATGCATGCAAATGCTTATTTATTAAAACCATATACTTTTGCAAGGTTTGCTGAAACCATTAATCGGCTTTTTCCTAAAACACCAAGTATTGCCGCAACGAATTTAAAGCAAGATGAAGATTATTTTTTCGTTCGTAATAAAAACGAAAGGAATAATTTAATTAAAATTAGATATAGCGATATTATTGCGGTTGAGAGTTTGCAAAATTATATTAGAATATATACTGTTGACGAAACCATTGTAACCTATATTGCTTTATCAGAAATTAAGGTAATTCTTAAGGATTTGCCCTACTTTATTCAGGCACATAGATCTTTTATTATCGCCAAAAAATATATTGAGCAAATTGAGGGATATACCCTAAAAATGACCAATAATTTAACGGTTACAATTGGTATCCGTTTCCGTGAAGAAATACTGCAATACATTAGGGAAAAAACAATAAAAACCAGCCGTACTTAACAGCTGATTTTTATATCAATCTTACAAAACATTTGTGGCTGTTATTACCACAGTGACTGTTGGATCGGTGTTAAATTCTCTTTTTACAAATTTTGATTTAAATACAAAAACTGTTTTTTTAGTGATTTTAGAGTGCTGTTTCATGTTTTTTTTCTGAAACTTAGCGCCCTAAAAAACCCTCAAAAAAAACCTTACACTGATAATATGAAATCCTACACGGATAACTCTTTTCCCTTAAAATCCACTTTTTTAAATTGGATCATTAGAAAGAAAAATCACTTTATTGCTTGGACAATTTTTATGTTATACGAAGCCATTATTGTTGGCTTGTTAAGTGGTAGAGTTGGCTCTCTAAAAGATTATGCAATTCACTATGCATTAAACATATCTTTATTTTATTTCAACACTCATATTGTTTTAATAAACTCGCTAAAGCACCCAAAACAGGCAATATGGAGAATCCCTTTATTAATTATACTTGAAATAATAACATACCTATTCGCAATATATCTCATTGAATATGTGATGGTTAATTTCAATAATTTTAAGAGTGTAGATACCTTTGAGTTTACGATCAAATATTTCGCGGGTCCATTATATAGATGTTCCTATTTTATCGGATTTTCGGTTGGATATTTTTATATTCTCACATTTATAAAAGAGCGAAAGAAAACAGAAGAACTGGAAAAACAACGATTAAATAATTTAATCCAAATTGCAAAGTCAGAAAATGCTTTTTTGAAGGCACAAATTAACCCTCATTTCTTATTTAATACTTTGGATTTTATTTACCACAATACCAGAGAATCATCGCCTGTGGCTGCAGAAACCATACTTTCATTAGCAGATATGATGCGCTATGCCGTAGATAGTGATTCTGATGGGGAGTTTATAACTTTAGGGGATGAAATAGATCAGGTAGAGAACTTGATTAATTTGCATCAGCTTAGACAAAACCATTCTTTGCAAATTCATTTTGATTATGGCGATGAAGTCAGGTCTCAAAAAATTATCCCTTTAGTATTAATTACACTGGTAGAAAACATTTTTAAGCATGGCGATTTAAGCAATCATTCACAACCTGCATCCATCAACCTGGAATTAGATTCGGACACATTGATTTTGGAAACATCAAACCTGATAAGTAGGATACAAAATAGTAATGGTTTAAACTCCGGAATGGAAAACATAAAGAAACGTTTAAATTACGCATATGGAAACCGGGCATCTTTCAACTTTTATATTGATGAGAAGAATCATTTTGTAGTATTATTAAAAATAAAGAGGATAAATAATTAAATAGGAAGCTAAATATTCATTTTGAGCAGTTAACAAATTCATTTTTTTCGTGTTTAAGAGTTATTAATCCGTTACGAATGATATAAAATCCGTTTCTAAAAGTTTTTTTTTTCATTTTAAGCCTGCTTGTTGTAATTTGCATGATCAAAAACCTATAAAATGTCGATAAGTTGCATCGCGATTGATGATGACCCGAGTTCATTAGAAAATTTAATGGCTTACATGAGTAAACTACCAGATTTAAACTTGGTAAAGAGCTTTACTGAGCCTTTAAAAGCTTTAGAAGAAATTTCTGTTTCAAATCCTGTTGATATTATATTTATGGATGTTGAAATGCCAGCAATTTCTGGTATTGAGCTTGCTGAATTATTAAGGCAGAAAACAAAGTATCTTATTTTTACAACTGCGCATGCAAAATATGCAATTGATGCCTTTAAAGTTGATGCCGATGCTTATTTATTAAAACCTTATTCTATTCTACATTTTGCCAAAACAATAAATAACCTTTACCCACCGGAAAAGAAAAAACCTACGCCGTTTTCTATCACTGAAAATCATTTTTACATCCCCTTGCAATCTCAAGAAGATAATTTGGCACAAATAGATTTAAATGAATTAGTTGCTGTAGAGAGCTTGAAGGAAGAAATATATTTTAAAACTGTAAAAAGTATTCACTTCACCTCCAAATTAATTTTTTTAAAAATTATAAAAATGCTTAATAAGCACCCTTCTTTTATACAGGTAAACCCACGCACAATTATCTCAAAACAGTATATTAAAAGCATAATTGGCGATCAGGTTTTCCTTAAAGAAGAACTTTCTTACAAAGTTGAAGCTCCTTTCAAAGAATCGTTTTCGGATTTTATTAAACAAAATCTATTATTGCCAGGCAAATCTAAACTTGCTCAATAGCAAGCATCTTTCTTATTAATCACCTCATTGGGGTAGAGAATTAAAACATTTTACAAAGTATTTTGTATTAAAGGTGATCGTTTGATTATTAAAATTAATTTATCCCTTGAAAAGAGTACTGGTTGTAGATGATGATCCTGATATTTTAGAGGTCTTCCAAATCGCTTTAGAAGCTGAACATTACAAAGTTTATCCGCTATTATCGCCGAGATATATTTTTAAAACCGTTAAGGAATTTAATCCGGATTTAATTATTCTCGATATAATGCTAAATGGAATGGATGGAAGAGCGGTTTTTAAAGAGTTGAAGTTAAATCCCGAAACATTAGATATTCCAATCATTATGGCTTCTGCCCGATATGACGAAAATTACATCGTATCGCAAAAATATCATCCTGATTTTTATCTTGAAAAACCATTTAATATGGCAGATATGCTTCAAAAAGTAAATGCTTTGACCAATAATTAGAATAAAGATGAATTATAAACACTTTGCATCAATTGCCCTCCTATCCTTAATTTCCATAAAGGGAATTGCACAAACAAGTAGACCTGATAAATTATATACCATGAGCGGCATTGGTTTTGCATTTCCGATGGGAGAAACGGCAGATTACTTAAAGCCGAAATTTTCTACCTCATTAGGAATTAATTTGGGCCTTGGTAATGGCGGCTTATTTCTGTATCCAAAGGCTAGTTTACATGCATTTACCTTTAATGAAATAACACCGGATGCAGGTTATAATTACACTTTGCAAAAAGGACGATCTACAACATATCTGTTAAATATTGCCCTAGGCTACAGAAAAATAGTTGATAAATGGGCCTTTTATGGTTTTGCGGGTGCAGGAGGTGGTTTTTTATTGACGCCTAGAGCAACTGTAAATCAAAATACGATGCAAGTTGTAATGGATAATAAATCTATAGGTACAGGAATAGCTGAAGGTGGCGCAGGCATTGAATATAATCTCGGCGGTGCCAATTTATTTGTTGAGGCAAGTTACATGTACGGATTTAGTAAAATACAAAACAGGGCTTTTAATACCGTTCCAATTTCTATTGGTATAAAGCCAAACCTAAGTAAATTACTCAGCAAATTATAGCTTTAAAAACTTAAGGAAAGCGGTTGTATTTAAAATGCAACCGCTTTTTTGTTTAAAAACTAAAAAATTGTGTAATCGGAAGTATTAAAATAAAAAATAAACATTTTAATTACTAAACATTTTAGCATAAATTTGTGCTTATAATCAAGCATAAATGTTATACGCAGTTGTAGATATAGAGACCACCGGAGGGCATGCATCAGCAAATGGAATTACTGAGGTAGCCATAAACATTCATGATGGACAAGAAATAGTAGAATCTTACAGCACATTAATCAATCCTAAAAGGGATATTCCTGATTATATAACAGCATTGACGGGTATTGATAATGAAATGTTGGTTAATGCTCCAACTTTTGATGATGTTGCTTTACAAATTTATCAATTGTTAAACGATAAAGTTTTTGTTGCGCATAATGTAAACTTTGATTATTCATTTTTAAAGCATCACCTTTCTTATGCAGGTTACAAATTGCAATGTAAAAAACTTTGCACCGTTAGACTGAGCCGTAAGTTATTTCCTGGCAAAACATCTTACAGTTTAGGTAAATTGTGCACTGCGTTAGAAATCCCAATTCAAAATCGCCACCGTGCTGCAGGAGATGCCGATGCCACTAGTATTTTATTTAATATGCTTTTGCAAAGCGATACGGAAGGTGTTATTTCAGAAATGTTAAAAAAGACATCCAAGGAGCAAGTTTTGCCACCGCATTTGGATAAAAAACACATCCTGAATTTACCTAATAAACCTGGTGTTTATTACTTTAAAGATAACAAAGGCAAAATTATTTATGTTGGAAAAGCGAAGGATTTAAAGAAACGGGTAACGAGTCATTTTACAGGGAATAAACCTAATCGCCAGCGACAAGATTTTTTAAGAACAATACATCATATAGATTACGTTATCTGCGGCACCGAATTGATGGCTTTAATTTTAGAAGCGAACGAAATTAAGCGACTTTGGCCAGAAAATAATCGAGCAATGAAGCGTTATGAACATAAATATGATCTTTATGTTTTCGAAGATCAGAATGGCTACTTACGTTTGGCAATTGATAAACATAAAAAAAACAACAACGCTTTACAAAGCTTTAACAATTTATTAGAAGGTTATAATTTTTTAAATCAGCTAGTAGAAAAATATCAATTGTGCGCCAGATTGTGTTATTTACAAAAGACAAAAACAAAATGTGTAGCACATGAAAACGGGCAGTGTTTTGGTGCTTGCAGTGGAATAGAAACGGTTGCCGTTTACAATAAGAGGTTAAATAATGCTTTGCAAGATATTTCGAGTTTACAACCTAGCTTTGCATTAGTTGATGAGGGCCGCGAAGACGAAGAATTAAGCTGTTTAATTGTAGAAAATGGAAAGTTTTATGGCATGGGCTATTTTACAGAGAAAAACTACTTAGATGAAGGCTTATTGCCGGTTAAAGCAAATGTTTCTACCTACCAATCTAACAGTTATATTTTAAATTTGATTTTGCATCATGCAGAACAATACCCGGATAAGTTGTACAAATTGTAGCTCAATTAGTCACCAAGCACTCAAACTTTTTCATTTTTGTTCGTATCTTTATTTCAACCAATCTTTCATTAAAATAATAATATGATAAAATCACTTTGGATCAATCTTCCTGTTAAAGACGTTAATAAATCGAAAGATTTTTTTACTCAATTGGGGTTTAAATTAAACCTGCAATATGGAAGTCGTGAAGATTCTGCCTGCTTTTTGATTGGTGAAAGCAATTTTGTAGTCATGCTTTTTGAAGAAAATTTATTTAAAAGTTTAATTAATGCGGACGTTCCTGATGCTAAGTTGGGCAGTGAAGTAATGTTCTCTATTGACGCCGAAAGCCCTGAGGAAGTTAATGAAATTGCAAAGAGAGTAACGGCAGCTGGTGGTACGGTTTTTAGCGAACCACAAGAGAGCCAGGGTTGGATGTACGGTTGCGCTTTTCAGGATTTAGATGGTCACCGCTGGAATGTTTTATATATGGATATGACAAAAATGCCTTTGGGATAGAAAATATTTTTTTTAAACTTCCTCTAAAGCTAACTTTATAGCTTCATAAATATAATCTAAATCTTCATTACTGATTATATAAGGAGGCAGAATATAAATAATATTTCCAAGCGGTCTTAAAATAATACCCTTATCTAAAAAATACGCATACAACAAATTTCTTAGATTACTTAAATAAGAAGTTTCGGTTCCAGTTTCCCATTCAATGGCAATAATAGTTCCAGTGTGGCGGATCGTTTTAACCTTTTTATGATCTTTTATTTCCTTTAAAAATTCAGAATGTTTTTGCTCAATACGTTTAATATTTTCGAGTGTTTTACCGTTGAGCAAAATATCAAGACTAGCTAAAGATGCCACACAAGCTATTGGGTTGGCGGTAAATGAATGCCCGTGATATAAGGTTTTAAGTTTATCATCACTTAAAAAAGCATCGAAAATTTTATTAGTACAAGTTGTAACTCCAAGCGGCATTGTACCACCCGTTAAGCCTTTACTCAAACAGAAAATATCGGCTTTATTTTCTAGTTTTTCGCAAGCGAAATATGTTCCTGTACGCCCGAAACCTGTCATTACCTCATCGGCAATTAATAAAATATCATTCGCTTTGCAGATAGATAGAAGTAAATCTAAATACTTGGCTTCGTACATTAACATCCCTCCGGCACCCAAAATTAATGGTTCAAAAATAAAGCAAGCTATTTCTGATTTCAATTGAACTATCTTTTCCTGAAGTTCAGAAATGTTCTCCTCATCTGGCAAATCAATAAATTCTACATCAAACAAGAGACTGTTAAATGCGTCGGTAAAAATACTTCTTCCACTTACAGACATGGCCCCAAAAGTATCGCCGTGATAGGCATTTTTAAAGGCGAGAATCTTTGTTTTTGGTTTGCCAAGATTATCCCAATATTGAAGGCACATTTTTAGGGCAACTTCTACCGCTGTAGATCCATTATCGGTATAAAAAACCTTATCTTGTTTTCCAGGTAAAAGTGGCAATAACCTTTCTGCCAGTAAAACAGCAGGTTCATGTGTAAAGCCAGCAAAAATAACATGTTCTAATGTATTTAGCTGTTCGGCTACTTTTTGTGCGATATAAGGATTTGCATGCCCATGAATATTTACCCACCAAGAAGAAACAGCATCGATATATTTTTTACCGTTTTCATCAAAAACATATACCCCATCTCCTTTTACAATTGGAATATGCGGCAAAGCATTTTTCATTTGCGTATATGGGTGCCAAATTACTTTTTTATCTCTCTCCGATAAGCTCATTATGTCTTAATATTTCGTTAACAGGCTCTATTTTGCCTTTAATTAATAGCCAGCAAATGTAAATTGTTAATATAAGTGTGCAGAGCAATGATCCTTCAGCACCAAATAAGCCACCAGAAAACAATGGATTTCCCATCGGTTTAGCAATCATTAATCCTGGTGCATCCAATCCGCTAACCTTAAAACCCAATAATGTGCCCTGGCAAAAATTCCAACCAAAATGTATACCAACAGCCCACCATATATTTCTTTTTTGCAGCGTAATAATTGAAAACAAAATTCCGCTTAATACAATATTAATCATCGGAACAACCGAAAAATTTGGATTTGCAATATGAATAAGTCCGAATAATAATCCATTTAAACCTATGGCGATTGCCATGAAATAACGCTCAGAGAATACAACTAATGGAAAACTCCTGAAAACAAATTCTTCACTAATACCAACCAGAATATAGAATAGCAAATATGCTAAAATTGAAGTCATTTCTATTTTAGCCGGATGAAAAACTACATTTCCTTTGGCAAGAATAAGTACTGTGCAGCACGCAATTAAAATTAAACCGATTAAAGTTCCTTTTAAAAAACTCAAAATAATATTTTGTCTGGTAATAAATACGCTGGAGAAGTTTCGCGTTGGAAATATTTTAAAAATCATCATTAGCGCACCAATAGCCATAATGATTAGAGAAATTTCATTGTATAAATTGCTTAAAAAACTTCCTTCTGGAAATTTTATAACATTCATCTGATCTAACATCCCGAAAGGAATACCCCAAATCAGTATTAAAAAAACAAAAAGCAGGACACTTAAAATTGGTTTTAGATAATAAAAGAACTTATTTTCCATTAGCCAACCACTGGTTTTTCAATAAAGTTACCACCGTTTTATCTGTTTTAAAGGTAATTTCATCAAGAGATAAATCTTCAATTTTTACCCAACGGAAAGCCTGTAAAAGATCTCCTTCGCCGTCAAAATCATATATTTTTGTTTTAAACGCAAGTTTTAAAGGCGCTTTTTCCTTAACAAGATAATAAACACTAATTAACTGACTATCGTTAAATGAAGATTTTTCGTAAAAATCTGTCGTATAAAAATGAGAAATAACGTCGATTTCCGCTTCACATTCTTCAATAAACTCACGCTTAAGGCCATCTATCAAACCTTCTCCTAATTCTAATCCTCCACCAGGAAATTTACTAAAACGGACACCATATTCTTGCTCATCACTAACTAAAACCTCATTATTTTGGTTAATTAGCAAGCCATAAACCCTTACATTAAAGTAGCTCATTATCGAAGTGTTTTTTATTTTTTATTACAATTTCTGGTGTCCAAATAATTTCCCTTTTAAAAGCTTCTGTCCTAACTTTGCACTCGCTCATATGGCAATAGTTACAACATTCGGGCAAGCAAGGATCTGCATGAATAAATAATTCAGCTCTTCTTACACCATTTTTATTAATCAATTCATCTATTTGAGAAATTTCCCGATGAACCTGATTTAAATCAAAATAATATGGTAGCGTAACGTGGCAATCGATATGAAATTCGGGACCATACTGCTGTGTTCTCAAATTATGTACATCAATCCATGGTTTATGGCGATTTTCCTGCAAAACATTTACAACTTCTTCTACCAGTTTAAAATCACTTTCGTCCATTAAGCCCCCAACCGAGCCACGGGTGAGTTGGTAACCTGAATAAACAATGTAAAAACCAACCAGCACCGATAGCAAACTATCAAGCCAAATAATGCCTGTAATCTGAATCAAAATTAAGCCAACAACAATTGCAGCACTGGTATAAGTATCAGTTAATAAGTGCTTTCCATCGGCTTTTAAGGTTACTGAGTGTTCTTTTTCGCCAATATTAATTAGGTACAAGCCAACAAACATATTAATTAAGCCTGTTACACCTATAATTAATGTACCTTCTAATAATTTGGATACGCCATGCGGATAAACAAGATTGTAAGAGGATTTAAAGATGATGATTACACCTGCTAAAAGAATCAAGATTCCTTCTACAAAGGCGGAAAAGAATTCTACCTTTCCGTGCCCATAAGGATGGTTTTCATCCCGTGGTTGGGTACTCAGATAAATACTGTAAAAAGCAAAACTTCCTGCAATTACGTTAACAATACTTTCGGCGGCATCAGTTAATATTGCATTGGAGCCGGTAATAAAATAAGCCACAAACTTTGCAAGCATTAAAATAATACTTACCGCTAACGATAAAATAATTGCCTTCTTTTTAACTGTCACAAGGTTTTTTTTCCAAAAATACGCTTATCGCTTAAATTAAATGAGAAAAACTCTGGTTTTTTTAGTGCAGAATAATATTTGGTTTATATATTTGCGATCAAAGTAATTAACCATGAGCACCTTATCCAAAAGAATCAATAGTCTTTCCGAATCCGCGACATTAAAAATGACCAAACTTGGTCGCGAATTAGCCTCTAAAGGCATCAATATCATCAGTTTAAGTGTTGGCGAGCCAGATTTTAATACGCCAGAACATGTAAAAAATGCAGCAAAAAAAGCACTGGATGATAATTTTACACGCTACTCTCCAGTTCCTGGTTATCCAGATTTGCGCCAGGCAATTGTGAATAAGCTTAAAACGGAAAACAATTTAGATTATGATATTTCTCAAGTTGTAGTTTCAACAGGTGCTAAACAATCGCTTTCTAATGTTATTCTTACGCTGATTGATCCTGATGATGAGGTAATTATACCTACGCCATACTGGGTTTCATATTCAGAAATGGTTTTACTTGCAGAAGGAAAATCTGTTTTCATCGATACAGATATTGAAAGCAATTTCAAAATTACACCAGAGCAACTTGAGGCAGCAATCACTCCGAAAACAAAACTTTTTATGTTTTCTTCCCCTTGCAACCCAACAGGATCTGTTTATAGTAAAAACGAATTAGCTGCGTTGGTTAAAGTATTCGAAAAATATCCTAACATATTTATCTTATCTGATGAGATTTATGAGCACATTAATTTTGTAGATCAGCACGAATCTATCGCTCAATTTGATAGTATTAAAGATCGCGTAATTATTGTAAATGGTTTCTCTAAAGCATTTGCAATGACAGGGTGGAGATTAGGCTACATTGCGGCTAGTAAAGAGATTGCTGCTGCTAATGATAAATTACAAGGACAAACTACTTCTGGTACATGTTCAATTGCACAAAGAGCAGGTATTGTTGCTTACGAACAAGGCTTAGCGAGTGTTTTAGAAATGAAAAAAGCATTTTTACGTCGCAGAGAATTAGTTTACAATTTATTAAATGATATTCCTGGAGTAAAAACAAACCTGCCTGATGGCGCATTTTACTTCTTCCCTGAAATTAGTTCTTTCTTTGGTAAAAAAGATGCTGATGGAAACGAAATCAAGGATTCTTCAGATTTAGCTCTTTATTTATTAAACGTTGGCCATGTGGCAACTGTTGGTGGCGATTCTTTTGGCAACAACAACTACATCCGTTTATCTTATGCGGCATCAGACGAAAGTCTTGTTGAAGCTTTAAGAAGAATTAAAGAAGCATTAGCCAAACTTAATTAATACATTGAAACCATATAATAAACCCTCATCAAAAGTTTGGTGGGGGTTTTCTTTTTAAAAAATATCTATATGAAAGCATTGTTAATTATCGATATGCAGATTGGAAGCTTTATCCCTTATTCTGCCAGGCACAATACCATGTGCGTAATCGAAAATATAAATTTGATTGCAGCGCATTTTAGAAAAAATGGAAATAAGATAATTTTTATTCAGCACGATGGTTCTAAGGAAAATTGTTTCGTTCCAAATACGCATGAATGGCAATTATTACCAGAATTAGCGCAGTTCAGTACTGATACATTTATAAATAAAACAGCTAATGATTCATTTTATGAAACTAATTTAGAGGAAATACTAGCTGAAAACAACATTACGGATTTAGTAATTACTGGCTGTGCTACAGATTTTTGTGTGGATTCTACCATCAAATCTGCTTTGACAAAAGATTATAAAGTTACCGTAATTGCTGATGCTCATACTACAGCATCAAGGCCGTATGTAGATGCTGTAAACTTAATTAACCACTACAATTGGTTATGGAGTGAAACGACTGCGGCAAAGCATAAAATTGAGGTAATTAATACACACGAGTTCATTTTACTTCCAGAATAGGTAAGAATTTATTAAATCTTGGCTCCTATTGATAAATACTTTCATTATTAAACCTGATTAAAGCGGCATCCTCGATTTTTTCTATCGGGATATAGCGGAAAGCAGGAAGTAAGTTTCAAAAGAACCACAGCCACCGCTTTTACAAAAAAAACTTATCGCTTTAAAATGGGGGAAATTATTTGAAAATGAACTGTCAGCCATACTTAGTAAACAGCAGCCCCGCTCCCGTTGCTGCCCCAATAAAATATCGGTGGCATTCACTAAATCGGGTTTAGATACAAAGATTAATACATCCTTGCAAAGTATGAAGCGACAACGATAGTTTAATTCTTAAAATCTTAAAAAACAATAAACTTGATTTAAAACAAAAAAGGCAGGATTTTATTAAACCCTGCCTTCCATATTTTTTATACTTTTTAACTTCTAATCGCTTCTACAGGATCTAATCTTGAAGCAGAATAAGCAGGCCAGAAACCAGATATTGTGCCGATAATTACGGAGATACTGATTCCTAACATAATATTATTTAAGCCTAAAATTATATGAAAATCGAAAATAGCGCCAATGAGTAAAGAAAAGAGATAAACCAGTAGTAAGCCTAATAAACCACCTAAAATGCAAAGAGAGATCGATTCGAAAATAAATTGCAATAATATAAAGTACCTTTTTGCACCTAAAGATTTTTGAATACCTATAATATTAGTCCGCTCTTTTACGGATACAAACATGATATTTGCAATACTAAAGCCACCAACAAGAATAGAGAAACCACCAATTACCCATCCTGCTACGTTAACCATATCGAACATTTTGCCTAATTGATTAGATAAAATGGTTGTTTTATTCAAGGCAAAATCATCTTCCTGTCCAGGCTTTATTCTATGTATTGAACGCATTAACCCTTGTAGCTCGCTTTCAACCTCTTCTAAAGAAACTTTATCAGAACCTCTTACTGTAATTTGCGGACCGTAACGTTCGTTTTGAATATCTAAAATTCCTTTGGCAAAGTTTATTGGAACATTTACACTTTTATCCAAAGAAGTACCGAGCATATCCTCACCTTCTTTCTTAAAAACCCCAATAACCGTAACTCTTCTGCCTAATATTTGAATTTGTTTACCAATAGGTTCTTCACCTCCAAACAAACCATCAGCTATATCAGCGCCAATTAAACAAATTGGAGTACCATTTTTACTTTCATTTTCGGTAAAATAACGACCAGCTTGAAGTTCGAAGTTCCAGGTTTTATTAAAATCCTGAGAAGCGGCAGAAACGGTAATACCTTCTACTGAATTACTTCTATATTTAATGGTTCTGTTACTAGTTGCAATTTCGAATGTAATACCATTTGCATTTTCCATTCTTTCTCTCAAAGCGGCAAAATCGCGAAGAGATGGCTGTGGGCGATTCATATATTTCCACCAGGGATAATTATCACCAAAACTCCAAGGCCATTTTTGAAGATAAATAGTATTTGATCCAAGTTTATCTACACTAGCCTGCAACTTATTACGGAAGGTATCTACTGCAGAAAATACTGCAATAATGGTAAAAATACCAATCGTTATGGCTAAAAGCGATAACATTGTACGTAACTTATTTTGGCGCAATGCATCAAATGCAAATCGGAAACTCTCGCCTATCAGCCTAAAAATTATCATAATTAGTGGTTAGACACAGTAACGTTAAAAAGGTTACAGCTCATTTTCAAAACTAGTTATTTTTGTATAAGTAAACTATAAACCAGGATAAACAAGAGATAATAATTTAACATAAAACTTAAATGAGTGTAAAAGCGTTGTTAAATACGAAAAATAAAAATTAAATTCGTATTTTTGCACCTCAAAAAATTCATCAAGAATGAAATTATCACAATTCAAATTTAACTTACCTGAATCTCTTGTAGCCAATAATCCGGCAGAACAACGCGATGAAGCTCGTTTAATGATTTTACATAAAGACAGCGGTAAAATTGAACATAAAATATTTAAGGACGTTTTAGGTTATTTCGATGATCAGGATGTTATGATATTAAATAACACTAAAGTTTTTCCTGCTCGTTTATACGGTAATAAAGAAAAAACCGGCGCTACAATCGAAGTATTTTTATTACGCGAGTTAAATAAGGAATTACGTTTATGGGATGTTTTAGTAGATCCTGCTCGTAAAATCCGTGTAGGTAACAAACTATATTTTGGCGATGATGACTTATTAGTTGCCGAAGTTGTAGATAATACCACCTCTCGTGGTCGTACTATTCGTTTCTTATTTGAAGGTACTGACGAAGAGTTTAGAAGAAACGTTGAAATTTTAGGCGAAACTCCACTTCCTAAATACATTAAACGTAAAGCTACAGCTGAAGATAAAGAACGTTATCAAACTATTTTTGCTAAGCATGAAGGTGCAGTTGCAGCTCCAACTGCAGGTTTACACTTTAGTCGTGAGCTAATGAAACGTTTAGAACTTAAGGGCATTAACTTTGCCGAAGTTACTTTACACGTAGGCTTAGGAACGTTTAGAACTGTAGAGGTTGAAGATTTAACCAAACACAAAATGGATTCTGAGCAGTTTATTATCGAGCAAAAAGATGCCAATATTGTAAATAAAGCTTTAGAGGAGAAAAGAAAAATTTGTGCCGTTGGTACAACTTCTATGCGTGCTATAGAATCAGCGGTATCGGCAAACAGAACTTTAAAGGCTGCTAACGATTGGACAAGTAAATTTATCTTCCCTCCATACGATTTCAGTATTGCAAACTCAATGATTACCAATTTCCATACACCAGAATCTACTTTATTGATGATGGTTAGTGCTTTTGGTGGTTACGAAAATGTAATGAATGCTTATGAAGTGGCTGTTAAAGAAAAATATAAATTCTACAGCTATGGCGATGCCATGCTAATTATATAATTTAGTATCAAATAACAAGTATCAGGGGTTTTTCTGGTACTTGTTATTCTTAAATATTGATACTTGTTATGAAACACTACGCTGTTATAGTAGCCGGTGGTTCGGGAAACCGGATGCAAACCGAAATCCCAAAACAATTCCTTTTATTGCAAAACCTTCCGGTTTTAATGCATACCATAACTGCTTTTTCGCAAAGCGATTATACTCCAGAAATCTTAGTTGTATTAAATAAAAGTCAGCATAATTACTGGGCCCAGCTTTGCAAGGATTTTAACTTTACAATTAAACATCAGGTAATTGCAGGCGGAAACGAACGCTTCCATTCTGTTAAAAATGCCCTTGATAGCATTACAGAAAATGGTTTTGTTGCTATACACGATGCTGTTAGACCATTAAGCACTAAGCAACTTATTGATAGGTGTTTTGAAAAAGCGGCAGAAACCGGCAATATTGTTGCCGCGGTTTCATCAAGTGATAGTGTGAGAATACTGAAGGATGGAAAAACCACTGCTTTAAGTCGCAATGAAATTTACTTGGTGCAAACACCACAAACCTTTAGCTTAACAATATTAAAGGAAGCTTATCAGCAAGATTTCAACTTTAATTTTACTGATGATGCAAGTGTAGTTGAAGCCGCCGGATACTCGATAAATATTGCAGAGGGCGAAAGAAATAATATTAAAATAACTTACCCTGCAGATCTTGATTTTGCAGAAATGATCCTTCAAAAAAAATCCTCCCGATTATAAACCGGGAGGATTTTTTTTATGATGCTCTTCCTATTATCTTAAGTAAAATTGCAATAACTGCAATAACCAATAAAACGTGGATAATGCCACCTACGTCGCCAAAGCCATGAAATACAAAGCCTATAATCCATAATATAACCAATACGACTGCGACTAAATACAATAAATTTCCCATAGTGTTAATTTTTTTAGTAATTAAATGTTGAGATATTAACACACACATATGGACTTTGTTTAAAAAATGTAAAAAATCTTTATGTCTTTACGTTTTTATTCTGAAACCTCAATCTTAAATCTATAATAAAAGTAGACCTAAAGCAATAGCTAATCTGCATTAAGCTTCGTTTTACGTTAATTTAGTATGCTTTTTTAACACAAATATTGCGCACAAAAAAGTGACAAAATAAAAAAGCCCTTTTGATAATTCAAAAGGGCTTTTTTACATTATTGATTTTAGTATTCGTCCTCGTTAAAGAAGAAATCTTCTTTAGTTGGATAATCAGGCCAAATTTCTTCAATAGTTTCATAAGGCTCACCGTCATCCTCTAATGCCTGTAAGTTTTCAATTACTTCTACAGGGGCACCTGAACGGATACCGTAATCGATTAATTCGTCTTTAGTTGCAGGCCAAGGAGCGTCTTCCAAGTGCGATGCTAATTCTAGTGTCCAATACATATATCAATTCAATTAAATTCTTACTTTTAATATTTCGCAAAGTATATTAAAATTTTTGAGCAAAACAAACTTATTTTTCCACCATTAAACTCGCGGTATCCAAATGTTTTCTTCTGCATTGAAATCCATAGTCAGTTTTCGTGCCAAAACAAATAAATAATCGCTCAAACGGTTTAAATAAATGGTTACTTTCTCTTCAACAAAACTATCTTGCGCCAATTCTACTGTTAATCTTTCTGCCCTTCGGCATACACATCTGGCAATATGGCAATACGAAACCACGGTATTTCCGCCGGGTAAAACAAAATGTTTAAGTGCTGGTAAAACTTCATTCATGGCATCCATTTCACTTTCAAGCAACAAAATATCGGCTTCATGCAAATCAGGAATTTTCATTTTTGATTTCTCCGGATCTGCAGCAAGCGATGCTCCAACGGTAAATAAACGATCCTGAATTTCTTTTAATAATTGTTGATGATGAGAATCAATATTCTGACACATAATTAAACCCAGGTAAGAGTTTAATTCATCAACAGTGCCGTATGCTTCTATCCGAAGATGATATTTGGGTACACGGGTACCTCCTATTAAGGACGTTTGCCCCTTATCACCTGTTTTAGTATAAATTTTCATGCCATAATGGTTTAAGGCGAAAGGTTTAGGGTTTAGGGTTTTCAAAGCCTTATGCCCTAAACCTTATACCATCAACCTTAGTTTATTTTTTCCCAATCGCTACCGCTATCCTTCAATGCTTGTAAGCGTGGCGAAACATTTTTTATATCGGTATTGATGTAGTCGTTTTCAATCAAACCATCACGCATACGTACAATACGGTGGGCATGTTGGGCTATATCTTCTTCGTGGGTTACTAAAATAATGGTATTGCCTTTACTATGAATTTCTTCTAAAAGGCCCATAATTTCTATGGAAGTTTTGGTATCCAGGTTACCCGTAGGTTCATCGGCAAGGATAATGGATGGATCATTAATTAAAGCCCTCGCAACGGCAACACGTTGGCGCTGTCCTCCAGATAGCTCATTTGGTTTATGATCCATACGGTTGCCTAAACCAACATTTTCTAAAGCTTTTTTGGCACGTGCATCACGATCTTTTTTGCTATTGCCTGCATAAATAAGTGGCAATGCAACATTATCTAATGAGGTAGAGCGTGGCAATAGGTTAAATGTTTGAAAAACAAAACCAATCTCTTTATTACGAACTTCTGCAAGCGCATCATCCGTCATATGGCTTACATCTTTATCATTTAAAATGTAAGTGCCACTTGTTGGGGTATCTAAACAGCCTAAAATATTCATTAACGTGGATTTACCCGAACCTGAAGGCCCCATTAAAGCAACAAATTCTCCTTTATTTATATCTAAAGAAACCGATTTAAGGGCATGAATTACCTCCGTGCCAATAACATATTTACGTCCAATTTCCTTTATCGTAATAAGTGGTTTCTGCATGTTTGTTTTTATTTTTTAGACACAGGTAAGGTTACTTATGTTACAATGATTTTAAAAATAGATTTAACTCGCCTGATAAACAAGTTAATGATTTTCTATTTCTCAATAATTTTTGGCACCATAAAAAACTGTTCTGTATGTTTTGCTGCATTTTTTAAACCATCTGCCGTAGAAATTTCCTGCTTCACAATATCTTCCCTCCAAACATTTGGTGTTTCATTCATGTAAACCAATGGCTTAACGGCGGAAGTATCTAGCTCGTTTAATTTTTCCATGAAGGATAAAATCTTGTTCATTTCCGGAATCAACGTATCTACTTCCTTTTCGTCGATATGAATTCTCGCTAAATCGGCTATTTTATGAATGGTTTTTGCATCTAAATTCATCCTATTATATTAATCTGCTATCTATTAATTTATAAACCTTTTCTTTTAAAACGTCAGAATCATTAGGTGTTAATCCTGCTGTATTAATGGGTTTGTGGACGTAAATATCGCAAATTCCGGGCTTACTTCCATACTTTGCGCCATCATCCCAATTAATTTGCCAAATATTTGCAATACTTACCGGCACTAATGGAATATTTTTATCAATGGCTAATCGAAACGGGCCATTTTTAAATTCGCCCAGTTTAGGTGGATAATGGTCATCAATCTTACCCTCAGGAAAAATAATTAAACTCATACCTTTTTCAAGGTTATCTCCTGCTTTTTTAAAAGCTCTGAATGCTGAAATTTTACTATCCCGATTTACGGAAATATCTATCGTTTTAAAAAATATACCCAAAACAGGGTTATTTAATAATTCATCCTTACCCATAAAATGATATTTACCTTTTGCTAAAATGCAAAAAATCATAATATCCAGGTTCGAACTATGGTTGGCGCAATAAATATATGTTTGGTTAGAATTTAACCGCTCTTCAAAATGATAATTAAAAAATACTCCTGAAAGCAGGCTGCATAGAAAACTGTTCGCCTTTCTGAAAAAATTTAAAATGCTATAATACTTCGGGCTTCTGGAAGTCAGAAAATAAATTGGGTAAAACAATAAGAAGAAAAATAATATCCAGAATAAAAACCAAACCCGGTGTAAATGTCTTAAAAACTTTATCATTGTTTTTCAAAAGTATAAAATAGCTTGACATTTTAAAATAGTCGAAGATTGGGCATCCTTCAACTAAAAAATTAAGTACTTGCTATTCTTGTTGGTCTCACCTAATCCATGCAATTAAAGTTATTAATTTTTCGCTTTTATACAGTTTATCTAATGGCCAAACTTATGTTTAACTAAAAGAAACTTCAAAAGTTAAATAATGCTATTTGGAAGTTAACTAACCTTACTTGTAGCTTTTATTATGATAAGCGGAATGCAACAACTCACTTAAATGGATCACTATTTAAGTGAGAATTTACGATTATAAAAATTGATGAGATAAAGTTGAATGTAAAATACATTTTGCTCATAATTTATTTTTAATTTCGGCCATTATGAAAGAAACAGTGGTAAGCGGCATCAGGCCCACAGGAAAGCTACATTTAGGAAATTATTTTGGTGCTGTAACCAATTTTGTAAAGATGCAGTACGACTATAACTGCTATTTTTTTATTGCAGATCTTCACTCATTAACTACGCACCCTACCCCAGCCGATTTGCATGGCTACGTTAAGCACGTATTGGTTGAGTATTTGGCTTGCGGCATAAACCCTGAAGAAACTACAATTTATATCCAATCGGATGTACCTGAGGTTTCAGAGCTGTATTTGTACCTTAATATGAATGCTTATTTAGGAGAATTGGAACGTAGTGCTTCCTTTAAGGATAAAATCCGCTCGCACCCTGATAATGTTAATGCTGGCTTATTAACTTACCCAACATTAATGGCTGCCGATATTTTAATTCACAGAGCAAATAAAGTTCCTGTGGGTAAAGATCAGGAACAACACCTGGAAATGACCAGAACCTTTAGTAACCGTTTTAACAGATTATATAATACTGATTATTTCCCTGAATCTTTTGCTTTTAACTATGCTGAGAACCTTGTTAAGGTACCTGGTTTAGAAGGTAAAGGTAAAATGAGTAAATCAGATGGTGATGGAAACTGTATTTATTTGGCAGATAGCCCTGAAGTAATCCGTAAAAAAGTTGCAAGAGCAGTAAGTGATAGCGGTCCTACAGAAGAAAATCAAGCCAAGCCAGAAGCTATTCAAAATCTATTCGATTTAATGAAAATTGTTTCAACTCCTGATACAATCGAACACTTTGATGCTTTATACAACAAAATGCAAATCCGTTATGGCGACATGAAAAAACAACTTGCCGAGGATATGATTGTATTTAATACGCCAATTAGAGAGCGCATTGAAGAACTTTCTAAAGATGACACCTATTTAAGACAGGTTGCTAAGCATGGTGCATTAAAGGCAAGAGAAAGCGCACAAAAAACAATCAGAGAGGTACGTAGTTTAATCGGTTTTAAAAGTTTTTAATTAGTTAAATAGATTAAGGAATATTATTTTTGAGTTTCAATTCCTATTTTTTCCCTTAATCACATCAAAACAATATGCACATAGCGATAGTTGGCAATATAGGCGCCGGTAAAACAACATTGACAGGTTTACTGGCAAAAAATTATGGTTGGGAAGCTCTATATGAAGCTGTTGACAACAATCCTTATCTGGAAGATTTTTATAGCGATATGAAACGCTGGAGTTTCAACTTGCAGATTTACTTCCTGAATAGCCGTTTTCAGCAGATTACTGAAATTGAAAAAAACAATCGTAATGTAATTCAAGACAGAACGATTTATGAAGATGCCCATATTTTTGCTGAGAACTTGCATGATATGGCTTTAATGACCACCCGTGACCATGATAATTATCGTGCGATTTTTCAAAACGTAACCTCATTTATTAAACCACCAGATTTGTTGGTTTATTTACGTGCATCAGTACCAACTCTGGTAAATAATATACAACGTAGAGGTCGCGAATATGAAGCAGGCATTAGAATAGACTATCTATCTAAACTTAACGAAAAATATGAGGCCTGGATTAAAGGTTATGATCTAGGAAAATTATTAATTTTAGATAAGGATAAGTTGGATTTCACAAACAATCCTGAAGATTTAGGTACTGTTATACAAGCTATTGAAGCTGAAATAAACGGACTTTTCTAACAAAATAATTTATATAAGATGAGCAAAGATTTCCAACATGATGACCCTAGCAATTGGAAATGGGGTATTTTTTATTTCAATAAAAAAGATTCCAGATTTATTGTACGCAAACAAGCAGAATCATTAGGTTGGACATTTAACTTTGCTCATCCAATTTCTTTTGTGGTATTAGCCCTAATTATAATTATACCTATTGCCTGGAGTATTTTAGTGAAATAGCATGAAAATTATAGGTATTATTCCAGCACGCTTTGCCTCTACCCGCTTTCCTGGTAAACCATTAGTAGTTATTAATGGCAAAAGCATGATACAACGGGTTTATGAGCAAGCACAAAAGGCAACCAGCTTAAGTAAAGTGGTTGTAGCTACTGATGATGAACGTATTATAGCAGAGGTAGTGAAATTTGGTGGCGAATATGCTTTAACAAAATCTACACATCAAAGCGGTACAGATCGTTGCGCAGAAGTTGCAGAACAATATCCAAATTTTGATGCCATAATAAATATTCAGGGCGATGAACCCTTTATTGATCCCGCACAAATTGATCTTTTAGCATCATGCTTTGATTCCAATGATACACAACTGGCTACATTAATTAAGCCCATTACGCAATCAGAAGAATTATTTAACGCCAATAGCCCTAAAGTTGTAATTAACCTTAATGGTGAGGCTATTTACTTTAGCAGGCACCCTATTCCATTTATTCGAACTGTAAACGAAAGTGAATGGATTAATAACTATTCATTTTTTAAGCATATTGGTATTTACGGTTATCGTAATTCTATTTTAAAAGAAATTACTAAGCTTCCGCAATCAGCACTAGAAATTGCCGAAAGCTTGGAACAACTGCGTTGGATAGAAAATGGCTATAAAATCCAAACTAAAATTACACATATAGAAACCCTGGCAATTGATACACCAGAGGATCTGTTGAAAATTGTGTAACCTCTTTTTTAAAGATATTCTTCATTATTTGTAAAGCAAGGTTCGGCACTTTTTTGATTCCCTTGCCCTGCTTTACGCTATATTCCCGATGAAAAATCGGGAGATGCCGCTTCAATCACGTTTATAAATAACTTTCCGTCTGATTAAACTAAGTTATTATCAACTCCATTTGTATGTTGCAACGTGTATAAGGTGTAGGTTTACCAGCTATTTTTTTAAACCCAAGTTTATGGTATAAATTAATAGCCGGCTTTAAAATGGTATTACTTTCTAAATATAATTTCGAAGCGCCAAGTGCTTTTGCCTTCTCTACAATAGCCGATGCTAATAAAAAGCCAATATTTTTCCCTTGGGCCTTTGGAGATACCGCCATTTTAGCTAATTCATAATCATGCTCCTCATCATTCATTTTAATTAAAGCACAAACTCCTAAAGGTTCTCCATCGTATAACGCCACTAAAATATAACCGCCTTTATCTAAAATATAGCCTTGTGGGTTATCCAAAGCTTTATAATCGGTTTCTTCCATTGTAAAATATGTAGAAATCCACTCTTCGTTTAAACCTTTAAAAGCATCTTGATATTTTGGTTCATAACTAACAATTTCTACCTTATTACCCTCTCTTTCTTTCTTTTTTTCCATTACTCTTCTTAACAAATTTTTCTGCTCTAATAAAAATTCCCATTCGCCAATCGCTTCCCATAAATCATTTTGAGTTTGTTTGGTTATTTCATCTACAGCAGCATTTACATCAATTAACTGATCTTCCAGTTTTTCCAATATTTTATTTCCAAGATCAGATAGTACCACATTGTTTTTGCGGCCATCAGTTTGGTCTTTCTTTTCCTGCACATAACCTTTCTTTAGCATTTCGCCAATCATTTTACTAACCGAGGGGTGCGAATGACCAATTGACTTTGCTATTTCAGTAATGGTTTTAGCCTCCCCCTTTGATAGCGAATAAAATACTGGAAACCACTTGGGTTGCATATCAATATCGTACATTTTATAAATCTGCTTTCCATCTTCCGTTACCTTATCCGTTAACATTCTTAACCTACTTCCTAAAGCAACCTTACCAATTTGTTCAAAAAAATTCATAACAACAATTAATTACGTAATCAGTTACGCAAATATATTTACATTTATTAACTCTGCAAATTTTTCTTTAAGGATTATAGCTACAATAAAAAATTACTATTTTGGGGCTCATTAAACTTTCATATGAAAAACACGGCCTTACTCCTGCTCTTTACTGTATTTATAATTTCTGCATGCACAAGCAATAAAAAAGATGGTAAAGGAGATTCTATTGAGTTTAAAAATGTTAATTCGAGCATAGCTCAATCCTTTTCAAGCTTAAAAACCTTAGATTCTTTTAAAATTGAACTTACAGGAAGAAAGCCTGAGGATATGATTTTAAATTTCTCTATCACCACTGCAGAAGGCAAGCAGATTTATAATGTAAAAATAAAAGGCACTGATTTAGTTAGTAACACCGATCCTAATATTGATTTATCAAAAGAAAAGGATCAGGTAATTTTCTTGAAAACAATAGCTAACGATTTTTTCAGCGAAGATAATTTTTTAGAGCCTGCTGTTATGCCTGATGATAAAGCTGATAAAAACACCCCAGACAAGGCTCTTTATGAGGAATTAAAAAAATCTAAACTTAATGGCTTTAAATATCGCTTGGGTAAAGAAAATAATATTTACATCGCTTGGAGCGAAAAAGAGCAAAAAGTAAAAGTTTATTACAAGTGCTGCTAATAGTAATTATGTAATTAATTATAATTGAAACTTTTATACCTATTAAGCTGTGAAAAATTTTAATAAGTCAAATCCCTAACTCATAAAAATTTAATCAACTATATTCCATACCTTTCACCGATTATCAAATATTTTGCTCGTTTACAAGGCATAATTGTTTGGTATCCTCCCCATTGTTATAGTCGTGCTCCATTTATAAATAAAAACATTTATGAAAAGGGAGCTATACGTTTCAATATTTCTACTACTTTTTACTTCTTTTAATTTATTTGCACAAAATGAACCACCTCATGAGGTGGTTATGGTTTGCATTTATGGTGGTTCAGTTTATTATGATGCTTCAGGACCATTCACTGATGTTGGAACTGGAACATGGCCTTTTGGTGGAGCAACAAGAAAATATGTTTACAACCCAAGTGGAGCTCGTGCCGTAAATTATGGTTCAAATAATGCGTATGCCTGTTACAGATTTGTTCCATCCGTTTTGCACGAGAGTTGTAGTATTAATGGACAAGACGCTATTAGAGGTTATTTTTTAAAGACAAGCACGTGCCCCTTTGATGATGAAAAACCTATCCTTTTGGCTATATCTGGCTGTTTCGAAATAAGCGTTATTATGGCACCATACAAGTTTAATACTGGTTAAATATTAAGGTAAAAGCTTAAAAAAATAAAGTTTCAATCCTAAAAGGATGAGCACCTAAAATAAAAAATACGATTATTTTTTTAAAACTTTACTTACAGTACTGAATAACACAACTTTATCATATTTAAAATAATTATTTTTATAGGGAATAGAAATGGGTAATTTTCTTACCTTTGTATCCCGTACAAAAAGCAGCAATTTTTACATCTGCTGTAAAAAATCACAATCATGACTAAGTATATTTTTGTTACGGGTGGTGTTACTTCCTCTTTAGGTAAGGGCATTATTTCCGCTTCTTTAGCTAAACTTTTACAGGCACGTGGCTACCGTGTAACCATTCAAAAATTCGATCCTTATATCAATATTGATCCGGGAACGCTAAACCCTTACGAGCACGGCGAATGTTTTGTTACTGAAGATGGTGCTGAAACCGATTTAGATCTTGGTCACTATGAGCGTTTTTTAAACGTTCCAACGTCACAAGCCAATAACATTACAACAGGACGTATTTATCAAAACGTTATTAATAAAGAACGTAAAGGCGAATATTTAGGAAAAACTGTTCAAGTAGTGCCTCATATTACCGACGAGATTAAACGCAACATGCGCATTTTAGGCGAAAGTGGCGATTACGATATCGTTATTACTGAGTTAGGTGGTACCGTAGGCGATATTGAATCTCTTCCTTTTATTGAAGCTGTACGCCAGTTTAAGTGGGAAGAAGGCAGTACTAATGCCATTGTAATTCATTTAACATTAGTACCTTATTTAGCAGCAGCTGGTGAGTTAAAAACAAAGCCAACACAACACTCTGTTAAGGCATTATTGGAATATGGTATTCAACCAGATATTCTTGTTTGCAGAACCGAGCATCACATTAGTCCTGAGATTAGAAAAAAAATTGCATTATTTTGTAACGTTAACATCAATGCCGTAGTCGAATCGATGGATGCATCTACAATTTATGATGTGCCATTGTTGATGTTAAAAGAGCAATTGGATAAAACTGTCTTAGCGAAATTAAAATTACCGACTAAAAATGAGCCTAACCTTGAAAACTGGAAAGACTTTTTGGGAAGATTAAAAAATCCTACAGCAGAAGTTAGAATTGGATTGGTTGGTAAATATGTAGAATTACCTGATGCTTATAAATCAATTATAGAATCTTTTATACATGCTGGTTCTAAAAATGAGTGCAAAGTAAAAGTAGAATATATTCACTCAGAAGGTATTTTCCCTGATAACGTTAAAGAGAAATTAGGACATTTGCATGGCGTTTTAGTTGCACCAGGGTTTGGTAGCCGTGGTATTGAGGGTAAAATTGACACCATTAAATACGTTAGAGAGAACAACATTCCTTTCTTTGGTATATGTTTAGGTATGCAATGTGCAGTAATTGAATTTGGCCGTAATGTATTAGGCTTAAAAGATGCGCACACAACAGAAATTGAAGAAAATGCTGCAAATCCAGTAATTAACATGATGGAAGAGCAGAAAAAAATTACAAATAAAGGTGGTACAATGCGCTTAGGTTCTTATCCATGTGATATTAAAAAAGGCACTAAGGCTTTTGCTATTTATGGCAAACAACATATTAACGAGCGCCACCGTCATCGTTATGAGTTTAATAATGAGTATTTAAAACAATATGAAGAGGCTGGCATGATTGCATCAGGAATGAACCCTGAATCGAATTTGGTAGAAATTGTAGAGTTGAAAAACCATCCATTTTTTATTGGCGGACAGTTTCACCCAGAATTAAAATCAACAGTTGCTAATCCTCACCCACTTTTTGTTAAATTTGTCGCCGCTGCAATGGAGTATGCGAAGAAGAAAACCAATTAAAAGCAGTTTAAACAACAATAATGGATAGAAATACCTTCACAGGACTGTTCCTGATTATGATCATTTTGGCAGGATCATTCTATTTTTTAAAACCGAGCGAGGTTGAAATAAAAAAAGCAAAAGAAAAAGAACATTTAGATTCTTTGAAAAAAGCTGGAGTGGCTCCGGCTCAAAAAGATACAGTTAAAACAGCTGCAGTTGTTCCAACTATTGATTCATTAGCATTAAAAGGGCCCTTTGGTACCGCTTTAACGGGTACAGTATCAAACTCTGTATTGGAAAATGAAAATTTATTAATCACTTTCAGCAATAAAGGTGGTAAAATTTCTTCTGTTGAGGTTAAAGGACAAAAAACATTTAGTGGTAAACCTTTAATTTTATTTAGCGGAGACGAAAATAAATTTGGCTTAAACTTAAATGCTGCTGGTAAAGTAGTTAATACAAACGATTTGTTTTTTACGCCAACTAAAACTGGCAATACCTTAACTATGCGTGCTAACTATGGTTCAAACCAATATGTAGAGTACCTTTACGATTTAAAAGCTTTAAGCAATAAGGTTGGCTTTAAAATTAATTTAGTAGGCTTACAACAGATTATTTCTGGTAATAATGTTGGATTAAACTGGGAAGCTACTTTATTACAGCAAGAAAAATCAATTGAAAGTGAGCACCGTTACTCTGCTCCTTATTACAAATATGTAAATGGTGATGTGGATCACTTAAGCGTATCTAAGGAAGAGAAAGAAGATCTTGCAAAAGGCAAAATTCAGTGGTTTTCATTCAAACAACACTTTTTCTCTGCTGCGTTAATCGACAAAAACGGCTTTGACAAAGGAAGTTTAGAAGTTAAAATCCCTACTGTTCCTGGTCAGGTTAAATCTTATGCTGCAAATATGCAATTGCCTTATAGTCATTTGGCTGCGCAGAGTTATGATATGGAATTCTATTTTGGAACCAATAAGTTCTCTACGTTACAAGATCAAGGTTATGAGCTTGAAAAGCAGGTGGATTTAGGTTACTGGCCTTTAAAATATGTAAACCGTTTCATTGTATTACCGGTATTTAACCTTTTAGAGCGTTTTAACTGGGGTTATGGCTTAATTATTTTTGCATTAACAATCCTTTTAAAACTTGCTTTATCGCCACTTACCTACAAGTCATACCTATCGATGGCGAAAATGAGAGTTTTAAAGCCAGAAATGGACGAGATTAAAGCTAAAGTAGGTGAAGATAATCCAACATTAGTTCAGCAAGAATATTTAAAACTATATAAGAAGGCGGGCGTTAATCCGCTTGGAGGTTGTTTACCCATGGTTTTACAATTACCACTGGTTATGGCTTTCTTCTTCTTTTTCCCTAACTTATTTGAGCTACGTGGAGAGAGTTTCCTTTGGATGAAAGATTTATCAACTTATGATGAGTTTATTCGTTTTGGTGTGAAATTGCCTTTCATCGGCGATCACTTAAGTTTAATGTGTGTTTTGATGACAATCTCTACACTGATTATGACTTATTTTAACAACCAAGTATCAGGTGCTACAGGTCAAATGAAATACATCGGTTACATTATGCCAATTATTTTCTTAGGTGTGTTAAATAGCTATCCTTCAGGCTTAAACTACTATTACTTCTTAGCCAACTTAATGACATTTGGTCAGCAGTTCCTAATTCGTAAAATGGTTGATGATGATAAAATTCATGCTTTAATTCAACAAAATAAAGCAAGACCAGCTGATGAGAAAAAGAAAAAATCTAAATTTCAGCAACGTTTAGACGATTACATGCGTCAACAGCAACAAACAAAAAAATAATTTTAAAAGCACCGGAAACGGTGCTTTTTTGTTTACTTCATTTATTATTCACAATCAATTCGTTACTTTTGGTTATTATAGAACAAAACGCCCTAATGAATCATTTAAAAGCCATCCTTTCGCTATTATTTTTTCCTACTTTATTATTTGCGCAAACCAAATTAGATCAGTCAAAAACATTTTCAATATCACCATCATTCGAATTATTAAGATCAACACACGGAAATGCTTTTTATGGTCCATCTTTAAAAGTAAACTATCTTTTTGCCAATGGTTTTGAGCCAGGAATCGGTATTGAATATGCTGCTACCCCTTTACACCACGATAATGGCTTTGTTTTGTACAAAGTGCATTTCCTTCCTGTTTATGGAAATTTAAAGTATAATTTCAAAACCAGTCACAAAGTAAAACCTTATGTAGAAACGTCATTAGGCATTTCTTTTAACAAATATGATATTGCTGATGAGCAAACACCAAATAACACTTCGAGAACTACTGAAAAGGGTTTTTTCGTATATGGTGGTGGTGGTGTTAAATATGCACTATCAAATAAGATAAACATATTTGGCGGTGTAGGTTTAAAAGGTTATAAAATGAGTACAAATGATTTAGACATTAATCCGCATGGCTTGTCGTTTATGTTAGGCTTCACATTTTTCTAAAATAGCTGAACTATGGGTAAAATCGCCATATTAATTCTATTATGTATCAGTTTAAGCAGTTGTGCACTTTTCAAAAGAAATCGTGTACATGAGCACAATGGAATTGAAAAAAACGAATTCAACTTACCCATTTTTCTTTATCCATCTAAAATCCCATCGAGCAAAAAATTATTAATCTTTCTTTCTGGCGATGGAGGTTGGATTGAGTTTGAAGATAATTTATCATTAAAATTTGCTGAACAAGGCTTTAATACGATTGGAATTAACTCCAGAAGTTATTTTTGGGAGAAAAAAACACCTGAGCAAACCAAGGCAGATATTGTTCAACTGATTAGAAAATATGTAAAAATATATGGCTCATACCATCTTTACATTTGTGGTTATTCTTTTGGGGCTGATGTAGTTCCATTTATCTATAATCGTTTACCTCCCCGAGCTAAAAAACATTTAGTTGCTTTAGAAATGCTTTCGCCTTATTCTACAACTGATTTTAAGGTAAAACTTTCTGATCTGACAAACCTAGCTGGAGATCACAAACATTATAAGGTGGATAAAGAGTTAGAAAAGGTAACAGCTACAACCTATTGTTTTTATGGTGTTGATGAAGACGAGCAATCATTAAAAGATTTAAAAATTAGTAATTTTCACGTTACTATTTTAAAGGGGGATCATCATTACGATCCATCCGAACTTGATAAAATTGTTGCAGCTTTAAGCAACGCAAAAAAGTAAGAGATTTTATGATAAAGATTTTTTCAGTGTTTTTTGGAACACTATGCCTATCCATTTTTACTATGGCGCAACCTAAAACAGATATTTCCAAACTGCCATTAACTACGTTTAATAAAAGTGGAAATAAACATCTTGTTTTTTATTTTACTGGCGATGGTGGTTTAAATAGTTTTTCGCAAAAGGTTTGCGAAGAGCTTGCTCAAAAAAATTATACTGTAGTAAGTTTGGATACCAGAAAATACTTTTGGGATACAAAAACACCTGATAAGTTAAGCCAGGATGCTACAGAAGTTGTAGAGCATTATTTAAAGCAGTATAACAAAGCTGAGTTTTCTTTACTGGGTTATTCCTTCGGAGCTGATGCTGCTATTTTCTTTTCTACCCGCTTACCTAAAAATTTACAACAAAAGTTTAAATCTGCGGTATTACTTTCTCCTTCCACTTCTACAGATTTCACTGTTAAAGTAGCAGATTTGTTAGGCTTTGGAAGTAAAGAAGGAAAGTATAAAACTATGCCGGAATTGAATAAGGTGCAAGCACCAGTGCTTTGTATTTTTGGAACTGATGAGGACAGCGACTTCTATAAAAACTTAAAAGAAAAAAGGGATTTGGAAAAAGTCCAAATCCCTGGTTCGCATAAATACGATAATGATATTAAGAAGCTAATTTCTACTATAGAAAAAGGCTTGTAAATTAACTTCCTTCCGAAATTCTTTTTAGCGCATTTGGCACTTGTAACAGGTGATAATTGTGGTTATATATTAAATACTTTTTCTTCCATTGAGGGAAAAATTTGTCTTTATATTTCCTTAAACCTTTAAATTGTGCAAATGCTTTTAAATTATCATACGCGTATTTAATTGTTTTCTGAGTGATGTTTACTCCATCTATTCCTGATAGTGGCGCCAAGCCCATATTTACGGCTGTAAAACCCTGCTCTTTTAAATGTAGGAAAGTTTTAGCAAGCAACATATCCAAAACACCATTTGGCGCATCAGTTTCTTTTCTAATAAGATCGTAAGTAGCTTCTCCGGGGGCATAATCCTCAACCAAGTTTAAAAAAGCATATACTTTTTCCTCCTGATCTTCAATAGTTAAAATGGTTTGATTTTTTAGAATATTCTTATCGAAAATACCTTGCGTGAAAGCCACTTCTTTTTGATCCAGATCTCTTAACCAATTATCTGATACCTGTTTCAATTTTTGAAGTAAACCCTCTTTTTGTTGTCCTTCATAAACTTTAAACACATAACCTTCTGATGTTAAACGGTTAATTGCACTTCTGGTAGTTTTCATTTTACCGCCATCAATGGTAAAAGTTGTTAAATCAAGTACGGCTTCCTCTCCTATCGGAATAAACTTTTTCCCTAATGATTTATAAAAGCCCAATGATTCTTCGGGTACGCGGTAATAAGCGGTAATGAAACCATTATCCTTACAACGTTCTTCAAACTTTTTTACCATTTCAACCTTTTCACTTTCATGCTCTGCAACAGGATCTTCGAGCACTAAAACAAAATGACGTGTAATTTTAAAACTAATAAAAGCGGTACGACTTTCATTAAAAAAGATGAACTTATCAGGATAGGTTTTAAAATAATCAAGTGCCGAATGTCCAAATTTCTTGACTAGATTTTCTGCATCTGTAAAATCAGTTTCTGTGTTGTAGGATTTAGAAAAATAAGGCTTTAATAAACTAAAGATGATGAACAGAATTACTGCCCCACTGGCAAAATAGATGGATTGCTCGAAGTGTAAACCAAACTTGGTTCGAGGATCAAGGGCTTTATCATCAATAAAGAAAATTACTTTTAAAACTGCTTTAATAGAATTTAAAAAGGTAAAATCAGTTCCGAAATGTCTTTTATCTATAAAGTAAAAACCAATAACTCCGTAGGCGAAAACAGCGGCAATAGCATAAAAATAAACCTTAATACCTAAATGAACAAACCTTGGATGTGGTCTTAATTTATAATTTTGGCGTGTATAATAAAGGGATGAACCTGCTACCAAAGCCAAAAGTGCCTCTTCATAATCTGCAGCTTTTAATAAATGACCAACCACCGAAAAAACAGTAAGTGCTAAGGCAATGTACCAGGCTCTTTTTGATCCTTGTAATAAAAAGATGCTAATCATCACCAAAATTAGTCCAAAAATAAGCACTAATGCATTACTGGTAACGATAACATCATCGGGTACAATGTTTTTAACGAGCCTTAATCTGGCTGGTATAGAAGGACTTATTGAGGATATAATATTTACAACTCCTAAAATTAGGATAATAAATGCTGGCAAAATTCTAAGCAAAATACTATCCTTTTTGGTTACAAAACTTATAATACCTCCAATTAACGGCAACCAAAATTCGAAGAATCTAAATAATAAGGTAATTGTTGCCGCTGCAATAATAGGGAAACCAAATTGCTGTAATATAAAAGTCAGCGAAACTTCTATTGTACCCAAACCACGTAAGAATGGGGAGGCAATTAATAAAATTACCATTACGATATAACCAATAATTGCAGCTGGAATACTGGCTTCAAAACCTAAGGCAAGCATACAGATATACAGGTGAACGATGCCGATCACCTCTATTCCTACAGAAACTAATAATGTTAACCAAAACTGTTTTTTACTCACTTTCTCGTCCACCATATCATCCATTAAGGTGGTTAAGGTTGGTCTTATTTTAGACAACCATTTATAAGCTTTTCCTTTTTTGGAAATAGAATAAATAGTCAGGATTAAAAATACGGTTAAGAGCAGTAAAAACAGGAAGCTTAGAATTTCTACGCTTCCGAATTTGGTGGTCAGTAATGCAATCCCTAACACTGGAATGGCGACAATAACGACAGAAAAGATTCCGCAGAAACCGAAAAGTGTTGATGCTAAATGTATTTTAGATTTGGATACCCCTTTATCTTCAATATCTCCTGTAAAAAATGCCAGCGAAGAAAAGCCTCCTGCCGGGAGAAAGACACTAATCAAATTGCGTTTTAAAAATAAAATTACTGCACTTTTTAAGGTGATTTTCACATTAAGTGCCTTAAAGCTATGCACATACATTTGTCCCTGTGCAAAAACATAGGCAATGGTTAATAAAATACCCAACACGATATACTCTGTGATGGAGGTAGCCAGTTGGTCTTTAATTTGTACAACTTCTACATGCTGCTCTCTGATAAAGAAAACAGCCATTCCTAACATAAAAATTGCCAGAAAAAACTGCCAAAAAAATTTGTTGTAAATTAATTTAGATAAAAAATACTTTGCTCGGTACATTTTAATTAGGGACAAAAGGCCAATAATTTAGAAAAATCCAAATCATCAGTCTTAAATTTAAATGATTAGTTACAATTGTGTGTGCAATGTTGACGCCTAAGTTACAAAAATGTTACATCACTCAAATTATTAAAGAATAAAAATAAGTGCTCTTCTTTTGTAAAATTTGACATACATCTTTCGAAATAAGGTAAAATTTTCCAATTTTTAAAGCTTGAATCAACCACAAATTATTTTAAACCTCACAAATGCATAAAAGATTTACCCTTTTACTTCTTATAGTTGTAAACTTTGCTTACGCACAAAAAAAACCTTTAGATCATTCTGTTTATGATTCATGGGAATCTGTAGGCGCAAAACAGTTATCAAATAATGGACTTTGGGCCATGTACAGTGTTTTACAACAAGAAGGTGATGCTAACCTTTTTGTATCAAACTTAAAAACAAATACAAAGTTAAGCGTACCTCGTGGTACAAATGCGCAGTTTAGCAACGATTCTAAATTTGCTGCTTTTAGTATCCGTCCTTTTAATAAAGACATCCGACAGGCAAAAATTAAAAAGAAAAAAGCCGATGATATGCCTAAAGATTCATTAGGTATTTTAAACCTTACTACTAACGCAATAAGTAAAGTTGCGCGGGTAAAATCGTACAAGTTTCCTGAAGATGGTTCGGGCTTTTTAGCCTATCAGCTTGATAAACTTGATACTGCTAAAAAAGCAACTCCTGCTAGTAAAAAAGATTTAGATATTGATTTTGCAGATGACGAACCTGGTTCTGCAGGCAAAAAGAATGAGGAAGGAACGGATTTAATTCTTAAAAATCTTTTAACGGGCGTTGATAAAACCTATAAATACGTTACAGATTATACTTTTAGTAAAGACGGCAAGCAGCTTGTTTTTGCTTGCAGCGGATCTAAAAAAGACAAAACTGCGCCTCAAGGCGTATTCCTTTTAAACACTGAAAAAGGAACACTTAAAACATTGGTTAAAGGTAAAGGAAGCTTTAAAAACTTTACGTTTGACGATGAAAATGAGCATGTTGCTTTTGTAGGTGAGCAAAGCCCTGAAAAGCAAGAGATAAAGGATTACAATATTTATTATAGCTCGTTAACTTTAGATACAGCCCAAACCATTGTAGATTACGATATGCCTGGCTTACCTGCAAAATGGTCGGTTAGTGGCGAGGGGAAAGTAAATTTCAGTAAAGATGGCAAGAAATTATTTTTCGGAATTGCGCCAATTAAAAAAGCAAAAGACACCACTATTGTTGATTTTGAGGTTGCCAAAGTTGATATTTGGAACTATAAGGATGATTATTTGCAGCCTATGCAGTTAAAAAATGCTGATAAAGAAAGTAAAAGAAGTTATTTATCGGTTATAGATGTTTATAGCAGCGACCCTAAAGTTATTCCATTAACTGATTTAATGCTACCTGAGGCGAGTATTATAAATGATGGCAATTCAAATTTTGTTTTAGCATCAACTGATTATGGCCGCAGAATTGAATCTCAGTGGAGTGGCTCTACTTCAAGAGATTATTATCTTGTTGATACTAAAAACGGACAACGCAAAAAGATTATTGAAAACTTAAATGGATATGCAATGGCATCTCCGGGGGGCAATTATATTTTATCTTTTGATAGAAAAACGGGCAACTGGTCTTCATATAGCGTTGCTACTAGCAAGAGTGTTGTTTTAACGAGCGGTTTAAACGTAAAATTTGTTGATGAAGAAAATGACGTTCCCGATTTACCAAGTGCTTATGGGCTTGCTACCTGGACTGAGGATGATAAAGCCGTTTTAATTAATGATAGATATGATATTTGGTCTTTTGCACCAGATGGAAAATCTCAGCCGAAGAATATTACAAATGGGTTTGGCAGACAGAATAAAATCACTTTCAGATACGAAAGAACAGAACAGCCAAATAGATTGGACAGAAGCAGTGCTGATAAATTTGTAAAAGCTAATGAATTGCTTTGGCTGGATGGTTTTAACAACGTAACAAAAGAAAATGGTTTCTACCGCAAAAGTGCAGGTACTGTTAAAAACCCTGACTTAGTGATTATGGCGAAAGCAAAGTATTCTAATTTGGTTAAAGCTAAAGATGCTGATATTTACATTTATGATAAAGGTAGTTATGTAGAATCTCCGAATGTTTATGTTACCACTGATTTTAAAACTGAAACAAAATTAACAAATACCAATCCTCAACAGCAAAATTACAACTGGGGAACGGCAGAATTGGTTAAATGGACTACTCCAAAAGGCTATGCTGCAGAGGGCATTCTATATAAACCTGAAAACTTTGATCCTAATAAAAAATACCCGATGATTGCGTATTTCTACGAGAAATTATCTGATGGTTTATATGGTTATCAAGCGCCTGCGCCTACGCCTTCACGCTTAAATATTTCTTTCTTTGTAAGTAATGGTTATTTGGTTTTTGCACCAGATATTAGCTATCAAACTGGTCATCCAGGACAATCTGCGATTGAATACATTAACTCTGGTGTAGAAAGCTTAAAGAAAAATAGTTGGGTTGATGGCAGTAAAATCGGTATTCAAGGTCAAAGCTGGGGCGGCTACCAAGTGGCTTACTTAATTACACAAAATAATATGTATGCTGCTGCCTGGGCTGGTGCACCTGTAGCAAATATGACTTCTGCTTACGGTGGTATTCGTTGGGAAAGCGGTATGAACCGTCAGTTTCAATATGAAAAAACACAAAGCAGAATTGGTGCTACACTATGGGAAAAACCAGAACTGTATATCGAAAATTCACCTTTATTTATGCTTCCTAAAGTAAATACTCCTGTAGTTATTATGGCTAATGATGCTGATGGAGCTGTGCCTTGGTACCAAGGAATTGAAATGTTTACAGGATTACGCCGTTTAGGTAAACCAGTTTGGATGTTAAATTACAATGGTGAAGCTCATAATTTAGTTCAACGTCAAAACCGTAAGGATATTCAAATTCGTGAACAACAGTTTTTTGATTATTACCTTAAAGGAGCCAAAGCACCTGCGTGGATGACCACTGGTGTGCCTGCAACTGAAAAAGGAAAGACATGGGGCTTCGAATTAACTGATGAAAAACCTTAATAGAATTTAATATAAAACTTGTTTATTTATCCTTCAATTTGGAAAGGATGAGAAATGATTTCAACATAGAAGCCAGTATAATACTGGCTTTTATGTTTTTGGATTACTGGCTAAATTAACCACAGATGAACATTAATATAATGTTGCTAACCATATATTTCGCCACTCTTAGTGCCAGTTAACGGAGGACGAGTGTCTTCAATGTTCTTATATTTCTTATATGGTGTAATGGTGCGTTTTGACAGGTTCAACATGTCGGCGATTAATAGTTCCCAAAATTGTATCCATACAACACCTTCCCGACGACCGGATTCGCCCTTTGTACCCCTACAAAACCTTCCCGACGACCGGATTCTCTCCATCCGAGCCTCAGATAAGCTCCCGACGACTGGATTCTCTCCAGCAGAGCCTCGGATGAGCTCCCGACGACTGGATTCTCTCCAGCAGAGCCTCGGATGAGCTCCCGACGACTAGATTCTCTCCAGCAGAGCCTCGGATGAGCTCCCGACGACTGGATTCTCCCTTTGTACCGCTATAATGCTTTAAAAACTAACCACAGATAAATGTTGATTCACACAGATAAGGAAAATTAGGTGTTATCACCGTACCATCTAAATGTGATGTACGTAATGTATTGTGATGTGATTATATGCGATTGATGATAGCACCAACCGCAAAAGTAAACCGGATTGCAGCGGCATCCGCGATTTTTTCTATCGGGATACAGCGAAAAGCAGGGACAAATTTCCATAAGAACCACAGACCATGCTTTCCAAAAATTTATTATTGTTTTAAAGGTTATTTGGAAATGACCGGACGGAATACTTCGCAACCACCAGCCCCGCTCCCGTTGCTGCCACGATAAAAAATCGCTGGCATTCACTAAGATCGGGTTTAAATACAAAGGATAAGATCACTTCAAAAATTCAATTTTAGAATATCAAATTCTTTAAAATCGATTACTAATAGCCCGTTTTGTTTATACGTTCCTAGTATAACCTGAAGAGCTGCATTAACCATATATAAACCTAATAAACCTGGTACAACACCTAATACACCATTTAAACTGCAAGAAGGAGAATCATCAATATGCGGTGATTCAGGATAAATATCTCTTAAATTTTTTCCATTTTTATAATTAAATACAGCCAATTGTGCTTCATAATTTAGAATGCTGCCATATACCAGGGGCTTATTTAAGGCCATACAAACATCATTTACCAAATATCGTGTAGCAAAATTATCAGATCCATCTATCACCAAATCAAACTGCTCAATAATTTGTTCAGCGTTGCTTTCATCTAGTTTTGTTTGGTACGGTACACAGTTTACATGCAAATTAAATGCTTTAATTTTTTCTGCGGCAACCTGTACTTTTGCCCTTCCAACATCTGCCGTTCCATATAATATTTGCCGGTGTAAATTATGAATTTCAATGGTATCAAAGTCAATTATACCCAAAGTGCCGATACCAGTAGATGCCAAATATTGAATAATCGGGCAGCCTAATCCTCCTGCTCCTACCACCAGCACTTTTGCTTCTTTAAACTTAAACTGACCATTTACACATAAATCTTCCAGCATAAAATGACGGCTATACCTTTGTAGTTCTTCTTTATTAAACTTTTCCATAACATATAATTTTGAATGAAAGAAGGATTGAATAATAGAATGAGTGAGTAATAGAATGACTGAATGACTGAATGAGTGAATAATAGAATGACTGAATGATAGATTGACTGAATGAGTGAATAATAGAATGTAAATTGTCAATCATTTAATAATTCAAAACTCAATCAATCATTGTAATCATTTCTCCTTCAATCCTTCAAAAATTCAATCATTCTCTCCTTTAATCCTTCAAAAATTCAATCATTCTCTCCCTTCAATCCTTCAAAAATTCAATCATTCTCTCCCTTCAATCCTTCAAAAATTCAATCATTCTCTCCTTCAATCCTTCAAAAATTCAATCATTCTCTCAATCAATCCTTCAAAAACTCAATCATTCTCTCCTTTAATCCTTCAAAAATTCAATCATTCTCTCCTTTAATCCTTCAAAAATTCAATCATTCTCTCCTTCAATCCTTCAAAAATTCAATCATTCTCTCAATCAATCCTTCAAAAATTCAATCATTCTCTCAATTAATCCTTCAAAAATTCAATCATTCTCTCCCTCAATCCTTCAAAAATTCAATCATTCTCTCCCTCAATCCTTCAAAAATTCAATCATTCTCTCCCTCAATCCTTCAAAAATTCAATCATTCTCTCCCTCAATCCTTCAAAAATTCAATCATTCTCTCCTTCAATCCTTCAAAAATTCAATCATTCTCTAAATCTATCCTTCAAAAATTCAATCATTCATTAAACACCCTGTCCCAATCCTTCCAAACTGCGGTATAACCTTTTTCGGCAATTACTTTTCCAAATTCATAAGGATTTCTTTCATCGCTAATTTCAAATTGAGCAAGCGATTGTTCATCAGCGCAATAGCCACCGGGGTTTGTTTTAGAGCCCGCACTCATGGTTGTGGTACCCAGTTTAATTAAGTTATTTCTGAAAGTTTCAGTCTCACGGGTAGAAATTGAAATTTCAACCTCCTCATTCAGCAGTCTGTAAGCACAAATAAGCTGTACCAGTTCTTTATCGTAAATTGAGTAGTTGGAAATATCAACACCTTCGGCGGGCCTGATACGTGGAAAGGCGACAGAATATTTAGTTTTCCAATAGGTTTTTTGTAAATAATCTAAATGTAGTGCGCAGAAGAAAGAATCAGTACGCCAATCTTCAAGCCCCAATAATACGCCCAAACCAATTTTATGCATATTTGCTTTACCAATACGATCTGGCGTATCCAACCGATAATAAAAGTTAGATTTTTTCCCCTTGGGATGATAATCCTTATACTTTTCTTTATGATAAGTTTCCTGATAAACCATTACAGCATTTACTCCTGCCTGCTGTAAAACTTCATACTCTGGCTGATCTAAAGGTTGCACTTCTATTGATACATTGGAGAAATGTGGTTTGATAACCTTTAAGGCTTCCAAAAAATAATCTACATGTACCGTATGGTTTGCTTCACCAGTTACTAGTAGAACATGATCGAAGCCTAGCTTTTTAATCACATTAATTTCCTGCAGAATTTCGGCTCCTGATAAAGTTTTCCGCTTAATACCGTGCTCCATACTAAAACCGCAATAAGTACAAATATTATTGCACTCGTTACTTAAATACATGGGCGCAAACATTTGTATGGTTTTACCGAAACGCTTTTGGGTAATTTGATGACTTAGCTGTGCCATTTGCTCCAAATAAGGCTTTGCCGCAGGCGAAATTAGAGCTTTAAAATCTTCCAGATTCCTTTTCGATTTGCCTAAAGCAGTTTCAACATCATTACTGGTTATATTTAGTATAGATGCCTTTACGTCATCCCAACTAAATTGATCAAATAACTGTTTAAAATTCATCTTCCAAAAATTGAGTTAAAGGACTTGTAGCCATTCCAAACTGCGTTTTCTTTCCTAATTTGCTTTCGTAAGCAAGTCTGCCTGCTTCAACTGCAAGTTTAAAAGCTGTTGCCATATGGATGGGATTTCCGGCAATGGCGATGGCGGTATTTACCAAAACGGCATCTGCACCTAGTTCCATAGCTAAAGCAGCATCAGAAGGTGCTCCTATACCGGCATCAATAATAACCGGAACGCGGCTTTGCTCAATAATAATTTCAAGAAAATCGATGGTTTTTAATCCTTTATTGCTCCCAATAGGCGATCCTAAAGGCATTACTGCGGCTGTACCCGCATCTTCCAATCGTTTACACAAAACAGGATCGGCATGGATATATGGTAGTACCACAAAACCCAGCTTAGCCAATTCTTCGGTGGCTTTAAGGGTTTCAATCGGATCGGGCATTAAATACCGTGGGTCGGGATGAATTTCTAACTTAACCCAATTGGTTTCTAAAGCCTCCCGAGCCAGTTGAGCAGCAAAAACAGCTTCCTTCGCATTGCGAACGCCTGATGTGTTTGGCAATAAATTTATTATAGGACTTTGCAGATGTTGAAGTAAATCATCAGTTTCCGTTTCCAAATCTATACGTTTAAGGGCAACAGTTACCAATTGCGATCCTGAGGCTAAAACAGCTTCTTCCATTTGTTTAGCTGAGCCAAACTTTCCTGTTCCTAAAAATAATCTCGATGAGAAAGTTTTATCTGCTATAGTTAACGTTTTCATATAAAGCTTTATTAAATTCTTTAATTAATTGTTGCTTGTTTGTATGCTGAGTGATGATTCCTGAAACCGCAACGCCATAAATCCCAATCTCGGTTAGTATGGAAATATCATCCAACGTTAAGCCGCCAATGGCATATAAAGGAATGTTGGCATTGATTTTTTCGAGTTCATTAACAATGGTTTTATAACCTTCAAATCCTAAAATAGGACTAAGTTTAACCTTGGTTGGCGTAAAGCGGAGTGGGCCTAAACCAATGTAATTACAACCTTGGGCTATGCGTTGTTGTACATGACTAAATGTATTTGCGGTACCTCCAATTATTTTATTTGGTCCAAGAATTTCTCTTGCCTGTTTAACATCAAGATCTTCTAAACCTAAATGCACACCATCTGCATCAATTTTTTTAGCCACATCGGGATAATCGTTAATAATTAAAATGGCTTCACTGTTTGTACAAAGTGGCTTTATTGTAAGTGCCAGATCTAAAATTTGTGCTTCCGATGCGTTTTTAAATCTTACCTGAATCCACTTACATCCGGCATCAAGCGCAGCGGTAATGTTGCTGATTTGCGCATCTATAGTTTCACCTTGTGAAATGTATTGTAGTTTATGATAATGACCTAAATCCATAATGCTTGTATTTTTTTAAATGTAGAAACACCATGAGGAGGTTTATTCCAAATGGCACCAAGAATTGCCGCCCCGGTATAATTTAAGCCCTTAATTGTGGCTATATTAGTTTCATCAATCCCACCGATTGCTATCAATTTTGCTTTACCTATAATTTCTTTATTCTTTTGAAATGCTAAATCAGCATTCGCATGGTAGCCCTTTTTAGAAATTGAATTAAACAGCGGTCCTATAAAACTGTAACTAAACTGATTTCCTATAGCCTTGTACGTTTTTAAATCATGAATTGAGGTTGACAGAATAAAACCGTTTTCTACGTACTGGTTTAGTGTTTTATCATTGGTATCATTCCTTAAAAGTTCTGTATAATGCAAACGTGAAATAGCAAAGTGCGTAGCCAAATGATGATGTTGATGGATGGCAATTTGTGGGTGATATTTCTCTTCAATATTTTTAAGCAAATACTCCACCTCTACCGCCTTACTTTCGGGTTTCCGCAGATGAAAAACCTCTAAACCGGTATTAAACAAGCTGTTTATATACTGGGCTTCATTGGCAATTGAAACAGGACTGGATAACACAATTAACATACTTTTGAATGAATGAATTGGAGAATGATTGAATGACAAAATGATTGAGTTTTGAATTAGAGAATGATTGAGTTTTAATTGCATCAGCTTATTATTTTCTCAACCAATCATTCAAAACTCAATTACACTTTAATCAACCATTTTTACAAATAAATTTCACTTCCCTTTTCAGTAAAAAGCGTTGCCTGCTCCAGCATTCCTTGTTCTGCCATATCTCTTATTTCCTGCGTAATTTTCATTGAGCAAAATTTTGGACCACACATAGAGCAGAAATGGGCAATTTTAGCACCGTCGGCAGGTAAAGTTTCATCATGAAACTCTCTTGCGGTATCAGGATCTAAGGAAAGATTAAACTGATCTTCCCATCTAAATTCGAAGCGGGCTTTGCTTAAAGCATTATCTCTATATTGTGCTCCTGGATGTCCTTTTGCTAAATCAGCAGCATGCGCTGCAATTTTATAGGTGATAACGCCATCCTTAACATCCTTTTTATTTGGCAAACCCAAATGCTCTTTTGGTGTAACGTAGCACAGCATGGCAGTGCCATACCAACCAATCATCGCGGCGCCAATGGCAGATGTAATGTGGTCGTAACCGGGTGCAATATCCGTAGTAAGTGGCCCTAAAGTATAAAACGGAGCTTCGGCACAATACTCAAGCTGTTTCTCCATATTTTCTTTAATTAAATGCATTGGAATATGCCCTGGTCCCTCGTTCATTACCTGCACATCATGTTTCCAGGCAATGCGGTTTAGTTCTCCCTGGGTTTTTAATTCGGCAAACTGTGCTTCATCATTGGCATCAGCAATACAGCCAGGACGCAAGCCATCGCCCAGCGAAAATGAAACATCATACTGCTTCATAATCTGGCAAAGCTCATCAAAATGTGTATAAAGAAAATTTTCCTTATGATGCGCAAGGCACCATTTAGCCATAATAGATCCTCCGCGAGATACAATACCTGTTAAACGTTTTGCCGTTAATGGAATGTATCGTAGCAATACGCCTGCATGGATGGTAAAATAATCTACCCCTTGCTCTGCCTGCTCTATAATGGTATCCTTAAAAATTTCCCAGGTTAAATCTTCTGCTTTGCCATTTACTTTTTCTAATGCCTGATAAATTGGAACTGTACCAATAGGAACTGGAGAATTACGAATGACCCATTCTCTGGTTTCGTGGATATTTTTGCCTGTAGATAAATCCATAATGTTATCTGCACCCCATCTGCAAGCCCAAACGGCCTTTTCTACTTCTTCCTCAATAGAAGAACTTATGGCAGAGTTACCAATATTGGCATTTATTTTAACTAGAAAGTTTCGTCCAATAATCATAGGCTCCAACTCTGGGTGATTAATATTAGCTGGAATAATTGCCCTTCCCATAGCTACTTCATTACGTACAAATTCTGCTGTGATGTAGTTTTTTGGTGTGTTTGCCCCAAAGCTGTGCCCTGGGTGTTGATGGTTTATTACTGAATCTAAATTTATTTCTGCATTTCGCTGATTTTCTCTAATGGCAATATATTCCATCTCTGGCGTAATTATGCCCATTTTAGCATAATGCAGTTGGGTTACTGTTTTATCTGTTTTAGCACGTAAGGGATTTTTAACATGCTCAAAACGAAGATGATCTAAATCGCTATCCTCCTTTCGCTCCTGCCCATAAGCAGATGAAACGGCATTTAACTGATCTACATCATTTCGATCTAAAATCCATTGTTCACGCAATCGTGGCAAACCTTTTTTAATATCTGTGGTGATATTTTCGTCGGTATATGGGCCGCTGGTATCGTAAATGGTTACCGCAACATTTTGCTCATTGCCACCATTGCTAAGTTTGGTATCCGATAGTGATACCTCCCTCATGGCAACCTTAATTTGAGGAAATAAAGTACCGTTTACATAAACTTTCTTTGAGCCAGTAAATGGTGTGCAAGAAATTACATCTTGCGCTGGCGTATTTTCATTCTTTTTCATGCTGATTTTTGGTTAATGGGTTCAATAGTTATTGAATAATTGGTTTATTCACAATGCAAACTGTATTGAGATTTTGCTAATTGAAAAATTTAACCGCCTTGAGTGGCTTTAATCACTAAAACCTGATCGTTTGGTTGGAGCACATGTGTAACCCATTGCTTTTTGGGTACAATGTTTTGGTTAATGGCTACAGCAATACCATTTTGCTTATCGCCAAGTTTTTCCTGAAGTAAACTTTGAACTGAGGTTTGAACCTCAACCGACTGTTTTTGCTTGTTAAATGTAATTTCCATTCCGTATAAAAATTAAAATATAACTTTAGGAATGGGCGCAAAAACGCACACAGAAGTATGTTCTACTTTTCCCTTCGGCAGTACTAACTGCATCAGGTTCGTAGGGTATAATCTCAGCCTATATGGCACCCCTAAAGTTGATTACAAACATATAGAAAATTTTGACTTACATTTTTAAATAAATAATATCAAAAAAATAACTACCTGTAGTTTAACGAAATAAAAACATTACATAAACTAAAGAAAGAAAGTAAAAACTGCTAATTTTCTATAAAAAAAATAATAAAACAGTTTTAAATAAGTGGTATAACGATTAAAGAATTACAAGAAAGGTGTGCCCACAATTATCAATTTATGATAATAAATAATTGCTTTGTTTTGTAAAAAGTAAGGCAAAGTATAAATGCTCTTTTTATTTTAATACCGAACATTCATTTTTTATTTTAAAATGGTATTTTGCGGGTTCAAACTCAACATAACTAAACAATCCTAATGGCATTAAGTAGAATTTGGTCTGCATTTATTATTGTTGCTATTGTAGTAGCCAGTATTAAGTGTTTTTTCTTTGGGCAAACTGATCTTTTTAACTGGATGGTAATTGGTAAGGCGGATGATGCAGCTAATCCTTTAAAATTAGATGGCATTATACAAACCTGCTGGGTATCTGTAGAGTTATGTTTTAAGTTGGTTGGTATTTTGGCTTTATTTATGGGCCTGATGAGCATTGCAGAAAAAGCTGGCGGTATTCGTTTATTATCACGTATTGTTGGTCCATTTTTCTCTAAGCTTTTTCCCGAAATTCCTAAAGGTCACCCTTCTATGGGGCACATGATTATGAATTTCTCTGCCAATTTACTGGGTTTGGATAATGCCGCAACTCCTTTTGGTTTAAAAGCTATGGAGAGTTTGCAGGAGCTAAATCCGAATAAGGACACGGCTTCCAATTCGCAAATTATGTTTCTTTGTTTACATGCTGCTGGCTTAAATCTTATACCTGTAAGTGTAATAGCCATTCGGGCATCGCAAAATGCAAGCAACCCAACTGATATTTTTATTCCTTGCTTAATTGTAACCTTCGTTGGCACTATTGCCGCCATGCTTATTGTTTCCTTTAAACAGAAAATAAACTTATTACAGCCTGTTGTAATCGGTTGGATTTTGGGCTTATCTATAATTATTGCTGCTTTGGTTTTGTACATCACTTCACTTAATGCTGATGGCATAAAATCATTTTCGGGTGTATTGAGTAATGGATTAATTTTATTGGTTTTTCTTTTAATTATTATTGGAGCTCTTTACAAAAAAATTGATGTTTTTGATGCCTTTATCGAGGGTGCAAAAAATGGCTTTGATACCGCAATAAAAATTATCCCTTACCTGGTGGGGATGTTGGTTGCCATTAGCATGTTGCGTACCAGTGGAACTTTTGATGTAGTTATAAGTGGGATAAAAACGTTTTTCGCTTATTTGGGTGCTGATACAAGGTTTGTTGAAGGTTTACCAACTGCATTAATCAGACCATTAAGTGGTGGTGCCGCCCGCGGCATGATGGTAAGCACTATGGAAACTTATGGTGCTGATTCTTTCGCCAGTCGCCTTTCTGGAATATTTCAAGGTGCATCTGATACTACCTTTTATGTGATTGCCGTATACTTTGGTTCAGTAAGTGTTAAAAACACAAGGTATGCAATTGGATCAATGTTACTTGCCGATTTAGTTGGTGTTTGTACTGCAATTGGGCTTTGCTATTTATTTTTTGGTTAGTGTTGGTTGAGGCTTTGTGAGTTTTGATTTAGGTTTAACCGCTAAGTACGCTAAGTTTTTCGCAAAGAAACGCTAAGTAATTTATACTTATGGTTGGTGTAATCCGCCGCTACCGCAAGCGTCTCGCTTATGGTACTCAGGTAGTAAACATGCTATAATATATTTAATTAATGAGCCATAATTATACCCAGGCTTTAGCATACAGACACAAGCGAGACGCTTGCGGCCAATGCTATTAAGTTAAGAGAAAAAGTCGTCATTGCGAGTTTTTGATTTTTCATCAAAACGAAGCAATCTTTTTAATTATTCTCTTCAACCATTTACAGGAAAGATTGCTTCGGCTCGCTCTAGCCCGGCCTCGCAAGGACGACCCGCCTTAAAATAACAAGCTGTTCGAGATGTTAGCTTTTTCAGCGCATCTCGTACTATTGATAAAACAGGATTTTCAAATTCTGAAGGTCATTTATCGCTTTATTTATTTAAGGGTTCACAGAACCCTTTTTATTGTTAATTCGGTTTGGCTAATGCAGCCCTGCCCTTTGCCGCTACCGCAAGCGTCTCGCTTGTGGTAGTCAAGTAGTAAACATGCTATAATATATTTAATTAATGAGCCATAATTATACCCAGGCTTTTGCATACGGACACAAGCGAGACGCTTGCGGCAGCGAGGGAATGATTTAGGAAATCATTGTCAGTAGCGTTTGGCTAATATAGCCCCGCCCTTTGCTAAATCCCGATAGAAAAAATCGGGATACCGCTGTTGGTCTATTTTATTTAACGAGGAGCATCATTTAACTAACGAGGAGCATCATTTACCCGACGAGGAGCATCATTTAACCAACGAGGAGCATCATTTAACCAACGAGGAGCATCATTTAACCGACGAGGAGCATCATTTAACCAACGAGGAGCATCATTTAACCAACGAGGAGCATCATTTAACCAACGAGGAGCATCATTTACCCGACGAGGAGCATCATTTAACCAACGAGGAGCATCATTTAACCAACGAGGAGCATCATTTAAGACTCTGTTCAATAAACTGTGTCACTGATTAAAAATTTCCTTTTTAAAAGGTTTATAGTTTATAAAAAAACCCTGTTCATAATGCATGAGCAGGGTTTTTCTATTTAAAATAAACTGACTACGTTAGGGCTTATCCCACCAAATTCTGGCGTTTAAGTCATCAGCTCCTCCGTAAGGGAAACCTGCAACTGCGGCAGTATAGTTTGCTCCATTTAAAGATCTTTCTTGCGTTGGATATCCTTCCCTCCTCGGTATTGGGGCTCCGTTATTATTTGGAGCGGGACTAATAAAGTTAGGGAAACCCGTTCTGCGCCATTCCGCCCAGCCTTCATATCCGTGTAAAAACAAATGAATCCAGCGTTGATTACCAATTTTTCTAAGTGCATCTGTTGCATCATAAGCTACATCGGCATTTGCCATATAAGCGGCTAAACCAGTTACATCGTTATTTTTCCATTGGCGGATAGAATATTCTATCGCTTTATCATAATTGGTTTTTGCCACTGCATCGCCACCATTTATCCAGGTAATTTTTGCTGCCTCTGCCATTGCAAATAATGATTGAGCATAGGTAACCAAAGCAACCGGAGAATTTTGTTGTCTTAAACCAGAACCTAATAAAGAGTAATTATTTATTACCACCGTAACAGATCCTGGCAAGCCATAATCCAAGCCTACATAATTGCCTGCGGTATTTTTATTTGCATAAACAGGCAACCGTGGATCGTTTAAAGGTTGCATATAATCTACAACTGGTTTACTTACTGCAAACCAGTTTCTGCCTAACACGGTAAATGAGTTGTACCAATAATTTTCATTGGTGGCGTTTGCTAAATGCTGAAAAGTAAGATTATCGGCATTATCTATCATCATACCGTTAGCTACAGCTTTATTAAATTCTAAGCTGCCTTTTGTGGCATCAATTTTTGATAGTCTTAAAGCCATTAGTGCATGAATAGTATTGCCTAACCTTTTCCATTTGTTTACATCGCCACTATAAATAATATCATTTTTAATGTTGCCTGATACAATTGCCGCATTTGCTTGATCCAATAACGTAAACAAATTGTTGTAAATACTTTGTTGTTTATCATACTTGGGTGTAAAATTGCTGCTTCCACTTAGCGCATCACTGTATGGAAGATCCCCCCATCTATCCGTCATGTGCCAATAGAAATAGGCTTTTAAAATTTTAGCAACGGCAATTTGGTTTACTACAGGTCCTTCATTCGCATCTAACGTTTTACTGTTAATTACGGTTTCCAAATTCATTAATGGACCATTATAGAGCGAATAAAAGTTAAAGTTAACCGATACGTACCTACTATTATCTGTAAAGGAAGTATTGGATAAATATTGAGGGTAATGCACGCCATAAGGTGAAGAACTTAGGCCTGGCAAAGATAATTCTGCATTGGCAATAAGCTGTGTACCCGCTTTGGTTGGGTTATTTGGATCTATTGTTACAGAATCATCAAACTTTTTACAGCTACTTAGTACTGCAAGTGTTAAAAAAGCGATGTATATATTTTTATATGTGATTTTCATATGCTTAAAATTAAAAGGTTAGGCTTAAGTTAACACCAAAGGATCTTACGGTTTGCAACTCTCCTTTTTCTATCCAGCTGATATCTGCGCTGCCTGAAGAAAGTTCTGAAGGATCAATTCCTTTTGGTGCTTTTTGCCAAATCATAACAGGATTACGAGCAATTACAGCAAATTTTGCTGCTTTAAAAGGGGTTTTGGTTAATAACTTTGCACTTAGATTGTAACCCAAACTAACCTCACGTAATTTAATATAAGAAGCTGAATAAATCCATTCATCGTAAATTCTGGTTCCTAAATTAGTTCTGTAATAGGTTCTGGCATCTACATAAGCGGTTACTTCTTGACCAGTTGCCTGAGAAATGCCATTGATTTTAACACCACCACCACTAGCTAAAGGATCGCGTACGTTGAAACCTTTATCGTTTATAGCAGCTGTTTCTGCTGCCTGACCAGATTTAGCTGAAAGCATTTTTGACCAGCTGAAAAACTGACCACCTTTTTGGAAATCAATCATAGCGCCAAGGGTAAAATTACCTATTTTGAACGTGTTTTGCAGTCCGCCTGTAAATTGTGGCAATACACTTCCGAAATCTTTAGCGGCATCAAACAAAGGCATATTATCTGTACCTAACAAAACTTTACCTGTTGCTGCATCAATTCTATAGCCTGGTCCTATTAAATTACCAAAAGATTGTCCTTCAGTAGAATTTAGGTAAATATTTTGACTTGAATAATTGGCTACATCGTTCTGTAATACTGGTATACCAGGGTAAAGTTCTATAATTTTGTTTTTATTGCGAGCAAAGTTTAAGGTTGCGTCCCATGTAAATAGCTTAGATTGAATTGGGCGACCTGTTAAAGATAGTTCTACTCCTTTATTCTCAATTAAGCCTGCATTAATTACATATTTATCATAACCACTTGCGCCAGAAACCGATAAATCTAAAATCTGATCTTTATTTCTTTGGGCATAATAAGTTATTTCAGCACCTATTCTATTTTTTAAAAATTTCAAGTCCAAACCAAGCTCAAATGAGTTTGCAAATGATGGTTTTATAAAGGGGTTTTTAAGTTTATCGGGTACTAAAATGGTATTAATAGCGCCATTAGGTGCATTGTAACTTGTACCTGGGCCGAAAGTATTAATGGTTTGGTAAACCTTTAAATCAGAACCTGCAACGGCAAAACTTGCTCTTAACTTACCAAAAGATAAAGCACTCCATTTGGTTAATTCACTAAATAAGAAACTACCAGAAACGGAAGGATACCAATAAGAGTTATTATTATCAGGCAAAGCCGAAGAAACATCATTACGAATGGAGGCATCTAAAAAGTAAATGTCTTTATACCCAAATGAGCCCATTGCGTAAATACTTCTAATTTGTTTCTTTTTAATTTCAGAATTACTGATTGGTCTATCTACAGAAGCGGCTGCAGAGTACCAACCTGGGCTTGATAAACCACCAACAGTTGCCTGATATTGGCCTGAATAATCCAACGTATATAAGTTGGCACCCACATTAACATTTACCGAAAGATTGTTAAAGGTTTTATTGTATTGCCCTAAAAACTCATAGTTATTTTCTGTGTTTTGATATTTTCCAATTTGATAACCATCTACCAATCTACCGCCCAATCCTTCTTTATGGGTAATGCTTTGCGTATACATATCAGAACGTACAAAACCGCTTAATTTTAATTCGGGCAAAACCTGGTATGATGCGTTTACATCACCAAATAAACGATCTCTACTATCATTATTTAAAACTTCATAAGCATCGAAAAAAGGGTTATTCCAATCGCTTGGTCTATTATTAGTAATAATTCCTGTAGCCGTATTGGGGTTTACATTCCAGTTTAAAATCGTTCCATCAGCATATTTATAATCTCTTAAACGGTTGATATCAATATTTCTTTGAAACCATTGAGAAGCGCCTGTAAAGGAACCTTGATAACCTTGTGTTGGGCGCTGACCTTTATTATTTGAGTAGTTTACATTGGCACCTACTGTAAACTTTTTGGTAACATCTAGCGAGGCACTTAAACTTAAATTATTTCGTTTTAGCCACGTATTTGGATAAGTACCATTAATATAAGCATTGGTATACCCCATTCTGTAGTTCATATTTTCGCTACCACCTGTTAATGAAACGCCGTTATTAAGGTTATAACCGGTTTCATAAAAATCTTTAATGTTATTTGGTTGAGGAACAAATGGTGTTAACTGACCAAATTGAGGATCTTGCGGATAAAAACTATAATACATTCTAACGGGCGTACCATCCATTGCCGGGCCCCAACTTTCATCATTACCATTAACATATTTTTGCCCATTGGCTAATGTTAAAAAGGTTTGATTATTACCTACACCATAAATGTTTTGTAGGGGAAGAAAGTTGCCAACTTTTTCAATAGAGAAGGCAGAATTTAAACTAACGCTAACATTTTTAGGTCCCTTAACTCCTTTTTTTGTGGTGATTAAAATTACGCCATACTGCCCTCTTATACCATACAAAGCCGAAGCAGCTGGTCCTTTTAATACATTAATGGTTTCAATATCTTCAGGATTTATATCTTGAGAAACATTTCCATAATCTACGCCATTTGCTGTACCACTAAAATTATCCTGACTGGTTGGTGTTCCATCAATTACCATTAAGGGCTGTCCGCTACCATCAATAGCATTTACGCCCCTAATTTTAATTTTCTGTGTTCCACCCATACTTGCACCAGATGAACCTGTTACTTGCACACCAGCAACTTTACCCGCTAATGAACCAATTACATTTTGTTCTTTAGTTAAGGTCAGGTTATCGCCGCTTACTTGCTGGGTGGCATAACCAATAGATTTTTGCGAACGTTTAATGCCTAAGGCGGTAACTACAACTTCTGATAAGTTTTCTGCATCAGGCAATAGTTGAATATTAATTTGGGTACGATCGCCGATAATGGCTTCCTGACTGGCAAATCCTATGGATTTAAAAACCAGAATATCTGCATTTGATGGAATTGTGATGCTGTAAGTACCATCTCCATTTGTAGAAGTTCCAGTGGTACTACCTTTAAGTAGTACGCTTACCCCGGGAATTCCAACCTTGTTATCATCGGTAACCTTGCCTTTTATGGTAGTTTGAGCATAGGAAACCACATAGCAAGTTAAAACCCCTAATAAAATTAGTAAAGATTTTCTGTTCATAGTGATTAGATTTAGTTTTCGGTTTGTTAAGTATTTGTTAAAATACAAAATTTAACTAAATCAATATTCATTAAAACAGTTACTATAAAGGGAATTACGCTAAAAACAAGATAAAAAACGGCATGAAACTGCACAAACCTGCAAACACAAGCAGATTGCTAATGTGCAACAATATTGCTACAGCTTAATTAAGAAGTTTGTTGAGGGAGGGAAATTCTATTGATAATTTCATCAATTGCATCACGTTCTATGGCTACATGTTTTGATGCACACCACTGGGAAGACTTATCATCAAGCCAAATGCAGAATGAGTGATAGCCATCAAGCACTACTGCATATGTTTCGTGAAAATCATCTTGAATTCTCATGCAAAAACCTTTAAAAGTTTTGCCTCTAACGATAAATTGAAGGGTTGAATAATTGGCTAACATGGCTCATAGGGTTTTAACTAAAGCTACAACAATATGTTTATGAGAATGTTTTGTTAATTTAAAGGAATTAATAAATAATTATACTATTTTAAATATTGGCTTAACCTATGTTTAACATATTGGAATAGCCCTTTGCTATTAAACGTTTTTTTGAGGGTAAAAATATCTCGCATTGCAAATTTAATATCGTTCTGCCTCTTTTTACTATCGCAGTTTCTGCAACAATTTCATCGCCCTCACTTGCTGGTGCAAAATAATCTATATAATTATTTACTGTTGTAAAACGATCATTTAAACCCATAGTGTAAACTGTGGCACCAATTAAATCATCAATAATACCTGCTGTTACGCCTCCGTGCAAAATGCCGTATGGGTTAGTCATTTCTTTTCTAATGGTATAACGACAAACCAAAATTCCATTTTCTGCCTTAACCATTACCGGTGCCAACCAATTCATAAAGTTTGATGGCGATGCGGTAATAACCTGCCCTATTGATTGCCTTAATATATTTAATCGTTTTTCGCTTAATGATTCTTCCATATGGTAAATATAATAAAATGGAAGATGTTTGAAACTAAGATCAATTTACGGATCGTTTACTTTATTTTCATAACTCCATACATCTTCCATTATGTATTTTGCTAAAACGGAACAATTACCTTAAGACTAAAATTTCTTCCCATATTATAAATCCCTGATCGACCGCTTGGTGATGATTGATAGTACTCGAAATATTTAAGTCTATTTAAATTAGATTGATAGGCAGTATTAAAAACATTATCACATTGAATAAAAACATCAAATAGTGCTTTGCCAGATTTATGCTGAATAGTTGAACCGATGCCTGCATTTAGCAAAGTATAACCTTTGGTAAAAGTTTCGGTATTATCTAGTGCATAGAAATGATTTTGATCTGCAAAAATAGCTGCATCTACCTTTATATACGGTTTATTAAACATTCCAATGTTTGATTGAGCCGTTGCCTTAAGTTCTGTTCTTATTTGTAATGGTGGGATAAAGGGCAGGTATTTAGCTGCCGTACCATGCTTTGCCAGCAGTTCTTCATTTTTATTTAAACCTACAACATAAGCTAAACTATTGTTAAAAGTTAACCATTTTAAGCCAGATGGGTGTACATTTACACTAATTTCTGCGCCATAAAGTCTGGCTTTAGATTGCTGATATTGATAGGTAAGATTTCCTGGAACAATAACAACAGGATTTCCATCGGCATCGGTTAAACGAGATTGATAGATATAATTCTGAATGTTATTATTAAAAAGTTCTAAGCTAATATCGGCATCTTTTAAATAAGCGATAATTCCAATATCTTCTTGCAGGTTAAATTCGGGCTTAAAAGTTCGGTTTCCTAAATACACAATATGAGCACCAGGATCTAAACCATTTGAGCCAATTTCGGTAATATTTGGTGCTCTGTAGCCTCGTGCTATATTGGCTTTAAGCAATAGCTTTTCGGAAATATTGTAGGTCAATCCTAAACTACCCGAAACGCCATAATATCTTTTATTAAATGCCGGAAATTGTAAGTGAGCACCTGGGCTACCAACGTTTACTTTTCTATCAAAATTGGTTTCTGGGTTATTGCCTACATAAAAATCTTGCCAGTTTATGCTTCTTCTATCCATTCTAATTCCGCCAGAAACATCAATTTTTCCAAATGTTTTTTTAGCGAAGTAAAATGCCCCAACATCAAACAGATTGTAATCTGGAATCGGAAAATCAGTGGCGTTTTTACTTCTATTGGTTTGATACATTCCATTTATGCCAACGGTACTTTCTATTCCACCAAAATCAGGAAGGTTATATTTTAAATCGTAATTTAAAGTATTTAATACCACATATAAACCTGCTTGATTGGGCAAAGTAGGATGATTAAATTCTCTCCTAACACTTTGCTGACCGCCAATAAGTAAATTTAAATCGCTATTGCCAAACTTAAACTGGCTGGTATTATAAACTCTGGTGTGCTGAATATGTTGATGCAACGGATTGATTTTATAGCTATTTAGCTCATCATTGGGCACAATTGGTCTATTTTTAATGTCATCACCATCATCTAAAACCTGCCTAGTAAATTTTCTGCTAAGCGAATCACGGCTTCCATCCGGAATTTCCATAAGGTTATCATAATAAGTTAGTGCCGTTTTAGAAAAGCCCCATTTCTTATCTACCCTTGCGCTTGCTAACAAATTATACTCCTTAAAAGCAGTTCCATAAACTAATCCATCAATTTTATTGCGGTAACTATGCGCCATTTTACCACTTGCACGAAAGCTATATTTCCAATCATTTTTTACATAGCCCAAACCAATAGATGAACCAACCATGCCGTTGTTGCTTTGGTAATTCATGGTTGCATCGCCCTTTAGCTGCCCGTTTGCAAAGTTTGGATTAAACGGAATCATATTAATTACGCCAGCTAAAGCATCAGATCCATACGTTAAACTAGCCGGACCTTTAACCACTTCTGCTCTACTAATTCCATACTCATCAACTTCAATACCGTGCTCATCTCCCCACTGTTGCCCTTCTTGCCTTAAACCATCATATAATGTTAAAACACGATTGTAACCAAGTCCGCGAATAAATGGCTTTGAAACATTTGGCCCTGTGGTAACCGCTGTAACACCAGGAACGCCCTTAACTATAGCTTCTATAAGATTGGTATTTACATTTTGATCCATTGATTTTTTAGAAAGTACCGCTATTGGCACCGGACTCTTGCGTAATTCTGTTGCCCTATTAACACCAGTTACAACAACTTCATTAAGGCTTGATTCTACTTCTTCCAACAGCACATCAACAACTTGAACGGCTTCTTTTACTTCTATTTTTTTGTGCTGAGATTTATATCCAACTCCAGAAAATATCATCTCATAACACCCGTAAGGAATATTACCCATTTGATAATTACCAAAAGCGTCGGTTTTTACCGATTTATTACTACCGGAAATTTTAATGGTAATATTATCTACAACTGTATTGTTTGATTTTACTAAGCCTTTAATTAAACCAGTTTGTGCAGTTGCGCTAAAAACAGTAAAGAGGAAGGTTAAATTGATGAGTATAGATTTCATGAGTTTAAATATTTATCTAAATATATTTTTAGACAAATCTAAATTTAATTTTAAACTTACCAAATAATAGTTTTTAAAGCATATAATTTTTGGTTTAAAAGAACCGTTCAAACGGGTTATCAAAAATCTTATTCAACTTATAATCAATCAATTCTAAATCGGTTAACAAACAATTATTTAAATTACTTTTCAACTCATCAATATCTAAATCCTGTCCAATAAATACTAATTCATTAAGTCTATCTCCAAAATATTCATCCCAGTTTTCTAATATTTGCTCTGTATTTTCAAGGTAATCAGAATAGTTATTTCGCTCTTGCGAAGGTATACTTGCCCACCAAACGCCAGCATGCTCTACACGTAAAGAACCGCCCGCCTGAGAGAAATTTATGGCAGTATTGGGCATCGCGGCTAACCAAAAAATACCTTTAGAACGAATAATATTGGAATGAAAATCATGGTTTAAGTAATTCCAGAATCTTTCTGGATGAAAAGGCTTTTTGGATCTAAACACAGTAGAAACAATACCATATTCTTCAGTTTCGGGCTGATGAACGGTTTCGAGTTCCTTTTTCCAACCAGCACCTTCTGATGCTGAATCAAAGTTGAACAAACCAGTATTTAGCAAAAATTCTGGCTTAACATTTCCAAAAGTTGTTCTATGAATTTTTGCTGTAGGATTTAACTTCTTAATTAATGCTTCAATTAAATTGGCATCATTTATAGAAACCAAATCCATTTTATTCAGCAAAATTACATTGGCAAATTCAATTTGATCTGTTAACAGATTCACAATAGTGCGTTTATCGGCTACATCATCAACCAAATCACGATCTATTAATCGTTCTGCAGTTCCAAAATCTTTCATAAAGTTAAAACCATCTACCACAGTTACCATAGTATCTAGCTGGCTAAACCTACTTAAATCAATGCCTGATGCCTCATCAACAAAAGAAAAAGTTTGCGCAACAGGAATAGGTTCAGAAATACCAGTGCTTTCAATTAGTAAATAATCAAAACGGTTTTCTTTAGCCAGCTTTTCCACTTCAATCATTAAATCCTCCCTTAAAGTGCAACAGATGCATCCATTACTCATTTCAACCAACTTTTCTTCTGTTTTAGAAAGCACGTTTTCATTTTTAACCAAGTTGGCGTCGATATTTACTTCGCTCATATCGTTTACAATAACTGCCACTCTTAATCCTTCTTTGTTTTTAAGGATCGCATTAAGCAAAGTGGTTTTGCCACTCCCTAAAAATCCGCTTAAAACCGTTACCGGTAGTTTCTTTATCATATAAATGCAATTAAGTTGCAAATATATTATTCAATTTTTTAAATGCAACATAATTGCGTTTATATTTGTATTATTAAAATTTAGCTTTATGAAATCGACAAGAATTACTTTTAATTTGGATAAACTAGGCATTACAGCTTCAACTGCGTGTGCTATACATTGTGCGCTTCTACCCTTTTTATTAACGTTATTACCACTTTGGGGTTTAGAATTTTTAGGCAATTCGGCGGTAGAAATTAGTATGATTGTTATTTCGTTATGTTTGGGTATATGGTCGTTAAGTAAATCTTATCGCAATGGGCACCATAAAATTTTGCCTATAATTATTTTAACATCTGGTTTTTTATTTATTGCCTTTGGGCATTTTTCTGGAATTGAATTTTTAGAGCCTATTTTAATTCCGATTGGAGGTTTTACTATTGCAGCGGCACATTTTATAAATTTAAGATATACTAAAACTTGCCAACACAAGCACTAAATAATAATATTTGAAATTAAATTAAAGCAACAATTGTATCATTCATAACACAACATTGTTGCAGTTAAATAAAGGATTATATATTTGTATTATGCAGAAAAAAATCAAACTTCTATTTATTCCGGCACTGGCCTTTATTTCTATGATGAACCCTGCTTGTAAACATGGTACAAATGATGGAATAGAGATTTACAGACGTTATGCGATTAAGAATATTGTTTTACAACCTGCATCAAAAGTTAAACCATCAAAAAAGTTATGATTAAAGTACAATCTCTTAGTCATCGTTACAACAACGGTCCAATCTTAAATTTTCCCGATTGGACTATTGAAGATCATGAGCAATGGCTATTATTGGGTTCGTCGGGCAGCGGGAAAAGCACATTATTAAATTGTATATCTGGTTTATTAAAACCTGTACATGGAAATGTTATTTTAAATGGAACAGATTTATATAGTCTTTCCAGCAAAGCAATGGATAAGTTTCGAGGGCAACACATAGGTATTGTTTTTCAAAAACCACACTTAATTCAGAGTTTAACTGTATCAGAAAATATAGAAATTGCTTGTTCCTTTGCTGGCTTACCAGTAGTAAAAAGTAAAATCTTTGCACTTTTGGAATCCTTAGGACTTGGCGGAAAGGCTAAAAAGCATCCAAATGAGCTTAGTCAGGGGCAGCTACAACGCGTATCTGTTGCAAGAGCGTTAATTAACAAACCAACTTTATTAATTGCTGATGAGCCTACTTCTAGTTTAGACGATCAGAATGCAGAAACGGTAATGGAAATGCTAATTACGCAGGCAAAGGAAAATGGTGCTTCACTGGTTATTGCAACGCATGATACAAGAATAAGAAATCGCATAGAAAAGGAATATTTATTATAATGAACATATTTAAAATAAGTACAAAGAACCTGCTCAGAAACAAACTGACTACATTTTTAAATATTGTATTAGTAGCTTTTGGCGTAGGCATACTATCCATTCTTTTTTTAGCTTCAACGCAAATTGGAAACAAGTTAGAAAGTAACTCTAAGGATATTGATTTGGTTGTTGGTGCAAAAGGAAGTCCTTTACAACTCATTTTAAGCAGTATTTATCATATTGATTTTCCTACTGGAAATATTCCTGCTAAAGATGCGTATGAACTTATGCAAAATCCTATGGTTAAAAGGGCTGTTCCTTTAGCTTTGGGCGATAATTATAATGGGTTTCGAATTGTTGGAACGGATTCTTCTTTTGTTGGTTTGTATGGATTAAAATTAGCTTCGGGAACTTTTTGGAATAAAGATCTTGAGGTAACAATCGGTAGTTCGGTTGCCCGCGAATCTAAACTAAAAGTTGGCGACACCTTTTTTGGTGCACATGGCTTAAATGATTCAAGCGATGAACATAAACAGCATGCTTACACAGTAAAAGGCATACTTGCCCCACAAGGTAATGTAACCGATAACTTGGTTTTAACTAATATTGGCAGCGTTTATAAAATGCACGAACCAGCTGGCGGGGAAGAACATCACGAAGCGCCTGGAACGAAAGAAATTAGCAATAAAGAAATTACTTCTATCCTGATTCAATACCGTTCGCCAATGTCGGTAGTATTGTTTCCAAGAATGGTAAATCAAAGCACAAATATGCAGGCAGCGTCTCCTGCGATGGAAAGTGCCAGATTGTTTTCTTTAATTGGTGTTGGAATTGATACGCTTAAATGGTTTGCTATTTTAATTATGGCAATTTCTGCATTGAGTGTTTTTATCAGTTTGTATAATTCCATGAAAGAAAAGAAATACGACTTAGCCGTTATGCGTTGTCTTGGTGCTTCAAAAGGCAAAATTTTCTTTTTAGTTATGCTTGAGGGGCTGCTCATTACTTTAATAGGCGCTATAATTGGATTATTAATTGGGCATACTGCATTGCAAATTATAGGTATCTATCAAGAATCATCTCAGGCCCGCCTAACTGGAATTTACTTTGTTGGCGAAGAAATTTATTTATTGGTAGCTGGTTTATGTATTGGTATTATTGCAGCCATAATTCCTGCATTGCAAACCTACCGTGTAGATATTGCTAAAACTTTATCCAAATAGAATGATGAAGAAACTCACCTTTATTTTTATAGCCATATTCTTTTTTCAGCTTTGTGCCAAGGCGCAGGTTAAGGTGCATAAGGATTTACGTACCACCAATTGGAATTTAATTGGATTGAGGTATGATAAACAGGTAGAAAAACTTAAATGGATTAGTGTTTTTCCTAATGAGTTAATGGCTTTAAACAATAAAGTTATTGAGCTCCCCGGCTATATTTATCCCACAAAGGCTGGTATGAAATTTAGCGAATTCATGCTCTCTATTGTACCAATTGAATCATGCCCTTTTTGTGGTACTGGCGATATCCCATCAATGGTTGAGGTTAAAATGGCAAACCCAATTCCGTTTACAGATAAGCCAATTAAAATTAAAGGAAAGTTTATTATTAATACTACTGGAGATAATCGTTCGGACTTTTTTTTACTGGATGCTAAACAAATTTAGATGAAAAAGTTAGCGTCAATTTTATTGCTTTTTGTAAGTTTGAGTGCTGTTGCGCAACAAAAAAAACATAATGCGGCAGATCAAATTAAATCTTTAAACTGGGATGTAATTGGCACTGTTAAATTTGAGTTAACAGATAAAAATGAATTACTTCCCGTTTATGGCGAAACGATAAAGAGATTTAATAATAGTGAATTTGATTTAAAAGGCTATTTAATTCCGATTAAAAACACGGCAAAGCATGCTAAATTTTTGCTTGCTACTTTACCAATTAATCAGTGTTATTTTTGCGGGCAAAATGGTGTGCCCATTATGATTATGGTTGAAATGAACCAACCAATAGATTTTACAGACAAACCCATTAGGGTTAAGGGAATTTTGAAATTGGCCAATACCAATGCAACTTATGCGCCGCCAGTTTCAATTACCAAAGCATCGTTAATTATTTAACAATTTAGTAAAGCGCTTTATGGAAAATATTAAAATACAGAAATACGAAGATCTTTTATTAAAAAACGGCTTAAAAAGAACTGGAGCACGGTTACAGGTACTGGATGTTTTATCCAACCGAGATTCTGCCACCTCACAACCGTATCTCGAAAATGTTATCGGCAAAGAAATAGATCGGGTTACCCTTTACCGTATTTTAAAAACATTTGAAGAAAAAGGCATTATTCACAGGATTTTGGATAACCAGGGCACAGCAAATTACGCCATTTGCTCTAATTCCTGTACGGCACATAACCACCATGATGAGCATGTGCATTTTAATTGCAACAATTGCTCAAAGGTGTACTGTATGGATGATGTAAAAATTCCTGCAGTAAAAATCCCGACAGGCTTTAAAGTGTATGGCATGAATTTAATTGTTTCTGGTATTTGTAAAGATTGTAAGCAACATGCTAATTAACGTTAATTGTAAATTTCTTAATTAACTATTAAGCTTTAAACTTTTTTTAACGGATTGGATCTTCAATAATCCAATCCGTTTTTTATTTAATTCACTTCAAACAAATATTTGTTTTAAGCAACTGGCTTAATTTATTTTAAAGGAGTAGCTGCCTGCGTATCTTTTAAAAATAGGTAGGCATCAAAATGATCTATCATGTTTGTTTTATCATAAGTATCTGGCCCACTTTTAGGTGTATATCCAATAATGCGGAATGGTTTGGTATCATTTTTTATATTGTAAGCTGGTGGATAAAAGTAAAAAGTAGGCATCCCCGTGTTGCTAAACTGCTCTTCCCAGGAGTTTGCAATGGGTTTTTCTAAAGGATAAGCCTTCATCGGATTAGTGTAAGTATCTCGGCTTTGCTCAGTAGCGGCAAAAGTGCCTATTGCGGTACCTGTTGCTAAAACAAAATAATTATCAGGAAATTTTTTAAGCAATTCGCCCCCCATACCCCCTACTTCACCATCATAAACGGGCTTTTTAGCCAAATGTGCTTCATGTGCCCAAATAATTAATTTATCATTTTTATTTTGCAGTAACATGCTTGCTGTGTTCGCCATATTTACATCTCTACTTACCTCATCCGTTTTGGCTACATAATGATAAAATGGTGCAAAAGCCTGTTTAATATTCGTTACACTAATGTGGCACTCGTTTTTTAAGCTTTCGGTAAGGTGCGATTTTTCAATTTCCTGATCTAATTTTTCTGCCAACAAATAGCCTGCATAACCGCTTTTATTTAAAGAGTCGCCATTAAATTTATATGTTTTACTGTTCATCCCTTCCCAAGCTTCATCCTGGTAGGCTGCAGGAGTTTTTAATAAGGTAATGGTTTTTAATAAATCAGGATGACTGCTCAGTAAAGTCTGCAACATTTTAATATCCGGCAAAAGGTAAACATAATCAACGCCAGCAATTGTTACTTTATTTTTATGTTTGCTATTGTATGTTTTTACCCAATTTAGCAGTTCTTTTGTCTCTTCATTTTGCCAAATGCTTAAAAGGTATTTTTTCATCAAAATGTTTAAATCACCTCCGGCGTTAAGTTCTTTATTCAGCATCCAGCAATCGCTATAATCGTTTTCAAAAGCGATGTAATTAAAACCTTTTTCCTCTACCAATACTTTGGTAATCCAGTAACGAAGTTTATAAAATTCGGCGGTGCCATGAGTCCCTTCACCAAGCCCAACTATTTTTTTTACACCCATTTTGTCAATAAGCGGTTTAACAGATTGCTTAAATGAAGCAAAGTTTTCCATTGATACAGGTTTTAGTGCATCTTTATTTTGTGCGGAAGCTAAGTTTAAAAAGCCCGATAAAAGTGCAACAGCGATGGTAGTTTTAATTTTCATATCTACAATTGGTTTTAAATTGATGTACAAATCAAGGCAGAAAGACATGGCTATTTTAAAATTTTCGACAAGCAAATGCATTCAGGCTACCAAAAAACAACCGTAATTTTTTGTCGTGCAAAAGTGGGCTTTAGTCGTAAAAGTGTAGTAAGCAATCAATAAATATTACGATTTTAGCCCTGTGATAAAAAAGACAAACATTACGTTTCCTATTGTTTTCGAAATTCTTATTTGGTTCTTTTATGTGGCCATTTATAAATATTCGTATTATTTGGATAGAGATACTTTACCTAAAAACATACATTCAAGTTTCCCCTATCTGGAAATTTGCTTGTACAGCATTTGCTCTACCCTTTTTATAATACCTTATTATCGCTGGCTAATTCCATATTTTTTACAACGCAAAAGATATGTTTGGCTGGTAATCAGCACAGTTACATGTTTTTTACTGGTATGCCCTTTAAATAACTACCTATTTTCATGGATTTTTGGCTACTTCACAAAAGGTTTAGTGGTAAATTCTTTTCTTCGTGTAGCTTACTATTATTGGGATTTTAACCTGTTATTGACAGATTTTATTGCCTTTTTCTGCATTGGTATGGCTCGTTTTTCTTATCAGAATGAAATACAACGACACAAAACCGAAACCGACCACTTAAACCTGCAACTTAATATGCTTAAAGCACAATTGCAGCCACATTTTTTATTTAATACCCTAAATAGTTTATACGGCTTAAGCTTAGTAGGATCACCAGATACCCCTCGTTTTATTTTACTATTATCGCAAATGATGCAATACATTTTATATGATTGTGACCAGGAAGAAGTGAGTTTACAGGGAGAAATAGATTTTTTAAATGGTTATTTCGAACTGGAGCAGAAAAAATTCCCTAAGGCAAGCATAACTTTTAGTGCTCCAAATGTATACCCTAATATTAAAATACCACCATTATTGTTTTTACCCTTAGTAGAAAATTGCTTTAAACATGGAAAGCATAAATTAGAAGATAATGCCGCTGTTGATGCAACCTTAGCCATAAACGATAACCAAATTATTTTTACGGTTAAAAATGATTTATTAAAGCTCAAACACGATTTAATGGTTAAAAAAGTTGGGGGAATTGGTTTAAGCAACCTCAAAAAAAGAATGGAACTTTACTATTCTGGTGCCTACAAGCTAAACCTAAATGAAACCAATAATGAATATATTGCAACACTGATTATAGATTTTAAATGAATTGCATAATAGTTGATGATGAGCCTTTGGCGCACCAAGTGTTGGAACATTACATTAGCCAAACGCCAGGGCTTAAGCATATGGCTTCCTTTAGAAACGCTGTTGAAGCTTTTGAATATTTGGCGAGCAACCCTATCGACCTCCTTTTTCTGGATATTGAGATGCCTCTTGTTAATGGAATTAACTTTTTAAAGGCACTCAAAATTTCACCCAAAACTATCTTTACTACAGCCTACAAACAATACGCTTATGAAAGTTATGAGCTTGATGCGGTAGATTATCTTCTTAAACCCTTCTCTTACGATAGATTTGCTAAAGCCGTACAAAAAGCAAAACCTACAATTAATGAAGCTGCTACAATAGGCTTCGATAATTTGCTGATTAAGGATAAAGATGGTTTATTAAACTTAAAGCAACAGGATATTGTTTACATTGAAGGCAGTAAAGATTATGTCAAAATATTTACCGCAGAAAAATATTTTCTAATCTACAGAACTTTAAAAGGCATTTTGGAAGATTTAAATCCCGAATTTTTCATGCAGGCCCATCGGTCTTACATCATTAATAAAACCTATGTAGAGCGTATTTTCGAGGATAAAATCATTTTATCTAATCAGTTTTTTGTACCTATTGGACCATTGTATAAAAAGGATTTCTTGAGCTTTTTAAATAAGTAAAAACTTAGGAAATAAATTACTGCTTTTATGTAATCTTTAAAAATAGCAAAACGGTTATCACCTATTTTTTGTTAAGATTGGAAATAGAACATAAAGGTTATTAAATGAAAAAGGCAATTATTTTCGGTGCTAGTGGTTTTATAGGTTCTTACCTATTGGAATATTTATTAAAAAATCCAGATTATGAGCAGGTAATCATTGTGGTACGGAAAGCTTTAAATATTAGCAACCCTAAACTGAAAATGCTTATTGGTGATTTTAACACTTTGCATACTTTAAGGGAAAACCTAATTGCCGATGAAATTTATATAGCCATTGGCACTACAAAGAAAAGTGTGCCCAATGAGGATCAGTACTATCAAATAGACCACGATTACCCAGTTTTGGCAGCTAAGTTTGCCAAAGAAAATGGAGCTAAATCTGTTTCTGTAGTTACAGCGGTTGGAGCAAATGCTAAATCAAACATGTTCTATATCAAAACCAAAGGCGAAATTGAGCGTGATATTGTGGCACTTAATTTTGATTATACCCACATTTTTCGCCCATCTATGTTAATGGGAAACCGAAAAGAACACCGGCCTATGGAAAAAGTTTTTATGGGAATATGGTCTATAATAAATCCAATTCTTTTGGGGCCGCTTAAAAAGTATAAAGGCATAAACGGTAGCGAAGTTGCAAAAGCTATGATAAATAGTAATAAAGATGAAACGGAAAAGGTTAAAATTTATCACTGGCAAGAAATGACTAGCGTGAACAACGTAAAATAATTATAATCTATAAAGTAAAATGAATAATATTGAATGTTTGTAAAAGCAAAAATTTAATAATCTACCTGTCTTATTTCTGTTAATTGTGCTTTCTACGACCTAAAAAAGCTCAACACAAACGTTTGATTACTTAAAAACAAACGGTTTAATTTATATCAAACTATTCTCCTTAAAGATAGTTTTCTCCTTCAGAATCCATTTTAACACATAATAGGTTTGATTTAGCATTTTAAATCATACAAAAACATCAATCTTAATAAAAAGATGTGAGCAGTTGCTGTCTTTCATCCATTATTACCTTCCAAACGCCATTATTTAATCAAAAAATCATCAAACGTTTGCGTTGATTTAGTGCTCTGAGAATCATATTGGGCGCTTTTTTAATTTATATCTTTCGATCGTTCTTTTAGAAAAACAGTATGCTTTTCTGTAGAACTATGCTAACCAACACTAAATTTTATTTCATGACAAAAGTTTACAAACTAACCGATCAGGTTCTGAAACGAACCTTTCTTTATTCGGCAAAATCTAACAGATTATTGCTGATTAGGCTCTCAAAAATCATCACCGTATTATTACTTACCATATTTACCAGCGTTGCCCAAGCGCAAAGCCCAATAAATGGTAAAGTAACCGATGAAACAGGGCAACCATTACCAGGGGTTTCAGTTAAAATTAAAAATGCTACTGGCGGCACAATGACTGATAGTAACGGTAAATTTGTACTTACGGCAGCAACCAATGCAACGCTAGAGTTTAGCTATATAGGCTATGTTAAGCAAGAAATTGCAGTTTCGGGTCAACCTACAATTAATGTAAGCCTTAAGCCAGATACTAAAATGATGGATGAGGTTATTGTGGTAGGTTATGTTTCCAAAAATAAATCTCAAATTGTAAGTTCGGTATCTACAGTTACCTCAAAACAGCTTTTAGATGTAACCAGCAACAGCACAGCCAATCTTTTACAAGGTAAGGCAGCTGGTGTAAATGTGTCATCAGCCTCTGGTCAACCAGGTGCTTCACCAACTATTCGTATTCGTGGTACAGGAACAATTACCGCAGGCGCTGAGCCCCTTACTGTTGTTGATGGTATTATTGGTGGTACTGCAAACCCAAGAGATATAGAATCAATAACGGTTTTAAAAGATGCCGCAGCAACAGGTTTGTATGGTTCAAGGGCAGCAAATGGTGTTTTGGTTATTACTACAAAACAAGGTAAGGCTGGTAAAACAAAGGTAGATTATAGTGGCGCATTTGGTATAAACAATGCCAGCCAGGGTAATTTTAAATTAATGAACGGTCAGCAACTGGCAGATTATAGATCATATTTATACACTAATGATTATAATGGTAAACGTGCTAGTTTTATTAAACAACTACAGGCAACTAACCCTAACCCAACGCAGGCACAAATTGATGCTTTTTTAACCAGCAAAGATTTTCCACTTACTACTGCTGGTTACTTAGAAAACTTTATTCCTACTAACCCTGGAAATACCAATTGGGTAGATTTAGCTTTTAGAGAAGCTTATACAAATAACCAAAACGTAAGCATGTCTGGTGGTGATGAAAAAACCAAATTCTATGTTGGTGCCAACTACTATGATGAGCAGGGAACCTTAATTAATACAGATTACAAAAACTTTGCCTTCCGTGTAAACTTAGAACATCAAATTAATAAACGCTTTAAAGTAACAGCTAGGCTTAATACCAGCTTTAGCAAAACCAATAACGACCCAAGCGGTGCTTTATATCAGGCTTACACCAATATGCCTTGGGATAGTCCATATAATGCTGATGGTAGCATAAAATATGTTGATTTTGATACAAAAGGCTGGTACGGCCGTGATGCATCTAACTTTTTATATAGCAGCCAATACGATAAAGATAACAGAAGAGACCAAAGTTTAGCAGCTGATGTTAAATTGGATTATAAAGTTACCGACTGGTTAAACTTTGCAACCTCAAACCGTTATACAGTAAACAACTGGAGATCTGAAAAATTAACAGATCCTAGAACACCGGTTGGAAAATCTATTTCTGGCGAATTGTATAATGAATATGGTTATAGCAACAGTTTTATTACTTCAAATTTATTTAATGCAGCACATAGCTTTGGCAAACACAACCTATCGGGTATTGGAGGCTTTGAATATCAGCAAAACTATCAGGATGGATTAAATGCTACAGCCGATGGTTTCTTAGCCGATTTAACGGTAATGGATGCTACAGCAATTGCCAAATTAATTAAGGGCGGGAAATCAAAAAATGTTTTTGTATCTGAATTGTTTATGGGCGATTACAATTATGATAACCGTTACTTTGCTACAGTTTCTTTAAGAAATGACGCTTCATCTAAATTTGGAAAAAGCAAAAGAAATGGATTCTTTTACTCTATTGGTGGTGGATGGAATATCTCAAATGAGAAGTTTTTCCAGTCTAAAGTAATTACCAACCTTAAATTAAGAGGAAGTTATGGTGTTACTGGAAATACTCCAGGTGGTAACTATAGTTCATTAGGTTTATATACTGGCGCAAATAATCAATATTCACTTATCCCTGGCGCTAACCCAAACCAATTAGACAATCCTGATTTAACTTGGGAAACACCTACTACCATTAATGCGGGTGTAAATATTAGCTTTTGGAACAGGATAGATTTAAGTGTTGATGTGTATCAAAGAACCAATAAGCGCTTAATCATAGATGTTCCACTTAACGCAGCAACAGGTTTTTATAGATTTTCGCAAAATGTAGGCAGTGTAAGAAATAGAGGAATTGACATTGAGATTAACACTAAAAACTTAACTGGTGCATTTAAATGGAACTCTACATTCAATATTGGTTTTAATAAAAACAGAGTAATGGAATTGTATAGTGGGCAGGTAATTCCAAGAGGTAACCAAAGAATAGCTGTAGGTCGCGATTTAAACTCTTGGTTTATGTATGAGTGGGCAGGTGTAAATCCTGATAACGGAGATCCATTGTGGTACAATATTACAAAAGATGCAAATGGAAACGATGTTAAAACTCCTGTAAACTCACAAAGCAAAGCAACTCAAACTTTTGTTGGTACGGCTACACCTAAATTTACTGGTGGTTTTGGTAACGATTTCTCTTACAAAAACTTTACTTTAAATGCCTTTATAAACTTTGTTTATGGTAATAAGGTATATAATTCTAGTCGCGAGTTATTTGATGCTGATGGTGCTTACCCGCAATACAACAGCATGGTTTTAAGAGATGACTGGAATAGATGGCAAAACCCTGGGGATGTAGCTACGCACCCAAAAGCGGTTGTTAATGGTAACAAAAACTCATATAAACCATCATCAAGATTTTTGGAAGATGGATCATACATCAGGTTGCGTAACGTTACATTGGGTTACAACCTACCAGAAAGTGTAATAAAAAAGCTTAATGTATCAAACATCCGTGTATTTGTAAGTGGCGATAACCTGGTTACGTTAACCAAATTCTCTGGTATGGACCCTGAAGTTTCTAATGTTTCTGCTCCAACATCAACTGAAAGCAATGGTGTAAGTGGAATGAAATATCCGGTAAGTAAGAAAATATTATTCGGTGTTAACGTAAGCTTCTAAGCACATTTATTTTAAAAACAGAACATTATGATTAAAAAATATAAAATAGCTGCCGTTGCATTACTTGCCATAACCGCAGTATCTTGTAAGAAACAATTATCACAAGAGCCTTATGATTCATTAACAACAGATAAGGTAGTGAATACCATTGAGGGTTTAACCGCAGCAACCATAGGTAATTACAACTATATTAAGGATGCCTATTATACCCGTAACCTGCACATGTTATCAGAATATGCGAGTGATAATGTTTCGTTAAGTGGAACTACTACCGATCCTCTATTTTATGCATACAATTATCAGCACCTAGCCAATCAAAACAATACGTATAACTTTTGGCGTAAGGCTTACCAAATTATTTATGGTGCCAATGTAGTTATAGGACTTGTTAACGAAGGACAGGATGCTACAAAAGACCAATTACTGGGCGAAAACTACTTTATTAGAGCAATGGTACATTGGGATTTAGTGAAATTCTTTGGTCGCCCTTATACGGATGATAATGGAGAATCTTTAGGGGTAATGATTAAAATCAATACAGATAAAAACGATTTGCCACCACGTTCTAAAGTTAAAGATGTATATGCATTAATTACTGCCGATTTGCTAAAATCCATTAAATTAATGGGGAGCAGTAAAAACGATAATTTCGCTTCAAAAGAAGTGGCAGAAGCTTTATTAAGCCGTGTTTATTTATACATGGGTAACTATAAAGATGCATATGACTATGCTGATATGGTTATTAAAAGTAACCGTTACACCATGTTAACTACTGCAGAATATCCTAAATACTTTACTAAATCTCCTGAAGACAATACTGAAACTATTTTCGCCATTAAACATGAGTTGAAAGATGACCGTTCTGATGATGCCATTGGTTCTATGTACTACTCGGCAGGTGTTGGTTATGGAGAAATGTATGCATCGCAGAGTTACAGAGATTTGGTGAACAAATTTCCTAATGATGTTCGTAATTCTTTTGTTGAACCTCAATACGACAAAAATGCTGATGGATCAATTAAAAAAGATGCAAATGGAAACCCAATTCTGTTAAAAAGAAACGGTTATCCAAAATACTACATCAATAAATTTTCGTTTCAAAATGGAATAGAAACACTAAGCTCGCCAGTAATATTGCGTCTTGCAGAAATGCACTTAACAAAAGCAGAATGTGCTTCGCAATTGGGGCGTCCTGATGAAGCTTTGGATGAAGTAAATATAATTCGTAAACGTGCAGGCCTTAGCGGAAACCAACTATTCTCGTCCTCAAACATGATGGGTTATACCAGTGTTTTAAATGTAGTTTTGGATGAAAGAAGATTAGAATTTGCTTTTGAAGCACAACGTAAATTTGACGTTTTTAGAAACAAAATGACAATGGTTCGCAATTATCCAGGTACGCACTTACCATCGGGCCAAACTACACAAGAGATCAAATACACCGATCCTCGTGTTATTTACTATATCCCTTTAGAAGAGTTTGTTACCAATCCTAAATTGGTTCAAAACCCTTAATAATTTTAAAAGCCCTGATCATTCAGGGCTTTTTTATTTTTACATTCTACTTTTATCCTCTAAATTAAAATTATTTAAGCATTTAATATCGAAATGCCTACGATAGCAAATTTAGTATTGCCTAAACCCTTTGATTCTATATTTCACCTCGCAAATTTGGAAAACAGCACATGATTAAACGTTGATCTAGGTTAAAAACAAAAGCACGATAATTTACATCACCATAAACGCATAATAATTTTAGATGCCTTAGTTTATATCCTTTTTTTCTTCTCACGCCTTGCCCCTTTTCGCTACATATTGTAGAAAATCTCTACAGCTAAATTTACTATGCTATTCTTTTATGTAAAGAAATAACACCTATAAGCGCCGCAGGTATAATCATTAAAAAAATATAATCATCTATTGGGCATGGAATAACACGTGTAATAGTAAAAAGTTGCCCCGGATAATAGTTTCCACCCTGTGGTTGTCCATCTGGAATACGTACCCTACAGCTTCCAGATGCCTGTAATGCTGTTTTATTAGAACATTGAAGATAAGAATACGGACCATTTCCATTGTCATAAACAAAATCATTTCCGCTGTAAACAGTCTGATAAATCTGTCCGAAAGCTGGATAATAACATGCACTACCAGCCTTGGGTGGACTTTGAGCAAAAATAACTGCTGTTGAACCAATACAAAAAAATAGCAGGAATGATAAGCTTAATGATTTCATTTCAATAGATATAGGAAGACAACTTAAATAATACTACAATATGAAAATCAGAGACCATGCCAAGACACTTACAGGAAAAAGTTAATTTTTTGTAGTTGATAGTATTGAACTTGTAGTTGATAGTTTAAGGTTAGCAATTGACAGTTTCGAACTAGTAGTTAATAGTTTAGAGTTTGCAGTTGACAGTTTAGAACTTATAGAAGATAGTTTAAGGTTTGCAGTTGAAAGTATTGAACTTGTAATAGATAGTTTAGGGTTAGCAATCGAAAGTTTTGAACTTGTAGAAGATAGTTTAGGGTTAGCAATTGACAGTTTCGAACTTGTAGTAGATAGTTTAGGGTTAGAGGCAGCTGTTCGAGATGTTCCGCAGGCATCTCGAATTAACAATAAAGAGGGTTCTCTGAACCCGTAAATAGGTAAAAGCTATAAATGACATTCAGGATTTGAAAATCCTGCTTCATCAATGGTACGTGATGCGCTGAAAAAGCTAACATCTCAAACAGCTGGTTATTTAACCTAACCGAGTTAAAAAGTATATTAAAGCAAGTAGCCGACTAAAAAGAAAAAAGATAAATAGCTTGCGGGGCCATTATAACGGTGCTATATTTGGTTTCCTAAATACGAACAATGTTAAAGAAACTCAATTTAAGCCCTTGCTATGGTGTGGTGTGCGGAAACGCACCCAACGTTATTCGTAACGTAGGACACCTAAGGCAAGGGCTTTAATACTTTCCTTAAATACGAATTATGATTACCATCACAGAAAAAGGCATTTTAATTGAAATGCCGGGCATGAGCTGCAGCTCAGAAGACGTGGAAATGTTGAATGTAGAACTTATTGATGTTTTACAAATTGCAACCATGGCAGAAGATAAAGGCTACAATTATTATTGGTTATTTCAATTATTAAAAGCTATCCAACCAAACCTTGCACAGTTACAATTAGTACATCCTTTTAGCAGCTACCAATTAAAGAGCTTAAAAGACAAAAAGATTTAAGATATTATTATAAAAGCTTTGTATTAATGCAGGGCTTTTATTTTTTAAGTTTTGGGTATTATTAAACCATAAATTAATAGATCATCTTCTAACCTTATATACGGCTAATTATGAAACCATCTCTACCAAAGTTAACAGCAGAAGTTTTAGCTTATAAAGCATTAAATCGAGACTTTGATAAAAACTGGATTAATTGGGCTATAGAGATGTTAATTAATGGGTTCGATACCGAACATTTAGTTATTCTTGCAGGAATGAGTGAGCCATTCGATTATTTCGAAATGCAAGCATTAACAACAAAAGTTTTAAATGAATTGGGCCTTGATTATTCAAACAAGCTAAAATCCGGATATGACTACATCAGCTATTTAATTAACTTGTGTTTTGAGAATAAGATAAAACCAATCGCGGCTTTAAGAGAGATAATGGATCTTTATTTGGAGCTAAGTCATGAAAGTTCCATTCAGCACTTTTATTTTCTATACTATGCCAAAGTTGATCTTATAGAAGATGAAGTTCAATGGTATATTGATGGCGTAGATCGCAGTAACATAGATGAAACCATACTTAATTACTTTAGAGAATGGCTAGATATACACCCACTACTTATAGATTAATGTTAGCGACATTTTAGATAGTATAACATTTTATTATTTAAAAAAAGCCAGCTGTCCAGCTATTCGAGATGTTCCCGCAGGCATCTCGAATTAACAATAAAGAGGGTTCTCTGAACCCGTAAATAGGTAAAAGCTATAAATGACATGCAGGATTTGAAAATCCTGCTTCATCAATGGTACGAGATGCGCTGAAAAAGCTAACATCTCAAACAGCTGGTTGAAGTACTACATAGAATCATACGCTTTATATAGACGAGTATCAAAAACTGTAAATGGTCTATTTAATCTTTCTTTATTAATTTCAATCTCTTTAATATAACCTAGGCTAATTCTTTGGAATACATTTTTCTACGAAAAAGCATCCTCTTATCTCTTTCTGATAAATTATTGCTAATCAAATCATTAAATATAATTGCTTTTAATTCTTGACTACAGTAAAAGAGTTCGCCTTTTAAAACAGTTTCTATAGCATCAATAATTTTTGATTCATCAGCATTTTTGGATAAATAACCAGCGGCTCCATTTTTAAGATAAGGAAGTGCATAAAGTTGTTCATCAAGCAAGCTAAAAATTAAGATTTTACTTAAGGGAAATTTCTGCAACATTTTTTTCAATTGGCTAATGCCTGCCGATTTATGGCTTGAAATTATGCCCATGATAACAACATGTGGGGTATCATCAAGACTACATTTAGAAGTCCCCTCTGGCAAAAAACGAACATTTGTCCAATAAGCACTTATCAAAGTTTTTAAGCCTAAACGAAATAGTGTTACATCTTCCAGAAGCAATATTTTCAACTTTTCTTCCATCATCTAATGTTATTTATGATATGTTTAAACACTTACGATACATTTTAAACTGTGTAAAAGGCTATCAAGGGATGGGATATTTTTAAAGTCAAAAGCAGTTATATTAAACAGCTTATTTTTTTTTATCAATAGGGGAAATTGATTAAGTACCTCAATTTCAGCGAAACTGAAGTACATTTTAATCAGAGAACGAGTTCGGTTTTATTCTTTTGTTAAAAATCTATTAATCACTTCATGCAAATTTTCATGCTCATTTATTAGAGTATTGTACTTATGCTTAAGTTCAGCGTTTTCTTTTTTAACTTTTAATTGATTTATTGCCACTTCAGAATAATGCAATTGCCACCGGTAAAATGTTGAAATGCTGATGCTAAATTTCTGACAAATTTTATCAATCTTTTGTCCCATCATGTAATCTTCAAGGGCATTAATAATACTAAATGCTGTAGGTTTTTTATTTTTCTCGAGTAATGGCGAGTCCTTCTCTAAAAATTCCATAATTAAAAGGTTTGAGTTTTCATAGTATAGGGGAAGGCAAATTATAATTTGAGCCCAACCTTGTTATTTAACATCTACAATTATTTTACTGATTATCCCCGCTCACAAGGAAACACACCCTTACCTAAAACCAAAAATGGCATGTTCCTCGTAAAGCGTGGTAATAGTTACATTTATTTTGATTATTTATACCTAATATTGTACTTTATAAATAAAGTATTTTAATCACTTACTGTTATTTTAAAATCGCAATTACCATTAACTAACTAAGAATTATACCAATTGCATTTATAATGCAACTGCAAATCTGAATGGTGTACACTTGTAAATTGTCCTAAAACGGCATTTGTTAAGAAGGTTATCATAGATCGGTTTTTAGTTGTTTTTTATTTTTGTTGATTCTATTACAAATATCAGTTTACAGGTACTAAATAGAACAGGGAAGCCATCCCTACATTACCCTTTTTACATACCTAAAAGTCCCCAAATGCAGCTTTAATCTTCTTTTCTCACTCGATCAGATCATTTATTTAAGAAATTGCGTTAATCGTTTTACTAATTGGAATAAAAAAAAGTTTTTTTTTATTTAAAGATTAAATTTAATCGAGGTTAATTCACCCTTCATATCGAACTTAAAAATTCCTTTTCCATCAAGTAATTGTGAGCCATTTTTTAATAGAAAAACCAAAACATACCCATCTTCTACTTTAAAAAAGTTTTTCGGTATTCCTTTCTTTATTACTTTCAAACCAAAAAAATACTGAAATCCATTTGGTTTATCTGCAATATTGTTTTCTGGAATATTATCAAGCTTGGCACCTATCTGAGTTTCGTTTCCAAATTCGTTCTCCAATCGAACCGATTTGTCATTTACTTCCCATGCAAGTAATTGTTTATTAGCAAAAAAGAAAGTGTTATTGTGATAAACGTATTTATTTGCATTTGGATTACTTTTCATCCAATACTCATTAGCGATATGATCTGGGCTTCTAATAACATCTAGTACATTGTTGATACCCGTTCCAATAGCTACCTTTTTATTAGATATTAAAGATTTTAAGAAAATGCTTTTAACTTCTATCCTCGGTCCTACAATTTCCAACCGTTTTTTATAAAACTTATGATCTTTACCTTCTACCGAGATACACAAAAACAATATGGTTACGATACTTACAATGCTTAAGCATTTACGATTTGTGTACATGTTTTGTTTAAATTATATATCTATTAAACAGTAATAAATTAAAAAACCATGCAGACAGTTGTCTTAACATCCCTATTCAGACTTGGAATCTGTCATGCATGATTAAAAATTTTAAATCTTAATAAGATTTATAAAAGCTATATAAATTATTAACAAAGGCGATCAAAGGACTTTTAGAAAGAATAAGCACTTACAAGTTGGGCACATATTTAATCTGCTGCAAAACAACAAAATAACAAGTGCTATTGAATAAAATTATAATCCCTACAAATACCTTTTACAACCTATTTATATCCCTACATGTACTTAAAATCAACATGGGTTATATAATTTTATCAATCTGCGCTGATTTTCTGTTCAAATTAAGTACATACCGAGATTCATTAAATATTGCTTAGATTTATTCCGAAAGATAATTAGCGATCAATTTCCCCTGAATGAAAGAAGGACAAAACATTTTAAAAGTTATTTCTGAGTACCAATTACGTGAAGCTGAACTTAAATTAAATAACAATCAACTCCGCGACTTGAATTTGGCTCTTCAAATGGCGGAAGAAAAAAGTGCTATTCTTAATGCAATTATCAGTTCATCAGGCGATGCAATTATTAGTAAAAATTTGGATGGGATTGTTACCAGTTGGAATCCTTCTGCAGAAAGAATTTTTGGTTATTCGGCTTCAGAAATCATAGGTCAGTCCATTTCCATTCTAATTCCTCAGGATAGATTAAAGGAAGAAGTAAATATTCTGAATAAATTGAAGCAGGGCATTCGCATAGATCTATTTGAAACACAACGATTAACAAAAAATGGCCAGTTGATTGATGTATCCTTAACCATTTCCCCTATTCTGGATCAATTTGGAAATATTACAGGTCTTTCAAAAATCGCCAAAGATTTAACGGTAGAACGTAATGAGGAGCGGATTAGTAATGTGCTCGTTGCTATTATTGATTCTTCTGATGATGCAATTGTGAGTAAAAATCTTGATGGTATTATTACAAGCTGGAATCATTCTGCTGAACGAATTTTTGGTTATTCAGCTCATGAAATTATCGGAAAATCTATCCTTACCATCATTCCTCCGGATCGTTATGAAGAAGAGCCTAAAATTTTAGCTCAACTTAGACAAGGTATTCGCGTTGATCATTTTGAAACCAGACGTTTACGCAAAGATGGTACCTTGGTTGATGTATCATTAACGATCTCTCCTATTAAGGATCATCATAATAATGTGATTGGTTTATCTAAAATTGCCCGGGATATTAGCGATAAAAAGCGTGAAGAACAGCGGAAAAACGAATTTATTGGTTTTGTTAGTCACGAGCTTAAAACTCCACTTACCTCATTAACCTCTTATATACAGGTTGCGCTGCAAAAAGCAGAAAAAATAGGCGATGATTTTACAATCAAAGCATTATCTAGAGCAGAGATTCAGACTCGAAAAATGGCTAAGATGATTACGGATTTCCTTAATGTACCAAGGTTAGAAAACGGAAATATTAAATTGAATATTGCAACTTTTGATGTAGTTGCACTGATTAAGGAAATTATTGTGGATGCACAAGTAATTTCGGTAAAACATGCCATATACTACTCTGGAAATGAACAAGTTTATATAAGTGCTGATAAAGAGAAAATAGGTTTGGTTTTGAATAACCTATTAAGTAATGCTCAAAAATATTCGCCAAAGGGTGGCGACATTACCATATTTTGTAAAGAGGAAGCTAATCTTTGCAAAATAAGTATCCAGGATAAAGGCATTGGTATTGCCAAGGATGAACAGCAGCGACTTTTTGAAAAATTTTATAGAGTTAGTAACGATAAAACGCAACAAATAAGTGGCTTTGGTATTGGGCTTTATTTGGTAAATACCATTCTAAATCTCCACGGATCGCAGATATTAGTTGATAGTGTTGAGGAAGAAGGCTCTACTTTCTCTTTCGAATTAAATTCTATTTTATAAATCTTCCTGTACTTTCATGGCTTTTTAGCATCTTTTTAATCGTATTGATTTCGTTTCCATCCCTTTTTTGAGCTCAAAGAGGGGCTCAAATTCCTATGAGTATTTAATATTCAGTTAATATGTGTATCGTTTCTGAATTTTAATTTTGATGCGATAATTTATGGGCGAAAATAATATTGCTGGATTTAACGACATTAAAGAGAATAAGTTTGATGAAAAAGCATTCGAAGATCTTTATCGCCGTATGTATCCTACGTTAAAAAAGTACGCTCTATACCTTGTTAGGGATAATGAAGATGCTCAACTTATTTTAAATGATGTATTTATATCCATCTGGAAAAACGGCACTATCCTCACAAATGAAAAAGCCTACCTATTCCGTGCCATAAAAAATGCTGCGACGAATTATCATAAAGCGCCAAAAGCAAATTTTTGGCATATTGATAGCGAAGAAGAAGCTCCGGAAATTATCGATCTTAAAGAAACACCATCACAAGCTTTCCAAAATAAAGATAGAAACCGCATACTTTATGCGCTTATTGACCAAATGCCCGAACGGCGACGGCTTATTTTCTATATGTACAGAATCGATGGCTTTAGCTATAAAGAAATTGCAGTTTTATTGGATATTTCAGTACGTACGGTTGAGGACCATCTGGTAAAAGGTTTTCAGTTTCTTCAACAAAAAGTATTAAAAAACAAATCCGAATTTAGGTAAACCATCTCTTAATGATTTATTAACGTAAAGTTAACGGCTTTCGACCCGTAGTACTTCCTCTATTCTTGTCTTGTAAGTATAAAAGCAAGTGAATGGATCAGGAAATCTGGAAATTGGTAATTGAATATTTAGCGGTAAAGGAAAATGCTCAAAGCAGTAAAGCCGAAATAGAATTGCTTGAACAAAGGCTTAGTGATTGGGCAGGCAACAATCCCGACCGTAAAGAACAGTTGGAAGAGGCAATATCGCTATGGCAGGATACTGCGCAAATGCCAGTTGATGAATCCTGGAAAGAGAGTTTTCAAGATATTAAAAAACAGATTGAACTTGCTCCGAGCAAAAAACTTAAAGTATTAAAATGGTGGCCTGCAGTAGCAGCAGCAATTATTGGTGCACTCATATTTTTTGTTACTGGAGATAAAAAGCCCTTAAAAATTACTCAAAACCCCATAGTTTGGATAACTAAAACAGCAAATTTTGGTAAGATTATTAATGTAATTCTTCCTGATAGTTCTGAGATATGGCTAAATTCTGGAAGTAGCATCAGCTTTCCGCAAAACCTTAAACACGCTGACATCAGAACCGTTAAACTAAATGGCGAAGCTTTCTTTAAAGTAAAAAGAGATCCGGCTCATCCATTTATAGTAAAAAGTCAGAATATACAGACCAGAGTTCTTGGAACCAGTTTCAATATCAAAGCCTGGAAAGGTTACAAGCCCGAAGTAACTGTTCTTACTGGAAAAGTAGCAGTATCAAGAGATTCTGCAGGGATACAATCTGCTGCGATTCATCTTCTACCTAATCAAAAAGCCGTTTACGATATAAAATCTAATCGGTTGATTTCTGAAAACATTGAGGATGCCAAGGCGGTAACTAACTGGACAAAAGGAAAGATGAATTTTGATAAAACACCAATGGAAGAGGTATTTCAAATAATATCACGCAGATATGCTGTTAAAATCGTTACAGATCATTCTTTCAAAAACTGTGAGCTTACAGCAAAATTCGACAATGTGGAGATAAACGAGGTAATGAAGACCATCGGGCTCACATTTGATATCCATTACACCATAAACAAACAAATTATTTATATAGAAGGAGGTAAATGTAACTAAACAACGAGTAAAAGATAGCTGCAGCATGTTGGCGCATGCCGCAGCTAAGAAATTTTAAATTTTATTTTAACCCATCAAGATTAAAACATACAAAGTTATGAAAAAGTCAGCAGTGACTAGTCAATTAATTTTTAGCGCAATGCGTTTTTTCACCCTTATTTACATCATGCTCTCGGTAACGCTCTTTGTTGGGCAGGCATCACCTGTAAAAGCACAACAGCTAAATACCAAAGTAAGTATCAATTTAAAGCGAGGAAGCTTAACGGATTTTTTTAAAACCATAGAAAAGAAAACTGGTCTGAATTTCGTTTACTCCAACAAAAACACCATTGAACAACAACATATTATCGATTTAAAAGCAGATAATGAAACGGTGAGCAGCCTTTTAAATAGGGTTTTAACACCAATGCAACTAACCTATCTGATAGAAAAAAATCAGATCATCATTAAAAAGTCGGTTCGTATTACCGGAAGGGTAACCGACGAGAAAGGATTACCACTTCCTGGAGTAAACGTAGTGGAAAAAGGCAGCAGCAATTCTACCACCACCAAGCTTAATGGAGATTTTAGTCTCAGTGTTCTCGATAAATCGGCTACATTGGTTTTCAGAATGATTGGCTATCAAACAAAGGAAATTGTACTTCAAAACCAAACGGAGCTAAATGTTATTCTCAAACCTGATGAAACTGCGCTTTCTGATGTAGTTGTTACCGCACTTGGAATTAAACGTGCAGAAAAAGCATTGGGTTATTCTATTGCTACGGTAAAAGGAAGTGATGTGAATACGGTAAAAGAAGTAAATGTAGTAAACTCTCTTGCCGGAAAAGTAGCAGGAGTAAATGTTGTGAGTGCAGGTTCTGATCCTGGTTCAACATCTTTTATCACTATAAGAGGGCAATCATCTATAGCTACAGATAACCAACCTTTATTTGTAGTTGATGGTGTTCCGGTAGCACATTCTCTTCGTGCAACATCTGAAGTTGGCCGTTCATCAGTGGATTATGGAAGCCCGATAGCAGATATCAGTCCTGATGATGTAGAAAGTATTACCATATTAAAAGGTGCTAGTGCAGCTGCATTATACGGTAGCAGAGCTGGAAGCGGTGTGGTTTTGATTACAACCAAAAGTGGCTTGGCAAATAAAAAAGGACTAGGTATAAACTTTAATTCAAATGCCATGTACGATCAGGCATGGATGTTTCCACATTTTCAGCATACTTTTGGAGGTGGAGAATATACTGACGATCCTGCATCATCTACTAGCTCCGCATGGGGGCCTAGACTTGATGTGGGTACAAAACACCTGCAATGGAATAGTCCTTTGGATGCCAATGGTAAACCAATTGCCACCGATTGGGTTTCATATCCTAATAATCCACAGGATTTTTATGAAACTGGTTCTACCTATACCAACAACCTTTCTATAAGTGGAAAAAATGCTGATGGTAATTACCGTTTATCATACACCAATCTATCCAATAAAGGAATTGTGCCAAACACAGATCTTAAAAGGAATACGCTTAATCTTTCTGCAACGTACATATTGCATCCTAAACTAAAGATTAGCACCAATATTGGCTATGTAAATAATAAAAGTGATAACAGGCCATCGGCTTACCGAGAAAGTGTTACACAAATGTTGTATTCGTTACCACCGAATATGAATATCAATGACCTAAAAAACTACTGGAAACCGGGAAGGGAAAACATCGAACAGTTTTCTGCAGACGATTCTGACAATCCTTATTTTGTAGCTTACCAACATACAAATGGTTATGATAGGAACCGCTTAACAGGAAACATACAGGCTGTTTATGATATTACCAAAAATTTAAGTTTAATGGTACGTACTGGTCTTGATATGTATAATGAAGAACATGAAACCAAGCGTCCTTTTAGTTCAAAACGTTTCAAATTTGGTGGCTATAGTGTAGATAATTCCTTTTTTAAAGAGCAGAACACAGATTTTTTACTGAGTTATAAAAAACTATTAAATCAGGATTGGTTGCTGAGTCTTTCTGCCGGAGGTAATCAAATGAGCCAAACCAATAGAAGTACTGCGCAGAAAACGGAAAGTCTGAGTATTCCGGGTGTATATAACATTGCAAACGCACAGGCCGGAACTATTGTAAATTCTCAATACAACTCTCGCAAGCATATAAATAGTTTGTATGGCTTGGGCCAGGTATCATTCAGGGATATGATTTTCCTTGATGTAACAGGCAGAAATGATTGGTCGAGCACACTGCCGGCACAAAACAATTCATATTTCTACCCCTCTGCATCGTTAAGTACTATTGTGACTGATATTTTTAAAATTAAATCAGATGTGCTTTCTTTTGCTAAACTTAGAGCCAATTGGGCTCAGGTAGGTAGTGATACTGATCCTTATCAGTTATATAATACCATCCCATTTAACCAAGATTGGGGAGATGTAAAAAGGGCGACTATTGAATTTAACCTTAAAAACAATTTCCTGAAACCCGAAATTGCCACTTCATACGAATTTGGTGGAGACCTCCGTTTTTTCAAAAGTCGTATAGGAATTGATGTAACCTGGTACAAAACAAATAAAAGAAATCAGATCATCAATATTCCAACCACAATTGCTTCAGGTTCATCCAACAGATTAATAAATGCTGGGAATATTCAGAACAGTGGATGGGAAATTGGTTTAAATGCAGTTCCTTTTGATGGAGCCTTTAAATGGGAAACTAATGTAAACTTTACCAAAAATGAAAATAAGGTAATTGAGTTATCAGAAGGTTTGAAAGAATACTCAATGGGCAGTGCAGATGGTGATAATATCCGTTATTTAATTAAGGAAGGAACAAAAATTGGCGATTTTTATACACCAAGCTATACCAAAGTAACCAGCGGACCAAATGCCGGGGCAGCTTTATTGGATAAAACAGGGCATTACATTCGCAACAATACAGAATACATTAAAGTAGGAAACTATAATCCTGATTTTACAGTGGGGTTTAATAATACCTTCAGTTATAAAAACTTTACCTTAAATGTACTTTTAGACTGGCGTAAAGGCGGTAATTTTTATTCATATGTAGTTAAAAGTTTAATTAATGCGGGTTTAACGGATAACACACTTGTGGGCAGAGATGCAGAAACGGGCGGTTTGCCATGGACAGATTCGCAAGGCAGAAAAAGGAACGACGGAATGATTATTCCAGGTTATATTGCTGATGGAAACGGTAATTTAACTCAGAATACTGTGATTATTGCGGCATCTGATTTTTACAATAACACATATAACAAGTATTACGAGAGATTAACCTATTCAGCTTCATTCCTGAAAATAAGAGAGGCATCTTTAACTTATGTGTTTGACAAAAAGCTAACGAGTAAACTACCAATCAGTAACCTTTCCTTATCACTTATCGGAAGAAATTTATATACATGGACCGCCAACGGGCTTGGCTATGATCCAGAAACAACCATGAGCGTAACTGAAGGCTTTAAGCTTGGCGTAGGTCATTGGACACTACCGGGTACACGCTCATTCGGTTTTAAACTAAGTTGTAACTTTTAACCTGTACAAAAATGAAATTTAAATATACAACACTCCTATTCGTGCTTATTGCAATGATGGTAAGCTGTACCAAAGATTTTGAAGAAATAAATACGAACCCAAATGCACCAGAAACTACAAATACTGAGTTTTTAATGTCGGATATATTGATTTCTACAGCATACGCCTATCAAGAAAATGCAGTTGGCAGAAGGCCAGCCTCTGCGGCACGTTACCTTACGTTAGTTCGTAATACAGGTTACGATCTACTCGATTGGGGACCAGTTGATTGGGACGATATATATGCCAGATTAGCTGTGAACAAAACTTTTATGGAAACGGCACAAAAACGTTCGGAGAACCAATACGTTGCCATCAGCAAAATTATGAAAGCTTTCAACTTTGCTTATCTAACCGATTTGTACGGCGATATTCCATATTCTCAAGCGCTTAAATCTAAAGAAGCCAACCTAATTTACCCTGAATACGACCAACAACAGGCCATTTATCCAGATCTTTTGAAAGAACTTAGGGAAGCCAATGACATGTTAAAAGGCAATACACAGGAAATAAATGCCAAAGGCGATGTGATGTTTAAAGGTAAAGCATTAGCTTGGCGAAAGTTTGCCAATTCGCTACGCTTGAGGATGTTGTTGCGTATCTCTAAAAATTATGCATCAGCCTTTACCGAAATGCAGGAAATTGTGAACGATAAAACTGCTTTTCCAATTTTTGAGAGTAGCGCAGATAATGCAGAAATGGCTTATTTAGGGAATATTGCTGCATATAGCTGGCCTGATGGCCCCTTGGCTATGATCGATTTTGATTATCAAAAAACAAAAGTAAGTAAAGAGCTTGTTGATAGACTTATTCAAAGGAACGACCCAAGGCTTGCGATTTGGGTAGAACCTGTAAAAAGTACTGTTGGCTCTACCGTTGATCTAAATCGATATGTTGGTGTTCCCAATGCCATTGATGCACCTTCGGCATATAACGGTGGCGAGGATCATGTTTCGGTTTTCTCTTCTACTTTCTTCAGAAAAAACGGCGGCACCTCAAATCCATTGTTAAAGGCTAGTTTGGTAACCTATACAGAACAGTGCTTTATTTTAGCGGAGGCAGCACAAAGAGGCAAACTTACCGTAAGTGGTGAAACTGCAGAATCGTTGTACTATAAGGCTATCAAAGAATCGATGAACAGCTATGCTGTAACTGCTCCACAAAATTATTATGACCAGCAATTGGTTAAATATGATGGTACCCTTGAACAATTAATCACTCAAAAATGGCTGGCTATGTTATTTAAAGGCTCAGAAGGATGGTTTGATCAGCGCCGAACTGGTTATCCTGCTTTTGTTACCGGACCACTTGCCGCCGGAAGAGGAATCCCTAAACGATATACCTATCCAGATTCAGAAAGTGCAAAGAACCGAGTTAACTATCAAAAAGCAGTTTCTGTTTTTGGTGCAGATAATCAGAATACCTTAATGTGGTATCTGAAATAAATTAAATCCCTTAATTATTATAAAATGAAATTATATATCAAAGCTCTTCTTCTTTTTACACTCTCTATTTTAGCTATTAGGAATAAAACCTACGCCCAAGATTTTAAACCTGGGCATTTACCCGACCGCGTAATTTTAACCTGGGCTGGAGATCCTGCCACAAGTCAAACCGTTAACTGGCGTACAGATACTACGATTAAGGCTTCTAAAGCACAGATCAAAGCTGAAGATTCCAATCCGGCACTCGAGCAATCAATTACAAACTACGATGCAACTTCTACCCTGCTAGGAAGTGGAAACAATTATGAAATTGCAAAATACCACCACGTTACCTTTACTAACCTTAAACCGGCAACAGTTTATTCTTATCGTGTGGGAGCTGGAGAGCATTGGAGTGAATGGTTTCAATTTACAACGGCATCAGTTAAAAACACGCCATTTTCTTTCATTTACCTTGGCGATGCTCAAAATGATATTCGTTCAAAGTGGTCTCGTGTTATTAGAAAAGCATTTTCACACCAACCAGATGCAAGGTTTATTATCCATACTGGCGACTTAATAAACCGTTCAAATAATGATCAGGAATGGGGTGAATGGCATTATGGAGGTGGTTTTATCAATGGCATGATACCAAGCATACCAACACCAGGAAATCATGAATATGTTCGGGATGATAAAAGAAAGCTTGTACTAGATCCGCATTGGGGGGTACAATATACTTTTGCAGGCAATGGTCCAAAGGGATTGGAAGAATCCGTTTACTATGTTGATTATCAAGATGTACGCATTATTTCTTTAGATTCTCAAATGATTATTTTAGATGAAGCATCAGCCAAGGCTGAATATGAATGGCTCGAAAAAGTGCTAAAGGAAAATACGAAGCTATGGACGGTGATTACCTTTCACCACCCGATTTTTTCTACAGCAAAAAGTAGAGATAATAAGGAATTTAGAGAGCGTTTTAAACCTTTATTCGACAAATATCATATCGATTTAGTTTTGCAAGGACATGACCACACTTATAGCCGTGGGCAAAACCTGGCGAGAGGAATATCAGGAAGGGAAGTAAGTGGACCGGTTTATCTGGTTTCGGTTGCCGGCCCTAAAATGTACAAAGTAGATGGATCTAAATGGATGGATGTATCTTTAGAGAATACCCAACTTTTTCAGGTAATCCACGTAGATGGTTCAAATCTTAAATTTGAAGCCTATAAAACTTCGGGAGAACTGTTTGATGCTTTTTCATTAAATAAGAAAAGCCGTGACCGTGCTGCAGAATTTACAGATATGAATCCTGCTCAAAAGCCCTAATCATGAAATTAAAAATAAAACTTATTTTACTGACCATCCTATTAAATGCGCTATGTATAACGGTCTTTTCTCAACAGACGATCAGACCATTACCAAAATCAAAAAATACGTTTATTGTTATTTCACATCGAGGTAGCCACTTAATAAAACCCGAAAACACAATAGCCTCCATCGAGGAGGCTATTGCTATTGGTGCTGATTACGTGGAACTGGATTTACGTACCACAAAAGATGGAAAGTTAGTGCTTTTACATAATGACCGGGTAGATCAGGTGAGCAATGGCAAAGGGCTAATAAAAGAAATGAACTTTGAAGAGGTTAAGAAGCTAATACTTGCAGGAAAAGATGGTAGTTTGCATCAAATTGCCAGTTTTGAAGACGCACTAAAAGTTTGCAAAGGAAAAATTAATATCTATTTGGATTTTAAAGCTGCTAACGTTGAAGAAACCTATAAAGCGCTTAAAAAATTGGGAATGGAAAATCAGGTATTGGTTTATGTTGGAGGAAGTAACGACTATACTTCCTGGCGCAATGTAGCTCCCAAAATTCCATTAATGTCTCGTTTGGATAAATCAATTACTACAAAGGAAGATTTATTAGTGGCGCTTGCAAAAACACCTTTAGAGGCTATCGACAATATTCCGAACGAAAACTTAACACCAATTTTAAAAACACTGGGAATCAGTATTTTTCTGGATGTTCAAAAAGCCAACGAAACTGCTGAAGATTGGAATAAAGCAATAAAACATGGGGTACAAGGATTACAGACCGATCACCCGGAAGCACTAATAGAATACCTTAAAGTGAATAAGATAAGGACTGCCTTATGATAAAGTTGATGAAAGTTAAATCATCTCAAATTCAAAGGTTTTAAAATTAAATGAGCCACAACGCATGTTGTGGCTCATTTAATAACCAATAAATAATTTTAAAGCACTATCATCAAAGTTTGTTTCTCTGTATAAATCTTTTGGTAAAATCTATATAGTCCTGAGATTTAAGTAGGAATTGCTTGTTATCCGTTAAATCGATCATTACAATTCCGGGTATCAATGCGATCCTGTGTGAAACCTGATTAATTATTATTTTAATATAATAACAAGGTCCAACCTTTTGCTGCGAATGTTTTCTTGCTTTTACATTACTTAAAATCATTTGTAAGGTGTCGATATCTTCTTGTTTAAGTTTTATTTTCCCTACAGATTTCATTGAATCAATTGCAATACTATTATACTTTATCGCTGAAGTGGAACCACCCCCACGAAAGTTTGTATAAACTATACCAGATTCTATTTGGATATCTTTATGTTCCTGAGATTTTACTGATAAAACGGTTAATGTGAATACAAATAAGACCAGCGTTTTTTTAAAGTTTATCTTCATAAAATTCTGTTATAGTTTGAAGTTATTTTTTACTCAGCATAATCGAATATCGTATATTTATTGCCATTGTTATAATCTATTTTCTAATATGTGCACTGGCTTACAAAGCTCGTTTTAGAGCAACCAAGATTAAATTAGACTAATCAGCCATGATGAAATTGATTATGAATCGTTTGAGATATTAGTTTTTAATTGCTCCTATTTTGTTCGTCTATTGATCCTGAAGTTCTTCTGCGGATTTTCACCAGGCTGTTACCAAAGTTATAAGTAAAATTTACCCTCAAATTCCGGCTATCATACTTACTATAAACATTGTAATCCACATTCCCGTACCTTGTTTCGCTTCGGGTAACACTACCATAATAAATATCATTAAGGCTTAAACTTACGCTGGCTTTGCCTTTCATTATGTTTTTCCCTGCACCGAGGTTGAGATACGAAAAAGGCAAATTAATCTGGTTGCCATAAGTTACCCGCGTCTGTCCATAAAGAAAAGCAGTAATCCACCAGCTATTTTTTAAACTAAAACGGTTATCAAGTGAGTAGGTAAAAGACGTTTGTGCGATGGAAACCAACTCATTTTGATAATTAAAACGGTAACGGCTTTTGGAAACCCCTATCGATAGACCAATATCCCATAGTTTAAACAACTTATTATAGTAAGCCATATTTGCACCATAATTCTGATTTTCAGAAAGATTTGCCTTGGTATTTACCGTTACCTTGCTTTGGTCGTTTACGCTACTTAAATCGGTAATTACATCCTGTGCGTTACGGTAGGTAAGCGAAAAAGTATATTTCCCCTTAAAACTATAGCCTAAACGAAAATTATCTGTAAAGGATGGCAAAAGGTAAGGATTTCCCTGGGTGATAGAATAAGCACTCCTTACAATACTAAATGGATTAAGATAGCTGTAATTTGGTCGCCCAATTCGGCGGGAATAGGAACCTGAAATCGAATGGCTTTTTATCTTATAACCTAGTGCCACATTTGGAAAAAGATTCAGATAATCTCTTTTAATGGTACTATCAATGGTTGGCGAATAACTATGTGTAAAGGTATATTCTGCTCTAATCCCGGGTTGCAAAATTAATTTTCCAAGCTCAATCTTCATATTAGCGTATCCTGCAGCTACGGTTTCCTTATAATTAAAATCGTTACTTCCATTGTCGAAACTATTACCAATATCATTCTTACGGATAGAATTAAACCCGTTTTCTATACCTACATGACTAATTTTAATACCCGTTTCTAAAGTCGTTTTGCTCAACTTTTGGGTATAATCAGTTTTAAAGCTAATAATATTGGTCAGCGTGTTTCCATCCTGCAGTAAACTATAAGGCTGCCCAATAATTGCTCCGCCTGCGCTTAAAAGTTTCATGGCTAGAAAATTATTATCCTGATAATCAAAACGTCCTAAATCGGCATCCATAGTAATTTCCTGTTGTCTTGCCGAATCAAGTGTTAGCTTATAGTTTAGATTAATATTGATGCCTTTGCTCAGGCGGTTGCTCAGGTTGGCCGATTTTCGGGTAGAATCGCTTTGCGCTAAAGCTGAAAACAATTGCGTACTGGTTTCCCGCGTTGGGTCGCTGGCGTTATAGTAGCTTGTTAAAAGCACTCCAAAAATGCTTTTTTTATTGAAGTAATGATCGTATCCAAGTCTTAAATTCTGACTCGTGTATGGGCTATTATAAATGGCCGAATCGAGCAAACGCTGGCCAATATCCCTAATACGGGTATTGGTTTCAATTTCCTGATATTGCTTTCCACCACTTATGCTATATGAAAGGTAAAAATAATCATTCAGCTTACGGTAATTTAGTGATAACGCAGCGTTATTACCCGTTAAATATTTCCAACCGTGCCCTCCAGTAAGGCTTATACTACCATCATAACCAGGCTTAATACGTTTAAGGGTTTTAATATTTAGTATTCCACCCTCCCCCTGTGCATCGTGTTTTGCTGATGGATTATAAAGTGCTTCAACCCTAGAAATATTGCGGGTGCTTGTGGAATTCAGCAGATTTACCAAATCATTGCCACTCAACCGTGTTGGCTTATCATCTATTGTAATGGTAACTCCCTTTCCTTCAAAACGAATATCATTCCCATTTAAAATTGTTAACCCTGGAATTCTACGAATCACATCCATTGCATTTATCCCCGCCTTTGCATCGCCATCTACATTTACAACCGTACGATCAAACTGGAGTTCTACAAGCGGCTTCGCTCCTTTTATCATAATTTCATTCAGGTTATTTTCATCCTGTTTTAGCACAATAGTCAATAATGATCCAGCCTCGGCATTAGTACCAAAATTTAAATATCCTAGGTGGCTCACCACTATCCGATCTTTTGGCATCACTGCAATGCTAAATTTTCCGTTACCGTCGGTAGTTGTACTAGCATATGGTTTTGTTTCAGCATTACGATAAGCCTGAATACTGGCGTTAACAATGGCTAACTGCGATACGTTGGTAACGGTTCCGTTGATCGTTTTTAACTGCGCAAAAAGCTGAAAAGAAAGAGTGAGTAGAATAAGCGTTAATAGAGTTTTTTTCATTTTAAGGATTTATGGAGTTGATGGTTAATTCAAAGAGTGGATTAGATTTCCATTCTAATTTTCCAGAAAACGACGTAAGAAAATAAACAACGTTGCACCACTTTAATTATTTGAGCTTACTAAAACTTTTTGGTGTTAAGCCCTACTAATAATTTGAAGTCTTATTGAACAAACTCTGATTCACTCAAGCTCAAATAGACATTATTAGTAATCGATTGTCCGCATTGCGAATTTGAAGGTAGGTTTAGAACACTTTCGATACCGCCGACGTTTAAAGATCAGTGTACAGAAAGCCAATAAAAAAAGGGTTCCTCGATTTGAGGAACCCTTTTCAGATTCGGAGATACTCCTGAAGTACCCTGGAAGGGATTCGAACCCCTGACCCACGGTTTAGAAAACCGTTGCTCTATCCAACTGAGCTACCAAGGCTCTTTTTTAAAGAGATGCAAATATAGAAGTTCTGTTGAATATGAGAAAATATTTTTAACACATTTTATCATTTATTTTGCAAATACGCCTATATCAATACTTTCCGTTTTCATTATTTTTCATTTTATTGGATATTTTAAAAAATCGACACAAAAACAACCTAAATTCTCTTTTATAAACTGCTTAATTTTAAATAGGCTTCGTATGTTTACGTTAATAAATTTAAAAACTTATAACTATGAGTACCTCAGAAAAAACAATGATTACTGTAGAAAGTACCGTTAATGCTCCTGTAGAAAAGGTTTGGAACTATTGGAATGCTCCTGAGCATATTACAAAATGGTGCAGCGCATCAGAAGATTGGCATGCTCCTAAAGCAGAAAACGACCTAAGGGTTGGCGGAAAATTTGAAACGCGTATGGAAGCTAAAGATGGTAGTTTCGGTTTTGAGTTTGGGGGCACTTATGATGAGATTGAAACTAATAAATTAATTGCCTATACCATGGGCGATGGTAGAACCGTGAAAATAATTTTCGAGCAAAATGGTGAAAGTACAAGAGTGATAGAATCTTTTGAGGCTGAAACCACTAATAGTATAGAAATGCAACAGGGCGGTTGGCAGGCCATACTAAATAATTTTAAGAAATATACAGAAGCTAATTAATTGCGATTGTTGCAGTTTTTTTTCATTAAACCTGATATAAATGGAAAGCCCACAGCGCAGCGAGGACTTGCAATGTTAGCAGGAACAATCTTTTAAAAGAGTTACAAGCATTGCTTTCAAAAAATAGAGTACGGAGAAATATTAGGAAATGAACGACTTGTAGCAATTAGTAAGCTTCAGTCCCGCTCTCGTTTCTGCCCGATGAAATATCGTGGCATCCACTCACATCCCTTAGGTTTGAGAAAGATTATCAAAGATTTAAATTTGATAAAGAAAACCTTAAAAGCAGAGGTGAACTATGTTCATATCCAGATTTAAGATCTAAAACCTGTAACAGACCTC
>NZ_RQRS01000010.1 GCF_004335085.1 Pedobacter nototheniae | reverse complement strand
ATATCGGTGGTGTCCACCTCTTCCCATTCCGAACAGAGAAGTTAAGCCCACCAGAGCCGATGGTACTGCGGTAACACGTGGGAGAGTAGGTCGGTGCCAAATCTTAAAAGAAACCCTTGCAACTTAAAATCGCAAGGGTTTTCTTAGTTATATACAAGGGTATGTGTAAATCAATAGATGTTGATTGAGCCTTATCCATAGAGAATTAAAATATTGAAATCGATATAAAAATATTTAGGTGTCTATATCGGTGGTGTCCACCTCTTCCCATTCCGAACAGAGAAGTTAAGCCCACCAGAGCCGATGGTACTGCGGTAACACGTGGGAGAGTAGGTCGATGCCAAATCTTAAAAGAAACCCTTGCAACGTAACGTCGCAAGGGTTTTCTTCGTTTATAGGAACTAATATTTGTTACAACGATTATTTTAATTGCATCAATCATTGTAATTTAAACCTGACCGGAATGGAAATCCTTTTTGGTTAAGAACCCTTCAATTTAAGATAGCTTATCCAAAAAGATTGCAATAAAGGGCAGGACTACAGCACCTATAATACACAGTTGCTCGTTTTCAAATTTATCAACTAGATTTTATTTGCTGTTAAATGAAGTCGAGAGTATTAAATTTTTTATTTAATATATCGGCGTTATTAACGTCAAGCCATTTATCTAAGATTGTTCCATAAACTTGCCTAAAGTCTAATTGATATTTCAAGTCACCAGTATCTAAATCGCTCAAATTTGGTGCTGAATTATAAATGCCTTGTTTCTTTAAACGACCACCAAAAACAAACATATTGTTTGCTGTGCCATGGTCGGTACCATTACTCGCATTTTGCTCTACGCGTCTGCCAAATTCAGAAAATGTTATTACCAATGTATCTTCAAGTTTGTTGTTACTTTTTAAATCTTTTAAAAAAGCAGCCATGCCTTCGCTGTATTGTTTTAATAAATTGCCTTGTTGTTGATTTTGATTCACATGAGTATCAAAGCCGCTAAGCGAAACATAATAAACTCGAGTTTTAAGGCCTGATGAAATAAATTTAGAAACGGTTTTTAATTGATTAGCAAAACCAGAGGTTGGATAGGTATATTTTGATTGATATACTTTAGAGGTATTTTGGATATAGCTGGCCGATGATGAAGTTTCAATCATGGTTTTATATAGATAACCCAAATTATCTTCGTCTAGGTGCTCTTTATCGTTTTGTAGCATAGTTTTAAAGAAAGGATCATTAGTGTTTCTGAATAGAGCTGCAGGATCTTTCAAAGCAATACCTTTTTTAGTTTGCCCTTTTAATGCAAGGGATAGGGAATCATCTACTTCGATGGCAGTGTATGGGAATTTACATATTTGACAATTGCTATCAAGATAACGACCAATCCAACCGGTAGATAAGAATTGGTTACTATCACTTCCGGTTTGCCAAATATCCATTGATCTAAAGTGCGATCGATCTGGGTTGGGATAACCAACGTCATTTAGAATCGTCATCCAGCCTTGGTCATAAATTTCCTGCAAAGCGGCCATATTAGGATTAAGCCCCTGCATATCGTTGAGCTTTATAACCTCTTCAGGTTTAATTGCAATACCCTTGCGTTTTTGATAATAAATATCATTTCCGAATGGGACTACCGTATTTAAACCATCATTTCCACCAGATAATTGTACTACAACTAAATTTTTATACAGGCTTAATTCATCTAAAGCCATTGCTTCAAGGGGTTTCATGAAAGCTGGCACAAATAAGGAACCTGCTGCAACAAAACCTGTATTTCTTAAAAAATTTCTTCTGTTCATCTTTTTAATAATTAGTAGTGTTAAATGCTGCTATTAGCAAAGTTGGTATTCTGGCATACTGGTAACTTCGATTGTGGTGCTTCTCAATCCCTTATTATCAGATACCATCGCAGTAATTTTGTCATTTAACTTAGGTTGTAAAAGAAATTCGGCTAATTCTAATGGTTTAAAGCCGTTTGGAAATGTATCTAAAAATTTAGGCCAATCTGCTTTTGCATTTACATAAGATTTAACAACATTTTGTTTAGAACTTCTGTTTAGTGCAATAATAGCTTCATCTTCAGGATCAGCTTTGCCACTAAAATCAATTTCACCATCATTTAAAACAAGAGATGGAATCCGCATGCGAAGCATTAATGATGAACTATCTATCCAGCTTTGTCCACCAGGCCAGCCAGCTACATTTGGTGGGTTAAATAAATATTGGCCTAGACTGCTCTGTAACTGTATTAAAACTTGCGGTTTATTATAGGTTACATAAAACTCACGACTTAAGCCAATTAGAAATTCTGCTGGTGATTTAATCTTTGTGCCTACATTTTCAGGGTTATAGAACCATTCTGAGGTAAACATTTTCTTCATTAACTCGGCAATATTATAGTTTGAACTATAGAAATGACTGGCTAATTCTTTCACATGATCCTCATTTGGATTATCGTTAACAAAAAACTTATAAACTTTTCTGGAAATGAATGTTGCCGTTTCAGGTTTTTCTAAAATAAGATCTATAATATTTTCACCTTGAAAATTGCCGATTTTTCCAAAAAATGTTTTGGTATTGGCATCATGTAAATTTGGTCTGAAAATAAAAGTCCCATCCTTATCGTACATCCAGCCTGTAAAAGATCGTGCGGATTCTTTAATATCCTGTTCGGTATAATTTCCACGGCCTAAAGTGAAAAGCTCCATCAGTTCTCGAGCGAAATTTTCATTTGGCTTTCCTTTTCTGTTTTGCTGATTGTTGAGGTATTGCAGCATTGCAGGTGATTTGGAAACCTCAACTAGAAGCGTTTTAAAGCTGCCTAAGCAATTTTCTCTTTGAATATTATTAAGTTGCTGGGCAAAAAATGGATTATTGCTTCGGCAGGCAAAATGCCCATGCCAAAAAAGCGTCATTTTTTCGTATAGAGGATTTGATGTATTAATCATCAGATTAATCCAGGCAATATTTAGGTCTCTGCTTTTTTCATTTTGTAATCTAACAATTTCCTGCCTCATCTTCTTTTCATCATCTGTAAGATCCTTTTTAGCATAAAGCCCTGCTTGCTCCAGAAGTTGCTTTTTTGATTCGATCGTATCAATTAAGGTAATATCAATATTTTGTTTTGGTTCTTTGAGGAGACTATCCACAACTTTATTTAGGTTCTTTTTGCTCAATTTATGCAAATCAGGATATGATATGCCGAAACCAGCGCGGTTGTAAAGATGTTTTACTTTAAGGAAATTATCTTTCGAGTTCATGTTGGGACATTTTACTGTATGACAATAATTAAACGTTAGGGTTTAATCTTTGTTTTGTTTGTTATTTTCGCGTATGTTTTTTCAACTACTTGATAATAACCTTGGTTTTCCTGATCCTGCGCTTGCTGAAGAGGACGGTTTGTTGGCTGTTGGAGGTGATTTAAGTTTGGATAGATTACTTATTGCGTACTCAAATGGAATATTCCCATGGTTTAGTGAAGGAGAACCAATTTTGTGGTATTCTCCACACGAACGTTGTGTAATTTATCCCGAAAGTATTAAGATTAGTAAGAGTATGCGCAAAACTTTAAGAGATGAGCAGTTTAAAGTTACTGTAAATACGGCTTTTGACGCGGTTATAAAAAACTGTGCGAATACTGTACGAAAAGATCAAGCGGGTACGTGGATTACCAACGAAATGCAAAATGCCTACATTAATCTTCATCAAAATGGATATGCACACAGTATTGAGGTTTGGGAAAATGAGAAGTTGGTTGGAGGTTTATATGGTATAAAAGTTAACCGGGTTTTTTGTGGTGAAAGTATGTTCAGCTTGGTAAGCAATGCTTCTAAAAGAGCACTTATTTATTTGAGTGAACTGAATATCGATTTAATAGATTGCCAATTACCTAACGATCATTTAATGAGTATGGGCGCTGAAATGATTAGCAGAGAGCGCTATATGGATTTATTAAAACCTTAGCTAGAACGATGTTTTAAGGATTTTTTTTATTTTTCGTTTAATCTTTCCTGCTCAAATAAATGTTCGATTCTTTTATCGGGAATAAACCAAATGCAGGCAACGATGAAATACATAAATAATCCGAGCCATGGGTTTATAAAACTAAGACCGATGCCTGCAACATAAAATAACAGCGAAAGCTTTCCTTTACTATCATTGCCGATTGCTTCTACAATAAGTGAATTTTCTCCATTTCCTTTGATGACGATAACAAGAATGGTGTAACCAATTGCAGCCAGAAATAACACAATTCCATATACAATTACTGGCCAAAGTGCAAAGTGATTTTCGCCCATCCAACCTGCTGCAACTGGAAATAACGATAACCAGAAGAGAAAAAATAGGTTAGCCCATAAAATTTTACCATTAATTCTTTTTACAGCATGAAGTAAATGATGGTGATTATTCCAATAGATACCAACATAAATAAAGCTTAACACATAACTAATAAATTTAGGTATAAGCGGCTTTAAGGTGGCTAAATCCACACCTTCAGGCACTTTAATTTCCAAAACCATTATGGTAATGATGATAGCGATAACTCCATCACTAAATGCTTCTAACCTGGCCTTATTCATATATTTAAATTAATTATTTAATAGAATACAATATCTATTAATTTCTGTATAAAACAAAACCCATAACGATTTGCTCATTATGGGTTTGTCAATGTTATTTGTTTTGTTGCTATAATTCTCTAATCCAGATATTTTTAAAGCTAATCGCCGGACTTGGATCTCCATGATCTTGCAGTTTAATTGAGGCTGCTCCATGCTTTTTATATTCTGGTGCTCCAATCCATCTGGTTTCTCCTTTTAACTCATAATTATTTTGCAATAGCACACCATTTAAAAACACGGTTACGTAAGCGGGAGATTTTAAACTACCATCTTCATTAAAACGTGGCGCTTTCCAGATAATGTCGTAATACTGCCATTCTCCTGGTTTTTTATTTGCATTAGCTAATGGAATACTTTGTTTGTAAACACTTCCCGTTTGGCCGTTAACATAAGTTTTATTGTTGTAAGAGTCCATAATCTGGATTTCATAACCATCATCACCAGGACCTGTTGAGGCTAAAAAGACACCACTATTTCCTCTTGCCTGACTTGTACCTGTAATATTTGTTGGAATTTTCCATTCTAAGTGCAGTTGGTAATCCGTAAACTTTTTGTTGGTTTCAATATTTCCTGTACCTTTTTTTACAGTAAAAAAACCATCATCAATTGTCCAGGCTGCAGGTTTTGAAGGATCCTTTACAGAGTGCCATGCATCTAAGTTTCTACCATTAAATAAAATAATAGCATCAGAAGGTGCATCCTGAGGTGTATTTCCAGGGGTTACAATTTTTGGAACGGGTTCCCAAATTTCAGTTTTAGCTGCTTCAGTTGCCGGATCAACTTTTTTATCCTGCGCTAAGGCTTGCATAGCAAATAAAGTTGGGATAAATAATAATGCGTACTTGCTCATAATTGTGGATTAACTTTTTTAAAGTTAATCAGTTTATTAAGAAATGGAAATTTCGTATTCAATTTATTACGCCAAATCGTTTACCACATAAGTTTCGGTTACCAAAACTTCATCTGCAAAAATTTCCTCCTTCTCAGTCATATCTTTAATTGGGCAATAGCCAGTTATAGCTCTGTATAATAGCCCTGTGCCTATTGCAACGCTTGCTAGGCCAATTATTGGGTGAGAAAATACAGATGTTATGCCTTTAAAAAGAAAATATCCACCTGTGGCTGATGATAAAATCCTCTCAGATTTAGATACATTGTTAAAAAAATCGGGATTTTTCCATGCTTCTTTAACATTAGAAATTGCGGTGTTTATTTCTTGATTTGTCATAGTTGTAGATTTTTATTTAAACTATAACAAACTCAAGGCAATTGAGTTTTAAATGTTTGTTAATTAAGCTAATAACTTGAACGGATTAATTCAGGATATCACGAATATCTTCTTTACTCAAAGATTTAAAGAAACTTTCTTCTGTTGTAATTAGTGAACTAGCTAATGTTTTTTTACGATTTTGTAAAGCTAATATCTTTTCTTCAACGGTATCTTTTGCAATAAATTTATAGATAAATACCTTTTTATCTTGTCCAATACGATGCGTACGATCAATTGCTTGTTGCTCTACTGCCGGGTTCCACCATGGATCGAGAATGAAAACATAATCTGCCTGCGTTAAGTTTAAGCCCACACCTCCAGCTTTTATTGAAATAAGGAAAACCTTAAGCTCGTTGTTCTGTTGAAATTCTGAAACTATTTCGCCTCGATTTCTTGTTGCACCATCTAAATAAGCAAATGGAATGTTTTCTGCTTCAAAATGCTTTTTAAAGATGTCGAGATGTTTTACGAATTGCGAAAATACCAATACTTTATGCCCGCCTTTAAGCACATTGTCAAGGGTATGAATTACGTTTTCAAACTTGCCCGAGTCGGAGATATAGGTACCATCAATCATAACCGGATGATTGGCTAACTGGCGTAGGGCAGTTAAACCTTGTAAAAGTTGTACTTGTTTTTGAGCAAAAGTTCCATCGTCCATACTTTGCAAAAGATCATTGCGGTAGGCAGATTTGGTTTTCTCATAATAAGCGGCTTGATCTTCGCTCATATCGCAGTAAATAACCTGTTCGGTTTTAGGTGGTAATTCTGCTGCAACTTGTTCTTTCGTTCTACGTAAAACAAAAGGTTTTATAATGGATTGAAGCTTTCGTGCTTTTTCTTCATCTTTTCTTTTTTCAATAGCTTGAACATATTCTTCATTAAAAAAAGCTTGTGTACCCAATAAACCAGGGTTTAAAAAAGTTAGCTGCGACCATAAATCACCTACAGAATTTTCTACCGGGGTACCACTTAAAATTAATTTGTGCTTGGATTTTAAGCTTCTAACGGCTTTGAAAGATTTTGACGAAGGGTTTTTTATATTCTGACTTTCATCGAGAATAATGTAGTTGAAATAGAAGTTTTTTAATTCTTCAACATCAACACGGGTTACGCCATAGGTGGTAATAACAATATCGTAATTGGCAAAATTGGCCACATCTTTATTGCGATTTGTACCGGTATGTGCTAAAATTTTAAGTTTTGGAGTAAATTTCTTAGCCTCCGTTAACCAGTTATAGATTAACGAAGTTGGCATAATAATTAAGGAAGTTGTTTGCGTTTGGAGCAGCTGATCATCTTCTTTAACCTTTTGCAGCATGGCAAGCGTTTGAATGGTTTTACCTAAACCCATATCATCCGCCAGGCAACCACCAAAATTATATTCGCGTAAAAAACTAAACCAATTATAGCCTGCTTTTTGGTAATCGCGTAAACTACCTTTAAAGTGGACAGGCATTAAAGTATCTTCAATATTTTCGAAATCAGAAAGGCGTTGCAATTTTCTTTCGAGGGTAACATTGGCTAAACTATCTTCGGCCAAATCATTGATGAGTCCAATATGGTGTTTCTTTAATTTTAAAGTTTTTCCCGCTTCGGCTAAACTAAATAAACTTCCATATTGGGCAAACCATTTATCGGGGATGATGGCGACTTCTCCATCAGGCAATAAAAATTCTCGTTTTTTATGTAAGATATGTTGCTTTAAAGAAAGAAAAGGAATTTGATACTTTCCAAACCATACGGTCGCATAAATATCAAACCAATCGTTGCCTTCTTTAACTTCCAGATCGATTTTATTGGCACCAAATACAAAGCGTTTTTGACCAGTGGCTTGTTCAATTTCAAAACCAGCGGCCTCTAAAATTTCAATATGTTCATTAACCCAATTTATTGCTCCATAACTTGGATTTTCTTCTTCGGCTGCAACTTCAAGATTGCTAAAGAGCGCACTCGTTTTTTTCAATCCGAGCGAAAGCAAAAGGCTAAACTGTTTCTTTTCCCAATCGGCGGATCTTTTAATGCGATGAAAAATATAATTATCAACGGTTTTTTCTAAACGTACGGTAACACGATATGCATTTTCTACAGGGAAAACATATTCTCCATACTTGAAATATAGTTGTAATTGAGACACACCACCATCTACGTACAAAACTTTTATAACAGGAGTAGCTTCAAATTGCTCGGTTTTAATTTCAAAACCTTCTGCATAAACATGATGCTTTTCAATTAAGGGTGCTACAAATTTTTCAAAATAAGTTGCTTCTGTTGCTTTTGGAATGGCAATGTAACGCTTGGCTAAAAAAGGTTGTAATTTTTTTCCTTCAATATCTTGATCAAAGAAGTATAAAACATCGTTTAACAATAACCAAGCAGGTTTATTGCTGATAATTTGCGCATCTTTGAACATAAATTCGATGCGTAAATTTTGATATTTTATTGTGGGAAAATAACGGGTTTCTGTTTCATTTCTTCTAAAATGAAAAAGGATTGATGCAGGTTCGGCGGCAAGTTCAATTTTACGTTCAACTGGCCAGCCATCTTTATCCATTACATATAATTCGTTTTTAACCTTTAAAAGCTCCAATGCTTCAGCCAACTTTTTCTCGATTTTTGGTCTTACGTTATCGTAAAATTTGGTGTCAAAAACCTTAGTAAAAAATTCTGTAGGCCTGATTAATTTTTTATAATATTTTTTAATCAGCGAATCTTGCTCAATATCATCTAAAATTTTAATCAACTTTAGGTCGATTTCAGTTAAGCATGCCTTAAACTCTTGTGCTGTATGTGTAAATATACGCTGATAAGTAAAGGAAAAATCACCTTGTGGATTTAGTTGAACTACGTGAGGTTCAATTAAATAGCCTAAATACTCATGTTTACACAAGGAGTATACAACTTTACAGGCTTTAGAACTATCGACGCGTAACATTAATGGGCTTAAAAATTTTTAGAAGTTATGCTTCTAAAAAACTTTAAACTTACAAAATAATCGGGCTTTTTAGAATTGGAATAAGGTTTTTTTTAAAATAATATTCTTTTTTTGTGTAAGCCATCTGTTTTCAGTTAAATAGAGGATTAAAATAAAAATTTTAAATTAACGGCAACTTGTTATCTTAGCAATGAATTAATGTCAACTGATCATATATTCAGATGAACAGCTAGATCAAATAATATCGCTCTCATAATGAAATTTTTCTCTTTGGTTGTTTTGTTTTTGGGCCTTAACATGTTTTGTTATGGTCAGGAAACACCGCGTACAACTCAATATATTTTTAATAATTATTTGTTAAACCCTGCATTATCTGGCATTGATAATTATATTGATTTAAAATTAGGGTATCGGAAACAATGGTCGGGCTTGCAGGGTGCGCCAACTACGCAATACATATCGATGCATACGGCTTTGGGTGAAGATTTTGTAAGAAGTTCAGTCAATTCATTCTCTGGTTCAAATGAAAATCCATTGAGTAGAAGTTATGTAAACAGTTATTCGGCGGCAGAACCTCATCATGGTATTGGATTAATTGCCATGACTGATAAGGCGGGTTTGTTAAGGCAAACCAGTGTTAACCTTTCTTATGCTTATCATTTAGGTTTAACAAATGAAATTAATTTATCACTTGGTGTTTCGGGAGGCTTTAATTCATTAAGTGTTGATGCTTTGAGTATTAAGGCCGATGAATTATCTGATCCTTTATTTTCGGCGGACTACAATAACAGAATAAGACCTGATTTAGGTGCTGGTGTTTGGTTGTATAGTCCACGTTTTTTTGTAGGTGCTTCTGCTAAACAATTAATGGGATCAAGAAATAAAATTGTAAATAACGAGGTCAAAACCTTGGCCTATCAAAGTACTGCATTTTATGTAACTGGTGGATATAAAGTATTTCTGGATGAAGATATTGCGATGATTCCATCTGCCTTAGTAAGCTATTGGGCAAATTCTCCTGCTGCCTTTGATGCAAATTTAAAGTTAGCTTATCAGGATAAGTTTTGGCTTGGTGGAAGTTTTAGAAATAATGATTCCTTCTCAATTTTGGCAGGTTTTAACGTGGCTTCCTTAGTAAATTTAAGTTATTCTTACGATGTTAATACAAGTAAACTGCGCTCCGTAAATAATGGTACACATGAAATCGTTTTGGGTATTTTGCTAAATAACCGTTACGAAGTTAGGTGTCCATCTAGGCAGTTTTAGCGTAAAAGTGTAATGCTTCCTCCCAAGGGTTTACATTCCGATCGAAGATCAATTACATAATAATATACACCTGCAGGCAATTCCTCGCCTCTGAAACGACCATCAAAGGGTTTGGTATAATTGCCTATAGATTCATATATGAGCTGACCACCGCGTGTATAAACCTTAATGCTGTTTCCCTTGTAATCAGGTAAGCCTCTTACCATCCAATAGTCATTTAAGCCATCGCCGTTTGGTGTCATGATATTGGTAATTTCTAAATTATCAAAGGTAACTTCAATATGTATCTTTTTAAATTCGCTTGTACATGATCCAAGCTTTCTTCGAATGTAATAATCTGCCGTTTTGCTTACTTTAAAGTTAAATATACCTTTATTGCTTTCGTAAAGTGGGGCAACATCTGTTGGACTTTCAAATAACTGATACGTACCTTCTTCTGGGGCAATAATTGGTATGGTAATATCAGATACATAACAAACGCGAATATCATTAGCAACTGGAGTAGCCAATTTAAAAGGTTTATCAGCAACAGTGTATTCTTCGCTTAATGCAACGCCACATTCTGTTTTATCAGTTACTTTTAATCTGTAAATCCCGGCACCAACATTAATTAAATCTTGTGTAGATTGAACAGTTTCACCAGCTTCGTTTAACCATTTAAAATCGTATGGAGGAATACCGCCAACTACAGTTACTCCTTTAATGGATCCACGTTGCAATGTACAACCATCATCAACAGAAGTGCCCGTTCTTGCTACGATACTAAGTTTCGGTGTTACATTTATACTATAGGGGCCGAAAATAGTTTCGCAACCATTAATATCATAAGCATACATTTTATAGTTTCCAGCTGGAATATTTTTGAGTTGAATGCTTGTTGCAGTTCTGGTGCTGCCAGAAACTAAATTTCCTGATTCGTCTCTCCATTCAAATCTTGAAGGTAAAACAGAAGAAAAATTTATTAAAATACTACCGTTAATTAATTCGCAAGTTGTATTATTTGGTGTTGCAGTATAAGTATATATAGTTTTTGGAGTTGCTAAAACTACAAATGACTTACTTACAGGTGCACAACTTGATAAGCTGTTTGTTGCCTGTAAACGATAAGATCCTGGAGCTAGATTTGCGATTCGCAATGAAGTTCCGCTTGAATAGGTCCCTTTTTTTAAGCTCGCTCCATTTGGGCCAAACCATTCATAAGTATCTGCATTTGCGATGGAGATAAAATCTAAAACGCCATTGTTATTGTCGCAAGTTGTTGGTGTATTAAGCCCTGCATCACTAATGGCAATGTTGTTAATAATGCCAACATAGAAAGTTTGAGAAACATTAGGAGAACATTGCCCTTGATCAGAAACGTATAATGTATAAGCACCAGATTCTACATTTTCTAAATCCAAATCTATCGAAATAGTTGCTGTTCCAGGTATGCCAGTAAGCGGATCGTTTTTAACCCATTTATAAGTAGCTATGCCTGTAACATCTGTAATTCTTAAACCTTTCACAGCACCATTATTTTGTCCGCATGTTGCTGAAATTGGTGTTGTTGTGCTGGTAATTATAGGTTTTGGTTTCCTTCTGATATCAACAGGATCAGAATCAAGCGTACAGCCAGCCTCATCCTTAACTCTAACAAGATAATTCCCTTCTGGTAAATTAGCAGGATTGGTGGCGCTTACTACAGCGTTGGTTGCGGTATTAATCCACGAATAGGAGATAACACCTTTCCCTCTTAAAACTTCAGCACTAAAAGAAAATGAAGTTTGCCCGCAGATTGGAGTTGGCGCATTTATGGTGGGTTTTGTAAGTTTCTGATCTTTAATTATAAAAACAGTAGAAAAAGGTTTACAGCCGTCATCAATAGTTACTTCATAAGTGCCTACATCCAAACCTGAAATACTTTGAGTGCTACCTTTTGGCACACGGCTACCATCTGTTTCTATTTTAACCCAATCAAATGTAAAGCCTTCACGTGGTTCGGCAATAGTAATAGAGCCATTAGAATTGCAAGTAACGGGCTCAACAATTGCTTCGTTTGGCAATAAATCTGCAGTTGAAAATGGAGAAGTTGTTGCATTTAATAAACTTGCTGTAGCTACTACGCTTCCAGCAACAGCACCATTATATTCCCATCTCCCATCACTTCCAGCCTGTACAGTGGCAATATAAGTTTTACCTTCGCATAAATCTCCACATCTTTGTGAAAAGAACAATTCTACTTCAGAGTTTGGAGTTGCCCGTCCAGCAACATAATTTGCTCGCTTTTTTAAAATCTGAATATAAGGTTGTAAAATGCTCAACGTTTTGCCAATTCCAAATTTACTGTTGCAAAACATACTGTTTCGGGTAATTTTTACTGGTCTGGTGGATACGGTTTCTATGCCATAAGTGTTATTGGCGATAATATTCGTTTCGGCAGTTGTAGCGCCACCGATTGTTCCGCCACCATTGGTTTCTATTTTTATGCCGATTCCATTACCCATTGGAATGCTTCCATTGGCACTAGCGCCAACTGAGTTTCCAGTTAAAATAAAATCTGCGTTTGCAATGGAAATACCAACGGTACGATTTCCTCCAACCACGTTATTTCTTATATAAAGAGCTGAATTTGAAGCATCCACTTTAATTCCTGCAAGCTCAAGTGAAGAAGATGAAAGAAAAATCGGCAGCTCATGAAAATCTTTGATGCCAGTGTAATCCACACCAATTTTATTGTTGATAATGTTAATATCAAAACGAGTAGTGGATGAGTAATATCGTTTAATATCTACGTTAATTTTATTTGCTGCAATCACGTTACTTTCTCCGGCATTATCACCACCTAAATCAAGTGAGCAGTCGTATAGGCTTGCTGATAAGCCTGTTACGTTTGTGTTTGCAGTTATCCCATCATAAATAACTCCAATAAGGTTAGATTGTATTTTAATTTTCGCCGCGGTATTGTTATTGTAGTAATAAGAATTCTGAATCAAAATTCCATTGATATTACCGCCAATTACGTTTCCCTTTCCTGGTTTACCAATGGTGATATCGCTCGCACGATAATCAATTACTATCCCTGATCCTTGTGCGGTGTTTACATTTTGTAAGTTGGTAAAAGAAGCGAAATTTCGAATGTATAAGCCATAAATTTCCACGCCAGAAGTTTGAATTGAGGTAGAAGAATATTGGCCAATAACTAAACCAGAAAAGGTAGAATTTGGATATTCAGGCTCTAAAATTACCTTGGCACCCGAAACACCAAGCGCAGGCCATGCGGTTTGTGATGAACCATCAATAATTACATTTGAGGTAATAATGGGCAGTGCCGTTCTAAGCCTGATTGTTCTATTTGCATTATCACTGGGATTGCCTGGTAACTGGAAATTAATTGTAAAAGGAGTGGTTCTATTCGCTATTGCTGCTTGTGTTAAACCATCTCTTAACGTACCTGGGCCGCTATCTGCGTTGCTGGTAACGGTAAAAGTTTGAGCTAATAATGTATTGAAACACAGGAGTGCTGCAAAAAGCAATAGATATTTTGAGATGCGCATATTAAAAAATGATAGTGCCAAAATACAAATAAACTATTTAGTGACCAGTGCTTTAAATAAAAACATTTGCATTTAATCTTATATTTTAAAATGTAGATAGGTTTCTGTATGCTTTGTTTTTTTAATATTATGTATAGAATGCCTTGTATATAGTCTCTATTTTGTTGATTATTCATTTATTTTTATTTTATTTTGAATATTATTCTGTTTTGTTGTTATATTGCAGAATGATTTTAGGAAATGAATTTTCTTTGGACAAAATAGATTTACAGATATTATCGCTTTTACAGGATAATGCACGTATTTCGAATGCAGATTTAGCCCGAGAACTTGGCATGGCGCCTTCTGGCATATTGGAACGTGTGAAAAAGCTGGAACAAAAAAATGTAATCCAACAATTTACTACTCGGATTAATCCCGCTGCACTGGGGCAAAAGTTATTGGCCTTTATTTTTATAAAGTTTAATGCTGGTCCTGGTGGCGATTTAAAAATTACAGAAGGTTTAACTGCCATTCCTCAGGTGCAAGAAGTGCATCATATTGCCGGTGATGATTGTTATCTGGTTAAAATCCGAACGTATGATTCAGCATCCCTTATGGAGATTATGCGTACACATTTCAGTAAAATTCCAAACATGTTAAGTACTAGAACAACTATTGTTTTGGAAACCGTAAAAGAACAACAACAACTGGTTATCCCCGAAAAATAATTCGACCAAAATGACATCTATATCTCAAAAACCATCAACATTAAAGGTAATAATTGCCTTTGCATTAGTTTATATTGTATGGGGCTCTACATATTTCTTTATTCGTATTGCAGTGCACAGCATCCCACCATTTTTGCTTGGCGCTGTACGTTTTACTATCGCCGGATTAATTATGATGGTATGGTGCTTAATTAAGGGCGAAAAAATTTGGGTAATTAAGGATATTAAGCAATCTGGTATTAGTGGTTTAATGATTTTGTTTGGAGCTAACGGAAGTTTAATTTGGGCAGAACAAATGGTACCAAGTGCGGTTGCAGCAATTTTAGTATCCGCTGCACCAGTTTGGTTTGTTTTGCTGGATGTTTCGCATTGGAAAGTTAATTTTAAAAGCACTCCAACAATTGTGGGGTTAATTATTGGCTTTTTGGGTGTTCTTCTTCTTTTTGGCGAGCAATTTTCACACTCATTAAATGGAGGGAGTGCAGAAAATCTTCCCGCAATGGGCGTTGTTATTTTAGGTTCGGTAATGTGGGCTGGCGGTTCACTTTATTCCAAGTACAAAGCCAGTGGAAACTCGGCAACGGTAAATACAACTTGGCAAATGTTAATTGCAGGTATTGCATTTATTCCTGTAAGTTTAATTGCTAAAGAGCCAGCGCATTTTAATATTTCCGCTGTTCCAGCCGAAGCTTGGTACTCTATGATTTACCTAATTATTTTTGGTTCTATTGTTGCTTTCAGCGCTTATGTATGGTTACTTAAAGTTAAAACTGCCACCCAAGTAAGCACCTATGCATATGTTAATCCGGTTATTGCATTATTATTGGGGGTATTAATTGCCAACGAAGAAATTTCTTGGTTGCAAGCCGGGGGCTTATTTGTAATTTTAGCAAGTGTTTTACTTATTAACTTTTCTAAATATCGCAAAGCGAAACAGCCCAAAACTTTGTGATGAATAGAAGGAAAGACTTATTTATTTACAACGAAAAATGTTGAAAGTAGTAAGTTGAGTTGGCGATCATATATTTAAAAACAATAAAGGCATCCTGATTACCAAGATGCCTTTATTGTTTAAGGTTGTTATTACTTATTTCCAACCACCGCCCAGTGCACGGTATAAATTCACGATAGATTGTAATTTCTGTAAGCGATCATTAATGCTGCTTAATTGAGCGGTTAATAAACTTTGTTCAGAAGTTAAAACATCAGTATAATTTGTTGATGAACTATAACGTAATAATTCTTTTGTAAAATCTACTGCTTTAGTTAAAGATGCTACCTGCTTTGTTCTGGTAACTTCCTTTTCATCTGCTGTTTGATAAGCATATAAAGCATTTGATACTTCCTGGCCTCCAGTTAAAAGTGTTTGTTGAAAAGTATAAAAAGCTTGTTGTTGTTGTGCTTGCGCAGTTTTTAATCGTGCTTTATTTTGTCCTTTAGCAAAAATTGGCTGCGTTAAACCACCCACTAAATTGTAAAAAACAGAATTGCTAAAGAAATCTTTTAACTGTAAACTAGATAAACCACCGCTTGCTGTTAAAGTTAAAGCAGGATAAAAATAGGTTTTTGCAACGTTTGTATTTTCAAATGCAGCCCTAAAACCTAACTCGGCAGCAATTACATCAGGGCGGTTTTGCAACAATTGTGCGGATACACCTGTTTGTAAATTGGTAAACGGTACTTGCTGATCCAGTGAAGTACGATTGATGCTTCCCGGGCCTCTAGCCAATAAAATACTCAAAGCATTCTCGGTTTCCTTAATGCTTCTCTTTAAATCAGGTAGTGTTACTTGTGCAGCATATAAATTAGCTTCACTTTGTACAACTGCAGCACCGTTAACTATTGCGCCTTCTTTTAAGGCCTTCATAGTTTCTACATCAGTTTGTCTGATTTTGATTGTTTGCTCTGTAATTGCTAATTGTTTATCTAAAGCCAAAAGGCTGTAATAGTTATTGGCAATGTTTGCAATTAATTGAGTTTGTACAGCTCTTTTTGCCGCATCACTTTGTAATAAAGTAGCGTAAGCACCGCGTTTTGCGCTGCTTAATTTTCCCCAAATGTCGGCTTCCCAACTGGTGCTTAGTTGTGCTTTATAAGTTTGGGTTTCTAAATCAATGTTTACACCTGCCGGAAAGTTTAATGCCGCTTTGGATTGTTTAGCATCCGTTACAGATAAATCGCCTTGTAAGCTTGGTAAAAGTGCTGCACGACTTTGTTGTAAGGTTGCTTCTGCAATTTTAATTCGCTCAATAGCTTGCTTAAGGTCTAAATTTTCATCTATCCCCTGTTGTATTAACGATTGAAGTGTGGTATCGCTAAATAAGCTTTTCCATTGCAAATTAGCGATAGTTGCCGTATCCGTAGTGTTTTGATCACGATAAAGGTTTTCGCTTTTTACCTGAGGGCGATTGTATTTTTGAGTTACGCAGGCACTTAAGGTAAGTATGGTAAAACCGATTAATAATGATTGCTTATATCTGAATGTCATGTTCTTAAAAAATTAATGTTGACGGTTAACCGCTAACTCATACTCTTCTGCTGTTTGCTCACGCTCAATACCCTCATCAAAAGGAGATTTATTGCTAACTTTTTCTTGCAGCGTTTGGAAAATAATAAACAACGCAGGAATTACAAATACTCCGAATATAGTACCAATTAACATACCACCAACAGCACCCGTACCAATTGATTTATTTCCTGAAGCACCAACACCTGTTGATAACATTAATGGTAATAAGCCTAAAATAAAGGCGAAGGATGTCATTAAAATGGGACGTAAACGAGCTGTTGCACCATCAATAGCGGCATTAACAATACTCATTCCTTTTCTTCTCCTATCAACTGCGTATTCTACAATCAGAATCGCGTTTTTGGCGAGCAAACCAACAAGCATAATCAATGTAATTTGAGTATAAATGTTATTATCTACTCCAAATATTTTATCAAAAACGAATACACCAGCTAAACCTATTGGTAGAGAAATTAATACTGCAAGTGGTAAAATATAACTTTCGTATTGTGCACAAAGTAAAAAGTAAACGAAGATTACGCACAGTAAAAAGATGAATATGGTTTGACTACCACTGCTCATTTCCTCACGTGATAAACCTGAGAATTCGTATCCATAACCTGTTGGTAAATGAATTGCAGCTTCCTCTTGTACAGCTTTCAAAGCATCACCAGAACTGTAACCAGCATTTGGATTACCTGTTACCGCAATTGAGGTAAATAAGTTGAAACGTGAAATTGCTTGTGGACCATAAACTTTTTCCAAATTGATAAATTCAGAAATTGGAGCCATTGTTCCGCTAGAGTTCCTTACATATATTCTGGTTAAACTTTGTTGGTTGGCACGATACTGAGCATCTGCCTGGTACATAACCCTAAATTGTTTACCATATTTATTGAAGTTTGAAGCGTAAACACCACCATAATAACCTTGTAGTACACCTAAAACATCACTTACAGTTAAACCTGCTTGTTTTACTTTAGCAACATTTACATCAATTTGATATTGAGGAAAATTTGGGTTAAATGATGTTGATGCATATTGTATTTCAGGACGTTTACTTAATGCCGCCAAAAAGGCATTACCAACATCATTAAATTTTTTAATATCACCACCAGTTTTATCCTGTAATTGAAATTCGAAACCACCACTGGTACCAAAACCTTGAATTGTTGGTGGAGCAAAGAAAATAATTTTTGCCCCTTTAATACCTGCTGTTTTAGCAAATAATTCTCCAATTATGGCTTTAACATCACGCTTACGTTCATCCCATGGTGCCAACCTCGCGATTACCATACCATAAGAACTACCAGAACCACTAATCATACTTCTACCCACTACCCTTAAAGAGTTTTTAATCTCTGGAATAGAGTGTGCAATACTGTCGATTTTTGCAATAACCACATTGGTTGCTTCCTGAGAAGTTGATGGTGGCAATGAAATATCAGACATGATGGTACCTAAATCCTCATTCGGAACAAAACCTTTTGGAGTGGTATTCATTGTCCAAACTAAAACAACTGTAAAGAAAGCAATGCCTAAACCAACCAGCCATTTTTTACGGGATAAGAAACCCACTGATTTTTTATATTTACCAGTAACAGCATCAAATGATGTATTAAATGCGGTGTAAAAACGTTGTAAGAAACTTTTCGAAACTTCATGCTCTTCCTTGTGGGGTTTTAAGAACAAGGCACATAAAGCCGGACTTAAAGTTAGGGCGTTAATTGCTGATAAAATAATAGAGATGGCTAGTGTTAAGCCGAATTGTTTGTAAAATACTCCAGAAGATCCTGAGATAAAACTTACTGGAATAAACACGGCTGCCATAACCAAGGTGATTGAAATAATGGCACCACTAATATCGTCCATGGCATCTATCGTTGCTTTTTTAGCATCCTTATAACCGTGATCGAGTTTGGCGTGGACCGCCTCTACCACCACAATAGCATCATCCACCACAATACCAATGGCGAGGACGAGGGCAAACAACGTTAATAAGTTAATGGTAAAACCAAATAAACTTAAAAAGAAGAAAGTACCAATAATTGCCACCGGTACACTGATGGCAGGAATTAATGTAGAACGGAAATCTTGAAGGAAAATAAATACAACCAAGAAAACCAAAATAAATGCTTCAATTAAGGTGTGGATCACCTTTTCAATTGATGCATCAAGGAAATCGTTAACGTTAACCAACGCAGTATAGTGTACACCTTTTGGGAAAGTTTTTGAAGCTTCATCCAAGGTTTTAATAGAGTTTTCGATTACTTCCTTAGCGTTAGATCCAGCGGTTTGGTTAATTGCAATACCCAATGCAGGCTTACCATTAAACATAACAGAACTTGCATAACTTTGTGCACCAAGCTCAATTCTGGCTACATCTTTTAAACGAAGAACTTGTCCGTTTGCATCACTTCTGATAATAATGTTGCTAAACTCAGCCTCATCTTTTAAACGACCAGTATATTTTAACGTATACTGAAAAGCTTGTTTCCCTTGCTCACCAAATTGACCAGGCGCAGCCTCAACGTTTTGTTCAGCCAACGCAACACTTACATCATTCGGTACTAAACCGTAAGTAGCCATTACATCTGGTTTTAACCAAATACGCATGGTGTAATCCAAAGTACCGAAAGCACTTGCATCACCTACACCATTAATACGTTTAATTTGAGGGATGATATTAATGTTGGCGTAATTCTGTAAAAATTTCTGATCATAAGAAGGATCATCACTATAAATACCGAAGATAAGTACGTTACTGGCCTGTCTTTTAGCGGTAATAACACCGGATTTTGTAACCTCTGCAGGAAGTAAGCTTGTTGCCCTTGCTACCCTATTTTGTACGTTTACTGCAGCTAAATCGGGATTTGTTCCCAATTTAAAATTTACAGTAATGGTTGCAGTACCATCGTTACTAGCTGTAGATGTCATGTAAGTCATGTCTTCTACACCATTAATTTGTTCTTCGAGCGGAACAACAACGCTACTCATTACTACATCTGCGTTGGCACCTTGGTATGAGGTTGATACCTGAACTGTTGGAGGTGCAATTTCAGGGTATTGCGAAACCGGTAATGTAGCTAAACCTAACACACCGAGTATTACGATGATGATGGATATAACCGTTGATAAAACCGGCCTCTCTATAAATTTCTTAAACATATATGCAAATTTCGTCCGGTCAAAAAACCGGTAGGTATTTAAATGTTATTTTTTTATATCAGCATAAACTGAATCGGCACTCTTTTCTTCAGGCTTAATTTTGGTGCCATCTTTTAAAGTTTGGAAACCTTCCAAAACAACTTTATCACCAACTTTAAGGCCCTTGGTAACTACGTAGAAATTCCCTTTGGCTAAATTCATAATTTGAATTTCTGTATTTACAACTTTAGCAGAATCGCCCAAAATGTATACAAACTTTTTACCTTGTAAATCAATTGTTGATTTTTGTGGAATCAGAATTGCGTTTTCAACATGACGTGGAATTCTTACCGAAGCACTGGCCCCACTTTTTAATAAAGAGATTGGATTTGGAAAAGTAGCCCTTAAACTTGCAGAACCAGTATTGGTGTTAATTTGACCGTTAATAGATTCTATGCGACCATTTTCTGCATATATAGTTCCATCTGCAAGCACTAAGCTAACTGGCGGAATATTTTTCATTTGTTGTGCAAGCGTTGCACCTTTGTAAACTTTAGAAAAATCTAATAAATCTTTCTCGTTTAATGAGAAGTAAGCATAAACTTTGGATGTGTTTGATACCGTAGTAAGCGGCTGCGTGCTACTACTGCTTACTAAACTTCCTGTTTTAAATGGCAAACTCCCAACCACACCATCCACCGGACTTGTAATTGTTGTATAACCTAAATTAACTTTTGCATTTGCTAAAGATGCTCTGGCTTGTGCTAATGCAGCTTTTTTGCTTTGCAAAGTTAACTGGGCTGCATCAAGCTCATATTTACTAATAATATCTTTATCAACAAGGGGTTTTGTTTTATTTACCTGCAATTGAGCTGCATTTACATCAGCTTCAGCACTACTAATTGCGGCACTTGCTGTTCTTACCTCTTGCTGATATTGAGGTGCATTGATGGTAAAAAGTAACTGGCCTTTTTTAACAACAGCACCCTCATCAACAAATATTTTTTCAATAAAGCCATCTACCTTCGGGCGGATATCTATATTTTGAATACCCTCAATTGTTGCGGGATAATCAGAATCAAGTGTTGTGGATTGTTCGTTAACGGCAAATACAGGATAGGCTTGGGGCCCAGCAGCAGCTGCGGCAGCCGCTTTTTTCGCAGCATCATTATTTCCACATGATGCCAAAAGCATACCAATGCTTATGCTAAAAAAGAGAGTTGTTACTTTTCTCATGGATGTTTCTGTGTGTTTAAATTTTAATTTCCGGAAGTTAATTGCCTTTCCAAAATAAGGTTTTGAATTTTCGCAATAACTGCCCAAAAATAAAGCCTGAAAAAATATAAATCTGTCGAAGTTCTGTCATTTAATCAATCGATTGATTTATTTTTTGATTAAAAACAGCTTATTTCAACTTAAATATACTGATTTTTAGTAATTTAAATATTTTTATTTGGTCGATTTTAATGTGTAAATAAATTGCGACAGATGTTAAGGGCTTGTTAAAAGGCCCTTTTGAAGAGAGTGATTGTCCTAATAATTGGATTTAAACTGTAGAGTTTATATGTGCTATTTAGCATTCATTATGCTGATGAAAAATAACTAATAGTTAGATTTTATCACTCAACTTCACCTTCAAAAACCAATTTGGCCGGGCCACATAAAAATACATTTGTAAATGTAGTTCCATCGTAATCAAACTCCACTTTAATATCGCCGCCCAAAACCTTAATATCGGTTTTAATGTGCCCCGTTTGATTTTTATGTTTTGCCATCGCCATAGCTACAGCAGTAACACCCGTTCCGCAGGCATAAGTTTCATCTTCAACTCCACGCTCATAAGTACGAACAAATAAGTGATCGCCTTTATCTTCAACAAAGTTTACATTAATTCCTTCAGTTTTATAAGTATCGTTATAACGAATATTTTTTCCTTCGTGGAAAACATCAAAATCCTTCAAATTTTCTTGCAGAGCAACATAATGAGGAGAACCAGTATTCAACACAAAAGCATCACCATCATTATTAATGGTATTTACATCTATCATTTGCAGATCAACCCATTCACCGTTTTCTGAAATTCTGGCATAATGAGGGCCGTCAACAGCCAAGAAGTCAGTCTCTTTGTTGATGATACCCAGATGTTTGGCAAATGCAACAATACATCTTCCTCCGTTGCCGCACATGCTACCCGGTTTACCATCAGCATTGAAATAAAGCATTTCAAAATCGTAATCCTTATGGTTTTGCAAAAACATCAACCCATCAGCTCCAATACCAAAACGACGGTGGCAAAGCTGAGAAACAAGATCGTAATCGATATTTTCAACAGAATTTGTTCTATGATCGATTAAAATAAAATCGTTACCAGCACCTTGATATTTATAAAAATTAATTTTCATGAAAGCTTCATTTTTTAACTTAATATTTGAGTAGCAAAAACATCTGAATTAATATTGTTTTTTCATTTAACATTTTTTAACACAGAACTAATGCTTTTAATATGCAAATATCGTTTATATGGTATTAAATTTGAATAAACTTACGAAAGAAAAATTTTAAGCAGATAATAATGCTTGAGCGTATCTGCTTAAACAAGAATAAACTGATGCTCTTGCAACAATACTAAATAAAAAAAATTAACACATGAAAAAAATACTAGGAATCACAGTTTTAGCTGCATTTATAGGTGGTGCAGCTGCAATAGGTGGTTACAAGCTCTTTGAGCGTAACCAGGCGGGCAGTACAATTTCTGAAAAACAACAATTATACTTTGCCAATAATCCACTTAAAGTTTCCTCATCAGGCGAGGTTGATTTCGTACAAGCATCTGCCGCGGTAGCACCCGGTGTAGTGCATATAAAAACAACTTATGCAGCAAGTGGTAAAGGAAAATCGCAGTCTTCACCGTTTGATATGTTTGATGATTTCTTTGGCGGCGGTGGTCGTCAAATGCAACGTCAACCATCTGCAGCATCAGGTTCTGGCGTAATTATCAGTCAGGATGGATACATTATTACCAATAACCACGTAGTAGAAAATGCAGAGAAAGTTGAAGTAGTGCTTACGGATAGACGTAAAGTTGAAGCTAAGGTTATCGGGCGTGATCCAAACACAGATTTAGCCTTAATTAAAGTTAATGCAACAGGTTTGCCAGTTGTAAAAATGGGAAACTCTGATAATGTTCAGGTTGGAGAGTGGGTTTTAGCGGTAGGTTTTCCATTGGATTTAAATACCACTGTAACCGCAGGTATTGTGAGTGCAAAAAATCGTAGTATCGGTATTATTGGTAGAGAACAACAAGGTAACGAAATTACAGAAGAAGAATATAGAGAATATCAGCGTACAGGTAAAAGACCAGATCGCCCTGCAAATACGAGTATCGAATCCTTTATCCAAACAGATGCTGCAATTAACCCAGGAAACAGCGGTGGTGCATTGGTAAATGCAAGTGGCGAATTAATTGGTATTAACTCTGCAATTGCTTCTCAAAGTGGTTATAACCAAGGTTATGGTTTTGCTATTCCAATTAACTTGGCAAGAAAAGTAGTTGATGATTTTATGAAATATGGCTCTGTAAAAAGAGGTTATATTGGTGTGAACTTTGTGCCTTTAAGCGCAGATAATCCATCTGAAATAAAAACTAGCGAAATAAATGGTCTTTATGTTAATGATGTTGTAAAGGATGGTGGTGCAGCGGCTGCAGGTATTAAAGCCGGTGATATTATTAAAAAAGTTGATGGTAATGTAATTTATGATTCACCAGATTTGCAAGAAAAAATCGGAAGATTAAATCCTGGAGATAAAGTTAAATTATCTATTTTAAGAGATGGATCTTTAAAAGATTATACAGTAACCTTAAAGGGCGAACCAAATGCAGGTGTTTTAGCTAATAATGCACCAAAAACTGTTGAGGTAAGTAAATTGGGTGCAAGTTTTGCTCCAGCAACAGCTGCGCAAAAAACTAAATACGGTATTAATAATGGTGTTGTTGTAACATCTGTTACTACTGGAAAGGCTTTTGATAATATTGGCGTTGAAAAAGGCTTAATTATTACTAAAGTTAATGGTCAGGCGGTAAACAGCGTAGCTGATGTTCAAAAAGCTTTGCCTCAAACCAGAAACAACATGATTTATATGTCTGGTGTGAGCCCAGAAGGAACATTTAATTTCAGTTTCCCTGCGCAACAGCAATAACATTGAAACAAAAAAAATGCCCCCAATTTTTGGGGGCATTTTTTTTACTTTAATTTTTTAATTCTGGTGAATTGCTTCATGGTTTTTGTGACAAGCATCTGCACATTTTATGCAAGCCTCAGCGCAAGCTTTACAATGTTTATGGTCATGTTTGCCACATTCTTCAGCACATAAACGGCAAATCTCTTCACACAATAATAAATATTGATAGGCAATTACAGAGTTTCTTTGCAATAAACGAGCTCCTTGTAAACAAATATCAGCGCAATCGCGATCTAACTTTATGCAACTGGTCATCATTTTAACATGTTCTTCTTCAAGGCATGATGAAGCACAATACTCACATGCCAGGGCACAATCCAATAGTGTTTGAATCAATGCTTGATTATTTCGTTGTTCCATATCAATTTGGTATAAGTGTTTTGTTAAATTATTTAACACACACCATTTTAAACTGTTTTTAAAAAATAACATCTATAGATTTTACCATGTTCATAAAATTTTCATATTGAAGATTTAGTTTCGTTATTTACCGATTGATAATCAGTGTTTACCGATACTTTATCAGATCCTTTTTTAATTGTTCCATATTTGAATCAGCAACAAAAACCAAATCTTATGGCTTTAGCTCACATCAACCTTAGCTCTAAACAATATTTCAATTTTATGTGTAAAACAGATTTTGAAAGAAGAATTTATCACGATAGTTATAAAGAATTTCAAAAAAAATCTAAGGCATATAGTTTGGGGCAAAGCTTACATACATTTAGCCAAATGTGTGCCGCCAATGAAAGGGCAAATTCCTTGCATCAGAAACTTAATTATGCGGTAATGAATACAATAGAAGGTTTGGAAAATGAGATGCCAATTTTAAAGGATACCGATAATCGCCCTTTGTTATTTGATTTGGCAGAACTTCATATTTATGCCTCCGATTTACTAAACAAAGCAGGCCATGTGGTTTCGATAACCTATGTTAGTCCTAAACTTATTTTGCACGAAATTATTGGCGATTTATTAATTGTGAGTTATGATGCCGAAAGGAAAATTAATGAAACTTTTATGGTTAAAATAAATTCCGATTTAATTGTTAACTACGAAAAGGTAAATGAATTGGTTTATCATTAATTAAAGCTAATTGAAATAACTGTTGTATTTAGCGGCGCTGACTATAACCTGAAAAATCACTAATTTGTAAAATGCAGCAATTTAAAACCCCAACCTTTTTTATTCATGTAGCAGGTTGGCTTTTATTTTTAACTTTTCCGCTTTTGTTTATCAATAACGAACAATCGGGGCAGAGTAGTTTTTTATTGCTGGCATCGCCATATTACTGGCTTTTTTGCTTAACATATATTCTAATCTTTTACTTAAATGCACTTTTTTTAGTACCAAAATTGGTATTTAAAAAACGATATTTTATTTACGCTATTTCGTTTCTTTTATTATTCGGATTTGTTTATTACGCACAGCCCTATGATAATTTGTTAGGGCATAATAAAAATGTATTAGCATCCTTAAAAGGTTTTCAGGATACAAAACCTAAAGGCTTAAATCAATCCCTACAATTAGGGAAAGATACAATAGGACCGGGTGCCCGAATGCCTTTTGGACCGTTGCCAAATCAAGATTTAAGAATGCAGGATCCTTACCTAAAAAGGCAAAAGGGTATTATGGATTTGCATCAATCAGATAATATAGACATTATTAGCTTGTTTATTTTTGTTATGATAATTGGAATCAGTTTATCTACAAGTACGGTGCAGCGCTGGCAAAATACCGAACAGAAAGTAGTTAAAGCCGAAGCCGAAAAAGCAACCGCCGAATTATCATTTCTTAAGGCTCAAATTAATCCACATTTCCTCTTTAATACCTTAAATAATATTTATACTCAATCCGTAATTAATAGCAAACATACTTCAGAAAGTATTATGAAACTATCAAACATTATGCGCTATGTTACCGATGATGTTACGCAAGATTTTGTAATGCTGCAGGACGAAATTGATTGCGTACGCGATTATATAGAACTACAGAGATTAAGATTAGCCGCCAATGCGGAAATTAATTTTAACGTGCAGGGAAAACCTGAAGGACAAAAAATAGCACCTTTAATTTTTATGACATTTATAGAAAATGCTTTTAAATATGGGGTAACAAAAAAAGAGAAAACAATCATAAATATTAATCTTAGCATTGAAGCCGAAAAAATTACCTTCTCTTGCAATAATAAAATATACACACATAAATCTAATTTAGAACGTACCGGTATTGGAATTGTAAATACCAGGCAACGCCTTGAGCACCTTTACCCATCGCGTTACAACTTAACCGTTAGTAGTAACGAAGGCATGTTCTCGGTTAATTTATGTGTAAATTGCTAATCCTAAAGTATAATAACTATGGCTTTAAAATGTGTAGCTATTGATGATGAACCACTGGCGTTGGAGCTTATTAAAACTTATGTAAGTAGGTTTCCAGCTTTGCAATTGGTGCAGGTTTTTGAAGATGCACTTTCGGGTGCTGAATATTTAAAGCAAAACCCAGTCGATTTACTTTTTGTGGATGTAAATATGCCAGATATTACAGGTGTTGAATTGGTGAGAAGTTTGGCAAATAGCCCGATGATTATTTTTACCACTGCTTACCGCAATTATGCTTTTGAAAGTTATGAATTACAGGCCGTAGATTATCTTTTAAAACCTATAGATTTTGCTCGGTTTACGGCCGCAATAGAAAAGGCAATCGATTTTCATAAGTATAAAACAACAACCCAGGAAAATACAAATGACGAAAGTTTGTACGTTTATTCTGAATATAAAATGATCAAAATTTTGCTTAGGGATATTGAATATATTGAAAGCATGGGCGATTACCTTAAAATTTATCTGGCCAATAGCGATAAACCAATTTTAACTTTAATGACCATGAAAAAGGTGATTGAAAAATTACCTTCAAGCCAGTTTTCAAGAATTCATCGTAGCTTTATAGTCGCATTAAATAAAATAAAGTCTATCCATAATAGAAAGGTAAATTTAAGCAATTTGGATTTGCCAATAGGCGATGCTTACAGTGATTTTATTAATCAGCAAAAGGCAAATATTTAAACATGAAATTAAAATCAAATATAGCAACCAGCGAAAATGGATTTATTTTTAATCCAGCCACAGGCGATTCTTTTACAAGCAACCCAATTGCCGCGGAGATTTTAGCATATATGAAACTTGCAGAAACTGAGTTTCAAATTAAGCAGCGCATATTAGATAAATACGAGGTGAGTTCTTGCCAGCTCGAAAGAGATTGGGACGATTATATGCTCCAGCTAAAAGAAGCAAATCTTTTAGAAATCTAACCAAATAAAATAAATTATGCACGTTTCTCAACCCTTAACTATTGCCGTAACCGGATTAAATGCCAATGATAATCCAGGGCCCGGCTTGGCCGTAATAAGGGCTTTACGCGATGGTTTTGGTGAGGGATTAAAGATTATTGGTCTTGCTTATGAAACGCTTGAGCCAGCAATATATATGCATAATCAAGTTGATAAAACCTATCAAATTCCATATCCTTCGGCTGGAGTAAAAGTGCTAATGGATAGAATAAAATATATTCAGGAAAAAGAAAAGATTCATGTTTTAATTCCAAATTTTGATGCTGAGTTATTCAATTTTATAAAGATAGAGCAAGAATTATTAGCCATCGGCATTCATACTTTTTTGCCAACTCATAAGCAATTAGAGGTAAGAGATAAAATCAATTTAAAACAATTTGGAGCGCAACATCAATTTAAAATACCAGATGATGAAGTGATTTTCAATGAATCTGAAATTGCCAAAGCGATAGATAAATTTGGATTTCCACTAGTGGTAAAAGGCAAATTTTATGATGCGCACATTACGCAAAATATTGCCGAAACTTATAAAGCATTTCATAAAATTCATGCAAAATGGGGTTTGCCTATAATTATTCAGCAATTTATTAAAGGAACAGAAATTAATATTGCCGGCCTTGGAGATGGTAAAGGAAATGCTATTAGCGTTATCCCTATGCGAAAACTCTACATTACAGAGAAAGGAAAAGCATGGGCAGGAATTACCATAGAAGAGGAAAAATTAATCTTACAGGCAAAAGCATTTGCAAAAGCTACCAAGTGGCGTGGAGGCTTTGAACTGGAAATTATGCGTAAGGAGAATGGCGATTTATATATTATGGAAGTCAATCCTAGGTTTCCAGCATGGGTTTATTTAACCGCTGCCGCAGGGCAAAACCAACCAAAAACCCTTGTAGATTTAGCTTTAAACAATCCTATAGAACAATTTCAAGGTTACAAAAGTGGAAAAATGTTTATCCGTTATGCCTGGGATAATATTGTAGATGTAGAAGAATTTCAAAAACTATCTGCCTTTGGCGAACTTTAAAACCTAAGCAAATAGTAGTTAAAAAGTAAAGAATGAAACAAAAATACGAGCGACCAACCATCAAGAAAATGAATACCGGACTTATGAATAAGTTTGGTACACGTACTGATTTTGATCCGGTATTGGCTATCGACGGAATTTCTGTTAAAACGCTGATTAAAGAATATGGTTCGCCGGTTTTTGTATTATCAGAAAAACAAATCCGACGAAATTATCAGGCTTCAGTACGTTCGTTTAAAACACGATATCCTAAAGTTCAGTTTGCGTGGAGTTATAAAACAAATTACTTAAATGCTGTTTGCAAAATTTTCCATCAGGAAGGCAGTTGGGCAGAAGTGGTTTCTGGTTTCGAATATCAAAAGGCTTTAAGGAACGGCGTTCCAGGAAATCATATAATTTTCAATGGCCCCGATAAAAAGGAGTCCGATTTAATATGTGCAATAGAAAATCATTCACTTATACATATCGACCATTTTGATGAACTTTATTTACTAATCCGCATTTGCGAAAAGATTAATAAAAAAGCTAAAGTTGCCGTTAGGGTAAATTTTGATACTGGAATTTATCCAAAATGGGATAGGTTCGGTTTTAATTATGAAAACGGACAAGCGTGGACGGCTATTGAGAAAATTGCAAGCGCTAAGCAGTTAGAACTTGTTGGTTTACATTGCCATATAGGTACTTTTATGCTCTCGGTAAATGCTTATGCTATCGCTACAACCAAACTTTGCGATTTGGCAATGCGTTGTAAAACGGCCATTAATACCCCAATTCAGTATATAGATTTAGGTGGTGGTTTCCCCTCAACAAATACTTTAAAAGGTGCTTATTTACCTGGAGTAGATACCGTACCATCCGTTGATGATTTTGCTGAAGCTATAACTGATACTATCTTGAATTTCGGTTTTAAACAAGAAGAATTACCATTGCTAATTTTAGAAAGTGGTAGAGTTTTAATTGATGATGCAGGATATTTGCTGGGTAGTGTAATAGCCAATAAAAGATTAAGTGATGGACGTAGAGCCACTATTTTAGATTTTGGTATCAATGTTTTGTTTACCTCAAATTGGTACGATCATAAAATTAGTGTGGCTCAGGAGGGCGGACAATACACCGAAGAAACGGTACTTTTTGGACCACTTTGTATGAATATTGATGTAATAAGGGAAAGTATAAATTTCCCTTTGCTTGAACCTGGAGATCAGGTGGTAGTGCATAAAGTTGGCGCTTACAATATGACCCAGTGGATGCAATTTATAAACATGCGCCCAGCAGTGGTTTTAATAGATCAAAAGGGGCAAAGCCATCAAATTAGAAAGCCAGAAACTTTGGCTTATTTAGAAATGATGGAAGAATTACCAGAACACTTAAAATAATTGAAAAAACAAATTCAATATTATCTTAATGCAGCTTTAAATAGCTACGCAATTTTGTTTTTCTCGCAAAATAAAATTTTTGGTGCGTTATTGCTTTTGGTTTCTTTATTTAATTTATCGGCTGGTATTGCCGGATTAATTTGTTTAGTTATTTCATTATTAGTCGTATCCATTTTAGGTTTCGATAAGGAAGAAATAAAGACGGGCATATATAGTTTTAATTCAATTTTGCTTGGTATTGGCTTTGGTTCCTTTTTTAATTTTAATTATGCGTTTTGGTTTTGGCTCATTTCCGCTTGCTTACTTTGCATAGTTTTAAGCGTTAATTTAACAGCATGGTTACGTAAGTATTCTTTGCCAGCACTGTCAATTCCATTTGTTTTTACCTTTTGGATTGTGCTTTTAGCTATTAACGGTTACGCAGGAATGGGCATGATGCAGAAAAGCAGTTATGTGGTATTTGAATTAAGTACAAACGGTTCCACGCAAATTGGTAAACTTGCTGCCAACATTAATTTACCATATTATTTAGCGCTTTTTTTTAAGTCAATAAGTGCAGTCCTGTTTCAAAATAATGTACTTGCAGGAATAATTATAAGCATTGGTTTTTTTATTCATTCACGCATTGGCTTTAGTTTGGTTCTTATTGGTTTTGTTACGGCTTGTTTAATAAATCAGTTAACAGGAATTTATCCAGAAGGCATCAGTAATTATCATCTGGGCGCCAATTTTATGATGGCTAGTTGTGCCATAGGCGGATTTTTCTTAATTCCATCTTTTCGTTCCTATTTATGGGCAATTGTAGCCATTCCTTTTACATTTTTGTTGGTAAATGGATTGTCCCGATTCATGGAAGTTCATTATCTACCTATTTTCTCCTTGCCATTTTCTTTGATAACTATTGGGTTATTGTATTTTTTTATGTTGAGAAAGAAGCCTGGAAAATTGCAGCTAACAACCGTTCAAAATTATTCGCCAGAAACTAATTTATACCAGTTCTTAAATCAACAGAAAAGATTTCGAGATTTTCAGTACTTAAATTTACGCTTACCATTTATGGGAGCTTGGACAGTTTCGCAGGGTTACGATGGTGCTATTACACATAAAAATGAATGGGGCCAGGCGCTAGATTTTGTAATTGAAGATTTCGATAATAAAACTTACGAACTGCCAGGCATGCTGCCAGAAAATTATTATTGCTTTAATAAGCCAGTTTTGGCTGCGGCAGATGGTTATGTGCAAGAAATTGTTAATCATTTAGATGATAATGCAATAGGACAAATAAATCTTCAGCAAAACTGGGGCAATACCATCGTAATAAAACACGCAGAAGATTTATACACTAAAGTTTCGCATTTAAAAAAAGATTCTGCCAAGGTTAAAGTTGGCGATTATGTTAAACAAGGCGATATTATTGCGCTTTGTGGTAATTCAGGTCGATCACCAGAACCTCATTTACATTTTCAGGTGCAGTGTACACCATACATTGGCTCAAAAACATTGGCTTATCCAATGGGCTATTTTGTAAGTACGGCTACAAATGAATTAAAGACTTTTAAAGTGCCCGAAAATGGTGAAATTGTTCAGTCGCCAGATATTGATGTTAATCTAAAGCGAGCGTTCAATTTTCAGCCAGGATATGTAGCTAAAGTAATCAAAAATGGGGGAGAAATAGAAGCGTGGGAAGTTTTTAAAGATGATTTAAATTGTACCTACTTTTTTTGTCATCAAACGCAGGCAGTTGCTTATTTTGTAAACCATAACAATCTGTTTTATTTTACCCGATTTTATGGAGATACGAATTCTGCTTTATTTCTTTTCTATCAGGCAGCTTACAAAATCAGTTATTCTAAACATGGTATAAATGATATTTTCGCTTTAAATTCTGAAATTTTTAAGCCTAATTTATGGATTCAGGATTTAGCTGCTCCATTTCTTATTTTTATTAAAAACACCTATTCAAATTCTATTATTTCCAAAAATGATGGCTACGTAATTCAATCCGCCGCAGTTAATGAAGTTTTCAGTAATCATAAACCTATTATGAATGCCGAAATATTTATTGCTGATGGTAATATTATTGGTTTCGATATACAATTTAAAAGCAATAAAATCAAAGTTAAATGGGAAACAAACTTCGATTAACAACTCTGCTTTTTATTGTTTTCATAACGATTGGAAAAGCACAGATTGGCTATCAAAAAACTGATAGTATTTCCACTGCACTATATAACTCTGCCGAATGGCAAAACCTTATTGATTTTGGCGATAATGCAATTCTAAATGGAGATGATTTTCCAGAACTAAGACTTAAGCTCGCTTACGCATTTTTTGTTAGAGGGAATTATAGTGCCGCCTTAATCCATTATGATAGAGTTTTAAATGATGATCCTTACAATCAAACTGGTTTATATTATGCTTACTTGTGCAATGTTTATTTAAACCAGCCATATAGTGCCGGTTTTTTGGCATCACGACTGGAAAATAAAACTGTAGAAGCAATAAAAGTTAAGTCTTTTAAACTCATAACAGCTGGAATAGAAAGCGGTTTAAAATTTACAAATGTTTTTGAAAGAGGAAATTCAAGCTATTCAAGAGCCTTTATTGATATGCGTTTAGCTTACAAATTGAGTTTAACACAATCATTTGATTATTTTAACCAACCCATTCATAACGATAATATTGAGCAGCCCGGTTATTATGCAAAAATAAATTATTCGCCATTTAGAAAATTTAGTTTTATAGGCGCTTATCATTATATGAGGTCCAATTTAAGGTCATCTATTTATCAAAGCAACACCTATTTACTTGGCATAAATTATTCGGCAGGATATAATAATTTGCAAGGAGATGTAATTTTGTCCCATTTGGGAAATGAACAAACCAAGCAGTACAATGTAAAGTTTTTAAGATATATATCCGGAAACCTTAATTTTTACAGCAGTACCAGATTAACCCTCATGGATGTTGTTGAAGAAAAGGAAATGGTATTTCAGCAATTATTTGGCATTAAACCCATTCGTAATTTATGGTTTGAAGGTGTGGTAACCTTAGGTAATCAATATAATTATGCAGAAACAGATGCGCTTTACATCTATAACGGTTTTGATAAAACGAAGTTTAAGCTAGGAGGAAATTGTTATTTTTTGTTAAAACAGCGCCTACTTTTAGGTTTGAATTATACATTTGAGCGTAAATCAGATAATATTTTTAAATTTAACTACTTACAACACTCAATTAACGGAGGTATTACATGGAGCTTTTAAAGCGATTTACATTATTTACTTTAATCAGTTTATCTGTGTTTGAAGCAAATGCTCAGGTAAGCAACGCCATGCAAAAGGCTTTTCAAAATAGCTATAACAACGAAGCTAAAAAAAGTTATACTCAAGCCATTAGTGATGTAATGCCCTTTTATTCGGAAAATAATTATGAAACTAATCTCCGTTTGGGGTGGTTATATTATTTAGCGAAAAACTATACGGCCTCACAAAATTATTATTCAAGGGCAGTAAGTATTCGTCCAAATTCTGTTGAAGCTAAATTCGGTTTCATTAAACCATTATCTCTGTTAAGTAATTGGACTAAGGTTTTAGAGCAATACAGTGATATTTTAAAAATTGATCCTCAAAATACACAGGCCAATTATTGGGCGGGTGTAATTATCTATAATCGAAAACAATACGCCGCGGCTTCAAAATACTTTGCTAAAGTAGTAGGACTCTATCCTTTTGATTATGACGGAAATCATATGCTTGGATGGTCATTGCTATTTTTGGGCAGAAATGGAGAAGCAAAGGCCTGTTTTGAACGAGCTTTGCTTATTAAACCAGAGGATACATCAAGTATTGATGGATTAAATAGAGCAATAAAATAGCCCTAACAAGCATACAATCAATATATTTAGCATAAAATACACTATTAAAAATAAAAAATTGATTTATAGGTATTTAACAGTATCTTTGTCAAAATTAAATAGAATACAATGCAACAAGGAACAGTAAAATTTTTTAATGAAACTAAAGGTTTCGGATTCATCACACCTTCAAATGGCGATGCCGAAATTTTTGTTCATGCTTCAGGCTTAATCGATAACATTCGCGAGAATGATTCTGTAACCTACGACGTAGAAGAAGGAAGAAAAGGCCTAAACGCGGTAAATGTTAAAGTAGCTTAATAAAACTCAACACATAAATCGTAAAAAGTCCCAATGCAAATTGGGACTTTTTTTTGTGCCAGATATTTTTATTTCCTTTTAATTCTTTTTTAAACAGAAACTAACGCCTTCTATGTGGTAAGGAAATAGCAATAAGAAGGAGGATAAGTACGCAACTAAATTCCATTCCATTTCGGCCTGGCCCTACAACATACCAACCTTCTTTAAAATGAACTAATATAATTCCAGCTATTAATATCAAAATTAAACCCGGAGTTACCCATTTAACAAACTTCCCGATTAAAATTAGAAAAGAAGCCATGATTTCATATACTATAATTGCCCAAGCCAGAAACACGCCATAAGGCTTAAAGCCAACCGTGTTTAAGTACGATTCGCCGAAAGTATTTACAGTATTATTTAATATTCCATGCAGGCTATGGCTAAGAAAAACCATTGCTATGGCTATGCGCACAAGCAATAAGGCACTATTTTTTTTGTACATTATAGAAGAGGTTAATCCAGATTTGTTTAGTTATTTCACGATTGGGCAGCCCCAGCCATCATAAATACCATTAAAATTAGCACTACTTTCAGATAAACCTATCGTTCGCTTGTTTATACTGTCGTAATCTACTGGTTCAAAAACAGTTAAATGTAGCATGTAACGATGATCACCTTCTGTTTTGGTATCTTTATTTCTAACTGTAAACGATTCGTTTTGGATAGAGGATACAAAGTTTTCTCTGCCATCCTCCGTATTAAAATATAGGTAGTGGTCTACTTCTCTTGCCTTATTGTGGTCATCGCCATTACTTTCTAAATTTGTTAAAACCCTTCTATTCTGTATAGCCTGATATTGCTGCGGAAGAGGAAATAAAAAGTCCAGATAAACCGACCACTCAGAATCATCCTTTGTGCCAAAATCGTATTCATAATCCGGATAATTAACCATCACGTCCGAAATGGCTTTATCAAATAACAAGCGATTATCGAAATAGAAATATAAATCACGATTGCCTTCAGATGTTAAGCGACCTATATAAGTACTGTCCATTTTACTTTTTAACTGATCTGCCAGGTGATCTTCAATTTCATAAAGTTTTTCACTTTCCTCGTTCGAGGATAAACCATCCTCCCTTGGGGCATTCATTTTGATTGAAATCCAAATTAAAGTTGGTTTTTCTGCAATTGGAGCAATTTTAGCTATACCTAAATCAACCAAAATAGAACCTAACTGGTTATCTACATTTGTAAAATATGTATCCCAGTCTTCAATATGTTGAAGTGGCTGAACTTGCTTTACCTGTTCAGGTTGTTTTTTATCTCCAAAAAGTTTGTCAAAAATTCCCATTATCTGTCTTTAATTTCTATTTATTACCGATGGTTTAATCAGGATTCAAAAAAATGGACTTTAGTTAAAATAGCTTTGGTTGTTAATCAATCAATTATAAAAAAGTCCAAAAACTAAATTATAAATTTAAGTTCTAAAACAGAAATTGTAAGTATGTATTAGTAGCTATAGAAAGAAGAATAAATCTAAATAAAACCATAAATAATGGATTTACTTCTGTTTTTTTTAAAAACCGCTTTAGAATGTTTCTAAATAAATACTTTATCGCCGTTTTGTCATAATGCTTTATAAATTAAAGCTATAATTAGATACTTTTGCAGAAAATAGTTATTAAAATCCTAATCAAATGAGTGGTTTCGGAAATGCTCTTTCATCCTCAATCGGGAAGAAATTCATCATGGGTATTACAGGTTTATTCCTGGTACTTTTCTTGGTAGTACATTGTTTTATCAATGCGTTAATATTTTTTAACGATAATGGTTTAACTTTTAACATTGGCGCACATTTTATGGCCACCAACTGGATTATCCGGGCTGGCGAAATTGTGTTATTTATTGGTTTGCTTGCACATATTTTTCAAGCGTTAAGGTTAACGTTGCAAAATCAAAAAGCAAGACCAGTTAAATATGCTGTAAACGATGGTCAGGCAAATAGTAAATGGTATAGCCGTTCAATGGGCTTACTTGGTACTTTGTTGCTAATTTTCTTAATCGTTCACTTATCTAACTTTTGGGTAGTTTCTCGTTTTACAGGAATTCCTACGGTAGATGCAAACGGACACGAAGATTTATATGCTGTAATGCGTGAAACATTTAAAAGTCCTTTAATTGTTGTGCTTTACACTTTAGCAATGATCTCTTTATGTTACCATTTATTACACGGTTTTGCTTCAGCTTTCCAAACCTTAGGTTGGAACCACACAAAATATAACGGTATAATTAAAGGGTTAGGCGTTTGGTATTCTATTATCATTTCACTGCTTTTTGCCGCAATGCCTATTGCAGTTTACTTTGGTTGGATTAGTTAATTTTTAGTACGAAAGAATATGTCAGATTTGAATTCAAATATACCTGAAGGGGAATTAACCTCAAAGTGGACTAAATTTAAGTCTTCTGTGCCTTTGGTTAATCCATCGAACAAAAGAAGTATAGAAGTTATTATTGTAGGTTCTGGTTTAGCAGGTGCTTCGGCAGCAGCAACCTTAGCCGAAATGGGTTATAAAGTTAAATGTTTTTGTTTTCAGGATTCACCTCGTAGAGCACACTCCATTGCAGCTCAAGGTGGTATCAATGCAGCAAAAAACTATCAAAATGATGGCGATAGCACTTATCGCTTATTTTACGATACAATTAAAGGTGGCGATTACCGTGCCCGCGAAGCCAATGTGCATCGCTTAGCTGAGGTAAGTGCTAACATTATAGATCAGTGCGTGGCGCAAGGGGTGCCTTTAGCTCGTGAATATGGTGGCTTGTTAGATAACCGTTCATTCGGTGGTACTCAGGTTCAGCGTACTTTTTACGCAGCAGGTCAAACTGGTCAGCAATTATTATTAGGTGCATATTCTGCTTTAGAACGCCAAATTGGTATGGGTAAAGTAGAAATGTATACCCGCCATGAAATGCTTGAGGTTGTTAAAATCGATGGTAAAGCCCGTGGTATTATTGCCCGTAACTTAATTACAGGAGAAATTGAACGTCACTTCGGTCATGCGGTAGTATTAGGAACAGGTGGTTACGGTAACGTATTCTATCTTTCTACCAATGCAATGGGAAGTAATGTAACGGCAGCATGGAAAGCACACAAACAAGGTGCTTATTTTGCAAATCCTTGCTACACTCAAATTCACCCTACATGTATCCCCGTTTCTGGAGATCATCAATCAAAATTAACCCTAATGTCTGAGTCGTTACGTAATGATGGACGTATCTGGGTTCCAAAACAAAAAGATGATCCTCGTAAGGCTTCAGAAATTCCTGAAGATGAAAGAGATTATTATTTAGAGCGCCGTTACCCTGCTTTTGGTAACCTAGTACCTCGTGATGTGGCTTCGAGAGCGGCTAAAGAACGTTGCGATGCAGGTTATGGTGTAGGTGCTTCAAAACTAGCGGTTTATTTAGATTTTAAAGCGAATACAGAGCGTTACGGTAAAATTGAAGCTTCTAAAGCAGGTAATCATAATCCTGATAAAGAAACTTGCATGCGCTTAGGTACTGAGGTTATTAAGGAAAAATATGGTAACCTGTTTGATATGTATGCACAGATTACCGGAGAAAACCCTTACGAAACTCCAATGCGTATTTATCCTGCGGTTCATTATACTATGGGTGGTCTTTGGGTTGATTATAACTTAATGACTAGCGTACAAGGCTTATATTGCACAGGTGAGGCTAACTTTTCAGATCACGGCGCCAACCGTTTAGGTGCTTCTGCTTTGATGCAAGGTTTAGCTGATGGTTATTTTGTACTACCATACACAATTGGTGCTTATCTTTCTAAAGAAATTTCTGTAAAGGCAATTCCTACAGATCACCCTGCGTTTGTTGAGGCTGAAGAGAGAGCAAAAGGTATTTTAAATAAGCTGATCAACATTAAAGGAACAAAATCAGTAGATCATTTCCACAAAAGATTAGGTTTAATTATGTGGGAGAAATGTGGAATGGCCCGTAATGAGAAAGGATTAAACGAAGCGATTTTAGAAATCAGAGCTTTACGCGAAGAATTTTGGAAAGATGTTCGTGTACCTGGAACAGCTGATGAGTTAAATACTGAGCTTGAAAAAGCTGGCCGTGTAGCCGATTTCATCGAACTTGGCGAATTAATGTGTATTGATGCCTTAAACCGTAACGAAAGTTGTGGCGGTCACTTCCGTGAAGAATATCAAACAGAAGAAGGCGAAGCTTTACGTGATGATGAAAATTATGCATACGTTGCAGCTTGGGAATTTAAAGAAGGTGTAAACTTCGAACTTCATAAAGAAGAGTTGAAGTTTGAAAATATTAAAGTAGCACAAAGAAGTTATAAATAGTAGCAAGACGTAGGTATCAAGTATCAAGACTTGAGTTAAAATCTTGATACTTGGTTCTCGCTACTTGATACTTAAATCTCAATATCATGAGTACAGGAAATATGAACTTAACGCTAAAAGTTTGGCGTCAAAAAAATAACAATACCAAAGGTGCTTTGGTAGATTATAAACTTGCCGATATTTCACCTGACATGTCTTTTTTAGAAATGTTCGATGTGTTAAACGAGCAATTAATTAATAAAGGCGAAGAACCTATCGTTTTCGATCACGATTGTCGTGAAGGAATTTGCGGTATGTGTTCTATGTTTATCAACGGTCGTCCACACGGGCCAAAAGATTTAGTAACAACCTGCCAGTTGCACATGCGTTCTTTCAAGGATGGCGATACCATTACGGTTGAACCTTGGAGAGCAGCAGCATTTCCGGTAGTTAAAGATTTAACCGTAGATCGTTCAGCATTTGATAGAGTTATTGCAGCTGGTGGTTTTATTTCTGTAAACACAGGTAATGCTCAAGATGCAAACAACTTGCCAATCCCTAAAAAACAGGCTGATGCTGCTTTTGAAGCTGCTGCTTGTATTGGTTGTGGTGCGTGTGTTGCAACTTGTAAAAATGCATCAGCAATGCTATTTGTTTCTGCAAAAATTTCTCAATTGGCTTTATTGCCGCAAGGTCAGCCAGAACGCTATCGCCGTGTACAAAGCATGGTTGCTCAAATGGATGCAGAAGGTTTTGGTAACTGTACCAATACTGGAGCTTGCGAAGCCGAATGTCCTAAAGGAATTTCATTAGAAAATATCGCTCGAATGAACCGTGATTTTGCAACAGCAAAGTTTATTTCAGAAGAGGAAGTTTAAAAATATTGCCTTCAATTGTAAACCCAAATCGCGAAAGTAGTTTGGGTTTTTTTGTACAATTTAGATGTCTAAATATTCAAAATATATAAACATCTGTTTTGTAGGGTAATAAGTGATTTGTGGCAAATTATAATTCGTTTTGAATCGAATAATTCTATGTAAGCATATTAAACCTATATCTATCGGAAATTTTATTTGGCAAAATTTGGTTATAATTTAAAATTTTAATAGATTTAGTGTTCCGAGACAGGAGAGAGAACATAAAACCCCGGCTATTTTAGCTGGGGTTTTGTGCTTTAAGATTTATTTAAAATGATTCAGCATTAGCTAAATCTAAATTGATGTTTATAGTTTAAGTTTTTTGTATTTGCTTTCCAGTAGGGTCAGCAAAATTAATGTTGATATTGTATTTTACACGTACTGGTTTCCCTTTAACTAATGCAGGATTCCATTTAGGAGCAGCTTTAAAAACCCGGACTGCTTCTGCATCTGTTTCTTTGGAGAGCCCCTTTAATACCTCAATACCAGATAAGGAACCATCTTCTTCAACAATGAAGGAAAGAAACACCTTGCCTTCAGTTTTATTCTTTTTAGCAACTTCAGGATATTTAATGCTTTTACCCAGATATTCGTAAAACTTTGCGATTCCGCCTGGGTAGGAAGGTTGTTTCTCTACAGAGGTAAAATCGTAAACTTTTTTGCCTTTGCCTTTAACTTGTGCGGTGGCAGCGGTAAAAGAGATTACAATCCCTAATAAGGCTAAAATTGCTAGCTTTCTCATCGTTTTATTTAGATTTTTTTTAGTGTGATTTTGTTCTCTGGTAGTTATCTACTTCACCTCAGCTCTCTTTACCAAATTCAACGTAGTTGGTTTGTTTGTTATAACAATTGCGCCATTTTCACCTCTAGATCCATAAATACTAGTTGCTGATTGATCTTTAAGAACCGAAATGGAGGCTATATTTTGTACATTAATGGTGTTTAATACTGTTTTATCTGATTGTATAACGCCGTCTATAATAACAATGCCTTTAAAATCTGCAGTACCAATTTTTACCTGATCGGTATTGTTAAATTTATAGAGCAAATTTTGTGATCTAAATGGAGGCTCAGGTTTAAATACTTTAGTATCTGCATCACTTAGCGTGAAATTCACATTTATATTAAATTTCACCCTTACGGCTTTTCCTGAGGCAATACCGGGATACCATTTCGGACTTTCCTTAATTACGCGTAATGCTTCTTCATCCGTGCCACTACCCAAACCGCGTGTAATGGTTACATCGCTCAAACTACCATCAGCTTCTACAATAAAACTTAAAAATACCTTTCCCTGGATGTTATTTTCAATAGCTGCTTTAGGATATTTAACGGTTTTAGATAAATATTCGTAAAATTTGTTCATTCCGCCAGGAAAACTGGGTGCTTTTTCGATCGATAAAAAATCAAAAACTTTATCATCCTTTTCTTTAGGAACTTCAATGGTTGCAGGCTCTAGCAACTCATTAGATTCCGTTGCTGTATTTTCCTGTTTATCTAAATTAGTTTCCTGTGTAAGCTGATCTTCCTTAACTATTTCTGCAGGAATTTCTGTCGTAGTTTTAGTGTTTTTATTTAATGGTTCATTTACAATATCCTGAACTTCTTCTATAGATTTTTCCAGTGGGATTTGTTCAGCAAAAGAGATTAATTTTTCATTTTTACGAACAGTTGCAGAAGAAAATACGATGAAAATTGCGAAGAGCGGTATAAAAATACCGTACTTTAAAATAGCTGTCTTTTTTGAAGGCTCTTTATGAAGCATATAAATTCGTTTTTTAATCAACGATTTATCAAAGAAGCCATTTGTAAGGGTATTGGGGGATATGCCAAAAGATTTGGAAAGGATAAGCATGGCATATTCTGCTTTATCGCCCTGAAATTCTGCCGCCTGCTCATCTGCTAAAAACTCATGAATATTTTTAATTGCGTTTTTATAAAGATAAATAACGGGGTTAAGCCAGGTTATAATGCCGATAATTTCAAAGAAAAGAATATCTATCGTATGCCATTGTTTAATGTGTGCTTCCTCATGAATATCGATAATATCAACCTCAGGAAGTTCGGTATCAATAACTTTTTGGCTAAAAAAAGAAAATGCTGAACCTGCTTTGGCCGTTTGGATTAGCTTTTTAACCGCAAATAAATTATACACCAACCGGCACAGGAAAAACACAATACCACCACAATAAATATAAACCAGCATGCTTCCCCAGTTAAAACCAGTTCTATTTTCGGTTACTATTGTGGCCTGTTGCAAAACGTTTTCCCAATTTACTGATGCATAAACAGATTGTGCTGCTTTTTGCTCCGTAAGCCACTCCAAACGTATAAAAGGTATGCAAAGCGATAACACGCCAGCAGCAACAAGATAAATACGATTTAACGTAAAGTAGGTTTCCTTATCTAAAAGTAATTTGTAGCAACCGTAAAAAACAATTAAGTATAAGTTTACCTGAAGCAGGTAGTGGGCAAAACTCATCTTGGCTTATGTTTAATATTATTAATCATTTTTAAAATTTCATCCACATCACTTAAATCCAATTTTTCTTCTTTAACAAAGAATGAGAACATGCTTTCTACGGAGTTTTCAAAATAATTTCCCAATAGTTTTTCAGTTGCATGCCGCTTATATTCTTCTTTGCTAATTAACGGATGATATTGATGTGCTTTTCCAAATGCTTCGTGCCCTATAAAACCTTTGGTTTCGAGGATTCTGATAATTGTTGAAACAGTGTTGTAAGCTGGTTTTGGGATAGGCAATTCATCAATCACATCCTTAACAAATGCCTTTTCTAACTGCCACAATACCTGCATAATCTGCTCTTCGGCTTTGGTTAAATCTTTAATTTCCATAATAATTTTATAATAAGGATAGGGAATAGTATTACCCTGATTAAATTTAAAACTAATTGCTTAGTTTTCCAAGCGTTATTGCAAAAAAAAAGTCTGCCTAAATACTGGGCAGACTTTTATATGTATTTAAATAAAAGAAATTATTGTCTTGCAGGTTGAGGCGTAGGCAAATCTTTTCTTGGAATCTGTGCATCACGCTGTGAAGTGTTGTAAACGAATGAGGCAATAATTGTTGCCGCTTGTTTTAAATCATCTTCAACCAATCTATCGTAAGTATCCTGGTTGCTGTGGTGCGTTCTGGTGTTGTAATCCATCGGGTCTTGAATAAACTGAAAACCTGGGATTCCAACAGCATCAAAAGCTTGATGATCTGTACCGCCAGTATTGCTTACTGTTACAGTGTTAGCGCCTAAATCATTAAATGGTGTTAACCAGCTTTTAAAGATCGGGCCAGCTGCAACGTTGCCTTGCAAATAAATTCCACGGATTTTTCCTGTTCCATTATCGAGGTTATAATAAGCAGATACCTTTTTTTGATCTGGTGTTAAAACCATAGTTTTTGGATCTCCATAATGTTTAAGTACATAGTTTCTTGAGCCAAATAAACCTTGCTCTTCCGAGCTCCAAAGTGCAATACGAATAGTACGTTTTGGTTTAAAATCAATAGCTTTTAAAATGCGCATAGCCTCCATCATTACTGTAGAGCCTGCTGCATTATCTGTAGCACCTGTGGCAGCGTGCCATGAATCAAAGTGACCGCCGATAATAACTACTTCGTCTTTTAATTTTTTATCTGTTCCAGGTATCTCAGCAATTACGTTATAACCTTTTGGGTCCTGATCGTAAAAAGAGGTTTTAACATCTGCTTCAACTTCTACCGCTTTACCACCACGCAGCAAGCGCAACATGTGTAAATAATCTTCAGCAGAAACTTCCAATTCAGGAGAAACTGGTTTTGCATCTAAGGCATAGGAAGCACCGTTGCTTGTAAAAAAAGTTCCTTGTCCGCCACGGGCATAAGTTAAAATTAAGCCTACTTTTTCTTCAAGAAGCATGGCAGATATAGCGGCTCTAACTTCACGAAGTTTCATCATTTGAGCCATCATATTATTGCCGTTTCCAAAACGTTGGCGATCTCCGGCCGCTTGTGGCTTTGCATCAGCCATTTTAGCTAAAGTTGTATCTGCATAACGTACAAAATCAGGTTTGGTGCCACTTGGAAGAGGGTTTCCCTGATCTAACATTACAATTTTGCCTGCAAGTTTTCCTTTGTATTTGGCTAAATCAGCAACGCTATCGGCTTTAATTAAAACAACTTCTGATTTAATTGGACCGTTGGTTCCTGGAGTCCATGCTTTAGGTGATGCAATAATTGCATGGTAATATGGCAAGGTGGTTGCGGCATAATATTTATCAATTTGCCAGCCTTTACCAAAAGTACCCCATTCTTCTAAATGAACATTTTTTAAGCCCCATTCGGTTAATTGTTTTACAGCCCATTCTTGAGCTTTTTTTAAACCTGGAGAGTTTGATAAACGTGGGCCATTAACATCAGTTAAGTTAAAGGCAATATCCATTGCTTTTGAATTTTCTAAGCCCTCTTTTCTAATTTTTTGAACAATAGCTGCATCTGGAGTATCTTGTGCAAAAACAGAAATGCAAAAGCCTAAGGCCAATGCGGTTGTTGTAAATCTTTTAATCATATTTAAATTAGTTAGTTGATTATGAATAAAAGTACGCTTTATGCTGTTTAATGGCTATTTATCGTAATATTTTTACATCGTTACCAGGTTGCATTTGCAGGGAATTAAATAAAAAAATCCGCTACAAATTAATATAGCGGATGTAATTTATAGTGATTAGCGATTTTATTTTATACTTTTTTTGGATACGATAAAATAACCGAGAATGAACAACACAACAGCAAAGATTAAACTTGTCCAAATTTCTTGGGTAAAAATTAAAACATCAGCAGGGTTCTTTACTACTTTTGCCGAACTGCTATTTAAAACTAAGGTTGGGAGGCTGTATGGAATTAAAAAAGCATATTTCCAACCTACATTTGCTGTTATTATCCCCATAATTATTCCTACAAAACCGATACCCATTGGCTTTAAGAAATCTGACCAAATTAAACTCAATATAAACTGGAAAGATAATATCCCTAGAGAAGAAAGAAAAAGTTTAAGATAAAATTTAGTCAATAATCCTGATGGATCATAACCATTGAAATTATATTTTGGTACTAAAACTTGCAGTAATTGTCCGAAGGCATAAGTTAAAAGGCCGAATAATGATAGACAGATGAAGATCAGAATTACGGCAAAAAGATATTTTGCTGCATAGATGGAAAATTTATTTAAAGGCTGAGCGAATAGCGTTTTCCAGGTATCGTTTTTATGTTCAATATTGTTAACAGAGAAAGCCATAAAAATTACATAGAACGGCAGAATTAATACGCCCATTACACCTAGAGCAGCACCAATATAACGAAGCCATAATATCATTGGAGGGTAATGCAGGCCTAATATTTTATCAGAACCACTATAAAAGCCAAAGGTAATTAAGCCACAAATAACAACAGGTAAAATTATAGCTGCCCAAAAAGCCAGCGTTTTTCGCGATTTGTAAAATTCGGAAGCAAGAGATATGTATAGTGAGCGCATAATTATTTGTTTTTAGTAATGTCTAAGAATAAATTTTCGAGATCTTTTCTTTCCTGATAAAGACTGCTTACAGTAAAGCCGTTTTGAATTAACAGCGTATTTATTTGACCACTATCTTTTGCGTTTGTAAATGGAATGGAAATTCTTTTTTCGGTTTGTTCCACAACGTTATAGCCAGATTTTTTAAGAAAATTAGATGCATTCTCTATTTGATCTACTTCAACTTCTAACATTGGTTTACTTAGTTGGTGTAGTTCATTAATGGTACCCTGAAAAACAAGGGAGCCTTTGTTTATAATGCCAACATATGTTGCTGTACGCTCTATTTCTGCTAGTAAATGACTAGAAACTAATATGGTTTTATTGTGGTTGGTTGTTAGATCTATCATTAAGTTTCTAACTTCAATAATACCGTTTGGATCAAGACCGTTTGTAGGTTCATCTAAAAGTAAAAGTTCAGGATCAGCAACCAATGCCAGCGCAATACCTAAACGCTGTTTCATCCCTAAAGAATATTTAGATGCGGCTTTGTTAGCTGCTTCTGTTAAGCCAACTAAAGCAAGCATTTCATCTGTTTTGCTTTTTTTGATGCCTAATAAAAGACAACGGTTATTTAAATTTTCCCTGCCTGTTAAATGTGCATATATAGCAGGTTGCTCTACAAGCGCACCAACTCGTTTTAATATAGCTGTACGATTTCTGTTAATTTCCTTACCGAAAATAAAAACCTGATCGGCGGGTGATTTCAGCAGGTTTAATAATATTTTAATGGTAGTGGTTTTACCCGCTCCATTTGGACCTAAGAAACCATAAATACTTCCTTTTGGTACCTGTAAGGATAAATCCTTAATAATTGGTTGGTTATCAAAGTTAAAGTTTAAACCAACAGTTTCGATCGCGTAATTACTCATCAGTTCTATTTGAAAATTGCAGTTGCTTGTTTCACAATCGAGCCTGAAGTTTTAGCTGGCTTAACAACGATTTCTCCATCATTATTTTGATTTGTGTTGATTGTTAATGTTAAAACAATCATCATAAATACTGGCAATAATAAAAGTAAGAATGGCGAGGTATTAGTTAATTTTTTCATGTTGTTTCGTTTTGATGATTCAAAGAAAGGCAAGAAAATTAAGCTGCTAAAATCTATTATACCAAGTGTTAATGATTATAGATAAACAGGCTTTTTTGGCGTTTGTCGATAAAATTCGCCAGATTGACCGTTCGTAGAAAAAAAATGCCCGTTGGTAGATTGTTTTGTCTTTATTTTGAAAGTTTAGTTATTTTGGAAGCATGAAAAAAAGTAAAGGCGCACTTGTACTCCATGGCATATTTTGGGGGTTAATGCTAGTGCTAATTGTTGTAAGTGTTATTTTTAGTAAAGAAAAATTTGATCTTAAGGATTTTTTTTATGGCACAGTAGTACTTGGAATAATCAATATCTCTTTATTTTATATAAATTACATTATTCTCATCCCTCAGCTAATAGGTAAAAGAAGGCGTTATTTAATTTACATACTGGCATTTATTGCTTTGCTTGCCGTTGTTCCATTACTTAAAACAACATTAACGGTATTAATGCATAATGAGATTTTCAATCATTCAAAAGTTGAGAAAAAACCCAATCTTACCGTAACATTATATTACATTATACAAGTTTTTATAAGTGGATTCTTTTTAGTTTCCAGTTGTATTATCAAATTTACTATAGATTGGTTTAACAGCGAAAGGATAAAGCGTAATCTTGAATCTGAAGGTCGTGAAATGGAATTACAGTTTCTAAAATCGCAGCTTAATCCACACTTTTTATTCAATTCACTTAATAATATTTATTCTTTGGCTTACCAGAAATCGGATAAGACGGCAGATGCAATTATGAAGCTTTCAGAAATTATGCGTTATATGATTTATGAAAGTAATACGCCCACGGTTTCTTTAAGCAAGGAAGTTGATTATTTAAAAAGTTATATCGAACTGCAAAAAATAAGGTTTAAGGATGGGGCATATGTAGAAATGAATCTTAATGGGGAGATAGACGATCAGAAGATTGTACCTCTAATGCTAATCTCTTTTGTAGAAAATGCATTTAAGCATGGTGTGGTTAATGATCCGGAAGAACCCATTAAGATTAATATTATTGCCAACCAAAAGATTTTGCACTTTAGCGTTATTAATAAAAAGAACCAGCAAAATAAAGATGCACAAGGCGGCGTTGGTTTAACTAATGTAGAAAGAAGGTTGCAATTGATATATCCAGATAGATATAAATTAAATGTTGTAAATTCGGCTACGCATTACAATTGCGAACTAATGATTGATATTTAATATTATTCATTATAAACTAACTACTAAAAACCTCTTTAAATGAACTTAAACTGTATTGTTGTTGATGATGAGCCTTTAGCGCTTGATATTTTAGAAGATTATATTTCTAAAGTGCCATTTTTAACAATGGTTAAGAGATGCGAAAATCCTATTGAAGCTTTACAAATTGTGCAAGCTGGTGGTGTTGATTTAGTTTTTTTGGATATACAAATGCCTGAATTAACGGGTATACAGTTTTTGAAAATTGCAGGTAATAAATGCCATTATATTTTAACTACAGCTTATCCTGAATATGCGCTTGAAAGTTATGACCTTAATGTATCAGATTACTTATTAAAACCTATTGCTTTTGATCGTTTTTATAAAGCAGTAGAAAAAGTACACAATCAATTTAAGCCCGTTGAGGCACCTGCAAGCGTAGCTCAACCCATTGTTACACCTGCTCCATTTTCTAGTCAGGCAAACCCAGTTCAGGATTTCATCTTTGTTAAAACAGAGCATAAAATACAAAAAATATACCTTCACGATATTTTATACATTGAAGGGTTAAAAGATTACATTTCTATTTTTACTAAGGATGAGCGTATTATTACGCTTCAAAGTATGAAAAAGATGGAAGAGGCTTTACCTCAAAGCCAATTTATCCGTGTGCACAAATCTTATATTGTAGCGGTTGATAAAATAGAAAGTATAGAAAGAAGCCGTATTACCATTAACAATAAAATTATTCCGGTAGGCGATACTTACCGTGATGAATTTTTTAAAGTAATTGGTAACAAAAATATCTAAGATTTTGAAGAAGAAATAAAGAATTAGCTTAATGGCTGATTTAAAACTTTTCTTATTTCAGTTTCAATTTCCAGTGTAATTTCATTTGCTGGCTTATCTGCAGGCTCAATAGGTTTTAAAACAGTCCATCTTAGCGCATGCCCAGTCGTTAAAGGAAATAGACCAAAACGAACAATTTTCCAAGAATTTTCAATGGCTACAGGTACCACAAGTGCATTGGGCGCCGCTTTTAATAAGGTTGCTACACCACCAAACTGGAAAGTTTTTAATTGACCATCTTTCGCTCTTGTTCCTTCTGGAAAGATAACTGCACTCCAATTGTTTTCTTTCATTCTGCGGCCAAGTTTAATAATTTCAGAAATGGCTTGTTTATTATCCTTACGGTTAATGTTTGCACCACCGCCAACCCTTAGGTTTATAGAAATGGAAGGAATGCCTTTAGTTAATTCTATTTTAGAAATGAATTTTGCATGGTGCTTACGTAAAAACCAAATTAAAGAAGGTATATCATACATGCTTTGATGATTGGCGGCAAAAATAATTGGCCTATCGGAGGGTAAGTCATGCTCATTCTTAAAACTAATAGAGTTAAAAAGAAATATTTGACAGTAAGTAAGGAAAAAGTTAAGTGCATCAACAGAAATCTTATGTGCTTTATAACCAAAAAATTTATAGCACACCCATTGTATTGGATGGAAAATGCAAAGGGTTAATCCAAAAAAGAAATAAAATATTGGGCTTAAAATATATCCGAAGAACTTGCTCATTTTGTAGTGAAATTTGGCAAATGTAAGAATTACAACTCACCGTTTAAAATCATCAGCTTAGCTTTTAAAATGGAGGCAACACTCATCGAATCTGTAATTTCTCCTTTTATAACCATTTGATAAGCCTCCTCAAAAGGAATTTTCTTAACTATAAGTTGTTCTGTTTCTTCGGGCATAGCAATACCCTCAATCAAATCCGTAGCGATATATAAAATAGACAATTCATCGCTTACTGAGTTTGAAAGGTGCATACGTTGAATTTCCTTCCAATTTTTAGCACTTAGCCCTGTTTCTTCCAATAGCTCTCTACGGGCACTTTCTAATGGTTCTTCATTTAATGGTCCGCCACCTTCAGGAATTTCCCAACTGTAAGCTTTTAAAGGATAGCGAAACTGGCCAACCAGCAAGGTATTATAATTTTCATCAAGTGGTAAAATACCAATTGCGTAGTTTTTAAAGTGCACCTCACCGTAAATGCCGTTGCCACCTGAAGGATTTATAACCTGATGTTCGGTCAGTTTTATCCAATTATTGTCGTATTTAGTCTCGCTTGATAAAGTTTGCCAAGGATTTGTTTCTTCCATACCGCAATATATAAAATATGAACTTAGCTTATTTAGCCAACTGGTATAACTTTCATCTAAAAAAATAAAAGCCACTTAAGTGGCTTTTATTTTTTTAGATAATTTTAGAATGAACCTTCATCAGGTCGGTTTTCCTGCTGATCGTCTTTCTTGGTTTTCTTAAAGTTGAAAGTACTTTTTCCGAAACGGTAAGAGAAAGTCAAGTTTCCCATTGTGCCTTGCATGCGGCGGGCAAAATCAACATTTGTGTAATTGTCATCGGTTGTCATGCTCCATTTACGAGTATTAAAAATATCTCTCACATTAAAGCTAAGCGAAGCCTTTTTATTAGGGAAATCGTATTTAGCGCCACCATCAATGCCATACATTGCATTACGTTTACCTTGAGCCATAACTTCTGCCGCTCTGTAATCGCCACGCATTTGTAACGATACATTTTTAACAACCGTTAGGTTTCCTGTTACGTTTGCATTCCAGCTAAAACCACTATTACTAGGGATATTGTATCTATCATCACCTGCAAACTTACTTTGGTATAAGTTAACGTTTGTGGTAAAGTTTAAGGTTTTAATTAAATCGAAACGACCTATTAATTCTAAACCGCTATTAATTTGGTGACTTAAGTTTTGCGGTGTTGTAGTAATAATGCCATTAACAGGAATGCTTCTTACCCTTTGAATAACATCATTTGTTTGGCGGAAATATAAGCTTGATGTTAAGGTTACCTTTTTCCAATATTTACTGTAACCTAATTCAAATGAATGTACATCTTCAGGTAATAAATTCGGATTACCAGCTCTGTAATTTAAACGGTCAGAAACATCTAAAAATGGGTTTGTATCCCAAGGGCGTGGACGATTTACACGACGTGTATAACTCAATTGTACTTGCTGATCTCCTTTTAATTTTTGCGTTAAAAATACACTTGGATATAATCTTTTATATTCAATTTTACCATCAGAACCGGTTAAAATATTACCCGTAAAGCCATTCAAATGCGTATTTAATTGAGCATCTTCAGCTCTTAAACCAACTTGATAACCAAAATCCTTAATTTGATTTTGATAATTTAAGTACAGCGCATGCACCTGATCTTTGCTGCTAAAATCATTAATCAATTTATTATTTGGATCGTAAACACCTGTTGTTAAAACTGAATCGGCATATTGATTATTGTCGCTTAAACGAATTTGACTGCGATATCCAGCTTCCACCTTGCCTGCTTTTCCAACAGGTAAACTATAATCAAGTTGGATATTGTAGTTGGTGTTATTTCCATTATTGGTTGTACGTTGTAAACTCTGACGTAAATCTACAGGCGTACCATTTAAATTTGTTACGTTGCTGTTGTAGGTTTGAAAGTTATCATTATCACCATGTGAATAACCAAAATTAAAGGTTAGTTCCTCTTTCGGTTTTTTAAACTTCTGATTAAAATCAAGATTTAAATCGTAGCTATTTCCACTGCCATTATTTTTATTGGTAGTGTAGCTGTTTAAAACAGTGTTTCTTGATGACGATAATTGCTGAATGTCTGTAAGCTCGTCGCGATCATTCTCACGGGAGTTATAACTACCAGATAAACTGATTACACTTTTCTGAGTTAAATAATAATCCAAACCAGCCTTAGCATTGTGTCCTTTGTCTAAAGAAGAAGAGGTTGTATTTTGATTTGCAAATACAGTGGTATTAGTGGGTTGTTTGTAAAAAATATCCTGATAGCCGCCACCAATACGATTGCCATAACGATAACTATAATTTCCATAAAGATTTACCTTACTATTTTGGAAACTTAAGTTAGTATTTGCGTTGTAATTATCGCGGTTACCAGCCGTTACAGCAGCGGAGCCATTAAAACCAAGCTTCGTATTTTTCTTTAACACAATGTTGATGATGCCAGACTGACCTTCTGCATCGTATTTAGCAGATGGATTGGTAATTACCTCAACACTTTCTATTGAGCTTGCAGGGATAGATTGAAGAATTTGAGCCACATTACCGCCTGCAATTAATGATGGTTTACCATCAATTAAAACTTTTACGCCGGTTGATCCTCTTAAGCTTACATTTCCATCAATATCTGTAGAAACTGAAGGAACGTTTTGCAATAAATCTCCTGCAGAACCACCCTCACTTACCAAACTCTGGTCTACAGAAAATACCTTTTTATCGATCCCCATTTGCATTGGTGCCTTTTGCGCTGTAACAGTAACCTCGCTTAATACATTTCCTTTTGAAGCATTCATTTTAATATCGCCAAAATTTAATGTACCGCTGCTAGCTGTAATTACCACGTTATCTCTAACCATAGTTTGATAACCAACGTAGCTAATTTTAAAAGTAAAAGTTCCGGCAGGAATATCTGCCATTACAAAAGCACCGTTAATATCGGTTTGAGCAACTTTTACGTTGGCTTTTGTTGTTTTGTTTATTAGTACTGCCGAAGCAAATGGAATAGTTTCCTGCGTTTGGGCATCTTTTAATGTTCCGGTAATTTTTGCTTTTCCACCAGTTTGGGCAAACAAGCTAAATGATATGAAAAAAAGTAAAAGGGATATTTTAGTCGTTTTTGATTGAAGTATTCTCATTAAATATTAAAAATTTGCGTGTTTTTGTAAAGGGAGACAAAGTAACGGCATGGAAGTTTAAAAAAATAGCCGTAACTATTTTATTACAGCTATTTTAGCGTAATATTTTTGTGGGTTTATAGAAAGGGTATAAATAATGATATCCACCTTAAAAACCAGTTCAATAGCTACTAGTTTAAGTGAATGAATAATGACACAATTTTGCCAATATGATCTATTTGTAAATGTTACTTTTGCCTTATCATGAGTGAAAAAATTTTAATTGTTGATGATTTGCATCCCGCTTTTAAAGAGCAGGCCATTGCCATGGGCTATCAGGTAGATGATGAGCCATTAATTACCAGACAACAAACTTTAGATAAAATAAAGGATTACGTGGGTATAGCTGTTAGAACAAAATTTAGAATTGACGCCGAAATTTTTAATGCAGCGCCAAATTTAAAGTTTGTTGCCCGTGCTGGTGCTGGTTTGGATAATATTGATGATAAAATTGCTTTTGAACGCAATATACAACTCATTAATGCGCCTGAAGGTAATTGTGATGCCGTTGGTGAGCATGCCATTGGTTTGCTTTTATCTTTAATGAATAATTTTCGCAAGGCAGATATTGAAATACGAAATGGAATTTGGGATAGAGAAGGAAGCCGCGGTTACGAACTTAAAGGCAAAAAAGTAGGTATTATTGGTTATGGCTTTATGGGGCAAAGCTTTGCTAAAAAACTGGCAGGCTTTGAAGTTGATGTAATGGCTTATGATAAATATAAAACTGGTTTTAGTGATGCTTTTGCCCGTGAGGTAAGCATGGAGGAAATTGTGAAACACAGTGATATTTTAAGTTTGCACATTCCGTTAACCACAGAAACTAAACAAATGGTTACCGATGAATATTTCTTTCATTTTAAAAAGCCAATTTTCTTTATTAATACTGCAAGGGGAGAAATTGTGAATACTACAGCGGTGCTTAATAACCTTAAATCAGGAAAAATATTAGGCGCAGGCTTAGATGTTTTGGAGGCCGAAAAATTTCCAGCGCTTGGTGAGCAAAGCTGGTATAATGATTTAAAAACAAATGATAAAGTAATTTTAACCCCTCATGTTGGTGGCTGGACATTTGATTCTTACCGCAAAATTTCTGAGGTATTAGCAGAGAAGTTGAAAAATATATAACAATTAAGCGTCATTCTGAACTCGTTTCAGAATCTTTCCGTTAGAACTAAAAGGTCCGAAAGATATTTCGGACCTTTTAAATGTGGGGTTGGTGTTTTATTTACAATATTTATCAATACGAGATTTTGCGTAATCTGCACCAAGCTCCAATGCTTTTTTCCAGTTTTCGCAAGCACCATTATTATCTTTTAGATTTAATTTTGTATTGCCAAGATTAAAATACACGCTTTGCTTGTCTTCTAGTTCTAAGTTTCCAAACTTTAATACTCTCTCATAATCAGCAATTGCTCCTTGATAATCCCTATTCTCGTCTTTTAATGCACCTCTGTTAATAAGTGCACTAGCAAAATCTGGTGCTATTTCTATTGCCTTGTTGTAGTCTTCCTGTGCTGCTTTCCACAGGTAGAGTTCGTTTCTCACAATTGCTCTTGAATAGTATGCATTAACCTCTTTAGGATTAATAGCAATAGTTAACGACCAGTTGAATATCGAGCCACTTAAATCTCCCCGGTTATAACATTCAAGCCCTTTGTCAAAATAATAATCTTCTTTTGATTCATCTAATTCTAGAAATTTTTGATTTTTATGATCAAACAGCCCACCATAAGCTTCAAGTTTTGAGTCGAATTCGTATCCTCTTTTGTACATATCTAAACACCAACACAGCAGATTATCTGCTGTTACAGGAATTTCGTTAGTTTCCCCATTCAATTCCCAAATTTTACCATTCTTTTTAACTTTTGTAATTGAATAGGGATAATGTGTTTTTATAAAATCACCTAATTTTAGCAGATTTTCTTTTTTGTCAGAAACAAACGTGAAATCCATTTTGCTTAAGCAGTTGTCTTTAAGTCCACTTTTGGACATTCTACTAAAAGCGGCTCCTGATATTGCCATCTCATCACCCAAATGTTTTTTAAAATTATCCGTAGTAATAAAAGTATTTTCAATTTTCTGTTGTCCCAAAGCGATTAATGTAGTTAATAATAAAAATAGCGTTAATATTTTATGTTTCATTTTTAAGCATTAAATACGAATATAAACTTTGCTATCTAATATTAACGTATTTGAAATAGCCTACTAATCTTTCCTTAAAAATCTACCATCAAATTAATCTTAATTTCTTAAATTGGCTATACATTCTAACTCATTATATCATGCCGAAAGATCATTTATACAAAACCACAGTAACCTGGACGGGCAATAAAGGTTCGGGTACAATGGATTACCGTTCATACGACCGCGATTACGTTATTTCTGTTAATGGCAAAGCCGATATTTCAGGTTCATCAGATTCTGCCTTTTTAGGCGATAAATCAAAACATAATCCTGAAGATTTATTATTGGCATCAATATCGAGCTGCCACATGCTTTGGTATTTACACCTATGCTCAAAAAATGAAATTGTGGTTATTGATTATAAAGATGATGCCGCAGGCGTAATGGAAGAATTGGCAGATGGGAGTGGAAAGTTTAAAGAAGTTACCTTGCACCCACAGGTTTTAATCGCTGATAAGGCACATTTAGAGCTGGCTAATTCATTACATCAGGAGGCAAATAAAATGTGTTTTATTGCTAATTCGCTTAATTTTCCGGTAAAGCACGAAGCAACCTCTAAGGCAGAAAACAGTTAATAGCTTCTGTAAACAGTTTCAAATACTATAAATAACAATTGGCGGTGTTCTATATTGAAAACCGCCAACTGTATCTTAATTTTTAAACTCGTAAATATTATCTTTTGGGGTAGCATCCATAAAAATACCTCCATCAATGGCTATACTTTTCATCGCTTTGCCGTTATTTTTAACAATTACTGTAGCCGCTTTAGGATTGTTTTTCCATATAGCTGGGGTGTAATGAATTCTATCAACCTTGCCATCTTGATAAGTAATAACCAAATCAAAAGGAATAGCAAAACCGCCAACATTTTCTACCGTAGTAGGTGAGTTTGCCATTTTCTTTATCCTATAATTTAATTTCAAATCAATATAGTTATTAGTGAAAAACCAGTTATTAAAAAACCAGTCTAAGTTTTGACCAGAACCACTGTTCATGGAGTTAAAATAATCCCATGGAATTGGATGTTTACCATTCCAGTTGTCCATATAAGTATGTAATGCTTTTTTAAACAAATCATCGCCAAGCATATCTTTTAATGCTAAGTAAGATAAAGATGCCTTACCATATGAGTTATTGCCGTAACCTGCACCCGAAACCTGATCAGACATTGAAATTATTGGTTGGTCTTCTTCTGTAGATTTATCGTTAATATATTGGTTAACTCTAAATGATTTATAAAATTTATCAGCAGATTCTTTGCCGTGCTCGGCAATGCCAATTAAATATTCAAAAGTTGTAGCCCAACCTTCGTCCATATAAGCATAACGAGTTTCATTTATGCCCATGTAAAAAGGGAAATAAGTGTGTGCAACTTCATGATCCTGTACCAATTGTGCAAAAACAGGATCGCCAAAGTTAGAATCATTTACCATCATTGGGTATTCCATATCTGCAAAGCCCTGAAAAGCTGTCATTTTAGAAAACGGATAAGGAACACCAGGCCAGTTGTTTGAAAACCAGGCTAAAGCAAAAACATTATATTTAACGGAGTTGATAAAATCTTTGCCTGTTGCGCCATTGTATGCTGCCTGAGCACTTGCCCTTCGGTTGGTTTTTGGATCAACAACAACGCTCGCCGCATCCCATAAATAATGATTACTTAAAGCGAAACATACATCAGTAATGTGGTTGGCAGAAAATTTCCAGGTATTCCAATCGTTTTGTAAAGTAACCTTTCCATCCTTTAATTCTTGCTCGTTTGCAATGTGGATTACTTCTTCCCCTAGATAAGATTTTTTTAATCGGGCAGAAATTTCTGGTTGTAACACTTCATCCGGGTTTAAGAAATCGCCTGTAGCATAAACAACATAGTTTTTTGGTGCCTTAACAGAAAAAACATAATCATTAAAATCGTTGTAAAACTCAGCCCTATCCGTATGCGGAATTCTATCCCATCCATTATAATCATCGTAAACAGAAATACGAGGATAGCTATATGCTACATAAAAAGAATTTGGGTCTATTTGTCCTTCTCTGCCACTTTCTTTAGATAAAGGATAATCCCAATCTATTTTAACGGTAATTTTAGTGCCCGGAAGCAAAGGTTTTTTTAGTTTAACATTACCCACCGTTCCCCAGTTTTTGCTATCTACTTTATATACTTCGCCATCTACAGAAAAGGCTTGTATATTTAATCCAGTGCTTAAAAAGTCTTCGCTTACACTACCATTTCGTGGCGAAGTTGGCTTATGCAAATTGTTAACAAAGCGGATGGCTAAATTTTTTAACGTGTCTTTACTATTGTTGCTGTATATAATCTCTTCCTTACCTGTTACAACTTTTGTTTCGGCATCAACGGTTAAATCCATGTTGTATTTACCATGATTTTGCCAATAATTTTTGCCAGGTTTCCCGTCATAAGATCGGGTGCCTTTATCGTACGCAGCCTTAATATTTCTTGGCATATAAAGGGATTGCGCAAAGATGCTTCCGCTGGCTAAAAACAGAATCATCGATACAGAGAATAACTTCTTCATGATTTTTTTTGAATAATTTAAAGCTAAGCTAAATAAAATTGATCGAATGTTTTAAACTCTTGGCTTAAAGTTATTGCACTATCTTAATTCATAAACCTGATATAAGTGGAAAGCCCACAGCATAGCGAGGACTTGCAACGTTAGCAGGAACACATTTTTTAAAAAATTACTGACCATGCTTTTCTAAATACTAAATTAACAATAACCATTAGAAAATTAACGGTGGTGGCTTTTAGCTCAAAGCAGCCCCGCCCTTTGCTAAATCCCGATAGAAAAAATCGGGGATACCGCTTTTGGTCTGGTTTATTTAACAAAGGCAGCAATAAATTTGTCAAATCAAGGGCACAAACATTGTATCTAAACAGGATTGAAACGGCATCCCGATTTTTTCCATCGGGATATAGAGGAAAGCCTGACTTCAATTGCCATGCACACCGAAGCGTTCATTTCCAAATTATAATGCTTAGCAAAAAGCATTAGCTACTTAACGAAAATAAACAGCTGCTAGTCGTTAATTACGCTCCTCAACTTTTTCACTTGCCACTTTCTTAAATACAATTAGAAATTAACTTAAGGCTAATAGCTATTAATTAAATACTAATAGTATATAATTTGATACTCTGCGGTATTAAGTAGATACTATTAGTAACTGCTTAAATACTATTAATCTATATTTTGATACTATTAGTATATATTTTGATACTATTAGTGATTAATTATAGACTAATAGTATCAAAATTGAGGTAAAAAGTTAAATCTTATCTGTTGTTACCCTTGCGGTTGATGTTATAACCAATCGCATATAATCACATTATAATACATTACTTAAATCCGCCGCCGCTACCGCAAGCATCCCGCTTGTGGTAGTCAGGTAGTAACACATGCTACAATATATTTAATTAATGAGCCATAATTACAAGTACCCAGGCTTTAGTATAAGGACACAAGCGAGAGGTTTATTTAACAAAGGTTGACCATTAGAAAATTATCGGTGGTGGCTTTTAGCTCAAAGCAGTCCCGCCCTTTGCTAAATCCCGATGAAGAATCGGGGATACCGCTTTTGGTCGGGTTTATTTAATAAAAGTTAATGGGCCTTTCCAAGTGTTCTTTAAAAAGGAAGAACTCATCTTTTTTAATATAAATCTTATTCGTTTAGTATTAATGAGGTCAAAATCTATTGCTTTTTATAGTTTAGAAGTAGATAAACCTAAAAACATGATTATTTATTTGCTTTTGTAATTTGAGCATTTTATCTTCGTTATAATTGAAGCAAGACTATGTAGGCCTAAAGCCGATGTAGTCTTGTTTGTTTTTTATAGGATTACATAAAAATTAATTGAGCAATGACAGAGGTAACATACTATACCCAAGAGGGTTTAGATAAACTAAGAGAGGAAGTACATTATTTAACTACCACCGGCCGTCAGCTAATATCTAAAGCAATTGCTGAGGCGAGAGATAAAGGTGATTTATCTGAGAATGCAGAATATGATGCTGCTAAGGAAGCGCAGGGTTTGCACGAAGCTAAAATTTCTAAACTAAAAAATACGCTTGCAAATGCACGCTTAATTGATGAATCTAAGTTGGATACTTCAAAAGTACTTGCATTATCTATAGTTAAAATTAAAAACGTTAAAAACGGCGCTACCATGACTTATCAATTGGTTGCCGAAACTGAAGCTGATTTAAAAACAGGAAAAATTTCAGTAAAATCTCCAATTGCACAAGGTTTATTAGGTAAATCTGTTGGTGAGTTTGCCGAAATTGAAGTGCCTGCAGGTAAAATGCAGTTTGAAGTTTTAGAGATTTCAAGATAATAAGGTAAAAGGCGGAGGGTTTAGTAACCAATTATTGCTCTCCGCTATTTATAAACCTTTTTCTTTAACCTTATATCCTCATAACACAATGACAATATTTTCGAAAATTGTTGCCGGAGAAATTAGCGCACATGTTGTTGCCGAAACCGTAGAATATTTAGCCTTTTTAGATGTACAGCCCTTAACAGCCGGACATGTATTGGTGATTCCGAAAGTTGAAAGAGATTATATTTTCGATATGGAAGAGGATTTATACGTTGGCCTTTGGATGTTTGCGCAAATTGTAGCGAAAGGATTAAAAGTTGCCTTTCCTTGTAAAAAGGTTGGTGTTTCTGTTATAGGTTTAGAAGTTCCTCATGCACATATTCACTTAATCCCGATGAATAATGTAAGCGATATGAACTTTAGTAAGGAAAAACTTAATCCAACACAAGAAGAATTAGCAGAAGCCGCTACAAAAATTAGAGAGGCTTTACTCGCCGTTTAGTTTTTAATGTGTGGATGCTGCTCTGGTAAAGGAACAAAATCCGTTTCGCCAGGTACAGGTTTAAATGATTGCTCAAGCCATTTAGTTTTGGCTTTTTCAATTAGCGCTCTATCGGAAGAAACAAAATTCCAATAAATAAAACGTTCTTCAGGAAAAGGTTCTCCTCCAAAAATATAAACCGTTGTATTTTCGTGCATTTCAAAAGAGCAAAGTTTGGCGTCTTTGGCAATTAAAATTTGTTTAGGTTCATAAACGTGGCCCTCACTTTCTATTGCACCCTCCAAAATGTATAAGGCACTTTCTCCATATAAATCACTACCAATATTTATAGTTTGTTTGCTTTTACTTTTTAGTTCCAAAAAATATAATGGACTATAAACCGGAACAGGAGATTTTTTTCCGAAAGCTTCGCCAGCAATTAGTTTAAAGTCAACACCATTTTGTTGCCACGATGGAATATCAGTTTCATCGGCATGAAAAAATGCAGGTTCCATTTGTTCTAAATCTTTAGGCAAAGCCACCCAAATTTGTAAACCATGGAGCATTTTATCCGTATGACGCAAATATTCTGGGGTTCTTTCTGAGTGTACAATACCACTTCCGGATGTCATCCAGTTTACTTGCCCGGGCTTAATAACTACGTTTGTACCTAGGCTATCTTTATGGGTTATTTCTCCTTCAAAAAGAAATGTTAACGTTGATAAACCTATATGTGGATGCGGAGGAACATCAAGATTTTGGTGATCTTTTAAAGCTGCTGGCCCCATATGATCGATAAAAGAAAATGGCCCAACCATTCTTTTTTCTCTGAAAGGTAACAATCTGCCAACCATAAAATTGCCAATATTGGCTGGTCTTTCTTCTATAATGAGCTTGATGTTTGACATAACTTTGCTTAATAATTTGATAACGTAATTTAAGTAAATCTTCCTGGTTACCGAAAATTGAGTGATAAAAAAAGGCATCCCTTTCAGGATGCCCTTCATTATTTTAGAATTATACCAGTTGAGCTAAATACTCTTTACTAAAGCCTTTCAACTCGTCGGTACGATTATTTTTAATTTTTTCAACCCAGTGAGAATCTGCCAAAAGTGGTCTTCCAACAGCAACTAAATCAAAATCACCTCTATCCATTCTGCGCACCAGTTCATCTAATGAGCTAGGTTGAGAGCTTTGTCCGGCAAAAGCGCCGAAGAAATCGCCATCCAAGCCAACAGAACCAACGGTAATAGTTGCTTTTCCAGTTACTTTTTTAGCCCATCCGGCGAAGTTTAAATCAGAACCTTCAAATTCTGGCTCCCAGAAACGGCGTTGCGAACAATGGAAAATATCAATTCCGGCATCAGCCAAAGGCGTTAACCACTGCTCTAATTCTTGCTCCGTTTTTGCTAATTTAAAATCATAAGCAGCAGGTTTAAACTGAGAAAGACGAATAATTAACGCAAAATCATCGCCAACTCTTTTACGTACTTCTTTTATTACTTCAACAGCAAAACGGGTACGCTCAGCTAAAGTTTTACCACCATAAATATCCGTACGGTTATTTGTGCCATCCCAAAAAAACTGATCAATTAAATATTGGTGTGCACCATGAATCTCAGCAGTATCAAAACCTAATGCTTTTGCATCTGCAGCAGCCTGACCAAAAGCTGCAATAGTATCTGCAATGGCAGAATCTGTCATGGCTACGCCGTTTTCTAATCCTGGTTTATTAAAGCTAGAAGGCCCTTCAAATGGAGCACTTGGTAACCAGCCCGAAGCGTGATTTTCCATAATGCCCTGGTGCCAAAGCTGTGGTCCCATTTGCCCGCCGGCGCTATGTACATTGGTAATTACATTTTTCCAACCAGCTAAAGCCTCGGTTCCATAAAAGTGTGGAATATTAGGATCTGCAGAAGACGATGGTCGGTCTATTACAGTACCTTCTGATAGGATTAAACCTACTTCACCTTCGGCTCTTTTGCGGTAATAAGTGGCAACAGCATCAGTAGGAATCCCATTTGGAGAAAATGATCTCGTCATTGGAGCCATAACAATGCGATTTTTAATATTTAGAGATTTAAGGCTAAATGGCCTGAATAAACTATCTGTGTTCATATATGTATTAAAATTTATAATTCTGAATTAATCATTTGACTAAGCTTTTCAAAAGCTTCTTCATTTCTTTTATAATAAGTCCATTGGCCCACACGGGTGGCAACAAGCAAATTAGCACGCAATAAAATGGAGAGGTATTCAGAAATGGTACTTTGAGTTAAGCCACTTTTTAATTGGATTTGACCAACGCAAACACCTTCTTTTTCAAAACAGGCATGCTCTTGTGCAGGGAAATTTTCTGCAGGATTTTTTAACCAGTTTAAAATTTGCAAACGAGCTTTGTTGGATAGTGCCTTAAAAATTTCTACTTGTTCCATGGTACAAATGTATATCGACTTTTCCCGATATGCCAATTAATTATTAAAAATTTACAATTTGGTGTATAACTTAATAAACCGTTTTAGTCTTTTTAAATCGAATAAATGATTGTTAAAAATGTTAGGATTTAAATTAAACTATTTCTTACATTCGTTTAATCATTCTAACCAAATGCATACCTATAAATCATTAACTGACAACGAACTCTTTATTCTTTTACAAGGTGGGGATAAGTGTGCCTTCGAAGAAATATACGAAAGGTTTAATGGTTTGCTATATATTTATGCTTGTAAAATGGTTGCTGATCGGGAAGATGCACGTGATATTGTACAGGAAATTTTTATTTATTTGTGGAGCAATCCTAACATTAAAATTAAATCTGAGCTTTCCTCGTATTTATATACAGCCGTTCGTTATAAAATTTTTGATTGGCTTGATCGAAATAAAACAAAATCCAATTATTTAACTTCTTTACAGGCATTTGCCAATGAGGGCAGTTGCGAAACGGATAATTATATAAGAGAAAAAGAATTTGCATCAATTATTGAAAAGGAAATCAGTTTGCTACCTGCAAAAATGCGATTGATTTTTGAAATGAGCCGGCAACAACACCTTACTCAAAAGGAAATTGCTGAAATTCTTCATCTTTCTGATAAAACAGTTAAAAAACAAATGAGTAATGCGTTAAAGGTTTTGAGATTAAAGCTCACTTCGTTTTTATTGCTAACGATTATTCTTTTACTAAGCTAACTCCACTTTTTTTAAAAAGAAGTAGTACAGCGTTGCATAACGGTTTTGCTTGTTTCTTGCCGCAGAAACACGGATCCGCACGGAATATTTTATCTATGATTTTTCGTTTAGAAACAATAAATAAAAAATATTTTCATTTCATCTACTACTTCGACCTTACTTAACCTACATGTTTAATATTAGCCAAATATATTATCAAGATGGAAGAGTCAGAAGTTGCAAAACTTTTAGAAAAATACAACGCAGGAAATTGTACTGAGCAAGAAAAAGCTTTGGTAGAATCCTGGCACTTAGCAGAACTTTCTAGTAAAAAATCTGATTTAACAGAAAGAGATTTATTGGGCGCTAAAAGCCAAATGTGGGAGTTTATTCAGGAAGAAACAACTGTTAAAGAGAAAACTAAGTACGTTTCTTTCTTTAAAATAGCAGCGGCGGCGGTTGTTTTATTCTTTATTGGCTTTGTTATTTATTTTCAAGTTAATAAACATACACCAAATCTTCAACAGGTAAAAAATCAGGTTAAAGAAATTACTCCAGGAGGTAATAAAGCTACTTTAACATTGGCCGATGGTTCTAAAATTTCACTTACTGACGCAACAAATGGTGTAATTGCGCAACAAGCGGGCATCAGCATTACAAAAACAAATAAAGGCGAGCTAATTTATACTATTGCTTCTGCAACAGAAAAGGAAAACAAAAATCTTTATAACACCATCGAAACCCCTAGAGGTGGTCAATACCAGGTTAACTTACCCGATGGTACAAAAGTTTGGCTCAATGCAGAATCTAAATTGAAATATCCGACTGCTTTTGATCAAAAAGATAGGGTTGTGGAGCTTAAAGGCGAGGCTTATTTCGAGGTAGCCAAACGAATGGATAAATCTGGCGGTAGAATTCCATTTAAAGTAATTACAGAAATAGGAAATGGGCGGAACCAGGAGGTTGATGTTTTAGGAACGCATTTCAACATTAATGCTTACGTTAATGAGCCAAGTAATAAAACTACGCTGGTAGAAGGAAGTGTGAGAATTGTAAACCTGCAATCTAAAAATGCCAATCTGTTAAAGCCTGGGCAGCAATCAATTATTCAGGCATCATCTCCTTCAATTTTTATTAAGGATGTGGATGCAGAGGAAGCTGTAAGCTGGATTGATGGCGTGTTTAGCTTTAACGAAGAGAATTTAGAAACGATTATGAATAAAATTTCGCGATGGTACGATGTTGAGATCGACTATCGTGGTAACCGGATTAATAAAGTTTTTGGCGGTCGTATTTCAAGATTTAACAGCGTAAACGATGTTTTGGATATGCTGGAAACTACGGGTGCCGTACATTTCAAAATAGAAGGAAGGAGGATTTTAGTTATGCCATAACCTATACTTTTCATCATCAAAAGATGATTTTTTAGGATTTAGCTAAACTAAAAAACCGAAAGCGCGGCAACGCTTCCGGTTATAATTAGGGCTTTATTCTAATCGTAAAATTGTGAGATACAACTATTGTAAACCTAATAACCAAATATATGAATTTTTATACTGAATGGTTTCCCAAACCTAAGGGAAGCCTGTTTAAATTTTTGTTGATTATGAAATTGACTTTCGTCTTGCTAATCACCACTTTTCTTCAAGTTAGTTTCGGCGCAAGTGCACAAAACGTAACCTTGTCTGAAAAAAATACAACTTTGCTCAAAGTTTTCCGCAAGTTAAACAAGAGTATTGGCTATAGCTTTTTGTATGATATTGATCTTTTAAAGGAAGCTAAGCCAGTAACCATAGAGCTAAAAAACACTGATATTAAGGAAGCGCTAAGGCAAATTTTTAACGAGCAGCCCTTGGGTTATACCATAAAAAATAATACCATTATTATTCATCGTAAAGCAGCGGATGGAATGCCATTAATTTTAATGGCTTATATTGATGTGCGTGGAAAGGTAGTGGATGAAATGGGGCTACCTATGATTGGTGCCAGTGTAAAGGTAAAAGGCTCCAACCAAGGCACAATAACGGATGCTAATGGTTTATTTAGCCTTCGAGATGTGCCTGAGAACGCAACTTTAGTTGTATCCTTTATTGGTTATGAGAATAGAGAAGTTAAGGCTACCGTAGGTGCAGATTTAACAGTTAAATTAATGCCGCAGGCAGGTTTGCTGGCCGATGCGGTTGTAATTGGATACGGTACGCAAAAGAAAAGCGTAGTTACTGGGGCAATTTCGCAGGTAAAAGCTACCGATTTAGAAAACATGCCTGTAACCCGTGTAGAGCAATCTTTGCAGGGCAGAACATCAGGTGTAACCGTAACTACCAACTCAGGTCAACCTGGTGAAGGTGCACGATTAAGAATTAGAGGTACAACCACAATTGGCAACTCTGATCCCTTATTTATTGTGGATGGGGTACAGATTAATGGTGGGATAGAATACCTAAATCAATCTGATATTGAATCTATCGAAGTATTAAAGGATGCAGCTTCGGCGGCAATTTACGGTACTCGTGCAGCAAATGGTGTAATCATAGTAAGTACCAAAAAAGGTTCTAATACCGGACAAATACAGGTAAATTATAATGGATACTTGGGAACTCAGGCGCCAGCGAAAAAATTAGATCTTTTAAACGCTACTCAATACGCAACTTTATATAATGAAGCACAATTAGCTGATGGTGTAACCTCGGTTCGTTTTCCAAATCCAAGCCAATATGGTGTGGGTACAGATTGGCAGGCAGCTGTATTTAACGATCATGCCATGATTCAAAACCACGATTTAAGTATAAGCGGTGGTAATGAAAAATCTATTTATTTTGGTTCATTCAGTTATTTTGATCAGGATGGTATTGTGGCCTCTTCAAACTCTAAGTTTAAGCGTTTTACTGCACGTTTCAACTCTGAACATAAAATTACAAAAAGCATTAAATTTGGTAATACCATTGGCTACACCCGCATTAATTCAATTGGTGTAAGTACAAACTCAGAATATGGTTCTCCATTAAGCAGAGCCATTAATATGGATCCTCTTACTCCTGTTGTAGAAACTGATCCGGCTAAATACGCTGCATCAGTTTATACTCAAAACCCTGTGGTAAGAAATGCGGCAGGTTTCCCTTACGGTATTTCGCAATATGCACAATCAGAAGTTTTAAATCCTGTTGCAGCACTTCAGGTGGCACAAGGTAAAAGCTGGTCTGATAAGGTTGTTGGAAATGTTTATGTAGAGGTAGAATTTATAAAAGGTTTAAAAGCCAGAAGTACTGGTGGTGCCGATTTATCTTTCTGGGGCGATGAAAACTTCAGACCGATTTTTTATTTAAATTCCATTAATCAATCCACTCTAACAGCATATACACGTAATGCTAATAGAGGCTTATTCTGGTCGTTAGAAAATACTTTAAGCTACGATAAAACTTTTAACAAGCATGTTATAACTGCTTTGTTAGGTTACTCTGCACAAAAAAATAAGAGCGAGAATCAAGGCGGTGTAAAAGAAGGTATTCCGGTTGATAATTTAAAGGATGCTTCCTTACAGTTTCCAGTAGCCAGAGCCAATACAGATTTTTACGGAGGCGAAGGTTTATCTACGTTAAGTTCTGTTTTTGGACGTATTATTTATAATTATGATGAAAAATATTTGTTTACAGGTATTATTCGCCGTGATGGTTCCTCACAGTTCGGGCCAAATCATAAATATGGAAATTTCCCTTCAGCATCTGTTGGATGGGTGGCTTCAAGAGAAAACTTCTTCCCTAAAAACGATGTAGTTACCTTTTTAAAGTTCAGAGGATCTTATGGTGTTAATGGAAACGATAGAATGGATCCTTTCTCTTATTTAGCAACAGTAAGCGGTGGTCGTAATTATTCTTTGGGCACCGGAGCGGGCGAAAGTTTGGTAAATGGTGTTAGTCCTAACGCTTTATCTAATCCTGATTTAATTTGGGAAGAAACCTCTGCAACCGATATTGGTTTTGATGCAAACTTATTAAAAGGCGTTACTTTAACCGTTGATTGGTTTAACAAAAAAACTTACGGTATGTTGCTAAGGCAGGCTGTTCCATCTTATATTGGTAACACTGGTCCAATGGCCAATATTGCTACCTTACGCAATAAAGGTTTCGAATTTGAATTAGGTTACAACAAAAAGATTGGCGATTTTGCTTTTAAAGTTTCGGCCAATGCCACTTTCATCAAAAATAAAATCTTGTATTTAGGTGATGATAAAGATTATATCCCAAGTACGCAAACTATTACACCACAAGCACTTGAAGTAACTAGAACGGCTGTAGGTTATGCAATTGGATCGTTTTATGGTTATCAATCAGCAGGTTTATTCCAAAATCAGCAAGAAATCAATAACTATAAAAATGCTTCAGGAGGTTTAATTCAGCCAAATGCTAAACCCGGTGATATTAAGTTTTTGGATTTAAATGGTGATGGTTTAATCAGCGATGCCGATAGAACCTTTATCGGAAACTCTAATCCTGATTTTACTTATGGCTTTACTTTATCAGGATCATGGAGAAACTGGGATATTACTGTATTTGGTCAGGGCGTATCGGGTAATCAGATTTTTAATGGGATCAGACGTTTTGATTTACCAACATCAAATTACAGTACTTCTATTTTAAACAGGTGGACTGGTGAAGGTTCTTCTAATGCCATGCCAAGAGTAACCTTGCAGGATGAGAACAAAAACTATAGCAGAGTATCAAGTTTATTTTTAGAGGATGGATCGTATTTCAGATTGAAAACCCTTCAAGTTGGTTATACTTTACCAAAAGATTTGGTTAAAAAAGCAGGCTTAAACAAAGTTAGAGTTTATGCAATGAGCAATAACCTGTTTACGGTAACCAAATATTCTGGTTACGATCCGGAAATTGGAGGTGGCAGTTTCGGTGTAGATAGAGGATTCTATCCCCAGGCCAGAACCTTCTATGTAGGTTTAAATGTAGGTTTTTAATCTTTAAACATCACGATCATGAAATTTAGAAATATAAAATATTCAACACTGATTTTAGCCATTTCGCTAATAGCAGTATCCTGTAAACGAGATTTTTTAGAGCTTAGTCCAAGAGGTACAGCTTTAGAAGATAATTTTTATAAAACTGAAACAGAAGTTTATCAAGGGCTTATCTCTGTTTACGATGTTATGCAATGGGGTACAACTGGCGGTTACACCATGAAAATGCCTTTGTTAAGCGCCGCATCAGATGATTGCTTTGCTGGTGGAAGTAATGCTTCCGATCAACCAAATTGGGTAGCTTATGATAATTTCAATATGGATTCTCGGGTTGGCCCACAAGTTGGCCTTTGGTCTAAAAACTTTACGGGCATTAATCGTGCAAATCTAATTTTAAATAAAATTGCTAAATCAACCACTTTAAGTGCCGCTTTTAAAACGCGTGTTACAGCCGAAGCTAAATTTTTACGTGGTTATTTCTATTTTGATTTAGTGCGTTTCTTTGGCAATGTTCCTTTAATGACGGATGTAATTCCAACAAGCGAATTATACACGCAGGTACAAGTGGGACCAGCACAAATTTATGCACAAATTGAAAAGGATTTAAGAGATGCCTACCCAGGTTTGCCAGTTACAGTTTCAGCGGCAGAAAAGGGTAGAATATCGCAAGGAGCTGGTAAAGCATTATTAGCAAAAGTGCTTTTAACAGAAAACGATAACGCTAAAATTGCCGAAGCAGCAACACTATTAGAAGATGTAAACAAAGTTGGAAACGCTTATGGATACAGCTTGCTTCCAAATTATGCTGATATTTTTAAACCAGATAACAAATTTAATGCAGAATCTATTTTAGAAATTCCACATTCTAATTTAGCTGCTTGGGGCGATTGGGGATGGATAAATGGCGGTGAAGGAAATGTAGCACCACAGTTTATTGGTATGGACGATTACAATGGAGATACCTACAGCGGCGGATGGGGTTTCTGTCCGGTTACACTAGATTTAGTAAACGCCTTAAAGAACGATCCACGTTTTGATGCCACTATTATTGATGGTAAAGCTTTAAAAGTAGCCGGAGGAAGTTACAGATCTCGCTATCAAAATACCGATTACTTCATTAAAAAGTATGCACCATTAAAGGCTTTTCGCTCTGGCAGTGGTACAGCAGAGTTAAACTGGCCAATTAACGAAATTGAAATCCGTTTGGCAGATACGTATTTAATGCAAGCTGAGGCTTTGGTTAGAAGTGGTGGCAGTGCAGCCCGTGCAAAAGAATTGCTTGATGCTGTAAGAGCCCGTGTTGGCTTAACATCTGTACCAGCAACTTTAGATAATATTTTTAACGAGCGCAGATTAGAATTGGCCACCGAAGGACATCGTTTCTTTGATTTAGTGCGTAGTGGTAGAGCTGTTACAGTTTTGGGGCCTTTAGGATATAAGGCTGGCAAAAGCGAATTATTGCCAATACCACAGCAAGAAATAGACCTTACCAAAGGTGTTATCAAACAAAACCCGGGTTATAATTAATTAAAAATATCATGAAATTAAATTATATCATAAAACAAACAGCCGGGTTTTTCGCCCTGCTGATTTTACTGGCTACCGCTGCTTGTAAAAAAACTGATAATAGAGAACTTGGCACGCCACCTACGGCAGATCAGGTAAAGTTTACCGTTACACCAACGGCAACCAACGCCAATATCATAACTTTCGAAAACCAATCACCAGGCTTTAAAGCTTTATGGGATTTTGGAAATGGAAATACGGGCGATGGAGCAAAAGTAACGGCCTCTTATCCGCTTGCGGGCACATATACCGTTAAATTAACCATTGTTACTGATGGTGGCTACGTATCGAGTACAAAAACAGTAGTTATTGCACAAACTAATCCAGCTATGTTAACTGATCCAGCTTTTACAACATTATCTGGTGGCTTAAGCAATACAGCGGGCTTTACTTGGGTGATAGATCAAACGCAACTTGGACATTTAGGCGTTGGTCCGGCTACTGGCGATGGCTCTACCGAACCAGGGTGGTATAAAGCAGGACCTAATGAGAAAAGTGGTCTAGGTTTTTACGATGATGAAATGACCTTTAACATGAATGGATTGAAATATACATACGATAATAAAGGGACCACATTTGCAAACGCAGCAAATGCGCCAGGGATTGGTGGGCCAACAGGGGCATCAGATCCTACGGTTAATTATACGCCACCAACAAATTTAACATGGTTAATTACTGAGGTTAATGGCACAAAATTTTTAACCATTTCTGGTGGCGGTTTTATTAGCTACTACACAGGCGTTTCCCAGTATCAAATTTTATCTTTAACCGAAAACGAAATGTCCTTACGTTGTTTGGATAAGGCAAATCCTGGCAATGCATGGTATTTAAAACTTATCAAAAAAGGATTTACCAGACCTGTGGTGCAGAAACCATTGCAAGCCGCAAATTTAAGTGATGATTTGGATGTTGTAAATAACATTACATGGACAGCAGAAAACGTTACTTTTAAACGCTCTTATGATAATCCTGGGCCTTTTCCAATTAATACATCGCCTAAAGTTGGTTATTATGGCCGTTTAGCTGGTGCTGATAATCAATATGGTAATTTGCAAACTACCTTATCTTATCGCCTTGATTTAACTGCGAAAAACAAGGTTCGTTTAAAAGTTTTCTTCCCAAGTGGCAATAATTTTGCTTTGGTACCACCAACGGTATCGGTTAAACTTCAAAACTCATTATTGGGTGGCAATTCTTGGCAAACGCAAAAAGAAGTGGTTAAAACCATTACTACTTTCGATCGATGGGTGCAGTTAGAGTTTGATTTCTCTGCTTTTTCTACAGAAACTTTATATGATAAAATTGTAGTGCAGCTTGGTGGCGAAGGGCATCCAAATGCAGGGATATTTTATATTGATGATTTCGAATTTAAATAAACAGCGTACGCTCCTTCAACCGGAGAGGTTTGGGTATTAACTCAAACTTCTCCTTTTTAAAATCAACTTATGATAAAAGATTCAGTAAAGTACTTCAGGAAAGAAATTTTTGCCGCTTTGGCAATTGCGGTAATTGGGATAAGTGGCTGTTCTAAAAAAACAGATGATGGCCCCGTTTATGTTCCGCCAGAAACTACAACACCAGTTGATAAAAACTGGGCGTTTGAAAGTACGGCAACATGGAGCGACGAATTTAATAACACCGGTGCGCCATTAACCTCTAACTGGGATTACGATACTGGAGGGAGCGGCTGGGGAAATAACGAGAAAGAATTTTATACCAATACCACTAATAATGCCAGCGTTGCCGATGGAAAATTAACTATTATTGCAAGAAAACAAGATATTGGCGGTATGAATTACTCTTCAGCACGCTTGGTAACCCGAGGTAAGCTGGACGTACTTTACGGTAGGTTTGAAATTAAAGCAAAATTACCAACTGGTAGAGGAACTTGGCCTGCAATATGGATGCTGCCAACCGATAGGGCTTACGGAGATTGGCCAAAATCGGGTGAGATTGATATTATGGAACATGTAGGCTACGATCAAGATAATGTGCATTTTAGTACACATAGCGAAGCTTATTACTTTAAAATTAATACTCAAAAAACAATTTCTAAAAAGATTGATGGAGCAAGTACAGCTTTTCACCTTTACCGTGTAGATTGGACTCCCTTTGCCATTCGTGGTTATTATGATGATGTTAAGGTTTTTGAGTTTACCAACGAAGGAACTGGGTATAAAGTTTGGCCTTTTGATAAACGTTTCCACCTTTTATTAAATGTTGCCGTTGGTGGTGATTGGGGTGGGGCACAAGGCATTGATGATAGCATCTGGCCGCAAAAAATGGAAGTCGATTATGTTCGTTATTATAGAATGATTGAAAAATAACAACTGACAACATAGGTTAATTGTAAAAAGTCGCGAAGAAATTTGCGGCTTTTTTTTGTTCAGGTAAAATTGCTTTAAAAAAAGAACGGGGATAAATCATACCGACCTATCCCCGTCATCTAAATTAACGCTCTCGTATATATAGACGCTTGTAAATTGAATTTATTATATACAGATGTAATTATTTTTATTTTTTTTCTTCAGATTGGAAATTGCTTTAAAAAAGAACGGGGATAAATCATACCGACCTATCCCCGTCATCTAAATTAACGCTCTCGTATATATAGACGCTTGTAAATTCGATTTATTATATACGGATGTAATTATTTTTATTTTTTTATTGCCGTCTTTTTCACAGCCGCTTTAGGTTTCTTTACCTCTGTAGCGTCATCTTCCTCTTTATCAGTTTTTTTCTTTGCTGCAGCTTTAGGTTTTTTAACTTCAATTATTTCTTCTGCTAAAGCTTCGGTTTTCTTTTTTGCAGGCGCTTTAGGTTTTTTAACTTCAGTAGCAGGAACAATTTCTTCAGCAACTGTTTTTGGCTCATCAGCTTGTTGCAAATAAGAAGTTAATATTTGCTTTAAATAAACTTCCGGTTTAGGCATATTAATAATCGTCCCCGGTTCTTTATCTTGCGATTGTTTGATATAAGCTGATTTAATTTTGCCCCAATCTTTAGAGTAAAGTTTAATAAACATCTCTACAAACTGCTCATGTGTATATTTTTTAGGCAACCTACCCAGCACTGCCTGAATTTTTTCTTCTTTTCTATGTAATACCGCCATCGATTTTAAATTTCATCAAAGATAACCGATATTACAGATAATCATGTAAATAAGGAATTTAAACTTTTAACCACTTTATCTGTCACAAGCATATGAAACCGATCTGCTTAAAAATCATTATTCTTTTTGCCCTTGTATTCTCGTTAGCATTAAAAACCAAGGCACAGCAAAATACAGCTAAAATAGATAGTTGGCTTACCAATCATGTTAATGAAATGGGTGGGCGGGTTTATTTACTGGTGTATAAAAATGGTAAACAGGTTTATAGTAATGGAATCAATCAAATGAATATGAAGAACCGTACAGTAGTCAATTATTTTGCTAAACTACAGGGTAAAACGGCCAACTTGAGTGATTATACAGCTACAACACAACAACAAATTGCAAGTTGTAGCAAATGGTTAAGTGCAGCATTGGTAATGACATTTGTTGATGAAGGTAAACTTAAACTAAGTGATACAGTAGGTAAGTTTTTGCCTCAACTATCTAAAAGTGGCAAGGGTAATATTAGCATTAGCGATTGCCTATCGCACCTAACAGCTATTAAATCGCCAGATTTAAAAGAAAGTTTGAACGAGATGAAAGGTTTAAGCAGTATGGATCAGGCTATAGAAAAAATTGCCTTGCTCCCAATGGAAGGAAAACCCGGAAAAGTTTTTAGATATAGCAATACGGGCTTGCAAATTGCAGGTGCAGTAATTGAAAAAATTAGTGGAAAGAGTTTCGAAACCCTTTTCGCCGAACGTATTGCAGCGCCCTTAGAAATGAAGAATACAGATTTCGGATATGGAAAAGTTGCTTTACCAGCTGGTGGTGCAAGTAGTACACCAACTGATTATATGAGTTTTTTAACTATGATTTTAAATAAAGGAATATATAAAGGCAAAAGGATATTAACTGAAAATAGCGTAGCCCAAATGCAGGTTAATAGAATAACAGCTGATGTAAAAGTTGCATACACGCCTACTGAAGCAGGTAGTTTTGGCTATGGTTATGGGGAGTGGGTAATGGAAAAAGGAAGTAATAATCAGCTAAGCAACACGGTATCCAGCCCTGGTTTATTTGGTACTTTTCCTTGGGTAGACAATAAAAATAAAACGGCAGGTATTTTAATGGCTTTTTACTTGAATAATAAAGGGCGAAACCAAAATTACAAAGAGATAAAAGCTTTAGTTGACGAAACTTTTTAAGTTAAGCCGTTGTTAAAACAAGTTCTTCAGCTTTGGGTGCATTTCTACGGTTGCTAACAAGCCTTTCGCGGTGCTGTAAGCCCCAGTTTCTTAATTCATCAATCACTTTGTCTAATGTTTCGCTATATGGGGTAAGTTCGTAGGTTACAGTAACAGGTGTAGTAGAAAATACTTTACGCACCACAAATTCATTAAGCTCCAAATCTTTCAATTCCTTCGATAAAATTTTAGGTGTAATCTCGCCCAGCGATTTCTGAATTTCGTTGAAACGTTTAGGCCCATCCTGTAATGAAATAATTAAAGGTAATTTCCATTTCCCATTTAACACGTAAAGAGCATCCTTTACCGCATTTAAACTGGCTGTACAAGTTTCTTTATTGTGATGTTCTTTTCCTTTTCGCATGGCACAAAATTACATAGGTTTCTTAAAGGATACTGCTATCCTTTTGGATACTAATATCTTTTGGATAGTAAAAGTACATAGGTTTGCGAAAAAAAAAGAAATATGAAAACAAAAACAATTAAAATCATTTATTGGATTTCAACTATACTCGTTTCTTTGATGATGGTTTTTTCAGCGTACTCCTAAAGTTCTGCTAGTTTTTCAATAATTTTATCGGTGTTATCCACTTCACCAATCCTCGGGAAAATAATGTTGATGCTATGCTCATGTGCACTTGCAATCATATCCGCCATTGCATCCTTTGCAAAAGTTAGGTTATAACCGTGCTCACTTGCCGCTCTTGCAGTGCCTTCAACACCAATACTGGTTGATATTCCTGCTAAAACAATTCCTGTAACGCCTTTATTTTTTAATGCAACATCAAGAGCAGGATTTGTAAAGGCATTCCAGATGTTTTTGGTGATGAAAATATCTTCACCCGAAGTTTTGATTTCAGGTGCAATTTCAAACCACTCATCAGGAAAACTCATAGCCGCTGTTTTTGCATTCTTACGCAGTGCATTTAAAGGAGATTGTGTAGGATTAACGTTTACAATTACAATCGGCAAGCCAGCTTTTCTAAATGCAGAAACCAATTGACTGGCTTTATCTAAAACCTCGTTTGCAGGTTTAGTCAAAGGTAAATTTATTATTCCTTTTTGTAAGTCGATTAAAACAAGCGCTGTATTTTTATCTAAAGAAGTAATCATTTTATATTGATTTAAATTATATTTTTTCCAATTCTATTTGCTGCGGAAGTGTTGTTATTTGAGTGTTTTTTATTTCATCCTTTCTAAGCTTTCTAAAAAGGAATCCACCAATAATTAATGCTATTATGCCTTCAATTAATACAGTATCAGGCGTACCAATCCATTGCGAAATACTACCAACCAGTAAACCACCTAGGGGTTGCATCCCGAAAAAAGCCATGGCATAAAAGCTAATTACTCGTCCACGCATGGAAGGGTCAACTGTGGTTTGTATTAAGGTGTTGCTAATGGTAATTTGCGACATCATACCGAAGCCAGATATTGTTGCGAAAAGTAAAGCAATTGGATAATAAGTAGTGTGTGAGAATAAAATTAAACCTACACCAAAAATTAGCGTATTAATGGCTAATATCTTTCTTAAATTCCTTCCAGGCTTTAATGAAGCAAGAAATATAGCACCAGAAAAAGCACCTAAGCCAATTACACTATCAATTACTCCAAAAGTTGACGCTGTTCCTTTAAAAATATCTTTGGCATAAACAGGAATTAAGGTGCTAAAGGGCAAAACCATTAAGCTGATTAATGCCAGCATAATTAAAATTAAACTAATGGAAGGTGTTTTTTTAATATAGGCAAATCCTTCTTTTAATTCACCTATTACGTTTTTAGTGTGTGGTTTTGCAACATATTTTGGAAGTTTCATCATCAATAACGAACCAATTACTGCAATAAAACTTACCGCATTTAATCCAAAACAAATGTCATCGCCAAATTTCTCCAAAGCCAATCCTGCAAGACCTGGACCAATTAATCTGGATAAATTAACCATCGAAGAATTAAGAGCCAATGCATTGGGTAAATCGGCTTTATCATCAACCATTTCATAAACTAATGATTGTCTTGCAGGTACATCAAAAGCATTAATTAAGCCCAGTAAAGCACTTAATGCAATAATTTCCCATACAGAATAATGCCTGAAAAAGATAAGTAGCGTTAATAAAACTGCCTGAATCATAGAGGCAATTTGTGTGGTTAATAATAATTTGTATCGGCTATAACGATCGGAGGCCACGCCACCAATAAAAGAAAAGATAAATGATGGAAATAAACTTGCAAATAACGTTAAGCCGAGCATAAACTTAGAATGCGTTTCAGAATATACAACCCAACTTACAGCAGTTTTTTGCATCCAAGTTCCAATTAATGAAATGGACTGACCGCCAAAATAAAGTCTGTAGTTTCTGCTTTTAAATGCATTAAAAGTGCTGATTTTCATAATAATCTAAAAATCTACGAGTTTGGATAATGGACCAATTGCTGCTCCAATTGCTTCTTGTTCTTTTTCTGTGCAAACCTCTGCAATAGCTTTTCCCAACCATTCATCTCGCTCATTTCTAACCTGCTGAATCATTTTTTTTCCTGTTTCCGATATGGAAATGTAAATTTTTCGCTTATCTGTTTCAGAGGGTGTTTTTTCGATCAGATTTAAGCCGCTTAAATGATTAAGTACCGATCCCATTGATTGTGGCGTTATTTTTTCTATAACAGCAAGTTCTGCCGAAAGAAATTTTTCGTTTTCCAACAAGACTAAAACCGATCTCTCAGTTTGAGAAAGTACCGTATTTATGGGCGAAAGCTTACGCATTTTCCGAACCAATCTTGTTAAAATCGGGCGGAGCTGAGCGGCAAGTACATCACTATTTTGTATTTTCATTTTAATAAGTAAAACTTATAAGTTTACCTTACAAATATAGTGCTAAAATATATTTTTTACTAAAGACTTGAATAATTTACAATCGGCTGTTAAATCCGTTCAATCCAAATAATAGGTCAGCAATTTTATATGAGCTTTTTAACAAAGTAAATTGAGCTTTTAAACAAAACTTTTCATCTTACAACAAACTAATTTTGATTCTATAAAAAAAATAGAACAATGAAAAAAGTTTGGTTTATAACAGGTAGTTCCCGCGGATTGGGACGAAACCTGACAAAAGCAGTTTTGGAAAAAGGAGATCAGGTGGTAGCTACCGCAAGAAATATTGAAGCATTAAAAGATCTAAAAAAACAATATCCTGAACAGATTTTTCCTGTTCAACTGGATGTTACCAATTACGATCAAATAAATGTTGCTGTAGAATTTGCGATTGAGCATTTCGGTAAAATCGATGTATTGGTAAATAACGCTGGCTTTGGAATTATTGGCGCAACAGAAGCATTTACCATTGAGCAAGTTCGCAGCCAGCTTGAAACCAATTTATATGCACCTATTGATATTACCAGAGCGGTATTGCCTTTTATGCGTAAACAAAAATCAGGACGAATTATTCAAGTGAGTTCTGTAGGTGGTAGAGTAGGTAATGCGGGTATTAGTATTTATCAGGCCGCAAAATTTGGATTAAGTGGCTTTAGTGAAGCTTTGGCAAAAGAAGTGGTAGATTTAGGAATATACGTAACAAGTGTTGAGCCTGGCGGTTTTCGTACAGATTGGGCGGGAGATTCAATGACGTATGCTCCTCATGTGAATGGATATGAAGCGGTTGAGCAACGTGCCGAATTTTTTAAAGGTGGAGGTTTTGTTCCAACAGGAGATCCTGATAAAGCTGCAAAAGCTATAATTGATCTTGTTGAACACCCAGAACCACCAATTCATCTTCTTTTTGGAAGTGATGCTATCGGAATGTTGAAGCATGCGGATGCCGCCAGAGCCGCGGAAATGGAAAAATGGATGGATGTAAGTTTATCTACCGATCATGATGATGCCGAAAATTTCCTTGATTCTGATTTAGGCAAGGCCTTTACAAAAAGATAAAAAACTATAATGACTATCTTGAAAAGGATAGTCATTATATCTTTAATTGTTAAATTTGATTAGCATGCAGAGCGAAAATAAAAGACCTAGTATTTTATATTCTTGTTACTCACAAAAAAGTAGTGAGGGCGAGCAGTTTATTGCCAATCATTCTTTGGGTTTAATTATTACGGGTACTTCTGAAATATCTATAGGTGACGAAAAATTTACTTATAGTGATGGCGATTTCCGTTTTTTTAGAAGAAATCAATTAGCTCGATATACTAAATATCCACCGCCTGGTGGCGAATATAAGGCCATTAGCATAACAATGGATCAGGATATTTTACGAAGTATAAGCAATGAATATGATTGGCACATGCAAAAGCCAAATACGGATATTACGGGCTTGGTGCTTGAATCAAAAGGCTTATTGAAAAACTACATCGATTCTATTAAGCCTTACTTAGCTGGAGGAAATGAATTTAATAAGGCGCTAATAGATTTAAAAGTAAAAGAGGCTGTTATCATTTTAATTCAAATGAAACCCATTTTAAAAGATGTGCTTTTCGATTTTAGTGAGCCAGGAAAAATAGACCTAGAAGCCTATATGAATGCCAATTATAAGTTTAATGTAGATATTAATCGCTTTGCTTACCTAACCGGAAGAAGTTTGGCTACTTTTAAGAGAGATTTCGAGAAAATTTATAATACCTCACCTAACCGTTGGTTGCAGCACAAAAGACTTGATGATGCTTATTATTTAATTAAGGAAAAGGGATGGAAATCTTCAGATGTTTATCTTGAAGTTGGCTTTAAGAATTTCTCTCATTTTTCTTTCGCCTTTAAAAAGGCTTATGGGATAGCGCCATCAAGATTAGTTTAAAAAGTAATCGCTTCTTGCAGTTCCATTGATAAAATTGGATAGGGTTTGCCAGATGCGTCATAATCTGATCTTTCTGAAACAGAAAAACCTAAGCGCTCATAAAAACCTACAGCCTGCTCATTTTGCTCATTTACATCAACTTTTGTTGCATTTTTTTCCTCTATTGCGTATTTAATAAGCCTTTTACCAATACCTTTTCCTCTAGCATCTGGATGTACAAAAAGCATTTGAATCATATCTTCATTCAGGCCAATAAAAGCAATAATTTGCGCATCATCAACAATACAATATAAATCTACCTGATGCAGGTATTCATTAAAAATTAAACTCTTGTAATCCCTAATATCTTCTTCCGTTAAAAAATAATGTGTTGCTCTTACGGAGGCTTCCCACACTTTAATAATTTTAATATAATCTGATGGTAGCGGTATATAGATTTCAGGATTGTTCATAAACTAATGGATCGGCTATTAAATTACCAGGTTAAATAAACCCGTTTCTAAATTAAAACGGGTTTATTGGGCTATAAAGTATTACAGGTTTACAATAATTTTTCCAGTTGTGGTACCACTTTCAATTTGTAGGTGTGCCTCAGGTATTTGATCCAAAGAATAAGTTTTAAAAATAATTGATCTTAAAATTTCCTTTTCAAGGTACGAAGCAATTTTATTAATGTGCTGATCGTTTGAATTTACCATCATACCCATTCCCTTCATTCCTTTTTTTGCAGCTTTTTCTGCAACCTCAGCATTTTTTCCTGAAGGCATGCTAACAATAATTCCACCCAGCTTCATCACTTCCAAAGATCGATCTATATTTTCGCCTCCAATAGAATCCAAAACTTTATCAATACCTGAAATTACATCAGCAAGCTTTTGCGATTTATAATCTATAAACTCATCTGCTCCTAATCCTATTACCAATTCGCGGTTCTTTTCTGAAGCTGTTCCAATTACATGTGCACCTATATGTTTAGCAATCTGCACAGCATAATGTCCTACACCTCCAGCGGCGGAATGAATTAATATTTTCTCGCCTTTTTTAAGCTCTAATAACTCTAAAGCTTTATAAGCCGTTAATGCAGCTAAGGTTGCGGCTGCGGCTTCTTCGTGATTAATATTTGCTGGTTTAAGGGCCAAGTGCGCTTCTGGCGCAACGGCATATTCTGCATATGCCTTACCAAGTCCAGGGAAATCAATCATTCCGAAAACTTCATCTCCTTTTTTAAATTTTGTAACATTTGCGCCAACTTCTTCAACAATGCCAGAAATATCCCAACCTAAAATAATTGGGTCTACACCTGCATAGAAACTCGCTCTGCCATTGCCAACTCTTGTTTTTGCATCTACAGGATTTATACTTATCGATTTCGACTTTACCAATACTTCGTTTTCTTTAGGTACGGGGATTTCTATATCAACGGCTGCGAAGTTTTCTACACCTCCAAAACCTTTTAAAATAATTGCTTTCATTCTTTTGTTATATTTATATATCAAAATTATACCAATAAATATTAAATTAATTGTATATATTTTCTCTAATTTGGTATTTTTGTGTCATGTTAAAAGAAAACTTATACGAACCTTTTACCATCGTAACCAAAACTATTGATGAGTGCGGTAAAGCCAAACATCAACACAATTTTTTTGAACTGGTTTACATTATTGAAGGTACAGGAAAACAATGCATTAATAAAAATAGTTTTTGCTATCGTGCTGGTCATATGTTTTTAATAACACCCGAAGATTGCCACTCGTTTGATATTGAAACAACGACTACTTTTTTCTTTCTGCGCTTTAACGATATCTATTTAAAAAATAGTGCGCTGTTAACAGAGAATATTAAGCGACTCGAATTTATTTTGCACAATGCCAATCACCAACCTGGCTGTATTCTTAAAAATCAAAGTGATAAGGCTTTGGTACAATACATGGTTGATGCCATTCTTCGCGAGCACGCTACAAAAGATTTATACAATAAAGAATTGGTGCAGCAACTGGTTAATACCTTAATTATTATTGTGGCTCGAAATATTGCAAAATACCTTCCTGAACAGATAAATATGGGTGCCGAAGAGAAAGCTATGGATATTTTGCAGTATGTGCAAAGTAATATTTACTATCCAGAGAAATTGAAAGCTGAAAAAATAAGTGATTATTTTAATATTTCTGAAGCTTATTTTGGGCGCTATTTTAAAAAGCACGCTAATGAAACCTTACAACAATATATAACCAATTATAAAACGAAATTAATAGAACATCGATTGCAGTTTAGTGATAAACGGCTTAATGAAATTGCTGGCGAATTTGGTTTTACTGACGAAAGCCACTTTAATAAGTTCTTTAAAAAGCAAAAAGGCAATAGCCCCAAAGCTTATCGTAAAATGGTACGTACATAAATAAATAAGGTAATTCAGTTTTTTTATATTTGGCGAAAAAAATATAAAAATGATTTCACACCACGTTTTATTCTGGCTAAAAGCCGATACCACTGCTGAACAAAAGAATGCATTTCGTAATGGTTTGCAAACACTAGAAAATATTGAAGTTGTTAAAACTTTTCATATCGGTACTCCAGCGCCAATTGAGCGTGCCGTTGTAGATACTACTTATACTTTTAGTTTGGTATTGTTTTTTGAAGATTTAGCAGCGCACGATGTTTATCAGGTGCACCCAATACATAAAGCATTTTTAGACGAGTTTCGTGAATTATTTGAGAAAGTAATTATTTACGACGCTCAATAAAAGTTAAAAGCCCTGTAAACGTTTTATGTTTGCAGGGCTTTTTTAATTATACGGATATTAAACTTTTTTAGGTGGCAAATCAAAAGCAATAGCCTCGTGTTCGAAATGGCCATTGTGTGCACCATCACAAAAAGGTTTATTTTTCGATAATCCACATCTACAGATAGAAAGCACCGTTCTGCCCTGTAATCCGTACGCATTTCCATTGCGATCTACGATTTCAAAATCACCCTCAATTTTTACCGATCCGTTATTATTTATCGTAAGTTTTGTTTTAGACATAAATTTGTTTTGTTAATAAGGCAAAACTAAGACAATGAACGAGAAGAAAGGAATCTCATTTCTATTTAGATACATTCTTGGAACATTCGGTAAAGGAATATATTTCTGGATTAAAAATATAAAACCAATTTATTAATACTTTTATTGCGTTAAACAAATTTGGCAACTTGCATACACTAAAATTTATTGTAAAAAACATAAGCATTTATTTGCTGTTATGCATCGCAACCTTTTTAATGTTAAAGGGAATTGTTCGCTATTATCCATTACAAGATAATATTGGTTTTTTACAATTTAAGCAAGATTATATTCACATCCTTTACTGGAAAATTGCTTTCTATATCCATGTATTCACCATTATATTTGCTTTATTAGCAGGTTTTACGCAGTTTTCTGATACAATTTTAAAGGAGTTTAAGCCTTTGCATCGAATAATGGGTAGAGTTTATGTAATAGATATTCTGCTCATAAATTTTCCAGCAACTTTTATTATGGCTATTTACGCTAACGGATTAATTCCTGGTAAAACAGCTTTTATTGTATTAGATTGTTTATGGTTTTGGTTTACACTGAAAGCTTTACTCGAAATTAAAAAGGGAAACATTAAGGCGCATAAAGAATATATGATAAGAAGTTATGCACTTACACTTTCTGCCGTTACACTAAGAGCATGGAAAATGGTGTTCTTAAATTTTGCAACTATTGATCCCCTCCATCTTTATATGATTAATGCCTGGTTGGGTTTTGTGCCAAATTTAATTTTTGCCGAATGGTTAATTAGAAAGAAGCGAAGAGCTTTATCTTTCAAATCGAATGTTAGCAAGGATCAGATATAGAATTGCAAAACCAATTAATATAAAGCTTACCACAAAAATTATAATACCAATTAGCATGGGATTAACGTTCCCTGCTTTTTTCAATTTCTTGTACGTAAAATAAGAAATCAAAAATGCGCCGAACGCAGCAATAATACATGGTATAATTAAAAGAAGCATCTTATTGTTTTTAGATTTAACTAAAGTAGTGATTTATTGCTGAATTTGATTATCAAATAGTTGAACTATTTTATAGATACAGAAACCAATTGGATAAGTAGGCGCTCTTTAATGTACAGATGTATTTATATAAATCCAGATCAAGAACAAAGCTAAATTTTAGGCATAAAAAAAGCACCAATCTGTTTTGATTGATGCTTTTTGTAGCCCGTAGGGGAATCGAACCCCTGTTTCCAGAATGAAAATCTGGCGTCCTCACCCCTAGACGAACGGGCCATTAAATTAGAGTGTCTTTCAACTCATTTTGGTAGCGGGGACACGACTCGAACGTGCGACCTTCGGGTTATGAGCCCGACGAGCTACCAACTGCTCCACCCCGCACTCTATACAACTCGTTTTACCTTAATGTTAAATCCTTAACAGTGTTTCCGAATTGGAATGCAAAGGTAGAATTATTTTTTAAAGATGCAAAGGTATTTGAAGAAAAAAATTAAGTTTTTTATTGGTTATTTATGAAAGCCTTGATAGCCAGTACAGTTTCTTCTGGTTCGCTAATGTGAGGATAGTGGCCGGTTGCATTAATTAGCTGTAAAGAATTATATGGCATATTCTCTTTTATATATTCTCCCGTAGAAATAGGAGAAATAATATCGTCCTTACTTTGCACGGTTAAACTTGGTACTTTCATTTCTTTCAATCTATCTCTATGATCGCAATTAAAGGTAGTCATGGCAAAAGCCAAAGCTATTTTGGGATCCATGGCTTCGAAGCTTTCTTGTAAAAAATCAGTAAGCTCTGGTCGCGATAAGTTTCCCATTACTGATGGGGGCATCGCTTTAGCCCAGCCTGTATAGTCTTCGGCCATAAAATTGAATAAGGCTTCTACTTCCTTGGTTTCAAAACCACCAAAATATTCTTTTTCATTTAAGTATTTTGGCGATGGGCCTATAAAAATCAGTTTGTCAAAAACTTCTGGCATTTGTAAAGCTGCAATCATTCCAATCATGCTACTTACTGAGTGCCCAATAAAAATAATATTACGAAGATTTAATGCATTTATAATGTCAATTACATCACAGGCATAACCTTCCAATGTAGAGTATTTGTGGTAATCATATTGGCTAATATCCGATTTTCCTGATCCAACGTAATCAAATAGAATGAGTTTATAATCATCAATAAAAGAGTTGCTTATAAACTTCCAGCTGTTTTGATCACAGCCAAAACCATGGGCAAAAAGAATAACCTTTGTGCCTTTGCCGATAATATTTACATGATTTCTTTTTAAGATAGAATCAATATCCAATGGGTATGATTCATTGTAAATAGCTTCTGAATTAATCATGCTATGATGTTATTTTTGATTGCCTGAAAATTGTTTGGTAGCGGTTACAAAAATATATAACAGCTTTATTTAGGCAAATTAAAATAATATAATTCAGATTTTATTTATTCAATTTGTTCAAGAATTAATGCCTTAACATTTGAATTAATCCCAAAGTAAAACCAATAATTGCCTGGAAGAGGGAGTAGGTGAAAATTACGAGAATACTTCTGAAGAATAATGCTTTTTTGCTATATCCAAAACCCGAAAAAAACTGGAAGTAGTACCAAAATCCATAAATAGTAATGGCTGGTGTTATTATCCAGAAATAAAAAAAAGTAAGTATTTTGATGTTGGAACAGAAAACAGCGAAAATACTGAAAATTAGAGCGATAACTAATTCTGAAGCTGCCTTATATGAGTTCAAAACTAAATTTTCAGAATAATTTAATCTTGACTTTCTAAACCATATAAAGCTAAAAAATGAATTAACGGGTATAGTAATTAATACCAATACTTTTGGGTATTTTGTTGCAAAATCTTCAAAAGTATTCATTATGCTTTTATTCTGGATAGGCATCAAATCAGCCAGTTTGATGTGCACATATGGTGATAAAAGACTGGATGCTGTTATAATTAAAAGTATTAACGTAACAAAACTAAAATAATTAGCCCTTTTGCCCTGAATAAATTCTCTAATACTATGCCCTGGCCTTGTAAAAAGTTCTTTTAAAGTAAAAGCAATTCCTTTGTCTACATGCCAAACCCCATGAATAAAATCATGTTCAACAAAATGTTTAATTGAATATCGGTGTGTGCTTGCTTTTTGCCCGCAATTTTGACAATAACTATCAAGTATGTGATGATTACAGTTTAAGCAATTATGTTCCATTTATAGATGAGATTATTGAAATTAATCGTTGTTTTAAAGCTGATATCTTGCCTATGAAAAAAATAATTTATCGCAAAAATGAAAACAAAAATATTCTCAAAGCCTACACTTTAGTGTAGATTTGTTATCAAGTTATTGCTGCAAATGACAAACAATATTAATTCAAGCCTACTTACTAAGAATAAGATTACGGCATTATCAGAAAGGGATTATCTTCAACAGCAACAATATTTAGAAGTTGTTAAATCTTTTGCAAGATTAACATATGAAAGTATATATGTTATTGATTATGAGAAGATGGCTTTTGAATATGTTTCAGAAAATCCATTGTTTTTGTGTGGATATTCTCCTGCAGAGGTATTAGAAATGGGTTATGAATTTTATTTTAAAAATGTTCCTAAACCTGATTTAGAGTTACTGAACTTAATTAATGAAGCTGGATTTGATTTCTTTAAGAAATTGCCAGCAAACGAAAAAATGCTGTACAGTATAGTTTATGATTTTCATCTGATTAATAAGGATGGTAAGCAGATGCTCATCAACCATAAACTTACTCCTTTATTTTTAACCAGTGATGATAAGATTTGGAAAGCCATGTGTATTGTTTCTATTTCACATCATAAAAATGCAGGTAATATTTTTATTCATAAACAGGGAACTGACGAAAGTTGGACGTTAAATATAGAAAGTAATACTTGGCGTAAATCAGAAAAACCCAAACTTACAAAAAGAGAGATAGAAGTACTTCGGTTGCATGCGCAGGGTTTAACAATTAATCAAATTGCCGAAAAAATATTTGTTACTTCTGATACGGTAAAGTATTATAGAAGACGAATTTTTGAGCGCTTGAGTGTAAATAGCATGGTAGAGGCTCTTTCTTATGCTGTTAATAATAAGATTATTTGATTTCGTTTTTGAATTATAATACTCTATTGGTAAATAATAATATTATTTCATATCAATTTTTTGATCTTAAAACTTAAAATTTACAACATATAATGAAGGCTTTAAAGCATTCATTATAACTAATGAAAAGAAGGTTTTTATTTTATTCTTATCTTTTTTGCTGTAATTCTAGCTTTAACTCCTTTAGCTGAATTTGAGCCTGTCTGTTTTCCAGATAGAAATAAATCGCTGTAGCTAAGAATATTTTGCCTAAAATAAAAACAGCAGCAAAAATCCATCTCCATGCTTTATGTATACGCATGTGGCTGGAAGACGATTCTACATTAATGTATTTTTCCTGGTCGTTATTATCTCCTTTTTCATAATTGGGCTTGCCAACTTGAAGTGCGTTTGGTTGGTGAAGCTGAATCTCATTGATTTCATTTTCAATGCGCTCTAAAATTCCTGGCGGGGGATTAATAGCCATGCTTTGTGCGAGCATTTCCATATCTAACTCTAGTTTTTCCAGGGCATCTCTAAACTCTGGATAAACCTCTTTATAGGCTAAAACTTTTTTAGTTTCATCATCGGTTGCAATACCCATAACATAGGTTTCCAATATACCGCTATCTATTAATGCTTTAATTTCCACGGGCTTTTCTTATTTGATCTAACGATGATTTTAATTCCTGGCGTATCGAACTTTCGTCTTGATTAAATATAGAAGCAAGATACGAAATTGATTTTCCATGATAATAAACCGCACAGAAAATTCTTCGCTGATTATCTGTTAATATACTTAGGTGCTGATCAGTATGGTTATCTGATGTTTTTATTTGAATTTCATTCGATGTTCCAGCTAACTTCTGTTTAGCAAAATCTCTTAACTCAAGCCAGGTACAATCAATTTGGTTAGTTTTATTTTGTTGTGTAGAAAAATCTGTAAAAATTTTCATAAGATATTCTTCGGATTTTTGACGATCCTGAACAATGCCATAAATATAGCCAAGTAGCATGGCTGCATATTTTTGGTAAATCAGCTGTACCTTGCCAAATGGCTTAGACAAAGTATGGTTTGAAGTTTTAAGCATTTAATCTTAATAAGGGATTGATTCAAAGATAAACCTCAATTTTAAAATATTGTTTATTTGAAGTAGAAAATTATAAATTTTTATACCATTCCAGTGTTAATAAGCTAAATTCGGATGCGCACTTTCTATTGAAATCTAATATTTACCATCCATAAAATTCCCATGCCTAATGGTGTCTACAAATAGTTGTACAAGTAACTAGCTTACTGTCGTCATTGATTTTGCTTATAGCATTTAGGAATATGATGATAACGGTAATTTAAAAAGTATAGACAGGGATTACTTTATGTTGTGAAGAACAATTTTATTAAGGATATTAATTATAACCATATAATTTTTTATCAACATATTGGTGATATTGTTTTTTGTATCAGGAAAGTTATATAAGTTTATCACTTGATAAGCAAAGAAAAAGATCTGTGTAATATGTCTTAATTAAAATTATCGGTCTGAAATCCAAGATAGATTGATATTTCTTAAAACAAGTTCACAATGACGATTTTATCTTTTAAGAAGAATTAAAAAGTTTCTAAGAATAACATAAAAAAACGATCTCAGGTATGAAAATTAAATTGATAGCCCTCAACCTCAATAAACTTGTTGTACTGGCAAATATTATACTTCCATTCTTTAGAAAGAAAATCACCTCCGGTTAAAACTTATTCATTTTAGAGGCATTCCTTATTATTATCTATCATTTATGTTTTGGTTTTATAAGCTAAAAAAATAGGGTAATTCAATCAATTGCTTTTGCTTTTTAATATTAGAAAAAGATACTTAAATCAGCTATAGATGTAAGCTAAGCTTTGAAATTAGTTGATTAAGTATGTAGGTAATGAAATCGGATAGATATAATTTTTTGGTTCGATAATGTTTTTGATGAAGATATTAAATTACCTTACTTATGCTTTTAAGGAATACAGTAAAGCTCATAAACACTTATCGGCTCTGCACTATGTAAAACAGGTAGAATAAAACGAATTCAATTGGGCGAATGAATAAGTTTTTACTTTTAAAAAACAGCAGAATTAACACCTCCTATCTTAAACAATTGGAGCGTAGGCTCCTCAATCTTGAAATAGAAAATAAGAACATAATCAATCAAACAATGAAAAAAATAATAATCTTTTTAGCTTTAATTCTGTGTTATTATAAAGGTTTTAGTCAGGTAACGCCGATTGCACCGCCCACTTATAAAAATATCAGAATCCAAAATCTTAACTCGCAAGGTGATTATACTCGGTGCTTAATATTGCTTCACGAAGCTTATGCTGGAACAATTATAGGTAATAATCATGCTATAGGTACCATTGTCGCTATGCGAGGAAGTGCAGTATCATGGAATCGATTAAATGTCGCAGAAATCAATACTTCTTCGGCGTATAATAGTAATGCGGGGAGTGTAAATTCTGTATATAATAATGCAGTTGCCTGGAAGCTGATGACCTGTATATATAAAGGTAAAAAATACCTGGCGCTTGATGTGCCTTACCAAGATTCCTATCACGATTTTGGTTATCATTTTACTGGATGGACGCAGTCTACAGGAGAAAATATGCTTGCTGTAGCTTATGAATTTGCTGGGCAGCCAGTAAACCAGGATGTACTTAGCAATATAGAAAACTTTGTTCCTAATCAGACAGAAGTTTACGATGCGGCAGTGGTTAGTATTTCTGGCGATGTAGGAATAGGTACAACAGTACCCAAGGAAAAACTTTCAGTGAATGGAAAAATACGTGCACATGAAGTTAAGGTAGAAATTTCGGGATGGCCTGATTATGTTTTTAAAAAAAATTATTCTTTACCAAGCTTGGAAGAAACAGAGCAGTACATTAAAGAAAAGGGGTACCTACCTGGCATGCCGTCCGCAAAAGAAGTTGAGCTCAATGGATTAGAACTGGGTGAAATGAATAAACGCTTATTGCAAAAAGTTGAAGAAATCACTCTTTACATGATTGAAATGAAGAAAGAAAATGCAATACTGAAGCAAGATGTTCAAATGCTTAAAAGTAAAATAAATAAGAGAAAGTTATAAAGTGGGCATTATCCGAAAAGTAGTGTGGGTATTTCGGCAAAATTGACCACCCATTCCTCGTTTAAACTTTAATCCGAATTTTGCTTTAAATTGACTATCTGTTTCGGTGCAAATTGGCTGTTCTGATTTTCCGATTAGCTTGCGGAGGTAACTTTTCAAAAAAAACTGAATTAGAGATAAATCCGGTAGTAGGGTGGATTAAAGCGAAGAGGTTGTAGGAAAATGGATTTGGATCCGAATTGTATAGTTGTTCGGAGTGAAAGCAGATTAGGTGTGAATCACCCTGTAATTTATATCAGATAATATTTGTTGTGCCACTGAAAACAAAAAAACCACTAACTTGCAACAAGTTAGTGGTTTTTATTATAAATGTAGCCCGTAGGGGAATCGAACCCCTGTTTCCAGAATGAAAATCTGGCGTCCTCACCCCTAGACGAACGGGCCATTAAATTAGAGTGTCTTTCAACTCATTTTGGTAGCGGGGACACGACTCGAACGTGCGACCTTCGGGTTATGAGCCCGACGAGCTACCAACTGCTCCACCCCGCACTCTATACAACTCGTTTTACCTTAATGTTAAATCCTTAACAGTGTTTCCGAATTGGAATGCAAAGATATAATTCGTTTCTTTGTACTGCAAATTTTTTTTAAAAAATATTTTAATGGCGCATAAAGCAGGTTTTGTAAGTATAATAGGTAAGCCAAATGTTGGTAAATCTACCCTCATGAATGTGCTTGTAGGAGAGCGGCTTAGCATAATAACGCCTAAAGCCCAAACCACAAGACACCGGATTTTAGGAATAGTAAATGAAGAAGATTATCAGATTGTTTTTTCTGATACACCCGGTATAATTAAGCCAAAATACAGTTTGCAAGAGAGTATGATGAGCTTTGTTAACGGATCTTTAACAGATGCTGATGTACTTTTATTTGTAACAGATATTAATGAGCAACACGATGAAGAAGATGTTTTAGAAAAATTATTAAATCGTGATATTCCAACAATTGTACTGATTAATAAAATTGATAAAGCATTACAAGAGCAGGTAGATGAAAAGATTGCTTATTGGCAGGAGAAATTAAATCCTGTTGCTATTTATGCAATATCTGCATTGCATAAACATAATGTTGATGGCTTGCTTGATAAAGTTTTAAGCATGTTGCCAGAGCATCCACCGTATTATGATAAAGAAGATTATACAGATCGTTCTGAACGTTTCTTTGTTTCTGAAATTATCCGCGAAAAAATATTTTTAAATTATCAGAAGGAAATCCCATACAGTACAGAAGTAATTGTAAAAAGCTTTAAAGAAGAAGAACTTCGGTCAGGAAAACCAGGCGATTTAATGATTAGAATTACTGCTGAAATTGTAGTAGAACGCGATTCTCAAAAAAATATCCTAATTGGAACTGCAGGTAAAATGCTTAAAAAAGTAGGTACAGAAGCGAGACTGGAAATTGAAAAGTTTTTAGGTAATAAAGTGTTTCTGGAGATGTTTGTTAAGGTAATTCCTGATTGGAGAAGCAAGAAGAATTACTTAAAAAGCTTTGGTTACGATAATTAAGCGTAAATTTGCAAAAAAACAGATGAACGGCTACAACGGTGCCTTCATTATTTAAAAATTAATTAATACACACAGTATAACGTTTCAACACAGCAACGTTCCAATAATACCAACCCATGAGTAATATTATCGCCATTGTAGGCAGGCCGAATGTCGGCAAATCGACCCTTTTTAACAGATTAACCGAAAGCCGTAAAGCTATTGTAGATGATATGAGCGGAGTAACCCGCGATAGGCATTATGGTGTTGGTGAATGGACAGACAGACAATTTACAGTAATTGATACTGGTGGTTACGTAGCAAATTCTGAAGATGTTTATGAAGCTGCTATTCGCGAGCAAGTAATGATTGCGATTGAAGAAGCAAGTGTATTAATCTTTATGGTTGATGTAACAACAGGCATCACCGATTTAGATGATGATATTGCTCAAGTACTTCGTCGTAGCAACAAGCCAGTTTTTGTAACTGCAAATAAAGTAGATAATACTGCTTTGCATAGCGAAATCAGCACTTTTTATGGTTTTGGTTTAGGGGAAGTTTTTCCTCTATCATCAATGACAGGTTCTGGAACTGGTGAATTATTGGATGAAGTAATTAAACATTTCGAAGATATTCCTGAGGAAGAAAATGCTTTACCTAAAATTACGATTGCTGGTCGCCCAAATGTGGGTAAATCTTCATTAGTAAATGCTTTAATTGGTAAAGAACGTAATATCGTTACGGCTAATGCAGGTACAACCCGCGATTCCATTAAAATACATTACAACCAGTTCGGTCACGAATTTATGTTGATTGATACAGCTGGATTACGTAAAAAAACAAAGGTTAAAGAAAATCTTGAATTCTATTCAGTAATGCGTACCATTAAAGCTTTGGAAGAGGCTGATGTAGTCGTTTTAATGATTGATGCGCAAGAAGGTATCGAAAGTCAGGATATTAACATTTTTCACTTAGCAGAAAAGAATAAAAAAGGTATCGTTATTTTGGTAAACAAATGGGATTTGATCGAAAAGAATACCCAAACCATGAAAGCATTCGAAGAGGAAATTCACGAACGTATTCGTCCTTTTACTGATGTGCCAATTGTATTTACCTCAGTGTTAAACAAGCAACGTATTTTCAAGGCAATTGAAGTTGCACTTGATGTTTATAAAAACCGTAGTAAGAAAATACCTACATCTAAATTAAATGATGTAATGCTGCCATTAATTGAGAAATTTCCACCGCCAGCATTAAAAGGTAAGCACATTAAAATTAAGTATATCACTCAAATTAATGCTACCTCACCAATGTTTGCATTTTTCTGCAATTTGCCACAATATATTAAAGATCCATACAAACGCTTTATTGAAAATAAACTAAGAGAAAACTTTGATTTTTCAGGTTCACCGATTCAAATTTTCTTCAGACAGAAATAGAGTGATTTTCTAAATTACTAAATAAGCAGGACTGGTATTCCATTTTGGAAAATCAGTCCTGCTTTTTGCGTTTATAGGCAAATTACTTTGTTGGGGCAAATAATTTTGAAGCGTCAGTTTCTTTTGCATAGAATCTTCTCTAAATTAAAAACATAATTAACTTTGCGGCATGCAAAATGAAGTTGTGGTTTTAAATAGTGAGGCGAAAGATATTGAAGTTATTTTCGAATTTTATGATATGGCTATTGCCCATCAAAAAAAGGTTTTTAATAAACATTGGCAAGGCTTCAGTCGGGATTTAGTTACCACAGAAATTGCAGAGAACAGGCAGTACAAAATATTAGTTGATGGACAGATTGCAGCTATTTTTGCCGTTACCTTTAACGATGAGCTAATCTGGAAAGAAAGAGATCACGATTCTATTTATATCCACCGTATTGTAACCCATCCAAATTTTAGGGGATATTCATTTGTAAAACGAATTATTGATTGGGCTAAAAAATATTCATCAGAAAATCACCTCAAATTTATCCGAATGGATACTTGGGCAGATAATGATAAACTTTTGGAATACTACACTGGCTGTGGTTTTGATTTTGCAGGTATGGTAGTTTTAACAGAATCTGAAGGTTTACCAAAACACTATGAAGGGATTAGCTTAAATCTTTTCGAAATCAAACTTTAGGTTTTATTTCAATAAAATTTGCCAGCTTAACATATCATCAACCTCACCAATACATATAAAGTGATTCTTTTCCAGGATGGAATAAGAAGCTATATTAACCTTTGTAGTTGCTGCGAAAATAGATTTTACCTCAGTTTGCTGCTTTGCCCATTCTATAATTCTTCCCACAGCCTCGGTCATAAATCCTCTTCCTCTAAAAGCTTTATAAGTTCCATAACCAATTTGTATCTCTCCATCCTGATCTGGTTTACCTACAAAGGAAATATCGCCTACAATGGCTTTTTCTTTTTTAGAAATAATAATCCAAAGTGTATCGTATAAATAATTTTTATCCCTATCGTTAATATTAGGTAAAACGGTTTCCTTTAAATCCTTTTGGAGCTGGCGGGAAATATTTTTAACAGAGGGCTTAAGCTTCAGCTCTTTTTCTAATGAATGATCATCTTTAATAAATTTTAAAAGTTGATTGTGCGTAAGAGGCTGCAGGACGAGGCGTTGACTTTCTATCATTTTATTAATCGGTAATCTGTATTCTAAAATACAAATTACCGTTATAAATTTTCTTGATTGTGAAATTAATAAACTTTAATAACCTGCCCTGTAATGATACCTAAAACACTTTTTTCAAAAGCTTTAACAACTTTATCCATGCTTACAGGTATTTCGCCAGGAAAAGAATCAAAGAATGAGGGGGAATCTTCAACCACGTTTGGACTAATGGCATTAATGCGAACACCATTTTCAAGTTCTGCTGATGCGGCATAAACAAAAGAATTTAATCCGCCGTTTATGGTGCTCAAAGCTGCGCCAGCTGCAATAGGATGGTCGGCCAATATGCCAGAAGTTAAACTAAATGAACCTCCTTTATTAATGTAGTGCTGGCCTATTAAAACTAAGTTTATTTGACCGAGTAATTTATCTAAAAGTCCGGTTTTTAATTGTTCGCCAGTCATTTCTTTTATGGTTGCAAAAGGACCACTACCAGATGTGCTGATTAAGGCATCGAACGGGCCAATTTTTTCAAACATTGCTTTAATGGATGCATCGTTTTTAATATCTACCTGTACGTCTCCGCGTGTATTGCCAACCCGAATAACTTCATGTTTTTGAGCAAAAGCATCAGATACTTTTTTACCAAGTGTGCCTGTTGCGCCAACAATAACTATTTTCATGCTAAATTATTTTAAATGATTTACTTAAAGTTATGATTGCTATAAAACATTAAGGTCATTTAAAAGTTTTAAATTCAATAACCTAAGCAACAACAGTAGTAGCTTCCAAATCATGAACGAATAGATCGATATGCTTTTTGGTTACATTTGGCATGCAAATAATGTGCGAACTCCCATTCTCCGCTGCAAGTTGCCATTTTTTACAAATTGTTGTCGAGGGCGTTGGGAAATTAACTGTAATTGCATTTGGATTGCGCCAGGCGGCAATTCCCATTTCTTTAAGCTTTGTTTCCGTATATTCTGCAATTTTAAGGCTGTGTATCGCTCTGCGTTTTAATCCATCCAAGCCAAGTCTTTTAATGGTATGCCACAAAAACAAAGGACTGTGACCGTTTCTAGAGCCTGTTATAGTTGTATCTACACTGCCGATATAAGCTACTGATCTAGCAATTCTATCCCGATTAGATTTTTTTGCTACAACTACCCCACAAGGCATCGGTGAACCAAAAAACTTGTGTCCGCTAATGGCTATGCTATCTGCACCATCTTCAAAATCGAAGGCAGGTCTGGGCTCAATTAAAGCGCTGTACGTACCAGATAGGGCAGCATCTGCATGGATATAATAATGTTGAATGGCTAATCTTTTAAGTATGGTTTTAATTTTAGCTACATCATCACGAGCCTCTGTCATAGTGGTGCCAATGTTTGCCATAATTATAACGGGCATGTGGCGATTCATCCTAATGGTGTGTTCCAAATCTTCGTAATCAATTTCTCCATTTTCTTGGGTTCTAATTACAATATTGGGCATATTTAGCAGGTGAAGGTTTTTTTGAACGCTGTAATGTGTTGCTTCAGAGTAGTATACCATGCCTTTGGGATGTAATTCTCTGGCAAGATATAAACCATATAAATTCCCTTCAGAGCCGCCGTTGGTTACATATCCCCACCAATTATCCGCGGGTGCTCTAAATAATTCTGCAAAAAATTGAACTACTTCTTTTTCAAGATCACGGGAGCCAACCCCATAGGTAGAGGTTACAAATGGATCTCCAAGATTATTCATTGGATATTTTAAAAACTCCGTTAAATCCTGATAATTAAAATCTTTAGAAACTGGATAGCCTAAAAATAGGCTAGTTTGCTCCTTAACTTTTTCAAGTAAGTCGCGTAATATTTCCTGATCTTTTATAGATAAATTATTGGCTTCCATATTTGTTTTATTGATTAACAAAGTTACGGAATCAAAATATAGTATCTTGTTTTGTTATTAAATTAGAATATTATATTGATTTTATTATTTATACTGCGCTTATGTTTTGTTTCGCGGATGTGATCTACAGGGTTTAGAATATTATATGTTGCAAAAATAAGTAAACCTTGCTTATTGGATGTTAGCAAGCGCCTGTTTAACGGCGTTATCGTTTTGGTTTACCGCTTTATAATAACCCACATCACCAAGATAATAGCGACAAAGTAAAGCTTTAAGGTCATTCTGAATAACATTTTTTGCACTGTATAGTTGCAAGCGATCTATCGCAACATTTTTGCGTTGTATAAAACCGATAAAATCTTTAAAGTCATTATCGTTAATGTTAAAAATGTTAATGTTTTGCTCTACAAAACTCGCACTATATTTATTAGTTAAAACATTAAAAACATAATCTGCCAATATCTTTTTGCTTACCAAATTACTATAAAACTTATTGTAACCTACTGTATCAAGTTTAACAAAAATATCTGGTCTGATGCCACCAATAATTTTTTGCTTAATCACTGGAGGGTTTGCTGCATCTGGTTTTTCTACAGAATCCTGAAATGAAGTACGATCGCCAGTCAGCTCTCCATCAGTCATACGATCATCTAACTCGTGTTTATAAGCATCATAACCTTTTTTGTAAGATTTCTGGATGCTTTTACCCGAGGGTGTATAATATCTGGCTATGGTTAAATTTAACGCAGAGCCATCGCCAAAAGCAAATTGCTCCTGTACTAACCCTTTCCCAAATGAGCGGCGACCAACAATAATACCTCTACCTAAATCCTGAATTGCGCCAGCAACAATTTCACTTGCTGAAGCCGTATTTTCATTAATTAAAACGGCTAGTTTTCCTTGTTGAAAAGCGCCCGTTCCAGTCGAAAAATAATCTGTACGCGGTTCGTGCTTCCCTTCTGTGTAAACAATTAACTTATTTTCAGGTAGAAATTGATCCGCCAAACCTGTTGCTGCACTAAAGTAACCGCCGCCATTATCTCGTAAATCCAGAATGAGTTTTTTCATCCCTTTTGATTTTAAATTTGCAGCTGCTGTCGCGAAATCGCTATCGGTATTTGCACCAAATTTGCTAATTCGCACGTAACCAGTTTCGTTATTAATCATATAAGCGGCATCAATACTGCTTATGTTTACCTTACCACGGGTTACCACCAATTTACTTGGCTGTAAACTTCCGCTGTGTAATAGAACTACCTTAACACCAGTTCCTGATTTTCCTCTAAAACGGCCTGTAATTTGGTCTTTAGGCAAGTTTCTTCCGCTAATTGCGGTACTATCGATTGTTAAAATTTTATCACCCAGTTTTATTCCGGCTTGGTAGGCTGGTCCATCCTTAACTACACTTGTTACCATCATAGTATCATTAAGCATGTAGTATTCAATGCCAACGCCTTCAAAATTCCCTTCCAAATTATCCTCCATATCCTGCGCATCAGTAGGCGGCAGGTAAACGCTGTGTGGATCTAATTGATGTAAAACACTATCTATCGGTAAATTGTGAAGCGAATCTGTATTAATGTCATCAACGTAGTTTTTGTTAATGATATGCAGGATTTCATCTAGTTTTTCAGAATTATTTGCCGCAAGCTGAGGGTTTTTTTGCACACCAAATCCCTGATCCTTTATGAATTTAATGCCTAGCACCATTCCAGTAATTAGAATGATTGAATAACTTAGGGCAATCAGAAGATTATTACGAGTGTTTTTTTTCATTAGCGACCATGCAAATTTATGAAAATTAGTGGGTTGATTAATTTTTTAACCCCATTTTCATGCATTTTGTTTCCATTTTTTAACATAATTTAACCGCGTAGCAAGCTTTGTTAAATTTTGGCTTGCATATTTTTGAATTTTTAAGGTAGTTTTTAGAAAGAATTTACCGAATTTTATCAAAATTATATTTATGAACAGAGTAACCGAGCAAGAATCTAACTACAATCACATTGACCAAATGTCGGTAATGGAAGTTCTGCAGGGCATTAATAACGAAGATAAAACTGTAGCCTATGCAGTTGAAAAATCTTTGCCTCAAATAGAAAAATTAACTTCGGCAGTAGCTGAAAGGATGAAAAAAGGCGGTCGTCTTTTTTATATAGGTGCCGGTACAAGCGGTAGGTTAGGCGTAGTTGATGCATCCGAATGTCCTCCAACTTATGGCGTTCCTTTTGATTGGGTTGTTGGCATTATCGCTGGTGGCGATACAGCTATTAGAAAAGCTGTAGAATTTGCTGAAGATGATGAGGAACAAGCCTGGAAAGATTTGCAAGAATTTAACATCAACGATAAAGATTGTTTAGTTGGTTTAGCAGCATCAGGTACTACACCTTATGTTGTTGGTGGTTTAAATACGGCACGTAAAAATGGTATTTTAACCGGTTGTATTGTATGCAATACTGGCGGTCCAATTGCTGCTGAATCCGATTTTCCTGTAGAAGTTGTAGTAGGACCTGAATTTGTAACTGGATCAACCCGTATGAAATCAGGAACAGCACAAAAGTTAGTTTTAAATATGCTGAGTACTACTGTAATGGTTCAATTAGGTAGAGTTGTTGGCAATAAAATGGTCGATATGCAGTTAACCAATAATAAATTGGTAGATCGTGGTACGCAAATGGTAATGGATGAGTTAAACATCGGTTACGATGAAGCCGCTAATTTATTAAACCAATACGGTAGCGTGCGTAGAGCGGTAGAAGCAGGACACATTAGCGAATAATATGAATAAATGAATGAGTGAATTTTGAATGATTAAAAGAAATGAATGAAAGAATTAGAGAGGGATTGAATTATATAATGATACCCCTGTCACATTCACTCATTCAAAACTCACTTATTCAAAATTCAACCATTCACTCATTCAATAATTAGAAAAAGCATGCATGAAATAGAGCCTTATTACCAATGGAGAGATGAATATATTTCGGCAGAAGATGAACGGTCGCCGTTTTTCAATACCGAATATTCAGAACTTTATTTTGATAAGCAGATTTATAATTTTCTATTGCATCCACAATGGGATGAGTTTGGCTCAAATACACTTTACATGAAAGTGCTTTTTGCTGATTACGACCGTGGTTATGCGATTATAGAATTTATTGGCGAATGGAACGATGCCATTAACAATGATATTATGTTGCTAAAACGTGATATTATTGAACTGATGATGGATGAAGGAATTAATAAATTTATTCTGATTGGTGAAAATGTATTAAATTTCCATGCATCAGATGATAGCTATTATGAAGAATGGTTTCAGGAAGTTGATGAAGGATGGATTGTTGGGGTTAACTTTAGCGAGCATGTAATTAGCGAGTTTAGAGAGAACAGTATCGATTATTACATTAACTTTGGTGGTGCGTTTGATAATATGCCATGGCGTACATTAAAACCTTTACAGTTCTTCAAAAAAGTTGAAGAATTGCTGACAAAAAGATTGAACTAAATATTTATTTTTATAATATTTAAATAACACAAATTAAAATGGAACAACAAAATTATCAATATCAAGACAATAGCATTTTCGTTCAGGGAAAATCTGCATCAAAGCGTTTCTTCGGAAATGTTTTCTTATGGATGTTTGTTGCATTGCTTGTTTCTACAGCTGCAGCATATTTTATTGCAACTACACCTGCTGTATTAAACTACCTTTTATCTTACAACCCGGCAACAGGTAAAGGTGGCTTTACTGTTTTAGGATACATCGCCATATTTGCACCTCTTGGACTAGTCTTTTTAATGGGAGCGGGTATGCAAAGAATGTCTTATCAAGCACTTGTTGGCGTATTTATTCTATATTCTATTCTTACAGGCGTAATGCTAAGTTTTATATTGTTAACTTATTCATTACCATCAATAGCAATTAGTTTTGGTGCTGCTGCAGCAATATTTGCTGTAATGGCAATAATGGGGTACACTACAGATACGGATTTAAGTAAATTTGGACCTATATTACTTGCTGGAGTAATTGGTTTGGTTATCATCAGTGTAATTAATATGTTTTTAGGTAGTTCTACTTTGGGATATATAATGGGATTCTTTGGTGTGGCTATTTTTACTGCTTTAACCGCTTATAAAGTTCAAGAGCTTAAAAGAATTGGAGAAGGACTTGATGAAAATGGAAATACACTTGACGTGAATGATAGTAAAAAGTTAGCTATTATGGGCGCCTTATCTCTTTACATTACATTTATCAATTTATTCTTATCGTTACTTCGTCTTTTTGGAAACAGAAGATAGTTGATAAAAACAGAACAATATTCTTAAGGCCGTGCAGTTTTGCATGGCCTTTGTAATTTTATTTGGTAACAAGGCGATAATTTTTGGAATTGATGTTGCTTTGTTGCATTTTTGTATGCTTATTAAGAAAGACGGAGGGATTAGACCCAACGAAGTCTTAGCAACCTGTGCCAACAAGGTGCTAAATTCTATTCCTGATTATATCAGGAGAAAGATAAGTTTAGGAAGTACAATCGTGTACCTGCTTTTTAAATAAGCCATTTTTGGAGATGTAAATCGTTAGTCGAGAGATATTATAATCTTGTCGTTTTCATTTTACAGCTCACATTTTACAAAACAAATGAGCATAAGAGAAGAATTAGAAAAGCGTATTTTAGTAATTGATGGAGCAATGGGCACCATGATTCAGCGCTATACATTAACCGAAGAAGATTTTAGAGGGGAACGCTTTAAAGATCACACTTGTGATGTTAAGGGCAATAACGACTTACTGAATTTAACCCGTCCGGATATTATTAAAACCATCCACCTTGAATATTTAAGTTCAGGTGCCGATATTATAGAAACCAATACCTTTAGTACCCAGCGCATTTCCATGGCCGATTACCAAATGGAAGAACTGAGTTACGAATTAAGTTACGAAGGTGCCAGAATAGCAAAGGAAGCAACTGCTGAATTTATGGCACAACACCCTGATCGGAAATGTTTTGTTGCCGGGGCAGTTGGCCCAACAAACCGTACTTTATCTCTATCACCTGATGTAAACGATCCGGGTTTTAGAGCAATTAGTTACGATGAACTTTTTGACGCTTACTATGAACAAGTTCGTGGTTTGGTTGATGGTGGATCTGATGTACTTTTAATAGAAACTATTTTCGATACGTTAAACGCCAAAGTAGCCATAGCGGCAATAAAAAAATACGAAGAAATTGTTGGTCGTAAGCTCGAAATTATGATTTCGGGAACGATTACCGATGCTTCGGGAAGAACACTTTCAGGCCAAACGGCAGAAGCTTTCTTAAATTCAGTTATTCATGCAAAACCATTAAGTATAGGCTTTAACTGTGCTTTGGGTGCAAAAGATATGCGTCCGCACATTGAAGAACTTTCTGCCAAGGCAGGCTGTTATGTATCAGCTTATCCAAATGCAGGTTTGCCGAATGAATTTGGTGCTTATGATGAGCAGCCGCATGAAACAGCACATTTAGTTGATGACTTTATTAATTCTGGTTTTGTAAATATTGTAGGTGGTTGTTGTGGCACCACGCCAGAGCATATTGGTTGTATTGCAGCTAATGCTCGTAAATCTGCTCCACGCAAAATCCCTACCCTTGCGCCTTACATGCGCCTTAGCGGTTTAGAACCCGTAACCATTACCCCCGAAAGTATTTTTGTAAACATTGGTGAGCGTACCAATATTACCGGATCTCCTAAGTTTTCTAAACTTATTTTAAGTGGTGATTATGAAGCTGCATTAGCCGTTGCCCGCCAACAGGTTGAAGGTGGTGCCCAAATTATCGATGTAAATATGGATGAGGGGATGCTTGATTCAGAGGCTGCAATGACTAAGTTTTTAAATTTGATTGCTTCTGAACCCGACATTTCAAAATTGCCAATCATGGTCGATTCCTCTAAATGGAGCGTAATTGAATGTGGTTTAAAGTGCCTGCAAGGTAAAGGTATTGTAAACTCAATTTCCTTAAAAGAAGGTGAAGAGAAGTTTAAGGAAAGTGCCCGTAAAATTATGATTTATGGCGCTGCCGTTGTTGTTATGGCATTTGATGAACAAGGCCAGGCTGATAATTACGAACGCCGTACAGAAATATGTAAAAGAAGTTATGATATTTTGGTTAATGAGGTGGGCTTCCCAGCAGAAGATATCATTTTCGATCCGAATATTTTAACTGTAGCAACTGGCTTAGAAGAGCACAATAACTATGCTGTCGATTTTATAAACGCTACCCGGTGGATTAAAGAAAACCTGCCACACGCTAAAGTTAGTGGTGGTGTATCCAATATCTCTTTTTCTTTTAGAGGAAATAATACCGTACGAGAAGCCATGCACTCGGCTTTTCTTTACCACGCAATACAAGCCGGCTTAGATATGGGTATTGTTAATGCAGGTATGTTGGAAGTATATCAGGAAATTCCGCCAGAATTATTAGAAAGAGTAGAAGATGTGCTTTTAAACCGCAGGGATGATGCAACCGAACGCTTGGTAGAATTTGCTGAAACTGTAAAATCCAAAGGCAAAGAAGTTGTAAAAGATGAAGAATGGCGTAAAGGAACAGTTCAAGAGCGGTTATCGCATGCATTGGTTAAGGGTTTGATTGAATATCTTGATGATGATGTTGAAGAAGCACGACAGGTTTATCAGCGGCCAATACAGGTGATTGAAGGACCTTTAATGGACGGAATGAACATTGTTGGTGATTTATTTGGTGCCGGAAAAATGTTTCTTCCTCAAGTGGTAAAATCTGCCAGGGTAATGAAAAAAGCAGTTGCCTATTTATTGCCTTTTATTGAGCAAGAAAAATTAGATAATCCCGATCAGGATCAAAATTCTTCTGCCGGAAAAGTATTAATGGCTACTGTAAAAGGTGATGTACACGACATTGGAAAAAACATTGTTGGTGTTGTTTTGGCCTGTAATAATTTTGAAGTTATCGATATGGGCGTAATGGTTCCTGCTCAGGATATCATTAAAAAAGCTAAAGAAATTAATGCAGATATTATTGGTTTAAGTGGCTTAATTACGCCATCACTGGATGAAATGGTACACTTTGCCAAAGAAATGGAACGCGAAGGGTTTACCATTCCTTTAATTATTGGAGGAGCTACCACTTCAAGAATCCACGCTGCAGTAAAGGTTGCGCCAAATTATTCTGGTCCGGCTATTCACGTTTTAGATGCATCCAGAAGTGTTACGGTTTGCAGTACTTTAATGAATGGCGAAACCAGAGATACTTACATCAGGCAGATAAAAGAAGAATACGAAAAAGCCCGCGAAGCACATTTAAACAAACGTTCTGATAAGCGTTTTAAAACCATTGCAGAAGCCCGCGAGCATAAATTTAAAATAGATTTTGAACCAAATCTTCCTGTACCTGAGTTTACCGGGACAAGAGTTTTTGATCATTACCCGCTGGAAGAATTAGTTCCATATATAGATTGGACACCGTTTTTTCATACTTGGGAACTTCGTGGAAGTTATCCTAAAATATTTGATGATAAGAATGTTGGCGATGAGGCTAAAAAACTTTTCGATGATGCACAGCAACTCCTAAAAAGGGTGCTTGATGAAAAGTTATTTACCGCAAGAGGTGTTATCGGTTTCTGGCCTGCAAATTCTGTAGGAGACGATATTCAGTTAACAGTTAACAGTTCGCAACAGGAAATTGAAAACTCAAAACCAGTTACTATACATACGCTTCGCCAGCAGGCAGAAAAAGTTGATGGACAGCCTTATTATGCGTTATCAGATTTTATCGCACCAAAAGAAAGTGGAATACAAGATTATTTTGGTGGTTTTGCGGTAACAACAGGTATTGGAGTTGATGAATTGGTTGCTGAGTTTGAGACAAACCATGATGACTACAACAGTATTATGGCAAAAGCATTGGCTGATCGTTTAGCTGAAGCTTTTGCAGAGCGTATGCATGAGCGTGTACGTAAAGAGTTTTGGGGTTATGCAAAGGAAGAACAATTAAGCAATCAAGAATTAATTAAAGAAGAATATGCAGGTATTCGCCCTGCTCCAGGTTATCCGGCCTGCCCTGAACATACTGAAAAAGGAACTTTATTCGAATTGCTTGATGCAGAAAATAAAATAGGATTACGCCTTACCGAAAGTTATGCCATGTATCCAACCGCAGCAGTTAGTGGGTTTTACTTCGCACATCCTCAATCTCGATATTTTGGGTTGGGAAAAATTACTAAAGATCAAATTGACGATTACGCTGTTAGAAAAGGAATGTCGGTTGAGGAAGTAGAACGATGGTTAAGTCCAAATTTAGCCTATTAAGATTTATAAATAAGAAACCAAACTAAAAACCCCTTTTGGGTTATGAAAATTACAGACCATATAAAAAATTCTGAGGGCAAAACCCTTTTCTCCTTCGAACTTTTGCCACCCGTAAAAGGGAAAAGCATTGATGAAATTTATAAAGCGATTGATCCATTAATGGAGTTTAATCCACCTTTTATAGATGTAACGTATCATAGAGAGGATTTTATTTATAAGCAACATGATAGTGGCCTGCTCGAAAAAGTTTCTTACCGCAAGCGCCCGGGTACAGTAGCAATTTGTGCAGCAATTATGAACCGCTACAAGGTTGATGCGGTACCTCATTTAATTTGTGGAGGTTTTACTAAAGAAGAAACTGAAAATGCGTTAATCGATTTGCAATTTTTGGGAATTGATAATGTTTTGGTTTTACGTGGCGATGCCCGCCACGCAGATTCATCTTTCGTGCCTACGCCTGGCGGACATTCATTTGCTTCAGATTTGCTTCAACAGGTTACAGATATGAATAATGGACATTATTTGCACGAAGATCATGAGGCTTTTAAAACCGATTTTTGTATCGGCGTTGCCGGATATCCCGAAAAACATTTTGAAGCACCAAATTTGAAAACTGATTTCAAATATCTAAAGAAAAAAATAGAAATGGGTGCAGAATTTATTGTTACCCAGATGTTTTTTGATGTGCAGAAGTATGTTGATTTTGTGAAACTTTGTCGCGAAAACGATATTCATGTGCCCATAATTCCAGGTTTAAAACCAATTACATCATCAAAGCAATTAATTAGTTTACCTAAAATTTTTCACCTTGATTTACCTGATGAATTAAGTGAGGCCGTACATGCATGTAAAAATGAAAAAGATGTAAAAGAGGTGGGTATTGAATGGATGATTGAGCAATGTAAAGAGTTGATTAAAGTTGGTGCTCCCGTGCTCCACTTTTACACCATGAGTAACCCAGAACCAACAAAACGAATAGCAAAAGCAATATTTTAACAGCTACCGCAAGCGTCCTCGCTTGTGGCAAAAAGTAGTGTAAAACATGCTATAATAGATTTAAAGTAATGAGCCGTAATTACAAGTTTTATAATGCAGATGGCTTATATTTTATAAGTTTTGCAACCGTATTTTGGGTAGATGTTTTTGTGAGGCGTATTTATTTAGATTGCATCGTTGAGAACCTAAACCATTGCATAAAAAGTAAAGGATGGAAGTATATTCATGGTGTATTATGTTAAGCCATGTGCATTTGGTATTTAGATCAACCATTCAAAAACCAGAAGATTTGATCCGTAATTTTAAATCATACACATCAAAACAGTTAATAAAATTAATAGAAGGAAACCTGCAGGAAAGTAGACGGGAGTGGCTGTTAAATTCGTTTAAAAAGGCAGCCTTAACAAACTCAAATAATACTAAAAACCAGTTTTGGCAACAGGATAATCATCCTATTGAATTGTGGAGTAATAACGTAATTCAACAAAAAATCGATTACACACATAATAACCCTTTGGAAGCTGGTTTTGTTGAACATGATTATGAATACTTGTATAGTAGTGCCAGAGATTATAATGACGTACCTGGGCTGGTAAAGGTTATCGTTTAATTAGTATGTAGCCACAAGCGAGGATGCTTGCGGTAGCGTGGGGTAGCAGGGTGTCAACTACAAACCTTAAACTATCAACTGCAAGTTCAATACTGCCAACTACAAACCTTAAACTATCAAATGCAAGTTCTAAACTGTCAACTGCAAACTCTAAACTGTCAAATACAAGTTCTAAACTGCCAACTACAAACCTTAAACTATCAAATGCAAGTTCAATACTGTCAACTGCAAACCCTAAACTGTCAAATCCAAGTTCTAAACTGTCAACTGCAAACCCCAAACTGTCTACTGTAAGTTCTAAACTGTCATTTGCAGGAATAAGCTACATTTAACCTAAAATTTTGATATGAATACGCATCTACAAAACGATCTGAAATCAATAGATACCATATTGGACTTGATTAAAGAACAAGGGCTAGATTTTTTAAATGATATTAATGAAAGATCAACTTTTGCAGGAAAAAATGTTCAGGTTTTGGATAATCTTGCAGCTGAAGGATTAGGTACAATTGATACCTTAACTCAGTTTAATAACCGTTTCGAAGAAATTATTGTAGCATCTGCAGGCCCAAGATATTGGGGTTTTGTAACCGGAGGAACTACACCTGCGGCAATAGCAGGCGATTGGCTTGCTACAATTTACGATCAAAATACACAAACCACAAAAAGTAGCGGTGATATATCTGCAATAATAGAAGTGGAAACTATAAAGCTTTTGCTTTCGCTTTTTAACCTGCCGAACAATTTTTTTGGCGGTTTTGTAACCGGAGCAACCTTATCTAATTTTACCTGTTTAGCCGTTGCCAGACAATGGATTGGTAAGCAAAGCGAAAAAGATTTTGCCCATGACGGAATATCTGGAAAGATTCATGTTTTATCGGCTACGCCACATTCATCATCCGTAAAATCATTAGCGATGCTGGGGCTTGGAAGCAATAATTTTTATCAGTTAAAAACTGCAGAAGGCAATAGAGAATCAATAGATGTGGAAGATTTAGAACAGAAAATTGCAACGCTAAAAGGCGAGCCTTTTATTCTTATTTCCAGTGCTGGTACGGTAAATACCGTTGATTTTGATGATTTTGAAGCCATTGCCAAGCTAAAGGAAAAATATAATTTCTGGTGGCACATTGATGCCGCTTTTGGGGGCTTTGCAGCATGTTCTCCTAAATACAGCCACTTGGTTAAAGGTTGGGAAACAGCAGATAGTATTACCGTAGATTGCCACAAATGGTTAAATGTTCCTTACGAAAGTGCAGTGTTTTTTGTTAAGGAAAAGCATCAGCTGTTGCAGGTGCAAACCTTTCAAAATTCAAATGCAGCCTATCTTGGCGATCCTTTGGCTAACTTCAGTTACCTTAATTTTCTGCCCGAAAATTCACGTCGTTTAAAAGCTCTACCAGCCTGGTTTTCGCTAATCAGTTATGGCAAAAATGGGTATAAGGATATTGTAGAAAACAATGTAGAAATGGCTCTTCTATTTGCTGATTTTATTAAAGAAAAGCCACTTTTTGAACTCCTTGCACCTGTTCGTTTAAATACGGTTTGCTTTACTTTAAAAGATGAAAACTTGGTTGATGGTTTTCTAAACCAGTTAAATGCAACTGGTAAAGTTTTTATGACGCCTACAGTTTATAAAGGGAAAAAAGGCATACGTGCAGCATTTGTAAATTGGAGAACAACCAAAGAAGATATAGAAATTGTAATTGCAGAAATTAATAAAATTTAGATTCTGTAATAACCACGGAAACATAAAAATCATCGAAATTTTATTCCGAGTTAATCCATGTTTCCGCAGTGTGTTTTTATCTTATTGAGTATTGGTAAAAGTTCTCTTTTCAATTCCTACACCGGTAATTTTTAAAGATTTCCAGTTGGGTGGTAACTTCGTTTTAATTTGAGTAATACCTGTTGGCGTAATTTCCAATCCACCAAAACCCATTAAAACCGATTGTAATACACCGCCAGCTCCTGTAGCAAAATAAGGATTTGTACCTCCCTTGGTTTCGGCAATTACCCTGAACGGATTGTTTAAATTTGGCTCGTAAGCATCCTTAAAAAAATGGTAAGCCTTTTTCCCGTCGCCCAATCTGGAATATAAAAGTGCAAATATAGCGTGCGTCATTGCGGGGGTTCCTTCATTTGGAACTCGGGTTTCATAATAAGCCAAATCTTTTTCAATCTGTTTTTGATCTGTAATTTCCTTTAATGGGTAAGCCAAAAGGTTAACATCACCTTGTTTAATTCCTTCTCCTTTATAAGTATCATGTTCTTTGGTTACTCCGTTTTCAAGCTTTAATATTGGAATATTTTGTGCCACATAATTCCAGTCTGAATTTGGCTTTAAACCTAAAATTTTTGCAGCCGCTGTGGCATTAAATAAGTTTGCTTTAGCTGCTGCATTAGTAAAAGCGTCGTTATCTACATTTTCTGCCCATTCATCTGCTGCTACAACATTTTTAATATCAAATTTACCTACTCCATTGCGTTCTACTCGGCTGGTCCAAAAATCGGCAGTGGCTGATAATATTGGCCAGCCTTTTTCTTTAAGCCAAACAGTATCTTGAGTAACACAAAAATAATTGTAGGCTGCTAAAGCCACACAAGCAGAAATATGATGTTCAAAAGGGCCACTCAATGCCCAAACAGGAGTTTCTTCTACCCCAGTATCGGCACTTTCCCATGGATACATTGCGCCTTTATAGCCATGAGAAAAGGCATTGCGCTTGGCTGCCTCTAACCGTTCGAAACGATATTCTATTAATGATTTGGCAATATCAGGATGCAAAACCAGTAAGGCTGGAAACATCCAAATGTCGGTATCCCAAAACACATGACCGTTGTAACCTAAACCAGATAAACCCATTGGCGAAAGGGAATTTGAAGTTCCTGCTCTCGAAAAAGAAATTAAATGGTACAACATACTGTGTATATCCTGCTGAGCCTGTAAATCGCCTTCAATTTTAATATCCGATTCCCAAAGTTTGTCCCACGCTTGGTTATGAAACTTAATTAATCTATCTCGCCCTTCAAGCTTTGCAAAAATGGTTAATCTTTCAGCTTCGTTTAATGGATCGGCATGTTGTGCAGAAGTAATGGTACTACCCACAACTGAATAACTATAGTTTGAACCTGCTTTAATTGCTTTACTAAATTTCATCAGGTGCATACTATTATCCCACATTTCGTGGATAATTTTAGGCTCATTACCATGTGTCTCATTAAAAAGAAAACTATTAGAAGCACATAATTGCAGCTTACCCGTTGGGCTTTTTGCAGTTGATGTGAGTAGGCTTAAAGTAACATGCGGCCGATCTATTTCGTTGTAGTAATTCTGTACATCTCGCAAAGCATCAGGAGTTTCCATTACACTGGCGGCGGTTAAATTAAGGTCCTGTTTCGCTGTAATACTAACATCCATCAATACTGAATATGGCAATTGTTGCAGGGCGTAATAAGTGTATTTAATAGTGGCTTTATTTCCATAATCTAGCGTGGTGGTAAAAGAAGCATGTTGCATATCCAACTCTTGGTGCAGGTTTTGAACATTTTTAGCATCCAACCGTTTTCCATCAATTTCTATAAACATGTTTAAAAGATTAAAGCCTCTTAAAAAGTTACTCACCCTGCCACGCCCATAAGTATCATAAGCGCCAGCCAAAACAACATCTTTAACTTTAAAAGGCTCGGCTGATGAAACCACACCAATTATTCCGTTGCCAACGGTAATACCATAATAGTTATTAGGATCAATTTTATCAGGCTTAATTTTCCAGGGGTCCTGAGCTTTTAATCCGAAACAGCAAAGCACAATTAAAAACAAGGCGATTATTTTTTTCATATATCTCTTTATAAAGAAAGTAGATTTAATAAAAATGAGCCTGACATTTTTTGCCAGACTCATTAAGGGGAAATTAACTATAACTAATAACCAGGATTTTGAACCAAATTCGGATTTCCCAATTGGGTATCTGGAATAGGGAAAAGTAAATATCTAGGATCATCAACAGGTTTTTCCTGCCATGGTGTAAGAAATTTTCCAAAACGGATTAAATCTTGTCTTCTAAAGCTCTCCCAATATAATTCACGGCCACGCTCGTCAATTAAGTTATCTAAAGTTAGTGTGCCAAACGGAGTAGCACCCCTAGTGCTTCTTAATGCATTTACAATGGTTAAGGCTGGGCCACTTTGACTTGTACGTAATAAAGCCTCGGCTTTCATTAACAATACATCAGCGTAACGATAGTAAACCCAATCATTTTCAGGTTTCTTTGTTGTATTTTCGTTTGGATAATCAATAGGGTATTTAACAACGCGAATACCCGCAACCTCAAGGTGGTTAGGATCACGTTCAATAATGCTAACTTTAGGATCAAAAGCAAGTGGGTTACCTTTTCTATCCTTTAATGCAAGCCCATTTTGATCATATTGTTGACCAACAAGAAAGCCAACTCTAACGCCAGAAACATTTGTTTGACCAGTGTATGAACCACCCCTTCTTAAATCTGAAGCCTCAAATTTATTGTAAAAATCAGATAAAGTAGAGAAGCCGTTGTACCCACTTGGATTTTGATTATAATGTAAAGTACATCTCCAGGCACCATCTAAATCACTTCCGGCGATTCCTCCAGTGTTTTGGGCAGTAAAAATATTTTCTTTTGATAACAGATGATTTGTCGCTGCAAAATTATCAAAGTAGTTTGTTGTTAAAGTATATCCACTGGTTGCAATTTCATCAGCAAGTGTAATTACCTTAGCCATATCTGCTGGATCAAAAGTTGGATTTGCACGATTTAAAAAAGCGCCTTTGTTCAAATACACTTTCATAAGTAATACTTTTGCGGCATCTTTATTTGCTCTTGTAGCGTTACTTACACCGCCTGCTGGGAGGTTAGGAATTATGGTTGTTAATTCTGCAATAAGATAATTTATTTCTTCAGCAGCCTTTCTTACCCTTGATGGTTTAGTTACATCTTCACCAAATTCTCTGTAGGGTACCTGGCCCCATCCATCTAATATAGAAAATTGTGCAAAGGCTCGTAAAAACCTGGCTTCAGCTGCTTGAGCCGGAGTTGGATTATAGCCAAGCACATTTGTACTTACATACGATATACTATTCAAATCTGTAAATACACTTGTAATTCTGGAATCATCAGCTGCCCATTTATGTAAATGTAGGGCACGCCAAGCGCCATTATCATCCCAATCGCCCGCTCTGGTAGGTACAATAATTTCATCTGAAGTTACTTCCTGTAAAGCAGACCAGTTCCAGGGTGCTTGGTAGGGGCCAACCATTGCAGAATAGCTTGCTGCTATTAACCCAGGTACACTCCCTTGTGTTAGCGAACCACTATTGGTTTGCCCATTTAAATCTTCTTTAAGATTTGTACAACCCGATAAAGATAGGGCTGCCATTACAAATCCAATGATATATGTATTTTTCATGTTGTTGCAGTTAAAAATGATTAAAGAGAAAAATTAACACCGAAATTAAATGTTCTTGCAGTTGGATAAGCGTTGTAATCTATACCTGCAGATGGAACACCATTTATACTTTTGTTAACATTAACCTCAGGATCGAAACCAGTATATTTAGTAATCACAAAAAGGTTTTGCCCATTCACATAAACATTTAATGCCTTGATAGATTTACCAATATTGCCAAAATTATAGTTCAACGTAGCATTAGCAAGTTTAATATAATTGCCCTTTTCGATATATCTTGAGGATGCAGCAACAGGATTAGCTAATGATTCTTGTATTGGAGAACTCAACAGTGCAGATGCAACATTACGTGTGCCCAAATTAGATATAGGTAATACAGAATTAGCGGTGTTATTATAAATATCCTGACCAAAGGCGCCATTGAAATTAGCTGTAAATGAAAGTTTTTTATAGTTTAAATTGGTGCTTATTCCCATAATAACCTTTGGGTTTGGATTGCCAACATAATATTTAGTAAAACCATCATCTGTATAAAGTGAAAATCCACTCGCATCTAAACCATTATATTTTCTGGTTACCATAGCAAATAAAGGCAGTCCATTTTGAATTACTTCCGTATTAACGCCACTTAAACCTTGGCCGTTTAATGATCCGGTTTTAATAATCCCTGTTAGGTTTTGTACCTTATTTTTAATGTAAGTTGCATTTCCACCCATTGACCATGAGAAATTATCATTATTTACAATGTTTGCATTTATACTTAATTCAACACCCTTATTAATAATTTGGCCGTCTAAATTTGTCCATGTAGGTACATTTCCAGTTTCTGCTGGCACAAAGGCAATTTGTGGAAACAATAAATCAGTTGTCTTTTTATTAAAGTAATCAATTGAGCCTGTAATTTTACTACCTAAAAAGGCAAAGTCGACACCAACATTTGTTTGTTTATCTGCTTGCCATTTTAAGTTATTATTTTGATTATTTAAGCCTTTGTTTTGTGTTGCAATTCCGTCTTTTCCATAATAAATAACGCTATAACGTTGTTGTGATGCACCTGATGGAAAACCTTGATTACCGGTTTCTCCATAACCAACTCTTAATTTTAACTGACTTAACCAACTGGCATCTTTAAGGAAATTTTCGTTTTTAATATTCCATGCTGCGGCAAAAGAAGGGAAATAGCCATATTTATTATTACTTCCGAATCTGGTAGATCCATCTGCCCTTACCGTTGCGGTTAAAATATATTTACTATCATAGTTTAATATGGCTCTTGCAAAATAAGATTGCAATTCAGTAGTAGGATCGTTATAGGTTACAAATGTGCGGTTGGCAGGGTTTGTAGCGGCAAAGAAATCTGTATAATCACCAGGTAATTCACCAAAACCTGTTGCAGTATTAATTGCACCTTTATTTATGAAATTTGAATACTCATAACCAATAACAGCATTTAAATTTAGCTTACTAACAATTTCTTTATTAAAATTTAGCGTGTTTGTAAACTGTTGGGTAATTAATTCTGTGGTAGCTAAACTGGCAAATCCGCCTGGTGCTCCATTGGCAGGATCGGCAGCTATACCTTGTAAATTAAGGAAACTGCGGGTAGATGACCGTCTGATACCAGCACTATAATTTACACTCACTAACATACGATATTCTAACCAAGGCGTAATTTTATAGTAAGGAGAAATACTCCCCAAAATGGTTGATACTTTTGATTTATCGCTATTTGCAGCAAGTGCTGCTAAAGGATTAATTATCGTTGACCCCTGATCGATAAAAAGGCTGCCATCAGCATTATATAATGATTGAGTTGGATTCCAAGCCAAAGCCTGGCTGATTACGCTTCCTTGAAAACCAGCATCGGTAGTAATTGGTGCCAAGTTTTCTAAATACTGGCTACTAATCATGTTTACATCGAGCCCAAGCTTTTTACTTTCTAAAAATTTAAAATTACCATTAAAACCTGCGCTATATTTTTTAAAGCCACTGGTTTTAATAATGCCTTTTTGATCCTGATAGCCAAGAGATGCCCGGTAAGTATTTCCGTTAGTACCGCCGCTAATGCCTAAAGAATAATTTTGGTTATAACCCGTTTGTGTTATGGCATCCAAAGCGTTACCGTTGCTGCCAAAATCGCCGCTGGTTAAGCTATATTTTTTAAGTGCCGAACGGTATTCGTCAGCATTTAATACATCAATTTTACGGGCAATGTTACTTATACCTACCGATGCACTTACATCAATTTTAGTTTCGCCCGTTTTACCTCTTTTTGTTGTAATTAAAACTACACCATATGCAGCCCGCGAACCATAAATAGCTGTTGCAGATGCATCCTTTAAAATCTCCATGGTTTCAATATCTGCAGGATTAATAAAGTTTAAAGGGTTTCCATCTGGAGTGGTACCTGTTCCTGCACTGGCAGATAAGCCACCAACACCCTGATTGGTTGATGGTCTTGCTGAACGATCATCCAAAGCTACCCCATCTACCACATATAAAGGTTGCCCTGTGCCTGTTATGGCAGAGTTACCTCTAATGTGTACTGTAGATGCGCCCCCCGGTTGACCACTATTATTTGTCATTTGTACACCGGCTACCTTACCTTGCAATAATTGATCTGGAGAGGTTAATGGCCCTTTGTTAAAATCTTTAGCAGAAATCGTAGTAGCGGCACCTGTTAAATCACTTTTCTTTACTGATGCATAACCTACTACTGTAATACCTTCTAAATTATTGGTTGTTTGCAAGGTTACATTAACAATGCTTTGGTTGTTAACACTTACCGTTTGTGATTGATAGCCAACAAAAGTGATTACTAATTTGGCTGAACCAGAGGGTACCGATATGGAAAATTTTCCTTCGGCATCTGCCTGAGTTCTGGTATTGGTTCCAGCTACTTGAATAGTGGCACCAACCATGGGTGTTTTATCAGCGTCATAAACAATTCCTTTAACAATTGTTTGAGCAAATACATTAAAATTGAGCAGTATAAAAAAACTTAGCATAGCCAGCATTTTTAACGCATACAATTTAGGTTTATTCAGTTGAACAAACCAATGGTTCATTGGTAAAGTGGTTCTCATGGTTTAATATTTGGTTTTAGTTAATAGTTTTTATGATAATTTTAGAGCTTAAATCGGGTTGTTTTCTGTCATACCAGTTGTTTTAAGGTTTATATTTAAATTAATTTCCTCTGCATTCATTTTTAGGTAAACACCGTTCGTCCAGCCGAAGCCATCCTGATTTGGATATTCGCCTCCTCCAGCTTCCAGCGAAACATCGGTTACGTTATATTTCTCCATAATTTTTCCGGTTTTATTAAACACTCTATCCACTGTGCTGAGCCAGTTTTTGCTGATATTTTTTGCCAAGCCATTTGCGCCATAATTTTTAACCCCCAAAAGTGCTATCCATTGCAGTGGCGCCCACCCATTTGGTGCATCCCATTGTTGGCCCGTAAGCAAAGTGGTGGTAATTAGTCCTCCAGGTTTTAAAAAATCACGCTCAATATGCTTAATTATGGCGTTGGCTTCAAGCTTGGTAGCAATGCCAAAAAATAATGGAAACATGGTTGCTAAACTTAATGTATCGGAAGATTGATTCTTTTTAAAATCGTAATCCAGATATGCTTCTCGCTGGTTGTTCCATAAGTATTTTTTTATAGCAGCCAAACGATTATTTGATTTTTGAATAAATATTAAATACTCATCATAAAAGCCTGCAAACTTGGAGGCTCTTGCAATGGTGTATTCTAAATGCCATAGTAAGCAGTTTAAATCAACGGGAATTAAATCGATGGTTTTTATGCTGGTGATATCTTGAGGATTTTCAAACCAACGGCCAGAAAAATCCCATCCTGAGGTACAAGCTGCCCTAATGTTGCGGTATAAATCTGTTTTATCACCTAGGGCACTATCGAAAACTTCTAAATCTTCGAAATAACCCTCAGGCCTCGGTGTATTGAGTTTATCCCAGTAACGGTTCAAAATTTCGCCACCTGGTAGCATCACCGTATGTGAGGCGGCATTATTGGTGCAATCCAATTCTTCGCTTCCCTGCATCCAGAAATTATACTCTTTTTTCAGTTCTGGTAAATACCTAATCAGGTTCAATTCACCTTTTTCCTCTACAAGCAACTCAATCATCAAAGAAAAAAATGGGGGTTGCGAGCGACTTAAAAAATAACTTCTCGTTCCGTTAGGAATAAAATCATATTCATTAATTAAAAATGCAAAATTATCAATCATGCTCTCAATTAAATCAATACGGCCCGATACCTGTAAGCCAAGCATTGTAAAATAGCTATCCCAATAAAATAACTCTCTAAAACGACCGCCTGGTACCACAAATTTAAAGGGTAAATTAATCAAACTACTGTATTCATCAACAGGCTCACGGATAAGTTTATCCCACAAATTATTAATATGCTCCAGTACTGTAGTGGTACGCACATCAGCACTAAGCTTTAATTTTTCGGGAAGAAAAAAGGTTTCCTTTAAAAAATCTAATAGATTAAATCCAACTTCATTTTTTTGCAAACGATATTTTTCTATAATCTTATCTGCAGTAAATTTTGGTACACAATCGGGAAAAACCTTTTGGTCGGAAAAAATTCTTTGTGTTTGTACATCGAAGAACAGTTCCTCTAAATCTTCTATATAAAGTAAGTTGGATTGCATATAAAATAGGTTGCAGTTAATCTTTAATTAAATTGATTACCACCGTTTTTTTTTGTTTATTAAAAAATATAAGTGCTACAGCGAGGATTGCCAAAGGGAGCAGGGAGAAATAAAAGGCTTCTTTACCGCCATAATATTGAAAAATGTTGCCTGTAATTAGCGATCCCAAAGTACCACCCAAAGCAGAAAAAATTACAATAAGCCCTGCCATTGCTGCATGTTGGTTTTTAGGTAACGAAGCCAAAACAAGAGAATTAATGGCTGGGTAAATTGGTGCCAGAAAAAAACCTATTAATGGGAAAATATAGGCTACCAGCGGAATATCCTTCCAGCTTACAACATTGTGCTGTATGGTATTTGCTGCCAATGGCATAGTAATAAGCACCAATATTGTAGCGGCAAGTAAACAGGCCCCGAGGCATACGTACCATGATATTTTTTTTAATACCAAGCCGGCAAAAAAGCGCCCTAAAGCTGTAGTACCTGCCAATATACTAGCTATAAGAATACTAAATGACGAGGGTAGATGTAGCACTTTATTATTAAAACTCGGTAACCAGCTCATAATGCTTTGCTCTATTAAAACATATAAAAAAGCACATGCAATAAATGAAACAACCAATGGCAACATGAGCAATTTAAACATGTTTATAAAGGATTGACTTGAACTTAATCCCTTTTCAGGTTTTATTTCGGATTCGTTTAAAGGCGATAAGGTTAATAACGTTAAGGCAATAACATACAGTAAGCCTATTAAATAATAAACTTGAAACCAGCGGGAAGAACTTGCATCTGCATCATCAATAAAATAGCTGAATAGAAAATAACCAGATAAAATCCCAACCATAAAAAAGCTTTCGATAAAATTCATGAAGCTGATATGCTCTTTTTCACTTTTGGTAATTAAACCTATACTTCCAAATACCGATATTTTAATTAATGCAAAGCTGGCTCCGGTAATAGCGAACAATATTTTAATAGCAATAAATGTTTTTAAGGATGGAATAACAAAACAGGCAATAGCAACAGCGGCAAGCCCTATTTGCATTGATTTTTTGTAACCAATTCTTGTTATAAAAGAAGCTACTAAAAACGAAACCAGTGCAATGGTTATATCTTTAAAAGCTTCTAAAATAGAAGCTGATGAGGCCGAAACCCTATAATACCTTTGCGACTGAAGAATTACAGTGCCTACACTATTCAAAAGCACCCCAAACAAGAGGTAATTGATTAGTACAGAAATTTTTATCTTTAAAAATTCCATTTGGTCAAGAAATATTTGGTTAAAAAGTAGTTTGTTAGTTCTAAACAAAAATGTAGATTCTTTACAAAATCAAATTATCCTCTATTCATTATTTGTTTAACTATATTAATAATTAATTGGTAATATTAAAGATTATAGTCTTAATAGCGATGAAACCTCTTAAGCGGATCATTTAATTTAAATTATTTTGGGCAATGAAAATACATTATGAAATTATTAAGGCTGATCAAAATTCATCCTTTAGATTTTTACATCAAAATAAGCCCACCAAGGAATTTGTTTGGGAATATCATTATCATCCCGAGTATGAATTGGTTTGTGTTTTTGAAGGGGCAGGAACCCGACATGTTGGTTCTCATTTGAGTGTTTATGAAGAAGGTGATTTGGTATTTATCGGGTCTAATGTTCCTCACTCTGGGTTTGGATTAAATGCCAGAGATCCCCACGAAGAAATTGTTGTGCAGATTAAGCCCGAAGTACTCGATGACTTATTAAAAGCTTTTCCGGAAATGAAAAGTATTGCTGGTTTAATTGAGCGATCTAAACATGGAATAAAATTTAATGGTGAGGTTAAGGCTGAAATTAAAGCAAAACTCATTGCAATGATTGATATGAAACCCTTTGAGAAGATGATTGCATTGCTGGAGGTTTTTAGTGTACTGGCAAACGACAATACCTACGATTTTTTGAACGAACAACCCATTGTTGCAAACTTAATTAGTAAGCACCGCTCCAGGTTGCAGAAAATATTTACCTATGTAGAAAGCTACTATCAAAAAGATATTGATATAAAAGAAGTTGCCGATTTGGTGAATATTTCTGTCCCGTCTTTTTGCAATTATTTTAAAAAAACTACCCAAATAACTTTTACAGAATTTGTTAATCGGTACAGAATTCAGAAAGCCTGCTTACTTTTATTACAGGATAAAACCATAGCGCAAATTTGCTTTGAATGTGGCTTTAATAATGTAACGTACTTTAATAAAATTTTTAGAAAAATTATCAGTAAAACACCTTCAGAATTTAGAAAAGAAAACTAAGTACACGGATCTTTATTGTTGGATATTATAAAATTAGTAAACAGGATGTTTTTTATAAGATGACTTAAAAACCATGTGATATTTATAACTGTTTAAGGATTAGGCTTTATATTTGTAAATATGAATTTAAGCAAGTTTAAGTACCTTCTGATATTCTGTTTTACCCTTACTTTATTAATTAAGGCAAGCGGAATGTCTGCTTATTTAAGCTTATCTAGTAAATCAACCCAGTATATTTCTTTAAATAACGATAGTGCTGAAGAAAAAGAAACTAAAATTGAAACGGGCTGGTATGATGATTATTTTCTTAGCAACACGAGTTTTGCCTTACAGAAACAACCGATAAAGAATCAAGAAATATATTACAACGTTTTTAATCCAACTTATATACCTGAGGTTTTAACGCCTCCTCCATCAGGTAAAGCAAGCTATTAAATCTTCCTTTTTTAATAAAGAGAATACTAAATTATTTACTTAAAAAAACAATAAAATGAAACGAGCAATTTCTTTCTGTTTTGCGGTATTTTTAATTTCCGCATCCTTAAAAATTAGTGCACAAGAGGTTGTGCAAAATAATATTCAACCTATTAATAATTCAATTTCATTGGTGTCGCAATTAGAGCCTGTAAGCTTTAATTATGAGAAGCAATGGGCAGAAAAATTGAAATTAAATCCTGATTCTCAATTTGGGTTTATTCCTGCAGATGTTCAAAAAGTATTGCCGGCTTTAGTTTCTAAACGGGCAAAAGATTATACATCAGGTAAAAATGCTTTTAAAACAGCTACCATTTCAACAGTAGATTACCAAAGTTTAATTCCACTTTTAGTTGGAAGTATTAAAGAGCAACAAAAGCAAATAGAAGAATTAAAAAGAGAGGTTGAAGCGCTAAAAACGCAAAAATCTAAATAAGCCATTTTATTTTATCTGCCACAGAAATACAATCATCACAGAATATTTCTGAAATTTTATGTTTCTGTGGCGATAAATACTGAATTTACCTCCAGTGCTATTATAAAATAAATGGTTTTTACCTTCACAAATATTCTGTAGCTTCAATAAAAATAGATTATGAAAAAAATTATCGCCTCTTTAATTCTTTGCGTTTTTTTTAGTTATTCCAAAGCGCAAATCACCTCCATTGCAATGAATGTGAGTGATTTAAAAAATGCTCCATTTAAGTTTAAGGGAACAAGAGCAATGATGGTTGATCGGATAGATGATGGATCTTCCAAAAACATTTTTGTTTTTTCTAAAGTCCCTGCAGGCCGTAATCCAGATACTTTATATGCAGAAAAGTTTACTAAAATAGGAGATACCTGGAAGTTGGCTCAAGAAAAAATCATTACCCATAATGGCGTGATAAGTGTTTGGGGTGCCAGAAAAGGGTTTAGCGATGCAGATAAAGATAAACAAGTAGATGCTTTTTTTATATACAGTTTTCATGATGCTGAGTTTAAAAAGCAGTTATCCGTAAATCTTCTTCTTTTTCATAAAAATGAAACTTATACCCTTTCAGAAACTTCAGATGGTAAGAAAAGCCAAAGCGAGAATTTTGCTGGTTTACCGGAAAGTGTTAAAACAGAGGTTTTGGATTATTGGAATAAGCTTGATAAAAGGTAAAATGTTTAACATAATGGTTTCCAATTAAACAAAATGAGCTAAGTTTAAGATTCATTTAAATATTATGCGCTTTAAAAATTTTCTTTCCTGTTTAGTTCTACTTATTGTTTGTGTAAATATTTATGCTCAACAACTACCAGCACCAGTTTTACCAAAGGTTGAAAGAGAATTTCGGGCTGCTTGGGTTGCTTCTGTCGCTAATATTAACTGGCCCAGTAAGCCCGGTTTAAGTACAAAACAACAGCAAGATGAAGCTTTAGCCTTGCTTGATATGCTTAAGATTAATCATTTTAATGCGGTAATTTTTCAAGTTCGCCCGCAGGCCGATGCTTTTTATAAAAGTGATTTGGAACCTTGGTCTTACTTTCTTACAGGTATACAAGGCAAAGCACCAGATCCTTATTATGACCCTTTGGAGTTTTGGATAAATGCGGCACATGAGCGAGGTTTAGAATTACATGTTTGGTTAAACCCATATCGTGCCCATCATATTGCTGGCGGAGAACCAGGCCCTTTATCAGTTGTTAAAAAGCACCCAGAATTAGTTTATAAGCTTAAGCAAGGGTATTGGTGGCTCGATCCTTCTAAAAAAGGAACGCAAGATTTGTCTGCTGAAGTGGTTAAGGATATTGTTAAGCGCTACGATATTGATGGTGTACATTTCGACGATTATTTTTATCCATATGATGAATATAACGGTGGAGCAGATTTTCCAGATGATGCAAGTTATGCAGAATATCAAAAAGAGGGAGGCAAATTATCAAGAGGAGATTGGCGCAGAGAAGGTGTAAATACGTTCATTAAAAGAATTTATAAAACCATAAAGGCAGAGAAAAAATATGTAAAATTTGGAATTAGCCCATTCGGAATTTGGCGACCAGGATATCCTGAATCTATTAAAGGTTACGATCAATACGATAAACTTTATGCCGATGCAAAACTATGGTTAAATGAAGGCTGGATAGATTATTTTACACCGCAACTGTATTGGCAAATTAATAATATACCGCAAAGTTTTCCCGTTTTATTGGCTTGGTGGCAATCTGAAAACACCAAACAAAGGCATTTATGGCCAGGGATGAATAGTGGAATTGGTGGTGGAGAAAAAAATAGCGACGAAATCATCAATGAAATTATGATTACCAGAGGGATTTTACCTAAAAGTCCTGGGGCAGTTCATTGGAGTATTGGCGCATTAACCAAACACGAAAGTTTACGCAACGATTTATTGAAAGGGCCTTACAAACAAGATGCTTTGGTGCCTGCATCGCCATGGCTGGATGATCGTGCACCTGCCGAACCAAAAGTTAATATCGAACTTAAAGAAAATGATGTTTACTTAAAGTGGACACCCAGAAATGAAAGCGATGTTTTTAGATATATTGTTTATAGCCAATATGGCGACCAGTGGACTTATACCATTTTAAATGCTAAAAGTAAATTTTTATTAGTGCCTAAAGCAGCCGTGTATACTTCAGGGAAAATCAGCAATAAAATTGAGCTTAAAAATATTGCGGTAAGCGCTGTAGATAGAACAGGGAATGAAAGTAAAATCGAAATCATGACTGTTCTGCCATAATATAGTCAGCAAGATGTTAAATTAACAATGTATAGTGGTAACTAATCTGTGGTTTATAATAGCTTAAACGGGTTTATTCGGTAGTTTTACGGCAATAAATACTAATAAGAATAATGAATAACTCAATTGCCGAAAGCAAGACTAAGACAAATTACGCCGTTCCTCTAATTACCATTACACTTTTATTTTTTATGTGGGGTTTTATAACCTGCATGAATGATATTTTAATTCCTTACCTGAAAGAGCTTTTTAAACTGAGTTATGTTGGTTCCTTAATGGTTCAGTTTTGTTTCTTTGGTGCTTATTTTATAGGCTCATTGATTTATTTCATCATTTCCTATACCAAAGGCGATCCGATTAATAAAGTAGGCTATAAAAAAGGTATTCTCTTCGGAATTGTTTTGGCGGCTGTAGGTTGTGTGCTATTTTATCCTGCGGCAACTTATTCCGTTTATCCATTATTTTTGGGTGCCTTATTTGTTTTAGGCTTAGGTTTTACGGTCTTACAAATTACGGCAAACGCCTATGTATCACTTTTAGGGCCGGAGGATAGCGCATCAAGCCGTTTAAATTTAACTCAGGCTTTTAATGCATTCGGTACAACGATAGCCCCAATTTTAGGAGGACACTTAATTTTCGAATTATTTTCTGAACCAGATGGAAGTTTTAGTGCATCAGCAACACGTATTCCATATCTAATATTTGCCGGTATACTGTTGTTAGTTGCTTTATTGATTTTTTATGTAAAATTGCCATCCTTCAAAGCAGATGAAGATGAGAAAGTTAAAGGTTTTGGCGTTCTAAAATTTACGCACTTAAAACTTGGGATAGTTGCCATATTCTGTTACGTTGGAGCAGAGGTTGCCGTCGGAAGTTTTATCATTAGCTTATTAAAAGAGATTAAAGGCTTTGATGAAGTAATTAGTAAAAATTATCTTTCACTTTATTGGGGCGGTGCAATGATTGGTCGTTTTGTAGGCTCAATTTCACTTAACCACACTTTAAGCCAAACTAAAAAGACTATTTATATGCTTGGAACGGGAATTTTAGTATTCGCCTTAATTTTCAGCATTGTAAGCTTAACCTTTGCACAAATCAGTTTCTTTCTTGTTTTTATAGCATTAAACTTTATTGCTTTCCTAATCGGGAAATCAGCACCTGCCAGAACTTTGGCTATATTTTCAGCCGTTAACGTATTATTACTTGTTTCTGCAATGGTTAATAAAGGAGATATTGCAATGTACAGCATTTTGGGAATCGGAATTTTTAACTCAATTATGTTCTCCAACATCTATACTTTAGCAATTGCCAAATTGGGAAGCTACACCAGTCAGGGCTCTTCATTATTGGTTATGGCTATTTTAGGTGGCGCAATTATGCCACTTATTCAAGCTGCAATTGCCGATAAAATTGGCGTTCACCACTCATTCGTTTTACCTTTGGTTTGTTACCTGTTTATTTTATACTTCGGGATTTATTGCTCGAAAAGATTAAAAAATATAGAAGTAACCAGCATGAAATCTGGTCACTAAAAAAGAAAAGGTCAGGAATTATTCCTGACCTTTTTTGTTTCGATATAACTCTATTAATGCCAGCATCACAGGCAATTTTGTAATTAAAGTTTCTAAGCTTTACCTAACAGATAACCTTTAAAACCTTCAAAATCTACTCCAAGTTTATCTGCATGTTTAGGCTTGCTTTCTAAAGCTTTTACCTGCTCAGGGATTTCTATTTTAGCGGTTAAATCCTCCGGAAAAATATCAGGGAATTTGCATGCGTGAGCTGTAGATAAGAAAACGGATGCACTATTATCTTCAGGATTTTCTTTTCTAAATTGTTTAATCGCTAAATACGCAATAGCTGTATGCGGACAAGCAACATAATTATATTTAGCGTAGATTTCTTTAATAGCTTCAAGTGTTTCTTCATCGTTAAAGCGATAAGAAGTAACCACTTTTTTTAATGCTTCTAAATCCTGTTTAAATAAATCCATAATGCGTACCCAATTGCTTGGTGCACCAACATCCATGGCATTGGCATAAGTTTGCACCGATGGTTTTGTTTGGTAAATGCCAGTTTCTAAAAAACGAGGGACAGTATCATTTACGTTGGTTGCGGCAATAAATTGTTTAACAGGTAAACCTAATTTGTAGGCTAATAAACCAGCGCCAATATTACCAAAATTTCCACTTGGTACAGAAAAGATAACATCACGTATACCTTGCTTTTTTAACTGTGCGTAGGTGTTAAAATAGTAGAAAGTTTGCGGAATTAACCTCGAAATATTAATAGAATTAGCAGATGTTAACCTAAATTTTGCATTCAAATCATCATCAGCAAAAGCTTGCTTTACTAAAGCCTGGCAATCATCAAAAGTACCTTTTACCTCAATAGCACGTATATTTTGCCCGTTGGTGGTAAGTTGAAGTTCTTGTATGGGGCTAACCTTACCTTCAGGATAAAGAATTGTTACACGGGTATTTGGAACGCCTAAAAAGCCAAGTGCTACAGCGCCACCGGTATCGCCAGAAGTAGCCACTAAAACATCCAATAATTGTTCTCCATCTTTAAGAAAATAAGCCATTATCCTGCTCATAAAACGGGCGCCAAAATCTTTAAAGGCTAAGGATGGTCCGTGAAATAATTCCAGTACAAAAGTTTTATCATCGAGCTTAACAGCTGGGGCTTCAAAATTAATAGCGTCATTTACAAGGGCTTTTAAATCATCAGCTGGAATTTCATCTTTAAGCAACGCTGAAGCTACTTTATAAGCAATTTCTGGTAAGGAATATTGTTCAATGTTTTGAATGAAATCTGCATCAAGCTGCGGAATTTCTACCGGCATATATAAGCCTTTATCCTGCGGCATGCTGTTAAAAACGGCCTCTTTAAAAGAAACACGTAAAGTTGTATCGTTAGTTGAATATAGTTTCATTTTATCGTTAAGGTTTGTGGGTAAGGCTTAGGTTTGTACGCTTTAATCTTACCGCTTTTTACAATACTCTTGGGCCTTCAGCATTTACCGAAGAAACATAAGCTTTGCTGTTTATATTGATTTTGTTTAGGTATTGTTGCTGCGCTTTAGTAATCCGTTTAGCCGTTTCTTCATCTTTTGTTAAAGCAAAAACAGAAGGACCGGAGCCCGAAATACCGAAACCTATAGCACCATTGTCCATTGCAAGGCTTCTCATTTCTTCAAAACCAGGGATTAGGATTGAGCGTGTAGGTTCAACTAAAACATCTTTCATACTTCTGCCGATTAAGTCAAAATCATTCATAAATAAACCACTAACCAAGCCTGCTACATTTCCCCATTGGGTTACTGCATCTTTTAAAAGTACTTTACTTCTAATCATTTGGCGGGCATCCTTTGTTGGTACATCAACCTCTGCATAAACAATTGCGGCGTACATGCCCTTAGGCGTTGGTAAGGAAATTACATCAAGTGGTTCGTAACTTCTTATTAAAACGAAGCCGCCAAGCAGGGCAGGGGCAACATTATCGGCATGACCGTAGCCACAGGCCAATTCCTCGCCTTTCATGGCAAAGGGTACCAGTTCTTTTGCGGTTAATATATCACCCATTAATTTATTTATGGCAAATAAACCAGCTACTGTACTTGCAGAGCTTGAGCCTAAGCCACTACCAATAGGCATTTTTTTATGCAATTCTATTTCTACACCAATATCTAATCGATTGATGTGTTTTAAGTAATGCTGAACACTTGCGCTTACCGTGTTTTTTGCAGCGTCAAGTGGCAACCTGCCATCATCGCCAGTAATTCTTTTTATCGTTACGCCTGGTGTATCTGTTAAACGCATTTCAACTTCATCACCTGGTTCATTAACAGCAAAGCCCAATACATCAAAACCGCAAACCACATTGGCTACTGTTGCAGGTGCGAAAACCTTTATGCTTTTAGGCGCATATATAGGTGCTTTTTTCAACTCTTCTTTTGGTTTGATTTCTAATTTATCTTCCATTATTATCTTTTCAGAATATATTTTTAAGGTGGCAAGGTTTATTTTTTACACACCCATTTTATTTTTAAAGCAGACATTTTCTCGTTTTCCAGCTGATATTCTCACAAATACTATAATAGCTTCCTTTTCTGCTTTACTTAAGTTTTCTTTTACCGAAATATTAGTCTGGACATTCATTTAATAACGTGTTACTACTTTTTAGTTAGTGCTATCTTTAAACCCAGCAGGATGAAAATAACTCCCGTTGCTTTGTTCATCCAGTTTTCTATGTTCTTATTTTTATTAAATAACCTGGCAACGTTACTTCCTGTTAATGCTAAAAACGAACACCAGATTAAGGTAATGACAAAAAGAACTGAACCAAGTACCAAATAAGGAATCGGATTATTAATTTGATTACTATTGATAAACTGAGGTAAAAATGCCAGGAAAAACAGTGCGATTTTTGGATTTAAAACATCACTTAATAAAGCTGTGAAAAACATTTTTTTCATCCCTGTAACTTTCGTTTCGACAGGCTTAATTTCAATGGGTTTCGTTTTGCTGGTGAAAGATTTATATCCCAAATAAATTAAATAAGCTGCACCTAAGTACTTGACAACACTAAATGCCATTGCCGATTTAGATAAAATTTGAGAAAGACCAAACGTAGCAGCGCAGGTATGCACAAGCAAGCCCAAACTTACCCCTAAAGCAGAATATAAACCTGCAGTTTTACCTTTAGAAATACTTCTGGTTAAAACCATCACAGTATCAACTCCGGGAGTGATAACCACTATAATTGCAGCTAATATAAATGCACCTAAATTCTCTATTCCTAACATAATATTAAGGGGTTAATTGCTTTAAATGATATTTTAAATGCTCAACATAATCTTCTATAAAATAAGCAAGTGTATGCATATCGATTTTTCCTTTACCCGTATCGCAAATGTTTTGAAGTTTGTTTTCAGGTATTCTTTCAATCACTCTACAAATTTGATTGTTCAGTAATTTCCAAACTGTCTTGATATCTTCGATATGGGTTTCCTGATAATTTTGATAGCTTACCCATTCATCCTGTTGATAAACAATTTTAACACCCTGCTCATATTGCCCTACAATTAACCGGCGAATATTATTTGAAGCGCTATCAACCAAATGACCTAATAACTCCTTTTTAGACCATTTTAAAGGCTGTGGCTTATCATTCCAATTTTCATCAGCTATGTTTTCAAAATCTATCATTGCTTGTTTAACCAGTGCAATGATCTCATTTTTTTGTTCCAAAACGAGATTCATTATGTTAATTATTTAAATTACCAACGTTGATAATATCTGCAAAAACACCTGCTGCGGTAACTTCTGCTCCTGCGCCTGGCCCTTTAACCACCAGCGGACGAGAACTATATCTATCTGTGGTGAATGAAATAATATTATCACTTCCTGAAAGCATATAAAACGGGTGGCTATCATCAACCATTTGCAGGCTAATTTCAACATTCCCGTCTTCAAGCTTACCTATGTAGCGCAAAACTTTACCATCATTAGCGGCTTTGTTTTTCAGCTCTTCAAAGTATGCTGAATTAGCTTGCAATTCATGGTAAAAATCCTCAACGGTTGCAGCCTTTAAACAAGCATCAGGCAAAATATTGTCGATTTTAACATCGCTTGCTTCTAAAGGATGGCCAGCATCGCGAGCGAGAATAAGCATTTTACGCATAAAATCCTTTCCATTTAAATCGTCTCGTGGATCTGGTTCTGTATAACCTAATTCTTGCGCTTCCTTTACGGTTTCATAAAAACCTGCTTCACCTTTAAAATTATTGAAGATATAAGAAATGGTTCCCGATAAAATAGCTTCAATGCGTGCAACTTTATCGCCACTCATCATCAGTTCTCTTAACGTACGGATGATTGGCAAACCTGCACCAACATTGGTTTCATAATAAAAATCTACGCCAAACTTACGAGCAGTATCCTTAAAAGATTTATACTGCGCAAAATCGGCCGAGTTTCCTTTTTTGTTGCAAGTAACAACCGAAATACTGCTTTCAAAAATTCCCTGATAAAATTCAATCGGCGATTCGCTTGCCGTGTTATCTACAAAAACGCAGTTCGGTAGGTTTAAAGCTTTCATTTTTTCTACAAAGCCTGCTAAATCAGCCTGTTCGCCATCGTTATTTAGCTCCTTTTCCCAATCTTCAAGCGACAAGCCATCAGCATTGAAAATCATTTTTCTGGTATTACTTATTCCGGCAACCTTAACTTGTAAATCATTGTTAGCAGCCAAAAAAGGCATTTGTTCTTTTAATTGATTAAACAAGGTTTTTCCGATATTTCCCGTTCCCAAACAGAAAATATTCAACGTTCTTTTTAAATCGGTAAAGAAAGCATCGTGCACAGCGTTTACAGCTTTCGATAAATCGGTTGCACTAATAATTACTGAAATATTATATTCAGAAGAACCCTGTGCAATTGCACGCACATTAATTCCGTTTCTACCTAAAGCATTAAATAAGCGGCCACTCATACCTGGTGTACGTTTCATGTTTTCGCCCACAATGGCCAAAATCGCAAGATTGTTTTCAACCTCTGGAAGCTCTAATTTTTTTGCATCAAGTTCTAGTTCAAATTCTTTTTTTATTAAAGCAATTGCCTGCGATGCATCTGCTGGTTTAACCGCAAAGGTGATGCTATGTTCTGATGATGATTGCGTAATCAATACTACATTAATCTGCTCCCGAGATAGTAGAGAAAATAAGCGCCCGCTAAAACCTGCTTTGCCAACCATGCCGCTTCCGCTTAAATTAATTATGCTGATGTGATCGATAGAGGAAATACCCTTAATTGGTAATTTTGATACTTTAACATCACTTTTAATATATGTACCAGCAAAATCCGGTTGGAATGTATTTTTAATAACGATCGGAATTTTCTTCATAAAAGCAGGAATCATCGTTGGCGGATAAATTACCTTAGCCCCGAAATAACTCAGTTCCATCGCTTCTGTATAACTTAATTCTGGTAAGGAAAATGCTTTTTTAACAATACGAGGATCAGCAGTCATCATACCGTTTACATCTGTCCATATTTCTATTTCTTCCACATTTAAAGCTGCGCCCCAAACGGCAGCGGTATAGTCAGAACCGCCTCTACCTAAGGTTGTTACTCTGCCGCTAGTGTTGCTTGCAATAAAGCCAGTTACAAAAAGTACCTTATCTTTATTTGCCTGGTAAAAATCATTGATTAACATTTCTGTTAAATCGGTATCTACCTTAGCTTGACCGAAATTGCTATCTGTTTTAATTAACTCGGAGCCATTTACATACATTGCATCACCAAAGGATTGTGAAGCAATGTGCGCAATCATAAAGGTAGAGCAACGCTCGCCATAACTTAAAATCTGGTCTTTGGTTTGCAAACTCAACTCACGTAAATTACTAACTGCCTGCAATAAATCTTCCAGTTCGTTAAAAAAGATTTTTAAACGGGTAAATACTGGGTTTTGTGCTGCAGCTGGAAGTAGCGAGCGAATTACAGCAAAATGTTTTGCCTCAATTTCTTTTAAAGATGAGTCGTAATCTTCACCCCGTTCAGCACTTTCAGCCATGTCGGTTAGCAAATTGGTTACACCACTCATTGCCGATAATACAACTACCGGATTGTTCTTCTGTTTTTCTTCCGCCACCAGGCGTAAGAGCGTTTTAATGTTCTCGGCCGAACCTACGGATGTGCCGCCGAATTTAAGTACCTTCATTATTTTTGGGTTTAAAAAATATGGGTTAAAAAAAAACGCCCCCGATTTTCGGGGGCGTTTTTTGTGTTTTATGTTTTTATCAATTTACAACAAATTAGCCCCTCTGGTTTATACCGGTGGTTGTAATAATTGTTGAAATAATTGAAGTGTTAAAATTCATCTCGTCTTTGTGTACTTTGTACACCGTAAAGTAGAAGAATATTTTTTTAAAATGCAAATGTTTTTTAAATTTTATTTAAAACTTTTTAATAAAATGGCGTATACAGTGAAATAGCCATATATTTTGAACTGAGAACTCAACTTGTTTAACGATATTTAAATAGTTACTTAGCTTAAAAGATAACGGCGTTACTGGAAATTTATGGTCTATTGGTTATGTTTTGTAAGTATTTTATTTAAAGGTATTTATGGATTAGCCTACTTTTTTGAATCCTCAATGAAAAACAATTCATGAAATTCTTTAGAACACTATCTTTTGTTATCATCTTTTCTTCTCTTTATTTAGTGTGCTTTGCGCAAACAAATAAGTCTTCACCAATCATTTGTTCAAATTCAATCCCAAGTAACCAACCACTTTGGGTTATGGTTTTGAAAAGTAAAAGTTACATAGTAGATAATATAGGAATTAAGAATATTAATGCTAATTCTATTGAAGATGTAAAAGTTTTGAAGGATGCACAGGCAACTTCTTTGTACGGATACAGAGCGCAAAATGGTGTAGTTCTAATTACCATTAAAGTGGGCGAAGCCAGAAAGGAATTAAGAAGATTAAAGCCTTATTTAAGCGAGATTTAAATTTCTCTAAATTAGTTTCAAACCGTTTAAGCATTTACGTTCCCTATTTTTACAATTTTTTCCAACGCTTATTAATACCTTTGTAGCAAATATGCAGGGCTTAGTTATTAAATCTACAGGGAGTTGGTACAGTGTTTTGGCCGATAATGGCGAGCGCTACGATTGCCGTATTGTAGGGAAATTCAGAATGAAAGGTATTCAAACAACTAATCCAATTGCTGTTGGCGATAGGGTAAAGTTTGATTTGGAACGTGATGGTATTCAGGGTATTATTAATGAATTAATGCCCCGTAAAAATTACATCATCCGTAAGTCTATTAACCTAAGTAAGCAGGCACAAATTCTTGCAGCAAACTTAGATATGGCTATTCTGGTGGTTACACTGGCATCTCCACGTACATCTTTAGGTTTTATAGATCGCTTTTTAGTTACGGCCGAAGCTTATGATGTACCAACAGTATTGGTATTTAATAAGCTTGATTTGTTTAGTAAAGAAGGCCTTGAAATTTTGAAGGAATTTAAAGCCATTTATGAGGCAATTGGGTATCCGTGTTATGAAGTATCTGCTTTAAAAGGAATTAATATTCCTGTTATTCAGGAGCTAATAACCGATAAAATTACATTGATTTCTGGTCACTCAGGTGTTGGGAAATCGAGTTTAATTAATGCGCTTTTACCTGATCGTGATTTAAGGACAGGCGAAGTTTCTGATTGGAGTGATAAAGGACAACACACCACAACCTTTGCCGAAATGTTTGAATTGCCGCAAGGTGGCTTCATTGTAGATAGCCCTGGAATTAGAGAGTTAGGTGTTATTGATATTGAAAAAGAAGAGTTGGGACATTTCTTCAGGGAGATATTTAAAACCTCTCATAATTGCCGTTTTAACAATTGTAGGCATATTAATGAACCGGGTTGCGCAGTTTTGGAAGCCGTTAATGAGGGTGAAATTGCTGTTTCGAGATACGAAAGCTATTTAAGCATCTATCATGGAAACGATACAAGGCATTAAACAAATCATAATTGCTTTGTGCCAATAGCTTAAAATCTTTGTGTACTTTGAGCCTTTGTGGTAAAAAAATAAAGAGATGAAATTTAAACTGGGAGATTTTGTTCGTTTTGTTGATGAAAAACGTGAGGGTTACGTAACTAAAATTATCGATAACCAAACCTTGGGCGTAACGGATAGTGATGGATTTGAAATTCCAGTTGCAATAAGTAACTTAACCTCAGTGCATGGTCATGGTGCTTCAACCGAAGAAGAAGATGCACCAAAACCAATTGCTGTAAATGTACCTGCAATAAATAAAATTGAAAATGGAATTTACCTTGCCGTTGCTACCGATGATAAAGTAGGTAATGTGGTTCATTTTCATTTGCAAAACCACTCACCAAATATTCTACTGGCTACCTTAATAACTGAGCGTAAAGAGAAATATGCAGGTTCTTATTATGGTGTTATCGAAGCACATCAATCTGTTTTGGTGTATTCTGCATCCATTCCTGATTTGGATATTTGGCCAGAATTTAATTTTCAGTTTTTGTTGTTTAGCAAAGCTGATGTTAAACCAGCCCAACCTTTAGTAATAAAAAAGAAATTTAGGGCAAAGGATTTTAGCACAGACCAGAAGGAATTGCCTCAATTAAAAAATAAAGGCTGGTTAATTAGATTGGATGAGCAAGCGCCAATCATTGATGCACAAAAGCTAAAAGAAAGTTTTTTTAAATCTACTTCAGAAAAGAAAACAGTTAACGCACCAGAAAAAGAAATCGATTTACATATCGAAAAGTTAAGAGACGATCACCATTTTTTAGAGGCAGATGAAATGCTGCAAATTCAATTGGCTCACTTTCAAAATGCTTTAGATGCGGCAATTGTTCATCACTTTGATAAAATTGTTTTTATTCACGGTACCGGAAACGGAACGCTGAGAGATAAAATACATAAACTAATTAGTAAAAACCCACATATAAAAACCTATATGGATGCCCGAAAAGAAAAATTTGGGTATGGTGCTACAGAGGTTGTGTTTAAATAAAACTAATTAATGGGAGAGAAGTTTTCTCTCTCATTAATTAAGTACTTCAATTATAAGTGCTATAGCATTGTTGCTTAAAGCTTCTAATTCTATTTGTTCAATATCCCAAAGCGCTAAACCATCGCGGGCATGCATTAATCTGCCTTCAATTTCAAATGCGCCATCAATTATAAAAGCATAAAAATTATTCTTTTGGCTTTGCATTTTATAAATCGCTTCCTCACGACCATCAAAAATCCCGGCACTTATCTTTAACGGTAAATCATTAAACGATACAACTTCTATTAACTGATTTTTGTCCTTTTCAAAGTCAAAAGCAAAAGTATCATTAACCTTTTCAAATAAAACAACATTATTCTTTATCCCAATTTGAAGGTAGTTTATTATATCCTTTTCATAAGGATTGCTGATTTCTAAAACTTCCCCTTTTTCCAGATTTAAAGTTAAAACCTGACCAGTATCAACAGAAAATTCCTCGCCTTTGCTCACAATATCTATTCCTCCAGTTATGGGGATAAATATTTGAAAAGAATCTTCCTTTGATAAAAAGAATGTCAGTTTTCCGCCAGCAAGAGAATCATCATTACAAATAAATAAATTACCAAAAGCCTCTTTATGCTCATTATAATATTTTTCGAAGTTAAAGGTGCTGTATCTTCTTAAAGTTGATGTTTCAGTTAAACCACGCTGGTCTGCTAAATATATTTTTCCTGGAGTTAATTCCATAAATTATAAAACGGTTTTAATAGAATATATGCTTACAAAAGGTTGAATTTGAAAAAGGTTAGTAAAAATCTCTTCTTCGTCACTTTCTTTAACTTGTGAAACCAATAATTGATTATCTATTGTATCGTGCCATATCATTGGTGTAGAGAAAAAGTTAATTCCAATTTTATGTTTTTGTATGCTGTCGATGTCAGAATTAATGATTTCAAATTTAAAATTTTCGAAAGTTAAAAAGCGTCTTCCCAAATTATCCAATACATCGGGTATAATGTTTTTTAGTTGCTGTATGTAACCAGTAATTGCTGCGCTTACCAAAAAGTTAAGTTTATTAGCATCTGGAACATTTAAAATTAACTCAGCAAAAGTTTTATACCGTTGCTCCTGATTATAAAACTGTGCCTGCATTTTAAACTCTATAAAGCTATCCTCATGCACATATTTATCCCATAAATTGGTATTATCCACATCAATAATTTTGCGGTAACACAAGGTGATTATTTTTTTTGCCATCGTTACAAAATAAAAAAGACGTTAAGGTTGTACTTAACGTCTAAATCAAAAATAAAACAAACAATAAGGATATTTATTATGCTTTAACGTTTAATTTAAAAGTAAGTTCAAAGCCAGCAGCAAGTGTACCCGTAACTTTTGCAATTTCAACGCCCGTTGTATCGTCACTAAAAACATTATCTGCATTATTATAGGTATAGCCAGTCATACCTTTCGCGTAGCCATTTACTAAAGCTAATGAAGTTCCGCTCCCTTCCGGAAAAGCAATTTGTGTTACGTTTAATGAAGTACCTGCGGCATTGTAAACATGTACATGTATGTGTGTTGCACGACCGCTATACCAACCTGGAAAAATTGAGGTAAAGGTTACCAAGCCATTAGCATCGGTAGTTTGTCTGCCGCGTAAAAAATGTACCGATTGGTAATTTGTGCTTTGCATACCCGAGCCTCCATATTCAGAATAGTTGCCCTCAGCATCGCAATGCCATATATCTACAATTGCATTAGCTAAACCCGCACAGCTGTTATTTAAATTACCGATTGTAATTTTTGCTGTTAATTTGTAACCCGTTCTACCATCGGTAATGTCACTTCTAACATATGAAGCAGGTACTTTTGTAGGAAAAGGGCCTTCAGTTTCTGTAGGTGCTACAGTACAAGATCCGTTTGTACCAGTTGTTGTACCAGCAGATCCAGATCCACTTGAGTTGCTCTCATCCATGATGCTGCTTTTTTTGCAGGCTTCAATTAATACTGGAGTAGAAACTGCCCCAATCATTAAGCTTCTTAAAAAGTTTTTTCTTTCCATGGTAAATACGTTTTGTTATCCTTTGAATAAAAATAGAAAGAACAGCCAAAAACGATAAGTTTGTAACGATGTAAAGCAATTTTGTATCGTTAAATGGCAAAATTTAGTATGCTGAGTTATAGGAAATGCATCGATCACTATTTTTTTTTATAAAACATTAGCCCTTGGTAAAAAATTAAGGTATGCTTTTTGCAAGGATGAAATTTCTTTTTATAAAAGATTAAAACTAGCTTTGCCGCTATTAATGAAACACCTAGTTACCATATCACTTGTATTTTTTAGCTTAACACATTTGGCAAAAGCCGAGCGTGTTGAAGGGCTTAGAATATTAAATGAATATTGTAATGAACATAAAATCAGTATTAATTCTGCTGATAAAACGCCTGTTCAACTTAACGAACACCGTAATCCTTATTTATTATCATACACTCGCCTTGCTTTAATTGGTACCCAACCTCAATTAAAAGTAGCCAAGTATGTAAATGAAAATCAGGTTATAGCTGATTTAACCATTAGGAAAAAACCAAAAAACAACAGCCCTTAGTTTTTCTTCTTAAAAGATCTTTAGTTAGATTTTTAGCCCCATTTTATACCAGCAACTGCCAAACTGACTTGCAACAAGCCATGGCGTGGTTGTTGTAACACTCCATTTTTTAATAATAAATACGATTTAAAATATAATGTTAGGATTTTTAGCCAAGGTTTTCGGAAGTAAATCAGAAAGAGATATAAAGAGCATACAGCCGTTGGTTGTTAAAATAAATGAAGAATATGCAAAACTTTCTTCAATTAGCAATGATGAATTGCGTGCTAAAACAATAGAATTTAAAAGTAGAATTACTACTTTTTTAACAGATATAGATGCAAAAATTGCAGCATTAAAAGTTGATGCTGAAAGTGAAGATTTGGATCTTCATCAAAAAACAGCTTTATACGATCAGGTTGATGCATTAGGTAAAGATCGTGATGCGGAATTAGAAAAAGTACTTTTGGAAATTCTTCCTGAAGCATTTGCTGTTGTTAAAGAAACTTCACGCCGTTTAAGTGAAAACGACTTTTTAGAAGTTACCGCAACCCAGTTTGATCGTGATTATGCTGCACGCAAAAACAATGTTAAAATTGTTGGCGATAAAGCGCAGTGGGCAAATAAATGGGATGCCGCCGGTACAGAAGTATCATGGAATATGGTGCATTATGATGTGCAATTAATTGGTGGTATTGTTTTACACAGCGGTAAAATTGCTGAAATGGCTACTGGTGAAGGTAAAACCCTTGTAAGTACATTGCCGGCTTATTTAAATGCATTAGCAGGTCAGGGTGTTCACATCGTTACCGTGAATGATTACCTTGCCCGTCGTGATAGTGAGTGGAATGGCCCTTTATTTGAATTCCATGGTTTAAGTGTAGATTGTATTGATAAACACGAGCCAAACTCAGAAGAAAGAAGAAAAGCTTACGCAGCAGATATTACTTACGGAACAAATAACGAGTTTGGTTTCGATTACCTGCGTGACAATATGTCGCAAACCCCAGATCAGCTGGTACAACGCAAGCAGCACTTTGCAATGGTGGATGAGGTCGATTCAGTTTTAATTGATGATGCACGTACACCATTAATTATTTCAGGCCCGATTCCTCACGGCGATCAACACGAATTTTATGAGTTAAAACCACGCATTGAGCGTTTGGTTAATGCTCAAAAAGCATATGTAACACAAGCTTTAAATGAGGCTAAAAAATTAATTAATGCTGGTAATACTGGTACAGAAGAGGGTGAAGGTGGTTTAGCATTATTACGTGCTTATCGCGGTTTACCAAAAAATAAAGCTTTAATTAAGTTTTTAAGTGAAAGCGGTGTTCGTGGTTTGTTGTTAAAAACGGAAAACCACTATATGGCAGATCAATCTAAGAATATGCCTAAAGTAGATTCTGAATTGTTCTTCTACATCGATGAGAAAAATAATCAGGTAGAATTAACTGAAAAAGGTATTGAGTTAATTACCCAATCAGGAGAAGATCCTCATTTCTTTGTTTTACCTGATGTAGGTACTGAAGTGGCAGAATTAGAAAAATCTGATCTTCCGTTGGAAGAAAAAGTGGTTACTAAAGATGCCTTAATGCGTGATTATTCTGTAAAAGCAGAACGTATCCACTCTGTAAATCAATTATTAAAAGCTTATACTTTATTCGAAATTGATGTTGAATACATCATCGATGAAGGAAAAATTAAAATTGTTGATGAGCAAACTGGTCGTATTATGGATGGCCGTCGTTACTCAGATGGTTTACATCAGGCAATTGAAGCTAAAGAAAATGTTAAGGTAGAAGATGCAACGCAAACTTATGCTACAGTAACCCTTCAAAACTATTTCCGTATGTACCACAAACTTTGCGGTATGACGGGTACTGCAACCACAGAAGCAGGTGAGTTTTGGTCTATCTATAAATTGGATGTTGTAGAAATTCCAACCAATAGAAATATTTCAAGAAAAGATGAGCAAGATTACGTTTACCGTACTGTTCGTGAAAAATATAACGCTGTAGCATCTGAAATTCAATTCCTTGTTTTCCCATACTCGCATTACGAAACAGAGTATGAATTGGATAAAGAAGGAAATGCGAAGCAAAAAGATGGCAAACCAGTAATTAAATATGATGCAACTGGTAGAGCTGTGCCTAAGCTTGATGCTAAAGGTGCATTAATTCCAGCGGTTAATCCTCAAACAGGTCAGTTAGAGCCAAAAGCGGGTCGTCCGGTATTAGTGGGTACAACCTCAGTAGAGATTTCGGAGTTATTAAGTCGTATGCTTAAACTTCGTGGAATTAAACACAATGTATTAAATGCCAAAATGCACCAGAAAGAGGCAGATATTGTTGCCGAAGCTGGACAAGCAGGAACTGTAACCATTGCAACCAACATGGCTGGTCGTGGTACAGATATTAAACTAGGTGCAGGTGTTAAAGAAGCTGGAGGTTTGGCAATCGTTGGTACTGAGCGTCACGAATCTCGTCGTGTTGATAGGCAGTTGCGCGGTCGTGCTGGTCGTCAGGGTGATCCAGGTTCATCTCAATTCTTCGTTTCATTAGAAGATAACTTAATGCGTTTGTTTGGTTCAGAGCGTATTTCTGGTATCATGGTGCGTATGGGAATTGAAGATGGAGAAGTGATTCAGCACTCTATGATTACAAAATCAATTGAGCGTGCACAAAAGAAAGTAGAAGAAAACAACTTTGGTATTCGTAAACGTTTATTGGAGTACGATGATGTAATGAACTCTCAACGTACGGTTATTTATGCTAAACGTAAAAATGCTTTATTTGGCGAGCGTTTAGATGTAGATATGAACAATATGGTTTTCGATGTTGCAGAAGATATCGTGACCGAATACAAACAAGAAGCAAACTTTGATGGCTTTAAATTAGAGGTGATTAAAAACTTCTCTTTCGATACTGCTATTACTGAAAAGGAATTTTCATCATCAAATATAACTCAGTTAACAGAGAAGTTATTTGATGAAGCTGAATCTTTCTATGCACGTAAATCTGATGCGATTATTCAACAATCATTACCTGTTTTAAAACAAGTTTTTGAAGAACGTGGTGAGCATATCGAACAAATTGTTGTTCCTTTTACTGATGGTATTCGTGGAATTCAGGTTGCTGTAGATTTAAAGAAAGCAATTGATAATAAAGGTAAAGAGGTTGTTCGTTCTTTTGAAAAAACAATTGTACTTGCTTTAATTGATGATAGTTGGAAAGAACATTTACGTGAAATGGATGATTTAAAACAGTCTGTACAAAACGCTGTTTACGAGCAAAAAGATCCATTAGTAATTTATAAAATGGAAGCTTTCAACTTATTTAAAAGCATGTTAAATGCAGTGAATAAAGAGGTTGTAAGTTTCTTATATAAAGGAGGCATTCCTGTGCAGCAAGAAGCAGAGCAGGTTAGAGAAGCACCAGCACCACAAAAGCAACCAAAGCTACAAACTACAAAACAAGAGTTTGGTAGAGAAGAGCCAGGTATTGAATTTGGAGATACTCGTGAGGCTGTTCCTCAACAACCCATCCGCAAAGAAGCAACAGTTGGGCGTAATGAACCTTGCCCTTGTGGTAGCGGTAAAAAATACAAAAACTGCCACGGAGCTAACTTGTAATTAAAACATTAATACTTATTAAAGGTCTTGAGAAATCAAGACCTTTTTTTATAGCTAAATTTTTAATATTCATATTAAATCTTATATTTAGAGAGTAGATTTTCAAGATTTCTATCGTATTTAATATCACAGTTTTATAAAATAAAATAAATCAATTAGAAACTGGTAGGCAGTTTCCTAATGATAAATAACCTTAAAATGGAGTCTAGAAACCATTAAAAACGGGGCGTAACCGAAAAGCCATAAGAGTAGGAAACACACACACAAACACACACAAATGAAAAAAGTATTTACCGTTGTCGCCTTAGGCGCAACATTGCTATTCTCTAGCTGCGCCACTGTTTTTACAGGGACCAAACAAACTGTTCAAATTAATTCTACACCTCCGGCCGCAGATATTGAGGTTGATGGCGTTAAAGTAGGGGTTACGCCAATGGCAGTTTCTTTAAAAAAGGGATTTACCCCTCAAACAGTATCACTAAAAATGAATGGGTATGAAACAAGAACATTTAGACCAGAAACTACATTTAATCCAGTTGGTATAGTCAATATCCTATTTGTACTTGGTTTTGCTGTAGATGCAGTTACAGGAGCCATGATGAAGTATGATCCAATAGTTTATGAGGTTAAACTAGAGCCTCAAAAGCAAAATTAGACTTGCTTTAATAAAGCGCACATGTTGGTTGCACTTTATTTTACTATAATTCGCTAAAAAAAAAAGCGCCACAATTAATATTAATTGCGGCGCTTTTTTTTTGTTTGCTGGGTATTACAATGGAATCACCTTAAATGAATCATTGGTATTTGAATAATAACCTTTTGCATAAGTAGCATTTGGAGCATTATACTTTAGCTTACTAAATTTAACACCATCAATTTGATACTCTTTATAAAACTCAATTCCTGTATCGGTTACGATAAATGAAATGGACATGTTTTTAGCAGTTACATTTAAATAGCGATTTGGTCTTACTGATCCATTTATTGTGGCTGTTGTTGCAGTAGTTGCATAAGCTGTACCATTTACTTCTAATTTAAAAGTTCTGAATACATTAAAAGTTGCTGCACCAGCTTTGTAGTTAGCAATAATGGTTGGCAATTGAGCTGCATCAACAGATTTCATTTTCATAAGGTTGCCATATTTTCTACCTTTTAACATGATAGAATCCTGATTGGCACTTAGTACTAAAAATTCAAAGTCACCTTTCATACCACCATCTGAAGTTCCTACACCAGTATAATAACCAGGTGTTGCAAAATAATGAATTACAGAATTGTAATTATCAAATGAAAGGATTGGTCCAGCACCTGGATAAAATTTAAATGTTCCACTTTGTCCCGCTGTAGTATAATCAGCTTGTATAGTTACATCAACATCTGTAGTAAAGTTAGGAAAAAGATTAAAGCCACCATATTCGGTATTGGCGCCAGGATAATAACTAAAAATCCATGCTTTTTTTGCTTTTACGGCATTGTACGCATTTGTAACACTTGCGTTTAATCTAGTTGTTGGATCTTCATCAAATATTCTATCTCTTTTTTTATCACAACCTGCAACTAAAAGAACTGATAATACTGATAATAATAAAAATTGTTTTTTCATAATTCTTTTAATTAAGGTAGAGTAGTTTGATCAAATGTAGCTAAGCCAGCCCCTCTAGTTTGTATATTAGCTCTTAAAGCATCCATATCAATACCAAATTCATTCTTCATGTAGGTCTTAACAATTTCCGTTTTAGTGTTTACAATAGCGATTCCAGCTAAAGCGGCAGCGCTAGTTCCTGCTTGATTTAAATATGCAGTATATTCGGCAGCAGTTCTGGTTACATAGATAGAATATAGTTCTGCGAAATCTTCTCCTGATTCACTAGATGCATACGGAGTAATAAATCCCGCAGTAATTGAGGTTGTTGGAGATGTAAATGCGGTATTCCAGGTATCACCTACGTAAGCTAAACCTGAAATCATTTCAAAACTAGTAGGATATGGTTTAGTTTGATTTAAGATGTGCTGAAATTCGTGGTGAAATGTTTTAAAATAACTAGAAGTTAAATTAGCCATACTGGTAGAATTTGCTGCTAAATTATTCAGGTTATACAAATTAATTTTCTTGCCACCTTCTGCTGTTCCATTTATTAATGTACCATTACTTCTAACAGGTTGAGATCCAATGTACATTACTTGTTTTGGAAAATAGCTTCTTACAAACGCCTGACTTCCAGTTATATCATCGTAAGGTTTCAAGCAGTATTGCAATATCAATTTAGTCATTCTTATAGATGCATCATGCGTTGCAGGCACAACATTGTATACTAAATCTGTTTCCCTGTCGATATATTTATAAAGAATATCAATATTGTAAGGAAGCGTATAATTGTTATAGATATAATTATCTAAAGGATTTTTTTGTGTTTTAGAATCAATAAAAACACTTTGATCGCTTAGTTTATCTTTTTTACATGATACATAAATCATGCTTAAAAAAGCTAGGCCTATAAGGTTATATTTAATTTTCATATTATCTTGGATTTGGAGTTAAACCAGCAGCAATTACATCTTGTGGCAATTGAATAGCTCTTCTAGGGTCTTTTACAGTTAAAGTATTATCATAAACACTATTAATTACGGCACCAGTTGTAAGCCTTCTGGTAACCTCAATACCGTATCTTTTAATATCAAACCACCTTAAACCCGTATGATAAGTTTCTATCCTTCTCATAAATAAAACAGCATGTAACATGTTTTCTTGAGTTCCAGCCTCTATTGTAAACTCAGGGTTTAACTTTTTCTTAGGGGTAGGTGCAGTTGGCGTGTAATATGCTAAAGAGTTAGCCCAAGTGTTTATGTTGGCTTCTGTTAAAGTAGGTAAAGTTGTACTCGTGTAGGTAAAATTACCCCAGTACTGCATATCAGCCAAGGCTGCAGGATAATTTTTTAATTGAATATTAGCCTCTGCACGGGTAAGTAAAGCCTCTTCGAAAGTAAATGGAGCAAATATTCCTTTAGAAAAACCAGTATTAGCCACAGGATCTGTAGTTTCAAAAATATAGCTTAAATGTGGGAAAAGTACTTTATTACTGGTTCCCGAATAAGAGAATGCTTTTAATCTGTAACCAGTGGTTGTAAATGTTCCAAACGGACCTTTTGCCTGGATTGTTTCGAAATTTGCAAGTGCTAATCCTGGTACTAATCTGCTATTACTTGTGTATGCACCAAAAATAGTTCCCATAGAAGAAGTTGCTGGTGTGATTAATAAGTTGGCCTTGATAGAGCTACTATTATATTCGCGTGCCATATTAGAGAATGAAGCTGAGAAGCCTGCAATTTTGTTGTAATCTCTTACATAGCTTGTTGGCGAGTTTTCGAATGATGCAGTAGCATATTTTATTGCTTCTGCCCACTTGCCCATATATAAATTTACTCGAGCTGCAAAAGCATTAGCTGCGGACTTATTAAAGTGAAATTTAGCAACATTTGCGTTAGCATACGATGCGTCGTTTATTAAAGGCAAACCATCTTGTATATCTTTTAAAATATACTCGTACACTTCTTTTACCGTATTTCTGGTGTATTTAGGATCAAGTGTGTTTTCTGATTTAGTCATGTAAGTAATTCCTAAATCAGTTGCAGATGTAGTTGGAGAATAGTGTTGTGCAAATACATTCACCAAAATAAAATGGTTATAAGCTCTAGCAATTAAAGCCTCGCCTTTTGCTGCATTTAAGTTGCTAGGGCTACCTAACTCTTCTATGGCAGTTAAGGCCTGATTTGCGCTAGCTATAGCACTATAGCTACCACTCCAAATTCTTTCAATTCCATCATTGGCTGTTTCAGTAGCATCTTCCCAGTTATAAAGTTGAGTCCACAATCTTGTAGTTGAAAAATTGGGTCCATAATCATCAACATTATCTGATGAATACTCTGTAGGCACAACATATGAACCATACGGATATGCTGAAACTAATAATCGCGATATTTTATCTGCATTGTTTAATTCGGCTCTGTTATCTGGCAATTCATCCAAGTATTTTTTACAAGATGAAAAGGCAAATAATACAACTATAGCCATTGCTATATATATATGAATCTTTTTCATTATTAAATAATTTATAATCCTAATTTTAATGTTAAAGTATATTGCTTAGCTAGAGGTAATGCAACACCACCTGTATTAGCAAATTCAGGATCTTGTCCGTTTAATTTTTTATCAGCATATATCAACCAAAGATTTGATACATTAAATCTTAAACTTGCTGATGCTACTTTTATACGTGCTAAAAATGCTTTCGGCAATTGGTAAGCAACAGAAATATCTTTTAATCTAATAAAATCACCTTTAGCAACGGTAGCAGAAGAATAATTGTATGCGTTGTAGGCATATTCATATTGGCTGCTATTGCGGATATATCTATTGTCTAAAACCACAGGAATATTTGTTTTATTTTCATCACCTGGAACATTCCATGCATCAAAATATTCTCTTGTAGTTGCATCTAAATCTGAATATGCTGTTTTAAAAACAGGATTTAAGCGTACCACGTTTCCAAAAGAGTAAGTAATGTAAGGAGAAAAACTAAATCCTTTATAGGTAAATACGTTACCGAAACCACCAAAATCCGTAGGATCAATAGAGCCTTCATACTTTAAATAACCAAGATTTACTCTACTTTGAAAGTTAATTCCTGTAACAGTTGTAGAATAATCTGCATTGGTAAATTGAGGTAATCCATCCTCACGTAAACCTACAAACGGGATTGAGAATAAAGCTCTTGCCGGATATCCTTGTTGAGATATTGGGTTAACACCAGTAATTAAATCAATAACTCGTTGTCTATTCAAGAAATTTGTTATTTCAGATGTTGCATGAGTATAGTTGAAATTAGCTGTCCATGAAAAATTAGGTGTTTTTATAATTGTACCTGATAATGCAATTTCTACACCACTAGATTTCATGTTGGCTATATTACCATATTTAGTAATCTGACCACCTAAGCCTTGAGTATTTATAGGGCCAATTAAATCAAATTGTTTTCTGCTGTAATAATTAATATCACCATTAATTCTGTTTTGGAACAAGCCAAAATTCATACCGAGGTTTAATTCGTGCTGTTTCTCAAAGCCTAATTGCGAATTTTCTAAATCGTTAATTTGAAGTCCAGTTTCGTTATCGGTAACATTTGGTCTCCATGGATTATAACTACCAATTACCACTAAAGAGTTGGTTACATAAGATGGTCCTCTATCAGCCATTAAGCTGTAAGAGCCACGAAAAGTTAATGTAGATATTGGTGTTGATAGTTTTTTAAAGAATTCTTCTTCACTTGCGTTCCACAAACCACCAACAGACCATGTTGGAGCCCATCTTGCTGATGTACTTTTACCTAACCTATTAGATCCCTCGTACCTGCCTGTAACTTCCAAACTATATTTACCATCGTACGAATAAGCTGCTTTACCAAAAAAGGCAATTTCTCTACCTCTGGTATTGCTTACTGAATAGTATTGAGAGTTTCCTTCTTGTGCTTTTTTAAATATGCGATAATCAACAAAAGGAATTTCACCTAAACCATATTGTAAGCCCCAACCTCTAAACCAGTTGTTGTTTCTATCAATAGAATTAACTGAAGCACTACCTTCTACATTTAAAACATGCTTTTCAGCAAATGTATTGTTGTAACGGGCATTTACACGATAATCGTTAACAAGCGCTTTATAATCAGTTCTATTATAAATACCACCTGCAGGCAAAATACTTACAGGTAAAGCATATGGATTAGCTGGATCTTTATACAAATAAGGATTGTTACTACGTATAATTGTTGTACCCATCGCTCTATAAGCTTCAGCTTGATTTGATTCGTCTTTAATATAATGCTGTTGTGAGGTTTGCTGATATCTAACACTTCCAAAAGCATTTAATTCCAAGCTTTTTAAAACTTTCCAAGTTACTTGACCTTGAAATTTTACTTCAGCAACATTAATATCCATATAGTTATTTTCTAACTCTTTCATGATATTAAATGACGCGTAATTTCTAGTATAGCTCTCATTTGGATCTAAAGTTCTGGAGGTAAACATAGCGTACAAGTAAGGATTGATATCAAAATCTCTTCTCACTAAAGCTGTAACTGGATTGGTAGTTCTACCTAAAGTACCAGGCGCTTTTTGAGCTCTATAGTTTCCTGATGTAAGAATGTTAATCTTAAGTTTATCAGAAATATTATAGGTTGCATTTAAATTGGCTGTATATCTTTTAACCTGCGATTGCTTTGCCCATCCTGGATCAGAAACAACACTTGCTGATGCATAGTATTGAGATTTGTCAGTACCTGATGTAATACTCAATGAATGGTTTTGCATTATATTAGGACTAAATAATTCTCCAAACCAATCTGTATTTCTATATTCTGCCTGTCTCAAATATGCATTTCGTGCTTCTTCTGTATTTAAAAGTTGACCAGAGTTAATTAACTGGTACATTTTACCGTAAACACCACTATTTGAAGCGTTAGAAACATCAGCTAAATTTAACCAACCTCTTTGATAGATTTGTTGATAGAAACCCATCTGCTCTTGAGAGTTCATAATATTAAAGCCATCGTATGAAGGTGTGGCTCTTGAAGTGAATTCGGAAACATAATTAAGCTGACTATATCCTGAACGTCCTCTTTTAGTAGTAATTACAATTACACCGGCTTTAGCTCTAGCACCATATATAGAGGTAGCTGAACCATCCTTTAATACTTGAAATGATTCTATATCATTAGCATTTAATCCACTTACCGCCGAGCTTATTAACGTCATGGCATCACCACTGGCTAAATCATCAGCAGAAACGTCAGCAACATCTTCTAAAATAGCACCATCTACAACCCATAAAGGTTTAGAGCTACCTAAAATAGAAGTTGCACCACGCACTCTAATTTTAGGAGCAGTACCAAATGTACCAGTAGTATTTTGTACACTTACCCCAGCTACTCTACCTTCAAGCATTCTACTTGGATCAGGTAGACCGCCCAATTCAGCATCTTTTACAGATATTTTGGTTGTAGCACCAGTAAATGTTCTTTTATCTACGTTACCACCAATACCTGTAATTACCACTTCATTTAAGTTACTTGCAGATTGTACCAAGCTAACATTTATGGCAGTTTTACCGTTGGTGTTAATCTCCTGAGTAATGTAACCTAACATAGAGAATACTAAAACGTCGCCATCATTTACTTTAATGGAAAACTCTCCATTATTGTTTGTTGATGCAGCTTTAGTAGTACCTTTTACCTTAATACTAGCGCCAGGTAATGGTAGTTTATCTCCGCTACCTATAACTCTTCCTGTTATAATGCGATCAGGTTTTACATCGGATCTTTCTTTTACCTTAACAATTATGTTTTTATCCTCAATTGAAAAAGAAAGTGGCTTATTTAAGAAAATATCGTTCAGTAAATCAGATACTTCTTTGTTTTTTACGTTTACGTCAAAATTGCTTGAAAAATTTAAAACATCATTGTTGTAAATAAAATCATAGCCCGTTTGATTGTGGATTTCCTTGAAGAGCTCCTTTAGTTCGGTATTCTTTTTGCTGATACTAACCTTTTGGGCAAAGCTTGTTGCACTTGCCTGAAAGGTAATCATCAAAATTATTATTCCTGTTAATTTCATAACCAAAAGGGCTTTTTTTATACCTAAAAAGGCTGGTTTTTTATGAATAGTGGGATAAAAAAGAGCAATATAACTCCTTAGTGAATGTGATAAATCATTCATATATTAGATTGTTGGGTTTATTAAGTAAGTTGATTCACAAATTTGATTTCTGGGTAACCCTTCACCCTGCCGACAAGCAGGACTTTTACCTTTCCGGAGTGCAATCTGGAAAGGTTATTTTTTGTTAACCCGAATAGTAGTCTGAGTATTTATTTCTTCATTTAGTTTCCTCCATTTGTTTTTTTAACTGTAATTAGTTTGTTGTTTATTTGGAAATCAATTCCTCCAGATTTCTTTATCAAATCGAGTATTTTATCGATTTTATTACTTCTCGAAATCATTGCGGTAATTGATATTTTTGGTTTTGGTCCTTCGTAAGTTACATCAACATCATACCACCTTTTAATTTCTCTCATTACCTGATCGATAGGGGTATTATCAAAATTGAAATAGCCGTTTTTCCAGCCTATAACGTCATCTGTATCCATTGTTTTAAGCATAATTTTGTCGGTATTACGCATAAAATAAGCCTGTTCTCCTGGTTTTATAAGTTGTGAAACCTCTCCTAAATTTAGTTTTACCGAACCCTCCATTAGCGTAACTTGCGTGCTTGGTTCATCATCGTAATTCATAATATTAAAATGTGTACCTAAAACAGAAACTACAGCCTCGCCAGATTCGACCTTAAAAGGGTGATTTGCATCTTTAAAAACTTCAAAATATACTTCGCCAGTGGCGGTAACATTTCGGTCTTTTTTTACAAATTTAGTTGGGAAGGTAATAGAAGATGAAGCATTTAACCATGCCTTACTATTATCAGGTAAAACCACTAAATATTGGCCCCCAACGGGAGTAGAAATTGTATTTATTGTTGGCTTTTCATCATAATCATCACTACCCAAAACACGGTAAACAACTTGTCCATCGTTAGTTTTGGAAACAGAAATACCAGCCTCTTGCAAAATTTTACCATTGGCGGCATCCGTTAATGATATTTTAGAGCCATTTGCTAGTGTTAAGTAAGCTTTATTATGATTTTGATCCTCTTTTATTGTTTTCTTAGAAACAATTTGATCAACAGATTTATTTTTATGGTTTTGAGCATAAAATATTAAGCCCACAGAAAATAAAATTGCAAAGGCTGCTGCGTATTTATAAAACCATAACCTTTTTTTGTTTGATTCGTGCTTGGCAATGTTTTGCTCCAATCGGGCAAAAATATCTTGCTTAACAGAATCTTCATCGCCCATTAATTTGGGGTTCCAATCCTTGTATCTTAAAGATAACTCATCGTAGGCAGCGTCAAATGCTTTTTGCTCAGCTTCTGTAGCTATACCAAGTTCGCATTTACGTGCAAGTTCTCTAAATTCTTGATCTGTTTTTGGAACATTCATATAGGTAAGTCTAATTACAGCACACTTACCCCCAAAGGATTATGAAATATTTATGAAAATAAAATTATAGTGAAAATTAGAACATAATCACTCATAGATAATTTTAGTTGCCTTAAAGCTATTGTAATTTGGTTTTCGACCGTTTTAGGACTAATTCCCATTCTTTCGGCAATTTCTTTATTATTTAAGTTTTCTTTCCTGCTCAGTATAAAAACCTGTTTACAACGCTCTGGTAAAGTAGAAATTCCTCTATCTAAAAGCATATTAATTTCTATTTCCTCCAAGCGATCACCTAAATCGGTGGTTCCGGCAAATTTTTCAAATTCATCAGCTTCTAAAAATACTTTTCTATTACCAGCTGATTTAATGTAAGTTAAAACCTTGTATTTAACAGCAGTGAAAAGGTAGGATTTTAGCGATTCGATTTCTACCTCATTTCTGCGAATCCAAAGTTGAAGCAAAATATCCTGAACAATGTCTTCAGATTGTTGTGCATCTTTAATAATGCTAAAAGCAGTAAGGTAAAGCTGTTTCCAATAGGAGTTATAGATATATTTAAGCGCAACTTGGTTGTTTTCTTTCAATAAAAGAAGCAGTTCTTTATCTGAATGAGATTTTTGCGTTAAAAGGTTCATTGGTTATATGAAAATCACAATTATAAAATTAAAATCAATCTAAAAAGACCAAATTTTAATCTTATTGTAGTTTGTTGTTGGTTAAAGTTGAGGTTATTTGTTGGTTATTTTGGTGTACTTCTGGTTATTTTTTAATAATAGTTATTGGTCTGTTTTTGGGCAACTTTGAGTAATGCCCTGTCTATATAATTTGTAATAGCCATAAAGAATGCCGAATTTTGTATTGATTTCGGTCATACTGTTTATGCCTTAGAACGTTAATTAACCATGAAGATAGTTTTTACTTTTATACTTTGTATATTTTTTTCAAAAATTTCTTTTGCTCAAAAGGGAGAAGTAACGGTTATCAAGGATCCTTTGATTGATAGTTTAATTGCCAAAAGGATAGAAGTTTATAAATCTTCGGGCGAAGTTAAGCCCAATAAAGCCATTGTTTCCTCGTATGGTTACCGGCTTCAAATTTTTTATGGCTCGGATAGGCGAGAAGTTTTTAATGAGCAGGCAAGGTTTAAAAGCCTTTATCCAAAGCTTAATACTTATATAATTTATAAAGAGCCCAATTATTACGTTCGCGTTGGCGATTTTAGAACAAAGCTTGAAGCGCAACGATTAATGAACGAACTCAGACCAAATTTCCCTACCTTATTTATTTTCAGGGAAAAAATTAATGCACCTAATTTAGATACCACTACTGATGATCAAAGATAAAATTAAAGACCTAGCCGAAACCATTTTTAATGATGTTGTAGGTTACCGTCGCCATATACACTCCAACCCCGAACTTTCATTTAAAGAATTTGAAACTTCTTTATTTATCAAAGAAAAATTAAGCAAATGGGGTATTGAATATACTGATTGTGCCAACACAGGAGTAGTTGGCTTAATTAAAGGGAATAAACCATCTGATAAAGTAATTGCTTTACGTGCCGATATGGATGCATTGCCTATACATGAGGCAAACGATAAACCATATCGATCAAAAAACCATGGCGTAATGCATGCCTGTGGCCATGATGTACACAGTTCTTCACTTTTAGGTACTGCGTATATTCTTAATCAGCTTAAGGATGATTTTGGTGGAACAATTAAATTAATTTTCCAGCCAGCAGAAGAGTTGTTGCCCGGTGGAGCAAGCATTATGATTAAAGAAGGTGTTTTGGAAAATCCCAAACCTGATGCTATTGTTGGGCAACACGTAATGCCTTTGATTGACGCAGGTAAGGTTGGTTTCAGATCAGGTATTTACATGGCTTCTACTGATGAATTGTATGTTACCGTAACCGGAAAAGGTGGCCATGGCGCACAACCACATCAAAATATCGATCCAGTTGTAATTGCTTCGCACATCATTATTGCCTTGCAGCAAATTGTTAGTCGCAATGCAGATCCTCGTTTGCCGTCAGTTTTATCTTTCGGTAAAGTAATTGCAAATGGCGCAACTAATATCATTCCTAATGAAGTTAAAATTGAAGGTACATTTAGAACCCTTGACGAAAACTGGCGTGCTGAGGCACATGTGCGCATGAAAAAAATGGCCGAAGGTATGGCAGAGAGCATGGGTGGAAGTTGTGATTTCGATATTCATAAAGGTTATCCATTTTTAATTAACGAAGAGAAATTAACAGCAAATGCCAGAAGCTTTGCCGAAGATTTTTTGGGTAAAGAAAATGTGATAGATCTAGATATTTGGATGGCTGCCGAAGATTTCTCTTTTTATTCGCAGGTAACTGATGCTTGTTTTTATCGCTTAGGTACTGGAAATGCAGCGAAAGATACACAGCACTCCGTGCATACACCAAAATTTGATGTAGATGAAGATGCACTTAAACTATCAACGGGGTTAATGGCTTATATCGCTGTAAAACAATTAGGAAACTAATATTAGAGTGAACGCTACCATCGTAATTGCCTGCACGAAGCAACATTACAATTAAGTTATAACTGTATGATTACTTCGTGCTTTTAATAAGTGATATTTCCTTTGGCTTTATTTTTGCATTTAAAGTAACACATGAAAAAAATATTTTTGTTTTTATTGTTAATACCGTTCTTTTTCAAAGGTTATAGTCAGGAAATTAATCGTTTTAACCCCGATACGATAAAGACCATAACGCTTGATTCTACCGTAAATATTAAAGCCGAGCGTTTAAATATCGAAACTTTTATCAATGCTATTATAAACGATACCACTTTTTATCAGTCTTTCAGAGATATGAAACGTTATAGTTTTATTGCTGAAAACCGAATTTATACCTATGATAAGAAGAACAAAGTTGATGGACGTATCTATCGAAAAATTCGCCATAATAATAGCGGTCCATATAAAATTGAATATTTAGTTAAGCAGGATACAGGCAAAGTATACAAGAAAAACGGTAAATACCAGTTGTATACTGTAGAAATGTTTGATTATATTTTTATGAATGCCTATAGTTCTGATTTTGTTAAAGACGCACCTTTGGATGGCAAAAAAGGTGGAACAACAAACGAAGGGTATAAACAAAAGTTGAAAACTTTAATTTTTAATCCAGGTCGCCCCGTAAAAGGGATTCCATTTATTGGTAGTAAAACAGAAATTTTTACAGCCAACATGCGCCAATATTATGATTATGGATTTACAAGCGGAACTTATCTGGATTCTATCCCCGTGTATCGGTTTAGAGTTTCTGTTAAGCCCGAATTAAGCAGCTGGACTAAAGATGGAATCATGATTAAAGAACTTGTAACCATTTTTGATAAACGCAACTTTAATATTCTTGGTCGTTATGTAGATATGAAATATAGCAACATGTTGTTTGATTTTAATGTACAAATGAATATTGAAATGGGGTATTTTGGTGAAGACAAATTACCTACAAAAATTACTTATCAAGGCAATTGGAATGTTCCCTTTAAAAAAGAAGAAAGAGCAAGTTTCCTTATTCTGCATAAAGATTATAAACTGGAGAAAGGTAAATAAGGACTTATAAACGGCTAAAAGATTTATTATCTTTAAATGTTTTAATTAAATCCTAATCCATGCGCCCACGCTATTATTCCAAACTCATATTCTTTTTTGCTTTAACAGCCTTTTCTTTAGAAGGTTTACAAGCGCAAGTACTAACGTCTAAACAAATAGATAGTCTTACTGAAAAGGTTTTAACAACTTTTGATGTTCCAGGAATTGCGGTTGCTGTGGTAAAGGATGGAAAAGTTATCCATGCAAAAGGTTATGGAGTACGCTCTTTAAAATCCACTCAAAAGGTTGATGAAAATACACTTTTCGGCATTGCATCCAATACAAAAGCCTTTACAGCAGCGGCATTAGGTATATTGATTGATGAAAAGAAGTTAACTTGGGATACCAAAGTAACAGATGTTATACCCGAATTTAAGATGTTTGATCCCTATGTTACGGCAGAATTTACTATAAGCGATTTACTTTCCCATAGAAGTGGATTAGGATTGGGGGCAGGAGATTTAATGATTTGGCCTGATTCTTCAACAGTTTCTAAAAAGCAAATTATCCATAACCTAAGATATTTGAAGCCAGTTTCTAGTTTTCGTACCAAATGGGATTACGACAATTTATTGTATATCGTAGCCGGAGAAGTAATTGAGCGTGTGGCTGGCGTAAAGTATGAAGATTTTGTAGAAAACAGAATCATGCAACCATTAGGAATGACAAAAAGTGCTTTATCGTTTGATCGACTAAAAGATAAAAGTAATATTATTGATGCCCATGCACCTATAAATGGAAAAGTTAGTGTAATAGCTAAAGATTTCTCTGCAAATAGTAACGCAGCTGGCGGAATTAATACCAGTGTAAATGATTTAAGTAAATGGGTACTTGTGCAACTTAATGGTGGTAAATATGGTGATAAGCTTGATAAAACCTTATTTAGTAAAGCTGCGCAAAATAATATGTGGACAATGCACAGCGTTATTCCTGCTGGTAAAGGCTCTTACAACAGGCATTTTTATGGCTATGGATTGGGCTGGTTTTTAAGTGATGAAAAAGGAAATCTTGTTGCTGACCATACAGGAGGATTGGCCGGAATGGTAAGTGAAGTAACTTTGGTTCCAGAGTTAAAACTTGGGATTATTGTTTTAACCAACCAACAAGCTGGCGGAGCCTTCTCTTCCATCACCCAGTCTATTAAAGATGGGTATTTCGATGTTAAAGGCAAAGACAGAGTTAAAGATAATGCCGCAGGCGCAAAAGCAGAAGTTGATTATGCTAAAAAAGTAACCGATAAGATTTGGGCTGATATTGCGGCAGAGCAAAAAAATAATCCTAATAAAGTTGATGCAAAAAAATATTTAGGAACTTATTCTGATGTTTGGTTTGGTGAAGTAACCATTACTGAACAGAATGGGAAAATGCATTTTCAAGCTAAAAACTCACCAAAACTAAGCGGAGATATGGTTTATTATAAGGGAAATACCTTTATTGTAAAATGGTACGACAGAAGTTTAGATGCCGATGCATTTGTAAATTTCTCTCTTGATAATAATGCCAGCTCAAATGGATTTAAAATGGAAGCCATTTCTCCATTAACGGATTTTAGTTTTGATTTCCAGGATCTTGACTTTAAAAAGAACGATAAGAAATAACATGAACCAAAGAATATAAATTATGAAATCCCTATTTAAAACATGCATTCTGCTTTGCGTTTGCTTAATTTCTTTAACAGCAATGACTTATAAACCAAAACGTATAATCTTTTTTGGTGATTCTATTACCCAGCAAGGCGTATCTGCTAATGGCTACGTAACTTTGATTAAAAAAGCATTAGATTCTACGAAATACAATGTTATAGGTGCCGGAATTGGTGGCAATAAAGTTTACGATTTATATTTGCGCTTAGAAGATGACGTACTAAATAAAAAACCAGATTTAGTTGTTATTTATGTTGGTATTAATGATGTATGGCACAAACAATCTTCGCATACTGGAACAGATTATGATAAATATTTAAAATTTTATCAGGCTCTAATCAATAAAATTCAAGGTGTTGGAAGTAAAGTTGTGTTGTGCACCCCATCCGTTGTTGGCGAGAAAAAAGATGGTTCAAATGATCTTGATGCAGATTTAAATAAATATGCAGCGGGTATAAGAGAACTTGCCGCAAAAAATAATCTTCCGCTTTGCGATTTGAGAAAGGTTTTTACAGAATATGAAGCCAAAAATAATCCTGAAGATAAAGAAAAAGGCATTTTAACCGTTGATAGAGTACATCTAAACAATATTGGTAATCAATTGGTAGCAGATCAATTGTTGCCTTTAGTAAAATAAAGCAAGTTCTTTAGTGAACATGGATAGAATTAAAGATTAAATAATAGAAGGGAAATTCTCATTTTGAGGATTATGTGTATATGATTAACCGCGAAACGATAGATAAGATAATGGATACCGCCCGTATTGAGGAGGTAGTAGGGGATTTTGTGCACTTAAAAAAACGCGGAACCAGTTTAATTGGTAATTGCCCTTTCCATGGAGAAAAAACACCATCTTTCCACGTATCCGTTACCAAAGGTATTTATAAGTGCTTTGGCTGTGGCAAAGGTGGCGATTCGGTTCGTTTCATTATGGACCATGAGAAATATTCTTATCCTGAAGCACTTAAATTTTTAGCGAATAAATATAATATTGAGGTTGCCGAAACAGAATTAACACCTCAAGATGCAGAAGCACAAAGTGCAAAGGAAAGCCTTTACATTGTTTCTCAGTATGCGGCTGCGTTTTTTGTAAAGCAACTTTGGGAAACTAGCGAAGGTAAAACCATCGGATTAAGCTATTTTAAAGAGCGTGGCTTTAGAGAAGATATTTTAAAGAAATTTGAAGTTGGCTATTCACCAGATGTTTGGGATGCCATGACCCAAAGCGCCATTAATAATGGCCATAATTTAGAGTTTTTAGAGCAAACAGGTTTATCCATTAAAAATGAAAAGGGAAAAATTTACGATCGCTTTCGTGGTCGTGTTATGTTTCCCATTCATAATTTTACTGGCAGAATTATTGGTTTTGGTGGACGTACGCTAAAAACTGATAAAAATGTTCCTAAATATGTAAACTCGCCTGAGAGTGAAATTTATCATAAATCTAATGTTCTTTACGGTCTTTTTCATGCTAAAAAGGCTATAAGAGACTTAGATAACTGTTACCTTGCCGAAGGTTATGCAGATGTACTTTCTGTACACCAAGCTGGTGTAGAAAATGTTGTGGCATCATCAGGAACGTCATTAACAACCGAACAGATTAAGCTAATTGGTCGCTTTACACAAAATGTAACCATTCTATTTGATGGAGATGCAGCGGGTATTAAGGCATCTTTACGCGGTTTGGACATGATTTTGGAGGAAGGGCTAAATGTTAAGATTGTTTCCTTCCCTGATGGGCACGATCCTGATTCTTACATGCATCATGTGGGTGCAGGCGCTTTTCGGATTTACATCGAAAACAATCGAAAAGATTTTATCCTTTATAAAGCCAACGTTCTATTAAAGGAAGCTGGCAACGACCCCATTAAAAGAGCAGGGATTATTCGTGATATTGTAGAAAGTATTGCTAAAATTCCTGATCCGATTAAAGCCTCCGTATTTATAAGAGAATGCAGTAGCTTGCTTGAAATTGAAGAACGGATTCTCTTAACAGAATTAAATAAAATGCGTTCGGCAAAGCTGAAGAAAAGCTTTCCATCAAATAATAACAATTCTTATTCAAATAATAATTCATACTCGTCTGGCCCACCAGAACCGCTAGGTCCACCTGATAATTTATGGGATGATAGCGCTGGGCCTGATGGCGTACAAGAGCAGGCTGATACCGATGAGCACCAGGAAAAGGAAATTGTACGGTTATTATTAGCATATGGCCACGAATTTGTAAATTGGGATAGCATAGATGATATGTACATTGGCTCCTTTATTGTGCAAAACTTAGCCGATGTTGAATTTACCGATCCGCTGTGCAAAAAGATAATCGATTACTATAAAATAGAATTGGAGGATGGGCGATTACCAACCGCTAATCATTTTATTAAACACGAGGATAGGGCAATTGCAGATTTGGCTATTACGCTTTCAACTTCTCCATATTCTTTAAGTGAAAACTGGCTAAATAAACACCTTATTTACGTTAAGGATGAATCATCAAATTTAAAAGCTACAATTTTAGGAGGGATATTTCATTTGAAGAAAAGGAAGGTAGATGAAATTTTAAGCTCTCTTTTGAAGGAAATTAAAGAAGAAAAAGACGGTGATAACCAAGCCATTTTAATGCAGCGATATGCAACTATTAAAAATGTTGAAAGAGATATTTCAAGATTTTTAGGGTCTGTAATTGTTAAATAATTATTAATTAAATACATTCCATGGCAATCCATAATGATTTAGGAAGATTGGGTGAAGCTATTGGAAAGCGCTATTTAGAGGAACAGGGATACGAAATTTTAGACGAAAACTGGACGCACGGTAAATCCGAGATAGATTTAATTGCCTATAAAAATGGTTTAATGTTTTTTGTAGAAGTAAAATCAAGAAGCTCAGTAGCATTTGGACAGCCAGAGGATTTCGTAAACAAAGCAAAGCAGAGGCAAATGGAATTGGCTTCGCTTGCTTATATTGAAATGATGGATCATCAAAATGAAATTCGTTTTGACATAATCGCCATCACATTTACAAAAGATCATAATTATACACTAAAACATATTGAAGATGCATTTTGGCCAGAGGATTAAACAAATTAAAAATACATTTTTTATAGGCATCACCATTGCATTTGCAAGTGCTTGTCACCAAGAAACCACCACCACTTATAGAAGTTTTATAACGCCAGAATCTGGCACAAACGTAGCTTTAGGGAAGCAAGTGGATGTAAATATTCAGTTTGGAAAAGATAAGCCTGTAGATTCTGTGGTTTACTTCATTGATTCTAACAAAATAGTTTCTCAAAAGGATACTGCAGATATTAAATTAAAAACTGACGGCTTTAAAATGGGAAGCCATTTAATTATTGCAAAAATTTATAAGGATGGCAAATCTGAAGATTTAACTTCTAATATTAATATTTTGGCCGCTCAAGCTCCTATAGAATATACTTATAAAATAATTAAAACTTTGCCGCACGATACTTCATCTTATGTAGAAGGTTTGGAATATCATGATGGGTTTTTTTATGAAAGTGCCGGAAGTTATGGCGCTTCAAGTTTGAGAAAGGTTGAGGTGAATACAGGAAAAGTAATCCAGAAAACAGACTTGGATAAGCAATATTTTGGCGAGGGAATTACTGTGGTTGGAAATAAAATAATTCAATTAACTTATAGAGAAAAAGTTGGTTTTGTATACGATAAAACTACTTTTAAAAAACTTTCTGAATTCCCTTATACCGTTGGTATTGAGGGTTGGGGCTTAGCTTTTGATGGAGAAAAAATTTTAAATACCGACAGTTCTAACACAATCTATTTCCTTGATAAAGATACTTATCAGAAAATCGGCTCAATCGATGTCTTTGATAATAAAGGACCAATAAAACAGATAAATGAATTGGAGTATATTGATGGAAAAATTTATGCAAATGTTTATACTACCAATAATATTTTAATTATAGATCCAAAAACAGGTGCTGTGGAAGGTAAAATAGATCTTTCGGGACTTTTACCCAATGGCTATTTTAAAACAGAAGATGAAATTGCAAATAACGTACTTAATGGAATTGCATACGATAAGGCCGGAAAAAGATTATTTGTAGCAGGTAAAAAATGGCCAAGTATCTTTCAGATTCAGGTTATCAAAAAATAAGGTTATTAATTATGAGCTTGTCTAAAAGTTATTTGTAAATATGGCATTTCGACAAGCTCATTTTGATGTAAATCTTAATATTCTTATTTCTTCTTTGGCTCACTTATATAGCCATTAAAAGTAATGGGCTGCCTATTTGTACTAATTGCATTTAAGCTGGCATAACCACTTGTAGAAACGCTAAAAGTTAATCTATAATTATCCCGTTTAACATCCTTCGTATTAATTTGGATAGTATAGTTTCCTTTTTTATTTTTCGTTTGGGTGTATGTAAAATCTTTTGAAGTAAATTTTATTCCACCTTCGTTAGGATCCATAGGTGCATTGTAAGCACGGCCATAATATGGAAGATACGCGACAATACTATCTGGTGTTATTTTTACGTCGTACTGCGAACCAGATAAATTAATTAAACTTCCATTTTGCCCTCCAGGCATGCTTGCCATTACTCTGGTAACATCCATATTAAATAGTGGTGTGGCAGAGTTTGCAACAAAAACGAAGTTTTTATTATCCACAATTCTGACCGTTGTTTCTTTATCTGTTTGCGCAAAAACTTGAGCGGTTACTGCAAGGAGTATTATGCTCATTAAATATTTTAAATTTTTCATTCTTATATGTGTTTAACAATTTAAAGATGCAGAAAGTGTTAAAAATCCATAGATAAAAGGAATTATTATAATAAATATACTAAGAAACGGTTTAAATTTCACTAACTAAATATTTTACTCCGCCACCCTGGATTTTTCAGTAGCAGTTATTGTTGCTTTTGTCTTCAAGAGGACTGCGTCGTTTAGTTCAGGATCTTTTAAGATAGATTTTGAAACACCGACCATGGGTCTGGAATGACTTGGTAATGGTCTGGAATGACTTGGTAACGGTCTGGAATGACTTGGTAACGGTCTGGAATGACTTGGTAATGGTCTGGAATGACTTGGTAATGGTCTGGAATGACTTGGTAACGGTCTGGAATGACTTGGTAACAGTCTGGAATGACTTGGTAACGGTCTGGAATGACTTGGTAACGGTCTGGAATGACTTGGTAATGGTCTAGAATGACTTGGTAATGGTCTAGAATGACTTGGTAACGATCGCGAATGACTTGGTATCTTTGGCTGTCTAAAAGGGACATTGTATTTCCTTGTTTGAGAGGGATTATTTTCTTTTAAAGAGGCATTATCTTTCATAATACTAACATCCAAAATTCAGGCTATTTATAATCCCGGTTAAGTGTGCCAATAAATAACCAAAAGGTAAAAATTATTGATAAAAAAAACCTTTCCCTAATTAAATAAGGAAAGGTTTTTGTAAAAAAGTTATAAAATTTGAGTGATTACTTTGCAGCAACAGGCGTTGCATAATTATCAAACTGGTTCACGGTGAAACCTGATTTCTTTAAGCCTTCAATAAATGCTTCCGTTTTACCAACTATTACAACACGTGTATCATCGTGATTGAAATATTTTTTGGCAACTCTTAAAACATCATCTGTAGTTACCGCATTAATTTTTTGCAGATAGGTACGGTAGAAATCCTTAGGCAAGTTGTTGATTAAAATGTTGCTTGCAAACGAAGCCGTGCGGGCAGGATTTTCGAGTCCTAAGGCAAATGATCCATTATATAGATTTTTAGCATTTTGTAGTTCTTCTGCAGAAACTTTTTCGGTACGAATAGTGTTTATTTCTTTTAAAAATTCAACAACAGCGCTATCTACTTTTTCGTTTCTTACGGCAGCAGTGGCAGAAAATTTTGATTGGAAACGACCAGCTCCTGTACTCGCATAAGCACCATAAGTAAAGCCATGCTTTTCTCTCAAGTTATTAAATAATCTGGATTCAGAACCACCACCTAAAATTTGATTTGCCAATAAAACAGCAAAATAATCTGGGCTACTCATTGGTAAGTCAATTAGGTTGGTAACTGTAATTTCAGATTGAACAGCGTTGCCAACATTTACAACATCTACCTCGGTTTTAGCAGGATTGCTAACTTTTGCCAACTTTGGAATTGTTAGCGCAGTACCTTTCCAATCGCCAAATGCTTTTTCTGCAAGCGCTTTTGCCGCTTCAGGTTTAATATCTCCAACAAAAGTTAAGAAACCTCTTGATGGCGTAATGTATTGTTTGTAGGCATTCTTAACGTCATCTAATGTTATTCCATTAATAGAAGTTTCGGTTGTAAATTCTCCGTTTGGATGGTTTTTGCCATAAGCAAGTGCATTTACAACACGAGCAGAAATTGCTTTTGCGCTCTTCTCGTTAGATTTTAGTCCCGTTAAAGTTTGAGATTTAATTTTTTCAAAAGAAGCTTGTGGAAAAGAGGGCTTACGGATTCCTTCGGCCATTAGCATAAATGCATTGCTAAAATAACGCGTTAAAGCAGAAACACTTCCGCCGGCAGCAGTTAAATTTACATCAGCACCAAGCTGATCTACAGCTTCATCAAATTCTATTTTGGTTTTGCCTGTTGTACCTTCGTTTAGCATGCTACCCATTAAGGATACAACTCCAGCTTTTGCACCCTCTGTAATAGGGCCCGCATCAATACTATAACTAGCCGTTACTTTAGGAAGTTTATGGTTTTCTACTACTAAAACTGTTATTCCATTTGCTAATTTGTAAATAACAGGATCACCAATGGTAATAATTGGCGCTGGGCCTGGTTTTGGTTTGTGACTACGATCTATGGTTTGTGCTGATATGCCTTGAGCCAATAAGGAAACAGCAGCTATAATGAATAATTTTTTCATGTTCTGAAATGTAATTAATTTGAAAATAGTTTTTAGCTGTTATTTTTTTGGTAAGTAATACAATACAACCCTTTGGTTTTTGTTCAGATATTTTTTTGCAACATCTCTAATTTCCTCACGGGTAATTGATTTAATAACCTCCAGTTGCTTGTTAATATCGTTTGTATCTTTATTGTGAAAAGTATAGCCATTTGCTAAGTTTTCTGCAACACCAAGCATTCTGCTATTTGCACTTACATAATTGTTTTCAAATTGATTTTGGAGTTTTTTATAATCACTTTCACTTATTAAATCGGTTTGAAGACGCAAAACTTCATCATCTATATCTTTTAATAAATCGTTAAGCGGTGTGTTTTTATTTGGTAAAGCTAGTGTGATATAAGCACCATAATCTTCCAAAGTATAATTAAATGCAGCCACTTGTAATGCAGTTTTTTTCTGATCAACCATTTTAGTGCTTAATCTAGAGCTTCCACCGCCAGATAAAATTGAGCTAATCATTCCTAAAACCTTATTCTCTCTGCTCTTCATTCCTGGTACACGGTAAGCAGCAAAAATTGCAGGAATTTGAATATTGGCATCATAAGCTGTATCTATAACTTCTTTTGTAATTGCAGGCAACTCGTAAGTTTTTCTAATTACGGGTGCACCTTTTGGTACCTCGGCAAAGTAAGATTTTACCAAAGCTTTGGTTTTTTCTACATCAATATCGCCAGCAATGGTTAATACTGCATTATTAGGTACATAATACTTTTTAAAAAAAGCAATAAACTCACTTAGTTTAGCAGCATCTAAATGTTGCATAGAACCAATTGGCTGCCATTTGTATGGAGAGCCATCAAAAAGATGTGAAAATATTTTCTCTGTGAATTTACCATATGGAGAATTATCTATACGAAGACGCTTTTCTTCCTTTACTACTTCGTTTTGCGTTTTTACACCAACTTCATTAATTACTGGTTGTAACATACGCTCACTTTCTAACCATAAGCCCAATTCTAATTGGTTAGAAGGAAAAACCTCATAATAAAATGTACGATCCTGAGAGGTGTTGGCATTGTTTTGGCCGCCATTACTGCTCACAAGTTTCATAAATTCACCCCTTTTTATGTTTTTAGAACCTTCAAATAAAAGGTGTTCAAAAAAGTGTGCGAAACCTGTACGCGTGGTATCTTCATCTTTAGAACCTACGTGGTACATAACAGATACAGCCACAACTGGCGCAGTTTTGTCTTGATGCAAAATAACATGAAGACCGTTGTCGAGATCATATTCAGTGAACTGTACTTTTTGAGCAAAAGCGCCAAAGTACAGCCCCGAAATGGCCATTGTTAAGAGGAATTTTCTTTTCATTTTAAATAATAAGTGTTTGTAACTATAGGGTTAGTTGTGCTAAAGTAAAAAAATATATTACAAAAAAAGACAGCTTGTGGCTGTCTTTTAAATATTTGATTTAATTTATCTCCAATCTTTATATTGGTTAATTAGTCCATTTGTTGAGCTATCATGGCTAGAAACTTTTCCTGTTCCTTCAAGCTCAGGAAGGATTTTTTTAGCGAGTTGTTTACCTAATTCTACACCCCATTGATCGAAACTAAAAATGTTCCATATTATGCCTTGCACAAATATTTTATGCTCGTACATGGCAACCAAACTTCCAAGACTATATGGTGTAATTTTTTTCAATAAAATTGAATTTGTCGGGCGGTTACCTTCAAAAACTTTAAACGGAGCCAGTTTTTTAATTTCAGCATCTGTTTTACCATCTTTTTTCAACTCAGCAGCCACTTCTTCTTCCGTTTTACCATTCATTAAAGCTTCAGTTTGTGCAAAGAAATTGGAAAGTAAAATTGCGTGATGTTCACCAAGTGGATTTAAACTTTGTGCAGGAGCGATAAAATCAGCAGGAATAATTCTTGTACCCTGATGGATTAGCTGATAAAAAGCATGCTGTCCGTTGGTGCCTGGTTCGCCCCAAATAATTGGTCCTGTTTCGTAATCAACTTCGTTGCCATTTCTATCTACATGTTTACCGTTACTTTCCATATCACCTTGTTGGAAATAAGCAGAGAAGCGGTGTAAATATTGATCGTATGGTAAAATTACCTGAGTTTCTGCATTGTAGAAATTAATATACCAAACGCCAAGTAAGCCTAAAATTACTGGAAGATTGCTTTCAAATTCTGCAGTTTTAAAGTGATTATCTGTAGCGTGTGCCCCGGCAAGTAATTGTTTAAAGTTATCAAAACCAATACTTAAAGAAATAGATAAGCCAATGGCGCTCCATAAAGAGTAACGACCACCAACCCAATCCCAAAATTCAAACATGTTTTCGGTATCAATACCAAAAGCAGCAACATCTTTAGCATTAGTTGATAAGGCTGCAAAGTGCTTGGCAATATCATTTTCTTTTCCACCTTTTTCTAAAAACCAGCTACGTGCAGAGTGTGCATTAGTCATGGTTTCTTGTGTGGTAAAAGTTTTCGAAGCCACTAAAAATAACGTTGTTTCTGCATTTAAATCAGCTAGAGTTTCGGCAATGTGTGTACCATCAATATTAGAAACGAAGTGAATATTTAAGTGATTTTTGTAGTGTTTTAATGCTTCTGTAACCATTACAGGGCCTAAATCAGAACCGCCAATACCAATATTTACAACATCAGTAATTGCTTTACCGGTATAGCCTTTCCATTCGCCACTGATAATGCTATTGCTAAACTTTTCCATTTTAGCCAAAACAGCATTTACATCAGGCATAACATCTTTGCCATCAACCAAAATTGGAGTATTGCTTAAATTACGTAAGGCAATGTGTAAAACAGAGCGATCCTCAGTTTCATTAATTTTTTCACCGTTGTACATTGATTTAATGGCTTCATCCAATTTACACTCACGAGCCAGTTGCATCAATAAAGCCAATGTTTCATCGCTTATTCTGTTTTTACTATAATCGAGTAAAATATCTTCAAAGAATACCGAAAATTTGGTAAAACGATCCGCATCTGCTTCAAAAAGATCTTTAATACTTTTTTGATTAATATCTATAAAATGGTCAGCCAGGTATTTGTAAGCTTCCGTTTCGGTAAAATTTATTTTTGGTAGCATATTCTTTTGTTTTCTGTAAAAGTAATAAAGCAAAAATTTAAAATTGTCTTTTAAGGTTCAAAAACAAAAGAATTTTTTATTTCGATTAAAGCAAGTAACTTGCATATAGTTCCTATTGACAGTTAATCATCCTCATTAAATTATAAGAAATAAAAACATCATGTTAGAAAACTTAAATGAATTAGTGCGGGAAAACGCACAGGATGCTGTTGTTAACAATAGCGCAATACCAAACGAGCACAATGAAGCTGTAATACAAGCCGCTTCCAGCTCTATTTTTGATACCTTGAAGGATAAATTAACTTCAGGTGATATTGGTTCTTTAACCGATATTTTTAAAAGCGAAAATGCAGAAGGGAGCGCCGTTGCCACTCAGGCTTCGGGTACTTTTGTTGATAAGCTAAGTGCTTTAGGAATTAGTGGTGATACAGCCAAATCTATTGCGGCGAGTATTATTCCTGTAATTATTAGCAAGTTTACACAGAAAACCAATGATCCTAATGATAGTTCATTTAACATTCAGGATGTAATTGGTAAGTTAGCTGGCGGTGCAGATGGCAAATTTGACCTGACTGATGTAATTGGAATGTTTGGTGGCGGTAATAAAGATCAGGCTGCTGGTACGCAACAAGAAGGTGGCGGCATTCTTGATAAATTAAAAGGAATGTTTAATTAGAAAAAAAGATTCTTTCTCAAAGGCTATACAGATTTGTATAGCCTTTTCTGTTTCGCCTGAAATCTAATTAATTTAAATTGATTAGATTAGATCTTTCGAAACATCTTCTCCAACCATTAAAAAAATATATAAGTACATTTGCGTAATGACTAAAGAACAAATACAGGATTTAAGTTCCAGAATAACGGAACTGAGGAGGCATCTTTGACGTTGATGAACTACTTTATGCCATCCGTGAGGAACAAAAATTAACGATGGCGCCCGATTTCTGGGACGACCCGAAAAAAGCAGAAAAAGTATTAGCCGATATTAGTTCGAAGAAAAAATGGACTGATGGATTTGATGAAGCAAACCGTGCAGTAGAAGATGCTGTAGTGATGTTTGACTTTTATCAGTCTGGAGACGCTTCTGAAGAAGAAATGCAAGAGCAGTTTGATTTAAGTAAACAAGCTGTTGCCGATCTTGAATTAAAAAACATGCTGAGTAGTAAGGAAGATCAGCTTTCTGCCGTAATGCAAATTACTGCGGGTGCTGGTGGAACTGAAAGTTGCGATTGGGCTTACATGTTAATGCGTATGTACATGATGTGGGGCGAGAAAAACGGCTATAAAATTACGGAGCAAGACAGGCAAGACGGAGAGATTGCAGGTATAAAAACAGTAACCATTCAATTTGATGGCGACTTTTCTTATGGTTACCTAAAAGGAGAAAATGGTGTTCACCGTTTGGTACGGATTTCTCCTTTTGATTCTAATGCACGAAGACATACTTCTTTTGCCTCGGTTTACGTTTATCCATTGGTGGATGATACGATAGAGATTAATATTAATCCTGCCGATGTGGAATTTGAAACTTTTAGAGCTGGTGGTGCAGGAGGACAAAATGTAAACAAAGTTGAAACTGCTGTTCGTTTGTATCATAAACCCTCAGGTATTATTATAAAAAATCAGGAATCCAGATCTCAGCTGCAGAATAAGGAAAATGCATTACGTTTATTAAAATCTCAGCTTTACGAAATTGAACAAAGAAAACGCAATGAAGAAACCGCTGCAATTGAAGGTTCTAAGAAGAAAATAGAATGGGGTTCTCAAATTAGGAGTTACGTTTTGGATGATCGCAGGGTTAAGGATCACCGTACGAATTATCAAACTTCGAATCCGCAGGCGGTTTTGGATGGCGATATTAATGATTTCCTAAAAGCATATTTAATGGAGTTTTAATTGAAAATTATGATCAAATCATCACTTTTAGGTATTCTGTTTTTTATGGTCGCAACTTATGCTCATGGGCAGCAAATTATTCCTTTATATCAGAGTAAAATACCTGGATCAAAAGATAGTGAAACTTATAAAGAGGTTTCTGAAACAGGAAAAGACGGAATTATTCGGATTAGCAAAGTGAGCGAGCCAACACTTATGGTGTTTCAGGCACCTGCGGCAATAGCCAATGGAGCGGCCGTAATTATTTGCCCTGGTGGTGGCTACAGCATATTGGCCTATAACCACGAAGGTACCGCAGTTGCTAAACGATTTAACGAAATAGGTGTTACTGCTTTTGTATTGAAATATCGTTTGCCAAGTGAAGAAATTATGGTTGATAAAACCTATGCCTTGCTTCAGGATGCTGAACAAGCTATTTATCTGGTAAGAAAAAATGCTAAGCAATATGCTATTAAACCAAATAAAATTGGAATCATGGGCTTTTCTGCTGGCGGACATTTAGCGTCTACCTTGCTTACGCATTACCACGATGTAAAAATAAATGATGCAGAAAAGGTTAGCTTAAAGCCTGATTTCGGTGCTTTAATTTATCCGGTAATTAGTTTTGAGCAATCGGTACATACCGGTACAATGAAAAATTTATTGGGCTCAAATCCGCCAGATAGCTTAAAACATTACTTTTCGGCAAACCAAAATGTAACGAAAAAAACTCCGCCAACATTTTTAGTGCATGCTAAAGATGATACAACGGTGCCGGTTCAAAATAGTATTTTGATGTACGATGCACTTAAAAAACATAACGTAAAAACGGAATTGTATTTGTATCCAAACGGCGGTCATGGTTTTGGCTTGCACAATAAAACATCTGATGTAGATTGGTTTAATTTATTGAAAGATTGGCTTAAAAACATTTCAGTAATCTAGTTATTGAAACAAATTCAAAGGAATATGAATAAAGAACTAATAAAGGTTTTGTTTGCAAGCTTTGCATTGGCAATAATTGCGGTAGCCAGCTGTAAAAAAACATCAGATACTGACCCAGTAATAGATCAAAGTTGCAAAGCTGTTAAAATTGATGATTATACAGAAACAACTTTAAATAATACGTATAACCTTACTTATGATGCTAGTAACCGTTTAATTCAACGTGCGGGCACAAAAAACACTTTAAATATTACTTACGATACGGATAAGGTAACTGTTACTGGCACTAACAGCGGCAGTTTGGATATTACCCTAAATGCAGGCACAGCTGTTAAAGTAGCGGGTACTGGTACCACCAATTATGAAGAATATACCTATACCAATGGATATATTACTTCTGTAAAGTATTACGAAGCCAATGTTTTAAAATCAACTTATACCTTGTCTTATTCTGGTGGTAATTTAGTTGGTATTACAAGAAAGGACGTAGGCTGGACGGCAGATCAAACTGATGTTACTGCAATCACTTATTCATCAACTCCAACAAATCCTTATCTGCAATTTGCTGAGCCATTTAATACAATGGTTTCTCATTTTGATGCTCCATATCGTATCTATGGAAACATGTCTACTGGCATTGTAACCAAAATAGTTAATACCCAAACAACGGTTTCGGGTACGGTAACTAATCAAACCGTTACAACTAATACTTATACATATGAGAGGAATGTAGTTAACGATACCTCTAGTCCTGTAGATCAGTTGCCTAATTATGTATCAATTGGTATTGTGAAAAATGTTAAAACCTTAACTGGCACCACCACCAATACCGATGTAACTACAAATCTTAAATATAAGATAGGTTACGGCTGTAAATAAATTATATAAATGAGGTGGTTATTTAAAACTACCTCATTCTAAGCTTTATCTTCGGCAATAATATTTTGCAATTCATTTAATTCTGCCACTTTCTCTGTAGCACCAGCATTTTCATAGGCAGAAATTAAGTTTCTAATTACCCGCCTAATAATGTCGCTATTGGTGCAGGGGCGATAATATTCTGGTAAAGCTTCTAAATTAAGTTGCCTTAAAAACTGATCTACATCATGTTTACCAAATATATTGCCACGGTTAAATGCATTAATATAAAAAAGCACACCATACTCTGTACCCTCTTGCTTGCTTTCATCTATATAACCTAAGATAAAATGTTGTGGCAAATTAATGCCATAAATAGGTAAATCAAGCTTTTGAGCGAGCGTAGAATAAATGATTGCCAAAGAAATTTGATTACCTTTTCTACTTTCTAAAACCTGGTTTAAGTAAGAATTTTGCGGATCATGGTGGTTTTTAGTGTTTCCACCAAAGCCATATTGTTGGTAAAGTATATGGTTAATTAGTTTCACTTTTTCTACCGAACTCATTTCGTACTGCAAGCCCAGCCAAATATCCCGTTTAATTTCTTCCAGCTGAATTATTATTTTCTGCTCATCTAAGTCAGGATATTGGTACCGATTAATTATCAGCGCACCCTGTAATAAATCAAATGCACCACTTAAATACCATAAATTTAAATCTTCCTTAACGGTATTAAACTGTATTTGATGAACAATATTTTCAATACGTTCTTGTAAAAGCCCATCAAAAGATTGCTCCCAAGCATTTTCTAAATAGTGGATCACGGCGCCACCATATTCCAGCAACTTTTGCTCAACATGCTGATAAACTTCTTCATCAGGATCATCAAGCAATTTTACTAAAGCACTTATCTCTGCGTTATTTTCCATAAAATGTACATCCATTTGCGACGTTTAATTACTTTTGCAATAATATGCTATTTCAATTTATTACAGATTATCTTAAACACCGTTTAACAGCCAAATCAAGGCACGGTACACATTCTCCGTTTGCCTATAAACTGGCCGATGAGGTAATTTACGATTTTACAGAGAAAACTGAATATAAAAACGTAGAAGCGCAGCGAAAAAAACTTTTTAATGACGATTCAGAAATCACCGTTACAGACCTTGGAGCGGGTTCTCACCTTAATAAAAACCGTACAAAAAAGGTTAGCCAGATTGCGAAAAATGCCCTTAAAAGTCCGCGTTTAGCCCAGTTAATTTATCGCCTTGCGAAAAACACGGAATCGAAAAACTTAATAGAACTTGGAACTTGTCTCGGTATCACTTCAGCATATTTATCAAAAGCAAAACCCGAAGCAAAAATTATTACCATAGAAGGTTGTCCACAAACGGCAAAAGTTGCTCAAAGCAATTTTAAAGCCTTGAATTTGGATAATATTGAACTCCACGTTGGTAATTTTGATTTAATATTGCCTGGTATTATCGACAAGCAAGAAAAGTTAGATTTTGTTTATATTGATGGTAACCACCGAAAGGATGCAACTTTAAATTATTTTAATTGGTGCTTGCCTAAAGTTCATGATAATTCACTTCTGATTTTTGATGATATTTATTGGAGTGAGGGAATGAAAGAAGCTTGGGCAGAAATTAAAAACCATCCTGATGTTACAGTAACTATAGATTTGTTTTGGATTGGACTTGTTTATTTCAAAAAAGGACAAGCTAAAGAGCACTTCAAGCTTAAATTTTAGACTTATTTTTTGATTTTTATTAATGCTTAAATCCTAACCAGATTTACAACTATGAAGCGGTTTTTGATATTAACTTTTAGCTTACTTCCAATTTTATGTTTTGCACAGGGGGTAAGAACTCAAATAAATGGGAAAATAAATTTTCCTGAATATGATAAAAGTTCGAGGTTAATTTATTTCGTTTATCAACTAAAAGATCAATCCATTTTGGATAGTACTTGGATAAAAAATAATGCCTTTACTTTCAATAAAAATTTAAGTCCTAATGTTAAGGTAAAGCTACTTTTTACCAAACCTGGAACTTCGCCAAATCAGGCTGCAGATCCTAATACTTTAAACTTTTTTGTAAAAGAAGGATCGGTAAATGTAGATGCTACTGGATATTTAGGTAGAGCAAAAGTTACTGGTGTACCCATGCAGGAAGAATACGTGATTTTTAAAAAAGTATATTTAAAAATAGATACGAATTTGCGTTTGTTGGGCTGGAAAAAGAAAAGGACCAAAGCAACTGATAGTTTAAAAATGAAAGCTGTAGATAATGAGATAGATTCTGTTAGAAATGCTAAAATGAAGCTTTTGGTTACATTTTTAGATCAAAATATAAGTAAGCCTTATGCGCCTGATGCCATTTTTATGTACTTAAAAGCCAATGGTTCTACTCTTGATTTAGCCAAGGCAGAAGGTTATTTTAATTCGCTGCCCGTAGAGCAACAAAAATCTGCTGATGGAAATGATATTGTCAAAGAAATTGCTGATTTAAGGAAAAAAGACAAAAAGAATTAATCTGAACAAAGACTATGATAATCTTCAAAAAACACATTTTTCTTTTTAGTTTAATTTTCTGTAGTTCTCTATACTGTTTGGCTCAAAAGGATGGAAATACAATCAGCGTGCTTAGTGGTGTAAACTTTTACGATGGTTATGCAAAGCCAGTAAATGAACCAGTTTTGCCGGGCTTAACCAGATTAAGCAACACCAAATACATGCGCAAGTTTACCGATGAAGAAAAAGCAAATATTGGCAGTACTTTGGGTGTTAAATTGGTGGTAACTGCAGGTTGTGATAATTATGATAGAATAGGACGGGTAACTTTATATAAGACTCCAAAAAATAAATCGTTTGACGATCCCAAAGCCGAAGAATATGAGTTATTGCGTATTATGACGCCCTTTATGTATAAATCACGTAAGCCCGATCAAATTCCTTATATCGTGCAAGCAGATCAGGTAACGGGTTTATTTAAAGATAAAAGCAGTGATATTTGGGTACTAACAGAAATTTTTGGAACAACGGGAGCAGGACAAAAAGAAGTAGTTGGTTGCAATGGTTCTCTGTTAACCTTTACTGTTTCTGTTGATTTTATTAGCGATAAAAATAAAACTAAAAGCTCCAGTCAAATTACCCCTTTGCTGAGTTATTTCCCTTTGGATGGCAAGGATACAACTGCTGGTTATAATGCTAAAGAAATTGAATTTACGGTAAAGAAAAATAGTAAATCTAATGTATTGTATCTAATTTCATCAGGACATGGAGCTGGTGATAATGGCGAAGAATACAATTGGAGGCAACATGTTTTGTATTTAGATGGGAAAGAATATACTCATTTAGATATGAGCCAAAATTGTAGCCCTTTCGAAATTTATAACACCCAGCCCAACGGAATATATTTCGGCAATATTGCGAATGAACGTCGTAGTTGGTGCCCTGGTGCCCCTGTGCCAGTTCGCATTGTTAATTTGGGCCCGCTAAATGCTGGTAAACATATATTAAAAATTTCTGTTCCAGAAGCAAGCTTGCTAAAAACAGAAAGTAATTACTTAATGTCTTGCTATTTGGTAGCGCAATAAGCACCAAACGTCCTCTTCTCAAAGTTTTATTTATCTTGAAAACTATTTTAATAGCTTTATTATCAGGTTTTTATATTTAATAACTGATTTTTACGTTGTGTAACTTATTTTTAAGTTGTAAAACTGAAAAATAAGTTATAGGTTTGAGTATGGAAGAATTAACTAAAACAGAAGAGCGTATAATGCAGGTTTTATGGAAACTGCAAAAGGCATTTGTTAAGGATATTATTGATGAATTGGATGACGAGCCGAAGCCGCCATATAACACCATATCTTCAATAGTGAGGCTTTTAGAGAAAAAAGGATATGTTGCTTATAAGGCATATGGAAAAACATATGAGTATTATCCGGCCATTAGCAAGGATGAATATGCTAAAACAACTTTCACCAAACTATTTTCGGGCTATTTTGATAACTCGGTTAGCAACCTAATTTCTTTCATGGTGAAAAAGGAAAACCTAAGCCAGCAGGAAATAGAAGAAATTCAGAAAATTATTAACCAGGAAACGAAATGATAATATTAATTTATTTACTGAAGGTTTCGGCATGTACAGCGATTTTCTTTGTGGTTTACAAATTAATGCTGTCAAAACTTACGTTTTTTAACTTAAACAGGGTTTATCTTTTGTTCATGCTATTGCTGAGTTTTATTATACCAGCATTAACAGTCGAAAGCCGATTAGAAATTAAAACTCCTAAGCACTCAATTGTAAACAAAGTAACCTATAATAATGCAAATACAGTTGAGAAAGATTTTCAAGATAATGGAGCATCTTCCCATACTGTAGACATAAATTGGAGTAGAATTTTTGAGTATACTTATTATTCTATTTTGGCAATTTATCTTTTTAAAATGCTGTTTATGATAGGGTTTGTAAAAACTGAAATTCGTAAACAAACCATCGATAAAAATGGATTTGTTTTTCTAGTTAATGCAAAATCGGCAATAAAAAACTGTTCTTTCTTTAACTATATCATAATTGATTCTGCTTTGCCTTTTAAAGAAAGAAGTTTGGTTATTAAACATGAATCGGTACATGTGAAGCAAATGCATGCTTTTGATAAGATTTTAGCCAACCTAATTGTGGCTATTTTGTGGTTTAATCCAATCATCTATTTCTGGAGAAATGCAATAGACCACAATCACGAATTTTTAGCTGATAGAGAAACTTCAAAAACCTCTGATAAGAAGATTTATGCTTCATTATTATTGAATCTCGCCATACCATCAAAAAGCTTTATAACAAATAGTTTTAGTAAACTTCCACTAAAAAGCAGGGTGAAGATGTTGTATAAAGAACCAACTTCAAAGCAACAAAAACTTATTTATCTATTAATTATTCCTGTGGTTTTTGTCTGTTTGGTGGCTTTTGTTAATCATAAAGAAATAATTGTAGCAAACCATGCAGACATGAGCCAAAATCAGCCTAATAATATAGAGACGAATGCTTTTGAGGTAAGTTACTTTAAGAATGGTTTGAAAGTAAATCCAAATTTAAAAGAAGATGAAATTACTTTAGTAGTAGATGCTGGGCATGGAGGAAAAGATGATGCTGGAATGGCATTGAACGGGCAAAAAGAAAAGGATTTAAACCTAAATGCAGTTAAAATTTTAGAGGAGGAAGCTGTAAAAAGAGGGATAAAAGTAATTCTGACCAGAAATAATGATGAGTACTTAACACTTCGTGATCGATTACCGAAACAAAATTCTACAGCATTTATTTCTATTCATCACAATGCAGTTTCAAACGGTGTTAAGCCTAGCTTTAACGGTATTGAAGTATATGTTTCTAAATTAAACAGCAAGGTTAAAGTGGCCGAAGAATTAGGGATAGGCATTTTGAGTAAACTTAGCCAGTTAAAGGGTATTGAAGTAGAAAAATCCTTAAGGGATGGAAATCTTTTCTTGTTAAGGGAATCAAAGGTGCCAGCAATTTTGATTGAACTTGGAAATATTTCTAATGAGAAAAGTTTATCCTACATCAAGGAGGAAAAAAATATACGTCGAATCAGCAATTTGATTTTGGATGGCTTTGTGGCATTTTCAAAGAGAGGTTGCTAATAATATCATAATATGGAATGGTTGTTAATCTATTTGTTCAAAGTAAGTGTTTGTACAACTTTGCTTTTTGGATTTTATCTTTTGGTTTTAAGGAGATTAACTTTCTTTAAAATTAACCGTTTTTATTTAATTATCAGCTTATTATTAAGCTTCATTATTCCTGCAATTCAGATTAATATAGAGCGGGCTGCTGAGCCTAGCGCTATAAGCTCTCAACAAAATTTAATTATTCAACCTCAGGAAATAGTACAATCGATGCCATTAGTACAAACGATAGAGGATGAACCAATTGCAATGATAAACTGGCTTACTTTGGCAGAAACGATCTATATTATTGTAGTGGTAGTATTGTTTTTAATTTCTATGCTGCGATTATTTCAATTATTTACGCAGGCTAAAAAATACACACATCAGGTAAATGGCTTAAAATTAATACCTAAGCAAGGCGGTTTTACAAATTGCTCCTTCTTAAATTATGTATTCTTTAATCGAGATAATTTAACGGATGATGAGTTACAGATTTTATTAAAGCATGAGCAGGTACATGCTAATCAATATCATTCGGCAGATAAAATACTGATGATGATTTGTAAGGCGATTTTATGGTTTAATCCTATCGTGTACTTGTATAATGAAGCTTTAGAACAAGTTCATGAGTACGAGGCGGATCACCTTTCATCTTTAAGCTTTGGGAATAAAGAATATGCAGGTTTGTTGCTAAAACTGGCAATAATAAAGAGCGATATGCCTTTAGTTCACAACTTTGTGAAAAGCCCAGTTAAAGAAAGAATTAAAATGTTGTTTCAATCTAAATCTAAAAGCATGAAAAAGTTAACGTATTTATTGGTTTTGCCGTTTGGCCTAGGCTTAATGTGGTTATTTTCTGTTCAAATTGTTTATGCTCAGATTTTAGCTCCAGCTAATGTTAGTGTTAATAAAGATCTTATTCGGAAATCTACTTCGAGTGAAGTAACTAAAAACAAACAAACAATTAGTTCTTCTAAATTTAAAGCTAAAGAAAGAGAGTTTAAAACCACACCGCTAAATGCTGATACAGCTAAATTCGGGGCATTGGTGATGCCAAAATTAATATCTTACAATAAGCTTATAGGAGATATGAAAAGAAAGCTAAACAAGTTTGAAGATGTTGAAATGGAAGTTTATGGGGGTAAACTCAAAGCTGCCTTCGCAGAAGTGGATATGGAAAATGGAATTATCAATGCTAAAGATGTTGTTTTTGTTAATAGATATGGAAATGAAGTAAGTAGCAAAACAATGATTTTTGAGTTAAAGAAAGGCACTTATTATGCAAATACAGAATTAAAGCAATCTAGTAGCATGCCATCAGAATTAAGACCTGAAAGCATACTGGAAGATAAGGTGGAATATAGCGCAAAAGATTCTGTCAAAATGAGTAAAGATAAAAGCATTATCTATTTGTATGGAAATGCAAAAATGAGCTATAAGGATTTTGATATTATGGCAGATCAAATTATTTATAACACTAAAACTTTAACTGGCTCAGCAAAAGATCCTGTTTTTGTAAACAGGAAAAATCAGGCAATAATTTCTGGGAAAAGTTTAAAATTTGACTTAAAGGGAAAAACTGAGATTTGGCAAGATTAATTAAAAGCCTAAACTATAATCATTTTCCATCAATGAAAATATTTTTAACTTTTTTAGCATTAGTAGTTTTTACATTAAATGTTTCAGCACAATTTACAATTAGTGGTAAAATAAGTGATAATGAGAATAAGTTTCTTAGCGCAGTTACAATTAAATTGAGTAGCAAAAATGGTATTAAGTATGCTCAAAGTAATGAAACAGGTTATTATTCTTTTAATAATTTAAAAGCTGATGAATATAAACTTGCTTTTTCATCCATCAATTTTCTTAGTGAAGAAAAAACAATAATCTTAAAAGAGAACCTTGAGCTTAATGTTGTTTTAACAGCTGCAACAACTAATCTTAATGATGTTCAGGTTAGCTTTAAAAAGCCATTAGTAGAGAAAAAAATTGATAGAACAGTTTTTAATGCTGAAAATAGCATAGCAGGTATAGGTACCGATGCACTTGAGTTGCTTGGAAAAGTACCTGGCGTTAGGGTTTTAAACGATAAGATTTCGTTAGTGGGTAAAAGCAGCGTTAATGTGATGATTAATGATAAACTTGTGCAGTTATCTCAGGATGATCTGTCAAATTACTTAAAATCTATTCCATCTGCTAGTATTTCAAAAATTGAAGTAATTACAAATCCACCTGCCAAATATGATGCACAAGGGAACAATGGTTTAATTAATATTGTGCTTAAAAAGGTTGTAGCAGAAGGTTTTCAAGGTGCTATAAATTCTGTTTTTACACAAGCTAGTCATGAAACGGCATCCATTGGCGGTAATTTAAATTATAGAAAAAACAATTTTACCTTGTACGGGAATTTTAATTTTCGAAAAGGTTCTTTAGTTCCATTTGAGCAAAGCGATATTTTTTACGCCGATCAAACCCGAAACACGGTAAATAAAGATCGAAATTTTAGAACAGTACCCAGCGGACAGGTTGGTATGGATTATCAGCTAAGTAAAAACACGGTTCTAGGGGTATCTTACAATGCAGGTCATACTGATTTTCATTCAGAAGAAAATATAAAGACAACGATCTTAAACCAGCAGCAAAAAATAGATTCAATTTTAAATTCTGATGCAAATGCGATAATTAAATCAAATTACAATGCCGCAAATTTCTACATAAAGCAACTAATTGATTCTGCCGGGAAGCAAATTATTTTTAACGCAGATTGGTTTAAATATAACGATGATAAGCAACGGTTTTTTAATAATACGGGTTATTATGGCAATGGTACTTTTATTCCCAATTCGTTTGCGGAATATTTATCTGCAAGTAAGCAAAAAATAGATTTATACACTTTAAAGGCTGATGTAGATTTACCCTATAAAATTTTTAAGCTTTCTGTTGGTGCTAAGTTAAGCTTCATTAAAAATGCCAGCGATGTTTCATTCTATAAAAAGAACAATGAAATTTATCAGCTCGATCCCAATCAAAGCAATGTATTTAACTATGAAGAAAATACACAGGCTATATATGTAAATGTGAATAAACAGATTAATAAGTGGGCATTCCAGGCAGGTTTAAGAGGCGAGTACACACAAGTTAAAGGAATATCCGTAAATGAAGAAAATCAAACCGATTACTTTCAATTGTTCCCCACCTTATTTATTTCGTATGATTTAAATAACAAAAGTGTGCTCTCCATTAATTATGGCAGACGAATTAATAGACCAGCCTACCGGAAATTAAACCCATTCCGATGGTACAGCAACCCCTCAAGCTATGCAGAAGGAAATCCTTTTTTGCAGCCGTCGTACAATAATAATATTGAAATTTCTCATACTTATGCTGGCATTTTTACAACCGTTTTATCTTTCAGTAATACCAGTAATGGTTATAGTGATGTTAACTTTGTTGAAGCAAGCTCTAATATTCAAGTTTCAAAACCAGTAAACTTTATTACCGGCAATCAATACCAATTAAGTAATTCAATAACGCTTAATCAATTAAAATGGCTCGAAAGTAGTAATCGATTGGATATTCTTTATTCAACAACCACATCCAAAATAAGTCAAACCTTGCCCAATTTAAACGGTTTTGGAGCCTATTTTTCTACCTTAAACCAGTTTACCCTCAACCAGAAGAAAACTCTTTTTACCGATATTAGTTTTTGGTATCAATTTCCAGGTTTAGATGGTTTTAACAAAACAAAAAGTCAAAGCAATATTGATTTGGGTTTCAAAACCTTGCTTCTTAATAAAAAGCTGCAGTTGGCTTTCAGTGCATCAGATGTTTTTAAAACTAACAAGGATAGATTTAATACCGTTGTTAATGGAATCAATCAATCCTATAACAATTATTACGATTCTCGCCAGTTTCGACTTAGTATTCGCTATAGCTTTGGTAATGCAAAAATTAAACAACAAGATCGGAAACCTGGAAATGAAGAGGAGCGTAGAAGAAGCAATTAAAAGGCTTCTGCCAAACTCACATAAAACCCGCTTTGGCGCTTTTCATTTCTTAGTTTTTCTCCAATACCATAATCCAAGCGTACACTTAAACCTTTAGCTGGATCAAAGAAATAACGTAATCCACCACCTAAGTTTGGTTTAAACTTATTTACTCTAAAATCCGTTCTTCCCCAAACTGTACCCGTTCCTGCAAATAAAACAGCACCAAAGCGGTTGTTATAGCGGTAACGTAATTCTGTTTGTAAAGCCAGTAAATTTTCATCCCGATAGCGGCCGGCATAATAGCCACGCATAATCTCATCATTTCCCAATTGCGGCAATAAATAAAAAGGAGTGTGGTTGCTTTGTATAGTATTGTATATTCCTTGCGCACCAAGTACCAGTTTTTTGCCTAAGCTCCAAAAATTACGGATGTTTAAGGTAATCTGACTGCCGGTAAAACTCTCACCACCAAAAAAATCAGGTGCATATTGGTAAGTTACACGCCCAAAGAAACCTTTTGTAGGGTAGTTGTTGGAGTTTCTGGTATCATAACTTTGAGATACACCTGTAAAAATTACACTTCCACCTTTTTTTCCTGAAAAACTGTGTTTATTAAAAATTCCATCAGGGTTTTTATCCGTAAACTCATAATCTTCAAAACCTAATGAAACACCAGTATAAGCATTTTTAAGAAAGGTTTTTTCTAAATCGAGTGCAATTTTTAATTGCTGTTGTACCAGTTTATCCTGATCTATTTTATGCGTGTTATTACCAATCCCGAAAAAGTCGAAAGGCATTTTTTTAAACCTGATATCAGCAATTGTATGATAAATATTTCCCTTGCTCCAGGCATCACCCTGTAAACTTACACTATATGTTTTTTTGGTAGAGTATGATGCCGTTCCAGAAAAGTTTGAACTCCTGTTGGTTGTATCTTTTCTATCTCTATAGTAAGAAAAAAGTGCGCCCAAACCAAATTCAAAGCCGGTTTCTTGTGCATATCCAAAAACTGGGATAGGCATAAAGCTAGCTTTACGAGTTGTATCTTTTTCTTCAGAAAGGAGTTTTTTGATGAGTTTCATCTGTGCCATGCCGGGTAAAGAAACCACCAGAAGAAAAAATAAAACGTATATTTTTTTCATGGCGCAAAGAAAGGCATTTTAACTAAAAGTTTATAATCCCGTGATTGAATGTATATAACAAATGATTGAATGAGGGGATTTTGATTGAATGAATGTTAACGGTTAATGATTAAACGTAACTATGGAATGATTGAATGTATATAAGAAATGATTGGATGAGGGGATTTTGTCCTCTCCTAAAAAAACTTGACACATTTTGGTTTAAAAAAACCTTAAAATGAATCAAGAAAAAAGAAGCAATGGATTTAGTATTTTAGTGTCTGATTCTTTCGATCGTACCGACGACCGCAATGC
>NZ_RQRS01000106.1 GCF_004335085.1 Pedobacter nototheniae | reverse complement strand
AACTTTGCTTCTTTGGTTGACCAAAGAAGAGAAGCCCCCGCGGCAGCGGAATAGAAGATTTGTCTTGCCAGACGGGCGTCGTACCTTTTTCTTAACAAAAAGGTACCCAAAAGTCAAGGCTGGCATCTTTTCTTGAATAGCAACATTATAATTCTGACTACAGTAATATGAGGCTTAGCCCAACACAATCCCAACCCTCGCTGCA
>NZ_RQRS01000105.1 GCF_004335085.1 Pedobacter nototheniae | reverse complement strand
CGCCCAGGCATAGCAGCATTTCGCAGAATAGCTCATTATAATTCTTACACTTACTTTCATTATCCGAATAATCAAAGGAATATGCAGCGAGGGTTGGGATTGTGTTGGGCTAAGCCTCATATTACTGCTGTCGGAATTATAATGTTGCTATTCAAGAAAGGATGCCAGCCTTGACTTTTGGGTACCTTTTTGTTAAGAAAAAGGT
>NZ_RQRS01000104.1 GCF_004335085.1 Pedobacter nototheniae | reverse complement strand
AATATGCAGCGAGGGTTGGGATTGTGTTGGGCTAAGCCTCATATTACTGCTGTCGGAATTATAATGTTGCTATTCAAGAAAGGATGCCAGCCTTGACTTTTGGGTACCTTTTTGTTAAGAAAAAGGTACGACGCCCGTCTGGCAAGACAAATCTTCTATTCCGCTGCCGCGGGGGCTTCTCTTCTTTGGTCAACCAAAGAAGCAAAGTT
>NZ_RQRS01000103.1 GCF_004335085.1 Pedobacter nototheniae | reverse complement strand
CATCAACTTTGATCTTATCTGAAGTAATCGTATTATCTGCAATCTGATTTGCAGTGATGGATTTCGGTGCAATGCTTAATTTCGCATTAGCTAAAACTGAACTGCTTAATCCACTTAATCCATTTACTAATACGATACCATCGGTACTAATGTCTTTCTTATCTATTAATGTGCCTGATGCTACTTTAGGATCTACATAAGTAATCGTGCCACTTGC
>NZ_RQRS01000102.1 GCF_004335085.1 Pedobacter nototheniae | reverse complement strand
TCGTACTATTGATAAAGCAGGATTTTCAAATCATGAAGGCCATTTATAGTTTTACCTATTTACGGGTTCAGAGAACCCTTTTTATTGCTAATTCGAGATGCCTGCGGAACATCTCGAACAGCTGGACGTCAGATAACAACAGGTTTAAGCTAAGCCTCCGCAAGAATGCGAACTCGAGAATTTGAAGTTATTTACTTAATTTAGTACTGTGAGTAATTTATGCAAGTAAATTCA
>NZ_RQRS01000101.1 GCF_004335085.1 Pedobacter nototheniae | reverse complement strand
CCCATTCCGAACAGAGAAGTTAAGCCCACCAGAGCCGATGGTACTGCGGTAACACGTGGGAGAGTAGGTCGGTGCCAAATCTTAAAAGAAACCCTTGCAACTTAAAATCGCAAGGGTTTTCTTAGTTTATAGGAAATTTAAACCAACAAGGAAAGCACTGTGGTTTAACCCTGGAGTTTGCCCTATCTTTTCTCATCTCCCGCTGCTACCAATGCCCTTCAGCTTAAACCTGAC
>NZ_RQRS01000100.1 GCF_004335085.1 Pedobacter nototheniae | reverse complement strand
ACAAAGTTTTGCGAAAGAAGCCACTTGCATAGCCCAGCAGGTAGCATGGTTATTTTTAACTGTTTTTTCCTGAATGCCCGGCTTACTTGTGTTGAGCCATAAAATATAATCGGCAAACCATTTCTTTTCTGAAGCTGATTATTTTTGGCCAGATCCAAAAAATCCTGATGGACCTTACATTAATAGAGATGGTTTAACCAATCCAGATAATTTTTTAGCGCATCGAAAGGCTATGATTCGCTTTAG